>CAVZTB010000007.1:0-495938 GCA_963778095.1 uncultured Actinomycetota bacterium | reverse complement strand
GGCGTGAGCCGCTGGCGGCCGGCCTCGGTGATGGCGCGGTCCTGCTTGTCGGTGGCCAGCAGCGGGGCCTCACCCTTGTAGAGCTCGGCCAGCGCCGCCCGCTCCAGGCCCACGAGCCGGGCGATCTGGTGCACCTCGAGCTTGTGGAGACGGCCGTCGGGGGCGTCCGCGACCGCCCGGAGCAGCGCGGCCACCGGGTCGTCGGGGGTCTCGGGAGCGTCGCCCTCGATGCCCTGCCAGGTGCGCTGCGGGAACCGGGCGAGGTACTCCTGCTCGAGCTCGAGCATCCGCCGGGTGTGCGTCTCGAACTGCGCGGCGCTGCCGTGCAGGAACACCCAGTTGCGGCTGTCGTGCAGCTGCTTGCCCTGCGTCGCCAGCTCCTCGTCGGAGAGCTCGGCGGCCGGGCGGCCGGTGGGGATCTCGGTCATCAGGGGGCTCCTGTCAGTCCGGCATAGACCTTCACTGCGTTGCCGCCGAGCACGGCGGCGACCGTGTCGTCGTCGAGGCCGAGGCCCGCGACGGCGCGGGCGTTCTCGGCGGTGCCGGGGACGCCCGGCCAGTCGGTGGCGAAGATCCACCTGCGGGCCAGCCGGCCGAGGTCGAACGCACGGTAGTAGTCGGGCAGCCGCTTGGGCGGCAGGCCGGACAGCTCGATCCAGACGTGCGGGTTCGACAGCGCCATGAACGCGGCCGCGTCGTACCACCAGCCGCGTCCGCCGTGCGCGAGGACGACGTCGAGGCCGGGGAAGTCCCGCACCACCGGCAGCAGGTACGCCGGGTCGGCGAGCTCGTTCATCGAGCCGGGGAAGGTGCTGGTGCCGCAGTGCACGACGAGCGGCACGCCGCGCTCGGCCAGCACCTGGTAGGCCGGGTAGAGCATCGCGTCGTCGCAGCGGAAGCCGCCGTGGACGGGGTGCAGCTTGAGGGCCGCGGCGCCGAGGTCGAGCTGGCGGCGCACCTCGTCGGCGATCGGGAAGTGCAGGTGCGGGTTGACGTTGGCGACCGGGCGGAACCGGGTCGGGTTCTGCTCGACGATCGGCAGCAGGTCCTCGAAGCGCTGGTAGCCGGTGGCCTTCGGGGAGTACTCGCAGAACAGCAGCGCATGGTCGACGCCCTGCTCGTCGAACAGCGCGTCCAACCGGTCCGGGCGCGGCACGCCCTCGCTGTCCCACAGGTCCTCGAGGATCCCGTCGGGCCCGAAGTCGCGCGCCCACTCGATCCAGGCGGGCGCCAGCGACCCGAGCACCGGCACGTGCACGTGGGCGTCGACGAGCAGGTGGCCGTCGAGGGTCATGACCAGCCCTGGACCAGGGGCGTGTCCGTGCCGAGCTCGCCGACCTTGCGGGCGCCGCCGGGCGCGCCCAGCGGCTCGTCGCGCCCGGGCAGCGGCTCGGTGAAGAACACCCGGTTGTCCTCGACGAACTGCTCGTCGTCGGGGTCCACCCGCCGGTCCTGGCTGATCGCCTCGACCGGGCAGACCGGCTCGCAGGCGCCGCAGTCGATGCACTCCTTGGGGTTGATGTAGCTCTTGCGGTCCCCTTCGTAGATGCAGTCGACCGGGCACTCCTCGACGCACGACTTGTCGTTGACGTCGATGCAGCCGCTGGCGATGACGTAGGGCACGCGGACTCCTTCCGGTGAGGGCTAGGCGGGGACGGGTACGTCGTGGGGCAGGTCGGTGGAGTGGCCGGGGAACAGCTGCGCGTCCGGGTCGAGGTGCACGGCCGCGTTGTTGACGGCGGTCGCGACCTCCCCGAAGCCGACGGAGATCAGCCGCACCTTGCCGTCGTAGTCGGTGATGTCGCCGGCCGCGAACACCCCGGGCAGGTTCGTGCGCATGGCCGAGTCGACCACGAGATGGCGGTTGTCGTGAAGGGCCAGGCCCCACTCGCGCATGGGTCCGAGGTTGGCGGTGAACCCCAGGGCCGCGACGACCCGCTGGCAGGGCACGACCCGCGGGGCCTCCCCCTTGACGGTGATCTCCGCCTTCTCCAGCAGGTCGCCGCCGTGGAGGGCGGTGACCTGGGCGTTGACGACGACCTCGACGCCGGAGGCGCGGACCTGGTCGACGGTGCCGCTGTGCGCCCGGAACGCCTCCCGGCGGTGCACCAGGGTGACGCTCGACGCGATCGGCTCGAGCATCAGCGCCCAGTCCAGGGCGCTGTCCCCTCCCCCGACCACGACCACGTCGCGTCCGACGTACTCCTGGCTGCTGGGCACGAAGTACTCCAGCCCGCGGCCGAGGAACTCCTCGCCGGCCGGCAGCGGGCGCGGGGTGAACGTGCCGATGCCGCCGGTGACCACGAGCGCGCCGCAGGTGACCTCCGCGCCGGAGCCGGTGGTGACGTGCAGCCGCCCGTCGTCGAGCGTGCGGAGCTGCTGGGCCTCCTGGCCGAGGAGGTAGGCGGGACGCTGCGCGGCGGCCTGGGCGGCGAGGCCGCGGACGAGGTCGCGACCGGAGATCGCGGGGAAGCCGGCGACGTCGTAGATCTGCTTCTCGGGGTACATCGCGGTGACCTGGCCGCCGACCTCGGACAGCGAGTCGACGACGGCGACGGACAGCCCGCGGACGCCGGCGTAGTAGGCGCCGTAGAGCCCGACCGGCCCGGCGCCCACGATGAGCAGGTCGGTCTCGAGACGCGACTCCGCAGGCTCCGTCGCTCCTCGACCACCCGAGAGGACCTCGGTCATGGCGACACCTTCAGCTCGTCGGTCCGGCCCGCCTCGGGCTCGGCCTCCGGCTCGCCGGCCACCATGGTGCGCACCTTGAAGCGCTGCAGCTTGCCGGTCGCGGTCTTGGGCAGGTCGGTGACGAACACGACCTTGCGGGGGGCCTTGAAGTGCGCGAGGCCCTCGCGGCACCAGGCCACCAGGTCCTCCTCGAGGGTGCCGGGCTCCACGACCACCACGGCGACCGGCTTGTCGAGGCCGTCGGCGTCGGCGACCCCGACCACCGCGGCCTCGCGCACCGCCGGGTGCTCGAGCAGCCGGCTCTCCACCTCGGCGGGCGAGACCCAGATGCCGCCCGCCTTGAGCATGTCGCTGTTGCGGCCCAGGCACGTGTAGTAGCCCTCGTCGGTGCGCACGTAGGTGTCGCCGGTGACCAGCCACTCCCCTGCGAACACCTGGCGCGACGCGTCGGTGCGGTGCCAGTAGCCGAGCGCGATCGACTCGCCGCGGACGTGCAGCGCCCCCGGCTCGCCGTCGGGGACGACCTGGCCGGCCGCGTCGCGCAGCTCGACGTCGTAGCCGGGCACCGCGACGCCGGTCGTGCCGGGCCGGATGTCGCCGGGCCGGTTGGACAGGAAGATGTGCAGCGCCTCGGTGGAGCCGATGCCGTCGAGGATCTCCACGCCGAACCGGTCGGTGAAGCGTCGCTGCAGCGGCGCGGGCAGCGGCTCCCCCGCGGACGCGCACAGCCGGACGCTCGCGAACGCCTCGACGGGCACGTCGCTCGCGGTCAGCGCCGCGTAGAACGTCGGCACGCCGAAGAAGAGCGTCGGCCGGGTCTGCTCGAGCCGTTCGCGTACGACGTCCGGGGTCGGCCGGCGGGGCTCGAGGACGGTCGTCGCCCCGACGGAGAACGGGAAGAACACGGTGTTGCCGATGCCGTAGGCGAAGAACATCTTGGCCACCGAGAACGTCGTGTCGTCGGGGGTGATGCCGAGCACCTGGGCGCCGTACGTCTCGCACACGTGGCGGATGTTGGCGTGCCGGTGCATCGCGGCCTTGGGCAGGCCGGTGGTGCCGGAGGTGTAGAGCCACAGGGCCCAGGAGTCGTCGGTCGTCGGCGCGACGTCGCGGTCGCCGGCCTCGCCCGCGTCGGTCAGGTCGTGCCAGGTGTGCCCCTGGACCCGGTCGGGCAGGTCGAGGGCGCCCGGCCCCGCGAGCACGGCGTGCTCGACGTCGGGCGAGACCGCGATCGCCTCGCTGACCGCGTCGGCGAACTCGGGGGTCGCGAGCACGACGCGGGCGCCGCAGTCCGCCATGATCTTGCCGAGCTCGGCGCCGGTGAACATGGTGGAGACCGGCACCGCGACGAACCCGCCGTGGAAGGCGCCGAGGATGCCGGTGAGCATCGGGATCTCGTCGCTCATCACGAGCATCACCCGGTCGTCGCGACGCATCCCCAGCTCGCGGAGGCCGGCGGCGACCACCGAGACCCGGTCGTCGAGCTCGGCGTAGGTCAGCGTCTCGGACGCCAGCACCGCGGTCCGGTCCCCGACGCCGGCGGTGACGTGCCGGGTGACGAGGTACTCGGCGGCGTTGAACATCGCGCTCGAGCGCCCGTTGGTCGAGCTTGTCGAAACCATGCTCACACCCGCTGGTAGCTGTAGCTGCCGCGCTGCCCGGAGCCGTAGCGCCGCAGCGCCCCCTCCGGCCCGGACGCGTTGGGCCGGATGAAGATCCAGTTCTGCCAGGCCGTCAGCCGACCGAAGATCTTGGTCTCCATCGACTCGGGGCCGACGAAGCGGTGGTTGGCCTCCATGCCGGTCAGCGCGTCCGGGGATCAGGGAGGCCCGCTCCTCGAGCACGATGCGGATCTCGTCGTCGAAGTCGATGTCGTCCAGCGCCATCGTGACCAGGCCGGCGGCGTCGGCGGCCTGCGCGTCGAGACGCTCGCCGACCTGCTGGTGGACGCGCTCGAGCTGGTCGTCGTGGCCCCAGAACCGGGACTCCAGCCGGGACAGCTCGTTGCCCATCGGGAACCGGGTGCCGTTGCTCGCGGTGACCACGACGACCGCGGGGTCGGCGTCGGGGTCGACGTCCTCGTAGACGCCGTCGAGCATGTACTGCCGGTCGCACGCGAGCGCCGAGCTCCAGCAGGAACCCCGCGAAGCAGCTGCCCGGCTCGATCACGGCGACCAGGCTGCGGCTGGTGACGTCGAGCCGCTTGAAGGTGCGCTTGAGGTACTGCGTCGTCTCGTGCACGAACCAGTCGTCGGCGAGCTCGCCGAGCTGTCCGTCGTACGCCAGGACGGCGTCGACGTCACCGGCGGTGCGGAGCACCCAGGTGCCGAGGTCCTGCTCGTTGGTGCGCAGCCGCAGCACGAGGTCGTCGAGCGCGCGGGCGACCGCGAACGGGTAGTAGTCGACGCCCTGCTCGACCGGCGTCTCCGGCGGGCTGTCCGTCGGGCCGGAGACGGTGATGTCGACCCGGCGGGCCGCGCGGTCGAGCGTGGCGGTGACGTGGGGGTAGCTGATCGTGTCGCCGTCCTCGGTGCGCTCGCACCGGCGTGAGCGAGATGCCGGTGCCGGGGCGACGCGGCGACGCGTCGGCGGCCTCGCGGGCCCGGCGGGCGATGTCCTCGTCCCAGCCCTTGCGGGCCACGGTGGCGTCGACCAGGCCCCACTCGACGGCGGTCGCGCCCCGGTAGCCCTCGGACTTGGTGGCGAACAGGTCGGCCCGGTCCTTGCGCACGTGCCGCTTGTCGACGACCCGGGTCAGGCCGCCGGTGCCGGGGAGCACGCCGAGCAGCGGCACCTCGGGCAGGCTGACGGTCGAGGACCCGTCGTCGATGAGCACGATCTCGTCGCAGGCCAGCGCGAGCTCGTAGCCGCCGCCGGCCGCGGTGCCGTTGAGCGCCGCGATCCAGGTCTGTCCGCTGGTCTCGCGGGCCTCCTCGATCGTGTTGCGGGTCTCGTTGGTGAACTTGCAGAAGTTCACCTTCCAGGCGTGGCTCGACTGGGCCAGCATCCGGATGTTCGCGCCGGCGCAGAACATCTTGTCCAGGCCGCCGGTCATCACCACGGCCTTGACCTCGGGGTGCTCGAAGCGCAGCCGCTGGACCGCGTCGTACAGCTCGATGTCGACGCCGAGGTCGTAGGAGTTCATCTTGAGCGCGTAGCCGTCGACCAGTCCGGCGTCCTCGTCGACCGTCAGGGTCACCGTCGCCACGTCACCGTCGACGTCGAGCCGCCAGTGCTTGTAGCGGTCCGGCGCGGTGTCGAAGTCGACCACCGGGACCTGGACGGCCTGCTGGTCGGCTTCGCGGTCCGTCTCGAGCACGGTCATGACGAGCACCTCTTCTGCATGCACTGGCGGGTGATGCACAACACTCTACGCTTGGGTCGCAGATCGTCAAGAGTTTGTCGACTGTCAATCCACGGGACGCGGCCCGGCCCTGCCAGAATGTCCGCGTGTCCGAGACCTCCGCCTCCTCCCGCCGCCGCGAGGTGGGCTCGGCCAGCGCCCGGTCGCTGCTGCTGACCGTGCTCGGCGAGTTCGTGCACCCGCGGCACTCCTCGGTCTGGACGGCCACCCTGCTCGACGCGCTGGGCGCCCTGGGCGTCGAGGAGAAGTCCGCCCGGCAGGCGCTGACGCGTACGGCGTCCGAGGACCTGCTCGTGTCCACCCGGCACGGCCGCCGGGTGCTCTGGGAGCTGACCGCCGACGGCGCGCGGCTGCTCGAGGAGGGCACCCGCCGGATCTACGGCTTCATGCGCGAGCGGCACCCCTGGGACGGCCGGTGGCTGGTGCTGAGCGTGCCGATCCCCGAGACGCAGCGGCAGCTCCGGCACCGGCTGCGCACCCGGCTGACCTGGCTCGGCCTGGGCTCCCCGACCTCCGGGCTGTGGGTCAGCCCCGACGCGACCAAGGCCGCCGACGTGCACGCGGTCGTCCGCGACCTCGGCCTCGAGACGCAGGCGTTCGCCTGGGTCGGACCGGCCAGCGGCATCGGCGACGAGAGCCGGCTGCTCGCCGAGGCCTGGGACCTCGCGGAGGTCGAGGACCGCTACCTGGCCTTCCTCGACGCCTTCGAGTCCCGGACGCGCCGACGGTCCCCGCGACGCGTTCGTGGCCCAGGTCGAGATGGTCCAGGAGTGGCGGCGCTTCCCGTTCCTCGACCCGGACCTGCCCGGCGAGCTGCTCGACCACGACTGGCCCGGCCCGCGCGCGGCCGCCGCCTTCCACGACCGGCACGCCCGCTGGCACGCGGCCGCGCAGGCCGAGTGGGACCGGATCGACCGGGCGGCCGGCCCCCGCCTCTGACTTGCCGGATGGTCGAGGTGCCCGAGCGCGCAGCGCGAGGGCCTCGAGACCTCTGCGCCTGCGTGCCGGAGGTCTCGAGACGCCTCTCGGCTCCTCGACCAGACCGGGGCAGCCCCGGGTTGACACCTGGCTGGGTAAACGTAGGTTGACTGGTCGGCGGTGGACGGAACCGCCGAGCACCACGGACGACGAAACCTCCACTCGGGAGAGGACCTCGCCATGTCGATCGACCACGCCCACGCCGCCGCCGCACGATGGCTCGCCGCCACGCTGGTCCTGGCCGCGACGGGCTGGGCCGCGCCGGCCACGCTCGGCACGCCGACGGCCACCGGAGAGGCGGCCGGCACCTACCGGAACGCCTCGGGCTCCTTCGAGTCCCAGATCCTGTACTGGACCAACGTGCAGCGCCGTGCGCACGGCGTCCGGCCGCTGCGGGCCGGCTCCTGCGTCGACCGCTACGCCGAGTCGTGGGGCGCCACCTGGCCGGCACGACGTCGTTCTACCACCAGCGCCTCGGCCCGATCCTGTCGCGGCTGCAGCGAGCGCACCGGGCCGGGGAGAACCTCGCCTCGGGCACCGTCGTCGGCCCGGACGCACGGTGGCCCGGTGGATGCGCTCCCCCGGGCACCGCCGGAACCTGCTGAGCCGGCTCCTTCACCCGGCTCGGGGTCGGGGCGGCGTACTCGTCCGGCGGGCGGCTCTACACCGTCCAGGACTTCACCGGCTGACCGCGTTTCGCCGCGCGTGCCCGGCTTCGGTCCCTACCGTGGACGGATGCCTCGCCCCAGGATCCTGCGCCTCGCGGCCCTCGCCGCCGTCTTCGCCGTGCTCGCTGCCGTGGGTGCGGGTGGTGGTTCGACCAGGCTCGCAAGCTCGCACCTCAACCAACGTCGGCGCCGTCGCCAGCACGACGTACCCGACGAACGCGGCGAAGATCTTCCGCTGGGGCAACGCGCAGTGGTTCGACGACTTCATCAGCCCGGTCAAGGCGATGTGGTCGGTCAACCAGCCCGGCCTGGTGCGCGACCAGCACGGCATGCTCACGATCAACGCGACCGCGACGAGCGGCACGGTGGCGGCGAAGCTGACCGGGCACGGTCGCCGCTACGGGCGGTGGGAGGCGCGCGTCCGGGCCGCAGCAGTACGCGCCGACGGCACGCCGTACCACGTCGTCTGGGAGCTGGTGCCGACCAGCGGCTACCACTGCGGCGCGCGCAGCATCGTGCTCGCGGACTACGCCCTGGGCACGAGCACCGCGAACATGTACGTCCGCAACACCCCGGCCGCCGAGTACGCCTACGCCCAGGACGGCCTGACGCTCGGGCCCGGGCCGTTCCACACGTACGCCGTCGAGGTCACCCCCGACCACGTCTCGTGGTTCGTCGACACCCACGTCGTGATGACCGAGCGCCGGCCGGCCGCGCTTGACCGGGGCGACGTACGCCGTCCGCTTCCGGCTCGTCGGCACGCCCGGCGCGCAGATGAACCCGGGCCGGATGCAGATGGACTGGGTCCGCTACTACTCGCTCGGCCCGCACGAACGCCCGGTCGATCGAGGCTCCGCAGGCGCCGGAGCAGACCTACGCCGGCGCCTGCTGAACCCTTGAGGTCGCGCCGGTCCGCCGGGTCTAGCGTCGGCCCATGTCCTACCCACCGCCGCAGTACTTCGGGAACGGCGAGGCCACGGCGCGCTACCGCCCCGTCGACACCCCGCCGGAGCTGCCCCGTCCGGGCGGCGCCGCGAGCTTCCTCGCCACGGGCGCCTCGACCGGCGGGAAGTTCGGGCTCTACCGCTGGGACATGGGACCCGAGCCGGCCGGTGCCGACGCGCACTTCCACCGCACGTTCACCGAGTCGTTCTTCGTGCTGTCCGGCAGCGGTCCGGCTCTTCGACGGGCACGAGGTGGTTCGACGCCCACCCGGGTGACTTCGACTTCGTGCCCGAGGGCGGTCTGCACGGCTTCCGCAACGAGTCCGGCGCGGAGGCGTCGCTGCTGATCCTGTTCGCGCCGGGCGCCCCGCGGGAGGCGTACTTCGAGGGCCTCGTCGAGCTGGCCGAGGGCCGGTGGAAGCCGAGCCACGACGAGCTGCACGCGTTCTTCGAGGAGCACGACAACATCTACGTCTGACGGGCCGGAACCCTTTACAGCACTGCGTGCGTCGTCTAGGTTCGAAATGTTGGGTTGGGAAGTCAGCCCGCGGCAGTCTCATCCGGGCCGCGAGATCCCGCACAAGGAGATCCGTGCATGACCGTCACCACCCATGTCGACACCGAGCGACGGCCCGGCCGAGCGATCGCCTGCGTCGCGTCGCTGCAGCAGTGGCGGGACGCGGACCTGGCCGCGCCGCCCGACCTGCTCGACCCCGAGCTGCGAGCCATCGACGCCCACCGCGCCGTCGTCGAGCACGCCAAGGGCGCCCTGATGATGCGCTACGGCCTCGACTCCTACCAGGCGTTCGCCGTGCTGGTCCGCTGGGCGCGGATCGACCCACACCCCGGTGCACACCATCGCCGACACGCTGGTCCACGGCATCTGCGAGGGCAACCCGGAGACCGGGCGGCAGCACGTCCGCTGATGCGCTGGATGGAGGAGCCGGCTGCGGGACAACGAGCCGGACGTCGCAGGCCCACGCCGCCGGGGCTGCCGTCGCAACGAGCCGAGGAGTCAGGCGCGCACCTCGCACGGAGGTGCGGACCGGGGGGTACGGCAGGGGCACCCGCTCACGCAGTCGAGTGCCCCTGCTCCGCCCCCGGCGGGCTGGGAGCCGGGCCTACTACGGGCGTCTGCCGGGTCCTGACCAGGTCCTCGGCCACGCGGTTCAGCCGCACGTTGCGGCGCTGGGAGACCCGGCGCAGGACCGCGAACGCCTGGTCGGGCGGCAGGTCGAAGCGCTCCATCAGGATGCCCTCGGCGCGGCCGATGACGGTGCGGTTGATGATCGCCCGCTCGAGGTGCTCGATGTTCTCCGCCCCGGCGCAGCGCGACGGCCACGTGGGCGGCGAGCGCCTCGCCGTCGTAGACGTCGTCGTCGTCGAAGCGCGTCGGCGCGTCCTGGAGTAGAGGTTCAGCGCGCCGAACGTGTCCCCGGTGGTGAAGAGCCGGTAGCTGACGATGCCGGCGACCCCGATCTCCGCGGCCACCAGCGGGCCCCACCGGGGCCACCGGGGGTCGGTCGCCAGGTCGGCGGCTGCACACCGTCTCCTGGGTCCGGAGCGCGTCGTAGCAGGGACCCTCCCTGCAGCTGGAACTGGAGCTCGTCGGCGCGGCGCAGGGCCTCGTCGCTCGCCGCCGGGGTGTCGACGCCGTCGCGGTGCACGACGGAGATCCCCACCAGGTCGCACCCGGCGACGAGCTCGGTGGCGATCGCGACGACCAGGTCGAGCGTCTGCTGGGTGGTCGGCGACGCCTGCATCGCGCGCGCCGCGTCAGCCAGGTGCGTGGCCAGGCCTGCGGAGGCGTCCATGGTTCGGATGATCCGCCGGTCCCGGGGCGCGGGCAAGGAAACGGGCCGGTCCGCCAGGGGCGGCTAGACACGCCCCGAGGCTGCCCGGCTCACGGCGGTGGGCGGCCGCTGGTCCGGAGCCGGCAGGAGCCACGTCCCACGGCCGACCAGGCCGAGGGCACGTCGAGCACCGCGAGCGCGGACGGTCGGCATCCGGACCGGCTCGCCCGTGAGGTCCTCGACCAGCTCCTCGAGACCGGGGTTGTGCCCGACCAGGAGCACCGTCGACGCCTCCTCGGGCAGCGCCGGCCACCACCGCCAGCGAGCTCCTCGAGCGGGGCGCCGTAGACGCGGTCGTCCACCGTGACCGCCGGCACCACGGCGAGCTCGGCGGCGACGAGGTCCCAGGTGGCCCGGGCCCGCACGGCCGGCGACACGACGGCGAGGTCGAGGGCCGGCCCGCGGTCCGCCAGCCACCTGGCGACGACGGGGGCCTGACGCCTCCCGCGGTCGGCCAGCGGGCGGAGCCGGTCCTCCTCGCCCGTCGACCAGTCCGACTTGGCGTGCCTGCAGCACGAGCAGCGTGTGTCGGGTCATCGCAGCCACCTCCGGCTCAGTAGCGGTGGTCGTCGACGTCGACGTAGCCGCCGGACTCCTCGTGGCCGGGCGCGCGGTCACCGTCGGCGCCGGGTCGTAGGCGCGGACGGCGCGGGCTGCGCCGGAGGCTGCCTCGCGGGCCTCCTCGTCGCCGACGCGCTTGCGCAGGGTGGTGTCGCCCTCACCGCTCTGCGACCCGCGGTAGCCCCGGACCGCGAGCCAGTCGTGCAGGTCGTCGCGCTGCGGGTGCGTGTCGCGCACGGTGTTGTAGACGTAGTTCAGCCCGCGGCGCGCGGCCTCGTCCTCGAGCCGGGCGATGACGAAGGACCCGACGCCCTGCTGCTGGGCCGAGGCGTCGACGGCCAGCAGGATCTCGGCGTCGCCGCCCCAGTTCGCGTCGAGCCAGCCGTAGCCGACGGCGACCCCGTCCGACGTACGCGCCGCCCACCAGTCGCCCGGCAGCGGCGGCACCGTCGGCGAACGAGAGGTCGAGCGCACCGGGTGGCGCCGACCCGATCACGCGCTGCTTGTCCGCGTCCCAGGTCGGGCTCGCCTCGTGCGTGCCAGGTGAGGTCGGTCATCTCACGCGACGCCCTCCTCGGCGAGGTGCACGTAGTCGAACTCGACCGGCTGGTCGTTGATGCCGGCCTGGGGCGGGGCGATCCAGCCGGCGAACTTGCCGAGCTCGTACTCCGGCACCATCAGGTCGGCGACGGCCTGGCGGTCCTCGGCCGACGGCAGGTAGCCGTCGACGACGTCGGCCCACTGCTCGTCGGTCAGCACCTCGCCCTCGGGGCTGACGTGGTGCGAGGCGTAGATCCCGACCCGGCGGTTGAAGCCCTCGTGCGGCAGGATCAGCCGCTCGTCGAGGCCGGCGTCCTCGAGCGCCTGGTTCCACCGGCGTACGCCGTTGGCGCAGTCGGCGACGTACTCGTCGCGCAGGTCGAGGTTGAGCGCGGACAGGGTCGGGACGGTCTTCTCGCGGATCTCGCCGTCCTCGACGTAGCGCATCGTGCGGGTGTCCTCGAGCAGCACGTGGTCGTCCTTGCGGCGGGTCTCCTGCCAGCGGCCCTTGAGCCCGGAGGAGTAGTAGTTGCCGGCGTTGGTGGACTGCTCGGACCCGAACAGGTCCATGGACACCGAGAACTGGAAGTTGAGGTACTTCTGGATCACCGAGAGCGGGATGCCGCCGTGCTCCCAGATGTCGTCGGTGCCGTGCTCGGTCATCAGCTCGGCGGTCCGCTCGACCACGCGCTGCACGCCGGTGGTGCCGACGAACATGTGGTGCGCCTCCTCCTTGAGCATGAACTCGCAGGTGCGCGCCAGCGGGTCGAAGGCCGACTCCTTGAGGGTGCCGAGCTGGTACTTCCCGTCGCGGTCGGTGAAGTAGGTGAACATGAAGAACTGCAGCCAGTCGGTGGTCTCCTCGTTGAAGGCGCCGAGGATCCGCGGGGCGTCGATGTCGCCGCTGTTGCGCTTGAGCAGCTGCTCGGCCTCCTCGCGGCCCTCGCGGCCGAAGTAGGCGTGCAGCAGGTAGACCATCGCCCAGAGGTGCCGGCCCTCCTCGACGTTGACCTGGAACAGGTTGCGCAGGTCGTAGATGCTCGGCGCGGTGTTGCCCAGCACCCGCTGCTGCTCGACCGACGCCGGCTCGGTGTCGCCCTGCACCACGATCAGCCGCATCAGGTCCGCGCGGTGCTCGCCCGGGACCTCCTGCCAGGCCGGCTCCCCGAGGTGCTTGCCGAAGCTGACCGTGCGGTCGGGGTTCTGCTCGGCCAGGAAGATGCCCCAGCGGTAGTCCTCCATCGGCACGTGGTCGAAGTGCGCCCACCCGTCCCGGCCGACCGCGATCGCCGTACGCAGGTAGACGTCCTTGGTGGGCAGCGCCGGACCGAGCGTCTTCCACCAGTCGATGAACTTGGGCTGCCAGCCCTCGAGCGCTCGCTGCAGCCGCCGGTCGTCCGCGAGGTTGACGTTGTTGGGGATCCGCTCGGAGTAGTCGATCCGGCTGAGCGGCCCGGTCGGCGAGGGTGCTGCGCCGGTGCGATCGTCGGTGCTGGTCATGATTACGTTCTACACTTCTCTTGCGAACATGACAAGAGTTTGTCGACTGTTTCTGGCCCGCCGGCGGTACGGCGCTGCGCGGACGGGATACTGCGGGAGTGAGCGAATCTCTCCTGGACGACGACATCACCGGCGACTTCGTGCGGCACCTCGGTGTCGAGTTCGGCGAGGTGACCGGCGACCGGGTCACCGCGACCTGGACCGCCAAGCCCGACCTGCACCAGCCCTACGGCATCGTGCACGGCGGCGTGCACTGCTCGGTGATCGAGACGCTGGCCAGCGTCGGCGCGGCGGTCTGGATGGGCGACAAGGGCAAGGTCGTCGGCGTCAACAACAACACCGACTTCTACCGCGCGGTCCGCGAGGGCACGCTGACCTCGACCGCGACGCCGCTGCACCGCGGCCGCTCCCAGCAGGTCTGGCTCGTCGAGACGCTCGACGCCGACGGCAAGGTCGCCGCGCGCGGCCAGGTGCGGCTGCAGAACCTCTACCCCGACGCCTGACCACGCTCACGTTGGTCGAGGTGCCCGAGCGCGCTAGCCGAGGCGCCTCGAAACCAGGTCACGTCTGCGCGCAGGTGCGGAGTGGTTTCGAGGCTCGTCGCTAGCGCTCCTCGCACCTCAACCAGCGGAGGCCACCTCGACCAGCCAGGGTCAGGACGAGAGGGCGCGGTCGACGGCGGTGGAGTCGAGCACCTCGCGGATCGCCATCGCGGCGCAGCCGACGACACCGGACCGCTCGCCGTGCGTGACCGGCACGATCTGCAGCTCGCGGGTGGCCAGGGCCGAGGCCTGGGAGTACACCGACTCCCGCAGGCCGGCCACGAACGTGTCGTAGGCCAGCGCCAGGTCTCCGCCGACCACGACGGCCTCGGGGTTGAGCAGGTTCACGGCGGAGGCGAGCGCCTCGCCGATCCGGCGGCCGGCCTCGCGGACCAGGTGCCGGGCGTCGGCGTCGCCGGTGACGGCCAGCCGGACGACGTCGCGGACGTGCTCGACCTGGTGGCCCCGCTCCCGGGCGGACTGCACCAGGGCCCAGCCGGCCGCGACCGCCTCGACGCAGCCGGTGTCGCCGCAGCGGCAGGGCAGCCCCTCGGCCGACGAGGTCTTGGTGTGCCCGATCTCGCCGGCGGCGCCCTGGGCGCCGCGGAGCACCTGGCCGCCGGAGACGATGCCGACGCCGATGCCGGTGGACGCCTTGACGAACAGCAGGTCCCGGTAGGTCTCCAGGTGGCCGCGCCGCTCGGACAGCGCCATCACGTTGGCGTCGTTGTCGACGAACACCGGCGCCCCCGACGGCAGCGGCAGGTCGCGGACGAACGGAGCGAGCTCGACGCCGTCCCAGCCGGACATGATCGGCGAGTCCAGGCTGGCGCCGTGCCCGAAGTCGACGGTGCCGGGGATCGACAGCCCGACGGCGCGTACGTCGTCCGGGGTGCGTCCGGCGTCGGCCAGCAGGGACCGGAACGCCGTGACCACCTGGGGCATCAGGTCCTGCGCCGAGGGGCCGACCTCCTGGTCGAGGTCCACCGCGACCGAGCACGCTCCCGTCGAGGTCGCACACGCCGAGCTGGGTGCGGCTGCGGCCGATGGCGCCGGCCAGCACCACGCCGGCGTCGCGGTTGAAGCGCAGGTGCACCGCGGGGCGCCCGCCGGTCGAGGGCGCCCGGTCGTCGTCGTCGGTGCCCTCGACGACCAGCCCGGAGCCGAGCAGCGCGGTGAGCCGGGCCGCGACCGCGGTCCGCGACAGGCCGGTCAGCCGGCCGACGTCGCTGCGGGTGAGCGCGCGACCGTCCCGGATCAGCGAGAACACCTCACCGGTGGTCGCAGGTCCTGACCCGGGGGGCACCGGCACGGTCGACATGACTCGCATTGAACCACCTCCGGTTCCCGGGAAAGCCGAACGTTCACACTTATGCTTTCTCAAATACATATCACTGTCTTGCCAGCACGCATATCTGTCCCTACCGTGGAGAGCTGACGTGCACCCCGCCCCGTCCCGAGAGATTCCCTGATGTCCCAGCAGTCCCCGTCCTCCTCCACCTCCGGGCCGCAGCCCGTGGCCCCGTGCGACTTCGTCGTCTTCGGCGGCACCGGCGACCTGGCGGTCCGCAAGCTGCTGCCCGCCCTCTACCTCCGCGACCGCGACGGCCAGCTCACCGAGGAGACCCGGATCGTCGCGGTGTCCCGCGCCGGCCTCGACGAGGCCGGCTACCGCGACAAGATCCGCGGCGAGCTGCCGCGCTTCGTCCGCGCCACCGAGCTCGACGACACCACCGTCGACCGGTTCGTCGACCGGCTCACCCACGTCAGCCTCGACATCGACGACGAGTCGAGCTGGCCCGCCCTCGTCGAGCAGCTCCCGGTCAGCGACCGGGTCCGGGTGTTCTACCTCGCCATCGGTCCCGCGCTCTTCGGCCGGGTCAGCCAGAGCCTGGCCGACCACGGCCTGGTCACCGAGACCTCGCGGCTGGTGCTCGAGAAGCCCCTCGGCCACGACCTGGCCTCGGCCCGCGAGGTCAACGACGCCGTCGGCGCCGTGTTCGAGGAGCACCAGATCTTCCGGATCGACCACTACCTCGGCAAGGAGAGCGTGCAGAACCTGCTGGTGACCCGGTTCGCCAACACGTTCCTCGAGCCGCTCTGGAACGCCAACTGCATCGACCACGTCCAGATCACCGCCAGCGAGTCGCTCGGCGTCGGCAGCCGCGGCGGCTACTACGACGGCTCCGGCGCGCTGCGCGACATGGTGCAGAACCACCTGCTCCAGCTGCTCTGCCTGGTCGCGATGGAGCCCCCGACGTACGTCGACCGGGAGACCGTCCGCGACGAGAAGCTCAAGGTGCTCCAGGCCCTCAAGCCGCTCGAGGGCGTCGACGTGGACCGCTCGGTCGTCGCCGGGCAGTACTCCCCCGGCCTCGTCGACGGGGTCGCCGCCCCGTCGTACCGCGAGGACGCGGAGAGCCCCGACTCGACCACCGAGACCTTCGTGGCGATCAAGGCCGAGGTGCAGAACTGGCGCTGGGCCGGCGTGCCGTTCTACCTGCGCACCGGCAAGCGGATGGAGCGCCGCTGCTCCGAGATCGTGATCCAGTTCAAGGCCGTCCCGCACGCCATGTTCCCCGGCAGCGAGGGCAGCAACGAGCCCAACCGCCTGGTGATCCAGCTCCAGCCCGACGAGGGCATGAAGCTCCACATGACCGCCAAGGAGCCGGGCCCCGGTGGCATCCGGCTGCGGCCGGTCTCCCTGGACCTGAGCTACGCCAAGACGTTCCAGCGCCGGTCGCCGGACGCCTACGAGCGGCTGCTGATGGACGTCGTCCGCGGCAACCCGACCCTGTTCATGCGCCGCGACGAGGTCGAGGCCGCGTGGGCGTGGGTCGAGCCGATCCTCGAGCGGTGGGCCGGCCCCGAGCACAGCCCCCGCCCCTACCCAGCAGGCACCAGTGGTCCCAGCGCAGCGATCACCCTTCTCGAGCGCGACTCGCGCTCCTGGCACGAGAGCAGCAACTGATGACCCACATGCATCCCGTCGTCGCGGAGGTCACGGCCCGCATCGTCCAGCGCAGCCGCGCCGAGCGCGCGGCCTACCTCCAGCGGCTCGAGGCCTCCGCCCAGCGCGGCCCGGCCCGCGGCCGGCTGGCCTGCGCCAACCTCGCCCACGGCTTCGCGGCCTCCGGGCCCGCGGACAAGAAGGCGCTGCGCGGCACGGTCAAGCCCAACGTCGCGATCGTCTCCGCCTACAACGACATGCTGTCGGCGCACCAGCCCTTCGAGGGCTTCCCCGCCCAGCTGAAGAAGGCCGTGATGCGCTCCGGCGGCATCGCGCAGTTCGCCGGCGGCGTGCCCGCCATGTGCGACGGCATCACCCAGGGCCGCGACGGCATGCAGCTGTCGCTGTTCAGCCGCGACGTCATCGCGATGTCCACCGCGATCGCCCTGTCGCACGACATGTTCGACGCGACGCTGATGCTCGGCGTCTGCGACAAGATCGTGCCCGGCATGCTGATCGGCGCCCTGTCGTTCGGCCACCTCCCGGCCGTCTTCGTGCCCGCGGGCCCGATGACCTCGGGGCTGCCCAACGACGAGAAGGCCCAGGTCCGGCAGCGGTACGCCGCCGGCGAGATCGGCCGCGACGAGCTGCTCGAGGCCGAGTCGGCGTCCTACCACTCGGCCGGCACCTGCACGTTCTACGGCACCGCGAACTCCAACCAGATGCTGATGGAGGTCATGGGCCTGCACCTGCCGGGCGCGAGCTTCGTCAACCCGGGCACGCCGCTGCGCGAGGCGCTGACCGACGCGGCCGCCGCCCGCGCCACGGCGCTGACCGCCTGGGGCGAGGAGTTCACCCCGGTCGGCAAGATCGTCGACGAGAACGCGATCGTCAACGGCTGCGTGGCCCTGCTCGCCACCGGCGGCTCGACCAACCACACGCTGCACCTGGTCGCGATCGCGCGGGCCGCCGGCATCACGCTGACCTGGGACGACCTGTCCGACCTCTCGGCCGTGGTGCCGTCGATGGCGAAGGTCTACCCCAACGGCAAGGCCGACGTGAACCACTTCCACGCCGCCGGCGGGCTGGCCTTCACGGTCCACTCGCTGCTCAAGGCCGGGCTGCTCCACGACGACGTGCACACCGTCGCCGGCCACGGCCTGTGGCGCTACACGACCGAGGCCCGGCTCGACCGCGGCCAGCTGACCTGGGAGGAGGGGCCCAAGCAGAGCCTCGACACCGAGGTGCTCCGCGGTGCCGACGACCCCTTCGCCCCCGACGGCGGGCTGCGGATGCTCGACGGCAACCTCGGCCGTGCGGTCATCAAGACCTCGGCCGTCAAGGGCGAGCACCGCCAGGTCAAGGCGCCCGCCAAGGTGTTCGACGACCAGCTCGACTTCCTGCAGGCCTTCCAGGACGGGCTGCTCGACGACGGCGACTTCGTCGCGATCATCCGCTTCCAGGGCCCGGCCGCCAACGGCATGCCCGAGCTGCACAAGCTGACGCCCGCCCTCGGCGTGATGCAGGACCGCGGGCAGCGCGTCGCGCTCGTCACCGACGGCCGCATGTCCGGCGCCTCGGGCAAGGTGCCCTCCGCGATCCACCTCACCCCCGAGGCGGCCGTCGGCGGTCCCCTCGCCCGGGTCCGCGACGGCGACCTCGTGACCCTCGACGCCGACGCCGGCGTGCTCGAGCTGCACGTCGCGCCGTACGAGATGGACGCGCGGGCTGCCGCCGTACCCGACGACTCGCAGGTGTTCGGCACCGGCCGCGAGCTCTTCTCCTCGTTCCGCGCCGCGGTCGGCCCCGCCGACCAGGGCGCGAGCGTCTTCCCCGTCCCCACCGCACAGATCGAGAACGCCGATGACTGACTCCCTGCTCGACCTCGTCCCCGTCGTCCCCGTGGTCGTGCTGCACGACCTCGACCACGCCGTCCCCGTGGCCCGCGCCCTCGTCGAGGGCGGCATCCCGGTGATCGAGCTGACCCTGCGCACGCCGGTCGCGCTCGACGCCATCGAGGCCATCGCCACCCAGGTGCCGGAGATCCTGGTCGGCGCCGGCACGATCGTCGCGCCGTCGCAGGCCAAGGACGCGCTGTCCGCGGGCGCGCAGTTCCTGGTCTCGCCCGGTACGACGGACGCGCTCGCCGCCGCCATGCAGGAGACCGGGCTGCCGCACCTGCCCGGAGCCGCGACCGTCTCGGAGGTGCTGCGGCTGATCGAGCTCGGCTACTCCGAGATGAAGCTGTTCCCGGCCGAGGCGTCCGGCGGGCTCGACTTCCTGAGGTCGATCGCGTCCCCGGTGCCGCAGGCGCGGTTCTGCCCGACCGGCGGGATCACGGCGTCGAGCGCGGCGTCGTACCTCTCGCTGCCCAACGTCGGCTGCGTCGGCGGCTCCTGGCTCACGCCCGCCGAGGCGCTGCTCGACCGGGACTGGGCCCGGATCACCCGGATCGCCACCGAGGCCACCTACCTCCCCGCCTGACGGTTGACCCGGGCCTCGTGGTGGGTTGACCCGGGCCTCGTGGTGGGTTGACCCGGGCCTTGTGCACGGTTGAGCCGGGCCTTATGCACGGTTGAGCCGGGGCTGGTTGCCATTCCGGTCAACCACAAGCGCCGGGTCGGCGGGAACCAGCAACCACAAGCGCCGGGTCAGCGGGGAACCAGCAACCACAAGCGCCGGGTCAGCGGGCCTTCATGGGGCCACCGGGGCGACCGTAGGAGACCGCGACGACCTCGGCGACGACGGAGAGCGCGATCTCGCCGGGCGCCTTGCCGCCGGTGTTCAGGCCGGCCGGCACGTGCAGCCGGGCGAGGGCCTCGGCCGGGCAGCTCGGCCTCGAGGGCGTCGAACACCTTCTCGGCGCGCCGCCGGCTGCCCATCATCGCGACGTACCCCGCCTCCCCGGCCAGCGCGGCCCGCAGCAGCGCCTCCATGTCGGGGGTGTCGTGGTCGCACATCACGAACGCGTCGTCCGGGCCGAGCGGGTTGGCGGCGAGCCACTCGAGGGGCGTCTCCTCGACGCGTTCGTCGGCCAGCAGCGTGACCCGGCGCCCGGCGATCTCGGCGATCGTGGCGACGGCCCGGCCGATCGGGTTGTCCGTGACCACCACGACCCGGCCGTGCTCGGGGGTGTCGTCGGACCAGGGCTGCTCACGGTTCGTGCTCACCCGGCCGACCATACGCTCGGCTGGCAGACTCGACGGGTGATCCTCGACGGCGGCCTCTCCAACGCCCTGGTGGCCCGCGGGCACGACCTCTCCGACGAGCTGTGGACCGCCCGGCTGCTGCGCGACGACCCGGCGGAGGTGGCCGCGGTGCACCGGGCCTACTACGCGGCCGGGGCGGAGGTCGCGACGACGGCGAGCTACCAGGCGAGCGTGCCGGGCTTCGAGCGCGCGGGCCTGTCCCGGTCCGAGGCCGAGGCCCTGCTGCGGCGCAGCGTGACGATCGCCCGCGAGGTCCGCGACGAGCTGGCCGTCGACGGCCGGCGGCGGCTGGTGGCGGCGTCGGTCGGGCCGTACGGCGCGGTGCTGGCCGACGGGTCGGAGTACCGCGGCCGCTACGGCCTCACCGCCGTGCAGCTCCGCGACTTCCACGGGCCGCGCCTCGACCTGCTGGCCGAGACCGGGCCGGACCTGCTCGCGGTCGAGACGATCCCCGACCTCGACGAGGCCGCCGTCCTGGTCGACCTGCTCGACGAGCTGGGCGCTCCCGGCCTGGCTGTCCTACTCCTGCGACGGGCTCGCCACCCGCGCCGGCCAGCCGCTGGACGAGGCGTTCGCCGTCGTCGCCTCCAGCACGGCGGTGCTCGCGACCGGGGTGAACTGCTGCGCCCCGGACGACGTGCAGGCCGCGCTCGAGACCGCCCGCGCCGTCACGGGCAAGCCGGGTGTGGCCTACCCGAACTCCGGCCAGGGCTGGGACAGCGGCGCCCACACGTGGAGCGGCACGTCGGCCTACGACGTGTCGCTCGCCCCGGGCTGGGTGGCGGCCGGCGCGGCGTACGTCGGCGGCTGCTGCCAGGTCGGTCCGGCCGACATCGCGGCCCTCGCGGACGTGCTCGGTCAGGCGTAGTCGAACGCGAGATCGCGCTTGCCCAGCGTCGGCACGAAGCCCAGCCGCCGGTTGCTGGCCAGGATCGCGTCGTTGCCCTCCATGTTCTGGGTGACGATGCTGCGCCAGCCGGCGTCGTGCAGGGCCAGGGCGTGGGCGGCCTTCAGGGCGGTCGCCAGACCGAGGCCGCGGACGTCCCGGTCCACCGCGGTCAGCATGGTGTTGAGCCGACCCGCGTCCGCGTCGCGCACCATCACCGACGTGAAGCCCACCAGGCGGCCGTCACGCCAGGCGCCGTACACCTGCCAGGGGTGCTTGAGCAGCGTCCGCATGATCGCGTAGGGCATCTCGTCCGCCCCGTCCGCGTGGTCCGGGGTGTCGGCCATCAGCCGGTGGAACACCGGCGCGAAGGCCCGCCACACCTCCTCGCCGCTGTCGGGCAGCTGGGCCAGCCCGACGCCCGGGGCCCGGTGGGCGGCGGCCAGGGCGCGATGGGTCTCGGCACCGGCGAGGTCGAGCTCGCTCTCGAGGTGCAGCCCCCGCCGGGTGGCGCCGTGGGCCAGTGCGACGTCGATCGTGGAGGTGTCCGCGTCGTCGGGCTGCACCATCACGCCGGGCACCCGCGCCGGGGTCGCCACCTCCAGCACCGCCTGCCACAGGGCGCGCCCGACCCCGTGGCGCCGCGCCTCGGGCCGGACCCACACGTAGGCGATGCCCCGGCGGCCGTCGGTCACGCCGGCGCCGACCGCCTGGCCGAACCCCACCGGCTGCCCGTCGAGCTCGGCCACCCACATCGCCTTGGGCGTGCCGTCCTCGACCGCCATCAGCTCGCGCAGGTTGCCGCCGCCGAACCAGACGGTGCAGCCGGCGTTGAGCGCGTCCAGGTCGTCGTCGTCGCGCACGTCCCGCAGCACGACCCCCGTGGTGTCCATGCCCTCATCGTGCCGTCCCACCGCGCCGAGCGCGATGACTTTCCGGCCGTCCGGCGGTCTACTGCAGTGACGACGACGAAAGGACCTCCGCATGCTTGAGCAGAGCAAGGCGTTCAGCGGCTTCTCCGTGGACGACCTCGACGCGGCCCGCGCGTTCTACGGCGACACCCTGGGGCTGAAGGTCGAGGACGGCGGACCGGGCTTCCACCTCGAGCTCGCCGGCGGCACGCAGGTGCTCGTCTACCCGAGCCCGGGCCACCAGGCTGCGTCGTACACGATCCTGAACTTCCCGGTGCCCGACATCGAGGCGGCCGTCGACGGGCTCGCGTCGCGCGGTGTCGTGTTCGAGACGTACGCCGGGACGCCGATGGCCACCGACGACAAGGGGATCTTCCGCAAGGGCGGACCGCTGATCGCGTGGTTCAAGGACCCGGCCGGCAACACGCTGTCGGTGATCGAGGTCGACGCGGAGTAGCCTCGCGCGGTGCCCCTGCCCCTCCCGTCGCCCGGCTCGACGCCCGCGCAGTGGGTCCGGCGGGCTCGGCGAGGTGTTCGCGATCTTCGACCAGCAGGACTCCGGCTGCGTGTCCTACGGCGTGCGCGTCGGCGACGAGCGGCTGTTCGTGAAGACCCCGACCACGCCGGCGGCGGTGCTCGTCCCTGCGGTCCGCGGTGCGGTTCCACGCCGCCGTACGGCACCCGGCGATCAACCCGGTGCTGCACGTGGTCCCGTTCGGGATCGGGCCGGTGCTGGTGATGCCCTGGCTCGACGCGGACCTGCTGCGCGGCCCCGGCGGCTGGTCGCGCTTCCGCGCCCTGCCGGTGCCGTCCGTCGAGGCCGCGGTGGAGTCCCTGCTGTCCGCGCACCGGGCCGTCGTCGCCGCCGGGTTCGTCGAGGTGGACCTGTACGCCGGGTCGCTGATGTACGACTTCGACCGGCAGGCGCTGACCCTGATCGACCTCGACGACTACCGGCCCGGACCGTTCACGACCGGCGCGGACCGGCTCCCGGGGTCGACCGCGCTTCATGGCCCCGGAGCAGTGGGGCGGCGGCACCACGATCGACGAGCGGACGACGGTCTTCGTGCTCGGCCGGGCGATCCGGCTGATGCTCGACGCGCGCGACGACGAGAGCGCCTGGCGGGGCACCGCCGGCGCAGCTGTCCGTCGTGCACCGGGCGACGTCTCCCGAGCCGGACCGACCGCTACGCGACCGTCGCGGCGCTGCACGACGCCTGGGCGCTCAGCCCTTCAACGCCGCGCTGACGACCTCGCGGGCCTCCTCCTGCACCTGCGCGAGGTGGTCGGCCCCGCGGAACGACTCGGCGTAGATCTTGTAGACGTCCTCGGTGCCCGACGGTCGGGCCGCGAACCAGGCGTTCTCGGTGGTCACCTTGAGGCCGCCGATCTTGGCGCCGTTGCCGGGCGCCTCGGTGAGCTTGGCGGTGATCTCCTCGCCGGCCAGCGTGGAGGCGGTGACGTCGTCGGGCGAGAGCGCGCCGAGCTTGGCCTTCTCCGCGCGGTCGGCGGGCGCGTCCACGCGGGCGTAGGCCGGGTCGCCGTACTCCTCGGTGAGTGCGGCGTAGTGCTCGCTCGGCGACTTCCCGGTCGCGGCGAGGATCTCCGAGGCGAGCAGCGCCAGGATGATGCCGTCCTTGTCGGTGGTCCACACCGAGCCGTCGAAGCGCAGGAACGACGCGCCCGCGGACTCCTCGCCGCCGAAGGCGATCGAGCCGTCGAGCAGCCCCGGCACGAACCACTTGAACCCGACCGGGACCTCGGTGAGCGTCCGGCCGACCGCGCCGGCGACCCGGTCGATCATCGACGACGACACCAGCGTCTTGCCGATCGCGGCGTCGCCGGGCCAGTCGGGCCGCGCGCCGCCGTACAGGTAGCGGATCGCGACCGCGAGGTAGTGGTTGGGGTTCATCAGCCCACCGTCCGGGGTGACGATGCCGTGCCGGTCGGAGTCGGCGTCGTTGCCGGTGGCGATGTCGTACTCGTCCTTGCGGGCGATCAACGACGCCATCGCCGACGGCGACGAGCAGTCCATCCGGATCTTGCCGTCCCAGTCCAGCGTCATGAAGCGCCAGGTCGGGTCGACGAGCGGGTTGACGACGGTGAGGTCGAGGCCGTGCCGGTCGGCGATCTCGCCCCAGTAGCCCACGCTCGCGCCGCCGAGCGGGTCGGCGCCGATCCGGACGCCGGCCTCCTTGACCTTCGCGAGGTCGACGACGTGCGGCAGGTCGTCGACGTAGGTGCCCAGGAAGTCGTAGCCCTCGGCCCTCCCCCGGGCGCGCGCGAACGGCACGCGCCGCACGCCGTCGAGACCCTGCTCGATGTAGGCGTTGGCCGCGTCGGCGATCCACTTGGTGGCGTCGGTGTCGGCGGGGCCGCCGTTGGGCGGGTTGTACTTGAAGCCGCCGTCGTAGGGCGGGTTGTGCGACGGGGTGACGACGATCCCGTCGGCCAGGCCGCTCTTCTTCCCGAGGTTGGCCCGCAGGATCGCGTGGGAGACCGCCGGGGTCGGTGTGTAGCCGTCGCGGTCGTCCACCAGGACGGTCACGTCGTTGGCGACGAGCACCTCCAGGGCGGAGGCCCACGCGGGCTCGGACAGGGCGTGGGTGTCGCGTCCGACGAACAGCGGTCCGTCGTACCCCTGGGCCTTGCGGTAGTCGCAGATCGCCTGGGTGGTGGCCACGATGTGCGCCTCGTTGAACGCGGTGTTCAGGCTGCTCCCGCGGTGCCCGGACGTGCCGAACGCGACGCGCTGGTCGGGGTCGGAGGGGTCCGGTCGGCCGGTGTAGTACGCCGTCACGAGGTGCGCGACGTCGACGAGGTCGGACGGCTCGGCGACGGTTCCGGCGCGGGGGTCGTTGCTCACTGGTGAACTCCGTTCGGGAGGGTGGTCGGATCCGGGACTGGGGGGACGGGCAGCGGCGGGACGCGTACGACGACCACGGCGATGTCGTCGCGCGCGGTGTCGTGCTGGAACTCCAGCACGTCGCCCAGGATGCTCTCGGCGGGCAGCACCGCGGCCCGGTGCCGGCGCGCGGAGTCGGTCAGCCGGCTCTCGCCGAAGAACTCCTGGCCGCGGCGGCCCTCGGTGACGCCGTCGGTGAACATCACCATCACGTCGCCGGGCACGAGCCGCACCTCGGTGTCGTGCACGGTCACCGACGCCAGCACGCCCATCAGGGAGCCGACGCTGCCGACCTCCGTCACGGCGCCGCCCTCCGTCACGTGCAGCGGGAGGGGGTGGCCGCCGGCGCTGATCGTCGCGACCCAGCCGCCCTCGGCCAGCCGGAGCCGGACCAGGACGACGGTGCAGAACCGGTCCGTGCCGTCGTCGAGCAGGATCTGGTTGAGCGCCTGCAGGACCGCGCTCGGGTCGTCCTCCTGCACGGACAGCGCGCGCAGCGAGTAGCGGACCAGCGCCGTGACGACCGCCGCGTCGACGCCCTTGCCGCACACGTCGCCCAGCGCGACGACCCAGTCGCCGGACTTGATCTGGAAGATGTCGTAGAAGTCGCCGCCGACCTCCTCGCCGTCCCCGGCGGGGCGGTAGGCCGCCGACACGTCCAGGCCGGGGAGGTTGGGCGGCGAGGGCGGGATCAGCGTCGACTGCAGGGTGCGCGCGAGCGCCTGTGCCCGGGCCTCGGAGCGCTCGGCCCGCTGCTTGGCCAGCAGCAGCTCGCGCTCGTAGGCCCGTCGGTGCGGTCGCGTCGAACACCGCGACCCGGATCAGCTTCGGGCTGCCGTCCGGCTCGGACTCGAGCACCGCGTTGACCAGCACCGGGCACGCGCTCGCCGTCGGGGCGCTTCAGCTCGAAGGCCACCTCCGCGACCGTCCCGTGCATCCGCAGCAGCGGCGCGAAGTGCGTCTCGTGGTAGATCCGGCCGCCGGTCGAGAGCAGCTCGGAGAAGCGTCCGGCGACCCACGAGGTCGTCGCGGTCGTAGCCGGACAGCGCCGCGAAGGTCGCGTTGGCCTTGACGATGGTGCCGTCGGGGGCGGTCGTCAGGTAGCCGCAGGGTGCCCGGTCGTAGAGCTGCTCCGGGTCGTCGTCGAGCAGCGCCGCGGTGAACGCCTCGGTCGCGGCCTGCCAGCTCATGCGTCGACGGTGACGGAGCCCCGCACGAACGGCCACATCGCGGCGACCGTCGCGTCGGGTGAGCTCATGTGGGGGCAGTGCCCGGTGGCCTCGAGCATCACCAGGGTCGCGTGCGGCATGGTGTCGGCGACGAACTGCCCCACCTCGACCGGCGCGATCGCGTCCTGGGTGCACTGGAGCACCAGGGTCGGGGTGGTCACCGCGGCCAGGTCCGCCCGGTTGTCGGACAGGAACGTGACCTCGGCGAACCGGCGCGCGCGGTCGGGGTCGGTGCGGCAGAAGCTCTCGGTCAGCTCGTCGCCCAGCGCGGGACGCTCGGGGTTGGCCATGATCACCGGCGCCATCGCGCTCGACCAGCCGAGGTAGTTGCTCTCCAGCGACTCCAGGAGCTCGCGGACGTCCGCCTCGCTGAACCCGCCGCGATAGTCCTCGGTGTCGATGTAGCGCGGCGACGGCCCGATCATCACCAGCCGGTCGAACAGCTCCGGCGCCGCGCGGTCGGCCAGCACGCCGATCATCGACGACACGGAGTGGCCGACGAAGATGCCGTCGGTGACGTCGAGCTCCCGGCAGATCTCCACGACGTCGTCGGCGTATCCCTGCAGGGACGCGTGCCGCTGCTCGTCGTACGCCGCGGGGTCGGCCTCGCCGGCTCCGGCGTGGTCGAAGAGGATCACCCGGAACTCGTCACGGAAGGCCGGCGCGACCCAGCGCCACATGTGCTGGTCGCAGCCGAAACCGTGCGCGAAGACGATGGCCCGGCCGTCCGGTCGCCCGGTCACGGAGACGTGGTGGCGGGCCGAGGCGTTCATGCCGCGAGCCTACTGCCGCGCGACCGTCGCCCGTCTGCCGACGACCACCCCGGGTCGCATGGGCTGCGCCGCTGCGGGTAGACCAGAGTCGGCCCGTTGGCCGGAAGGTGGTGGTTCTCGTGGGAGCCGGATTGTTCCTGGTGGTGCTCGGAGCACTGCTGAGCTTCGCCGTGAAGGACGACATGCCCAACATCAACCTGGGCGTCGCCGGCCTGATCCTGATGGTCGCCGGCGCGGCCGTGATCGCGCACGCCCGCGCGACCGCGCAGCGCGAGAGCGTCGTGGAGCGGCGCGAGGAGTCCAGCGACCCGGCCGTGCCGACCCAGGTGGTCCGCGAGATGCACCGCGAGCGCCGCACCGACTGACGGGCAGGTGGTCTCGAGACGCCTCGCCCAGCGGCTCGGCTCCTCGACCACCCGGGGCTCGGCTCCTCGACCACCGGTGGTCAGCGGACGGGGAGGCCGAAGGCGGTCGCCATCGACGGGGCGAGCGCGGCGTTGCGGAGGTAGGGCAGGCCGGCCACCTCGTCGTACAGCCGGGTCAGCGAGTAGTGCGTCAGCGGCGTGGTGACCACGTGGTGCTGCTGGCTGGGGTGGATCACCACGGTCAGCACGGTGTTGCCGCTGTGCCGGTCGTCCTCGTCGGCGGTCAGCACGACGGCGAGCCGCCCGGAGCGCCAGTCGGGTCCGGCGAAGACCTTGGCCATCTGCGCCCGGAACCAGGCGTCCGCCGCGCCCAGGGACCCGTCGTGCGCGTCGTGGCGCAGGTCCGGCACGACCATCCCGACGTTCGGCAGCCGGCCGGCGGCGGCGTCGCTCGTGAACGCGGACATCCCGCGGTCGTGCGCGACGCAGGCGGTCCGCTCGGCGGCGAAGTAGGTCCACGGGTTGTGCTTCGGCGCGTAGGCGCCGCTGTTCGAGCGTCCGCAACGGACCGGCATGCCCTGGGCGTACGTCGCGGCGGTCCGCTTGTTCCGCAGGGCCTGGCCGAACACCGAGCGGCCGGTCAGCCGGTGCGCCGACGGGGCCGCGTCGTCCTGCACGGCGTAGGTCGAGCCGCCGGCGATCGCGATGTAGTTGGGCAGCGACGGGTGCTGGATCGCCCGGTAGTCCGTCGCGTAGCCGTACCTCTCGGCCAGGCTCGCGGCGTACGGCATCCCGGCCCGCATCTGGGCGAGGGAGTGGTTCTCCTCGACGAACACCAGCAGCTTGGTGACCGGCACGGCGGTGCGCGCCGAGGTGGCCGGCGACTGGGCGTGCGACGGCCCGGTGCCCGCGCAGGCGACGAGCCCGGCGACGGCGACGGACAGCAGAGCGGTCAGGACCCGAGAGGAGCGCATGCGCCCAGTCTCCGTGGTGCGCACGACGATGTCAGCCGAACGCGCCCAGGGCGTGTCCTAGGCTCCCGAGGATGAGCGGCGAACGGGACCTGGGCCGGCTGCTGGCGACGATGCGGCCGGAGCTGCACGCGGGCGAGTTCGTGTTCACCACCGCGGCGACGGTGCCGGAGGGCGTGGAGCCGGTGGTCACGGTGCGGGAGCCGGAGGGGCTGACCCTGGTCGCTCGCACGCGGCGAGGCGGACCGCGCGGGCCTGGCCTACGAGTACGTCGCGGCGTGGGTGACCCTGCGGGTGCACTCCGCCCTCGAGGCGGTGGGACTGACGGCGGCCGTGGCGACGGAGCTGACCGAGCACGGGATCAGCTGCAACGTCGTGGCCGGCTTCTTCCACGACCACCTCTTCGTGCCGCACGCCCGCGGCGCGGAGGTGGTCGCGCTGCTCGAGGCACTCGCGGCTCGCAACGAACCGCGTCACTCCCCCGTCCGGAGCTCCTCGCTGAGCACGGGTCGTCGTCGAACGAGCCGACGACGAGCTGCTCGCTCAGCGTCTCGACCGCCTCGTCGATGGCGGCCTCGGGCAGCCAGGACGCCATGGCGGTCCGGCTGTACGGCGTGACCAGGGCGCTGACGCCGTCGGCCTCGTAGCGCGCGAGGTAGTCGGCCTGGACGGTCGAGTGCAGCAGCACCCAGCAGTCCGTGTGGAACGACAGGTCGGACCGGGCGTGCCGGACGTAGGCCTGTCGACCCCGGATCGGGTTGCGGCAATGTGCGCAGCGGGCGTGCTCCACAGACGTGGCCTTTCTCGTGCCGAACTTCCGCGGACTGCGGCTCCCCTCGCCGTCCGAAGCATTCCGACTTTCCACACCATGAGCTGTGTACGGCCCCCCGGCTCCTCTCGGAACCCGCCGCACTCACCTGACCCGTTCAGGATAGGCGGGAACGTACCGGACACGGCTGACCCGAACGGTCAAATCTGGCATGGTCCATTCGGACCCCGCGCCTCGCCGAGCCGTCACTTCTGCGACGACACGCCGCGAAAACCCCTGCACACCTGACGGGTCGGCGTCAGGGGTGGCGGCCGAGGGGGCGGAAGAAGTCGGGTGGGGCGATGACGTCGTCGGGAGACAGGTCGTGGACCGAGGAGTGGTTCAGGCCGAGGAGGGCGGAGTCGATGCCGCCGCGCAGGATGTCGAGGACGTTCTCGACGCCGGCCTGGCCGTCGGCGGCGAGGCCCCACAGGTAGGCCCGTCCGATCATCACCGCGCGGGCCCCGAGCGCGACCGCCTTGACCACGTCGCTGCCGCGCCGGATGCCGCCGTCGAGGAGCACCTCGACCTGGGAGCCGACGGCGTCCACCACGGCCGGCAGCGCGCGGATCGGGGCGGGCGTGCCGTCGAGGTTGTTGCCGCCGTGGTTGGACACCGAGATCGCGGTGACGCCGGCGTCGACGGCCTTGCGGGCGTCGTCGACCCGGCAGACGCCCTTGAGCATGAACGGGCCGCCCCACTCCTCGCCGCAGCCACGCGACGTCCTCCCACGACGGCGGGTCGGTCTGCATCCAGGCGCCGTAGGCACCGAAGAACGTCGGCGCCGGGGTGGCGCCCTCGGCGAGGTTGGGCGCGGTCAGGTCGGGGATGCCGCCGTTGCGGAGGAAGTCCAGCACCCACTGGGGGCGGCGGAGCCCCTCGGGCGCGAACCTCACCATCGTCTTGAGGTTCATCGTCTCGGGGATCGACGGGCTGCCCCAGTCGCGGCCGTGCGAGAACGACCAGTCCAGGGTGGCGATCAGGCCGACGGCGCCGGCCGACCGGGCCCGCTCCATGCGGGCGGACATGTCCTCGCGCGAGCCCATCCAGTACATCTGGAAGAACGTCTGCGGGTTGGCCGCGACCACGTCCTCGACGGGCTTGCTGGCGAACGACGACAGGCCCATCGCCGTACCCCTGCGCGGCGGCGGCGCGGGCGACCGCGACCTCGCCGTCGGGGTGCACGGCCTGGACGCCGGTCGGCGAGATGACCACCGGCAGCGAGATGTCCTGGCCCATCACGGTGGTGGCCTGGTCGCGCTTGGCGGAGGCGCCCGCGACGTGCGGCGCGAAGCCGAGCTGCCCGAACGCCACGGTGTTGTCGGCGTACGACGCCCCGGCCTCCGACCCCGCGAGCAGGGCGCCGTAGACGGACGGGGGCAGCCGCTTCCTGGCCCGGCGCTGGGCCTCGGCGACGGTCTCGAACCAGGTGCTCTTGCTCATGAGGTGCCTCTCCTGAAGGAAAATCCACGGAACGCGGGGACCAGGGCCCGGGGGCTGCGGCGTCGGACGGCGCCGGCCCACAGACCGGTGCCGTAGGCCAGGTCGTCGAGCCGGCGGGCGACGCCGAAGCGGACCGGGTCGAGGTCGGGCCGGACGCGACGGTGGTCGAGGACCGCGTCGGCGACCGCCGCGACCAGCAGCGCGCGACGGGCCCGCGGCGAGCGGACCGCGGCGCCGAGCGCGAGCGGCCAGTAGTGCCGGGTCAGCGCGGAGCCGGCCTGCTGCAGCGCCGACACGGTCCCGATCGCCGTCAGCGAGGCGGCCGTGCGCACCGGGTGGTCGCCGGGCTCGAGCCGTCGGGCACACGGCCACGGTGACCCCGGCGCACAGCAGGACCGCGGCGGGAGCCGACCAGCGGCGCTGGGCCAGCACCGCCACCGTGAGCGCGGCCGTCCACGGGCTCAGCACCAGCGGCGCCACGTCGGAGCCGTGCCGGTCGGCCAGCAGCGCGGCTCCGGTGCCGTAGAACGCCTTGCGCCGCAGCCACGGCCCGAGCGTGGTCCGGTGGTCGTGGCGTACGACGGACGCGGGCTCGTAGCGCACCCGCCAGCCGGCCTCGTGCACCCGCCAGACCAGGTCGACGTCCTCGGCCACCGGCATGGTCTCGTCGAAGGCGGCGGCGCCGAGGGCCGACCGGCGCACGAGCAGCGCGGCGCTCGGGCAGGTAGGCCACCCGGGACAGCGGCCGGACCGGTCCCGGGCCGCGGACCCAGGTCGAGGGAGGACCGGGCGGCCTCGTAGCGGCACAGCCAGCCGTCGTCGTCGCGCGGGACGCTGCCGAGGACCCGCGGCCCGACGATCCCGACGGCCGGGTCGTCGAGGTGCCGGCGCAGCAGCCCGAGCCAGCCCGGCTCGGGCACCACGTCGGAGTCGAGGAAGGCGACGAGGTCGGTGCGCACCCGTCCGAGGCCGGTGTTGCGGGCGGCGGCGGGTCCGCGGCTGACCTGGTGGCGCAGGACGGTCGCGCCGAGCTCGACGGCCACGGCGCGGATGGTGCGCGGCTCCTCCGAGCCGTCGTCGACGACGACGACCGGCAGCCCGGGGGGCAGGGCCGCGAGCAGCCGGGCCAGCTGGCGGGGCCGGTCGCGGACCGGGACGACGACCGTCACGTCGCCGACCGCGTCGTCGGCCGGGACGGAGTCGAACTCCGGGTCGGCCAGGCCCCGGTCCAGGAGCAGCCGCGCCACGGTCGCCGTGTCGGCGTCGCCGGTGACCAGGCTGCCGTCGTGCAGCATCGCCCGGGCGCGGGGACGCAGGTGCAGCACCGCGCCGGACCCGCCGACCAGGGTGCGGCCGTCGTCGCAGACCGTGGTGTCCGCGGCCAGCCGGACCCGGAACCCGGGGGCAGCCCGGGCCGACCGGGGCGGCCCGCCGCCGTGACGCTCCGCCAGTCGGCGGGCGGCCTCATCCGTCGAACCCCCCGTCGGCGTGCAGCACCGAGCCGTGCACGACGGTGCCGGCGGTGGCCGCGAACTCGACGACGGCGGCGACCTCGTCGGCCGACAGCGCGCGACCGGCCGCCTGCGACGCGAAGAGCTCCGAGACGTCGACGTCGTAGACCGCGGCGGTCGCGTGCAGCATCGGGGTGTCGGTCGAGCCGGGCGACACCGCGCAGGCGGTCACGCCGGTGCCGGTGAGGTCGGCGGCCAGCCCGCGGACGATGCCGATGACGGCGTGCTTGGCCAGGCAGTAGGCCGCGAGGTGGAACAGCCCCCGCTCCCCCGCGGCGGACGCGATCCCCACGAACGACGGGGTGCGGGTCGACCGGAGCAGGTGCGGCACGGTCGCGTGCGCGGTGTTCCACACGCCCAGCGCGTCGGTCTCCCACAGCAGCTGCAGGTCGGCGGGGTCGGTCTCCCACAGCGGCGTGCCGCCGGCCATCACCGCGGCCCCGGCGACCACGACGTCGAGCGACCCGTGGGTCCCGACCGCGGCGGCGGCCGCGCGGTGCAGGGCGTCGAGGTCGCGCACGTCGGCCACGACCGGCACGACCCGGTCGGGATCCAGGTCGACGACGGCGTCCAGGTCCGCCTTCGACGCCAGTGCGTACGACGTACCGGCCGACTCGCCCGCGCAGGAGTCGAGCGCGTGCACCACGAAGCCGCGGTCGAGCAGCCGGCGCACGACGGCCGCGCCGATGCCGCGGGCGGCGCCCGTGACCAGCGCGACGGGAGGACCGGTCACGGCGTCCTCATCGCGGCCAGGGACTGCCGGGCGCCACCGAGCCGTCCGTTGCCCGCCACGTCGAGGGCGGTCAGCTCGGCCACCAGGTTGCGCACCAGCCGCTCGAAGAGCTCACGTCCGCGCTCGGCGCTGCTGGTGGTGGGGTCGCCGAGGACGCCGTTGGCCGACACCGCGCGCACGCCGTCGGCCCGCAGCCGCGGCATCAGCTCCGCGACCGGCTCGGTCGCACCCGGCGGCCATCAGGTCCACGCGGACCGCCCACGGGGCCAGGAACCGGAGCAGCGAGGTCTCGGTGTCCCCGGCGTGCGCGTCCGCGTCGGGCAGGGCCGTCGACGTCCAGGCCACCGCACGGTCCTCGTAGCGCAGCAGCTCGACGACCTTGCGTCAACGTCGCGGTGTTGCCGCCGTGCCCGTTGACGAAGACCACCCCGCTGGCCCAGTGGCAGGCCGAGCGGGCCAGCTCCGCCGAGCAGCAGGAACAGCGCCTCGTGACCGATCGAGACCGTGCCCGGGAACCCCTCGTGCTCGCCGCTCGCGCCGAAGTTGACCGACGGCGCGACCAGCACGCGGGCACCCGTCGCGTCGAGCCGCTCCGCCGCCGCGCGGGTCACCGCGTTGGCGAGCATGGTGTCCGTCGCCAGCGGCAGGTGGGGTCCGTGCTGCTCCACCGACCCGACCGGCACCAGCAGCAGCGCCTCACCTCGGCTCGATCCTCGGCCAGCGCTGCTGGCCCAGGCCGAGCGACGCCGCCGCCGGTGCGACCGTCCCGCGCACGAGGACCCGTCCTCAGCTTCCGGGCGCGAGCCCGGCGAGCGGGTTCTCGTCGCACGCCTTGTCGGGGGCCGCGACCGTCAGCAGGGTCAGCGGCACCGGGGCGTTGCGGACCGTGCCGGTGTGCGAGTGGTCGCCCGACGACGTCGGCACCGCACCGGGCGGGACCCGGCGTTGCCCTTGACGCACTCCGGGTCGGGACCGTCGAGCGGCAGGCCGGTGAAGAACTTGGCGGCCATGCAGCCGCCCCGGCAGGAGTCGTAGGCCGAGCACATCGTGCACGCGCCGCCGGTCTGCGGTGAGCGCAGGTCCAGGAACAGGTCGGAGTGCTTCCAGACGCGGTCGAAGCCTCCGACCGAGCGCACGTTGCCGGCCAGGAACTGCTCGTGGATCGCGAACGGACACGCGTAGACGTCGCCGACCGGGTCGACCAGGCAGACCACGCGCCCGGCGCCGCACAGGTTCAGGCCGGGCAACGCGTCGCCGTACGCCGAGAGGTGGAAGAACGAGTCGCCGGTCAGCACGGACTCGCCGTGCGCGACCAGCCAGTCGTAGAGCTCGCGCTGCTGCTCCGGCAGCGGGTGCAGCTCCTCCCACACGTCGGCGCCGCGTCCCGACGGCCGCAGCCGGGTCAGCCGCAGCTGGGCGCCGTAGCGGTCGGCGATCGCCTTGAACTCGTCGAGCTGGCCGATGTTGTGGCGGGTGCACACCACCGACATCTTGAAGTCCTTCATGCCGGCCGCCTGCAGGTTGCCCATCGCCCGCATCGCGGCGTCGTAGGTGCCGGCTCCGCGGACGTGGTCGTTGACCTCGGCCGTCGCCCCGTCGAGGGAGATCTGCACGTCGACGTAGTCGGTCGCCGCGAGCTTCGCGGCCCGCTCCGGGGTGATCCGGAAGCCGTTGGTCGAGAACTTCACGCCGACGTGGTGGTCGACCGCGTAGTCGAGCAGCTCCCAGAAGTCCGGGCGCACCGTCGGCTCGCCGCCGCCGATGTTGACGTAGAAGATCTGCATCCGCTCGAACTCGTCGACGAGCGCCTTGCACTCGTCGGTCGTCAGCTCTCGCGGGTCGCGGCGGCCCGACGAGGACAGGCAGTGCACGCAGCTGAGGTTGCAGGCGTAGGTCAGCTCCCAGGTCAGGCAGATCGGCGCGTCCAGGCCCTTCTCGAACTGGTCGACCAGCTTGCCGGGCGCGGGTGGCCGTTCCTCGAGGATCGTCATGCTCGGGTCCCTCCGGGTGATCATGCCGCCGCGGGCCAGGCCGTCGAGCGCGCGGACGTACGCCGGCCAGTGCGGCTCGGGCACCCCGGCGGCGACGAGGGCGTCCCGCACGGTGGCGCTGTGCTCGAGGCCGCGGACGACGTCCACGAGCTCGGGCGTCTTGAGGAAGCTCAGCCGGCGGGTGCCGAAGTGGTAGGCCAGCGCGCCGAACGGTTCGGGGCGCAGCGCCACCGATCCGTCCAGCCGCCACGGCTCCTCCAGCATCGACGTCGCGACCGGTGTCGTCGTCGACGGCGACATCAGTAGACGCCGCACATCCCGTCGATGGACACCTCTTCGACCAGGGCGTCCTCAGCGAGGTCCGGCTCGGTCGTGGGGGCTTGGTCCTGGGTCTCGATGGTCGCCTGGGGGTCGGTCATGGGGACACCGCTCTTCTCGTGCGTTCGGGTGGGTGGAACCGGTGTCCTCACGCTAGGTCCGCCGCGCCCCGGCGTCACCCCTCTGCCGGAGGCGGCCTACCTCTCCGCACGGACAGGTCCGACCCCACGACCGGGCAGCAGCCGGGTGGTCTGGACGACCCGTTTCGCGATCCTCGTCTGTGCCGGCGCCCGGGACGCTCCTACGTTCACGAACGACCGGACGCACCGCCCGCAGGAGGACCAGCATGTCCGCGGACGACCATCCCGACGGTCCACCCGGGCGTGGCGCCCGATCGACCCGCTCGCGCCCACGGTGCACGGCCGCTACGAGGACGAGGTGGTCGTCGTCGAGGCGGTGCACATCGCGCGTCCTGCCGGCGGGGCTGCGCACCGTGCGCACCGAGCACTTCGACCTGACGCCGTCCGGGGGACGGGTGCACGTCGCGCACGTGGTGCCGGCCGACCGGGTCGACGACGACCTCACCGGGCTGCTCCAGGACGAGCTGTTCGGACCCGGCTGGCTGCGCGGCACCGACCTGTTCGAGCGGGTCCTCACCGGGGTCGTCCGGACCAGCGCCGAGGACGCGCTGGACAGCTGGGAGCTCTTCTACCGCAACACCCTGGCCCGGCTGGACGCGGCGGAGCGGGGTGCATCACCCGGCGGGCCACGGGTCGATCGACGGCTACGCACCCGTGCACGACCACGTCCTGGAGCTGCTCGCGCCCGGGACCGTCCTGGCAGTGGGCTGCGGCTTCGGGTTCCTGTCCCTGCGCATCGCGCGGACCGGCCGGGAGACGACGGCCTCCGACGTGTCCCCCGGGACGGTGCACCTGCTGGACGAGATGGCACCCCGGCTCGGCGTACCCCTCGCCACGGTCACGGCGGACGCCGCGCGCTTCCCCGCCGAGGACGGCAGCGCCGACACCGTGCTGGCCGTCCACCTGCTCGAGCACCTCGAGCCCGGGCACGGCACCCAGGTGGTGGCGGAGGCCCTCCGGCTGGCCCGGCGACGGGTGGTGGTCGCGGTGCCGCTGGAGGACGAGGCCGACGAGACCTTCGGGCACGTCCGCACGGTCACCCTGGACGACCTGGACCGCTGGGGCCGCGGCACCGGCTGCGCCTACGACGTGCACGAGTTCCACGGCGGCTGGCTGGTCGTCGACCTCCCCGGGACCACCTGACTGCACCACGTGCCGACGGGTAGGTAAAAACCCCACGACCCGGACATCCTGGTCGTACCGTCGAAGGACCATGACCGTCCTCCTGCTGCTGTCCGCCACCGTGCTGTGCGCCCTCGTCCTGTGGGCCGCGCGGCGGCACCGGGCCGCGCTGGCGTGGACCCGGGAGCTCGAGGTCGCGTTCCGCACCGACGAGCGGCGCGAGCTGCCCCGGCACCGGCTGTTCTAGCCGGCGCTCAGGCGACGTAGGGGATGGTCTGCGGCCCCTCGGGCAGCACGCACACCCGCGCGTCCCGGCCGGCCCGGCCGAGCGCGTCGGCGACCGTCGCCGCCACGTCGTCGGTGTGCCCGAGGTGCGCCGAGGCCAGGTCCTCGGCGGAGAGGTACGACGAGCGCACCACCACGTCCGCGTGGGCCTGCACCTTGGCCTGCACCTGGACCTGCCACTGGTCCGGGACCGTGCGCTCGCGCGCCGCGATCGTCGCGAGCAGCGCCTCCGGCGACGGCTCGGAGGCGAGCACCTCGCGGTAGGAGCCGTGGTCGGGGAACCCGTCCCGGCACTCGGCGGCGCACACGATCGTGCCGCCGGGCTTCACCACGGTCATCCCGGCGGACATGCCCTTCACGGCCTGGTAGAGGTTCTGGTCGAGCGGGTAGCCCGCGTTGGTGGTCACCACGACGTCGAACAGCGCGGGCACCGGCTGCATCGCCAGCCGCTGCGAGGAGGCCCGCGCCGCCGCGTGCATCGCGGGCACGGGTCCGCCGAACGCCTCGACGATCCGCTGCTCGCGGTTGAGCACCACGTCGAGGGCGAAGTCCACCCGGCCGACCGCCTCGACGACCGCGCGGATGTCGTCGTGCACCGGGTTGCCCTCGCAGACCGCCCAGGTCGCCCGCGGGTCGCCGATCCGCTTCGCGTCGTGCAGCGTGAGCACGGTCTCCAGCCCGGCGAGCCCGGGCGCGACCAGCTTGGGACCGCCGCTGAAGCCGGCGAAGAAGTGCGGCTCGACGAAGCCGGTGGTGATCCGCACGTCGGCGTCGACCCAGTGCCGGTTGAGGAACACGGGTACGTCGCGACCGTGCCGGCCGAGCCAGACCAGGGACGAGTCGTCGCGCGCGTCGTGGTTGACCACCCGCACGGCGTCGGCGACCTCGTCGCCCGAGCATCGCCCGGATCTCGGCCTCGGTGTTGCCGCGGTGCGTCCCGGTCGCGACCAGCACCACGACGTCGTCGAGGGGCACGATGCCCTCGAGCTCGTCGAGCACCGCCGGGATCATCAGGTGCCGCGGCTGCGGGCGGGTGCCGTCGCACATCGAGATCGCGACGGTCTGGCCGGGCCGCACGAGCTCGCGCAGCGGCGGTCCCTCGACCGGCTGCCGCAGGGCCTGGCGCAGCAGCCCCGCCTGGTCCTCCGCCGCCTCCACGTAGGTCGGCTCCACGACCGTCGTACGGTCCGCGGGGAGCTCCACCTCCAGGCCGTCCTCGCCGTAGGCCAGCCGGACGGTCACCGATCCCCCCGTCACCAATTCACCAGTCATGTCCTCACCCTGGCACGTCAGATGACGCCGAGCTTGCTGGCCTCGTAGACCGCCTCGGCCCGGCGCGAGACGCCGAGCTTGCGCAGGATGTTGCCGACGTGGAACTTCGCGGTGGTCTCCGAGATGTAGAGCCGCGCCCCGATGTCGCGGTTGCTCAGGCCGCGGGCCAGCAGGCTGAGCACCTCGCGCTCGCGGGCGGTCAGCTGCTTGGTCTGCTCGACCGGCGGGGCGTTGAGGCCGCGCACCATCGCCGCGGCGCTGCGGGCGTCGAACGCGCTCTCGCCGCGGGACACGTCGCGGATGGCGCGGATCAGGGCGGAGGTGTCGACGTCCTTGACGACGTAGCCGCGGGCGCCGGCCCGGATCGCCTGGAGCACCAGGTGCTCGTCGAGGAAGGTGGTGAGCACCAGCACGCCGAGCTCGGGGTACTTCGCGGTCAGCTCCTGGCAGAGCTCGAGACCCTCGCTGTCCGACGACGTCGACAGCTTGAGGTCGAGCAGCACGATCTGCGGGTTGGCCCGACCCACGACGGCGAGCGCCTCGCTGGCGCTCGACGCCTCCGCGACCACCCGCAGGTCGTCCTCGCGCTCCAGGATCGAGCGCAGCCCCTGCCGGACGATCGCGTGGTCGTCGACCAGCATGATCCCGACGACGTCGCTGCCGCGGGCACTGGACTGGCTGGGTGCGAGTGTGGCCATCTAGGGCGTGTCTCCTACAGAGGTCGCTGGGGTGGGCCAGGTGCCCGTCCGGCCGACGGGGGTCGCCGACCAGGTCGCTGACGAGACCGCGGGGCGCGAGCGGCAGCGGGATCCGCATCTCGACCCGCACGCCGCCGAGCCGCGCCCGCCGGAACGCGAGGCTGCCGCCGAGGTCGCCGATGCGGCTCTCCATGTTGACCAGGCCGCGGTGCCGGCCGTCGACCATGGTGGCCCGCTCGAGCCGCAGCTTGCGGCTCAGCTCCGTGGGGTCGCCCTCGCCGTCGTCGGCGACGGACACGGTGATCCGGTCGGCGCGGTAGCGCAGCCGGACGACCGCCCGGGTCGCCTGGGCGTGGGTGGCCACGTTGAACAGCGCCTCCCCGACCGTGCGGGCGATCTCGTGGTCGGCGTCGTTGGGCAGCCGGACCACGTCGCCCTCCACGCGGAGCTGCACGGACAGGTGCGGCCGGTGCTGGTGGGCGACCTCGTGGAGCAGCTCGGGCAGCGTCGAGACGGTGTCGCTGTGCGGCTGGTGCAGGGCGTAGATGGCCCGGCGCAGCTGGTCGACGGCGTCCTGGGACAGCTTCTTCGCGGTCGCCAGCCGGCCCAGGATCGAGGAACCGGGCCGGCCGAGCGCCTCGGCCTCGCCGCGGGCGATCTCCACGGCCATGCCGGCCGAGAGGACGTACTGCGTGACGCTGTCGTGCAGCTCGCGGGCGATCCGGTGCCGCTCGCCGTCGACCAGCTCGCGCTGGTGGGCGAGCAGCAGCCGCTCCTCGACGTGGCGCAGCTCGGCGGTCCGGTCCGCGAGGTTGCGGGCCTGGGCGGTCGCCTCGTCGTACAGGCGCTGGGCCCGGCGGTGCAGGGCGAGGCCGGCCTGGTACTGCTCCGAGGTGTGCAGCGAGACCGCCGCCTGGTTGGCCAGGATGCGCAGCACCGACAGGTCGCCGGGCTCGGGGTCGACCTGCAGCCGGTGCTGGGCGACCAGGCTGCCGACGCTGCGGCCCTCCAGCGTCATCGGCACCCGGATCCAGCCCGACGGCTCGATGACCGGGCGGGTGTGGCCGGCCCGGATCGACTGCAGCTCGAGCTTCACCGAGGTCGGCAGGTCGGACTCGTCGACCGTGATCGCCCCGTCGCCGTCGGAGGCCAGGAACCGGGGCCGGGCGCCCTTGAGGTGGCCGTCGGACAGCGCCAGCACCGTCCACTCGGCGTTCAGGTGCGCGGCCGCCGCCCGGACGACCTCCTCGAGCAGCCCGCGGGGCCCCTCGACCGTGCGGACCAGGGCGCGGGAGATGGAGTCCATCGCGCGGACCGCGTCCTGCATCCGCTCGTCGGAGCGGACGAAGGCGCGGTAGTAGGAGGACTTGCCGGAGCGGACACCGGTGAGGGTGGCCAGGTCGATCCGCTGGCGACGCGGGCTCACGCCGCTCCCACCCGGCACCCGAGGAACGGCACGGCCATCAGAGCGCAGCCAGGAACAGCTTCTCGACGTCGCCCGAGGACGCCGATCGCGGGTTGGTCGTCAGGCAGGCGTCGTCGAGCGTGTTCAGCGCGAGCCGCGGGATCGCGCTCTCGTCGACGCCGAGCTCGCGCAGGCCCCGGGGCACGCCGACGTCGTCGGCCAGCTCCCGCACGTGCACGGCGAGCATCTCGGCCACCTCGCTCGCCGGGATCCCGTCGACCTGCAGGCCGGCGGCGCGGGCCAGGTCCACGAACCGGTCGGGGCTCTCCTGGGCGTTGTAGCGGATCACGTGCGGCAGCAGGACGCCGTTGACGACGCCGTGCGGGGCGTCGAGCAGGCCGCCGACCTGGTGGCTCATCGCGTGGGTGGCGCCGAGGATCGCGTTGGTGAACGCCAGGCCGGCGTTCAGGCTGGCCTGCGCCATCTTGGAGCGGGCGGCCTCCTCCTGCGGACGCAGGATCGTGGTGCGGAGGTTGGCGCACACCAGCCCGACGGCGTTGAGCGCGTGGATGTCCGCGAGCGGGTTGTGCGCCAGGGACACGAACGACTCGATGCCGTGCGTCAGGGCGTCGAGGCCGGTCGCGGCGTTGAGCCACTCCGGCATCGTCATCAGCAGCCGCGGGTCGGTGATCGAGATGTCGGGCACCAGCGCCCGGCCCATGATCGTGATCTTCACCGAGCGGGCCGTGTCGGTGACGATGCAGAACTGCGAGACGTCGGCCCCGGTGCCGGACGTGCTCGGGATCATCAGCAGCGGCGGGATCGGCTTGGCGACGAGGTCGACGCCGCCGTAGTCCAGGATCCGGCCGCCGTTGCCGGACAGGATCGCGACGCCCTTGGCGGCGTCGATGCACGAGCCGCCGCCGAGCGCGATGAGCACGTCGCAGCCCGCCTCGACGTACCGCTCGTAGGCGGCGTGGATCTCGTGGTCCTTGGGGTTCGGGGTGACGCTCGACCAGACGACCGGGGTCAGCCGGGAGTCCCGCAGGTGGCCGAGGAGCTCGTCGCACCAGCCGGCCTCGATGATGCCCGGGTCGGTGACCACCATCGGGCGCCGGGCGCCGAGGCGGGCCGCCGAGAACCCGGCCTCGCCGAGCGAGCCCAGGCCGAAGACGACCTCCGGGGCGTGGAACTTCACGAGCGGGGGACGGGGCGGCTGGTCGGCCGGACCGTCCGTGCGCTGGGTCGGCAGGTCGGGTTCGGGCGATCGACTGCACGGCGCCTCCCATCAAGACGCCTCCAAACTACACGCGGGTCCAGGGACCCGGAAGCCGACCGGACCGTGCCCACAGGCTAGGGCGCAGCCGGCCCGCCACGGACCGACCGCGAGGCGGGCACCCACCTGACCGGACGGGTAGGTGTGCCTGTCGTCGCACGCCGCTTGACTGAGGACATCCGGGGGGTCAGGCACGGCCGAGGAGGACATGGATGAAGACCAGGGCTGCAGTCGTCGTCGAAGCAGGCAAGCCGATCGAGATCGAGGAGCTCGAGCTCGACAAGCCACAGGCGGGTGAGGTCCTCATCCGCTACACCCATGCCGGTCTGTGCCACTCCGACGTGCACGTCGCGCACGGCGACCTGGAGGCCCGGCTGCCGATGGTGCTCGGTCACGAGGGCGCCGGCATCATCGAGGAGGTCGGCCCCGGCGTCACCCGCGTCAAGGTGGGCGACCACGTCGTGTGCTCGTTCATCCCCAACTGCGGCACCTGTCGCTACTGCGCCTCCGGGCAGCAGTCGATCTGCGACATGGGCGCCACGATCCTCGAGGGGTACCTGCCCGGCGAGCACTTCCCCTTCAGCGGGCCCCGGGGCCAGTACGGCGCGATGTGCATGCTCGGCACGTTCAGCCAGTACGCCGTCATCCACCAGAACTCCTGCGTCACGGTCGACGACGACCTGCCGCTGGAGAAGGCCGTGCTGGTCGGCTGCGGCGTCCCCACCGGCTGGGGCTCGGCCGTCAACACCGCCAACGTCCGCCCGGGCCAGACCGTGATGGTCTCCGGGATCGGCGGCATCGGCATCAACGCCGTCCAGGGCGCGAGGTACGCCGGCGCGAAGTACGTCGTGGCCGTCGACCCGCTGGAGAACAAGCGCGAGAAGGCCATGGAGCTCGGCGCCACGCACGCGTTCGCGACCGTCGAGGAGGCCCAGGAGGCGATCACCGACCTGACCCGCGGCCAGATGGCGGACTCCGCGATCCTCACTCCCGGCCTGATGACCTCCGAGATCGTCGCCGGCGGCTTCAACGCGGTCGGCAAGGGCGGCGTCGTGGTGCTGACCGGCCTCAACAAGGTGATGGAGCCCAACATCCAGCTGCCCGGCACGGTGATGACCCTCTACCGCAAGACGCTGAAGGGCAGCCTGTTCGGCGACTGCAACCCGACCACGGACATCCCGAAGATCCTCGGGCTCTACCAGTCCGGTGACCTCAAGCTCGACGAGATCATCACCCGCACCTACACGCTGGACCAGGTCCAGGAGGGCTACGACGACCTGCTCGCCGGCAAGAACGTGCGCGGCGTCGTCGTGCACTCGCACGACTGACGGCGTTGGTCATCCCCCGGTCCCGTCCTGGACCGGGCCCGTGAGGTGGAGCTGCTCGTCGCCGCGCTCGACGGCGGCGCGCACGTCCTCCTCGAGGGTCCGCCCGGGACGGGCAAGTCGACGCTGCTCCGCTCGGTGGCATCCGAGCGCGCAAAGCCCTTCCACCTCGTCGAGGGCAACGCCGAGCTGACCCCGGCCCGGCTCGTCGGGCACTTCGACCCGGCGCAGGTGCTGGCCCAGGGCTACACCCCCGACGTGTTCGTCGACGGGCCCCTGGTCGAGGCGCTGCGCGACGGCGGGCTGCTGTACGTCGAGGAGATCAACCGGGTCCCCGAGGAGACGCTCAACGTCCTCATCACGGTGATGTCCGAGGCCGAGCTGACCGTGCCGCGGCTCGGGCTGGTGCGCGCCGAGCCCGGGTTCCGGCTGGTCGCGGCGATGAACCCCTTCGACGCGGTCGGCACCGAGCGGATCTCCTCGGCGATCTACGACCGGACCTGCCGGATCTCGATGGACTACCAGTCCGCGGACACCGAGTCGGCGATCGTCGCGCTGCGCTCGCCGTCGGACGAGACGTGGCGGGCCCAGGTCGTCGACCTCGTCCGACGTACCCGCTCGCACAAGGACGTGCGCATCGGGTCGTCGGTGCGCGGCGCGATCGACCTGGTCGCGATCGCCACCCGGCTCTTCGACATGCGCGCGGTCCCCGCCGGCGACTGGCACGCCGGCCTCGACGCCGCCCTGGTGTCGCTGTCCGGCCGGATCCGGATGCACGAGTCGGCCGGGCGACGGCCCGAGGAGGTCGTGCGCGAGCTCTACGAGCAGGTGTTCGGCGCTCCCCCGTCGGACCGCGCCGACGGGGACGGGGCCGACCCGGGGGAAGCCTGAGCCCGCCTCCTCCCCAGCCGGCGGGCGCCCCCCAGCAGCGCAGCAACCCCAAGGCCGACGCGTCCCGCAACCGGACCGTCGGGCGGTCCACCCTCGCCAAGCACGCCCGCTTCGCCGAGGTGTCCCCGGAGGTCGGGGTGCTCGACGAGGAGGCCCTGGACCGGGCGCTGTCCTCCGACCCGGACGGCACGCTGGCGCTGGTGGCCGAGCTGGTGCACGCCACCGACGAGTCGCTGCGGGCCCAGGCCCGGCGGCTGGCCGCCCGGCTGGTCCTCGACCGGTCGCGGTCGGGCCGCCCCACCCGCACCGGTACGGCGCGCCCGCGCAACGTGCCCGCGAGCCGCGGCGGCGACCTCGACGTCGACGCGTCGATGGACGGGATCGTCACGGCCCGCGGCGAGCGCCGGCCGGCCGGGCTGGACGAGCTGACCGCCCGGGACTGGGGCCGGCAGGACCTCGCGGTGTGCCTGCTGGTGGACGCGTCCGGCTCGATGAGCGGCGAGCGTCTCGCGGTGGCCGCGACGGTGACGGCCGCGTGCGCGCTGCGGGCGCCCGCCCAGCACGCCGTCATCGCCTTCGCCGGGGACGTCCGCACGCTGCGGCCGCTGCACGGGCTCGACCCGGCGGCGACCGTGGTCGACCGGGTGCTCGGCCTCCGGGGCCACGGCGTCACCCAGCTCGCGGACGCGCTGCGGGCGGCGTCCCGGGAGCTGGCGTCGGCCCGGGCCCAGCGCCGCGTGGTGGTGCTGCTCTCGGACTGCCGGCACACCGACGAGGACCCGGTCGCGGTGGCCCGGACCGTCCCGGAGCTGGTGGTGCTCGCGCCCCGCGACGACGCGGAGCAGGCCCGCGCCTTCGCGGCGGCCGTCGGGGCCCGGTGCGCCGAGCTCGACGGGGCCGACAGCGCTCCGGCGCTGCTGCGCGACCTGCTCTGAGGCGAGACGCGCGAGCGGCTGTCGAGAACGCGCCGGCCGGAGCGTCGTACTGGTGAGGCCGTCACCGTGGCGGCCCTCGAACCAGGAGGACACCATGAGCCATCCCATCGTGCACGCAGAGATCCGGTCGAGCGACCCGGACGCGACCCGGTCGTTCTTCGGGTCGCTGTTCGGCTGGTCCTACCCCGCCGAGGGCGCCCTGCCCGGCTACACGTTCGTCGAGACCGGGGTCCCCGGCGCGCTGTACACCGCGATCAGCCCGCTCCAGGGCGACGAGGACCTGGTCACCTTCTTCGTCGGCGTGGACGACATGGCCGCCGCGGTCGCGGACACCGCCCGGCTGGGCGGCCGGGTCGTGCAGGAGCCGGTGGACGTCCCGGGCGTGCGGTTCGCGCTCATCGCCGACCCGCAGGGCCACGTGGTCGGCCTCGCGCAGCAGCTCTGAGGTCGGTCAGAACAGCAGCGGCAGCAGGAAGAGCATCACCGTCGACCAGGTGACGTGGGTCAGCACGGGTGCGAGGACACCGCCGGACGCGCGTCGCTCGAGGCCGACCACGACGCCGAGCAGGATCGCCGCGAACGCGAGCATGAAGTTGCCGGTGGCGAGGGTGGCGACGACGTACGCCACCGTGCTGACCACGACCGGGTGGCGCGGCGACGCGGCGTAGAGCGCGCCCCGGAAGAACAGCTCCTCGGCGACCCCGTTGACGACCGTGATGAGCACCAGCAGCGGCGTGACGCCCTGGTCGGCGTGGTCGAGGACGCTGCTGATCTGCCGGTCGATCACCGGCACCTGGCGTACGACGAGAGCGCCCACGACGAAGACCGCGGCCAGCGCGAGGCCGAGGCCGATGGCGCCGACCACGGGGCGGCGCAGGTCGTCGAGCGCGCCGGCGCGGGCGACCCGGCCGAGGTAGAGCGGTCCCGACGCGAACGCGCCGACGGTCCAGACCCCGGCGAGCACCAGCGTGGCGACGTAGAAGGTGGAGTCACCCGGCGGGATCTGCAGCGAGAACCCCAGCACGACGGCGCCGATCACGACGAACACCGCCGTCACGACGCGACGGACCAGGAACGGGCGGGGGTCCTGCCGGTGGTTGCGCGGCACCTTGTCCCAGAGCAGCCCGCGCAGCGCACGCTCGACGGACCCCCTCATGGCTCCATTCCCTCACACCGCACAAGCCGGGCGCTCGACGGGACGGCCGGACGCGCGGCAGCGCGGCTAGCCTCGTCCCATGCCCGACGTCATCGTCTGCGGCCCTGCCTCGTGGAACCAGGTGGTGGACCTGGACGAGCTGCCCCGGCCGGTGCCGCACATGCAGGTGGCCCGCGGCGACCACGTCACGGTCGGCGGCACGTCGGCGGGCAAGGCTCTGCACCTCACCGACCTCGGGCGCTCGACGCGGCTGCACACCGTCGTCGGCACCGACCGGGTGGCCGACTCGATCCTGGGTGCCCTGACCGGGGCCGGGGTCGTCGTCGTGCCCGAGGTGGTGGACGGGCCGAGCGAGCGGCACCTGAACCTGATGGGGCCGACCGGGGAGCGGGTGTCGATCTACCTCGGCGTCCCCGCGCCGGTGGAGGCACCGGAGCCGCCGGGGCTGCGAGCGGCCCTGGGCACCGCCCGCGCGGTGGTGCTGGACCTCTCGGAGCGGTCCCGGTCGCTGGCCGGCCTGGTCGCCGCCGGCGGGGTGCCCGTGTGGACCGACGTGCACGACCACAACGGCACGGACGCCTTCCACCGGCCGTTCCTCGACGTCGCGTCCTACGTCTTCATGAACGCCGACAAGCTGCCGTCACCGCTGGACTTCCTGCGCTCCACCGTGGCGGCGGGGGCCACCGTCGCCGTCTGCACGCTGGGGGCGGACGGCGCCGTCGCCGTCGACCGCGACGGCACGGTGCACCGGGTGCCGGCGGCGCCGGCCCCGCGCATCGTGGACACCAACGGCGCGGGCGACGCGTTCCTCGCCGGCTTCCTGCACGCCACCCTCGACGGGGCCGGCGTCGGCGGCGCCCTGGAGGCCGGCGCGACGCAGGCCGTGCGGGCGCTGAGCAGCCGGCACCTCAGCCCGCTGCTCGACTGAGGCGGTCAGCCGGTGTCGGCGTCGGCGTCGGGCAGGGCCTTGGCCGCGTAGAGCTCGGCGTCGGCCAGCCGGTAGAGCCGGTCCGTCGCGCCGGTGCGGCCCGGGCCGACGACGGCGGCCTCGGCGCCCACGCTGAGGCGGACCTCCAACCCGGGAGCCACCCGGTGCCAGTCGGTGTCCGAGACCGTCTGACGGATGGCCCGGCCGCGCTCGACGGCGGTGGCCCGCAGCGCGGCCAGCCCGTCCCCGGGCGCCCCCGGCTCCTCGACGAGCAGCACCGCGAACTCGTCACCGCCGAGCCGGACGGCCAGGTCGCGCGGACGCACGTGCTGGCTGACGATCCGGGCGACCCGCCGCAGCGCCTCGTCGCCGATCGCGTGGCCGTGCTCGTCGTTGACGCGCTTGAAGTCGTCGAGGTCGATCAGCAGGAGCGCCTCCACCTGCTCGGTGTCCGGCACCTCGTCGAGCCACCGGTCGAAGCGCCGGCGGTTGGACAGCCCGGTCAGCGGGTCGAGCAGGACGTCGCGGGAGAGGTTCGCGTGCTCCTCGCTCAGCCGCTGCGCCGCGACCGTCGACCGGGCCGCCGCCAGCACGGCCCGCCGCGCCGCCCACCGGGCACGGGACACCGCGACGCCGTACTCCCGGTGCGCGGCCACCGACGCGTCGGCCTCCGCACCGGACAGCGCCTGCGCCCGCACCCAGGCCCGGAAGGAACGTGAGCCGGAGGAGGCGGAGCCGGGGCCGGCGTCGCCCAGCCGGGCGACCGCCTCGTCGGTGCGGCCCAGACGCACCAGGCAGAGCGCCTCGAAGGCGTCCAGCAGCGGCCGGAGCTCGACGTCGTGGCCGGCCTCGAGGACCGACCGGTGGGCGGCGAGCGCGGCGAGCCGGTCGTCGACCGGAGGTGCGTCGCCCGGCCCGAGGACGTCGAGCACCAGCGCCACCAGGTCGCGGCCGGCCAGGGCGGTCCGCACCCACAGCGGCCGGATGTCGAGGGCGAGGGCGGCGCTGGCCGCGGCGGACGCGCGTCGCAGCAGCCCGAGGGCGCCGGGCTCGTCGCCGAGCTCGAGCAGCGCGGTCGCCCACTCCAGCCCGACCAGCATCCGGTTCATCACGACGGCCGGCTGCTGCAGCGGCTCCTCGCAGGCGGGCGCCAGGTCGGTGGCCAGCCCGAAGAGCTCGTCGGCGAGCTCCCACAGGCTGAGCGCGTTGTAGGCGGCAGCAGCCACCACCATCGCGGTGCACCGGTCCAGCGCGTCCAGCGTCTCGTCCTCGGCCAGCACCACCGCTCGGCCGGCGTGCGCCAGCACCGCCCCGGTGTCCTCGTCGCCCGCCGCCACCACCGCCCGCAGCGCGTGGGCGATGCCGAGCAGGGCCGGGTCGTGCGACGACTGCGCCCGGACCAGGAGGTCGTCGGCCAACGGCCGGGCCGCGTCGGGGCCGCGGTGCACGACCGCGTCCACGACCAGGGCGCCCGCGGCGACGAACGCCGCGCGCGTCCACGACCGCCGCCTGGCCACCGCCTCCAGCTCGACGAGCTCGGCGGTCGGGTCCTCGGGTGCCTCGGCCTGCACGGCCTCCCACAGCCGGTAGGCGCGCAGCCGCGCTGCGGCTGCTGATGCGGGACCGGGCATGTGCGGAGTATGCGGGACGAACTAGGACGACACGCCGGTCACGACCAGACTCCCGACGACCCGCGGCGGTGGCTGTCCACCAGGTGGGTGTCGACGATCCCGACGGCCTCCATGAGGGCGTACATCGTCGTGGGCCCGACGAACACGAACCCGCGCTTCTTCAGCGCCTTCGACAGCGCCAGCGACTCGGGCGACTGCGTCGGGACGTCGGCGTACGACGCCGGGGCCGGGGTCTGCTCGGGCCGGAACGACCAGACCAGGTCGACCAGCCCGCCGTCCTCGCGCAGCGCGACGGTCGCCCGGGCGTTGGTGATCGTGGCGTGCACCTTGCGGAGGTTGCGGACGATCCCCGCGTCGGCCATCAGCCGGTCGACGTCGGTGTCGTCGTAGGCCGCGACGCGGTCGGGGTCGAAGCCGTCGAAGGCCGCCCGGAACGCCGGCCGCTTGCGCAGGATCGTCGACCAGGACAGCCCGGACTGGAACGCCTCCAGGCTGATCCGCTCGAACATGCCGGTCTCGTCGCGGACGGGCATGCCCCACTCGGTGTCGTAGTAGGCCTGCATCAACGGGTCCGACGCCGCCCACGTCGGGCGCGCCAGCCCGTCCTCACCCATCACCGTCATGCGAGCCAGCCTGCCAGGGACCACGACGGGCCCCGGGAGGGAACCCAGGTGGGCCGTTGCGGCTCGTCCCGCATGACCGGAGGATGGGCGAGGAGCAGGAGGGGGAACCCTGATGGGACGAGACTCGCGGGCGCGACGTGCGTGGACCGCCGGCTGGGCGGTGGCCGCGATGACCGTGGTGCCGCTCGTGGCCGACTCACCGGCGACCTCGGCGACCTCGGCGGTCTCCGGCGCTGCCGCGCACGACCCTGACCGCGACGGCCCGCGACCTCGGCACGCTCGGGGGCCGCACGAGCACCGCCGAGGACGTCGACGGCACCGTCGTCGTCGGCTGTCGCTGCTGAGCACGACGGCCTGGCGCCCGAGCACGCGTTCGCCTACGACCTGCGCGGCTCCTCGACGATGCGCGACCTCGGCACCCTCGGAGGGCCGCAGCAGCGACGCGGTCGCCGTCGCCGGGAACCGTCGTCGCCGGCAACGCCGACACAGCCGACGCGAAGCGCCGCGCGTTCGTCTACGACCTGACCACCTCCTCCATGCGCGACCTCGGCAGCCTGGGCACCGCGGGTCGAGCGACGCGCGCCGACGTCGACGGCTCCGTCGTCGTCGGGACGTCGGACAACCGACGCGTTCGCCTAGGACCTGGCCTTCGCGTACGACGCCGCGCCGGTCACCCTGCAGCGACCTCGGCGACCCTCGGGCTGGGGCAACGAGCACGGCCATCGGCGGTCGACGCGGAGCACCGTCGTGGGCGAGCTGCTCCTCGGACGACGATCGACTTGGCAGCGCCACGCGTTCGCCTACGACCTCGCGCACGTCGACGATGCGCGACCTGGGCGACCTCGGCTGGGCGTTCAGCAACGCCTACGACGTGGACGGCGACCTCGTGGTCGGGCAGCGTCCTACACGTTCGGGTTCCACTTCGGCGACGAGGGGCGCTCGGCGTTCACCTACGACCTCGCGGCCACCTCGGCGGCGATGCGCGGATCTGGAACCTGGGGTTCGACACGTCGGTGGCCACCGCCGTCGACGGTGGACGGCGCCGTGGCCGGCAGGCTCCGTGGACGACGTCCGCGTCGCAGAGCCATGCCTTCGTCGCTCGACGTGCGCGGCCGTCTCCGCGCAGGCCGCGGACCTCGGCTCGCTCGGCGGCCTCGGTCTCAGCGTCCTCCGACCTGCGCGACGGCGTCGTCGTCGGGACAGGCAGCGCGCGCCGGGGACGACCGCCCCCGCGCGTTCGCCGTCGACCTGCGCGTCGTTCGGCGCCTCCGCTCACCGACCTCGGCACGGTCGGCGGCACCATGAGGCCGGAGCCACAGCCACGACCGGCCGCACGGTCGTCGGTTGGTCGACCAACGCGCGCCGGCGCGCGTGCACGCCACCGCGTGGACGCTCGTCACCACGTCACGGCGCCCTCGCTGCGCTTCGGACGCGTCCGGTACGTCGTGCAGGAGAACGCACACGTCGCGCGCGGTTCACCGTGGTGCGAGACGGCAGCCCGGATCGGGCCGTCTCCGTCCGCTACGCCGCACGTGACGTGGGGCGAGTGGCGGGCCACGACTTCGTCCCGGTCCACCGGCACCTTCCGCTTCGGCCGCCGGGCAGGTACGCAAGACGTTCAACGTGCCGGATCCGCGACGACGCCCGCCGGGAGGTCCAGGAGGAGTTCCGTGCTGACGCTGCGGTCCCCCTCCGCCGGCGCGATCCTCGGCACCCCCAGCACTGCAGGGCTCGTCGTCCGCGCCAGCGACCAGCGACCCGACGCCTGGGTCAGCACGTCGCCCTGCTCGTCGTACGTGGGCAACAACGTCTACAACAGCACCGGGACCAGGCAGACCCGCACCGTGACCGGGCGGCCAGGCCAGACCCGGGTGTTCCACGTCCGCGTCTACAACGATGGCAACGCCGTCAACACCTTCGTCCTGCGAGGCAGCCGCGCCCGGTCCGGTTCGACGGTGCGCTACCTCGCCGAGGGCCGCGACGTCACCGGTTCGATGCTCGCGAACGCCGGACGGAGGATCCGGATGGGGCCGGGACTCAGCACCTCGCTGACCGTGCGCGTCACCCCGGGCCGCACCGCCGCCACCGGATCGCTCAAGCCGGCCACGGTCACCGCGACCTGGCGGGGTGACGGGACCCGCACCGACGTGGTCCGGGGGCAGGTGAAGGTGGTCCGCTGAGGCGGCACTGGAGCGCTCCAGTAGCGTGATCACCCATGGACGAGCACGCCTGCTGCGCACCGTCGGCGGAGCCGCGCGCCCCGCGGGCCGAGGCCGTGACGAGCGGCCGGCGTCCCCGGGGCCAGGTGCCCGTCCCCGCGGGCACGTTCGCGATGGGCGACGCGTTCGACGAGGGCTACCCGTCCGACGGCGAGACCCCCGTGCACGCCGTGCGCCTCGACGCGTTCCGGATCGACGCCACCACCGTCACCAACGCGCAGTTCGCCACCTTCGTCAAGGACACCGGCCACCTCACCGGCGCCGAGGAGTTCGGCGTCTCGGCGGTCTTCCACCTCGCCTGGGAGCGCAACACCGACCGGCGCGAGCGCGACCTGGTCAACCGGGCCGACGGCACCCCCTGGTGGCTGGCGATCCACGGCGCCGACTGGCGATCGCCCGAGGGGCCGGGGTCCGACGTCACCCGGCGGCAGAACCACCCCGTCGTGCACGTCTCCTGGTACGACGCGCAGGCCTACGCCGCGTGGGCCGGCAAGCGGCTGGCGACCGAGGCGGAGTGGGAGTACGCCGCCCGCGGCGGCCTGGAGCAGCAGCGCTACGCCTGGGGCGACGAGCTCACCCCGCGGGGCCGGTTCATGTGCAACATCTGGCAGGGCGAGTTCCCGACGCACAACACCGAGGACGACGGCTACCTCACCACCGCGCCGGTGAAGTCCTACGTGCCCAACGGCTACGGCCTGTCCTGCACCGCGGGCAACGTGTGGGAGTGGTGCGCCGACTGGTTCGCGCCCGACTACTACGGGCACGCCCCGGAGCACGACCCGCGCGGCCCGGACGGCGGCGAGCAGCGCGTGATGCGGGGCGGCTCCTACCTGTGCCACCACTCCTACTGCAACCGCTACCGGGTCGCCGCCCGGTCGTCGAACACCCCCGAGTCCACCGCTGGCAACATCGGCTTCCGCTGCGCGGGCGCCGCCTGATGCCCCGGGTCCGCGAGCTGACCGGTGAGCACCTCGAGTTCTGGCGCGAGCGCCACCTGTGCACGGTGACGACCCTGCGTGGCGACGGGTCGCCGCACGTCGTACCCATGGGGATCGTGGTCGACGCCGAGACGGGCACCGCGTGGGGCATCACCTCGCGCACGTCGCAGAAGGTCGCGAACCTGCGGTCCGGGACCGACCCGCGCGTCGCGGTCTGCCAGGTCGACGGCCGGCGCTGGTCGACGATCGAGGGCACCGCCGAGGTCCGCGACGACGAGGCGTCGGTCGCGGAGGCCGTCCGCCGCTACGCCGAGCGCTACCGCCAGCCGCGCGAGAACCCCGACCGGGTCGCGCTGCGCATCACCGTCACGTCCGTCATCGGCAACGTCTGAAGAGAGGCTCCATCCCTGTGAAGCAGCACTTCCGGCTCGACACCCACCCGATCGCCGACCCGGCGAACGTCCTGGTCGGCGAGCACTACCGGATCACCCTGCTCGACGCCGGCCTGGTCCGGCTGGAGTACGACGAGTCCGGCACGTTCGAGGACCGGGCGTCGCAGACCGTCGTGGACCGGGCGTTCCCCGCGACCGACTTCGAGGTCACCGAGACCGACGACCGCCTCGAGGTGCACACCGAGCGGCTGCACCTGATCTACGACAAGGGCCCGTTCACGACCCACGGCCTGTCCGTGCAGGCCAAGGGCGGCTACCACTCCAACGACTCGGTGTGGCGCTACGGCCAGAACACCCCGAACCTCGGCGGCACGGCCCGCACCCTCGACGACGTCGACGGAGCCATCCCGCTGGAGGACGGCGTGCTGTCGTTCAACGGCGTCTCGCTCGTCGACGACTCGCGCACCGTGCTGCTCGAGCCGGACGGCTGGATCGCCCCGCGCCGCCCGGGCACCCTCGACCTCTACGTGTTCTCCTACGGCCGCGACTACCGCGCCGCCCTCCAGGCGCTCTACCGGCTGACCGGACCCACCCCGGTGCTGCCGCGCTACGCGCTGGGCAACTGGTGGAGCCGCTACCACCCCTACACCGCCGACGAGTACGTCGAGCTGATGGACCGCTTCCGCGACGAGGGCGTCCCGCTGTCGGTCGCGGTGATCGACATGGACTGGCACCAGGTGGAGATCGACCCGAGGTACGGCAGCGGGTGGACCGGCTACACCTGGAACACCGACCTGTTCCCCGACCCCGCGAGGTTCCTGGCCGACCTGCACGAGCGCGGCCTCGCCACGTCGCTCAACGTGCACCCGGCCGAGGGCGTGCACGCGCACGAGACGGCGTACCCCTCGATCGCCAAGCGGATGGGCATCGACCCGTCGACCGAGCTGCCGGTGAACTTCGACCCGACCGACCCGGACTTCATGGAGGCCTACCTCGAGGAGCTGCACCACCCGCTCGAGGACGAGGGCGTCGACTTCTGGTGGCTGGACTGGCAGCAGGGCGGCGTCACCAAGGTGCCCGGCCTCGACCCGCTGTGGCTGCTCAACCACTTCCACTACCTCGACTCGGGCCGCGACGGCCGCCGGCCGCTGACGTTCTCGCGCTACGCCGGGATCGGCAGCCACCGCTACCCGATCGGCTTCTCCGGGGACACCCACATCACCTGGGAGTCGCTGGACTTCCAGCCCTTCTTCACCGCGACCGCGTCCAACGCCGGCTACGGCTGGTGGAGCCACGACATCGGCGGTCACTTCAAGGGCTACCTCGACGACGAGCTCGCGACCCGGTGGGTCCAGCTCGGCGTCTTCTCCCCCGTCAACCGGCTGCACTCGGGGTTCAACCCGTTCAACACCAAGGAGCCGTGGCGGTTCAGCGCGGCGTCCGAGACGGTGATGAAGGACTTCCTGCGCCTGCGGCACCGGCTGCTGCCCTACCTGGCCACGATGAACCTGCGGGCGCACGCCGAGGGCGAGCCGATCGTGCAGCCGATGTACTACGACCACCCCGACGACGGCGCGGCCTACACGGTGCCCAACCAGTTCATGTTCGGCAGCGAGCTGCTCGTCGCGCCGATCACCTCGCCCGGCGGACCCGGTCACCGGGCTCGGCCGGGTCAAGGCCTGGCTGCCCGAGGGCACCTGGACCGACGTGTTCACCGGGCTGACCTACACCGGTGGCCGGACGGTCTACCTGCACCGCGACCTGACGTCGATCCCGGTGCTGGCCAAGGCCGGGGCGATCGTGCCGATGACCCCGGCCGACGCGATCCTCGACGGGACCGGTGTGCCCACGAACGTCGAGGTCCGCGTCTTCCCCGGCGCGGACGGCGCGTTCACGCTGGCCGAGGACGCCGACGACGACCGGTGGGCCAGGACGCGCATCACCTACGACGACGCGAGCGGCGAGGTCACCGTGCACGACGTCGAGGGCGACGCCGCGACGCTGCCGGCCGACCGGAGCTACGCCGTCGAGGTCGTGCGGTCCTCCCGGACCCCGGACGAGCGGGTGTTCGCGCTGCTCGACCGGGCGCAGATGGGCTTCGAGCTCAAGGCGGCGGTGCACGACGCCGTACGCACGGCTCCGGACGCGGGGTCGGCCGTGCTGTCCCTCCAGGCGCTGGACCTGCCCGAGCGGCGTGCTCGGCGCGGTCAGCGAGATCCTGCTGGCCCGCTGAGGCCGGGCCCCGTTGTGGCCGATCCCTGCATCGCCGTACGGCGTGTCGGCGCGGGGATCGGCCACAACCCGGCCGGCGTGCAGGGATGGGCCACCCTCAGGCCAGCCCGGCGGCGTCCAGGACGTAGGTCCAGAGCCGCTGGAGGTCCTCGTCGGACGACCGGTTGGTGCCGAACCAGTGCTCGGGGCGGACGGCGCGGTCGTGCCAGAACTGGCCGCCGCCGGGGGCCGGGTCGGTCGCGGCCAGCCACACGATCGTGTCCGCACCGGTCTCCGGGTCGCGCAGCAGCGGGCCCATCACCTTGTGGAAGCCGGGCAGGGACGTGAGCACCCCGGGGGTGTCGGCCCAGCCCGGGTGCATGGCGTGCACGGCGATCCCGTCGGCGGCCCAGCGCTCCTGCGCCAGCGGGGTGAGCGCGACCTGCATCCGCTTGGTGCGGGCGTAGGCGGTGGTGCCGTTGAAGGTGCCCTGGAGGTACTCCGGGTCGTCGGCGGGCAGCCTCTGGGCGTACATCCCGCCCGAGCTGACCAGGACCACGCGAGAGGGTCGGGCCGCGCGGAGCAGCGGTCGCAGCAGCTCGGTCATCAGCAGCGGGCCGAGCACGTGCGTGGCCAGGGCCACCTCGTGGCCGTCGGCGGTCTGCTGCCGGTCGGTGGGCATCGCCCCCGCGTTGTGCACGAGCACGTCGACCCGGTCGGTCGACCCGGCGCAGCGCGGCGGCGAAGGACCGCACGGAGGTCAGGTCGGACACGTCGCAGCGGTGCAGGTGCACCTCCGCGCCGGGCACCTCGCCGCGGAGGTCGGTGACGGCCGCGCGGCCCTTGGCCAGGTCCCGGACGACGAGGTGGACGGTCGCACCGAGCCGGGCCAGCGACGTCGCCGTCGCGAGGCCGAGGCCGGAGTTCCCGCCGGTCACCACGGCCACCTTGCCGCGCATCGACCCGGGCCGCGGGTCGTCGGCCTCCCAGGCCGGCCGGCGCAGCAGGTAGCCGAGCTTGGAGTAGCCCGGCAGCACGGTGCGGTCCAGCACGGTGTCGAGTGCGTCGGTCAGCGGGCGGAGGGTCATCGACGGACTCCCAGGTCGGTGGTGACGGCCGCGGCGGCCCGGCGTCCGGAGACGAGCGCGCCCTGGATCGAGCTGGTGTCGCGGTGGTCGCCGGCGACGTACACCGACTCCTCGCCGCTGGTGAACCGGACCGGCTTGCGCATGTCGTGCGGCGCCGGCATGCCCGGGCAGGGCCTGCGGCAGCTCGTAGGTGGCGAGCAGCTCCCAGATCGACGCGTCCGTGCCGTGCAGCCGGGACAGCGCGGCCCGCAGCTCGGGTCCGTCCGGGTCCGGCGGTGAGCCGGCGCCGTGCACCATCGAGGTCGAGACGAGGGCCTGCCCGGGCGGGGCGTACTCCGGCGCCGCGCTCGAGAGCACGATGGTGTTGGCCACCGGGGACGGCTCGGCGTCCAGCAGCAGCATCGCGGATGGCCTCGGGGAAGACCGGGGTCACGTGGTAGACCGTCGTGACCCCGCGGGGCGTCGGCTCGGGCATCACGTGCGGCACCAGCCGCGACGCCGTCCAGGCGTCGGTGGCGACGACCACCGCGCGGGCCTCGACCACGCCGTCCGTGGTGTCGACCGACCCGGCCGACACGCTGCGCACCTGGCTGCCGAGCCGCACGCAGCCCGCGGGCAGGTGCGCGGCGATCTCCTCGGGCAACCGCTGCATGCCGCCGGCGGGGACCGTCGACTCGCCGCGCACGAACATCCGCACCATCAGGTCGGTGAACCGCCGCGTCGTCGACATGTCGTGCTCCAGCAGCACCCCGGAGAAGAACGGCCGCAGCACGCCGTCCACGACGTCCTGCGGGATGTTGGCGTGCCGCCAGGCCTCGGCCGCGCTCAGGTCGTCGCGGTGCAGGAGGCTCCGCGGGGGCAGGGTCGCGCACAGCCCGGCGTACAACCCCAGCGCCGCCTTGCCCAGGACACCGCCCACCGGCAGGCCCAGCGCGGACAGCGCCCCGCTGGGCCGGCGCACCGGGTTCGCCACGCTGACCCGGTGGCCGTCGACCTGGAGACCGACGGCGGCGTCGAACGCCCGCAGGTCCAGCGCGGCCAGGTCGACGAGGTCGAGCAGGGCCGGGTAGGCGGTGTTCAGCACCTGGAAGCCGCGGTCGAGGGTGTAGCCGTCCAGGTGGTCGGTGCGGACCCGGCCGCCGACCGCGTCACCCGACTCCAGCACGAGTACGTCGAGACCGCGGGCGGTCAGGGCCCTGGCGCAGGCGAGGCCGGCGAGGCCGGCACCGACCACGACGACGTCGGTGGCCTCGCCGGGCGAGGCGGGCTGGCTCAAGGCAGGCTCCGTTGGGCGTGACGGAACAACGGCGGCAGGTAGCGCACCATCAGGGCGGACCAGGTCAGGTGCGTGAGGACCGGGGCCTGCAGACCTCCGGACGCCCGTCGCTGCAGGGCGAACAGGGTGCCCATGAAGCCGGCGGCGAGCACCAGCGCGGGGTTGCGCGTGGCCACCGTGGCCAGCGTGTAGACGGCCGTGGACGCGACGACGGCCCGGTCGGGGTCCAGCGCGGAGTACATCGCGCCCCGGAAGAACACCTCCTCGCCGAGCCCGTTGGCCAGCGTGGTCGCGACCACCAGGGGGCCGCTGCCCTCCTCGGCGAACGTCAGCACGGAGCCGATCGCGTCCTCGAGCACCGGGATCTTCCGGGCGACCAGCGCGCAGCCGTAGAAGAAGGCGAAGGCGCCGACGCCGGTGGCGACCGGGCGTGACGACCGGGCGACGCAGGTGCTGGTCGTGGCCCTCGATCCAGCCGAGGTGCAGCGGCCCGGACAGCAGGCCTCCCCCGGTCCAGGTCGCCGCGACGGCGGCGGTCAGCCCGTAGAACGCCTTCGAGTCCGGCTTGGTGGACAGGGACAGCCCGAGCAGGCCGGTGCCCAGCACCGAGACGCCCGCGACGACCCGTCGCCGGCGACGGACGACCGCCGCCGTCTCGGGGTGCTGCACCGGGACGACGTGCGTGATCGGCATCGGCAGCCGCGCCTCCACCTGCGAGCGCGCACGTCCCCACCACCTGGGCGTGCGCGGGGTCATCGCGCGCTCACCTCCAGCTCGTGCTCCTCCAGCGCGGTGCGCACGGCGTCGTCGTAGCCCATCGGCTCGAACGGCACCACCGAGCGGATGCTGTCGTCGCGGACGATCACCTCGTTGGCCATCGAGTCCACCAGCGAGCGGCCCGCCTGGGTGTCCACGTCGGTCACCAGGGAGAGCCAGCGCGAGGACAGCCCGGGGGTCAGCAGCGGCACCGGCACGATCAGCAGCCGGCGCTTCTTGATGGCGGCCACCCGGCGCAGCATGGTGACGTACTGCAGCACCTCGGGGCCGCCGATCTCGAAGACCTGGCCGGTCGCGGCGTCCTGGTCGAGCACTCCGACGAGGTACCGCACCACGTCGGCGACCGCGATGGGCTGGGTCTTCGTGCGCACCCACTGGGGCGTGACCATCGCCGGCAGGTGGTCGACGAGCTGGCGGGTCATCTCCCACGAGATGCCGCCGCTGCCCACGATGATGCCGGCGCGCAGCACCGTCACGGGCACGCCCGCGGCGCCGAGGAGGCTCTCGACCTCGCGACGGCTGCGCAGGTGCGAGGAGAGCTCGTCCGACTCGCTGCCGAGGCCGCCGAGGTAGATGATCTGCCGCACCCCGGCCGCGGCGGCGGCCTTGCCGAAGGCGGTCGCCGCCTCGGCGTCGAGGCGCTCGAAGTCCTTGGAGTCCAGCGAGTGGACGAGGTAGTACGCCGCCCGGCAGCCCGCCAGCGCGTCGTCGAGCGTCGACGCGTCGTGCACGTCGCCGTGGACCGGGGTGCCCTCCCCGTCGTAGGTGTCGGGGTGCCGGGTCATCGCGCGGACCTCGTGGCCGGCCCCGGTGAGGGCCGGCACCAGCCGGCGCCCGACGAAGCCGGACGCACCGGCCACCAGGACCGGGCCGTGCTCGGGTGATGTCACGCGTTCTCCTCGTGCTGCTGACGGGTGGACCAAAACCTAACACTTTCCTGAACAACTTGTTTAAGTTACTGTGCCATCGTGACCCCACCACCTCTCGCGGCGCAGACCCCGTCCCCCACTGATCACACCCCCGGCCTGACCATCGGCGACCTGTCCGAACGCACCGGCGTCGCCACCGCGACGCTGCGGATGTGGGAGTCGCGGCACGGCTTCCCGCAGCCGCAGCGACTGGGGAGTGGACACCGACGTTACGCCGAGCACGACGTCGAGCTCGTCCAGCAGGTGCTCCGCCGTCGCGACGGCGGCGCGCGGCTCGAGGTCGCCATCGCCGGCGTGGTGCTGGCCGAGGCGGCCGCCGCCGGTGCGCCGGGAGCGCCGTCGGTCTTCGCGTCCATGCGACGGCTGCACCCGGGGCTCCACCCGCAACGGCTCAAGAAGTCGACGCTGCTCGCCCTGTCCTGGGCGATCGAGGACGAGTGCATCTCGCGCGCCGAGCGGCCGATGATCTTCGGGGCGTTCCAGCGCGAGGAGTACTACCGGGCGGCCGAGGAGCGCTGGGCCGAGCTGGCCCGGGTCGCCCGCTCCACGATGGTGTTCGCGGCCTTCCCCGAGGAGCCCGCGCCGGTCGCCCGGACCACCTTCGTGAACCTGCCCGACGACGCGCCGATGCGCCGCGAGTGGGCCGTGGTCTGCGACGCCCCCGACCACGCGGCGATGCTGACCGCCTGGGAGCTGCCCGGGCAGTCCGACGTCCCGGACGCGCGACGGCTCTTCGAGGCCGTGTGGACCGTCGAGCCCCGCGCCGTACGCGACGCGGCCCGGGCGTGCGCCCAGGTGGCCCAGACCCTCGGCCACCCCGAGGGCGGCCCGCTGCTCTACGAGCTCGCCGAGAACCCGGCCCCCGCGCCGGTCGAGCTGCTCGACGCGGCCTCGCTGCTCAACCGCGTCGTGGCGTACGTCGACCGGGCCCGCTGAGCGCTACGGCGTCTCGGTGACGACCTGCTGGCCGAGGTACTGCTGCAGGCCGACGCGCTCGATCGCGTCGAGCTGGCCCTCGAACCAGTCGGCGTGCGACTCCTCGTCGCGCACCATCTCCTCGAACACCGCGGCCGTGCCGTGGTCGCCGAGGTCGTGGCACTCCCGGGCGCCCTCGTTGAACTGCGCGACCGCGGCCCGCTCCGAGTCCAGCGCGAGCCGCAGCATCTCCTCGGCGGTCTCGCCGACGGTGATCGAGCCCAGCTTCTGCACGTTGGGGTGGCCGTCGAACATCAGGATCCGGTTGATGAGGGCGTCGGCGTCCTTCATCTCGTCGATCGACAGGTCGTAGAACACCTTGCCGAGCCGGCCGAGGCCCCAGTTGTCGAGCATCCGCGCGTGCAGGAAGTAGGTGTTGGTGACCGTGAGCTCGAAGGTCAGCGCCGCATTGAGCAGCTCGATCACGCGGGGGCTAGCTGGCTGCAACGTCGACCTCCAGGACGGGGGCCTCGTGCTCGCACACGAGACGCTTGAGCGAGAAGACGCAGGAGCCGCAGTCCTGGCCGGCGCCGGTCGAGCGGCAGACCGCCGCGAGCGACCGGGCCCCGTCGCGGACCGCCTCGGTGACCGCCCGGTCGGTGACGACGCGGCAGTGGCACACGATCACGGCTGGCTCCCGTCGGCGTCTCGAGGTAAGGCGGACCTAAATTATGTGAGGCATGCCTAACTTCCGCAAGTGGAGATCGTGGGCTGGACCAGGTGTGGCGCCGCGACGGGGTGGGTATTTCCTTCGCAACCACCGGGTACGGCCGGTCGGGGACGGCGCCACCACCCGCCCCCGGCCGGCCCTTCTGTTGCCCGCCCACTCGTGCCGGTCGTCCCCTTCGTCCGGCGAGCGCCGGATCCGGCGTCCGTGGCACGCCCTAGGCTGGGGCCGATGTCACCCCGGACCCTGCTCGCCGTCGACGGCAACTCGTTGCTGCACCGCAGCTTCCACGCGTCCGCCCGCAGCGGGTTCCGCACCCCGGACGGCCGGCCGATGTGGGCCGTCCGCGGGCTGCTCTCCCAGCTGGTCGCGGCGGTCGACCGGGTCTGCGCGGACGCCGTCGTCGTGGGCTTCGACGACCGGGCCGCCAGCGTGCGCAAGCAGCGGTGGCCGACCTACAAGGCGCACCGCGACCCCAAGCCGGAGTCGCTGGAGGAGCAGCTGGACACGGCGATCGACGTGCTCCGCGCGATCGGCATCGTGGTCGCGGTGCCGGAGGGGCTGGAGGCCGACGACGTGCTGGCCAGCGCGGCCGCCTACGCGCCGACCGTCGGCGCGCGCACCGTGGTCGCCACCTCCGACCGGGACTCCTTCGCGCTCATCGGCGAGCACACCAAGATGCTCCGGATCCTCAACGGGGGCGTCGACGCCTCCCCGCTGCTCGACCCGCAACGACTGGTGATGGTGACCGGCGTGCGGCCGGAGCAGTACCTCGACTACGCCGCCCTGCGCGGCGACGCCTCGGACAACCTGCCGGGCGTCGCGGGGATCGGCCCCAAGACGGCCGCCCGGCTGCTCGCGGAGTTCGGCTCCGCCGGCGCGGCCTTCGACGACGCGTGCGGCGACGCGAAGCGGTGCACCCGGGTGCTCGGCCGGTCGACGGCCCGCAAGCTCGCCGACCCGGCCGCGCGCGAGCGGTGGCAGCTCAACTGCCAGGTGATGACCATGCATCCCGACGCCGCCCTCGGCCTCGACCTGGCGGCCGGGGTCGGCTGCCTGCCGCTCGACGAGGCCGCCGTGCGGGCGACGTTCGGCGCGCCTCGAGCTGCACGTGCCGACGGCCGTGCGGGCGCTGACCGGCAAGGAGGGCTCGGTGCCGCAGCCGACCGACGTCGACGCCGGCTGGATCCCGCAGCCGCGTCGGCACCAGATGCGGCACCCGCGGCTGGCCCGACCCGTCGAGCCCGAGCCCGCGTCGGTCCAGGAGACGCTCTTCTAGGAGCGAGCGTCCTCGACGATCCGGCCGGCCGTGCGGCGGCCGCCCCACCGGCGTACCTCGGCGGCGAGGTCGAGACGCTCGGTCGTGGCGCTGTCGGCCATCTCGCCCCAGGAAGCGCGAGGCAGCATCCACATGACCTCGAACTCGTTGCCGTCCGGATCGACGCCGTAGACGCTCTTGGTCGCCCCGTGGCTGGACTCGCCGGTGAACGCGTCGAGGTTCGCCAGCGTCAGCCGGGCCTGCTCGAGGTCCTCGATCGTGTCGACCTGCCAGGCCAGGTGGTAGAGCCCGACGGTCCCGGGGCGCCGCGGCGGTGCGTCGGCGCCGATCCCGAAGAGGCCGAGGTCGTGGTGGTTCTCCGAGCCCGGCATCCGCAGGAAGGCGGCGTTCGCCCGCGGCTCGCGGGCGACCACCTCGACCCCGAAGGCGCGGGTGTAGAAGTCCAGCGCCCGCTCCAGGTCGGAGACGAAGAGCACGGCGTGGTTCAGGCGGACGGCGCGGACGGTCACGACGGGGCTCGTCTCAGGACTGTGCGGGGACGGCGATGGCGGAGACGTCGAACTCGAGCTTGATCTTCTCGCTGACGAGCACGCCACCGGTCTCGAGCGCCGCGTTCCAGGTCAGGCCCCAGTCCTTGCGGTTGATGGAGGTGCTGCCCTCGAAGCCGACCCGCAGGTTGCCGAAGGGGTCCTTGGCGGAGCCGGTGGACTCGAAGTCGATCGTGACCGGGTTGGTGACGCCCTTGATGGTCAGGTCGCCGGTGACGGTCCAGGTGGTCGCGTCGGCGCGAGCGACGTCGGTGGTGACGAACGTGAGCTCGGGGAAGGTGTCGGCGTCGAAGAAGTCGGCGGAGCGCAGGTGACCGTCGCGGTCGGCCTGGCCGGTCGTGATGCTGGCCGCGCGGATGTTGACCTTGGCCGAGGAGGCCGAGGGGTTGGCGGTGTCGAGGTGGGCGGCGCCCTCGAACTCGGTGAACTGGCCGCGCACGGTGGTGACCATGGCGTGCCGGGCCGAGAAGCCGATCCGCGTGTGCGTGACGTCGAGCGAGTAGTCGCCGGTCAGGTCGTCGACGGCCGTGGTGCCCGCGTCGAAGACGGTGGCGGGCGCGGGGGCGGTGGTGGCGGCGGACCGGGTGGTGGAGCGGCTGAACAGACCCATGGTGACTCCTAAGTTGAAGGTTCAAGCGATAGTCCGAGACTACGCCTGTTTTGTTGAACCGTCAACTGTTACCTGGGTCACCTGCACCCCCGCTGGTTGAGGTGCCGAGCGCAGCCGGGCCTCGAAACCTCTGCACGCAAGGCACAGAGGTTTCGAGGCCTCGCTAGCGCCTCGGCACCTCAACCAGCGGGGCCGGTCAGGGGACCATCCAGGACAGCACCGGGGTGGCCTGCAGGCCGACGATCACGCACATCAGCACCAGCATCAGCAGGCTCCAGCCGATCACCTTGCGGAAGATCACGCCCTCCTGGCTGGACAGGCCCACGGCCGCCGCGGCGATCGCGAGGTTCTGCGGGCTGACCATCTTGCCGAGCACGCCGCCCGAGGAGTTGGCGGCCGCCATCAGCACCGGGTCGAGCCCGGCCTTGGCCGCCGCCTGCACCTGCAGGGCGCCGAACAGCGAGTTCGAGGACGTGTCCGAGCCCGTCACCGCGACCCCGATCCAGCCCAGGATCGGCGAGAGGATCGCGAAGCAGCCCGCCGGTGCCGGCCAGCCAGGCGCCCAGCGCGGCGGTCTGGCCGGACAGGTTCATCACGTAGGCCAGCGCCAGCACCGCCATCACGGTGATGATCGCCGAGCGCAGCTCGACGTAGGTCTCGCCGTAGGTCTTCAACGCGCGACCCGGGCTGACCTTGAGGATCACCATGCTGATCAGGCCGGCGATCACCAGCAGGGTGCCGGCCGCGGGCAGCCAGTTGAACTTGAACTGGGTCACCACCGGGTCGCCCGCCGCGTTGGTGATGTCGAGCCCGGGCCAGTCGAAGAGGTAGGTCCAGGGCTCCTTGGCCAGGAAGTCGACGACGGCGGGGATGTTGGTGATCGAGAAGATCACGATGATGACGAGGTACGGCGCGTAGGCCCGGATCACGTCGGACCGGTTGTCGACCGAGGGCCGGCGGCCGGTCTCACCGGCGCCCGAGCCGGTCATCGTCGCTCGTGCCGCCCGAGGACGCGGCCGCTCCGGACCGTCCCCCGTCGGTGCGGGCGACGGCCGGCCTCCTCGCGCGCGGCTCGGCGGTCAGCGTCTCGACGGGCTGCCACACCCGCACCAGCAGGACCAGGGAGCCGGCGGCCAGCAGCGAGGCGACGATGTCGGTGAGCTGCACCGAGATGTAGTTGGAGGTCACGAACTGGGCGACCGCGAAGACGCCGCCGGCGAGCAGCGCCGGCAGCCAGGTCTGGCGGACGCCGCGACGACCGTCGACGATGAAGACCAGGATCAGCGGCACCACCAGGGCCAGGATCGGGGTCTGCCGGCCGACCATCGAGCCGAGGGTGTGCAGCGCGTTGGCGTCGGAGAGCCGGGGGTCGTTGCTGACCGCGGAGGCGATCGGGGCCAGCGTGACGATCGGGATGGCCAGGGCACCGAACGCGACCGGCGCGGTGTTGGCGACCAGCGCGACGGTGGCGGCCTTGACGGGCTTGAAGCCGAGCGACATCAGCATCACCACGGAGATCGCCACCGGCGTGCCGAAGCCGGCCAGCGCCTCGAGCAGCGCACCGAAGCAGAAGGCGATGATGATCGCCTGGATCCGCTGGTCGGGACTGACCTTCTCGAACGAGCTTCCGCAGCACGTCGAAGTGCCCGGAGGCCACGGTCAGGTTGTAGATCCAGACCGCGTTGATGACGATCCAGAGGATCGGGAAGAACCCGAACAGCCCGCCGTTGATGGCGGCGCTGATGCTCTGCCCGACCGGCATGCCGAACAGCACGACGGCGACCACGAGGGCCACCAGCGAGCGAGATCAGGCCGGAGATCCAGGCCCGGACCTTCAGGCCTCCGAGCAGCAGGAACAGGACGCCGAGCGGGATGAGGGCGCACAGGGCGCTGAGGGTGAGCGAGTCGCCCACGGCACTGCGGATCTTGCTGGAACATCGATTCTCCCGAGTGGTGGGTTGGCCGAGCTGGGTGGTGGATGCCGGTGCGGGTCAGTGGCGGGCGAACGTGCTCGACCGGAGCACCCCGGATCGAGGCGTCGAGCACCTCGATCGTGTGCGCCATCCCCATCGGGTGGCCGGAGCGCTCGATCGCGGAGGTGACCTGCATGAGGCAGCCGGGGTTGGCGGTGACGAGCACCTCGGCCCCGGTCGCGACGATGTTGGCCGCCTTGCGGTCGCCGAGCTCGCGGGCCGGCTCGGGGTTGAGCGATGTTGTAGATGCCGGCCGAGCCGCAGCACAGCTCCGGCTCGGCGATCTCCTTCAGCGACAGGCCGGGGATCGCCTCGAGCAGCCGCCGCGGCTGGGCGCGCACCCCTTGGGCGTGCGCGAGGTGGCAGGCGTCGTGGTAGGCGATGGTCATGCTCGAGCGGGTGCCGCGGCGCGACCGGCCCGAGCTCGTCGAGGATCTCCGAGACGTCGCGCACCTTGCCGGCGAAGGCCTTCGCCCGCTCGGCGTACGCCGGGTCGTCGGCGAGCAGCGCGGCGTACTCCTTCATCGTGGAGCCGCACCCGGCCGCGTTGACGACGACGTGCTCGACGCCGGTGGCCTCGAAGGAGTCGACCAGCTTGCGGGCGAAGCCCTGCGCCTCCTCCTCGCGGCCGTTGTGCACCGACAGCGCGCCGCAGCAGCCCTGCGAGGCGGGCACGACGACGTCGCAGCCCTCGGCCTGCAGCACCCGCGCGGTCGCGGAGTTCACGCCCGGGAAGAACGCGCCCTGCACGCAGCCGGTGAGCAGGCCGACGACGGCGCGGCGCGGCCCCGAGCGCGTGGATGTACGGCGGCAGCGGCTCGGGCTTGCCCAGGCGGGGCGCGAGGCTCTCCATCGCCGCGAGCTGCGGGCGCCATCCGGTCCAGCAGCCCGGTGCGCCGCAGGCGCGCGGTCGAGGCCGGTGGCCTGCATCGCCCGCAACGGTCCGCGCAGCAGCCGGAGCCGCTTGGGGTGCGGGAACAGCGAGAAGATCAGGCCGCGCAGGGCCTTGTCCTTGGCCGAGCGCTCGTGGTTGCGCTCGACCTGGGCGCGGGTCTGCTCGATGAGGGTGTCGTACTGCACGCCGGACGGGCAGGCCGTCACGCAGGCCATGCAGCCGAGGCAGGCGTCCCAGTGCGACACCATCGAGTCGCTCATCGGCTCGCCCTCGAGACCCTCCTTCATCAGGTAGATCCGGCCGCGCGGGCTGTCCATCTCCTCGCCCCACAGCACGTAGGTCGGGCAGGTCGGCAGGCAGAACCCGCAGTGCACGCAGTCGCCGATGAGCGCCGCGTCCGGCGGGTGGTGCTCGTCGAACGCACCGCCCGGGGCGGGCATGCCGAGGTCGACGATGCTGCCGGTCTCCCCCATCGGTGCCTGGTCGGCGGTCATCTCAGATTCCTCCCACGAAGCGGCCCGGCGCGAGCCGGTGGTCGGGGTCGAACTGGTCCTTGACGCGGCGCATCAGGTCGAGCGCCGGCACCGGTCCCCAGACGTCGAGGCCGGCCTTGACGTCCGCCGGTGCGTCGACGACGACGGCGCTGCCGCCGTGCCCGGTGCACACGCCGCGCAGCCGGTCGAGCGCCGTGCGGGCCGCGTCGACCGGGGTGCCCGGCGGGAGCGCGGCGTAGGCGACGCCGGCGCCGGCCGAGCCGCGCACCGTCACGCCGGTGTCGGCGGCGGCGCTCAGCACGTCGGTCGAGCCCGGAGAGCGCGAACGTCGAGCTTGAGCGCGGTCGAGCGGTCGTCGCCGGTGGCCGTGACGTCCCAGGGGTACGGCGCCGGCTCGTCGTCGGACTCCGTCGCCGTCGTCACCCAGCAGGCCCCGGACCGTCGCGGCCCGGCCGGCGACACCCTCGTCGCGGCCCTCGAGCAGCACGCGCACGCTGCCGTCGCCGGGAGCCCAGTCGACCTCGATCGCGGCGGGCACGGCCTGCGCGTGCAGCACGGACTGCACCAGCCGGTGCGCCTCGGCCGGGTCGGCCACGGGCACGGTGACCCAGGACCGGGCGGCCGGGCGCGGGTGCAGCCGGAAGGTCGCGTCGACGATGACGGCCGAGCGTCCCGAACGGAGCCGATCAGCAGCTTGCCGAGGTCGTAGCCGGCGACGTTCTTGACCACCCGGCCGCCGGCCTTGGCCACCACGCCGTCGGCGCGGACGACGGTGATGCCGATCAGCAGGTCGCGGGCGCTGCCGACCGCGACCCGGCGCGGGCCGCTGGTGTTGGTCGGCGAGCAGCGCCGCCGATGCTGGTGCCGGGGACGGTCTCGTCGAGCGCGAGCCGCTGGCCGGCGCTGCCCACGGCCTCCTGCACGTCGGCCAGCCGGGCCCCGGCCTGGGCCGCGACGATCAGGTCGCCGGCGGCGTGGTCGAGGACCCGGTCGAGCGCCGAGACGTCGAGCAGCACGTCGGCGCTGGTCGGCGGCGTGCCCCACGACAGCTTGGTGCCGCGGCCGCGCGGCACGACGGTGAGCCCGTGGGCGGTCGCCGCGCGGAGCACCTCGGCGACCTGGTCGACGTCGGCGGGCCGGGCCACGACGCCGGGCACCACGCCGTCGACGGTCTCGCCGTCCCGGGGGTCGTGCACGTCGGCGCAGGCCGAGCCGATCGCCTCGCGCGCCGTACGGTCCAGGGTGTCGGTGGCCATCAGAACACCTCCGCCAGACCGGCTTCCTGCAACGGGTGCGCGCCCTTCTTGCGTCCGGGCACCTCCCCGCACAGCCGCGGCGTCGGGAAGACCTTGCCGGGGTTGGAGATGTTGTCCGGGTCGAACGCGCAGCGGACCAGCTGCATGGTGTCGAGGTCGTCGTCGGTGTACATCCGCGGCATGTACTTCGCCTTGTCCATGCCGACGCCGTGCTCGCCGGTGATCGAGCCGCCGTGCTCGATGCACAGGTCGAGGATCGCGCCGCTGACCTTCTCGGCGGCGTCGCCCGCGCCCTCGACGGAGTCGTCGAAGAGCACCAGCGGGTGCAGGTTGCCGTCGCCGGCGTGGAAGACGTTGGCGACGCGGACGCCCGACGACGCCGGAGAGCGCGGCGATGGCGGAGAGCACCTCGGGCAGCGCGGTCCGCGGGATGACGCCGTCCTGGACGATGTAGTCGGGGCTGATCCGGCCGACCGCGGCGAAGGCGGACTTGCGGCCCTTCCAGATCAGCGCCCGGTCGACCGGGTCGGTGGCCAGCCGCTGCTCGAAGGCGCCGTTCTCGGAGCACAGCCGCTCGACCTCGGCGTACTCCTGCTCGACCTCGATCGACGCGCCGTCGAGCTCGATGACCAGCACCGCGCCGGCGCCGTCGGGGTAGTTGCAGTGCACCGCGGCCTCGGCGGCCTCGATGGCGAGCGCGTCCATCATCTCGATCGCCGCGGGCACGATGCCGGCGGAGATGATCGCGGAGGTCGCCGCGCCGGCCTGGTCGGTGGACTCGAAGCCGACCAGGATGCGTGCGGACCTCCTCGGGCAGCCGGACCAGCCGGACGGTGGTCGAGGTGACGATGCCGAGGGTGCCCTCGGAGCCGACGACCGCGCCGAGCAGGTCGTAGCCGGGGCTGTCGGGCGCCGCTGCCGCCGAGCGCGCACGACGTCGCCCTCCGCGGTGACGAAGTCGGCGCCGAGGACGTGGTTGGTGGTGAAGCCGTACTTCAGGCAGTGCGCGCCGCCGGAGTTCTCCGCGACGTTGCCGCCGATCGAGCAGATCTGCTGGCTCGACGGGTCGGGCGCGTAGTAGTAGCCGTGCGGCGTCGCGGCCCGGGTGACGTCGAGGTTGATCACGCCCGGCTCCACCACCGCGCGCTGGTCCTCGCGGCGCACCGCGGTGATCGCCCGCATCCGCGAGGTCACGACGAGCACCCCCTCGGCGTGCGGCAGCGCCCCTCCGGACAGCCCGGTGCCCGAGCCGCGGGCGACGTACGGCACGTCGTGCTCGGCGCAGGCCCGGACGATCGCGGCGAGCTGCCCGGCGTCCTCCGGTACGACGACGAGGGCCGGCGTCACGCGGTAGTGCGCGAGCCCGTCGCACTCGTAGGTGCGCAGCCGCGCGCGGTCGGTGATGACGGCGGCCTCGGGCAGCAGCCGGCGCGCGACGTCCGCCACCGCGGAGATGTTGTCGGTCATGTCGGGTCCCGTCAGTCCGCCTGGGCGGTGAGGCCGGCGCCCTCGATGCCCGCGACCGCCGCCGCCTCGTCGTTGTCCGAGGTGTCGCCGGTGACGCCGACGGCGCCCAGCAGGACGCCCTCGTCGTCGCGGACCAGCACGCCGCCGGGCACCGGGACCAACGAGCCACCGACGGCCGAGGTGACGGCCGCGATGAAGTAGGGCTGCTGCTCGGCGCGGCCCATGATCGAGCGGGAGCCCATGCCGAGCGACAGCGCGCCGTGCGCCTTGCCGAAGCCGATCTCGAAGCGGCTCATCGACGAGCCGTCCTCGCGCTCGACGGCCACGACGTGGCCGCCGGCGTCGAGCACCACGACCGTCATCGGCTTGAAGCCGGCGTCGCGCGGCGTGCTTGCGCGCACCGGCGACGATCGCGCGGGCGGTGTCCAGGTCGAGGCTCATCAGGAGGCTCCCATCTCGGACTGCTTCTTGGCGGCGCGGCGGCGGTGCAGGATCGGCTCGGTGTAGCCGCTGGGCTGCTCGAGGCCCTCGAGGACGAGGGCGCGGGCGGCGCGGAACGCGTCGCCGTCGAAGGCCGGCGCCATCGGCACGTAGGTCGGGTCGCCGGCGTTCTGCTCGTCGACCACCGCGGCCATCCGGCGCAGCGTCTCGTCGACCTGGTCGGCGGTCGACCACGCCGTGGTGCAGCCAGTTGGCGACGTGCTGCGCGGAGATCCGGCAGGTCGCGCGGTCCTCCATCAGCGGCTCCCCGGTGATGTCGGGGACCTTCGAGCAGCCGACGCCGGCGTCGACCCAGCGGACGACGTACCCGAGCAGGCTCTGGAGGTTGTTGTCGATCTCGGCCTGCCGGTCCTCGTCGGACCAGGAGTCCGGGTCGCCGAGCGGGATCGTCAGCAGGTCGGCGCGGGTGGCGCGGCGGCCGCCCCGCAGCTCCTCCTGCCGGGCGCGCACGTCGACCTGGTGGTAGTGCAGCGCGTGGACCGTGGCGGCGGTCGGCGACGGCACCCAGGCGCAGCTCGCGCCGGCCTGCGGGTGGCCGATCTTGGCCTCGTACATGTCGGCCAGGCTGTCGGGCGCCGCCCACATGCCCTTGCCGATCTGGGCCCGGCCGAGCAGGCCGCACGCCAGTCCGATGTCGACGTTGAGTCCTCGTAGGCCTTGATCCAGGTCTCGCCCTTCATGTCGTTCTTGCGGACGACCGGGCCGGCCAGCATCGAGGTGTGGATCTCGTCGCCGGTGCGGTCGAGGAAGCCGGTGTTGATGAAGGCGACCCGCTCGCGGGCGGCCTCGATGCAGGCCTTGAGGTTCAGCGTCGTGCGCCGCTCCTCGTCCATGATCCCGACCTTGATGGTCAGCGGCGGCAGGCCGAGCACCTGCTCGACGCGGGAGAACAGCTCGACGGTGAACGCGACCTCGTCGGGGCCGTGCATCTTCGGCTTGACGACGTACATCGAGCCGGTGCGCGAGTTCGCCAGCCTCGACTCGCCCGCGCAGGTCGCGCATGCTGCCGAGCCCGGTGACCAGCGCGTCGAGGATGCCCTCGGGCACCTCGTTGCCGTCGCTCGTCGAGCACGGCGTCGGTGGTCATCAGGTGGCCGACCTGGCGGATGAACAGCAGCGAGCGACCGCGCAGCGTGACCTCCTCGCCGGACGGGCGCGGTGCAGGTCCGGTCGGGGTTCATCGGCCGGGTGAAGGTCTTGCCGCCCTTGGTGACCTCGGGGGCGAGCGTGCCCTCCATCAGCTGCAGCCAGTTGCGGTAGCCGACGACCTTGTCGTCGGCGTCGACCGCGGCCACCGAGTCCTCGAGGTCCATGATCGTGGAGACCGCGGACTCGAGCAGCAGGTCCTTGACGCCGGCGGCGTCGGTGGAGCCGATCGCGTCGTCGCGGTCGACCTGGATCTCGACGTGCAGCCCGTGGTGCACCAGCACCACGGCCTCCGGCGCGTCCGGCGGACCCGCGGTGGCCGACCAGCTGGGCCGGGTCGGCGAGCCGGCACGACGTCGTCCTTGACGGTGACGGCCAGGCCGTCGGCGTCCACGGCGTACGACGTGGCGTCGGCGTGCGACGCCGCCGGCCAGCGGGAAGTGGTCGTCGAGCAGCTTGCGGCCGCGGCGCGATGACCTCGTCGCCGCGGACCTTGTTGTAGCCGTCGCCGGGGGCGAGGTCGCCGTCGGTGCGGCACCACGTCGCTGCCGTAGAGCGCGTCGTAGAGCGAGCCCCAGCGGGCGTTCACGGCGTTGGTGGCGAAGCGGGCGTTCAGCAGCGGGACGACGAGCTGCGGGCCGGCGATGTGCGCGACCTCGTCGTCGACGTCGGTCGGTGCTGACCTCGAAGTCGGCGGGCTCGTCGAGCAGGTAGCCGATCTCGGTGAGGAACGCGGTGTAGCTCTCGGCGTCGGGCCGGCCGGGGTGCTCGCGGTGGAACTCGTCGATCCGGGTCTGCAGCTCGTCGCGGCGCGCGAGCAGCTCGCGGTTGCGCGGCGCGAGGTCGTGGACGACCGCGTCGGCGCCCGCCCAGAAGGCGTCGGGGTCCACCCCGGAGCCGGGCAGGGCCTCCTCGACGACGAAGCGGTGGAGGCTGGCCGCGACGGCGAGCCTCCCGACCTGAACGCGCTGATCCATGCCAGTCCTTGCCTGTTTTTTCGTATTGTGGAAATCTTCGTCTTCATCTTGGAAACTAGGCAGTGACGCACGTCTCTGTCAACCGCTGGTCCAGGAGGTTCCGATCCCTATGCCCCGTCCGGACGCCGGCAACCGTCGCGACGCCGGCGTGCAGTCGCTGCACCGGGCGCTGGACCTGGTCGAGGTCGTCGCCGCCCGCGGCGGGCACCTCACGATCGGCGAGATCGCGGCGGCCACCGACGTACCCCTGCCGACCGTGCACCGGCTGCTGGCCACGCTCGTCGACCGGGGCTACATGCGGCAGATGTCCAACCGGCGCTACGCCCTCGGCTTCCGGCTCGTGCCGCTCGGCGCCACCGCCAGCTCGATGGTGGGCGCGGACACCGAGGCGGTGCTCGGCCGGCTGGTCGACGCGCTCGGCGAGACGGCCAACCTCGCGATCCTGTCCGGCTCGCACGCGGAGTACGTCGCCCAGGTGCCGTCGCGGCACACCATGCGGATGTTCACCGAGGTCGGCCGCCAGGTCGACCTGCACTGCACCGGCGTGGGCAAGGCCCTGCTCGCCCAGCTCGACGACGCCCGCGTCCGGACGGTCGTCCGCCGCGTCGGGGCTGGGCCGGCAGACCGAGCACACCCTGGTCACCGAGGCGGACCTGCTCGCCGACCTGAACCTGGTCCGGGCCCGCGGCTACGCCCTCGACGAGCAGGAGCAGGAGGCGGGCGTCCGCTGCGTCGCCGTCCCCGTCGGTCCCGACCCGATGTCCTGGATGGCGGTCTCCGTGTCCGGCCCGGTCACCCGGATGACCGACGAGCTGATCGCCCGCGCCGTCCCGCTGCTCCAGGAGGCCGGCCGGCGCCCTGACCAGCCGCATGCACACGCCCGTCCCCGACCCCCGCTGACCCGGCGCTTGTGGTTGCCCGTCCCCCGCTGACCCGGCGCTTGTGGTTGGCGTACGCCAACCACAAGCGCCGGGTCAGGGGGTTCTCGGCAACCACTTGCGCCGGGTCAGCGGAAAGAGCCCCTGCCCGCGCGGGGCAGAGGCTCTGATCTCGAGGGTGGCAGGTGAAGGATTCGAACCTTCGAAGGCTAAGCCGACGGATTTACAGTCCGCTCCCATTGGCCACTCGGGCAACCTGCCGTGGCGACCAGATTGTCTCTGGACTACCGAGAGATGAGAATAGCGCAGCACCATCCGAGACTTAAATCCGCCCGGGAGGCACCACGGCATGGCCGACTCGTCGTTCGACATCGTCAGCAAGCTCGACCAGCAGGAGATCGACAACGCCATCAACCAGGCGCAGCGCGAGATCACCCAGCGCTTCGACTTCAAGAACACCGGGGCCACCATCGAGCGCTCCGGCGAGCACGGCGTGGAGATCTCCGCCAACGCCGACGACCGCGCGTCGGCCGTCCTCGACGTGTTCAAGGACAAGCTCATCAAGCGCCAGCAGTCGCTCAAGGTCCTCGAGGCCGGCGAGCCGCGCCAGTCCGGCCGCGAGTCCAAGATCTCCGTGGAGCTCAAGGAGGGCATCTCCCAGGAGCAGGCCAAGAAGGTCGGCAAGCTGATCCGCGACGAGGGCCCCAAGGGCGTCAAGGTGCAGGTGCAGGGCGACGAGCTGCGGGTCACCTCGAAGAAGCGCGACGACCTCCAGGAGGTCATCGCCCTGGTCAAGGGTCAGGACTACGACTTCCCGGTGCAGTTCACCAACTACCGCTGAGGCCGGCTCCAGCTCAGGTGGGTCGGCTCCACCCGGGACTTGTGCCCCTCGTCCTGCCCCTGCGCGCCGCCCGTGCCGGTCGCGGAATCGTGGCCGTCGGGGCAGGGCTCCAGGCGCACGATCACGGACTTGGACGTCGGGCAGTTGCTCCCGACCGCCGTGGAGTCGAGCGGGATCAGCGGGTTGGTCTCCGGGTAGTACGCCGCCGCGCAACCCCGCGGCTGGTCGTAGGGCACGACCCGGAACGACGACGCGCTGCGCTCGGAGCCGTCGGTCCACTCGCTGACCAGGTCGACCATCTGGTCGGGGTCGAGGCCCAGCTCGGCGATGTCGAGCGGGTGCACGAACACCACCCGGCGGCCGTTCTTGATCCCGCGGTAGCGGTCGTCGAGGCCGTAGATCGTGGTGTTGAACTGGTCGTGCGAGCGCAGCGTCTGCAGCAGCAGCCGGCCCTCCGGCACGTGGAGCACGTCGATCGGGCTGACCGTGAACACCGCCTTGCCGGACTCGGTCGGGAACTCGCGGTTGTCGCGCGGCGGGTGCGGCAGCACGAACCCACCGGGCCGGTCGACCTTCTCGTCGTACGCCTCGCAGCCGGGTACGACGCGGGCGATCCGGCGACGGATCTCGGTGTAGTCGGAGCGGAACGCGGCCCACGGGAGGTCGTGCAGGTCACCCAGGGTGGCCGCCGCCATGGAGCAGACGATGTCCACCTCGGAGCGCAGGTGCGGGCTGGCCGGCTCGAGCGGTCCCTGGGACGCGTGCACGGCAGCAGACCGAGTCCTCGACGGTGATCCGCTGGGTGCGGCCGCCGGTGCGGTCCTTCTCGGTGCGGCCGAGGGTCGGCAGGATCAGCGCCTCCTTGCCGTGCACGACGTGGGACCGGTTGAGCTTGGTGGAGACGTGCACGGTCAGGTCGGCGCGCCGCATCGCCTTCTCGGTGACGTGGGTGTCGGGCGTGGCGGACACGAAGTTGCCGCCGAGGGCGACGAACACCCGGGCGTCGCCGTCGCGGAGCCGGCGGATCGACTCGACCGTGTCGAAGCCGTGCTCGCGCGGCGGGTCGAAGCCGAACTCCTGCTGGATCGCGTCCAGGAAGTGGCTCGGCGGCCTCTCCCAGATCCCCATCGTCCGGTCGCCCTGGACGTTGGAGTGGCCGCGGACCGGGAACAGCCCGGCGCCGGGCTTGCCGATGTTGCCCTGGAGGAACGCGACGTTGCTGATCTCCTTGATGGTGGCGACGGCGTTGCGGTGCTGGGTGATCCCCATCGCCCAGCAGATGACGGTCGCGTCGGAGTCGCGGAACATCTCCGCGGCCTCGGTGATCTGCGCCCGGGACAGTCCGGTGGCGATCTCGACGGCGGACCAGTCGACCGCGCGGACGTGCTCGGCCCACTGGTCGAAGCCGGTCGTGTGCCGGTCGACGAAGTCGTGGTCGACGCAGTCCCACTCGAGCAGCAGCGAGCCGATCGCCTGCATGAGCGCGAGGTCGCCGTTGATGCGGATCGGCAGGTGCAGGTCCTCGAGGTCGGTGCCGACGCCGCTGACGCCGCGGGCGGTCTGCGGGTTCTTGAACTTGGTCAGGCCGGCCTCGCGCAGCGGGTTGACCGCCAGGATCCGGGCGCCGTTCTGCTTCGCCTTCTCCAGCGCGGTCAGCATCCGCGGGTGGTTGGTGCCGGGGTTCTGACCCATGATCACGATGAGCTTGGCGTCCAGGACGTCCTGGTAGCTCACGCTCGCCTTGCCGATCCCGATGACCTCGGCCAGGGCCACCGAGGTGGACTCGTGGCACATGTTGGAGCAGTCCGGCATGTTGTTGGTGCCGTAGGCGCGGGCGAACAGCTGGTAGGCGAACGCGGCCTCGTTGGAGGCGCGGCCCGACGTGTAGAACACGGCCTGGTCGGGGTGGTCGAGGCCGCGCAGGTGCTCGCCGATCTTGCGCGAACGCGTCGTCCCACGAGATCGGCTCGTAGTGCGTGGCGCCCTCGCGGAGCACCATCGGGCCGACGATCCGGCCCTGCTTGCCGAGCCAGTAGTCGGTGCGCTCCTCGCAGGTCCGCCAGCGAGTGCTCGGCGAAGAACTCCGGACCGACGCGGGCCTTGGTGGCCTCCTCCGAGACCGCCTTGGCGCCGTTCTCGCAGAACTCGGCGGTGTGCCGGTGGTCGGGGTCCGGCCACGCGCACGACATGCAGTCGAAGCCGTCCTTCTGGTTGAGCTTGAGGAGGGTGCGCGCGGTGCGGGTCGGCCCCATCTGCTCCAGCGCCATCTTCATCGAGACCGCCACGGCCGTCACCCCGGCCGCCGCGTGCTTCTGGTCGTGGACCTCCAGCTTGTTCTCGTCGACGTCGTGACGCGGCGTGCGGCTCATCGGCATCCTCTCCTCGGTCGTCCCTCAGCCTGTACCACCGCACCAACTTCTCAACCCCCGTCACCCGAGGACGGCGAGCACCGGGTCGAGCAGCCAGCCGGGGAACACGGAGAACACCAGGCCGGCGGTGAAGGTCATCCCGATGGCCACCCCGACCCCGTTGGGTACGTCGTAGCGCGACGCCCCCGCGACCTCGCTCGGCCGGAACAGCTCCCCCAGCCAGCGGGCGTAGTAGACCAGCCCGATCGCGACGTTGAGCGCCATCACGACGGCCAGCCACGTCGCGCGGCCGGCCGCGGCGTCGAACACCACGACCTTGGCGAGCAGCCCGACGACGCCGGGCGGCAGCCCCGCGAGGGCCACCAGCGCGAAGGCCAGCGGCCAGCCGGCGCCCGGCTCGTCCCGCATCAGCCCGCGGTAGTCCGCGAGCCGCTGGCGCCGGGTGGCGGGTGCCCACGACGGCCGCGACCGCGAAGGCGGAGAGGTTCACGAAGGCGTAGATCGCCAGGTAGCCCATCGACGCGCCGACGGCCCGGCCGCTCGCGCGGCCGCCGCGAACGGCACCAGGATGTAGCCGGCCTGCGCCACCGAGGACCACGCCAGCAGCCGGATCGCGTGCCGCTGCCGGAGCGCGAGCACGTTGCCGACGGTCATGGTCAGCGCCGCGAGCACCCCGACGACCGGCGCCCACACGTCCGCGAACGAGCGGAGCCCGTAGTCCAGCACCAGGATCAGCCCGGCGAACCCGGCGGCCTTCGAGACGACCGAGAGGTACGCCGCGACGGCGACCGGCGCCCCGACGTAGGTGTCGGGCACCCACATGTGGAACGGGACGGCCGCGACCTTGAAGGCCAGACCCACGACGGTCAGCAGCGTCCCGGCGACCGCGACCTGACGCGCCTCGATGCCCGGTGACGAGCGCACCGTCGACCTGCTGGAGGAACACCGACCCCGTCGCGCCGTACACGAGGGAGACGCCCATCAGCATCACGGCCGTGGAGATCACCGAGACCAGGAAGAACTTCACCGCCGCCTCGGCCGCCCGGGCGTCGCCGCTGCGCAGGCCGGTCATCGCGAACGCGGGCAGCGAGACCACCTCGAGCGCGACCACCAGCGTGACCAGGTCGCGGGAGCCGGCCAGGGTCAGCGCGCCGGTCGCCGAGCAGAGCAGCAGGAAGTTCCACTCCCCCAGCGGCGTCCGGCCCTCGGCGACGGCCACGGTGCCGATCAGCGCGACGACCGCGGTGCCGAACAGGGTGATCGCCCAGAAGACCAGCGTGAAGTGGTCGACGACGAACGAGCACGGCGCCGGGCCGTCGAGCGGCCGCACGACGCAGAAGGTGGAGCGGGGCCGGTCCCACAGACCGACCGCGAGCCCGGCGGCCACGAGCACCGCCAGCACGGTCAGCGTGGCCGGCACCAGCGCGGCCCGGCGGCTGCGCGGCGGTCCGGCGAACGCGTCCACCACGAGCACGACGAGGGCGCCGACGGCGAGCGCGGCGGGCGCCGCGACGGCGGCCCAGTCGATGTCCTGGACGGTCATCCCAGGCCCCCGAAGAACGCGACGGCGGCGATGCTGACCGGGCCGAGCAGCAGGCCGGGCGCGACGCCGAGCACGAGGGTGAGCACGACCAGCGGCGACCAGGTGAGCCACTCCAGCCCGTCGACGTCGGCGCGCACGACGCCGGCCATGGTCGTGCCCGGGTCGACCTCGGCGGTCGCGAGCTCGATCGACGCGACGTCCTCGTTGACCGGCCGGACCGCGGCCGGCGCGCCCTGGAGCATGCCGCGCAGGAGCTGGAGGAAGTACGCCGAGGTGAGGATCACCCCGAGCGCGGCGATCACCGCCAGCACCGTGTACGTCGGGACGGGGAGCCCGGGCCCGGCGTACACCGCCGACCGGATCGCCAGCATCTCGCCCCAGAACCCGGCCAGCCCGGGGAGGCCGAGCGAGGCCATCGCCGCGAACGCGAACAGCGCGGCGAGCCGCGGCACCGAGCCGTAGAGCACCGTCAGCCGGCCCAGGTCGCCGGTGCCGTAGCGGTCCTTGATCGCGCCGGCCAGGAAGAACAGCAGCCCGGTGATGAGGCCGTGGCGCGACGCTGGCGTAGACCGCCGCCTGCACGCCACCGAGGGTGAAGGTGGCCACGGCGAGCACCACGAAGCCCATGTGGCCGACGCTGGAGTAGGCGATCAGCCGCTTGAGGTCGGTCTGCGCGAGGCAGGCCAGGGCGGCGTACACGATGCCGACCACGGCGAAGCCGGCGACGAACGGGGCGAGCAGCCGCCACGAGGGGTCGACCACCGGCAGCCAGAACCGGACGAACCCGTAGGTGCCCAGCTTGAGCAGCACCGCCGCCAGCACCACCGAGCCGACGGTCGGGGCCTTGGAGTGCGCGTCGGGGAGCCAGATGTGCAGCGGCCACAGCGGCGTCTTCACGGCCAGGCCGAGCGCGACCAGCAGGGCCCCGGTGACCCCGGCGACGCCGGAGGGCCGGTAGGTCGCGGCGATCTGCACGATGTCGAAGGTCCCGGCCTGCGAGCGGACGACCAGGAAGCCGACCAGCATCAGCGCCGACCCGAGCACGGTGAACACCAGGAACCGGGTGGCCGCGCGGCGCCGCCCCGGCTCGTCGTGGCGGTCGCCCCAGCCGTTGATGACGAACCACATCGGGATCAGGGCGACCTCGAAGAAGGCGAAGAACAGCACCAGGTCGAGCGCCAGGAAGCTGCCCAGCACGCCGGCCTCGATGAGCAGCAGCAGGGCGGCCAGCTCGGCGCGTGCGCCGCAGCCCGGGTCGTGGCGCACCAGCGAGAACAGGCAGAGCGCGACGACGAGCGTGCTCATCAGCACCAGCGGCCCGCTGATCCCGTCGAGCCCGAGGTGCCAGTCCACGCCGAGCTCGGCGATCCACGGGTGGTCGACGTGGCTGCCGTCGAGCGCCGCCGAGGCGTCGATCCAGGCCCACAGCGACCAGCCGAAGGTGACCACGCCGCCGACCACCGCCAGCGCCACCGCCGCGGTCTCGCGCCGGCGGAGGAGCTGGGTCAGCACCGCGAACGCGAACGGCACGGCGACCAGCCCGTTGAGCAGCCAGGCGCTCACGAGAGGACCCCCGCCACGACGGCGATCGCGGCGGCACCCACGACGACGACCATCAGGTAGCCCTGGACGCTGCCGTTCTGGGTCCGGCGCAGCAGCCCGCCGAGACCGCGCGCGGAGGCGGCCGCCCCGTCGGCGTACGCGTCGATGACGTCGCGGTCGCCGGCCCGCACGACGACCGCCAGCCGGCGCACCGGCCGGACCAGCGCGAGCTCCCAGACCCGGTCGACGGGCGTGTGCGGCACGACGACGTGCGGCCAGAGGTCGCGGCCGTGCCGCTGGTAGCGGCGGAGCACGAGGGCGCCGGTGCCCAGGACCAGCAGGGTCATCAGGACCGAGGTCGACCAGTGGAACAGCTCGACCGGCTCCCCGCCGCGGGGGCCCGGCACGCGGCCCAGGACGCCGGCGGCGGTCACGGCCAGCCCGCCGAGCGCGGTCGGGACCGCCAGCAGCACCAGGGGCACGCGCATCACGGCGGGGGCCTCGTGCACGGCGGACTCGGCCGGGCCCTCGCCGAAGAACACCAGCAGCCAGGCGCGCAGGGAGTAGGCCACGGTCAGCGCCGCGGTGGCCACCATGGAGGCGAGCAGCAGCCACGCCACCCACGGCCAGACCAGGTGGCCGTGCGCCGCCTGCTCGTAGGCCCCGTGGATGACGGCGTCCTTGGTGAAGAAGCCGACGAGGGGTACGACGCCCGCGAGCGCCCCGAAGCCGAGGGTCATCGTCACGAACGTGTCGGGCAGCTTGTCGCGCAGACCGCCCATCGCGTCCATCGAGGTCGCCCCGCCGACCGAGTGGATCACCGACCCGGCGGCCAGGAACAGCAGCGCCTTGAAGGCACCGTGCGCCAGCAGCTGCAGCACCGCGGCGGACCAGGCGCCGGCGGCCAGCGCACCGAACATGTAGGCGAGCTGGCTGACCGTCGACCACGCCAGCACCCGCTTGAGGTCGCGGGTGAACATGGCGTAGGCCGCTCCGAGGAACATCGTGACGGCCGCGACCAGGGCGAGCAGGGTGAGCGCGATCGGGGCCGAGAGGAACAGCGGGTACGTCCGGGCCACCAGGAACACGCCCGCGGCCACCATCGTCGCGGCGTGGATGAGGGCGGAGATCGGCGTCGGGCCGGGCATCGCGTCGGGCAGCCAGGTGTGGAACGGCACCTGGGCCGACTTGCCGATCACGGCCACCGCCACCAGCACCGCCGGCAGCCACAGGTCGTCCCGGGCGGGAGCCTCCTCGACGATCGCCGCCATCACCGTGCTGATCCGGTAGGACCCGAACCGCTCGCCCAGCACGAAGATCGCGAACAGCAGCCCGAGGTCGGCGGTCCGGGTGATCAGGAACGCCTTCACCGCACCGGCCCGGGCGTCGGCCAGCTCCCAGTGGTGCGCGATCAGGAAGTAGGAGCAGGCCCCCATCAGCTCCCAGCCGACGAGCAGCACCCACAGGTCGTCGGCGGTCACGACGGTCACCATCGCCCCGGTGAACAACGACACCAGCGCGGCGTACGACGGGTAGCGCGGGTCGTCCGCGAGGTAGCCGAGGGAGTAGACCTGCACGAGCAGCGCGACCGTCGTGGCCAGCAGCAGCATCGCGGCCGAGAGCGGGTCGACGTACGACGCGAGCTCGATCGGCGGGCCGACCGTCCGGCTGGAGGCGAACACGTGCGCGAGCGGGTCGGCGTCGCCGAGCCGGCTGATCGCCAGCGTCCAGGCCGCGACGGTCCCCACGACCGCCCCGCCGACGGAGAGACCCTTCGCGGCGACGTCGGAGCGGTGACCGGTGAGGAGCACGATCCCGGCCGTCGCGAACGGCACGAGCAGCACCACCAGGAGCAGCCCGCTCACGCGTCCGCCCCCAAGTTGTCGGCGGGGTCCCGGTCGGCCAGCTCCCGCAGGTCGTCGACCTCGATGTGCCCGTGGGTGCGGAACACCAGCAGCACGATGGCCAGCGCCAGCCCGATCTCGGCCGCGGCGATCACGATGACGAACAGCGCGAACGTCTGACCGCCGTGCAGCACGTCACGCAGCTGGGCGTCGAAGGCGACGAAGTTGAGGTTGACGGCGTTGAGCATCAGCTCGACGCCCATCAGCACGAGCACGGCGTTGCGGCGCGAGAGCACGCCGTACACGCCGATCGCGAAGAGCAGGCTCGCCACGAGCAGCGGCCACCACAGCGGCATCAGTCGTCACCCGCCCGGAGCCTGCGACAGCGCGATCGCGCCGACCAGCGCGGCCAGCAGCAGCACGCTCAGCACCTCGAAGGGCAGCACCCACAGCGTGAAGACCGAGGTGCCGGTGGTCTCGGCCGACCCGACGACGGCCCGGTCGAGGTCGAGGCGGACGTCGCGGAAGCCGGCCACCACGGTCACCGCGAGCAGGACGCCCACCAGCGCGGCCACCACGCGCGGCGGGCACCACCCGGCGGGCGGTCAGCTCCTCCTGGCGTCCGGTCGGCGCCTTGGTCAGCATCAGCGCGAACAGCAGCAGGACGACGACGGCGCCGACGTAGATCAGCACCTGGACCCAGGCCACGAACTCCGCGGCGAGGAGCAGGAAGATCCCGGCCATCGAGCCGAGGGTGACCACCAGCCACAGCGCCGCGTGCACCAGGTGGGAGGTGGTGACGACCAGCAGCGCGGACCCCAGGGTGACCAGGGACAGCAGCACGAAGATCGCCTGGACCCAGGTCACGTCCCCTCCTGCTGGGCGGCCTGCTGCGCAGCCTTGTCCGCCGCCTTCTGGGCGACCCCGATCTCCTTGGCCGGCTCGGCGTGCTCGTCGAGCGCGGCCGGCGCGGGCACGGTCCACATCCACTCGCGCAGCCGGTCCTTCTCGTGGGTCAGCTCGTGGATGTCGGTCTCGGCGTACTCGAACTCCGGGCTCCAGTGCAGCGCGTCGAACGGGCAGGCCTCGATGCAGATCGAGCAGTACATGCACAGCGAGAAGTCGATCGCGAAGCGGTCGAGCACGTTGCGGGTCTTGTCCTTGCCGCCCTCGGTGGTCGCCGGCACGACGTCCTTGTGCGAGTCGATGTAGATGCACCAGGCCGGGCACTCGCGGGCGCAGAGCATGCAGGAGGTGCAGTTCTCCTCGATCAGCGCGATCACGCCGCGCGACCGGGGCGGCAGCTCGGGCATCGCGTCGGGGTAGTGCGCGGTCACCGAGCGCTGGGTCATCTGGCGGAAGGTGACCGCCAGGCCCTTGGCCAGTCCGGGGATCAATTTCATTGCTGCACCACCACTCCCACCGCCGTGATCGCCAGCTGCAGCAGGGCCAGCGGCACGAGGCCCTGCCAGGCGAGTCTCTGGAGCTGGTCCTCGCGCATCCGGGGGTAGGCCACCCGGACCCAGATCACCACGAAGGCGACCGCGAACGTCTTCACCAGCGTCCACACGAACCCGACGGTGTCCTCGAACGGCCCGTGCCAGCCCCCGAGGAACAGCACGGCGGTCAGGGCGCTGAGCACCACGATGCCGGCGTACTCCGCGAGGATGAACAGCGCGAACCGGAGGCCGCCGTACTCCGTGTAGGGGCCGAACACGATCTCGGCGTCGGCGACGGGCATGTCGAAGGGCGGCCGCTGGAGCTCGGCGAGCCCGGCCACGAAGAAGACCACCAGCGCGAGCCCCTGCCACAGCAGCCACCACGGCTGCCAGGCCGCGACGATCCCGGTCAGCGACAGGGTGCCCGCGGCCATCGCGACCGAGGCGGCGGCCAGCACGAACGGCAGCTCGTAGGCCATCAGCTGGGCGGCCACCCGGATGCCGCCGAGCAGGCTGAACTTGTTGGCGCTCGACCAGCCGCCCATCAGCGTGCCGACGACGCCGACCCCCATCACCGCGAGCACGAAGAACAGGCCCAGGTCGAGGTCCTCGCCGACGATCCCGGGGCCGAGCGGGATCGACCAGCATCGCCACGAGGTAGGGCAGCAGCGCGACCGCCGGCGCCAGCTTGAAGACGGTCCGGTCGGCGGCCGCCGGGACGACGTCCTCCTTCTGCACGAACTTCACGCCGTCGGCGACCAGCTGGGCCCAGCCGTGGAACATCCCGGCGTACATCGGGCCCACCCGGCTCTGCATGTGCGCCATCGTCTTGTGCTCCAGCTGCCCGACGAGCAGCGGCAGCACCAGGAAGGCCGCCATCACCAGCACCACCCGCAGCAGCACCTCAAGCATCGCGGGGTCCCCACTCCTCGGGCGTGGGTACGCCGGGCGGGCGGGCCTTGCGGCGCGCGGGCGGGGCACCGGCTCCGTGGTCGGACTCGCCGGGCTCCTTCGCGCCGGGCCAGGGCTTGGCCACCCGCGAGGCGAGCACGAACTCCTTGCGGAGCGGGTGCCCCTCGAACTCGTCGGGCAGCAGCAGCGTCTCGAGCTCGAGCACGGCGCCGTCGAGCGTGAAGTCGACGCCGAACATCTCGTGCGTCTCGCGCTCGTGCCACCGGGCGCCGGCGTACACCTCGCCGAGCGACGCGACCGACGGCCGCGTCCCGCGCGATCAGAGTCCGGACGAGCACGTGCTCGACGCCGCCGGGGCGGTGGTCGGCGACGTGGCAGACGATCCGGAAGCCGTCCTCCAGCTCGTCGACCGCGGACAGCCAGTCGAAGAACGTGCAGTCCAGCCCGTCCCGGGCCAGCAGCAGCGCCTCGACCCAGCGGTCGGCCGGCACGTCGACGGTGATCGGACCGTAGCCGTCGTCGACGGTCGCGGCGTCGCCGAACGTCTCGGCGTACGCCGCGCGCACCCGGCCCGGCCACAGCTCGACGGACCGGGTCATCGGGGCAGCGTCACCCGGACGGGCCGGCGCGCCGGGCGGCGGCAGCACGAGGCCGCGCTGCACGGACGCGGCGCTGGTGTCGCGGTAGCGCTCGGCGAGGTTCTCGCCGTCGATCTTCTCCTGCAGCTTGAGGATGCCCTGGAGCAGCGCCTCGGGCCGCGGCGGGCAGCCGGGGACGTAGACGTCGACCGGGATGATCTGGTCGACGCCCTTGGTCACGCAGTAGGAGTCCCAGTAGGGCCCGCCGGAGTTCGAGCAGGAGCCGAAGGAGATGACGTACTTCGGCTCCGGCATCTGCTCGTAGAGCCGCCGGATCGCCGGCGCCATCTTGTCCGTGACGGTCCCGGACACCACCATCAGGTCGGCCTGCCGCGGCCCGGGGGCGAACGGGATCACGCCGAGCCGGATGAAGTCGTGGCGGGCCATCGAGGTGGCGATGAACTCGATCGCGCAGCAGGCCAGCCCGAAGTTGAACACCCACAGGGAGTACTTCCGGCCCCAGTTGAGCAGGTAGCGGGCCGGCTTCGGCGCGACCCTCTGCAGCGCGCCGATCGACGGCATCCCGAGGTCGGTGGTCTCGAGACGCGGGCTCGCAGGCTCGCCCGCTCCTCGACCAGCCGGAAGGCCGCCTCACGTCCACGTCAGCACCCCCTTGCGCCAGGCGTAGACCAGCCCGACGGCCAGGAACCCGATGAACACGCCCATCTCCCCCACGCTCGTCCAGCCGAGCCCGGCGAAGACCGTCGCCCACGGGAACAGGAACACCGCGTCGACGGCGAAGATCACGTAGAGGTAGGCGTAGACGTAGTAGCGCACGTGGGTCTGCGCCCAGCCCTCGCCGACCGGGTCGACGCCGCACTCGTAGGTCAGCAGCTTCTCCGGCGTGTCGTGGGCCGGCCGGAGCAGCCGGTTGCCGGAGAACATGGCGACGACGAGCAGCACGCCCAGGACGACGATCGCCAGCAGGGGCACGTACGCCGCGTAGTAGTCGTGGGTGCCAGGCACGAGCCTCACTCTAGGGGTTGGGCGAGATCCCCCGGGTCAGCCGACCAGCTCGGTGGGCCGCGGTCGCGCGGTGAGCCCGAGGTGCTGCGCGAGGTGGACCGCCTGCCGCCGGATGTCCGGGACGGCCGCGACCTCCCACTCGACGCCGCGACGGGCCGCCCCCACGGCGTACATGCCGCGTGCGCCGACCCCGTCCGCGTCGAGCAGGGCGCCGTCGGCGTCGACGTCCACGCCCAGGCCGAACGGGCCCGGCCAGAGCATCCCCTTGACCGCCAGGCTGTCGACGAGCGGGTTCCAGCCCGTCGAGCTGACGGGGGCGGGGCCGGTGCAGTTCACGACCAGGTCGTACGTCGCCGGGTCGACCTCGCCGGTCGGGACCACGGTGAGCCGCCCGGTGGCCAGCAGGTCGTCGACGACCTCCGCCATCGCCGGCGCCATCCGGTGCCGGGTGATCTCCCAGTAGCGGCTGACGTGCCGGGTGAACTGCTCCTTGTCCTCGAACGACAGCGAGCCCCACACGTCGTTGCCGATCGCCTTGACCGACTCGACCAGGCTGCGCCAGTCGGCGCCGTCGGCGACGCGGCGCCGGACCTCGGCGAGCACGGCGCGCAGCGAGCGGACGTCGGCGTCGAACCCGGCGTCCGGTCCGGGCGCGTCGGTCAGGTGCCGCCGGGGCAGCAGGCCGTGCCGCGACGTGGCGGTGATCCGGGCGTGCGGCCGGGCCGAGGCGATCTGCGCGCACGACGTCGACGGTGGTCAGGCCGGTGCCGATCAGCAGCACCCGGGCGTCGCGGCCGACGCGGTCCAGCAGGGCCGGGTCCCACGGGTCCGGGGCGAACCGGTCGTCGTCGACGGCGAGCCCGCGCGGCCGGCGGGGCGGCGGGTTGCCCAGGGCGAGCACGACCACGTCGGCGGCGAGCACGGCGCCGGAGGCGGTCGTGACGAGGTAGGTCGTCCCGGCGTCCGTGACGTCGAGCGACCTCGTCGCGCAGCCGGGTCAGCCGGGAGCCGAGGGGCACGACGACGTCGTCGAGCAGCCCGGCGAGGTAGTGGCCGTAGGTCTCCCGCGGCACGAACGTCTCGGCGCCCACGGCCATCCCCTGCGACCGGCACCAGCGCACGAGGTGCTCGCGGGTCGTCCTCGAGGGCGCTCATCCGGCTCGGCGTAGTTGTTCAGCAGGTGGTGCGGCTCGGTGGTGCCGTAGGCCAGCCCGGGTCCGACCACGGCGGCCCGCTCGACCACGGTGACGTCCACGTCGGTGGCGTCGAGGTGCGCCTGGCGCAGCAGCGCGGCCGCCGTGACGACGCCGCCGGCGCCGCCCCCGACGACGAGCACGCGTCTGGGCTCGCTCATGTGTGCACCTCCGGCTCATAAAACATTGAATTACTAGACTAAGGACGCTTTCGGGGTGGGTCAAAGCGGCTCGCCGGACGTCGTACCTCCCGCCCCACGCGCCCCACCGCCGGTAGCGTCGGGATGTCGACAGGGCTCGGGAGCAACCTTCCTGCCGGGTCCCGCGTCTATCTGCCTGAGGGCGCACCCGGCGCCCCACGGGACGGGGAGAACGATCACCATGGGCGCAGCCAGACGGCTCACCACCGCCGCAGTCGGCCTGCTGGCCCTGGCCACCGTCGGGGGCGCGGCCTTCTCGGTCGTGGCCCTGAGCACGTCGACCGACGCCGCCTTCCGCGAGCGCTCGCACCCGTCGGCCGCCGCCCGCCCCACGAGCAGCCCGACCGTGGCCGGCACCCAGGCGTCCCGCCCCGCCGCCAGCACGGCGCCGCGAACGACCGTGACCCCGAAGCCTGCCCCGGAGCCGGTCCTCGAGCCCGGCGACACGGGCGTGCGGGTCCGCGAGCTGCAGGCCCGGCTCTCGCAGCTGGCCTGGTTCACGCCGCCGACGACCGGGCGCTACGAGGCCACCACCCGGCAGGGGGTGCGCGGCTTCCAGGCCAAGCGCGGCCTCGACGCCACCGGCACGGTCGACCCGGCCACCTGGCGGCGGCTGCTCCGGATGACCCGGACGCCGTCGGACGCCGAGCTGTTCAACCGGGCCGGCCCGGCGATCTTCGAGCGCGGCGACTCCTCGCGCGCCGTACGCGTCGTGCAGGCGCGGCTGCGGCAGCTCGCCTGGTTCTCCGGCGACGTCTCCGACCGGTACGGCGACCGGACCGTCGCGGCGGTGCGCGGGTTCCAGGGCAAGCGGCACGTCCCGGTGACCGGCAAGGTCGACCGCCGCACGCTCGACCTGCTCGTCTCGATGTCGCACACCCCGACGGCGGCCGAGCTGGCGAACAAGAAGCCGGACCCCGCCGACGGCCGAGCCCTCGACGCGCGGTGCCGCACGGGTCGCGCGCTCTGCATCGACAAGACCAGCAGCAGCCTGCGCTGGGTCGTGGACGGCCGGGTCCGGATGAGCGTCGACGTGCGCTTCGGCGCGGAGTACACCCCGACCCGCGAGGGGCTGTTCTCGGTGTACTGGAAGGACCGCGACCACGTCTCGGACCTCTACGGGTCGGCGATGCCGTTCTCGATGTTCTTCAGCCGCGGCCAGGCCGTGCACTACTCGAGCGACTTCGCCGCCCGCGGCTACGCCGGCGCCTCGCACGGCTGCGTGAACGTCCGCGACTACTCCGCCCTCGCCTCCCTGTTCACCCAGGTCCGCACCGGCGACAAGGTCGTCGTCTACCGCTCCTGACCCGACCTCGTTGACCCGGGCCTGGTGGTGGTTTCACCCGGGCCCGGCGGTGGACTCGGCCAACCACGCGAGCCCGGGTCGACCAACCACAGGGCCCGGGTCAACGGGGAGGCGTCAACGGCTGGGCATCTGGGTGGCGCCGGGGTTCGGGGCGAGCCAGACCTTCGAACCGGTGTCGAGGTCGAGCTCGCGGGCGTGCGAGCGGGTGAGCACGACGGTCACCTCGTCCTCCTCGCCCGGGGCCGAGACCGCGACCTCGCCCTGCGTGCGACCCGCCGACCGAGGACACCGGCCGCACGGTCAGCCGGGTCTCGAAGCCGACCCGCAGCTGCCGCACGACCTCGCCGGCCAGCGCCGTCGTGCCGGAGGGGGCCGAGGTGAACACGTCGATGTCGTGCGGGCGGATCAGCGCGCCGTCGAGCCGGGTGACCGGGCCGAGGAAGCTCATCACGAAGTCGTTGGCGGGCTCGTCGTAGAGCTGGTCGGGCGACCCGATCTGCTCGATCCGCCCGTCGTTGATGACCACGATCTCGTCGGCGACCTCGAGGGCCTCCTCCTGGTCGTGGGTCACGAACACCGTGGTCACGTGGACCTCGTCGTGCAGCCGGCGCAGCCAGTCGCGCAGCTCCTTGCGGACCTTGGCGTCGAGCGCGCCGAACGGCTCGTCGAGCAGCAGCACGGTCGGCTCGACGGCGAGGGCCCGGGCCAGCGCCATCCGCTGGCGCTGGCCGCCGGAGAGCTGCGAGGGCAGCCGGTGCGAGAACTGCGAGAGGTGCACGAGCTCGAGGAGCTCCTCCACCCGCTTCGCGGTCTCGGCCTTGGAGCGCTTGCGGATCTCCAGGCCGTAGGCGACGTTCTTGGCCACCGTCATGTGCTTGAAGGCCGCGTAGTGCTGGAACACGAAGCCGACGTTGCGCTTCTGCGGCGGCAGGTGGGTCGCCACGTTGCCCTCGATGACCACGGTCCCGGAGTCGGCGGACTCCAGGCCGGCGATGATCCGCAGCAGCGTGGACTTGCCGCCGCCGGACGGGCCGAGCAGCGCGGTGAGCTGGCCGGTCGGGATGTTCAGCGACACGTCCTTCAGCGCCACGAAGTCGCCGAAGAACTTGTTGACGTCTTTGATCTCGATGCTCATGACTCGTCCTTGGGGCGCAGGAGGTTGACCACCACGATGCAGATCACGGAGGCGGTGGCCAGGAGGAAGGCGGTGGCGTAGGCGGTGTCCTGGTCGAAGCCTTGGTACTTCGACTCCACCACCAGCGTCGCGGTCTGGGTCTGTCGCACGATGTTGCCCGAGACCACCTTGACCGCGCCGAACTCGCCGAGCGAGCGCGCGAGCGTCAGCACGACGCCGTACACGACGGCCCACTTGATGCTCGGCAGGGTGATCCGGCGGAAGGTCTGCGCCGCGTTGGCGCCCAGGCTGCGCGACGCCTGCTCCTGCTCGTCGCCGATCTCGGCGAGGACCGGGACGACCTCGCGGACCATCAACGGCAGCGACACGAACGCGGTCGCCATGATCATGCCGGGCGTGGAGAAGATGACCTGGATGCCCGCGGCGTCGAGGCTCTGGCCGAACAGGCCGGTGCGCGGGTTGTAGGCCAGCACCAGCGCCAGACCGACGACGACCGGCGACACCGACAGCGGCAGGTCGACCAGCGCGGAGAGCGCTCGCTTGCCCCAGAAGTCGAAGCGCACGAGCAGGATCGACATCCAGACGCCGAACACCAGGTTGATCACCACGGCCGACCCGGCGACGACCGCGGTCAGCTGCAGCGCGTGGGTGACGTCGGCGTCGGTCAGCGCGTTCTGCAGCGCGGTCAGGCCGTCGGCGAACGTGTACTTCACGACCAGCGAGACCGGCCAGAGCACCAGCATGAACACGTAGACGATGGCGAGCAGCCGCAGTCCCCAACGGACCGCCGCGGGCTCGCGCAGACGGGCGCTAGCCACGGCGGGCCACCCTTCTCTGGAGCACGTCGAGCAGGACGATCACGACCAGCGCGACGATGAGCATCAGCGTCGCGGCCGCGGCGGCCGAGGCCTGGTTGCCGTTCTCGATGTAGGTCAGCACCCGCACCGAGACGACCTCGGTGTGGTTGGGCAGGTTGCCGGAGAGCAGCACGAGCGAGCCGTACTCGCTGATGCCGCGAGCGAAGGACAGCGCGGCACCGGCGGCGATCGAGGGCACCAGGCTCGGCAGGATGATCCTGCCGGAACGTGGTCAGCCGCGAGGCGCCGAGCGAGGCGGAGGCCTCCTCGACGTCGGCCTCGAGCTCCTCGAGGACCGGCTGCACGGTGCGCACGATGAACGGCAGCGTCACGAACGCCAGCGCCAGGAAGACCGAGGCGCGGGTGTTGGCGACGTCGACGCCGATCGGGCTGTGCGGGCCGTAGAGCGCGAGCAGCACCAGGCCGGCGACGATGGTGGGCAGCGCGAACGGGATGTCGATCACCACGTCGAGGATGCGCTTGCCCCAGAAGCGGTCCCGGACGAGCACCCAGGCGATGACGGTGCCCATCACGATGTTCACGAGGGTGACCAGGAAGGCCTGCTCGACGGTCAGCGCGACCGCCGCCAGCGTCTGGGGGGTGGTGATCGTGTCGATGAAGCCGGAGATGCCGCCGGACAGAGCGGTGGTGACCACCAGCGCCAGCGGGATCAGCACGAGGAGGCTGAACCACAGCACGGCCACGCCGAGGCCGAGGGTGGTCGGGCCGGACAGGGACCGGGTCCCGCCGGTCCGGCGCTTGCGCACCGGACCGGCGGGGACCGTCGAGGTCGTCATGATGCGTCCCCCTGCACCAGGGAACGCGGGGTCACGACTCCTTGCCCGTTTCCTTCTGGATCTTCGTGACGAGACCGTTGTCCTCGTCGAAGAACTTCGTGTTCGCCTCCGACCAGCCGCCGAAGTCGTCGTCGATCGTCAGCAGCTTCTTGGACGGCGCCGGGAACGGGTCGCTCGGGTCGTTGGCGCCCTCGACGTCGACCTTGATGCTGTCGTCGAGCGGGCGGAAGCCCTGCTTGGCGTAGTCGGTCTGGGCCTCCTTGCCGGTGAGGTAGGTCAGGAACTTCTTCGCCGCCGGGGTCGGCGTCGGTGGTGACCGCGCCCGGGTTCTGGATCAGCAGCGTCTCCGGCGGGACGACGTAGTCGAAGTCCGCGCCGCTCTGGCGAGCCAGGATGGCCTCGTTCTCGTAGGACAGCAGGACGTCGCCCTGGCCGCTCTGGAACGCGGTGGTGGCGTCCCGGCCGCTGCCCGGGAGGGCCTCGACGTTGCCGAAGAACTTGGTGAGGTAGGCACTGGCGTCGGCCTCGGAGCCGCCGTCGGCCAGCACGTGGCCGTAGGCCGCGAGGATGTTCCACTTCGCCGAGCCGGACGAGGCCGGGTTCGGGGTGATGATCTTGACGCCGGACTTGATCAGGTCGTCCCAGCTCTGGATGTTCTTGGGGTTGCCCTTGCGGACCACGATCACCACGACGGACTGGGTCAGGATCCCCTTGGACGGGGTCGTGCTTCCAGTCGTCGGCGACCAGCTTCTCGTCGACGAGCTTCTGCACGTCGGGCTCGAGCGACAGGTGGACGATGTCCGCCTTCTGGCCGCCGATCACCGCGCGGGCCTGGTCGCCGGACGCGCCGTACGACTGCTTGAAGGTGACGTTCTTGCCGTCAGCGGTCTTGTTGAAGTCGGCGATGACCTGTCTTGTTGGCCTGCTCGAGGATCGAGAACCCGACCAGGTTCACCTCGTCGGAGCCGCTGGAGGACCCGCTGGAGCTTCCGCCGCAGGCGGTGAGGGCCAGCGCGCCCGTCACGGTGCCGACGATCGCGGCCTTCCACTTGATGCTCATGATCGTGACTCGTCTCTGTTCCAGTCGCTCTCTCGGGGTAAGCGGCCTACTAAGTCACGTATGTTAGTCGTATTTACTCGCTTACTCACGCCATCTCGGGGCATGGACGCTCCCGGCGTGTCACGACTCACACGCCGGGCGGGACCGCGCTCAGCCCTGCCGGCCCCAGCCCCCGCCGCTGCGCTGGTGCTCAGCCAGGACGGCCGGATCGGCGCTGTCCCGCGTACGGCGCCAGCGCGGGTCCGCGCGGCGGTCGAGCCAGACGTAGAGGACTGCCACGGCGGCGACGCCGGCGAAGAACAGGAACCAGAACACGGTGACCCCCTCGGTACTTCGTCCACGGTAGGGCTCGCGGCACCCCCGCGCATAGGCCCGGTCGTAGCATGGCAAGGAGGTAAGGGGACCCTGACCTAGGAACGACCTAGAAACCGCCTCAACAGGGGGACGCGAGCCGCGCCCCCGCGGAAGGAAGGCGACACAGCGTGACCAAGCAGGTCAAGCAGCTCGACCGCGTGATCATCCGTTTCGCCGGCGACTCCGGTGACGGCATGCAGCTCACCGGCGACCGCTTCACCCAGGAGACCGCGTCGTTCGGCAACGACCTCTCGACCCTGCCGAACTTCCCCGCCGAGATCCGGGCACCCCAGGGCACCCTCCCGGGCGTGTCGTCGTTCCAGGTGCACTTCGCCGACCACGACATCCTGACCCCCGGCGACTCCCCCGACGTGCTGGTCGCGATGAACCCCGCCGCGCTCAAGGCCAACCTCGCGGACATCAAGAAGGGCGCGACGATCATCGTCGACTCCCACGACTTCACGACCCGCAACCTCAACAAGGCGGCCTACGCGGAGAACCCGCTCGAGAACGACTCCCTGTCCGAGTACGACGTGCACGCCTTCGAGCTCACGGACATGACGGTCGAGGCCGTGAAGGAGTTCGGGCTGTCCCGCAAGGACGCCAGCCGGGCGAAGAACATGTTCGCGCTCGGGCTGCTGTCGTGGATGTACGGCCGCCCCACCGAGTCGACGATCGCGTTCCTCGAGCGGCGGTTCGCCAAGGCCCCCGACATCCGCGACGCCAACGTCGACCGCGTTCAACGCGGGCTGGTACTTCGGGGAGACCACCGAGGCCTTCGTCGTGCAGTACGAGATCAAGCCCGCCCCGATGGTCGCCGGCACCTACCGCAACATCACCGGCAACCTGGCGCTGGCCTACGGCCTGATCGCCGGGTCGACCCAGTCCGGGCTGCCGCTGTTCCTCGGGTCCTACCCGATCACCCCGGCCTCCGACATCCTCCACGAGCTCAGCAAGCACAAGCGGTTCGGCGTGACGACGTTCCAGGCCGAGGACGAGATCGCCGGCATCGGCGCCGCCCTCGGCGCGGCGTTCGGCGGCGCGCTCGGCGTGACCACGACGTCCGGGCCCGGCATCGCGCTGAAGTCGGAGACGATCGGCCTCGGCGTGATGATGGAGCTGCCGCTGCTGGTGGTCGACGTGCAGCGCGGCGGACCGTCGACGGGCCTGCCCACCAAGACCGAGCAGGCCGACCTGCTGCAGGTGATGTTCGGCCGCAACGGCGAGTCGCCCGTGCCGGTCGTGGCGCCCGCAGTCCCCGGCCGACTGCTTCGACGCCGCCGTCGAGGCCGCCCGCATCGCGATCACCTACCGCACGCCCGGTCGTGCTGCTCTCCGACGGCATGCTCGCCAACGGCTCCGAGCCGTGGAAGATCCCCGAGGTCGCCGACCTGCCGGTGATCGACCCGGCGTTCGCGACCGGGACGAACCACACGGACGCGAAGGGCAAGGAGGAGTTCTGGCCCTACCTCCGCGACGAGAAGACCCTGGCCCGCCCGTGGGCGGTCCCGGGCACGGCCGGGCTCGAGCACCGGATCGGCGGGCTGGAGAAGGGCGAGGGCCACGGCAACATCTCCTACGACCCCGCCAACCACGACTTCATGGTGCGCACCCGCGCGGCCAAGGTCGAGCGCATCGCCCAGGACATCCCGCCGCTCGAGGTCGACGACCCCTCCGGCGAGGCGAAGGTGCTGGTGCTCGGCTGGGGGTCGACGTACGGCCCGATCGGCGCCGCCGCCCGCCAGGTCCGCGGCGCCGGGCTGCACGTCGCGCAGGCGCACCTGCGGCACCTGAACCCGTTCCCCTCCGACCTCGGCGACGTGCTGAAGAGGTACGACGCGGTGATGGTGCCGGAGATGAACCTCGGCCAGCTCTCGATGCTGGTCCGCGCGAAGTACCTCGTCGACGTCGTGGGCTACAACCACGTGCGCGGCCTGCCGCTGCGCGCCGCCGAGCTCGCCGACGCCATCACCGACCTGATCACCACCACGACCTCCCAGGAGGTGCTCCGATGACCGACACCCTTCCCTTCCCGGTGCTGCACGGCACCGACGGCGTACCCGCCGCCGACGCCCCGCAGAACCGCAAGGAGTTCACCTCCGACCAGGAGGTCCGCTGGTGCCCCGGCTGCGGCGACTACGCCGTGCTCGCCGCCGTGCAGGGCTTCCTGCCGGACCTCGGGCTCAAGCGCGAGAACATCGTGTTCGTCTCCGGGCATCGGCTGCTCGTCGCGGTTCCCCTACTACCTCGACACCTACGGCATGCACTCGATCCACGGGCGCGCCCCGGCCATCGCGACCGGCCTGGCGACCACGCGCGAGGACCTGTCGGTCTGGGTCGTGACCGGCGACGGCGACGCGCTGTCGATCGGCGGCAACCACCTGATCCACGCGCTGCGCCGCAACGTGAACATGACGATCCTGCTGTTCAACAACCGGATCTACGGCCTGACCAAGGGGCAGTACTCCCCCACCTCGGAGCCCGGCAAGGTCACCAAGTCCACCCCGATGGGCTCGGTCGACAACCCGTTCAACCCGGTCTCGCTCGCCCTCGGCGCGGAGGCGACGTTCGTGGCCCGCACCGTCGACTCCGACCGCAAGCACCTCACCGAGGTGCTGTCGGCCGCGGCCGCCCACCGGGGCACGTCGCTGGTGGAGATCTACCAGAACTGCCCGATCTTCAACGACGACGCGTTCGAGGCGATCAAGGACAACGAGACCGAAGGCCGACGCGATCATCCCGCTGCGGCACGGCGAGCCGATCCGGTTCGGCAGCCGCGGCCAGCTCGGCGTCGTCCGCGACCCGGCGTCCGGCGGCGTGACAGGTGGTCGGAGGACCCCGACGACGCCGACGTGCTGGTGCACGACGCGCACGCCGCCGACCCGACCACGGCGTTCGCGATCTCCCGGCTGACCGACGCGGGCGTCCTGCAGCACGCGCCGGTCGGCATCTTCCGGCAGGTCGACGCGCCGACGTACGACGACCAGGCGCGCGAGCAGATCGTCACCGCCAGCCAGGGCACCGACGACCGCACCCAGGCGCTCGCCGGCCTGCTCGGCTCCGGCGACACCTGGACCGTCGTCTGCTAGCTAGCGGACGGTGATCTGGACGCACCTTGGAGCTAGGAGACCGTCGGTAGCTCAGCTCGAGGTTGTCCGAGGCCCGCGCACGGACGACGTACTGGCTGGTCACGCGGGGACGCGCCAGCCGGAACGTGAAGTAGCCGGCTCTGCTCGAGGTGACGACGTTCTGCGACGAACCTGAACTGGCAGCTTCGCGCACTTCTTGCGCAGCAGCGTGGCCGGCTGCCCGCCGTAGAGCGGGTTGACTCGGCCCCGGACCACGAACCTGCCGGGCTTCGGCTGCTTGAGAGCCGCGGCCAGGCGACGGTACGTCGCGCACGGCGATCGCCTTGCGCCGACGACCCGATGATGCCGAGGTACTTGCTGCCGTCGAAGGTGACCCGGTAGATCTCGGTCCCCTTGGCGACCAGCGGGAAGCTGAACTTCGCCGCGGCGTCCTCACCCGTCGGTCCCCGTCGGCGACCGTTCTGCCAGGTGGCGCCGCGAGCGTGCCGGTGCAGGCGCTGGCGCACAGGTCGAGGTTGACGCGGCTGCTTCGGGAACGGCGTGTAGGTGGCGGCGCCGGTGTCCGACGGCGCTGACGAGCTGGACCTGGCCCGGAGAGCGTGTAGGCCTCGCCGTAAGTCGGCCGGGGGTTCTCGAGGAGGTCAGCACGATCTGCGTCGGGATGCGAGCTCGGTGTCGGCGGCAACGGCCGACGTGGCTCCGACCGGGCCCGCGGTGACCGCCAGCAGGGCGGCCAGACCGATGGTCGCGGTGGACAGGCGACGGGCGCGCACGGGCATGACTGTCCTCCAGGACCGAGATGTGCTTCGCCCGAAGAATACGACACGGTTCGGGCAACTCGTGAAAAAACCCGCACATCGGTTGTCCGGACAGTGGCTAACGACCTGGTTGACCCCTGACAGGTGCCGTAGCCTGACGTGGTGGGTGAGACGCGTCGCGGAGTGATCCTGGGCCTGGCCGCCTGGACCATGTGGGGGTTCTTCCCGCTCTACTGGCCGCTGCTCGAGCCGGCGGGCGCCGTCGAGATCCTGGCGCACCGGATCTTCTGGTCGATGATCGTGATGCTGGGCGTGGTCCTCGTGCTGCGCCGGCGGGCCGGCCTGCGCGCGACTGTTCGCCGACCGCCGTACCCGCTGGCTGCTCGCGCTGGCCTCGATCCTGATCACGGTCAACTGGGGCACCTACATCTACGGCGTCAACAGCCACCACGTCGTGGAGACCTCGCTCGGCTACTTCATCAACCCGCTGGTCTCGGTGCTGCTCGGCGTCGTCGTGCTGGGCGAGCGGCTGCGCCGGCTGCAGTGGATCGCCCTGGCGCTGGCCGGCGTGGCGGTGCTCGCGCTGACGGTGGAGTACGGCCGCCCGCCGTGGATCTCGCTGGTGCTGGCGTTCTCGTTCGGCAGCTACGGGCTGGCCAAGAAGAAGGCCAACGCGGGAGCGGTGGAGAGCCTGGTCCTCGAGACCCTCCTGGTCTCCCCGGTGGCGCTGGGCTACATCGTGTTCCTGATGGCGACCGGTGCCTCGACGTTCGGGAGCAACGGCGCCGGGCACGTGCTGCTCCTCGCCGGCACCGGCGTGGTGACGGTGATCCCGCTGCTCTGCTTCGGCGGGGCGGCGACCCGGATCCCGTTGAGCACGCTGGGCCTGATGCAGTACCTCACGCCGACCGTGCAGTTCCTGCTCGGCATCCTGTTCTTCCACGAGCCGATGCCCGCGATGCGCTGGGTCGGCTTCTCGCTGATCTGGCTGGCGCTGGTGCTGTTCACCGCGTCCAGCCTGCGGCACCGTCACCAGCAGCTCCGCGTCCGCCCGGAGGAGAGGGTCGCGGCCTAGGCCGAAGTACCGCTGGTTGAGCTTGTCGAAACCACCCGCACCTCTGCGCGCAGGTGACCATGGTTTCGAGGCCCTCGCGCTGCGCGCTCGGGCACCTCAACCAACGAAGGGCTGAGCACCTCGACCGCGGAGGGGGTGTCGTAGGTTGCTGGGCATGACGGTCACGCACCTGCGGGCATCGGGCACGAGCGTGGTCCTGGACCTGCGCGGGCCGGCGCTGCCGCGGGTCGTGCACTGGGGCGCCGACCTCGGCGAGCCGACGGAGGCGGACCTCATCGCGCTCGCCGACGCCCAGCGCCACCAGCAGGTCTCGAACACCCAGGACGACCCGGTGCCGCTGGCCCTCCTCCCGGAGCACTCCGCCGGCTGGCTGGGCACCCCCGGGCTGTCGGTGCACCGGGACGGCGGGTTCGTCGACCCGTCGTTCACGGTCGGGTCGACCGAGCTCGACGACGGCACGCTCCTCGTGCACGCCGCCGACGACGGGTCGGGGGTGCGCCTGCTGCTGGAGCTGCAGCTGACCGAGGGCGGTCTCCTCCGGCAGCGCGCCACCGTCACCAACCACGACGAACGGCCGCTGCGTGGTGGACGGGCTGACGGTCGCGTTCCCGGTGCCCGCCCAGGCCACCGAGCTGCTCGACCTGGGCGGGCGCCACCTGCGCGAGCGCAGCCCGCAGCGGCACGCGTTCACCCACGGCACCCACCTGCGCGAGAACCGCCGCGGGCGCACCGGCACCGACGCCACGCTGGTGCTGGTCGCGGGCGAGCCCGGGTTCGGGTTCCGCCAGGGCGAGGTCTGGGGCGCTGCACGTCGCCTGGAGCGGCAACCACCGCACGCTCGCCGAGTCGACGTCGTCGGGCGTGCGGCTGCTCGGCGGCGGCGAGCTGCTGCTGCCCGGCGAGGTCCGCCTCGACGCAGGGCGAGAGCTACGCGAGCCCGTGGGTCTACGCGTCGTACGGCGTCGGGCTGGACGCGCTGGCCGCGCGGTTCCACACGTTCCTGCGCAGCCGGCCGCAGCACCCGACGCTCGCCGCGGCCGGTCACCCTCAACACCTGGGAGGCGGTCTACTTCGACCAGGACCTCGACCGGCTCACGGCCCTCGCGGACGCCGCGGCCGAGGTCGGCGCCGAGCGGTTCGTGCTCGACGACGGCTGGTTCCTCGGCCGTCGCGACGACCCGGGCCGGCCTCGGCGACTGGTACGTCGACCCGGGCGTCTGGCCCGACGGCCTGCACCCGCTGGTCGACCACGTCCACGGCCTGGGGATGCAGTTCGGGCTGTGGGTGGAGCCGGAGATGGTCAACCCGGACTCCGACCTCGCCCGCGCCCACCCCGACTGGATGCTCGCGGCGGAGCAGGCTGCCGTGCGCGGCACCAGCTGGTGCTCGACCTCGGCGAACCCGGACGCCTACGCGCACGTGCGGGAGCGGCTCGGCGCGCTGCTCGACGAGTACCGGATCGACTACCTCAAGTGGGACCACAACCGGGACCTGCTCGGCACCGGCCCACCGGCAGACGCTCGCGGTCTACCGGCTCCTCGACGAGCTGACGCGACGCCGCACCCCGGCCTGGAGATCGAGTCGTGCTCGTCCGGCGGCGGCCGGGTCGACCTCGAGATCCTCGAGCGCACCGACCGGATCTGGGCCAGTGACTGCACCGACCCCCTGGAGCGTCAGCAGATCCAGCGCTGGACCGGGCTGCTGGTGCCGCCGGAGCTGGTCGGGTCGCACGTCGCCGCCCCGACCTCGCACACCACCGGCCGCACGCACGCGCTGGACTTCCGGGCCGGGTCGGCGTTCTTCGGGCACCTCGGGGTGGAGTGGGACCTCGGCACGACCACGTCCGAGGAGCGCGCACGCCTGGCCACCTGGGTCGCCGCCCACCAGCGCCTCCGCGACCTGCTGCACACCGGCACGGTGGTCAACGGCGACCACCCGGACCCGTCGCTGTGGGTGCACGGCGTCGTCGCCGCGGACCGGAGCCGGGCCGTCTACGCCCTCGTCCAGGTCGCCACCAGCACGCAGGCGCCGGCCGGTCTCGTCCGGCTCCCGGGGCTCGACCCGGACGCGACGTACCGCCTGGCGCCGCTGCCGCCCGGCGACCGGATCGAGGGCGCCGGGCAGTCCGCGCTGCCCTGGTGGGAGCACGGCGTGACGCTGCCGGGCCGGCTGCTCGACCGCGTCGGCGTGCGGCCCCCGATGCTCCACCCGGAACGGTTGGTCCTGCTCGAGGCGACGCGAAAGTCCTTGTAGACAACAGGTTTCGTGCTCGACCGGCCGGACGCGGGGTGCGTGACCTGGCCCGCGCTGCGTCGTTGAGGGGACATACGCGCGGGTAACCAGCCACCCGGGCCCTCTTCTGGAGAAGGAGTACCCAGCATGCGGAAAACCCGCAGCACGCAGGTACTGGCCGTAGCGACAGCAGCCGCCGCGATCGCCGGCCTCACGCTCTCGTCCAACGCAGCCGCCGTCACCACGACCGCCGACACCCCGGCGTCGACCGTCACCTCCGACAGCCGCGCCGGGGCCCTGGTGAAGCCGACCCGGGCGCAGGCCGACGCGGTCGCCGCGGTGGTCAAGGCCAGCCCCGGCGCCCGTGCCACCTGGGACGCCCGCTTCGGCACGCCCCGCACGCTGACCCCGGCCCTCGGCAAGACGCTCTCCGGTCCCCGCAGCGGCAGCGCCGTCGAGGTGGCCAAGGCCTGGCTGGGCGCCAACAAGGCGATGCTGGGACTGTCGGCCGCCGACGTCGACGCCCTCCAGCTCCGTCGCGACCACGTGCTGCCGGACACCGGCACGCACGTCGTGCAGTTCGTGCAGACCTTCGACGGCATCGCGGCCGCCCGCGGCGGCTCCCTCGGCCTCGCGGTCCAGAAGGACGGCTCGGTGCTCTCCTACACCGGCGAGACGATCCGCTCCGGTGGTCTGCTCGGCGGCTTCCAGCTCTCGTCCGCCGCCGCCCTGAAGGGCGTCGCCGGCAGCCTCGCGAACGCGCTGTCCTTCGTGCCGTCCAAGACCGGCACGCAGGCCGGCTACGACGTGTTCGCCAAGGGCCCGTTCGCCGCCTCGTCGTACGTCAAGAAGGTCGCCTTCCCGACGGCCGACGGCGCCCGCGCGGCCTACTCCGTGCTGTTCATCGAGAACCTCGACGAGGGCTACCAGGTCGTGGTCGACGCCGCGACCGGCAAGCAGCTCTACAAGTCCAGCCTCGTGCAGCACGAGGCCGGCGGCACGATCTACGACAACTACCCGGGCGCGCCGGCCGGCGGCCAGCCGCGGCACGTGTCGTTCGGTCCCAACGACGCCTCCCCCGGCGGGTACGTCGACCCGACCGGCCTGACCGGGCTCGGCATCACGACCTTCGGCAACAACGCCAACGCGCACGCGAACTGGTCCAACTACATCGCGCCGGCCGACCAGGGCCCGCGCCCGGTCAGCCCGACCGGCCAGTTCGACTACCGGTTCGCCGACCACTGGGGCACCTCGAAGTGCGACCCGACCTCCTACCCGCAGGACCAGGAGGCCGCGAGCACCAACCTCTTCTACCAGCACAACCGGATCCACGACGAGTACTACCGCCTCGGGTTCACCGAGTCCGCCGGCAACTTCCAGCTGACCAACAAGGACCCCGACCCGACCACCGGCGGCAACCCCGGCGACGCCATCCAGGGCCTCGTCCAGGCCGGCGCCGTGTCGGGCGGCAACCCGACGTACACCGGTCGCGACAACGCCTACATGCTCACGCTGCCCGACGGCATCCCGCCGTGGAGCGGGATGTTCCTGTGGGAGCCGATCGACGACGCGTTCGAGGGCCCCTGCGCGGACGGCGACTTCGACGCGGGCGTCATCCAGCACGAGTACTCCCACGGCCTCTCGAACCGGTACGTCGGCACCGAGGACGGCTCGCTGGGCACCCACCAGTCCGGCTCGATGGGTGAGGGCTGGGGCGACTGGTACGCCCTGGACTACCTGCACCGCAACGGCTTCCAGAAGGACTCGGTCGTCGGTGGCTTCGTGACCGGCAACAAGACCCGCGGCATCCGCAACTGGGCCTACGACCAGAACCCGACGACCTTCGGGGACATCGGCTACGACCTGGTCGGTCCCGAGGTGCACGCCGACGGCGAGATCTGGACCGCGACGCTGTGGCAGATCCGCAAGGCGCTGGTCGCGAAGTACGGCCAGATCGCCGGCTCCGACATCGCCGAGCACATCGTCACCGACGCGATGCCGCTGAGCCCCAACAACCCGTCGATGCTCGACGAGCGCACCGCGGTCATGACCGCGCTCGACAACCGCTACCACGCACGCTCCGACTTCGACGCGCTCGTCGACACCGTCTACTCGGTGTTCGCCCAGCGTGGCATGGGGCTCTCGGCGCACAACGTCGGTGAGCGAGGCCGACCCGACCGGGGGCAACGACACCGACGGCGTGCCCGGCTTCGACAACCGCAACCCCGCGCTGAACGGCACGATCACCGGCACCGTCCTCAACGCCTCGACCGGCAAGCCCGTCGAGGGTGCGCGGATCATGCTCGGGCGCTTCGAGGCCCGGGCCACCCCGGTCGCCACGACGGGCCCGACCGGCACCTTCCGGATCACGGCCACCCAGGCGACGTACCCGCTCACCGTGCAGGCGCGGGGCTTCGGTGCCAAGACGTACGACGGCGTCGCGGTGACGAAGGGCCAGACCACGACGAAGAACCTCGTCCTCGCGCCGAACCTGGCGTCGAAGACCTTCGGTGCGGTCCCGGTCTCCGGTGACGCCGGCGCGGCCATGGACGACACCGAGGCCAGCTCGTGGAAGACCACGAAGGGCGGCAAGGCCGTCATCAAGCTGGCCAAGGAGTCGGTGGTCAACACGGTGCAGGTCAGCGCCTACACCAGCAGCCGGTTCGAGGGTCTGAAGAGCTTCACGCTGCAGACCAGCACGGACGGCGTGAACTGGAAGACGCAGAACGTCGGCGGCACCAACGCGTTCGGCTACCAGGCCCCGCGCCCGGTGGTCCCGGACCTGCACTACAAGACGTTCACGCTGCCGACGCCGACCAAGGCGGGCTTCATCCGCTTCTGGGCCGACCAGCCGCAGGGCAACACGAAGACGAACGTCCAGGTCGGTGACATCCAGGTGTTCAGCGCCTCGACGTCCCCGCTCGACCCGCCGCCCCCGCCGCCGCTCGACGCGCCGGTGACCGAGAAGTTCACGATCGCCGCGGGCAACCCGGCCAACGTGGTCTCCCCGGGCGTGGTCGGCACGGAGCTCGAGAACACCTGCACCGTCCCGCCGGCCAGCCAGGACAGCGACGGCCACGTCACGGTGCTGAAGGGTGAGGCCAACGACGGCCAGCACGCCTTCAGCCTCACGGCCGGAGCCACCGCCGTGGACGCGGACGTCTACCTGTACGACGCCGACTGCGTGCAGCTCGGCTCGTTCGCGACGGAGTCGGCCAACGAGGCCGGCACGATCCCGTCCGGCGCGGCGTACATCCTCACCTCGCTGTACGCCGGCGCGGCCGCGGACATGACGCTGACGATCACCGACACCAAGTAGTCACCAACGTCGGGCTCGCTGGTCGAGCCGGGCTCGCTGGTTGAGCTTGTCGAAACCACGAAGGCCCTGTCCGCACCTGCGGCCAGGGCCTTCGTCGCGTCACGGCTCCAGGCAGGTCGGGATCGAGTCGGTGTGCCCGGTCGGTTGTTCGGTGCGGCCGCCGGGGCCGAGGATCTTGACCCACCGCACGGACGCCAGCGCCCGCAGGGTCGGCCTGATCTCGTCGGCGATGGTGACGGTGGACCCGCCGGAGCGGCAACCGCCGGTCAGCCGCACCCGGGCCACCCCGTCGCTGATGGTCAGCCCCGTGTAGCCCGTCGCCCCCGACCGCACCAGGACCAGCCCCGCGGCGCGCTCACCGGGCGTGGGCTCGGCGAACAACCGGTCCATCAGGCCGCGCGCAGGGCTGGTGGCCGGCACCGGGCGGAGCTTCCCGACGACGAACGGTTCCAGGTCGGTCGCGACGCGTCCGCTGTCGACGAAGAACGCCCGCCGGTCCACGGTGCGGAAGGCTGCCCGCACGTCGACGACCACGCGCGAGGGGTTGCGCAGCGTCGTCACGTGCACGGCGGTCTTCCTCGCCAGCCCGATGCCGTAGGTCACCACGGACTCGAAGTCGCCGGAGCGGACGGTCGTCATCACGTTGGGCAGGGCGAACGCCGTGCGCGCCGGGGCCGTCGAGCCCTGGGCGTCGTGAGCGGTGGCCGACCGGAAGGTGACCTGGAGGATCGCCTGCCCCGCGATCCGGACCGGCAGCCCGGACGCGTCGCCGAGCAGCCGGTCGACGTACGCGGCCCGTCTCGTCGTGGGCAGCCCGCCGCGGAACTCGAACACCACGCGGTCGAAGCCGGGATGGTGCGCGGCCCGGATCCCGACCAGCGTCGGGACGGGTGCCGCGGGGGCCGGTCCGGCGGCGAGGGCCGGCAGCAGCAGGACGGGGACCAGCAGGGCGAGGAACGGTCGCAGGACTCGCATGGGCACCTCCGGGCGGTTCCCGAGAGCGGGTTCTCACTATGGACCCGGACAGGTCCGGCCGTCACGTGCTCGTGCCTACGCTGGCCGGGTGACCGAGCCCGTCTCCCCCGACGCCCCGCCGCTGTCCGGCGCGGTCATGATGAACCAGGACTGGCGCGACCTGACCTTCCTGCACTGGGCCGTCGAGCCAGAGCGGGTGCAGCACTACCTGCCGCCGGGCGTCCGGCCCGACACCCTCGACGGCGCGACGTACGTGGGGCTCATCCCGTTCCGGATGGTCGACGCCGGCGTCGCCCGCGGGCCAGGGGTGCCGTGGGCCGGGTCGTTCCTGGAGACCAACGTGCGGCTGTACTCCGTCGACGACACCGGACGCCGCGGCATCGTGTTCCTCAGCCTCGACACCGACCGGGCGGTAGTGGTGGCCGGGGCTCGCGCGGCGTTCGGGCTGCCCTACCGCTGGGCGAGGATGCGGTACGGCGCGCAGGGGTCCGTGCACACCTACGACGCCCGCCTCCGCTGGCCCGGGACGCACGCGACGAGCCACGTCGTGGTCCGCGCGGGGGATCCTCGCCCGAGCACGCCGCTCGACGACTTCGTGTCGGCGCGGTGGGGCCTGCACGTGCGCTGGTTCGGCCGGACGCTCTACGTGCCCAACACCCACGGTCGCTGGCCGATCCACGACGCGGAGGTGCTCGAGCTCGACGACGGGCTGCTCGGGTCGGTGGGGCTCGGTGACCTGGCCCGCCGCCCGCCGGACCACGTCGCGTTCAGCCCCGGTGTGCACACCGAGTTCGGCTTCCCCGGCGACGCCCGTCACCCGCGCTGAGCCACCCCCGGGGTCGCGTCCGGTGGCCGGATCGCCCCATACCTCCCGTCCGTTGGTCTCGAAACCGTGTCGGTTCCCGGCGTGGCGACCGTCACCTCTTGACAGGCCGGCGGCCCGCCGGGCACTGTGCGTGGGAGCGCTTCCAATTCGCGCCGACCCAGGAGGAATCCATGTCCCATCGATCACGCGGGCCGGCCCGGATGGCCGGCACCATCATCGCCGTCTCCGCCCTCGCGCTCGGAGCGGTCGGCTGCTCGCAGAGCAGTCCCGACGCCGCCGACGCCGACGTCAGCTCGTCCAAGCCGTGCGGGACCGACAAGGACACCACCGTCACCGTGGGTCTGTTCGGGACGTTCGGGTTCAAGGAGAACGGGCTGTACGACGAGTACAAGAAGGTCTGCCCGAACATCACCGTCAAGGAGGACGTCGTCGAGCAGTCGGCGGACTACTGGACGCGGCTCAAGACCCGGCTCGCCTCGGGCAGCGGCCTCGACGACGTGCAGGCGATCGAGATCGGGTTCGTCGCCGACGTGGTCAAGAACCATGCCGACCAGTTCGTGAACTTCAACGACATCTCCGGCGCCGACGGGGTGAAGGCCCAGTTCTACGACTGGAAGTGGAAGCAGGCGACCAGCACGGACGGCAAGACCACCGTCGGTCTCGGCACGGACATCGGCCCGGAGGCCATCTGCTACCGCCCCGACCTGCTCCAGCAGGCCGGCTTCAGCGCCGACCCGGACGAGCTGGCGAAGAAGTGGGGCACGTGGGAGGACTTCATCGCGTTCGGCAAGGACTACAAGGCCAAGACCGGCAAGGCGTTCGTGGACAGCGGCGCCAGCATCTTCTCCACCGCGGTCTACCAGGGTGACGAGGCCTACAACGACGCCGAGGGCAACCCGGACGTCGAGGGCAGCGACGGAGTGGAGACCGCCTGGGACTACGCGACACAGGCAGCGGAGGCCAACATCACCGCCGGGCTCTCGCAGTTCTCCGACGGGTGGAACAAGGCGTTCTCCAGCGGCTCGTTCGCGGCGCTGGCGTGCCCCACGTGGATGATGGGCTACATCCAGGGCCAGGCCGGGCCGGACTACTCCGGCAAGTGGGCCGTCGCACCAGTGCTCCCGGGCGGCGCCACCAACTGGGGCGGCTCGTGGCTCGGTGTCCCGACGCAGGCCAAGAACAAGGCCGCGGCCATCGCCCTCGTGAAGTGGCTCTCGGACAAGAAGCAGCAGGTCACGATGTGGACCTCGGCCAAGCAGGGCGGCCACTTCCCGTCGAACCAGCAGGCCGCCGAGGACCCCGCGGTGGCCGACGCGAAGAGCGTCTACTTCGACAACGCCCCGGTCGGTCAGATCTTCGGTGACATCGCCGGCCAGATGTCGATCCCGCCGATCGGCCTCTACGACACGCAGATCCAGAACGCGCTGACCACCCAGCTGACCAACGTCGAGACCAAGGGCACCCCGCCCGACCAGGCGTTCGACGACGCGCTGGCGGCGATCGAGCAGGTCACCGGCTAGTCCCGCCCGCTCGAACCACCCCCGGGTGCCCACCCGCGCCCGTCCGGTGACGGGGACCACCCCGTCCCCGCCACCGGACGGCGCCCAGCGAAGGAGCTCCATGGCAGCCACCAGCCTCGTGCGGCGGGACCGCGCGGCGGTGACACCGAAGACGCGCAGGCTCCGACCACCGGGCTGGAGGACGGGATACGCCTACATCGCACCGTTCTTCATCGTCTTCCTGGCGTTCAGCCTCTACCCCTGGCTCGACACGGCGTGGGTCTCGCTGCACGACGTGCGGCTCACGACGTACCAGGACCAGACGTGGATCGGGCTCGACAACTACCGCAACCTGTTGAGCAACAAGTTCTTCTGGAACGCCTTCGCCAACACGGTGACGATCGGCATCATCTCGACGGTCCCTCAGCTGTGCATGGCCCTCGGCATCGCGCACCTGCTCAACTACCGGCTCCGCGGGCGCACGTTCTTCCGGGTGGCGTTGCTGATGCCCTACGCCACCAGCCTGGCCGCCGCGACGGTCATCTTCCTCGAGCTGTTCAACAAGGACCTCGGCCTCGTCAACTGGGTCATCGAGCACGTCTTCCACCTGCCTGCGGTGGACTGGCAGGGTTCGAAGTGGCCGAGCCAGGTCGCCGTCTCGTCGATCGTGATCTGGCGCTGGACCGGCTACAACGCCCTGATCTACCTCGCCGGCATGCAGTCGATCGACACCGCGCTCTACGAGGCGGCGTCCATCGACGGTGCATCGCGATGGGGGCAGTTCCGGCACGTGACGCTCCCCGGTCTGCGGCCGACCATCGTGTTCACGATCGTCGTGTCGACGATCGGTGCGGCCCAGCTCTTCGGCGAGCCGTTGCTCTACGACCCCACCGGCCAGCCCAACGGCGGCGGGTCCAACCAGTACCAGACGCTCGGGCTGCTGATGTACCAGCAGGGCTGGACCAACGACCGACTCGGACTGGCGTCGGCAACCGCCTGGACGATGTTCCTGATCATCATCTCCGCGGTCGCCGTCAACCTGTTGCTCGCGCGTCGACGGGTGAGGACCTCCTGATGCGCCGGCTCCTCTCGTCGCAGGCCAAGCCCCTGCAGGCCAGCCCGCTGGTCTACCTCGGCGTCATCGTGCTCACGCTCGTGTCGGCCTTCCCGCTCTACTACACGATCGTGATGGCCTCGCACACCAACGCGGAGATGTCCGCGCAGACACCCCCGCTGCTGCCCAACTCGTCGGTCTTCGCCAACCTCCAGAAGGCCTTCGAGCTGGCTCCGCTCAACCACGGGCTGGTGAACTCGTTCATCGTGTCCGGCACCATCACCCTCGGCACGGTCGCCTTCTGCACGCTGGCCGGCTTCGGCTTCGCCAAGCTGCGGTTCCGGGGGCGCAGCCTGCTCCTCGGCCTCTGCGTCGCGACCATGATGGTGCCGATGCAGATGGGGGTGATCCCGCTCTACATGATGATGGCCAGGCTGGGGCTGACCGGCCACCTGCAGGCCGTCATCCTGCCGACGCTGGTCACCGCGTTCGGCGTGTTCTTCATGCGCCAGTACATCACCCAGGCTGTGCCCGACGAGCTCCTCGACGCCGGGTACGTGGACGGCGCCACCACCCTGCAGACGTTCTTGTACGTCGTCGTGCCGGCGGTCCGCCCCGCGATGGCGGTGCTCGCCATGCTCACGTTCCTCACGGCCTGGAACGAGTTCTTCTGGCCCATCATCGCGCTCAGCTCGCAGAACCCGACCGTCCAGGTGGCCTTCCAGAGCCTGGCCACGGGCTACGCCCCCCAACAGTCCATCATCATGGCCGGCACGCTCTACGGGACCCTGCCGGTTCTCATCGTGTTCGCCTTCCTCGGCAAGCACATCGTCGGCGGAATCATGCAAGGAGCAGTCAAGGGATGACCACCACACTCAGCTTTCCCGAAGGTTTCACCTGGGGCTCGGCCACCGCCGCCGCGCAGATCGAGGGGGCCGCCTCCGAGGACGGGCGGAGCCCCAGCATCTGGGACACGTTCTGCACCACCCCGGGCAAGGTCCAGAACGGCGACACCGCGACCATCGCGTGCGACCACTACCACCGGATGAAGGAGGACCTCGACCTGATGGCCTCGATCGGCCTGAGGTACTACCGGTTCTCGGTGTCCTGGTCGCGGGTCCTCCCCTCGGGGTCCGGCACCGTCAACGAGACCGGCCTGGACTTCTACCAGCGGCTCGTCGACGGCCTGCTGGAACGCGGCATCACCCCGCTCCTGACGCTCTACCACTGGGACCTCCCCCAGACCCTCGACGACCAGGGGGGCTGGCTCAACCGGCAGACGGCCGACCACTTCGCCGAGCTCGCCGGCGTCATCGGCCGCTCGCTCGGTGACCGCGTCTCCACGATCACCACGCTCAACGAGCCGTTCTGCTCGGCCTTCCTGGGCTACGGATCGGGGGTACACGCCCCGGGGCGCGCGAACAACGGCGAGGCTCTCCAGGCCGCGCACCACCTCAACCTGGCGCACGGCCGTGCCGTGTCCGCGCTCCGCGCGGTCGTGCCGGACACGAATCGCCTGTCGGTCACCCTCAACCTGGCGCACGTGTCGCCGGCGTCGAGCTCACCCGAGGACGTGGCCGCCGCCGCCCACGTCGACGCCGTGGCCAACCGGATCTTCCTCGACCCGATCCTGCGCGGCCACTACCCGCCGCAGCTCGTCGAGGACACCCGGCACCTCACCGACTGGTCGTTCGTGCACGACGGCGACCTCGAGGTGATCTCGGCCCCCATCGACGTGCTCGGCGTCAACTACTACACCCCGGCCGTCGTCGCGGCGCCCACTCCCGAGCTCCGCCGCCAGGCCAGCGGCCGCTGGGTGAACGACCCGAGCCAGTCCGACGCCGGCCCGTCACCGTGGCCCGGCACCGACCTCGCCTACGCCATCCCCCAGTCAGGCCCCTACACCGACATGGGCTGGCCGATCGCTCCCGAGACGTTCACCGAGCTCCTCGTCGGCGTGCACCGGGACTACCCCGAGATCCCGCTGGTGATCACCGAGAACGGCTGCGCCTGCGCCGACGTGCTCGGTGACGACGGGGAGGTGCACGACGACGACCGGATCGCCTACCTCTCCCAGCACCTCGCCGCCGTGCACGCGGCGATCGCCGCCGGGGTCGACGTGCGCGGCTACTACGTGTGGTCGCTCATGGACAACTTCGAGTGGGCGTGGGGCTACTCCAAGCGCTTCGGGATCGTGTACGTCGACTACGCCAGCCAGCGACGCGTGCCCAAGGCGTCGGCGCACTGGTTCGGCGAGGTCGTCCGGAACAACGCGGTGAGCGTCGACTGACGCCTCAGGAGGACTCGCGCACGACGAGGTGCGGAGCGAGCACCACGTGGGCCTCGGTCTGCCGGCCCTCGATGCGGGCCACCAGCAGGTCGACCATGGCGCGGCCCATCTCCTCGATCGGCTGGTGCACCGTGGTCAGGGTCGGCTGCGTGTGCCGGGCGATCGGTGCGTCGTCGAAGCCGACGACCGCCACGTCTCGCGGGACGGACCGCCCGCGCGCGTGCAGCTCGGACAGCGCACCGGCCGCCATCAGGTCGGAGGACGCGAAGACGGCGTCCAGGTCGGGCACCCGGGCCAGGAGCGTGCCCATCGCGACCCGGCCGCCCTCCTCGGTGAAGTCGCCGGTCTCCACGAGGTCGGGGTCGGGCGTGATGCCGTGCTCCTGCAGGGCGGTCCGGTAGCCCGCCAGCCGGTCGGCGCTCACGGACATGTCGGACGGGCCCTCGATGAAGGCGACCCGACGACGGCCGCGCTCCAGCAGGTGCCGCACGGCGGCCACCGCACCGCCCACGTTGTCGACGTCGACGTAGCTCACGGGGACGCCGCGGGGTGGCCGGCCACCCAGGACCGTCGGCAGACCCCGCTCCTCGAGCCGCTCCGGCAACGGGTCGTGGCCGTGCAGGGACAGCAGCATCACGCCGTCGACGGGCTGGCTCAGCAGATAGTTCTCGAGGCTGCGGTGCTGCTCGGCGGTCTGCGCCATCGACAGCAGCAGCGGCCGCGACAAGACAGCCAGGGCACTGCTGATCGCCCGCACCACATCGGCGAAGAACGGCTCGGAGAAGAACCGCTCCTCGGACTCGGAGATGACCAGCGTGACCGAGTCGGTGCGGCGGGTGACCAGCGAGCGGGCCGCCTTGTTGGGGACGTAGCCCAGCTTCTCGACCGCGGCCATGATCGAGGCCCGGCTGTGCTCACTGACGTTGGGCGCTCCGTTGATCGCGCGGGAGACCGTCCCGCGGCCCACGCCGGCCAGGGCGGCCACGTCGTCCAGCGTCGGTGGGCGCTGTCGACCCTGTGCTTCGTCAACCATGTGGGCATCCTGCGATGGACGTCGGGGGCCTCGCCCCGGTGGAACCGGGTGCCTGCAGCCTAGTGCGTGGCAACCCGATCCCGACCGCCGTCGTCGCTAGCGGAGTCCGTCTCGAGACCACTCGCCCCGGCGCATCACCACGCGCGGGAAACCGTCGCTGACCGACGAGGTGTCCGCGACCTTGCTGAACCCCGCCCGCTCGAACAACGACCGGGTGCCGACGAACGCCATCGTGAGGTCGACCTTCGCACCACGGTTGTCGACCGGGACGGCCTCGACCCCCGGAGCACCGTGCTCACGGGCCAGCGCGACCGCTCCCTCGACCAGCAGCAGCGAGATGCCCCGGCCGCGGTAGCCCGGCCGCACCCGCACGCAGAACACCGACCACACCGGCAGGTCGTCGACCGTCGGGATCTTCGTGGAGCGCGCGACGGGCAGGTCGGCGCGCGGAGCGACTCCGGACCAGCCGCACACCTCGTCGCCGTCGTACGCCAGCACCCCTGGCGGGACCGCGCGACCGCAGAGACGCCGGACGTAGGCCGCCCGCTCCGGTCCGGACAGGGACCGGTTCGTCCTCGCGTCGAGCCGGTGGCTCAGGCACCAGCACACGCTGGCGTCCGGGCTCTTCTTCGGGCCGAGCATCGTCGCCACGTCCGCGAAGCGGGTCGCCGGCCGGACCTCGATGGTCATGCGCCGACGCTAGCAAGTCCGGGTGGTCGCAGCCGCCGCCCCGGGTGGTCGAGGAGGACCGACCCCTACCGCACATCGGACGTCGGGAGCCTTCCCGGCCCGTTGAGCCGGGAATGCTCCCCGGTCCCGACCGAGCCGCCCCCCTGCGTCATCGAGTGGCACGAACGGCACCGGTGCCAGCCCGCTGGGGGTGCCGATCGTGACGCTCGACGCTCGTGACCCAGTGGTCTCGAGACGCCTCGCGCTGGGCGCTCGGCTCCTCGACCAACCGACACGCTCAGGCGTCGACCAACCGGAGGGACACGTCCCAGAGGCGCTCCGCGTGGCCCGGGTCCAGGGCCCAGGCCCGCACGCCGGCGGACACCTGCGCGTCGTCGGCGACGGTCTCGGCCTCGTTGCAGTCCTCCAGGTAGTGGCCGCCGGTCGCGAGCTCGGGCGCCACCGCCGCGACGAGCGACGTGGCCGCACCCTGCTGGGTCGTCTTGAAGACGGCCCGGCCCTCGTCCTGCATGCGCTGCCAGCCGTCCTTGACCTCCTGGGTGACGTAGCGCTGGAGGTTGGTCATGATCCCGCCGGGCATCAGCGCGTTCGCCACGATCCCGTCGTCGGCCCACCGCCGGGTCGCCTCGACGGCGAGCAGCACGTTGGCCGTCTTGGACTGGCCGTAGCCCTGCCACGGGTCGTAGGCCCGGCGCTCGAAGTGCAGGTCGTCGAAGTGCACCGGGGACGACAGGTGACCCGTCGAGCTCACCGACACGATCCGGGCCCCGTCGGACGCAGAGGCGAGCGCGTCGTGCAGCCCGGTCGTCAGCGCGAAGTGCCCGAGGTGGTTGGTCGCGAACTGGCGCTCCCACCCGTTGGCGGTGAGCTCGAGCGTCGGGATCGCCATCACGCCGGCGTTGTTGACGAGCAGGTCGAGGGGCCCGGTCCACGACGCCGCGAACGCGCGCACCGTCGCCAGGTCGACCAGGTCGACGTACGCCACGTGCACGTCGGGGTTGCCGGTCGTCGCGGTGATGTCGGCAGCGACCCGGTCGCCGGCCGCGGTGTCGCGTACGGCGAGGGTGACGGCGGCCCCGGCACGGGCGAGCGAGCGGGCGGTCTCGACGCCGATGCCGGAGGCGCCGCCGGTGACGACGGCGCGGCGGCCGTGCAGGTCGACACCGTCGACGACCTCGTCGGCGGTGGAGGTGGCGTCGAAGCGGGTGGTGATCAGGGGCATGCGGTCATCCTGTCTCGGACCCGGTGACGGCCCCCGGGTGGTCGAGGAGGACGGAGCGCTAGCGGAGTCGTCTCGAGACCACTGCGCGTCGGTGCGGAGTGGTCTCGAGACGCCTCGCGCTGGGCGCTCGGCTCCTCGACCACCCGGGCGGCACGGCGTGGTCCATGCTGGAGCCTGATCGCCACCACCAGAAGGAGTGCTGCTCGTGCCGTCCGCCGGGATGTCGTTGGACACACCTGATCTCGTGGGCGATGCAGGGCGGGCCGGCGCCGGTCGGGCTCACCGAGGCGTCGGTCGAGCGGATCACGCTGGCCAGCGAGCACCTCCGGATGGCCGGCCGGTCGGGTGCGGTCTACGGGCTGACCACCGGCGTCGGGGCGCTGCGCAACGTCCCGACCGACATCACGCCGAGCGACGGCACGTCGCACGCGCTGCGGCTGTGGCGCAGCCACGCGACCGGCTTCGGCGAGACGTACGACGATGCGACCGCCCGCGCGGCGATGGCGATCCGGCTGCACCAGATCACGTCGGGCCGGTCGGGCGTGAGCGCGGGGCTCGCGGCGTCCCTCGGGGCGGCGGTGGCCCACGGCGCCGTACCCGACCTGCACCGCTTCGGCTCGATCGGCACCGGCGACCTGGTGCCCCTCGCCGAGCTGGGGCTCACCCTCGTCGGCGAGCGGCCCTGGCGCTCCGGGGAGGCTCCGGCGGCGCCGCTCGACGACGGCGACGCCCTGCCGTTCATGTCCAGCAACGCACTGACCCTGGCCACGGCCGCCCTCGTGCACCGGCGGCTCGCGCTGCTGTCCGACGCCGCCGAGAAGGTGACCGCCCTGTCGGCGGTGGCGCTGCAGGCGTCGGTGCAGGCCTTCGACCCCCGGGTGCACGCCGGCCGACCCGACGCCTCGCAGCAGGGCGTGGCCCGGCGACTGATGGCCCTGCTGGCGCCGGTCGACTGGGTGCCGGCGCGCGTGCAGGACCCGTTCGCGCTGCGCACCGTGCCGCAGGTGCACGCGCCGTTCGTCGACGCCCTGGTGACGACCGAGCAGGCGGTCGTGGTCGAGGTCGACGACTCGACCGAGAACCCGCTGGTCACCGCCGACGGGACGCCGCTGCACCACGGCGGCTTCGTGACGGCCCGGCTCTCGGCGACCCTCGACGCGCTGCGCCAGGCGACGTACCCCGTCATCTCGCTCTCCGCCGCACGGCTGTCCGCCCTGATCAACCCGTCCCTGTCGGGCCTGCCGGCGTTCCTGGCGTCGGGGCCGGCGGGCAGCTCGGGCGTGATGATCCTGGAGTACCTCGCCCAGGACGCCCTCGCCCGCGCGCGCATCCTCACCACCCCGGTCTCCACCGGCCACGCGTCGGTCTCGCTCGGCCTCGAGGAGCACGCGAGCTTCTCGACGCAGGCGGTCTGGGCCAGCGAGCAGATGGTCGGGCTCGCCCCGGTCGTGCTCGGCTGCGAGCTGGTCGCGGCCGTGCGGGCGCTCCGGATGGACCCGTCGCGGCTGCCCGACAGCCCCGTCCGCCAGGTGTACGACGCCGCGGCGGCCGTGCTCGACGAGGACCGGGCCGACCGTCCCTTCAGCGACGACCTGGCCGCCGCCGTACGCCTCGTGGAGACGGGCCTCGTCGCGGCCGGGTAGTTTCGGCCTCGTGCCCCACGAGACGCAGCGCCCGCCGGTCATCCTGGTCGTCGCCACGCCCGGGCGGAGCGCCCGGATCGAGGCCGAGTTCGCGAACCGCTACGCCCGCGACTACGACCTGCGGGTCACCGAGAGTGCGGGGCGCCGCGCTCGCCCTGGTGCCCGAGCTCACCGCGCAGGGCTCGCAGGTCGCGCTGCTCGCCGTCGACCACGAGGTCGACGGGGGTGCGCTCGACCTGATGGACGAGCTGCGGGCGCTGACCCCGACCAGCCGCCGCATCGTGCTGATCGACGTCGGGCACTTCCGTCCGGCCCTCGAGGCCCTGCGGCCGGCCCTGGCCCAGGGTCGCCTCGACACCTTCCTGCTCATCCCGCAGGGCCCTCGCGACGAGGAGTTCCACACCGCGATCGCGGAGTACCTCTCCGACTGGGGCTGGTCGTCCGCGCCTCCCGAGGTGGTGAGCGTGCGGATCGTCGACGACGGCAACCAGCCGGCGGTGACCGGGATCCGCGACTTCCTGGACCGGATGGGGCTGTCCTACGCGCGGCACCGCCCGGACACCGACGTCGGCCGCGACATCCTCAACGAGGCCGGCGGCGACGCCACCCTGCCCGTGGTGCTCGCGTTCGGCCGGGAGCCGCTCGTGGCGGCCACCGAGCAGGCCGTCGCGTCCGCGTTCTACGGCACGCCCGCCGACCTCGGCGAGGACTACGTCGCCGACCTGCTGATCGTCGGCGCGGGACCGGCCGGCCTCGCCGCTGCCGTGTACGGCGCGTCCGAGGGCCTGCGCACGGTCGTGCTCGACGCGAACGCCGTAGGCGGGCAGGCCGGCACCAGCTCGATGATCCGCAACTACCTCGGCTTCCCGCGCGGGGTGTCGGGGATGCGGCTGTCGATGCGCGCCCGGACGCAGGCGACCCGGTTCGGCGCCCGGCTGTTCACCGGCCGCGGCGTGACGGCCCTGGAGCCCGGTGCGGCCGAGGACGGCTCCCACCGGGTGACCTACGACGGCGGGGTCCTCGCGGCCCGGTCGGTGCTGGTGTCCTGCGGCGTCGACTACCGGCGCCTCGGCGTGCCCGCCCTGGAGGAGCTGACCGGGCTCGGCGTGTTCTACGGGGCCGCCACCAGCGTCGCCCGGGAGATGGACGGCCGCGACGTGTTCATCGTGGGCGGCGGCAACTCGGCCGGGCAGGCCGCCATCCACCTGGCGCGGTTCGCCCGGAGCGTGACGATCGTGGTCCGCCGGTCGGGCCTGTCGGAGACGATGTCGGCCTACCTGGTCAAGGAGATCTCCAAGAACGACCGGATCAGCGTGCGCCCGGGCTGCCGCGTGGTCGACGGCGGCGGCACCGGCTACCTCGGCTGGATCGGGCTCTGCGACGAGCACGGCGACGTCGAGCGGGTGCCGGCCGACGGGCTGTTCCTGCTGCTCGGCGCCGACCCGGGCTGCGGGTGGCTGCCGGACGAGGTGGCGCTCGACGACCGGGGCTTCGTGGTCACCGGGCGCGACATCCCGAAGCCCCGGTGGCGGGACGGGCTGCCACCGGGACCCCTGGAGACGACGGTGCCGGGCATCTTCGCGGCCGGCGACGTGCGCTCCGGCTCGATGAAGCGGGTCGCGTCGGCCAGCGGCGAGGGCGCCGCGGCGGTCGCGCAGGTGCACGCCTACCTGACGCCGCCCGGCTAGCTGAAGTCGAGCACGAGCCGGCCGCGGACCCCGCCGGCCTCCAGCTCGCCGGTGCGCCTGCTCGGCCTGCTCGGCGGGCAGCACCTTCGCGACCCGCAGCGTGTAGACGCCGTCGGCGAGCTGCCGCTCGAGGCCCTGCATCTGGTCGGCGCTGCTGTCCGCGGAGTCGTAGACCAGCAACGTCTTCGCGGTGATGCCGCGCTCCTGCTCGCCGGACCAGCCGCGGACCGACCCGATCACGCCGCCGTCCTTGACGGCCGGCAGCCCGAGCTCGGCCTGCACGGCGCCGTCGACGAGACCGTCGACGCCGTCCGGGACCTCCGCGCGGATGTGCGCCGCGACGTCGTCGCCGCGACGGACCACGACGTCGGCGCCCAGGCTGCGCACGAGCTCCTCGTCCTGCTCGTTGGCGTCGGCGACGACCCGCAGGCCGTCGGCCTTGGCCATCTGGACGACGTACCCCCCGAACGCGCCGGCGGCGCCGGTCACCGCCAGCGTCCCGCCCGGTCGGCAGGTCCAGCTGGTCCGAGCAGCAGGCGGGCGGTCAGCGCGTTCATCACGAAGGTGGAGCCGGCCGGGAAGTCCACGTCGTCCGGGGAGCCGCAGCACCGAGGCGTCGGGTACGACGACCTGGTCGGCGTACGCGCCGCCCGCGTCACGGAACGGCACCACCACGGCCGCCACCCGGTCGCCCACGCTCCAGCGCGAGCCCTCGCCGACCTCGTCGACGACCCCGGCCGCGTCGGCACCGGGCACGAACGGGCCGGCCTGGTCGGCGTGCCGCTCCTTGTACCGCCCCGCGCGCAGCCCGCTGTCGGTCGGGTTCACCGTCGCGGCGTGCACGCGGATGCGCACCTCGCCGGGCCCGGCGTGCGGCTCGGGCAGGTCCAGGACCTGCAGGTTCTCGGGGCCGCCGAACTCTGTCACTCCGATAGCTCTCATGGTGGGCCCAACGCACCGGACCCGGCACACCTTCCCGGATCCGGGGCTTGGATCCGCCCCGGATACTGGTGGGCATGACCAACCACGCCCGCCTCGTCGAGACGACGGCGCCCTCCGACCCCGCCGGCGTCGTCCTGGTGCTGCACGGCGGCGCGGCCCGGCGCGAGGTCACGCGGGTGAGCCCGACCCAGCTCTCGGTGCTCCGGATGATCCCGGTGGCCGGCCGGATCGCCCGGGCGGGACGCGGACGGCTCGCGGTCTTCCGGCTGCTCAACTCCAGCCGCGGGTGGGACGAGTCCCACACTCCGGTCGACGACGTGACGTGGGCCCTCGCGCAGCTGCGGGAGCGGTTCGGCGACGCCGTACCCGTGGCCCTGGTCGGCCACTCGCTCGGCGGCCGCGCCGCGATCCTGGCGGCCGACCAGCCGGGGGTGCGCGCCGTGGTCGCGCTCGCGCCCTGGGTGTACGGCGACGACGGCCGGCGGGACCTGTCCGGCCGCAGCGTCCTGGTCGTCCACGGGGACCAGGACCGGATCGCCAGCCCGTCCCGGTCGAAGGGCGTGGCCGACGACCTGCGTCGCACCGCCGACGTGACCTACGTGTCCGTGCCCGGCGGCAAGCACGCGATGCTCTCGCACCACGCGGAGTTCGACGGCGCCGCGGCCGACTTCGTCACCGCGGCCCTGCTCGACGACGTCCGGACCTGACCCGGACATGACCCCGGACATGACGGAGCCCCGGCACGCGGTGCGCGCCGGGGCCTCGTAGTCGTCTCAGCCGGTCAGAAGACCCGTCGGCGGTTGCCGCCGATCGGGACGAAGTTCAGGATGAGGCCGACGATCAGCAGGATGATGCCGATCGTGGTGAGGATCGGGATGCTGGCGACCAGCCCGATGATCAGCAGGATCAGTCCGAGGACGACCATGAGGTGCTCCTTCTTCTTGGGTGAACAAACAGCCTCCTGTACCCCGCTCACACCCGGACAATGCCGTTCTTAGAGAACTTTTACCGCGGGCGCCTCAAGTATCCGGGTGGTCGACGTCGGCTGCAGGCGCGCCGAGCGCGCAGCGCGAGGGCTCGAAACCACGGTCAGGTCCGCGCGGAGGCCTGCGGGTGGTCTCGAGCAGGCCTCAACCACGTGGGCGCGCGGAGCTGGTCTCGAGCTGGCTCGGCCACGCGACCCCACGCTGGTTGAGGTGCCCGAGCGCGCAGCGCGAGGGCCTCGAAACCACGGTCAGGTCCGCGCGGAGGTGCGGGTGGTTTCGACAGCTCAGCCCGCGTGCGAGCGGGTCGATCCTCGACCACCGCGGGAGGGTCAGGCGGTGCGGGTGGCGATGAGCACGGCGAACGCGTCGAGCGCGTCGCGGACGGGGCCGGCGGGGACCGCGGCGAGCAGGGCCTGCGCCTCCTGGGCCAGCTCGAGGACGTACTGCCGGGCCTCGTCCATCGCCGGGTGCTTGCGCAGCAGGTCGAGGGCCTCGGCGTGCAGGGCGTCGTCGGTCAGCTCGCCGGCGAGGAGCTCCAGGAGCCGGGCGTCGTCGGGGTCGGTCGAGCGCTGCGCCATCAGCACGGGCAGGGTCGGCACGCCTTCGCGCAGGTCGGTGCCGGGCGTCTTGCCGGACTCGTCGGACTCGGAGGCGACGTCGAGGATGTCGTCGGACAGCTGGAACGCGGCGCCGACCTTCTCGCCGTACGCCGTGAGGGCCTCCTCGACCTCGAGCGAGGCGCCGGAGAACCGCGCGCCGTACCTCGCCGACGTCGCGATCAGCGACCCGGTCTTGCCGGCGACGACCCGCAGGTAGTGCGAGAGCGCGTCCTCGTCGGGACCGGGGGTGAGCGTCTCGAGGATCTGGCCCTCGACGAGCTTGGTGAACGTCTCCGCCTGGATGCGTACGGCGTCCGCACCCAGCGACGCCGTCAGCTCCGAGCTCTTGGAGAACAGGAAGTCGCCGGTCAGGATCGCCACGTGGTTGTCCCAGCGGGCGTTGGCCGACTCGGCGCCGCGGCGCAGGTCGGCCTCGTCCATCACGTCGTCGTGGTAGAGCGAGGCCAGGTGGGTCAGCTCGACCACGCACGCCGAGGTGATGACGCCGTCGCGGCCGGGGTCGCCGGTCTCGGCGGCCAGCAGCACCAGCAGCGGCCGGAAGCGCTTGCCGCCGGCGTGCATCAGGTGCCGGGCGGCGTTCGTGACGAACGGCGCCTCGCTCACGATCTCCCGCTCGAGACGCTCCTCCACCTCGTCCATCCGGGCGCGCAGCCGGGCCTCGAGCTCGGCGTCGAGGACCGGCAGGGCCAGCGACGAGCTGCCGTCGGTGGTGGAGGTCATGAGGGGTTCCTAGCGGACAAGAGGGTCAGCGGATGAACTGACCCGCGTTGGCGGCGAGGTCGAGGACCGGACCCGGGAAGATGCCCAGGACCACGGTCGCGGCGAACCCGACAGCGATCACGATAGTCGTGAGGATGCTCGGCATCATCACCACGGGTCCCTCGCCCACCGGGTCGGAGAAGAACATCAGCACGATCACGCGGGCGTAGAAGAACGCCGCGACCGCGCTGAGGATCACCGCGACGACCACCAGCGGCCACGCGCCACCGGACACGGCGGACGCGAACACCGCCCACTTGCCGGTGAAGCCCGAGGTGAGCGGGATGCCCGCCATGGCGAGGAGGAAGAACGCGAAGACGCCCGCGACGACCGGGGACTCCTTGCCCAGCCCGGCCCACCGCGACAGGTGGGTGGCCTCGCCACCGCCGTCGCGGACCACGGTCACGACCGCGAAGGCGCCGACCGTCATGAAGCCGTAGGTGACCAGGTAGAACAGCACCGCCTGGATCGAGGAGATCTCGTCCCCGGCGAAGCTGGCGACCGACTTGAGCCCGACGAAGCCGGTGAGGATGAACCCGGCGTGCGCGATGGACGAGTAGGCCAGCATCCGCTTGATGTCCGACTGGGTGATGGCCAGGATGCAGCCGACCAGCATGGTCAGCACCGCGATGATGCCGATCATGATCGACCAGTCCCAGCGGGCCGCACCGAAGGCGACGTAGAACAGCCGCAGCAGCGCGCCGAACGCCGAGACCTTGGTGCAGGCCGCCATGAAGCCGGTCACCGCGGTCGGGGCGCCCTGGTAGACGTCGGGCGTCCAGGAGTGGAAGGGGGCGGCGCCGACCTTGAACAGCAGGCCGACCGAGAGCAGCCCGATCCCGGCGAGCAGGAGCACCTGGCCGCCGATCCGGCCGGAGACCGCTTCGGCGATGTCGCCGAAGTTCATCGAGCCGGCGTAGCCGTAGGTCAGCGCGATGCCGTACAGGAAGAAGCCCGAGGAGAACGCGCCGAGCATGAAGTACTTCAGCGCCGCCTCCTGCGAGAGCAGCCGGCGACGGCGGGCCAGGCCGCAGAGCAGGTAGAGCGGCAGGGACAGGATCTCGAGCGCCACGAACATCGTGAGCAGGTCGTTGGACGCCGGGAACAGCAGCATGCCGCCGATCGAGAACATCATCAGCGGGAAGACCTCGGTGTGCTCGATCCCCTGCGTGGACGCCTCCCGCTCGGCCGCCGTGCCGGGCAGCGCCGCGGCCTGGCCGGCGAACGCGGTGATGCCGCCCTCGAGGTGCCGCTCGGCGAACAGCAGCACGCTGATCAGCGACAGGGCGAGGATCGTGCCCCAGATGAACACGGTGGGCCCGTCGACGGCGATGGCGCCCTCGACCGCGATCTGGCCGCGGCCGGCGGTGTCGCCCTTCGGGGCCAGGTTGCTGGCGACCAGGCAGGTCGCGACCAGCGCGCCGAGCACGCCGACGACCGACAGGATCGTCTGCACGAGGTAGCGGTGCTTGCGGGCCACGAACGCCTCGACGACCACGCCGACGAGGGCGACGCCGAAGACGATGAGGATCGGCGACAGCAGGCCGTACTCGATGCTGGGCTTGGAGAAGTCGGCTGCGAGGTTCACTGGGAGTTCTCCTCCTGGGCACCGGCCCGAGCGGGTACGGCGGGCGCAGGATCCTGCACGCCGACCTGCTCGAGGGTGTCGTGGACGGCGGGGTTGATGATCGAGGTCAGCGGCTTCGGGAAGAAGCCGAGCACCACGATCAGCACGAGCAGGGGTGCGAGCGAGACGACCTCACGGACGTTGAGGTCCTTGAAGCCGGCGACCGCGGGCACCGTCGGTCCGGTCATCGTGCGCTGCACCATCAGCAGGATGTAGAGCGCGGCGAGCACGATGCCGAGGACGGCGAACGAGGCGTACCAGGGGTTGTGCGCGAAGGCTCCCAGCAGCACCAGGAACTCCGAGATGAACGGCGACAGGCCCGGCAGGGACAGCGAGGACAGCCCGGCGAGCAGGAAGATGCCGGCCAGCACGGGCGCGACCTTCTCGACGCCGCCGAAGTCCGGGATCATCCGCGAGCCGCGGCGGCTGATCAGGAACCCGCTCACCAGGAACAGCGCGGCCGTCGAGAGGCCGTGGTTGAACATGTAGAGCATCGACCCGGTCTGGCCGTAGCTGTTCAGCACGAAGATGCCGAGCACGATGAAGCCGAAGTGCGACACCGACGTGTAGGCGATCAGGCGCGGGATGCTCTTCTGGCCGATGGCCGCGAGCCCGCCGTACAGCACGGAGATGACGGCGAGCACCAGCACCACCGGGGTGGCCCACTGCGAGGCCTCCGGGAACAGCTGGAGGCAGAACCGGATCATCCCGAAGGTGCCGATCTTGTCGAGGATGCTGACCAGCAGCACCGAGGTGCCGGGGCTGCCCTCCTCGGCGGCGTCGGGCAGCCAGGTGTGCACCGGCACCATCGGCGCCTTGATCGCGAACGCGACGAAGAAGCCGACGAACAGCCAGCGGCCGGTGCCCTCGGCGATCGGGATCTTGCCGAGCTCCTCCAGGAGGTACGTCGGCGTGCCCGCGCGGGCCGAGACGACGTAGAGCCCGACGACCGACGCCAGCATCAGCAGGCCGCCGAACAACGAGAACAGCAGGAACTTCACGGCGGCGTAGGACCGGCGCGGACCGCCGAAGCCGCCGATCAGGAAGTAGATCGGGATCAGCGTGGCCTCGAAGAGGACGTAGAACAAGAAGACGTCGGTCGCGGCGAAGACGCCGATCGCGAGGCCCTCGAGCGCCAGCATCCAGGCGAAGAACGCGTTGACGCCCCAGCGGCCCTGCTCGCCGTCGTGCCACGAGGCGAGGATGACCACCGGGGTCAGGATCGCGGTGAGCAGCACCAGGACCAGCCCGATGCCGTCGACGCCGAGGGCGTAGTGCGCGCCGAACGCGCGGATCCACTCGTGCTCCTCGGAGTACTGGAAGCGCGCACCGTTGGGGTCGAACCCGACCGTCACGACCGCGACGACGACCAGCGTCACCAACGAGAAGCCGAGCGCGACCAGCTTGGGCAGGTCGGCGCGACCGCCCTTCGGGAGCGCCACCACGACCAGTGCGCCGAGGATCGGCAGCAGCAGGGCCGTGGTCAGCAGGGGAAAGCCGTTCACTGCGACACCACCGTCTTGTCGAGAGCTCGCACGTTGGTTGAGGTGACCGAGGCGCTAGCCGAGGGCCTCGAAACCTCTGTGCCCGAGGCTGAGAGGGGAGACAGGACGCTCATGCGAGGTTCACCGCCAGCAGGGCCAGGACCACGATCACGGCGCCGGCCAGGACCGACAGGGCGTAGGACCGCACGAAGCCGGTCTGGACCCGGCGGAAGGTGCCGGACATCCCGCCCACCGCGGTGGCGGTGCCGTTGACGAACCCGTCGACGCCGCTGCGGTCGAAGGTCGCCAGACCGGTCACGAACCGGTCGCCGGGCCGCATGAACAGCTCCTCGTTGATCGCGTCGCCGTAGAGGTCCGACGCGGGCCGCCTTGGTGAAGACCGAGACCTTCGTCGGCGCGGTCCGCGGCACCGGGTTGCGGCCCACGGTCGCCCAGGCCACCGCGACGCCCACGATGACGACGACCAGCACGATGAGGGACAGCACCAGCGGCGTGACCGCGAGGTCCGGGGGCACCTCCTCGCCCACGACCGGGGTGAGCCAGTCGACGATCCAGTCGCCGAGCAGCAGCAGGCCGCCCAGCGCCGAGAGGGCGCCGAGCACCATCAGCGGCACGGTCATCACCTTGGGCGACTCGTGCGGGTGGACCGTCTCCGACCAGCGCTTCTCGCCGAAGTAGGTCATCAGCATCAGGCGGGTCATGTAGAACGCCGTGACGCCGGCGCCGACGAGGGACGCGAGCCCGACCACGAGGTTGTCGCCGAACGCGGCCTCGATGATCTTGTCCTTGGACCAGAACCCGGCGAACGGCGGGATGCCGATGATCGCGAGGTAGCCCAGGGTGAAGGTCAGGAACGTCACCGGCAGCATCTTGCGCAGCGCGCCGTAGTGCCGCATGTCGACGTCGTCGTCCATGGCGTGCATCACCGAGCCGGCGCCGAGGAACATGTTGGCCTTGAAGAAGCCGTGCGTGAGCAGGTGGAAGATCGCGAACGCGTAGCCGGCCGGGCCGAGGCCCGCGGCGAGCATCATGTAGCCGATCTGGCTCATCGTCGACCCGGCGAGCGCCTTCTTGATGTCGTCCTTGGCGCAGCCGATGACCGCACCCCACAGCAGCGTGACCGTGCCGACGATGACGACGGTGGTCTGCGCGACGGGTGCGTAGTCGTAGATGAAGTTCGAGCGGACCACCAGGTAGACGCCCGCGGTCACCATCGTCGCGGCGTGGATCAGGGCCGAGACCGGGGTGGGGCCCTCCATCGCGTCGAGCAGCCACGACTGCAGCGGCACCTGGGCCGACTTGCCGCAGGCGGCGAGCAGGAACAGCAGCCCGAGGATGGTCATCGTCGTGTCACCGGCGTCGCCGGCGACCTTCGAGACGCCCGCGAACGTGATGGTGCCGAAGGTGGCGAACGTCAGCATGGTGCCGAGCGCCATGCCGAGGTCGCCGACGCGGTTCACCACGAAGGCCTTCTTGGCGGCCACCGCGGCCGACGTCTTGTGCTGCCAGAACCCGATCAGGAGGTACGACGCGAGGCCCACGCCCTCCCAGCCGAGGAACACGCCGAGGTAGTTGTCGGCCAGCACCAGCGTCAGCATCGCGGCGACGAACAGGTTGAGGTAGGCGAAGAACCGGGCCCGCCGCACGTCGTGCTCCATGTAGCCCACGGAGTAGATGTGGATCAGCGAGCCGACCCCGGTGATCAGCAGCAGGAACACCGCCGACAGCGGGTCGTAGAGCAGCCCCATGTCGACCTTGAAGCTGCCGGCGTCGACCCAGGTGTAGAGCGTCTGGCCGATCTGCCGGTCGTCGGCGTTGCGCCCGACCAGCGCGAAGAACGAGACCAGGCTGATGACGAACGACGTCAGCACCGTGGCGCAGCCGAGCAGGTGCGCCCAGCGCGCCGTACGCGTGTTGCCGAGGAGCAGGATCACCGCCGCGCCCAGGGCCGGCAGCGCGATGATCACCCAGAGCAGCGAGAAGACCCCGCCACCGGACGTCGGGTCCACCACGGGCACGGACTCGTGCAGGGGAACGTAGGACATGGAGGACTCCTCAGTACTTCAGCAGGCTCGCGTCGTCGACCGAGGCCGACCGGCGGGTGCGGAAGATGGTCATGATGATCGCCAGTCCGACGACGACCTCCGCGGCCGCGACCACCATCACGAAGAAGGCGGCCACCTGCCCGTCGAGGTTGCCGTTGACGCGGGAGAAGGTCACCAGGGCGAGGTTCGAGGCGTTCAGCATCAGCTCGACGCACATGAACACCACGATCGCGTTGCGGCGGGTCAGCACCCCGATGCAGCCGATGGTGAACAGGATCGCCGAGAGGACCAGGAACGGTGTCGCGCTCATACGGCGTCGTCCTCTCCGTGCAGGTGGTCGCGGTCGTGGGCGTGGTCGACGGTGCCGGTCAGCTCGCGCACCTCGGCCGGGTTGACGGTCCGGACGGAGCCGCGCGACTGCAGCGTGCGGGAGACCGAGATCTCCGACGGCGAGCCGTCGGGCAGCAGCGCCGGGGTGTCGACCGCGTTGTGGCGGGCGTAGACACCGGGCGACGGCAGCGGGCCGGGGTGCTTGCCGTGGTCGCCGTAGTCACGCATCCGCTGGTTGGCCAGGTCGGCCTGGGTCAGCTTCGGGGTGAGGCGCTCGCGGTGCGCGAGCACCATCGCGCCGATCGCGGCCGTGATCAGCAGGGCGCTGGTGGCCTCGAAGGCGAACACGTAGCGGCTGAACAGCAGCCGGGCCAGGCCCGGGACGTTGCCGTCCGCGTTGGCGACGGCCAGCCCGGTCACCGAGCCCAGGGACACCTGCCCGACGCCGAGCACCACGATCACGCCGAAGATCAGGCCGACGACGGTCGCCATCGTGCGCTGGCCCTTGATGGTCTCCACGACCGAGTCGGAGGCGTCGACGCCGACGAGCATCAGCACGAACAGGAACAGCATCAGGATCGCGCCGGTGTAGACGATGATCTGCACGGTGAACAGGAACGGCGCGTCCTGCACGAGGTAGAGCAGGGCCAGGCTGATCATCACGATCGCCAGCAGCATCGCGGCGTGCACCGCCTTGCGGGCGAACAGGATGCCGAGCGCGGCCGCGACCATGATCGGGGCCAGGATCCAGAAGGCGACCATGCCTCAGCCCTCGCTCTCGGTGCCGGAGCCAGCGTTCGGGGTGAACGTGCCGCGGTAGTAGTCGCCCTCGTCGTCGCCGAGCTGCATGGCGTGCGGGGGCTGCTCCATGCCGGGCAGCAGCGGCGCGAGCAGGTCGGACTTCTCGTAGATCAGGTCCGCGCGGTTGTTGTCGGCGAGCTCGTACTCGTTGGTCATCGTCAGCGCGCGGGTCGGGCACGCCTCGATGCACAGGCCGCACAGGATGCAGCGCAGGTAGTTGATCTGGTAGACGCGGCCGTAGCGCTCACCGGGCGAGAACCGCTCCGTCCCTCGGTGTTCGAGGCACCCTCGACGTAGATCGCGTCGGCGGGGCAGGCCCAGGCGCACAGCTCGCAGCCGATGCACTTCTCGAGGCCGTCGGGCCAGCGGTTCAGCTGGTGCCGGCCGTGGAACCGGGGCGCGGTCGGCTTCTTCTCGAACGGGTACTGCTCGGTGACGACCTTCTTGAACATCGTCCGGAAGGTCACCCCGAAGCCCGCGACCGGGTCCCAGAACTGTTCCTTGAGCGTGGGCATCGAGTCACTCTTCCCATCGGAGGTGGCGGACACGGTCGACGTACCGCGGGCGACAGCTGCTGGGCGGGCAGCGGCGGCACCGGGTAGCCACCGGCGAACGCGTCGAACTCCGGCTGGTCCTCGGGCTCCGCGTCCTCGGTGTCGCGCTCCTTCTCCCCGAGGAAGAACATCACCGAGGCAGCAGGACCGCGACGACGCCGATCGCGCCGAGCAGGTAGCGCCGGTCGATGCCGCCCTCGAGGCTGATCGTCTTGGATCCCGGCGACCGCGACGATCCAGACCAGCGAGATCGGGATGAGCCGCTTCCAGCCGAACGCCATGAACTGGTCGTAGCGCAGCCGCGGCAGCGACCCGCGCAGCCAGATGAAGATGAAGATGAAGATCATCACCTTGCGCGATGAACCACAGGAACGGCCAGTAGTCCTGGTTGAACATGCCGTCGTTGATCGCGGACAGCGGCCACGGGGCGCGCCAGCCGCCGAGGAACAGCGTGGTCGCGAGCGCGGAGACGGTGACCATGTTGACGTACTCCGCGAGGAAGAACAGCGCGAACTTCAGCGAGGAGTACTCCGTGTGGAAGCCGCCGACGAGCTCGCCCTCGGCCTCCGCGAGGTCGAACGGCGCGCGGTTGGTCTCGCCGATCATCGCGATCACGTAGATCACGAAGGACGGCACCAGGATGAGGCGCGTACCAGAGCCGGGCCTGCGCGTCGACGATCTCCGAGGTCGACATCGAGCCGGCGTACAGGAACACCGCGACGAGCGCGAGGCCCATCGCGACCTCGTAGGAGATCATCTGCGCGCTGGAGCGCAGGCCGCCGAGCAGGGAGTACGTCGACCCGCTCGACCAGCCGCCCAGGACGATGCCGTAGATGCCGATCGAGCTGATGGCCAGGATGAACAGCACGGCGACCGGCATGTCGGTCAGCTGCAGCTCGGTGTAGGTGTCGGTGAACGGGATCCGCACCTCGGGCCCGAACGGGATCACCGCGAAGGCCAGGAAGGCCGGCACCGTCGACAGCACGGGCGCGACCAGGAAGATCACCTTGTCCGCCGCCGTCGGGATGATGTCCTCCTTCAGCGCCAGCTTCACGCCGTCCGCGAGGGACTGGAGCAGGCCGAAGGGACCGTGCACGTTGGGGCCGATGCGGTGCTGCATGCGGGCCACGACGCGGCGCTCGAACCAGATGTTGAACAGCGTCAGCACGACCAGGATCACGAAGATCAGCACGGCCTTGAGGATCACGACCCACCACGGGTCGGAGCCGAAGCCCTTGACCGTGTCCTTGCCGGCCGCCGAGACCACGTCCTGCATCGGGCCGAGCATCGACGCCGCGATGAGTGCACTCATGCCGGGGCTCCCGTCGGGTTGAGGCGTACGTCGGACCCGGCTGCTGCCGAGCCGGTCGTCGCCGGGGTCCACACGACGCCGTCGGGCAGGTCGGCCACGCCCACCGGGAGGGTGGCGCGTGCCCGCGCTCCCCGGAGACCTCGACGTGCTCGCCGGCGGTGAGGCCGAGGTCGGCCAGCGTCGCCGGCGACACCAGCGCGACCGGGGTGCGCGCGGTGGCCTTGAGGTAGTCGTCGCCGTCGAGCATCCGGCCGTCGTCGAGCAGCAGCTTCCAGCTCGCCAGCCGCAGGGTGCCGCTCGCTCGGCTGGTCGAGCCGTCCTGACCGTTGGTTGAGCTCTGTCGAAACCACGTCGGCGAGACCATCCGGGCCCGCTCGCCGTCCCACGCCCCGAGGTCCTGCATCTCGGCGCGCGCCTCGTCGACGGTGCGGAAGCCGAGCCGCACACCCATCTCGTCGGCGATGCCGGACAGCACCCGCAGGTCGGGCAGCGCGTGCGACTCGCGCAGCACCTTCTCGAAGGGCCGCACGCGACCCTCCCAGTCCACGAACATGCCGGCCTTCTCGGCCACCGGGGCGACGGGGAAGACCACGTCGGCGGCCTGCGAGACGGCGCTGGCGCGGACCTCGAGGCTCACCACGAAGCCGGCGTTCTCGATCGCGGCGGTGGCCGCGGCCGGGTCGGGCAGGTCGGTCGGGTCGACACCGGCCACGACCAGCGCGGTCAGCTCGCCGGAGCCGGCGGCGGCGATGATCGCGTCGCCGTCGCGGCCCGCCTCGTGCGGGACGGTGGTGCCCCACACGGTGCCGAGGTCGACGCGGGCCGACGGCGTCGCCGACCGGGCGGCCGCCGGGCAGCAGCGTGGGCAGGCAGCCGGTCTCGAGCGCACCGCGCTCCCCCGCACGACGGGGGACCCAGGCGAGCTTGGCGCCGGTCGTGCCGGCCAGGGTCAGCGCCGCGGACAGCGCCCCCGGGACCGTCGCGAGCCGCTCGCCGACCAGGATCACGCCGCCGCCGTCGAGGGCCACGTCGCCGTCGTGGGCGAGCGCCTCCAGCGCGGCGGGCTCGTCACCGGGAGCGGTGCGGACCAGGGTGCCGTGCATCTTCTGCAGGCCCCGCGTGGTGAAGGGCGCGATCGAGACGACCTTGGTGCGGCCCTTGCGGGCGGCCTTGCGCAGCCGCAGGAACACGATCGGCGACTCGTCCTCGGGCTCGAGGCCCGCGAGCAGCACGACGCTGGCCTTCTCGAGGTCGGCGTAGGTCACGTCGAGCGCCTTGCCGACGACGTGCGCGGCCAGGAAGTCCGCCTCCTCGGCGGAGTGCGCACGCGCCCGGAAGTCGATGTCGTTGGTGCCGAGCGCGACGCGGGCGAACTTGCTGTAGGCGTAGGCGTCCTCGCCGGTCAGCCGGCCGCCGGTGAGCACACCGACCTTGCCGGCGTGCTCCGCGAGACCGCGGGCCGCGACGGCGAACGCCTCGGGCCACGACGCGGGGCGGTGCTGGCCGGTGTCCTCGTCCCGGACGAGCGGCGTGGTGAGCCGGTCCTCCTGGCGGGCGTAGAGGAACGCGAAGCGGCCCTTGTCGCAGTTCCACTCCTCGTTGACCTCGGGGTCGTTGCCGGCCAGCCGGCGGGTGACCTTGCCGCGGCGGTGGTCGGTGCGCAGCGAGCAGCCGGACGCGCAGTGCTCGCACACCGACGGGCGTCGAGACCAGGTCGAACGGCCGGCACCGGAAGCGGTACGACGCCGAGGTCAGCGCGCCGACCGGGCAGATCTGGATCGTGTTGCCCGAGAAGTAGGACTCGAAGGGCTCGTTCTCGTAGATGCCGACCTGCTGGAGGGCGCCGCGCTCGATCAGCGCGATGAACGGGTCACCGGCGATCTGCTCGGAGAAGCGCGTGCAGCGGGCGCAGAGCACGCAGCGCTCGCGGTCGAGCAGCACCTGCGCGGAGATGTTGATCGGCTTGGGGAACGTGCGCTTGGTGCCGCCGCTCTCGGCGAACCGGGACTCGCCGCGGCCGTTGGACATCGCCTGGTTCTGCAGCGGGCACTCGCCGCCCTTGTCGCAGACCGGGCAGTCCAGCGGGTGGTTGACCAGCAGGAACTCCATGATCCCCTGCTGCGCCTTGTCGGCGACCTTGGAGCTGACCTGCGTCCTCACGACCATGCCGTCGGTGACGGCCAGCGTGCAGGAGGCCTGCGGCTTGCCCATCGAGGCGAGCTCGCCGTTGCGCGGCGCCCACACCTCGACCAGGCACTGGCGGCAGGCGCCGACCGGCGCGAGCAGCGGGTGGTCGCAGAACCGCGGGATCTGCACGCCGACCTGCTCGGCGGCCCGGATCACCAGCGAGTCCTTGGGGACCGCGACCTCGACGTCGTCGATGGTCACGGTGACCAGGTCGGACTTCTCGACGCTGGTCGAGCCGCCCGCGCTGGTTGAGCCTGTCGAAACCGTCGTCATGCGTTCGCTCCTGCCGGTGCGAAGAGGGTGGAGGCGGCCGGGTCGAACGGGCAGCCGCCCCGCTCGAAGTGGTCGACGTACTCCTCGCGGAAGTACTGGATCGAGGAGGTGATCGGGCTGGTGGCGCCGTCACCGAGCGCGCAGAACGACCGGCCGAGGATGTTCTCGCACTGGTCGAGGAGCATCTCGAGGTCCTTCTCCTCGCCCTGGCCGGCCTCGAGCCGGGCGAGGGTCTGGACGAGCCACCACGTGCCCTCGCGGCACGGGGTGCACTTGCCGCAGGACTCGTGCTTGTAGAACTCGGTCCAGCGCAGCACCGAGCGGACCACGCAGGTCGTCTCGTCGAAGATCTGCAGCGCCTTGGTGCCGAGCATCGAGCCGGCCTTGCCGACGCCCTCGTAGTCGAGGGGCACGTCGAGGTGCTCGGCGGTCAGGATCGGGGTGGACGAGCCGCCCGGGGTCCAGAACTTCAGCTCGTGACCCTCGCGGACGCCGCCGGAGATGTCGAGCAGCTGGCGCAGCGTGATGCCGAGCGGGGCCTCGAACTGGCCGGGCCGCTTCACGTGGCCCGACAGCGAGTAGAGCGTCATGCCCTTGCTCTTCTCGGTGCCCATCGACCCGAACCACGAGGCGCCGTTGGCGACGATGCAGGGCACCGACGCGATCGACTCGACGTTGTTGATGACCGTCGGCGCGGCGTACAGGCCGGCGATGGCGGGGAACGGCGGGCGCAGGCGCGGTTGGCCGCGGCGGCCCTCGAGGGAGTCGAGGAGCGCGGTCTCCTCGCCGCAGATGTAGGCGCCGGCACCGGCGTGCACGGTGATGTCGAGGTCGAAGCCGGAGCCGTGGATGTCCTGGCCGAGGTGGCCGGCGAGGTAGGCCTCCTGGACGGCGCGCTGCAGCCGGCGTACGACGTGCAGCACCTCGCCGCGGACGTAGATGAACGCGTGGTTCGCGCGGATCGCGTAGGAGGAGATGATCACGCCCTCGACCAGGGTGTGCGGCGTGGCCATCATCAGCGGGATGTCCTTGCACGTGCCCGGCTCGGACTCGTCCGCGTTGACCACCAGGTAGTGCGGCTTGCCGTCACCCTGCGGGATGAAGCTCCACTTCATGCCGGTCGGGAAGCCCGCGCCGCCGCGGCCGCGCAGGCCGGAGTCCTTGACCAGGCCGATGACGTCGTCCTGGGTCATCGCGAGCGCGGTCGCCAGCGCGGCGTACCCGCCGTTGTTCTCGTAGGACTCGAGGGTCCAGGGGCGGTCGGTGTCCCAGTCGTTCGACAGGACCGGGGTCAGCATGTCCGTCATGGGTCAGGATCCGCCCTTCGGGTTCTGCGGTGCCGCCGGCGTCCTCGCCGACGGTCTCGGCGCCGGACTCCTCCACGACGTTCTCGGACTTCGCCCGGCCCACCGTCGTCTGCGCGTCCAGGTCCTTGTCCTTCGTGGACCCCTTCGCGGCGGACTTCCTGGCCGGGGCCTTCTTGGCCGTCGACTTCTTGGCGGTCGACTTCTTGGCCTGCTCGGACTCCGGTGCGGTCCAGCCCTGCTCCCGGGCGATCTGCAGGCCCAGCAGGGACGCGGGTCCGGCGGCGGGGCCCTCGTCGGCCCGGTCGTCGGGGAAGCCGGCGAGCACGCGCTCGGCCTCGCGCCAGGTGCAGATGCGCGGTCCCCGGGTGGAGCGGACCTCCTTGCCCTCGCGGAGGTCGTCGACCAGCTGCGTCGCCGACTCCGGGGTCTGGTTGTCCATGAACTCCCAGTTGACCATCATCACCGGGGCGTAGTCGCAGGCCGCGTTGCACTCGAGGTGCTCGAGCGTCACCTTGCCGTCGTCGGTGGTCTCGTCGTTGCCGATGTCGAGGTGGTCCTTGAGCCGCTCGAAGATCAGGTCGCCGCCCATCACCGCGCACAGCGTGTTGGTGCACACGCCGACGTGGTACTCACCGACCGGGCGGCGCTTGTACATCGTGTAGAACGTCGCGACGCCCGACACCTCCGCCGCCGAGATGCCGAGGATGTCCGCGCAGGCCTCGATGCCGCGCGAGGTCACCCGGCCCTCGACGCTCTGCACGAGGTGCAGCATCGGCAGCAGCGCCGACCGCGCCTGCGGGTAGCGCGCGGTGATCTCCCGCAGCTCCGCCAGCACGGACGCGTCCAAGGGGGCGTTCTGGATCTCGTGTCAACGGTCTACTCCACCCATCACGGGGTCGATCGAGGCGATCGCGACGATGACGTCGGCGACCATGCCGCCCTCGCTCATCACCGACGTCGCCTGCAGGTTCGTGAACGACGGGTCCCGGAAGTGCGCCCGGAAGGGACGCGTGCCTCCGTCGGACACCACGTGCGCGCCGAGCTCGCCGCGGGGCGACTCGATCGGCACGTACGCCTGGCCGGCGGGGACCCGGAAGCCCTCGGTGACCAGCTTGAAGTGGTGGATCAGGGCCTCCATCGACTCACCCATGATGTGCCGGATGTGGTCGAGGCTGTTGCCCATGCCGTCCGTGCCGACCGCGAGCTGGCTGGGCCAGGCGATCTTCTTGTCGGCGACCATGACCGGCGCGCCCTCGAGCCCGGCGAGCCGCTCGGCGGCCTGCTCCACGATCTTCAGCGACTCCCACATCTCGTCGAGCCGGATGCGGAAGCGGCCGTAGGAGTCGCAGGTGTCCCAGGTCGCGACCTCGAAGTCGTAGTCCTGGTAGCCGGAGTACGGCTGGTCCTTGCGCAGGTCCCACGGGAGGCCGGTGGAGCGCAGCACCGGGCCGGTGATGCCCAGCGCCATGCAGCCCGCGAGGTCGAGGTGCCCCACCCCGACGAGCCGGCCCTTGAAGATCGGGTTGGCGTTGCAGAGCGCGGCGTACTCCGGGAGGCGCTTCTTCATCAGCGCGATGAAGTCGCGGATCTGGTCGAGCGCACCGGGCGGCATGTCCTGGGCGACGCCGCCGGGGCGGATGAACGCGTGGTTCATGCGCAGGCCGGTGATCAGCTCGAACAGGTCGAGCACCATCTCCCGCTCGCGGAAGCCGATCGTCATCACGGTCAGCGCGCCGATCTCCATGCCGCCGGTCGCGATCGCGACGAGGTGGCTGGAGATGCGGTTGAGCTCCATCAGGAGGACGCGCATGACCTGCGCCTTCTCCGGGATGTCGTCCTCGATGTCGAGGAGCCGCTCCACGCCGAGGGAGTACGTCGCCTCGTTGTAGAACGGGGAGAGGTAGTCCATCCGGGTGCAGAACGTGACGCCCTGCACCCAGGAGCGGAACTCCATGTTCTTCTCGATGCCGGTGTGCAGGTAGCCGATGCCGCAGCGGGCCTCGGTGACCGTCTCGCCCTCGAGCTCGAGGATCAGCCGGAGCACGCCGTGCGTCGACGGGTGCTGCGGGCCCATGTTGACGACGACGTGGTCGTCGCCCTCCTCGGCCAGGCCGTCGGTGATCGAGTCCCAGTCCTGCCCGGTGACCGTGAACACCCGGCCGGCGGACGTGTCCGCGTCGGGGGCGTAGGGATCCTGTGTGGTCGTCATCAGCTGTAAGACCTCCGCGTGTCGGGCGGTGGGATGGTGGCGCCCTTGTACTCGACCGGGATGCCACCGAGGGGGTAGTCCTTGCGCTGCGGGTGCCCGGGCCAGTCGTCGGGCATCTGGATGCGCGTCAGAGCGGGGTGACCGTCGAAGATGATGCCGAAGAAGTCGTAGGTCTCGCGCTCGTGCCAGTCGTTGGTCGGGTAGATCGCGACCACCGACGGGATGTGCGGGTCGCCGTCGGGGCAGGTCACCTCGAGGCGGATCCGCCGGTTGTGGGTCATCGACAGCAGGTGGTAGACCGCGTGCAGCTCGCGGCCCTGGTCGTCGGGGTAGTGCACGCCCGAGACGCCGGAGCAGAACTCGAAGCGCAGCACCTCGTCGTCGCGGAGCAGCTGCGCGACCGCGAGCAGGTCCTCCCGGCGGACGAAGAAGGTGATCTCGCCGCGGTGCACGACGACCTTCTCGACCGGGTGCGGGCCGACGCCCTTCTCGAGCGCGTCCGCGACCTCGTCGAACCAGCCGCCGTAGGGACGCGCGGCGCTGCCGGGCATCGTGACGGGGCGGACCAGGCCGCCGTACCCGCTGGTGTCGCCGGTGCCCCGGACGCCGAACATGCCGTGCCGGACGCCGACGACCTCGGGACCGGCGTCCTGCTCGCCCGACGGCTGGTGGGGCACCGTGTTCTCGACCGCGTTGTCCGTCGCGTCCGCGTCGGTCCCGGGGGTCACCTCCGGGAAGTCCTTGGGCTCCTTGGGTCCTTCGGTCATCGCAGCTTGCCGATCATGTCGGAGGTGGACAGCGCGTTGAGGCCCACGGTCTCGTTCTCCTCGATCTCCGCGAGCCGGTTGGCGCCGAGCTTCGTGGCCTGGACCTGCTTGTGGAGCTTGAGGATCGCGTCGATGAGCATCTCGGGCCGCGGCGGGCAGCCGGGGAGGTACATGTCGACGGGGACGACGTGGTCGACGCCCTGCACGATCGCGTAGTTGTTGAACATGCCGCCGGAGCTGGCGCAGACGCCCATCGCGAGGACGTACTTCGGCTCGGCCATCTGGTCGTAGATCTGGCGGAGCACGGGCGCCATCTTCTGGCTCACCCGGCCGGCCACGATCATCAGGTCGGCCTGGCGCGGCGAGGCCCGGAAGACCTCCATGCCGAAGCGGGCCAGGTCGTAGCGGGGGCCGCCGGACGTCATCATCTCGATGGCGCAGCAGGCCAGCCCGAACGTCGCCGGCCAGAAGGACGCCTTGCGCATGTAGCCCGCGACGCCCTCGACCGTGGTCAGGAGCACGCCGCTCGGCAGCTTCTCTTCGATTCCCATGAGTCTGTCCCTCAGTCCCAGTCCAGCCCGCCGCGTCGCCAGACGTACGCGTAGGCGACGAACACGGTCACGATGAAGAGCACCATCTCGACGAAGCCGAAGACCCGCATCGAGTCGAAGTACACCGCCCAGGGGTACAGGAAGACGATCTCGATGTCGAAGACGATGAACATCATCGCGGTGATGTAGTACTTCACCGGGAACTTGCCGCCGCCCAGCGCCTGCGGGGTCGGCTCGATGCCGCACTCGTAGGAGTCGAGCTTGGCGCGGTTGTAGCGCTTGGGACCGGTGAGCGAGCTGACCACGACCGAGAAGATCGCGAAGCCTGCCGCGAGAACACCGAGCGCGAGAACGGGTGTGTAGAGCTCCACCTGGTCCCCTCCTAGTCCTGTCCGTCGTCCGTGTCGTGCGGGGTCGTGCGGTGCTGCGTGGTGCTAGGCGGCCGGGGCCACCTTGGCGAGGGCGTTGATCACCTTGTCGGAGACGTCTCCGTCGCGCGGGTCGGTGAGGTTGGCCATCAGCTTGAGGGTGAACTTCATCAGGGTGGTGCGGGGCAGGCCGTACTTCGTGGCCTGCTTCATGAAGGTCGGGTTCCCGATCATCTTGGCGAAGACCCGGCCCAAGGTGAAGTAGCCGCCGTACGCCGCGTCGAGCGCGGTGGCGTACCCCTCCAGCACCCTCTCGCGAGCAGGGCCCTCCGGTCGAGCCAGGGCCTGCACGATCGTCTCGGCGGCCAGGTGCCCCGCCTCGAGCGCGTAGTCGATGCCCTCACCGTTGAACGGGTTCACCATGCCACCCGAGTCGCCGACCAGCAGCACCCCCCGGGTGTAGTGCGGCTTGCGGTTGAAGCCCATCGGCAGCGCGGCCGAGCCGATCCGGCCGACGAGGTTCTCCTCGCGGAAGCCCCACTCGTCCGGCGTGTGCTCGAGCCAGCGGTGCAGCACGTCCTTGTAGTCGACGTGCTGGAAGGCCTTCGAGGTGTTCAGGATGCCGAGCCCGACGTTGGCGGTGCCGTCGCCGACGCCGAAGATCCAGCCGTAGCCGGGCAGCAGGTTGGACGCGTTGGGCTTGCCGTCCCAGAGCTCGAGCCAGGACTCCATCCACGCGTCGTCGTGGCGGGGCGTCTCGTAGTAGGCGCGGACCGCGACGCCCATCGGCCGGTTCTCGCGCCGCTCCAGGCCGAGGGCGATGGCCAGCCGGGCGGAGACGCCGTCGGCGGCGATCACGACGGGAGCCGTGTAGGTCTCGACGTCGCCGACCTTGCGGCCCCGGTCGTCGACGGGCTTGGCCGTGACGCCGACGACGCGGCCGGTCCTCTCGTCGACGACGGGTCCGGTGACCGCCGTACGCTCCATCAGCCGGGCGCCCGCCTTCTCGGCGTGCCGGGCGAGGATCTCGTCGAGGTCCATGCGGGTGCGGACCATGCCGTAGGGCGGGAAGCTGGCCAGCTCGGGCCAGGGCAGCTCGAGGCGGTGGCCGGCGCCGACGATCCGCAGGCCGAGGTTCTTCTGCCAGCCCGGGGCGTCCAGGTCGAGGCCCAGGGCGACCAGCTGGCGGACCGCGCGCGGGGTGAGGCCGTCGCCGCAGATCTTGTCGCGCGGGAACGCGGACTTCTCCAGCAGCAGGACGTCGACCCCGGCGTTCGCGAGGTGGTAGGCGGCGGCCGCGCCGGCCGGCCCGGCGCCGACGACGATGACGTCGGCGTGCCGCGCGTCAGCGGTCGTCCGAGTCATGCGGGGCACCTCATTCACTGGTCCTGCGGGGTGTGCATTGTGCCTTTGTGAAAGTCTTCACGAACCGGCACCACGCAGGAGTCTAGAGCCCGGGACGAAAGCCCGCGACCCGCCCCCCGACGTCCTGGACACCCTCCCGAAACCCACCCTGACCTGCGCCTTTAAGTCATGCCCCCGTTGCGTATTTCCGCTGACCCGGCGCTTGTGGTTGCCCTCCCCCCGCCGACCCGGCGCTCGTGGTTGCTGCCATCCCGCCGACCCGGCGCTTCCGGTTGGCTACGGTGCCCCGATGACCTCGTCGCTCCCCTCTCCGACGCCCGCACCGCCCGGGCCGCGGGCCGTCGCGGTGGTCGTCCGCGACCGCCGGCTGCTGGTGATCAAGCGGAGGTACGACGGGCGCGACTACGCCGTGCTCCCGGGCGGCAGCGTCGAGCCCGGCGAGACGTTCGAGCAGGCCGTCGTCCGCGAGCTGTGGGAGGAGGCCACGATGACCGCCCGGGTCGAGCGGCTGCTGCTGACCGACGAGCACACGCCCGGCCGCGAGGCGAGGTACTTCGTGATGGCCGACGTCGTGGGCGACCCGGTGCTCGGCGGGCCCGAGCTCGAGGCGCACGGGCCCGACAACAGCTTCGAGCTGCTGTGGGTCGGCGCCGACCGGCTCGAGCCGCTCGGCCTGCAGCCCGAGCACCTCCGCGTCGACCTGCCGCGGCTGCTGGACCTGCGGTGACGCCGTTCCCGCGGCGGGTCGGGGCAACCACAAGCGCCGGGTCGGCGGCCTTGCAGCAACCACAAGCGCCGGGTCGGCGTCAGGCGGTGGCGCGGTGCAGGGTGACGATGCCGCCGGAGAGGTTCAGCCACTCGGGGCGCTTCCAGCCGGCCTCGGCGATCCGGTTCGCGAGCCGCGGCTGGTCGGGCCAGGCCCGGATCGACTCGGCCAGGTAGACGTAGGCGTCCGGGCTGGACGAGACGGCGCGCGCGACCGTGGGCAGCGCCTTCATGAGGTACTCGACGTAGACCGTCCGGAACGGCGCCCAGGTCGGGTGGCTGAACTCGCAGACCACCAGCCGGCCGCCCGGCTTGGTGACCCGCAGCATCTCGCGCAGGCCCGCGTCGGGGTCGACGATGTTGCGCAGCCCGAAGGAGATCGTCACCGCGTCGAAGGTGTCGTCGGCGAACGGCAGCCGGGTGCCGTCGCCGGCGGTGAAGCCGAGGTGCGGCTTGGCCTGCTTGCCCACGCGCAGCATGCCCAGGGAGAAGTCGCAGGGCACCACGGTGGCGCCGCGGTCGGCGAACGGCTGGCTCGACGTGCCGGTGCCGGCGGCCAGGTCGAGCACCCGCTCACCGGGCTGCGGGTCGACCGCGTCGACGACGACCTTGCGCCAGCGGCGGTCCTGGCCCAGCGACAGGACGTCGTTGGTCAGGTCGTAGCGGCGGGCCACGTCGTCGAACATCGCGGCGACGTCGGCGGGGCGCTTGTCGAGCTGGGCACGTGTCACGGCGCCAGCCTAGGCGGGCGTGGGGGTCGGTGCGCGGGTGCGGGTGGTTTCGACAGGCTCCACCGACGGTGACGACGGGCACAGCCGTAGGCTGGCGCATCGTGACGGACCATCCCGCCTCGACGCCATCCCGTGCCGGAGTCGGCGCCGCTGGTCGTGCGCACCGTGCTGGTCGAGGACGACGGGCCCCTGCTCCGCCTGCTCCCGCCGGAGGCCGACGGGACCGCGTGGGTGCGCCGCGGCGAGGGCCTGGTCGGCTGGGGCACGGCCGCGGTGTGCCGCACCTCCGGCCCGGACCGGTTCGCCGACGCCCGCACCTGGTGGACCGAGCTCACCCGCACCTCCGTGGTCCGCGACGAGGCCGGTGCTGCCCGGCTCCGGCCTGGTCTGCTTCGGCTCCTTCGCGTTCGCCGACGAGCCCGGGGACAGCGTCCTGGTCGTCCCCGAGGTCGTGGTCGGTCGGCGCGGGGGCACCACCTGGGTCACCACCATCGGCGTCGGCACCATCACCCCCGGCACCGAGCTCGCCGCCACCGAGGCACCCGCGCCGCCCGCCGGGGTCCGGTTCGCGGACGGCGCGCTCACCGGGGCCGAGTGGGAGTCCGTCGTGGCCGGGGCGGTCCGCCGGATCAACGACGGCGCCCTGGAGAAGGTGGTCCTGGCCCGCGACCTGCTGGCCACCGCCGACGCCGACATCGACGTGCGCTGGCCGCTGACCCGGCTCGCGGAGACCTACCCCATGTGCTGGACCTTCCACGTCGACGGGCTGTTCGGCGCGACCCCGGAGATGCTGGTGCGCCGCGAGCGCGGGCTGGTCACCTCCCGGGTGCTGGCCGGCACCATCCGACGTACGGGCGACGACGCGCGCGACCTGGCCCTCGCCGCCACGCTGGCGCGGTCGTCGAAGGACCTCGAGGAGCACGAGTACGCCGTCCGCTCGGTCGCCGACGCCCTGGCGCCGCACTGCTCGTCGATGAACGTGCCCGAGGCGCCGTTCGTGCTGCACCTGCCCAACGTCATGCACCTGGCCACCGACGTGGCCGGCGTCATCCACGACGCCGGCGACCCGACCGCCACCTCGCTCGACCTGGCGGCGTCCCTGCACCCGTCGGCGGCGGTCGGCGGGACCCCGACGGACCTGGCCACGGCGCTGATCACGGAGATCGAGGGCATGGACCGCGGGCGGTACGCCGGACCGGTCGGCTGGATGGACGTCACCGGCGACGGCGAGTGGGGCCTCGCGCTGCGCTCGGCCGAGATCGAGGGTGCCCAGGTGCGGCTGTTCGCGGGCTGCGGGATCGTCGCGGACTCGGACCCCGAGTCCGAGCTGGCCGAGGCGCAGGCCAAGTTCGTCCCGGTCCGCGACTCCCTCGCCGGCACCGACTGACCGGGCTCCGGCTCAGCCGAGGGCGAGGTCGGTGCCGGGCTCCAGCCGCTCGTAGCCGTCGCCGAGCAGCAGGCCGAGGTTGCGTCCCACCACGGTCAGGCCGGTGTCGTTGAGCAGCCCGTCGTGCACGGCGATCGAGCGCGGCGCCGCCACGGACCGGCCGAAGTCGATGACCTCGGAGATCCGGCTCCACGGCGCGTGGATCGGCAGGCAGAGCACGTCGACGGGTCCGCCGGGCGGCGTGAACGAGTCACCCGGGTGGTAGACGCGCGTGCTGCCGACGTCGACGACGTACCCGCTGTTGAAGAAGCGCGGCAGGTCCTCGTGGATGACCGCGTGCTGCTCGCCGACGGCGGTGACCGGCAGGCCGACGTCGACCTGCTCGCCGGGCGAGACGACCGTGACCCGCTCGGCGACGGCGCCGTCGGCCTCGGCGATCTGGGCGCGGACCGCGTCGATGGTGAAGATCGGCGCGTCGGTCGCCCGCAGGTGGTCGACGTCGAGGTGGTCGACGTGCTCGTGGGTGATCAGCACCGCGGTCGCGCCGTCGACGGCCTCCCGCTCGGTGAAGGCGCCCGGGTCGATGACGACGACCTGGCCGTCGTGCTCGATGCGGATGCAGGCGTGCCCGAACTTGGTGATCCTCATGGCGCCAACCTACCCACGTCGGCTCAGCCCAGACGGTTGTCGACGAAGCACCAGCGCCACTCCTCGCCGGGCTCCGCGGACCGCATGACGGGGTGGCCGGTCTCCTCGAAGTGCTTGCTGGCGTGCTGGCGCGGCGAGGAGTCGCAGCACGCCATGTGCCCGCACTGCAGGCACTTGCGCAGGTGCACCCACTGGGTGAAGCCGTCGCGCACGCAGTCCTCGCACTCCCGCTCCACGCGCGAGTCCGCGTCGCGCGGGGCGTCGGCGAGGTGGTCGCAGGCCGCGATGGTGCCGGCGATGCCGCTGACCGTCTCGGCCCCCTCGAGGTGCTCGCGCCGGGCGTTGCGGATGTCGAGCATCGACTCCTCGACGTCGAGCGTCGCGAGCACGTCCTCGACGACCTCGTGCGGGATCGTCCCGGTGCTCCGCACGTGCAGCACCTTGGCCCGCTCCGCGTCGAGCATCTCCAGCCGGAGCCGCGCGTAGGACTCGCTCGGCGTCTCCTCGTCGGGGCTGGTGCCGCCCAGCCGCTCCCAGGCGGCGGTGTTGCGCTGCATCGCCCGGTCGCGCAGGGCCTGCACCGTGTTGAACGGGTCGTCGTCGTTGTGGTGCAGGTCCAGGACCTCGAGCCCGGCGGCGGACGCCTTCTCGAACAGCGCCGCCCGGGCCAGGGCGTCCTCGCGCGGGTCGGGTGACGGGCAGCTGCAGCCGGCGGACCAGCCACGGGCAGCGTCGAGCCCTGCACGAACAGCGTGCCGGCGGCCACGAACAGGGCGGTCAGGATCAGCGTCTCGCGGTAGGCGAACTCCTCCGGGATCGCGAACGCCGCCGCCAGCGTCACCACGCCGCGCATGCCGGCCCAGCCGAGCACGGTGGTGTGCTGCCACGACGGGTGCCGCCCGGTCTCCCGGTCCGGCCCCGGACGCACCAGCAGGAAGCGCGCGGGGAACACCCACACCAGGCGGAGCACGACGACCGCGGCGAACGTGCTCAGGCACAGCGTGACGACGTCGGAGACGGGTACGCCGCTGTCCTGGACGTCGCGGAGGATCCAGCGCGCCTGCAGACCGATCAGCAGGAACACCACGTTCTCGAGCAGGAACTGGATCGTGCGCCAGTTCAGCCGCTCCGCGATCCGGGAGGTCGCGGTCTGCAGGACCGGCGCCTTGTGGCCCAGCAGCAGGCCGGCGATCACCACCGCGAGCACTCCGGAGCCGTGGATCTCCTCGGCCGCCACGTAGGCGACGAACGGCGTGACCAGCGAGATGCTGGTGTCGATGACCGGGTCGGTCACGCGGCGGCGCACACGGCCGACGACGAAGAACAGCAGCAGGCCGACGGCCACGCCCCCGGCGGCGGCGAGCAGGAAGTCCAGGCCGACGTCGAGCACGGTGACCTGGTCGCCGAGCGCGACGGCGGTGCCCGCGCCCCCGACCGCGATGGCGGTCCGCAGGGCCACCAGGGCGGTCGCGTCGTTGAGCAGCGACTCGCCCTCCAGGATCGTGACGATCCGGCGCGGGATGCCGATGCGGCGGGCGATCGCGGTCGCCGACACGGCGTCCGGCGGCGCGACGACCGCGCCGAGGGCGAACGCCGCCGGCCAGGTCACGTCCGGGATGACGTAGTAGGCCACCACCGCGACGCCGACCGTCGTGAAGGCGACCAGCCCGATCGACAGCAGCAGGATCGCGCGACGGTTGGCGTTGAAGTCGACCAGCGACGTCTGCAGCGCCGCGGCGTACAGCAGCGGCGGCAGCAGCCCGACCAGCACCACCTCGGAGGTCAGGTGCACCTCGGGGACGAACGGCAGGAACGACGCGCCCGCGCCGAGCGCGACGAGCACGATCGGCGCGGGCAGGTCGAAGCGGCGGCAGAGCGCGGCGACGGCGATGACGACCACCGCCAGCGCTGAGAGGGAGAGGGCGACGTGCACCCGCCCATTCAACCGGACGGGTGTTTCCCGGCGGCTACGCCGACTGCTCCGCGACCCAGCGCATCGGGTCGCCCCAGCCCAGGTCGGAGATCGCCGTGCTTGTCGAGCGCCATCACGACCAGGCAGCGGCGGTGGGCCGCGAACGTCAGCACGTGCGCGATCATCCCGCCGTAGGTGAACACCGTCGCGGGCTCGCACAGCGCGTCCACGAAGGTGTCGTCGAGGCGGCCCTGGTCGACGACCTCGCGGACCTGGGCGAGGTACGCCGGGCCCTCGACGGCCAGCCGGTCGCGGAGCGAGTCGACCGACTCGTGCTCCTCGACGGACCAGTCGTAGGCCCGGTTGGCGATCGCGGCGTTCCACATGCCCATCTGGCCGACGAGGCGCGAGGCCAGGGAGCGGATGGTCTGCCGGTCGTCGTCGACGTTGAGCTCGATCGGCTCGTCGAGCTGCTCGTCGGTCAGGCGGGCGGCGTGCTCGACGATCTCGCCGGTCAGCCAGACGTGGTGCTCGACCATCTTGGTCAGGAGGTCCATGGAGGTCACCTTCTTCTCGGCGGGGAGCCGGATGCTCCCGGGTGGGTGGAAGTGCACGTCGCTGGGCGCCTCGATCCGGATCTGCGTCGGCCGGGTGCGCCACGCGCTCGGCCCGACGCCGTACGCCCGGGTGAACGCGCGGGTGAACGCCTCGTGCGACCCGTAGCCCGCCTCGACCGCGATGTCGAGGATGGTGTCGTGGGTGGTGACGAGGCGGTAGGCCGAGCGCTCGAGGAGCAGCCGGCGCCGGAGCCGGCTCGGTGGCTCACCGGCCACCGACGCGACGATCCGGTCGAGGTGGAACCGCGACAGGTACAGCCGCGCGGCCAGGTCCTCACCGGTCGCCTCGTGGTCGTCCAGCGCCTCGGCGAGGACGTCCACGAAGCTCGTGAAGTGGTCGGTGGCTGCGGTCATGCCCCCATCCTGCCGACTCCGACGGCGTGCGGGCTTGATCGGAATTGCGCATCGGCCGTCTCCCGGCTGGTCGAGGTGCCCGAGCGCGCAGCGCGAGGGCCTCGAGACCACTGCGGCCGCGCGCGGAGTGGTCTCGAGGCTCGCTCCGCTCGCACCTCGACCAGCCGAGGCGGCACCTCGACCAGCCGGCAGCGGCTCAGCCGACGAGGGCGCGGATGGCGGCGTCGAGCTCGCGGCGGTCGTCCCGGCGTACGACGGCCTCCACCACCTCGATGCCGCCGGCCGGGTTCGCCAGCGCGTGCTCCAGCTCGGCGACCGAGTCGACCTTCCAGTGCGGCGTGCGGGTGGCGGCGCAGAGGCTGGCGACGTCGACGCCGTGCGGGGTGCCGAAGAGCTTGTCGTAGGACGTCCGCGTGCCGCGCGTCGCCCTGCTCGAGCGAGGCGAAGATCGAGCCGCCGTCGTCGTTGACCACCACGATGGTCAGGTCGGGACGGTCCTCGTCGGGGCCGAGCACCAGACCGTTGGCGTCGTGCAGGAAGGTGACGTCGCCGAGCAGGGCCAGGGACCTGGTGCTGTGCGGACGCCCGAGCGCCGCGCCGATGGCGCTGGACACCGACCCGTCGATGCCGGCCAGGCCCCGGTTGCCGACGACCATGCGGCGGTCGCCGACGCCGTACCTCGCGACCATCAGGTCGAGGTCGCGGACCGGGTTGGACGCGCCCACGAACAGCAGGCCACCCGGCGGCAGCGCCGCGGCTGACGGCCCCGGCCACGTGGTGCGGGGTCATCGTGCCGCGGGCGGCGAGCAGGCCGTCGAGGCGCCGCGACAGGTCGGCGTCCCGGGTGCGCCACTCCTCGGCCCAGGGGTCGGGCTCGCGGGCGGGCGGGGCCACCTTCTCGCTGGCGAACCAGCTCGGGTCGAGGCCCTCGAGCTGGACCCGGTCGACCACGGCGTGCACGTGGTGGCCGGGGTCGGCCCAGCCGGAGGGACCGCGGACGGCGTACAGCTCGATGTCGTCGCGGGCCAGCAGCCGGTTGACCGGACGCGACAGGGTGGGGTGGCCGAAGACGACGACCTGCTGGATGCGGGCGGACAGGTCGGGGTCGGACAGCAGCAGCCGGTAGGTGCGGATGACGCTGTCGCCGGTGCGCGACCCGCTGGTCGGCTCGGCCAGCAGCGGCCACCCGGCCGCCTCCGCGAGCACCCGGGCCGGGGGGCCGGCGTCGTCGCCGGCGATCACGACCGTGCGCAGGTCGCGGCTGACCGGCTCGGGCTGCGCGACCGGCCGCGCCCCGGGCGACATCCAGGGTCCGCCGTCCGGGGCGCCGTCGAGCGCGCTCCCCCAGCCGTCGCCGGTCTCGGGGACCAGCGGCTCCTCGAACTGCACGTTGAGGTGCACCGGGCCCGGTCGCCCGCCGAGCCGGCCGGTCGCCACGTGGGCGCTGCGGGCGGCGAGCGCGCGCCAGCCGACGACCTGCCGCCGCTCGACCTCGCCGTGCCCGGGGTGCGCGGCCGGCACGTCCGCGGACTCCCGCACGGCGCCCGCCGAACAGGCCGGCCTGCTCGGTGGTCTGGTTGGCGTTGCTGCCGCGCAGGCGGGCGGGGCGGTCGGCGGTGAGCACGAGCAGGGGTACGCCGGCGTGCGAGGCCTCCAGCACGGCCGGGTGCAGGTTCGCGGCGGCCGTGCCGCTCGTCGTCACCACCACGACCGGCGCGGCGGCTGGTGCGGGCCAGGCCGACGGCGAGGAAGCCCGCGGAGCGTTCGTCGATGCGCGTGTGCAGGGTGACCCGCTCGTCGGCGTACGCCGCGAAGGCCAGCGCCGCGCTGCGCGACCCGGGGGCGAGCACGACGTCGCGGACGCCGCAGCGGACCAGCTCGTCGAGGAGCACCGTGGCCAGCGCGGTGGAGGCGTTCGCCGGGGTCATGGTGGCGAACCTATCCCCGCGAGACGGTCGCGCCAGTGCTGCTCGCGCTCCGGTGTGGCGCGGGTGCGGTCGAGGGCCGCCTCCGTCCACCTCCGGGCGTACGACGGGCAGGGCACCGTCGACGGGCAGCAGGGACGGGACCGTCACGTCGTCGGTGAGCAGCTGGACCGTCGCGAGGCCGCAGGCGAAGGGCAGCTCCGGCAGGGCCGCCGCGAGCGCGACGCCGGCGGCGATGCCGACGCTCGTCTCGAGGGCGCTGGACACCACGACGGGCAGGCCGATGTCCTCGGCGATCCGCAGGCAGGCCCGCACGCCGCCGAGGGGCTGCACCTTGAGGACCGCGACGTCGGCGGCCTCGAGGTCGCGGACCCGGTAGGGGTCCTCGGCCCGGCGGATCGACTCGTCGGCGGCGATCGGCACGCCGACCCGGCGCCGCACGACGGCCAGGTCCTCGACCGAGGCGACCGGCTGCTCGACGTACTCCAGACCGCCGGCGGCCCTGTCCAGCAAGGGGATCCGGGTGACCGCCTCGTCGACGGACCAGAGCCCGTTGACGTCGATGCGGATCCGGCCGTCCGGGCCGAGGGCGTCGCGGACCGCCTCGAGCCGGGCCTGGTCGTCGGCCAGGGTCTGGCCCGGCTCGCCGACCTTGACCTTGGCGGTGCGGCAGCCGTGGCTCGCCAGCACGACCGCTGCTGCGCGCTCGGCGTCCACGGCGGGGACGGTGACGTTGACGGGGATGCTGGTGCGCAGCGGCGCGGGCCAGCCGAGGTCGGCGGCCTCGCGGGCCGCGCGCAGCCAGGGCTCGGCGACGCGGGAGTCGTACTCCAGGAACGGGCTGAACTCCCCCCAGCCCGCGTCGCCGCGCAGCAGCACGCCCTCGCGCACCGTGATCCCGCGGAAGCGGGTGGTCATCGGGATCGAGAAGACCCTCACGTGCGGGCCGCCAGACGCTCGACGGCGAGCCGGTCGACCTTGCCGTTGGCGAGCAGCGGCAGCGCCGGCACGGGCACGACGCGGCGCGGCGACCAGGCCCGCGGCAGGTCGTCGGCGACCCAGTCCCGGGCCGCGTCGAGGGACAGGTCCCCGGCGAGCACGGCGACGACCTCGTCGCCCCACTCCGGGTGCGGGACCCCGACGACCTCGGCCTCCGTGACGGAGGGGTGCTCGCGCAGCCGGGCCGCGACCGCCGCCGTCGGCACGTTGACGCCCCCGGAGACCACCACGTCGTCGACGCGTCCGGTGACCTGGAGCAGGCCGTCGTGGTCGATCCGGCCGAGGTCCTGGGTGACGAACCAGCCGCGCTCGAGGACCTGCGCGGTCAGGTCGGGCTGCCCGTCGTACCCGTCGAAGAGGGTGGGTCCCCCGATCCGGATGCGTCCGTCGGCGCCGACCTTCACGGCCACCCCGTCGAGCGGGCGCCCGTCGTACACGCAGCCGCCGCAGGTCTCGCTCATCCCGTACGTCGCGACCACCCGGACGCCCGCGTCGGCGGCGCGCGCCCGCAGGGCGGGATCGAGCCGGGCGCCGCCGACGAGCACGGTGTCGAAGGACGCGGAGCGCCTCGGAGTCGAGCAGCCGCACCAGCTGGGTCGGCACCAGGGACACGTAGCGCCGCTCCCCCGTCAACGGGCGAGTCCGCCGACCACCGGCTCGGTGCCGGCCCGCACGGACCGGAACAGCACCTGCAGGCCGGCGACGTAGGACGGCGGCAGGTCCAGCAGCCACTGGCCCGGGCCGCCGAGCCGGGCGTGCGTGGCGTCGGCCGAGGCGCGCATCGCCGCCCGCGAGAGCCGGACCCGCTTCGGGGTGCCGGTCGACCCGGAGGTCTCCACGGTGAGCGGCGCCGGGTCGTCGGCGGCGTCCCACTCCCGCAGCAGCGCGAGGATCTCGGCCGCGCTGCCCCGCACGGGGTCCAGGGTCGGGCTGCTCACGAGGGGTCACGCTATGCCTGCCACAATCCTCGACTGTGACAACCCCTGCGCAGTGGATCGAGGGCGCGCGCCCGCGCACGCTGCCCGCGGCCGTGTCCCCCGTCCTGGCCGGCACGGGCGTGGCGGCCTACGTCGACCAGGCCGTGTGGTGGAAGGCGTTCCTCGCGCTCGTCGTCGCGCTGGCCCTGCAGGTGGGCGTCAACTACGCCAACGACTACTCCGACGGCATCCGCGGCACCGACGCCGACCGGGTCGGTCCCCTGCGGCTGGTCGGCTCCGGGACCACCCCGGCCGCGGACGTGAAGCGCGCGGCCTTCGCGGCGTTCGGCGTGGCGATGGTCGCCGGCCTGGTGCTCGCCGCCACCTCGTCCTGGTGGCTGCTGCTGGTCGGGGCCGCGGCGATCGTGGCGGCCTGGTTCTACACGGGCGGCTCGCAGCCCTACGGCTACCACGCCCTCGGCGAGGTCATGGTGTTCGTGTTCTTCGGCCTGGTGGCGGTCCTCGGGACGACGTACGTGCAGACCGGCACGCTCCCCGTCCCCGCCTGGTTCGCGGCCACCGGCGTCGGCGCGCTCGCCTGCGCGATCCTGGTCGCCAACAACGTCCGCGACGTCCCGACCGACACCACCTCGGGCAAGCGCACCCTGGCGGTGGTGCTCGGCGACCGGCAGAGCCGCTACCTCTACGCGCTGCTGGTGTGGGTCGCGGTCGCCACCCTGCTCGGCATCGCGATCACCACGTCCTGGCTCGCCCTGCTGGGCCTGGTGTTCCTGGTCCCCGCGGTCGCCGCGACCCGCGTCGTGCTGTCGGGTACGACGGGCCGGGGACTCGTCCCGGTGCTGCAGCGGACCGGCGTCGCGGAGCTGCTGTACGCGGCCGGTGTCTTCGTCGGGCTGCTGCTCGCGTCCTGAGCGCAGTCAGTCCGTGAGGTCCACGGCGGGCAGCGGCCCGAGGGTCTCGAACGCGGGGAGGTAGGGCTCGACGTCCCCGCGCACCACCCAGCCGCGCAGCTGGGCGGCGGAGCGACGGCCCATCACCGCGCGGGTCAGCGCGAACTCGCTGGCCCGCAGCACCACGGCGGCGTCCTGGACCGCCCCGAGGAGCACCACTGCCAGGTGCGGCCGTCGAGCGCGACCGGCGGCAGGTGCGCGACGTTCTCGGCGAAGCGGGCCACCATCCGGTCGCGCACCGCGCGCAGGCCGTCGGTGCCGTGCGCCCCGGGGACGCCGAGCGCGCCCCGCAGGTCCTGCTCGTGGATCACCACGTCGTTGAGCGGCCGGGCCGTGTTCCGGCTCATCCAGTCGGTCAGCGGGTCGACCAGCGCCTGCCACTCCTCGAGCAGCTCGGCGACCGACCGGCCGCGCCGCTCGTCGACCTGACGCTGCGTCCAGGCACTGTTGTGGTCGTCGGGCTCGTCACCGGCGACCACGTCGGCGTCCAGCCCGACCATGTGGGAGAGCAGGTCGCGCACCGTCCAGTCGGGGCAGGCCGGCACCCGGCGCTCCGCCGCCTCCGGGGACAGTCCGCTCAGCAGGGCCGTCACCCGGCCCTGGGCCGACTTCCACTCCGACGTCACGTCCATGCTGTCGAGCCAACCACGGCCGGCAAGGCGCGTCAGGTCCGCGGCGCCCGCACGCACCTTGTGGGTGCCGTCGCACCACGGGAGCCGCTGCGACTTGTCGCAGGCGCAGACCGCCACCACCGGGCGGGTGGTGGCGTGCTCCACCCCGTCCTCGGTCGCCACCGCACGCGCCCCGCGGACCAGCCACGGCCCACCGGGGCAGGCGCGCACGCTCGGGCCGTCGTCGGCGGTCAGCTCGCCGTCGACCAGCGTCACGACGTCGCTCACGCCACCGCCTCGTCGAGCGGCCGGGCCCGCAGCGAGCTGCGGCCCGAGCGGAAGCTCGCGAGCACGTGCTCGGCGAGCAGCTCCTCCATGAGGACCGACACCGCGACGCCGAGCAGCACGTCGGTCGCCAGCTCCGGCTCGCGCTCCACGGCCGCCGCACAGATGTCGCGCGTCGCGACCTGCTCGTGCACGGCGTCCGCCTCGACGTGCTCGTCGAAGTAGTGCGCCATCGCCGGGGACAGGTCGAGCCGGCGCAGGCCCTGGACGTACTTCCGGCACGGCAGCGAGCTGCTGACCTCGATCGCGGCGAGGTGGCCCAGCGCGGCACCACGCAGCCGGCGGTGCAGGCACAGCAGGCTCATCGCGTTGTTCAGCGCCAGCGTCACGGCGGGCACGTCGTCCACGTAGGCGCCGTAGTCCCGGCTCAGCCCGCACTCCTCGAGCCCGTCGCCGAACAGGGTCGCGTGCTGGCGCTCCGGCCGGCCCGCGCCGTACTCGTCGAACTGCACCTCGACCAGGGCCACCTTGGCCCGGCCGGGCACGCGCGGGATCGCGAACGTGTGGGGGTCGGCCTCCTTGAGCTGGTAGATGCTCTTGTGCACCAGCACCTCGAGGAACTGCTCGGCGGTGGCCTCCCGCTGCAGGAACCGGCTCAACGACGGGCCGTCGGCCGCGGCGACCTGGGCGAAGACCCGGTCGGCGACGTCGCCGGGGTGCCGCGGCGGCGGCCCGGACCGCACCGTCGGTCAGCTCGCGCAGCCGGGCCTCGAAGCGGGTCTCGATCGCGGCGCGGACCCGGAGCAGGTCGGGGTCCCACTCCCACGTGTCGGCGACCCCGGCGAGGCCGCCGTAGTGCAGCTCGTAGGCCACCCACAGGGCCAGCTGCAGGTCCTCGTCGAGGAGCACGTCGGACTCCGTCGACGCCACGCGCCGCACCAGGTCGTCGGCGTCGAGCGGCGCGCTGCCGAGCAGGGCGTCCAGCACGCCTCGGCTGACGGGACCACGGGGTGACGGCGGCTGCATCGGGACCTCCTCGGGAGCAACGGGGACTCAGGGGGTACCCGCGCCCTCCCGGCGCATTCGTCGCCGCCGGTGTGAGCAATCCCCGCTCAGGCGGGCGGTTCGGCCCAGACGCCCGTGTCGTAGAAGCCGCTCCAGCGTGGCGGCGTACGGCGCGATGTCGATCCGCTGCTGCGCCAGCCACTCGTCGTCGTAGTAGGTCGAGGTGTAGCGCTCGCCGCCGTCGCAGAGCAGGGTGACGACGCTGCCGGCGGTGCCCGACTCGCGCATCGAGGCGACCAGCCGCAGCGCCCCCCACATCGCCGTGCCCGTGGACCCGCCGACCAGCCGGCCGGTCACCCGGGAGCACCAGCGCATCGCCGCGATCGAGGCGGCGTCGGGCACCGACAGCATCGCGTCGACGACGGTCGGGACGAACGACGGCTCGACCCGCGGCCGGCCGATGCCCTCGATCCGCGAACCGCGGCCGGTCGTGTGCGTGGGGTCGGAGCGGCACCAGCCCTCGAAGAACGCGCTGTTCTCCGGGTCCACGACGCACACGCGGGTGTCGTAGCGGCGGTAGCGCACGAACCGGCCGATCGTCGCGGACGTGCCGCCGGTGCCGGCGCCGACGACGACCCACGCCGGGACCGGGTGCCGCTCGAGGGCCAGCTGCTCGAAGATCGACTCGGCGATGTTGTTGTTGCCGCGCCAGTCGGTGGCCCGCTCGGCGTAGGTGAACTGGTCGAGGTAGTGCCCGCCGGACTCGTCGGCCAGCCGCCGCGCCTCGTCGTACATCGTGCCGGGGTCCTCGACGAGGTGGCAGCGCCCGCCGTGGAACTCGATCAGCTCGATCTTGCCGCGCGACGTGGTCGCCGGCATCACCGCGACGAAGGGCAGCCCGAGCAGCCGGGCGAAGTAGGCCTCCGACACCGCCGTCGATCCCGACGACGCCTCGATGACCGTCGTGCCCTCGCGGATCCAGCCGTTGCAGAGCGCGTAGAGGAACAGCGACCGCGCCAGCCGGTGCTTGAGCGAGCCCGTCGGGTGCACCGACTCGTCCTTGAGGTAGAGGTCGACGTCCCAGCCGTCCGGCAGCGGGAAGACGTGCAGGTGCGTGTCCGCCGAGCGGTTGCTGTCGGCCTCGACCTTGCGGATCGCCTCGTAGACCCAGGTCCGGTCGTCGAGGTGGCGCTCCTCGCGGCAGCGGCCGGTCACGGGTACTAGTCCTGGTCTTCCCTGGCCGCGGCGCTCCTCGAAGGCCGCGGCGGCCGCGGCCGGGCGCGGGCGTCGACCCGGTCGGCGAACCGCTCCCGGGGCCCGTGAGCAGGTAGTAGGACGCGACCGCCGAGACGAGGGCGGCGACGAGCAGCGTCCAGACCCAGTACGGCGACCCGAACACCAGCGTGGCCAGGCCGGCGAGGACGGCCCACGTGGCCAGGAACAGCCCGAGGCGCGCGAGCGTGTAGACGGCGAACTCCTTCACGGGCCTCAGGGTAGTCGTCGCGCGTACTGCACGAGACGGCGCGTGACGCCGCCCAGGAACTCGCGCTCGCGGGACTCCCCCGTGAGCAGCCAGCCGGTGCGCTCGTAGAACCGGCGCGCCCGGCCCGACGCCTCGAGCGTCCAGAGCACGGCGTCCTCGCCGCCGATGCTCGGCAGCACCGCCTCGACCAGGGCCGCCGCCGCTCCCGTGCCCCACGCCCGGGGGTGCACGTAGAGCCCGCCGACCTGGCCGGCGACGCCGTGCACGAACCCGCACACGCCCTGGTCGTCCTCGGCGACGAGGAGCACCTCGTCGCCCTCGCTGCTCGCGCGGACGGTCTCCGCGTCCCACCCGGTGCGGCGGTAGGCCACCTCCTGCTCGAGCACGTCGGCGGGGAACTGCCGCGCGTAGCCGACCCGCCAGGCCTCGGCGTGGGCCTCCCCGATGGCGTGCGCGTCCTCGGGCCGGGCGTCACGGATCGGCGTCATTCCCCGACTCTGGCACGCCGCCGCTTGGTCCCGCGCCTACGCTGGAGGCGTGGGTAAGTTCCTGCTGGTCGTGATCGTGTTCGCGGCGCTCGTCTACGCCGCCTTCTGGCTCCTGGACCGTCGCCGTCGGTGGCGCGCCGTCCACCACCCGCCGTACTCCCCCGAGGCCGGCGCCGCGCAGCCTCGCGCCGGACGACGACGAGGACTTCCTGCGGGACCTCAACCGCCGCCAGAAGCGGCGCGACGACGACCGCCCCAACAACGACTGACCGCGCCACGTTGGTTGAGCGTGCCCGAGCGCGCAGCGCGATTGAGCCTCGAAACCTCCCAGCGGAACGCACAGAGGTTTCGAGGGCCTCGGCTCGCGCCTCGGCCACCTCAACCAGCGAGGTCGGCTCAGCCGCCGGCGTACGAGTGCAGGCTGCCGGCGCCGAAGAAGAAGTTGATCCCGACGAAGTTGAACAGCAGGGACGCGAAGCCGACGAGCGCGATGACCGAGGCGGCCCGGCCCTTCCAGCCGGCGGTCGCCCGGGCGTGCAGGTAGGCGGCGTAGATCACCCAGGTGATGAACGCCCACACCTCCTTGGGGTCCCAGTTCCAGTAGCTGCCCCAGGCGTACTCCGCCCAGATCGGCCCGGCCACCAGGGCCGCGAAGGTCCAGATCGGGAAGCCGAACGCGTTGAGCCGGTAGCCGACCCGCTCCAGCGCCTCGAGCGACGGCAGCCGGGTGAGGTAGCCGCCGGGGCGGATCCTCCCGCGCCGGGTGGCCCGGTCCTTGACCAGGAACAGCCCGAGGGCGAGCGCGCCGGTCGCGAACGCCCCGGAGGCGACGATCGCGGCGAGCACGTGGATGGCGAGCCAGTAGGAGTGCAGCGCGGGCACCAGCGGACCGGCGTCCTGGTAGAGCACCAGCTGGTCGAGCATCAGCACCACGACGAGGAAGCCGGTGACCGCGACGCCCATCCAGCGCAGGTGGTAGCGCTTCATCAGCGCGAGGTACATCAGGCTGACGCCGAACGTGCCGGCCAGCGTGAACTCGTACATGTTGCCCCAGGGCACCCGGACCGGGTCGCTGGCCAGGCCGCGGGTGACCAGGCCCAGGAGGTGCAGCAGGCAGGCGAGCACGGTCAGCGCGAGGCCGATCCGGCCCCACAGCTCCACCCGCTCCTCGGCCGCCTCCCCCGGCGGCCCGGCTGATCGAGCTTGTCGAGATCACTGGTCTCGACAGGCTCGACCGCCCGGCTGCCGCCGACCAGGGCGGACTCGCGCTCCTCGACGGGCACCGGCACGGACCGCAGGAACACCCACTCGATCAGGTGGCCGAGGAACGCCAGCACGTAGACGATCGAGGCGAACATGATGGCGTTGTCGCTGAAGGCGGCGAACTCCGCGGTGCTCACGCGTGCTCCTTGGGGGTCTCGGACTTCTGCACGAGCCGCTCGAGCTCGTCGATCTCGGAGGCGAGGTCGCCGCCCGAGCTGCGGTCGAGCCCGGCCAGCTCGACCACGGTACGCCGCTTCTCCTCGCCGTCCTCGGCAACGGTGTGGTTGCGGTCGCGGGTGACGCGCACCCACGCGCGCCGGGGCCGGATGAACAGCGAGCCCATCAGGCCGACGATGGCGAGCAGCACGCCGCCGAGCGCGATGCCCTTGCCGGGCGAGTTGCTGACCTGGAGCTTGACCCACCGGTCGACGCGGTCGAAGCGGATCGACCCCATGCCGTCGGGCAGCTGCACGGTGTCGCCGGGGGACAGCTTGATGCGGGCGTTGGGGCCGAGCTTCTCCGGGTCGGCGCTCGGGAAGTACTTCATGTTCTTCATGTCGATGGAGTACACCGACTGCGGCTTGCCCAGGCCGAGCCCGAGGTCGCCGTGCGACGGGGTCAGCGACAGCACCGGGTCGAGCTTGTCCGGGAACTGCGAGAACGGCCCGGTGGCCCGGGTGTAGCCGTAGGTCGGGAAGAAGAACCCCTCGAAGCCGAGCTGCTGCGGCGCGGCGTACGGCACCTTGATCACGCCGCTCGACATGAAGGAGGCGTCCATCGGCAGGAAGACGACCGGCCCCTGGTAGGCGACCTTGCCGTCGCCGTCCTTGACCGTGACGACCGGTGCGTAGCCGTGCCCGACCAGGAACACGCTGGTGCCGGGCAGCGTCAGCGGGTGGTTGACCGCGAGGTCGTGCTTCTGCGGCGCCGCGTCCGGGCTGGTGCGGTAGGTGATGTCGGCGTCGAACGACTCCGGCTGCCCCATCTGCGGGCCCGAGGTCAGGAACTTCACGTGGAAGTCGTCGACCTTGAGGCTCAGCGGGGAGAGCTGGTCGGGCTCGAACATCCGGCCCGGCGAGAAGTCGTCGTACTGGCTCAGCGAGTTGGAGAAGTCCTGGCCCGACCACGGTGACCACGCCGCCCTTGAAGCCGAACAGCTGCCCGTAGGCGAAGCCCGACGAGCACCACCAGCACCGAGACGTGGAAGAGCAGGTTGCCGGCCTCGCGCAGGTAGCCGCGCTCCGCGGAGATCGCGCCCGTCCCGTTGGTTGAGCCGCACTTGGTTGAGCCGCCCACGTTGGTTGAGCCTGTCGAAACCACCACCCGGTAGCGCTTCTTCCGCAGCACCGCCTTCGCGCGCTCCAGGACGACGTCCGCGTCCTCGTCGAGCTCGAAGGTGCGCGACTCGGGGAGCCGGCCGAGGTGCCGCGGCACCCGCGGCGGCGCGGCCCGCATGCCGCGCCAGTAGATCCGCAGCCGCGGCACGATGCAGCCGACCAGCGAGATCATCAGCAGGATGTAGACCGCCGAGAACCACACCGAGCCGTAGACGTCGAACAGCCCGAGCTTCTCGTAGACCGGGGTCAGCTGCGGGTGCGCGTCCTGGAAGTTGGCGACCTTGACGGCGTCGATGTTGCGCTGGGGTACGACGGAGCCGGGGACCGCCGTGAGCGCCAGCAGGAAGAGCAGCACGAGCGCCGTACGCATCGAGGTGAGCTGGCGCCACGCCCAGCGGGACAGCTCGACGGGGCTCAGCGCCGGCGGCGAGGACGGCGGCTGGGGCGGCTGCGACGACGCGCCGCCGGCCTCCGTGTCCTCGGTGGTCACGCGTCATACCGGGGCCTCGAAGACGACGATCGTCGACGCGGAGGTCACCGACCCACTGGTCCCACAGGCCGGTGACGAGCAGCAGCCCGACCAGGATCAGCATCACGCCGCCGACGCGGGTGACCCAGGCCTGGTGGCGGCGGATCCACCTTCACCGCGCCGAGCATCCGGCGGAACGCCACCCCGGCGAGCAGGAACGGCAGGCCGAGACCGATGGAGTAGGCCAGGCTGAGCAGGGCCCCGCGGCCGGCCGTGCCCTCGTTGCACGGCCAGCGCCTGCACCGCGGTCAGGGTCGGCCCGATGCAGGGCGTCCAGCCGAGGCCGAAGAGCACGCCGAGCAGCGGCGCCGCGGCCAGGCCGACCGCGGGCACCCGGTGGACCCGCACGTCGCGCTGCAGCATCGGCACGAGCCCGACGAACGCGACGCCGAGCAGGATCGTGAGCAGCCCGAGCACGACGCTGATCTGCCGCGTGTAGATGATCAGCCAGTCCCCGAGCGACCCGAACAGGGCGCCGAAGGCGACGAAGACGAAGGAGAACCCGAGCACGAACAGCAAGCTGCCGAGCATCATCCGGCCGCGCTTGGCGCTCTCCAGGTCGACGCCCGAGAGCCCGGTGGCGTACGACAGGTAGCCCGGCAGCAGCGGCACGACGCAGGGCGAGAAGAACGACACCAGCCCGGCCAGCAGCGCGACGGGCAGCGCCAGCACCATCGAGCCCGACAGCGCCGTCACCGGAACCAGTCGCCGACCGTCAGCAGGATCACGCCCCGCCACCCCCCAGCGCGTCGTCGACGAGGTCGTCGAGCGTCGTGCGGGTGATCGAGCCGTTCACGCTGCCGGCCACCCGGCCCCGCTTGTCGATGACGATCGTGCTGGGCACCGAGTTGGGCGTGAGCGTCCCGCGGAACGCGAGCAGGGTGCGCCCGCCCTGGTCGTAGATCGAGGGGTACGGCGTCTCGAACCGCCGCACGAAGGCCTGCGCGTTCTGGAAGCTGGGGTCGCGGCTGTCGATGCCGAGGAACTCGACGCCCTTCGCCTTGAGGTCCCGGGCGGCCTGGGTCAGCATCGGGGCCTCGCCGGCGCACTCGCCGCACCAGGAGCCCCAGACGTTGACCACGACGACCTTGCCGCGGTAGTCGGACAGCGACACCTTGTCCCCGTCGAGCGTGGTGCCGGCCACGGTCCCGGGCAGCTTGCGGTCGGCCGCCGCCACCGAGGTGATGATCCCGCCGCCGGACACGTAGCCCTGGTTGCCCGAGCTGCCGATGTCGTTGGAGCAGCCCGCGAGCAGCCCCGCCGACAGCAGGGCGGACAGCGGGCGGCGACGACCGCGGTGCGGGGACGCGGTCATGCCGGCGGGGCCGCCTCGTCGGGGTCGCCGCCGGCCGAGAAGACGGCCTTGCGGTCCTTGACCGGGATCAGGTCGGCGGCCGGCTCCGAGTAGCGCAGCGAGACCAGCTCGTCGCCGTCGAACACCAGCGACGTCAGGCTGCACAGCGTGCACTGCCGGTTGCGGGGGTTGTGCAGGAACGAGCGGTTCTCCACGTGCAGCCGCGTGGTCCAGATCGGCAGCTGGTGCGAGACGACGACCGCCTCGTGGCCGCGGGCCGAGTCGCGGGCGTCGTACACCGAGGCCATCATGCGGGCGACGACCGCCTTGTAGGGCTCGCCCCACGACGGCTTGAACGGGTTCCAGAGGTGCCGCCAGGACGAGGGCCGCTTCACGATGCCGTCGCCGACGCTGAACCGGCGGCCCTCGAAGATGTTGGTCGACTCGATCACCCGGGCGTCGGTGACGATCTCGAGCCCGCGGGCCAGGGCGAGCGGGCGGGCCGTCTCCTGGGCGCGCTCGAGCGGCGAGGCGACGACGTGGGTGATGTCCCGGTCGCCGACCGCGTCCGCGATCCGCTGCGCCATCTGCTGGCCCAGCTTGGAGAGGTGGTAGCCCGGGAGCCGGCCGTAGAGCACACCGGTCGGGTTGTGCACCTCGCCGTGGCGCAGCAGGTGCACGGTGGTCTGCTCGCTCATCGGGCTCCCTCCGTCGGTCGGACCGGGACGTCGACGGCGGCCGCGGCGCGGGCGGCCGCGGGCAGCGCGGACAGGATCCGGTCGAGGGCCCGGTCGTCGTGCGCGGCGGAGAGGAACCAGACCTCGAACGCGCTCGGCGGGAGGTAGACGCCCTGGTCGAGCATCGCGTGGAAGAAGGCCTTGTAGCGCTCGGGGTGCTGGGCCGACGCGGTCGCGAAGTCCGGGACCTCGGTGACGCCCTCGTCGGTGAAGAAGACGCTGAACATGTTGCCGACGTGCTGGACGACGTGCGGCACGCCGGCGTCGGCCAGCGCGGACGCGGCGGCCTCGCGGACCACCTGGGCGGCCTTGTCGAGGTGCGCGTAGACCTCGTCGGTGGCCAGCCGCAGGGTGGCGAGACCGGCGGTCGTCGCGACGGGGTTCCCCGAGAGCGTGCCGGCCTGGTAGACCGGCCCCTCCGGCGACAGCATCGTCATCACGTCGGCGCGGCCGCCGAAGGCCGCCGCGGGGAAGCCGCCGCCCATCACCTTGCCGAACGTCGTCAGGTCCGGGGTCCAGCCCTCGACGGCGCCGTCGAGGCCCCAGTGGCCGGACGCGGTGACCCGGAAGCCGGTCATCACCTCGTCGCTGACGAACAGCGCACCGTGCGCACGGCAGGTCTCGGCCAGCATCCGGTTGAAGCCGGGGGCCGGCGGGACGACGCCCATGTTGCCGGGGGCCGCCTCGGTGATCACGCAGGCGATCTCGTCGCCGCGCTCGGCGAACACCGCGGCCACGGCGGCCGGGTCGTTGTAGGGCAGCACCAGGGTGGCGGCGGTCGAGGCGGCCGGGACGCCGGGGGTGCCGGGGACCGAGAGGGTGGCGAGGCCGGAGCCGGCCTGGGCCAGCAGCGAGTCGACGTGCCCGTGGTAGCAGCCGGCGAACTTCACGACGAGCTCGCGCCCGGTGAACCCGCGGGCCAGCCGGATCGCGGACATGGTCGCCTCGGTGCCGGAGGACACGAAGCGGACCTTCTCGACCGGGGTGCGCGCGACGATCGCCTCGGCCAGCTCGACCTCGGGCCGGGTGGGGGTGCCGTACGACGTGCCGCGGGACACGGCGGCGTGCACGGCCTCGAGCACCTGCGGGTGCGCGTGGCCGAGCAGCATCGGGCCCCAGCTGCCGACCAGGTCGACGTACTCGTTGCCGTCCACGTCGAAGAGGTACGGCCCGGCCGCCCGCTCGATGAAGCGCGGGGTGCCGCCGACGGCGTTGAAGGCCCGCACCGGGGAGTTCACCCCGCCCGGGGTCACGGCGTGCGCCCGCTCGAAGAGGGCGGCGGAGGCGGTCGTCGAGGCTGGGGCGGAGCTGGTCACCCGGGCATTCTCCCCCGTGGGCGGGCCGGACCACGAACCCGGTCACCGCGGAGCCCGTGTGAGACGGGCAACGCCCGGACCCGTCCGCGGCGCCGGGGCGGCGAACCTGTGACGTACGTCGCACGGCGCGCCGAGGCTACCGATGCGTAACCAGCACGCTCCCCGCCTCGTTGAAGGTGTGAGCGGGGGAGCCACCGGGTATCAGTCCCACATCTCGGGCCGGGACCGGAGCAGATGAATGGGGAGACGCAACCGCATGTCGTCGCACAAGAAGCTGACCACCTTCCAGAAGGCGAGCGCCCTGGTGCCGCTGGCGCTGCTGTCCGGCGCCTGGACCACCAGCCTCACGGTGACCAGCAGCGCGAGCGCCGACGGTTCCGACGGCAAGCTCCCCGACGGCACGACCGTCCCGGACCAGGCCATCAAGGCCCCGGCGAGCGTCTCCAACCCCGGTGAGATCGCCCCGGGCGTGCCGACCGGCTCCGCCGACCAGGTCATCGCCGGCGCCTCCGCCAACGGCATCCCCTCGGCCGCCCTGTCCGCCTACCAGCGCGCCGCCCAGGTCATCGACTCCGCCGACAAGGGCTGCAACATCGACTGGACGCTGATCGCCGCGATCGGCCGCGTGGAGTCCAACCACGGCCGCTACGGCGGCAACGCGCTCGACAGCAACGGCGTGAGCCGTCCCGGGATCTACGGCATCCCGCTCGACGGCGGCAACGGCACGCAGAAGATCAGCGACACCGACGCCGGCCAGTACGACCACGACCCGCAGCTACGACCGCGCCGTCGGCCCGATGCAGTTCATCCCCTCGACCTGGTCGGTCGTCGGCGTGGACGGCGACGGTGACGGCAAGCGCAACCCGCAGGACATCGACGACGCCGCGCTCGCGCACCGCGGTCTACCTCTGCTCCGGCAACGAGGACCTCTCGACCACGCAAGGGCCAGCGGTCCGCGGTCTACCGCTACAACCACAGCCAGGAGTACGTCGACCTGGTGCTCTCGATCATGCAGGCCTACGCCTCCGGCGACTTCTCCTCCGTCCCGACCAGCTCGGCGGGCACCACGACGTTCACGCCCGACTACGGCGACTCGGTGATGGCCTCGGGCGTCACCGGCTACCACTACCCGCGCTCGTCCTCGAAGGGCGGCGGCGGTCGCGCGGCTCGTCCGGCGGCTCCTCGTCCGGCACCGGCGCGCCCGAAGTCGTCGACGACGACCGGCGGCACCGGGACGGCGGCGCCCTCCGGCGGCGGCTCGACGCCGAACCTGCCGGGCAGCACCACCGCGAGCGGCGGCTCGGACGCTTCGGCCCCGGTGACCAACACGCTGTCGGCACTCGACAAGGCGAAGCAGACCTGCCAGGACAACTTCAGCCTCGGCGCAGATCTCCTCGCTGGGTGGCCTGACCGCGTGCGGCAACGCGGTGCTCAACCAGGGCCTCAGCGCCGTGACCAACCTGCTCAGCCGCCGGCCACCGGTGGCGGCCGACGGTCGGCGGCACCACGGCGCCCACGCCGCCGGCCGCGCTCACCCAGGCCCAGGCGACGCAGCAGTGCCTCGCCAACGGCATCAGCCAGCTGAACGTCGCGGCGCTCAGCGCCTGCGTCGACAGCTGATGCACCCCTGACCCGGACGCTGTCGGCCCTCGGCGGTCGAGGGCCTCGAACCCTGACGGCTGGTCGAGGAGCCGAGCGCCAGCGCGAGGCGTCTCGAGACGCACTCCGCACCCGCTCGCAGTGGTCTCGAGACGCGCTCCGCTAGCGCTGCCCGACCGGCGCTCAGTCGGTGGCCGAGCGCTCGCCGGCTGAGGTGACCCAGGCGCTCGGTGCGGGTGGTTTCGACAGCCTCACCGCGAGCGCGCTCAGCTGCGGGTGGTTTCGAGGCTCGCTGCGCTCGCCACCTCAACCAACGATCGCGGGCGACCTCGGCGGCCCAGTAGGTCAGGATCACGTCGGCGCCGGCGCGCCGGATCGAGGTGAGCGTCTCGAGGATCGCGGCGTCGCGGTCGATCCAGCCGTTCGCGGCGGCGGCCTCGACCATGGCGTACTCGCCCGAGATGTTGTACGCCGCGACCGGCACGTCGACCGCCTCGCGCACGGCGCGGACCACGTCGAGGTAGGCCAGCGCCGGCTTCACCATCACCAGGTCGGCGCCCTCCTCGACGTCGAGCAGCGCCTCGCGGACGCCCTCGACGACGTTGGCGCCGTCCTGCTGGTAGGTCCGCCGGTCGCCCTGCAGCGACGAGTCGACCGCCTCGCGGAACGGCCCGTAGAACGCGGAGGCGTACTTCGCGGAGTAGGCCAGGATCGCGACGTCCTGGTGCCCGGCGCCGTCGAGCGCCGCGCGGATCACGCCGACCTGGCCGTCCATCATCCCGCTGGGGCCGACGACGTCGACGCCGGCGGCGGCCTGGGCCAGCGCCATCTCGGCGTACACCTCGAGCGTGGCGTCGTTGTCGACGGCACCGTCCGGGGTCAGCACGCCGCAGTGCCCGTGGTCGGTGAACTCGTCGAGGCACAGGTCGGCCATCACCGGCAGGGCGTCGCCGACCTCGGCGACGCAGTCGGCGATGGCCACGTTGAGGATGCCGTCGGGGTCGAGGGCGCCGGACCCGCGGGCGTCCTTCGTGCGTCGGGCACGCCGAACAGCATGATCCCGCCCAGCCCGAGCTCGGCGGCCTCGGCGGCGGCCTTGCGCAGCGAGTCCCGGGAGTGCTGGACGACGCCCGGGCATGCTGCTGATCGGGCGTGGGCTCGGTCGCCCCCTCGCGCACGAACACCGGCAGCACCAGCTCGTGCGCCGACAGCCGCGTCTCCGCGACCAGCCGGCGCAGCGCCGGGGTCCGCCGCAGCCGGCGCGGGCGCGTCGACGGGGAACGCCATCAGGTGGCCCGTCACGTCGCTCTGCGCCGGGCCGAGGGCCGCCGCTCGGACGGCTTCGTGACCGGCTGGCCGGCCTCGAGCAGGGCGGCGCGACGCGAGGCACCGAAGTCGGCGAGCGCGTCGACGAGGACCTCCACCGACGGCGACGGCGCGAGGACGTCGACCCGCAGGCCGTGCTCCTCGGCGGTCTTCGCCGTGGCGGGGCCGATCACCGCGATGATCGTCGAGGTGTGCGGCTTGCCGGCGATGCCGACCAGGTTGCGCACCGTCGAGGACGACGTGAACACGACCGCGTCGAACTTGCCGGTCTTGATGGCCTCGCGGGTCGGCGCCGGCGGCGGGGTGGCCCGCACGGTGCGGTAGGCCGTCACGTCGTCGACCTCCCAGCCGAGGTCGAGCAGACCCGGCCACGAGGGTCTCGGTGGCGATGTCGGCGCGCGGCAGGAACACCCGGTTGATCGGGTCGAGCACGTCGTCGTACGGCGGCCAGTCCTCGAGCAGGCCACGGGCGGACTGCTCACCGGACGGCACGAGGTCGGCACGCAGGCCCCACGCCTCGATGGCGGCGGCGGTCTTCTCGCCGACCGCGGCGATCTTGAGGCCGGAGAAGGCGCGGGCGTCGAGGCCGTACTCGTCGAACTTCTCGCGCACCGCCTTCACCGCGTTGACCGAGGTGAACGCGATCCACTCGTAGCGGCCCTCGACCAGGCCGCGGATCGCCTTGTCCATCTGCTGCGGGTTGCGGGGCGGCTCGACCGAGATGGTCGGCACCTCCTCGGGCACCGAGCCGTAGCCACGGAGCCGCGCGGACAGCGAGCCGGCCTGCTCCTTGGTGCGCGGCACCAGGACGCGCCAGCCGAACAGCGGCTTGGTCTCGAACCACGACAGCGCGGTGCGCAGGTCGACGACGTCGCCGATGACGGTGACGGCGGGCGGGGTCATCCGGGCGGCCCGGGCGTCGGCGCCGATCCGGGCGAGCGTGGAGACGACCGTCTCCTGCTCGGTGGTGGTGCCCACGCGGGTCATCGCGACCGGGGTCTCGGGGTTGCGGCCGGCCGCGACCAGGGCGGTGGCGACCTCGCGTGATGCAGCTCGACGGCCGACAGCAGCACGAGCGTGCGGTCGTCGGCGTACTGGCTCCAGTCGACCTTGGCCTCGGAGCAGTTCACGACCGCGACCTCGCGGTGCTTCTTGTCGGTCAGCGGCACACCGGCGTACGCCGGGACCGCGGTGACCGACGAGACGCCGGGGACGATCTCGAAGCCGACCCCGGCCTTGACGCAGGCCTGCGCCTCCTCGGGACCGGACGCGTAGACGAACGGGTCGCCGGCCATCAGCCGCACGACGCGGCGGCCGGAGCGGGCCTGCTTGACGATCACCTTGGCGCGCCCGGCGTGGGTCAGCGGCTGGCCGTCCTGGCCGAACCCGCCGTCGACGACCTCGGCGCCGGAGCAGAAGGTCTCGACGAGCGCGGCGTGCTCGGGGGTCTCGGTGACGACGACCTCGGCCTGCCGCAGCAGGTCGACGGCCCGCACGGTCAGCAGCTCGGGGTCGCCCGGGCCGCTGCCGACGAAGGACACGAAGCCGACCGGCAGGGCGGACCTGACGGGTGCCTCCACGGTCTTCGCGGTCGCGCTGCGCGCTGCCGACGTCTTCTTGGCGGCCGCCCGGGTGGTGCCCTGCGCGGTCGTCGTGGTCTCGGTGTTCTTGGTGCTCACAGTCGCCTTCTTGCTACTGGTGGTGGGCTGTGTCTTGTTCCTGCTCGTGCTCATGCCGTCTGCTCCTCGATGAGCGTCGACGCCCCGTCGTCCAACATCTCCTCGGCCAGCCCTCGGCCGACCTTCTCCGCGTCCTCCGGCAACCCGCTCGCCGAGCGCCGGATGGACACCGCCCCGTCGAGCGACAGCGCCACGGCCCGCAGCCACAGCTCGTCCCCGTCGTCGCCCTCGGCGATCTCCGCCAGGGCTCCGACCGGGGCCGAGCAGCCCGCCTCCAACGCGGCCAGCACGGCCCGCTCCGCGGTGACGGCGGCCCGCGTGCGCGGGTCGTCGATCGCGTCCCGGACCAGGGCGGCCAGGTCGTCGTCGGCCCGGCACTCGACCGCGAGCGCACCCTGCCCGGGGGCGGGGAGCATCTGCAACGGGTCGAGCACCTCGGTCACCTCGTCCATCCGTCCGAGCCGGGCGAGACCGGCTCGGGCCAGGACGACGGCGTCCACCTCGCCGGCGGACACCTTCTTGATCCGGGTGTCCACGTTGCCACGGATTGCCACCACGTCGAAACCGAGTCCGAGCGCGAGCAGCTGGGCGGCCCGTCGCGGGGACCCCGTGCCGATGCGCGCGCCGGCCGGCAGCTCGCCGAGCGTGAGGCCGTCGCGGGCCACGACGACGTCGCGGGAGTCCTCCCGGACGGGTACGCCGGCCAGGGCGATCCGGTCGTGCGGGGTGGTCGGCAGGTCCTTGAGGGAGTGCACGGCCAGGTCGACCTCGCCGCGCAGCAGGGCGTCGCGCAGCGCGCTGACGAAGACGCCGGTGCCGCCGATCGACGCCAGCGGCGCGCTGGACAGGTCGCCCTCGGTGGTCACCTCGACGAGCTCGACGTCGCGGCCCAGCGCGGTGCGCAGGGCGGCGGCGACGTGCTCGGACTGGGTCCTGGCGAGCAGCGAGCGGCGGGTGCCGATGCGGATCGGTGTCGCTCATTTCGCGCCCTCCGCCCGGGTGACCGCGTCGACGGCGTCCGGGTCGAGGGAGAACAGCTCGGCGAGCGCCGCGGCGTAGGACACCGCGCCGGTCTCGTTGGCCAGCTCCTTGACCCGCACGGTCGGCTGGTGGAGCAGCTTGTCGGCGACCCGGCGTACGGCGTGCTCGACCTCGGCGCGGACCTCGGCGTCGAGGTCGGGGAGCCGGGCCAGCAGCCGCTCCATCTCGCCGTCGACGATGCCGGTGGCCATGGTGCGCAGGGCGACGACCGTCGGGGTGACGGTGGCGGAGCGGCGGGCGGCCAGGAAGGCCGCGATCTCCTGGGCGACGATCTCGCGGACCGCGGCCACGTCGGTGGCCGCCTCGCCCTCGTTGACCTCGTCGGCCAGCCGGGCCAGCCCGAACAGCGAGACGCCCGGGAGCTCGGCGACGGCCGGGTCCACGTCGTGGGGCAGGGCCAGGTCGATGACCGCGAGCGGCGCGGTGCTGTCGGCCCGGGCCGCGGCCACGACGGCCAGCGGCAGCACGACCCCGGTGGCGCCGGTGCAGGAGACGAGCACGTCGGCGCCGGCGAGCGCCTCCTGGACCTGGGTCAGCGGGACCGCGCGGCCGGCGTACTGCTCGGCGAGCCGGCGGGCGTTGGCCTCGGTCCGGCTGGAGACCACGACGTCGGCGGCGCCGAGCCGGGACACGGTGGCGACCGCCAGCCCGGCCATCGAGCCGGCGCCGACGACGAGCACCCGCTTGCCGGCGACCGGGCCGATCTCGGCCGCGGCGCGCTCCAGCGCGAGCGACACCAGGGACGGCGCGGCCCGCTGGATGTCGGTCTCGGCGTGCACCCGCTTGCCGACCCGCAGGGCCTGCTGGAAGAGCACGTTGAGCGCGGGGCCGATGGTGCCGGACTCCTGGCCGACGCGGAGGGCGTGCCGCGCCTGGCCGAGGATCTGGCTCTCGCCGACGACCATCGAGTCGAGGCCGGACGCGACGTTGAACAGGTGGGAGACGGCACCGTCGTCGTAGTGCACGTAGAGGTGCTGGACGACCTCCTCCGGCGCGCCTCCGGAGCGCTCGGCCAGCTCGCAGAGCAGCCGCGAGACGGCCTCGACGCTGCCGTGGAACCGGTCGACCTCGGCGTAGATCTCCACCCGGTTGCAGGTGGTCAGCGCGGTCGCCTCGAGGACGTTCTCGCACTGCGCGACGGAGTGCACGAGCTTGTCGACGCCGTCGGCGTCGAGCGCGAGCTGCTCGAGCACCGCCACCGGCGCCGTCTTGTGGGAGACCCCCACCACCAGGACGCTCATACGGCGTCCAGCTCCGCAGCGGGCGCCTGCTCCGCGAGGGCCTTGCGCTGCTCGTGGTAGGCCAGGATCTGCAGCTCGATGGACAGGTCGACCTTGCGTACGTCGACCCCGTCGGGCACCGACAGCACGGCCGGCGCGAAGTTCAGGATGCTCGTGACGCCGGCCGCGACGAGCCGGTCGCAGACGGCCTGGGCGGCCTGGGCCGGGGTGGCGATGACGCCGATGGCGACGCCCTGGTTCTCGACCAGGTCCTCGATCTCGTCGAACGCGCGGATGCCGAGACCGCCGACGTCCTCGCCGTGGCGGTCCGGGTCGGCGTCGAGCAGCGCGACGATCCGGAAGCCGCGCGAGGAGAAGCCGCTGTAGTTGGCCAGCGCGTGCCCCAGGTTGCCGATGCCGACGATGACGACCGGCCAGTCCTGGGTGACGCCGATCTCGCGGGCGATCTGGTAGCGGAGGTACTCCACGTCGTACCCGACGCCGCGGGTGCCGTAGGACCCGAGGTAGGAGAGGTCCTTGCGCAGCTTGGCGCTGTTGACGCCGGCGGCGGTGGCGAGCTCCTCGCTGGAGCAGGTCATCGTGCCGCGCTCGGAGAGCCCGATCAGGGCCCGCAGGTAGACCGGGAGCCGGGCCACCGTCGCCTCGGGGATGCCGCGCTCCGGCGTCCGTCCCGTCACCGGGCCGGGCGTCGGTCGGGTGCCCTCGTTCGAGGGGGTCCCGGCCCGAGGACTCCGTGGCGGGGTCACGCTTCTCCTGACGTCGAAGAGCTGCGGTCGAGCCGCCGGAACACGCGGGCAGGCCTGGTCGGACGACTCCGAGAAAGACCCCCTGCGAACCCTTCCGGGCCGGCGGCGAAATTCACTCTAGGAGTTTGTGAACGTGAGAACAAACTGAGCGGCGGGGATCACTAGCACATGTGACCTGGCCCACCGTCACGGGGGCCGCGGGCCGGCGGAGGGCCGCGCGAGCGGTCCGGCCTAGGCCAGCGCGGCGCGGAGCCGGTCGGCGTCGACCCGCCAGAAGTCGTGCTGCCGCCCGTCGACGAAGGTCACCGGGATCTCCTCGCCGTACGTCGCCGTGAGCGCGGCCGACTCCGGGCCGGCGGTGATGTCGACCTCCTCGAAGGTCTCACCGGTCTCGGCGCAGACGGCCTCGATCACCGCACGGGCGTCGTCGCACAGGTGGCAGCCCGGCTTGGCGTAGAGCCGGACCCGGGGCGCGCTCACTCGAGCAGCCCCAGGTCGCTGCGCCGGCGGGCGGCCCGCAGCCGCCCCTTGGCCACCTTGCCGGTGACCGTGTGCGGCAGCTGGTCGACGACGTGCACCTCGCCGGGCCGCTTGAACCGGGCCAGCCGCACCGCGCAGTGCTCGCGCACCAGGGTCTCGAGCTCGGCCGCGGAGTACGTCGAGCCGGGCCGGGCCTTCACGTAGGCGACCACCGCCTCGCCGGTCCGCTCGTCCGGGGTGCCGATGACGGCCGCCTCGGCGACGCCGTCGACCTCCTCGACGACCTCCTCGACCTCGACCGGGTAGACGTTGAACCCGGACACGATCACCAGCTCCTTGAGCCGGTCGACCAGGAACAGGTCGCCGTCCGGGTCGAGGAACCCGACGTCGCCGGTGGCGTACCAGCCCTCGCGGTCGGGACCGTCGGCCCCGTCGGGCCAGTAGCCGCTGAACAGGTTGTCGCCGCGGATCCAGATCTCGCCCGCGTCCCCGCCCTCGGGGGCGCCGGCCGGCCTCGTCGACCAGCCGGATCTCGATGCCGGGCAGGGCGGCGCCGACGGAGCCCGGCCTTGGCCCGGCCGTCGTCGTCGCGGCCGCTGTGCAGGGTGGAGGTGACCACGGGCGCCGCCTCGGTCAGCCCGTAGCCCTGGTGCACGGCGATGCCGGTGCGCTGCTCGAAGTCGTCGACGAGCTCGCGGGACAGCGGGGCCGAGCCGGAGAGCACCAGCCGGACGTGGCCGAGCCGCTCCCCCAGGTCCGGCACGGCCTGCCAGTAGGCGAAGACCGGCGGCGCGACCGGCAGCACCGTGACCGCCTCGTCCTCGATGACCGACAGCGTCTCGTCCATGTCGAAGCCGAGCGCGAGCACCAGGCGGGCGCGCCGGTGCAGCACCTGGCCCAGCACGGCGTTGAGCCCGTAGACGTGGAACAGCGGCAGCACCCCGAGCACCACGTCGTCGCCGGTGAGCATCGGCGGCTCGATCCGGGCGGCCTGCTCGATGTTGGCGAGCAGGGCCCGGTGGCTGAGCATCGCGGCGCGCGGGCGTCCCGACGTACCGGAGGTGTAGAGGAGGACGGCCAGCCGCTCCGGGTCCGCGGCGGCCGGCACCTCGGTGCCCGCGGCGGCGACCAGGTCGGCGTAGGCCGTCTCCCCCGGCTGGGCGGGCTCGGCCACCACCACGACGCGGGGTACGACGGAGGTGCGGCGCAGCTGCCTCGTCGGCACCGACCAGGGCGTCCTGGAGGCCGGCGACCGCCTCCCGCACGGTGGCCAGCGAGGCGCCGTCGGCCAGCACGACCCGGGCGCCGCAGTCGGCGACCAGGCGGACCAGCTCGCCGGTGGCGGAGCGCGGGTTGACCGGGACCGCCACCAGGCCCGCGCGCAGGGCGCCGAGGTAGCTCGTGACGAACTCGGTGCGGTTGCCGAGCGCGACGACCACGCGGTAGCCGGCGACCAGCCCCATGGCGTTCAGCCCGCGGGCGACGTGGTCGACCTCGGCGTCGAGCTCGGCCCAGGTGACGCGGCGACCGGAGTCGGCCTCGACCAGCGCGACCCGGTCCGGGGCCTCGGTGGCCGCGGTGGACAGCAGGTCGGCGAGATGGGCGCTCACAGCCGTGAGTCTCGCACAGCCCGGACGGCCGCTCCTGGCCACTAGGGTTGGCCGCGTGAACGCCCGACGAGGCCCGCTGCGGCCGGACCTGCGCAGCCGGTCGACGCTCGCCGGGGAGGCCTCCGCGGCCGCGGCCGAGGTGGAGAGCTCGCTCGCCGTCCCCCCCGACCCCGAGGCCGCCGCCTTCTTCGACGTCGACAACACGGTCATGCAGGGCGCCTCGATCTTCCACCTCGCCCGCGGGCTGCACCGCCGGGAGTTCTTCACGACGCGCGAGATCCTGGGCGCCGCCTGGAAGCAGGCCTACTTCCGCCTGGTCGGCGTGGAGGACCCGGAGCACGTCGCGGAGGCCCGCGCCTCGGCGCTGGCCTTCATCAAGGGGCACACCGTCACCGAGCTGGAGGAGCTCAGCGAGGAGATCTTCGACGAGGCGATGGCGCACCGGATCTGGCCGGGCACCCGGGCGCTGGCCCAGATGCACCTCGACCAGGGGCAGCGGGTGTGGCTGGTGACCGCCGCCCCCGTCGAGATCGCCCGGATCATCGCCGGCCGCCTCGGGCTGACCGGTGCGCTCGGCACCGTCTCGGAGCACGTCGACGGGGTCTACACCGGCAGGCTCGTCGGCGACATGCTGCACGGTCCCGCCAAGGCGGAGGCGGTCAAGGCGATCGCGCAGCGCGAGGGCCTCGACCTGTCCCGCTGCTCGGCGTACTCCGACTCCTACAACGACCTGCCGATGCTGTCGCTGGTCGGCGACCCGTGCGTGGTCAACCCCGACGCCCGGCTGCGCGACCACGCCCGGGCCCAGGGCTGGCGGGTCCGGGACTACCGGACCGGCCGCAAGGCCGCCCGCGCCGGGCTGCTGACCGCCGGGCTCGCCGGTGCGGCCTCCGGCGGCGTCGCCGCGGCCCTCGCGATCCGCCGCAAGGTCCGCTGAGCCACCCCGCGGCCCACAGGTTTCGGGACGCCGCCGCGGTGGCACACTCCCTGTGACCTGGCCCACAGCGCATCCTGCAACCCGAAGTTACTCTCGGGTTCACAAACGGCAGGGCCGCGCTTACTGTGGTCGGATCACGTGGGGGATAGGGAGCCCGGCAGCGCAGCACGGCGGCCGGGGAGGGAGTTCGATGTTCACGCGCGACGACGATTTCCGTCGTGGCTTCGACGAGCTGCGACTCGCACTGTGGCACGCGCTGAACCCTGCTCCCCTGCTCGCCACCACCGCCGGTGCCCCCTCCGGGCGACCGTCCCGCCCGGCGCCGGACGGCTGGCTGCTCAGCGAGGCGGTCAGCTACCGGCCCCAGCCGGGGTCCGGCACCCACGGCGACGCCGACCAGGCCGTCTCCTCCGAGCAGGACGAGGCCGAGGCCACCCGGCTCATCGCGCTCGTCGAGCTCGCCCGGGGCGGCGACTGCGAGGCGTTCGGACAGCTCTACGACCACTACCACGTGTCGGTCTACCGCTTCGTCTACTACCGGGTCGGCTCGGTCGCCCTGGCCGAGGACATCACCTCGGAGGCGTTCTTCCGCGCGCTGCGGAGCATGGGCTCGTTCCGCTGGCAGGGCAAGGACTTCGGCGCCTGGCTGATGACCATCGCCCGCAACCTCACCACCGACCACTTCAAGGCGGGCCGGACCCGGCTGGAGTACGCCACCGAGGACATGTCGCCCCACGACGGCGCCACCGAGGGTCCCGAGACCACCGTGCTCGCCTCGCTCACCAACGAGGCCCTGCTCGCCGCGCTGACCGAGCTGCCGCACGAGCAGCAGGAGTGCCTGATCATGCGCTTCCTCCAGGGCCTCTCGATCGCCGAGACCGCCCAGGTGCTCGGCCGCAGCGAGGGCGCCGTCAAGCAGCTCCAGCTGCGCGGGGTCCGCAACCTCGCGAAGCTGCTCCCCGAGGGCCTGCGATGACCCTCGTGGGCCGCGCTCACGCACGCTCCGGTCTGGACCGCGTCCAGCCCGTAACCTCGCCCTCGCCTGCGTCGTTGAGCGTGCAGAACGACCCACCCCGTCTCGAAGGACCGCCGCGATGACCACCCTGTTCCGCTCCAGCCGACGCGCCGAGGAGTTCGCTCTGCGCGTCGACGGTGCGTCGAACGTGCGGGCCGCGGACGACGCCGCGACCGAGCGGCTGGTCGGGCTGACCCAGCTCCTGCGCGTGCGCGGTGCCGCCGACGCGGCCGCCACGCCCCGCGCCGACTTCGCCCTCGACCTGCGCGAGCGGCTGATGGCCGAGGCCGCCACCGTGCTGACCCCGAGCAGCGCCGGGCTGGCCCTGCCGGTGCGCGCCCGCGGCAAGCGCGAGCGTCGCCTGGTCGCGGTCGCCTCCGCCGCCGTGCTCCTCGGCGGTACGGCGGGCATGGCCACCGCCGCCCAGAGCGCGCTGCCGGGCGAGGCGCTCTACCCGATCAAGCGCGGCATCGAGAAGGCCGAGGTCCGGCTGTCCCTCGACTCGGCCGGCCAGGGCCGCGACCTGCTCCACCAGGCCGACGACCGGCTCGGCGAGACCCAGGGCCTCATCGACGCCGACTCCGCCACCTCGCACGCCCGAGGTGCCCGGCACGCTCTCCGCCTTCACCCGCCAGGCCCAGCAGGGCAGCGACCTGCTGATGTCCTCCTACGCCGACAGCCGCGACCCGGAGACGGTCGCGACCGTCCGCGAGTTCGCCGCCACCGCGCTCCGGCGCATCGAGGCGATGGACGCGACGGCGCCCCCCGAGGCGCAGGGCGACCTGCGGGCCGCGGCCCTGGCCCTGCGCGACATCGACGCCCGCGCCAGCGAGCTGTGCGACACGTGCGCCGACCTGCCGGCCCTCGCGGTGCCGAAGGTCTTCCTGGCCTCGGCCGAGGTCGACCGGGCCATGCGGCGCTTCGCCGCCGCCCAGCCCGACAACAGCCACCCGGTCGTCGCGGCCAAGCAGGACGTCCGTCGTGCCGCCTCCGCCGCACGGTGGCGGCCAGGGCGCGACCACCTCGAAGCCGCGCTCGACCGGCACGTCCCGCGCCGGCACCGGCACCGGACGCCGCCCCTGCGCCCGCCGTACCGGCCGTGCCGCAGGCCCCGGCCACCCCCAGCACCGGACCCCAGCTGCCGAAGCTGAGCATCGCGCCCACGCCGGTGCCGAAGGTCTCGGTCAGCGCCGACGTCGACCCCGGCGCGATCACCGACGGGCTCGGCGACACCGTGGAGACGATCCTCCCCGACGTCGACCCCGGCGAGCCTGCTGCCCTGACGCGACCCCACGTTGGTTGAGGTGGCCGAGGCGCTAGCCGAGGCCCTCGAAACCTCTGCGCCTTCCGCTGGGAGGTTTCGAGGCCCTCGCGCTGCGCGCTCGGGCACCTCGACCAACCGGGTCGCGCGGCGCGCTCGGCGCCTCGACCAGCGCGGGCTCAGTAGAAGACGGAGCGGCGCTGCATCAGCAGCGTGTAGAGCGTCTGCTGGACGGTCTCGCGCACCTGGTCGGTCACGTTGAAGACCAGCATCGGGTCGTCGGCGGCACCTTCGTCGTAGGTGTCGGTGCGGATCGGCTCGCCGAACTCGATCAGCCACTTCGACGGCAGCGGCACCAGCCCCAGCGGGCCGAGCAGCGGGAAGAACGGCGTGATCGGGATGTAGGGCATGCCGAGGAGCCGGGCCAGGGCCGGCACGTTCCCGACCAGCGGGTAGATCTCCTCGGCGCCCACCACGGAGCAGGGGATGATCGGCACACCGGTGCGGATGGCGGCCGAGACGAACCCGCCGCGGCCGAAGCGCTGGAGCTTGTAGCGGTCGGCGTAGGGCTTGCCGATGCCCTTGAACCCCTCGGGCCACACGCCGACGAGCTCGCCGCCGCTGAGCATCCGCTGGGCGTCCTCGTTGCAGGCCAGGGTGGCGCCGCCCTTGCGGGCCATCTCGCCGACCACCGGCATCCGGAAGACCAGGTCGGCGCCGAGCGGGCGGAGGTTGCGGCCGGTGGCGTCGTGGATCGACACCATCGTCATCAGCCCGTCGACGGGGATCGTGCCCGAGTGGTTGGACACGACCAGGGCGCCGCCCTCGGCCGGGATGTTCTCCGCGCCGCGGACCTCGACCCGGAACCACTTCTGGGCGATGGGACGCAGGGCGGCGAGCAGGAACCGCTCGGTCACCTCGGCGTCGAAGCCGTACTCGTCGACCTCGAAGTCACCGGTCACCCGACGCCGGAGGAAGGCCAGCAGCTCGGCGAGCCGCGGCTCCCACCGGTCGCCGAACGTCTCGACGGCGGCCGAGCTGAGCGCGGCCAGCCAGTCGCCGACCGGGATGCCGCCGGTCGGTTCCCGGTCGCGGACCGAGGTGGGCCGCTCCGCCGGCTCGGGCGGGGCGGCCGCCTCCACGGGCGGCTCGGCCGGGACATCGGTCGGGATCGGTCGGGAGTCGGGGAGTCGGCGGGGGTGCGGGCCGCTCCTGCAGGGCCGGCTTCGGCGGCGGGGTCGTCTTCTTGCGGGCGGCTGCCGGCGCCGCGAGGTTGCGGGCGGCCGACGAGGGCTTGCTGCTGCCGCTGCCGCGCCCGGGCTTGCCCCGGGTGCCCAGCGGGATGACCTCGGCGTCAGGCACGACCGTCACCTCCCGTCGACGCGGAGACACCGGCCAGGGCGGCCGGGTGCGGCACCCGGCCCGGCGAGACGGACCGGCCGAAGTCGGCGAACGCCTCCGCCGTGGTGTACGTCGGACGGAACCCGAGCACCGACCGCATCCGCGTCGTGTCGAGGCCCCGGCCGAAGGTCAGCAACCCGGACAGCTCGGCCTGGAGCCCCTTCACCCCGAGCCTGGCGGGACACCGAGCCGAGCGCCCCGAGGGCGAAGCTCGGCACGGGGACCGTCGGCCGGCCGAGGCGCCGCAGGGCCTGCGAGAGCATCAGCAGGCCGTCGCCCGCGACGTTGAACGTGCCGTGCACCCCGCCGAGGGTGGCGTGCTCGAGAGACCCGAGGAGGTCGGACTCGTGGAGGAACTGGAGGCGGGCGTCGAAGCCGAGCACGGTGGGCACGACGGGGAGCCGGAAGTAGTTCGTGAGCGGGGAGGACACCCCGGGGCCGACGGCGTTCGCGGCGCGCAGCAGGGTGACCGCGACGTCGGGGCGCCGGCGGGCGAACCCGCGGACGTAGCCCTCGACCTCGAGGACGTCCTTGGCGTAGCCGGAGCGGGACATCCGCTTGGCCCCCATGTCCTCGGTGAACATCGCGGGGTCGCGGCTCGAGGAGCCGTAGACCGCCGAGGAGGACTTGACGACCAGCCGCTCGAGCCCCGCTGCCTTCTGGCAGGCGGCGAGCAGCTGCATCGTGCCGATGACGTTGTGCTCCTTCATCGACGTACGCCCGCCGGCCTCGTGCGGCGTGGACTGGACGCTCATGTGCACGACCGTGTCGACGTCCTGCCCGGTGATCACCTTGGCGATCACCGGGTTGCGGATGTCCGCACGGACGAACGAGACCGGTCCGAGGTCGTCACGGGGAGGGACGGTGTCGACCCCGATGACGCGCTCGATCCCGGGTGCGGCGGCGATCCGGCGCGCGAAGCGGCCGCCGAAGTCCCGTGAGACTCCGGTGACCAGCACGACGCGACCCACGAGCGCTGTCCCCGACCCGGGTGCGATGCGGCTACTTGCCCTGGCGGCGACGCTGGATGCGCGTCTTCTTCAGGAGCTTGCGGTGCTTCTTCTTCGCCATGCGCTTGCGTCGCTTCTTGACTACCGAACCCACTACACGGACCTTCCGGGACTTCACGACGGCCCGGGGCCGACGTACTGGCTGGCGGTGCAGCCCCCGCTGTGCTGAGAGAGGAGGTGCACCTGCATGACACGGGCTGCGCTGAAGATTCCCCCGAGCGCCGCGCGAAGGACCCAGCCTAGCCGCCGCGTGCTGAGGGGCGAAACGGCGGCCGCCTGACGGCGCCACGCCGGGCGTTCGGTAAAAACTGGTCGAGTAGCCAAGATCACCCTCAAGTCGCGTTTGCCGGGGGCCGACACTCTCCTTGGCTGGACACCCGACCGCCTGGAGGGGCGCCGCAGGACCGCCGTGAGGCCTTGGGAGGGGCCTTCATCATGACCGTTGCTCGTGTGCTGCGCCCTGCGCGCAAGATCCTGACCACCGCCGTCGTCACGCTCGTGACGATCGCCGGCGTCACCGCCGCCGCTCCTTCGACCGCCACCGCCGCCACGCCGGCCGTGTCGCTGGTCGCCGCGAAGGCCAACGTGTTCCCCGCCTACTCCGACACCTACTACGAGCAGGGTGTGCAGTACTGGGTGAACCGGGTCCGCAAGCAGCACGGCCTCAAGGCCCTGAGCTTCGCGAGCTGCGCCGACGGTGTCGCCGAGAACTGGAGCACGGTGCTCGCCACCACGAACTCCTTCTACCACCAGTCGATGGTCAAGCTGCTGTCCCGCTGCCACGCCCGCTACGCCGGCGAGACCCTGGGCAAGGGCTCCATCACGCCCCGCACGCTGGTCACCATGTGGATGCACTCGGCGCCGCACCGCGCCGTGCTGATGAGCCGCAGCCCCAACCGCATCGGCATCGGCGCCACGCCGAACGCGTCGGGCGAGTGGGTCGTCGCGGCCAACTTCCTGAAGCTCTGACCCGCACCAGACGGGCCCTCGACGGGCCGGCCAGCGACGGACCCGGTCCGCACACGACCGGGCTCCGGTCCTCCCGCTGCGTCGGCACCAGACGTGCAAACAGCCACCCGCCTCAGGCGGGTGGCTGTTTGACGTCGGAGCCTCGACCGGGGTTCAGCCGGTCTGGAAGAAGCTCTTCCGGAGGTACTCGTTGACCGCGTCCTCCGGCACCCGGAAAGAGCGTCCGACGCGGACGGCCGGAAGCTCACCGGAGTGGACCAGCCGGTAGACCGTCATCTTGGACACACGCATGACGGTCGCGACTTCCGCGACCGTCAGAAACTTCACCTCTGAGATGTCCCCGCCGCTGCCGGCAGGTCCGTTGTTCGAGGCCATGATGCACCGCACTTTCGCGCACATGCGCCCCCCGGCTTCCCCACCGGAGACCCTTCGTATGTGCTTCCGTGAGAGTAGAGCCTAGTGTGACTGTTGGGGAAGAGGGGACTTCCGGCCAACATTTTGCTTTCGGCGGGGCGTGTCGGGTGGACGGCGCCGTTCCCGGCTCTCCACGGGCCTGTCCGGACTAGGGCAGCGGGTCCAGCCCGTTGAACGGGAAGACCGCCTCCCGGGTGGCGTGGATCGCGCGGTCCAGCCAGACCGAGGGGTCGTAGCCCTCCCGCCAGTCGCGGTACGCCGGCGTGCGGCCGTCGGTCATCCGGAACGGGCCGGTCTGCCCGAGCAGCTGCTGCACGTGCGCTCGCCAGCCCGGAGGGGTGTCGGTGTCCGGGTCCAGCGGCGTGCCGCCGACGATGGCCAGCAGGTGGGTCCACGAGCGCGGCACCACGTCCACCACGGCGTAGCCACCGCCGCCCGTGACCACCCAGCGTCCGTCGCAGACCTCGTGGGCCAGGTCGTGCAGGGCCAGGTGGGCGGCCCGCTGGCCGTCGACGGTGAGCATCAGGTGCGCGAGCGGGTCCTCGATGTGCGAGTCGCAGCCGTGCTGGGTCACCAGCACGTCGGGCGCGAACTCCCGGACCAGCGGCGGCACGACCGCGTGGAACGCGCGCAGCCACCCGGCGTCCGACGTGCCCGGGGGCAGGGCGACGTTGACCGCGCTGCCCTCCGCCCCCGGTCCCCCGGTGTCGCTGGGGAAGCCGGTGCCGGGGAACAGCATCTGGCCGGTCTCGTGCAGGCTGATGGTGAGGACCCGCGGGTCGTCGTAGAACACCTTCTCGACGCCGTCGCCGTGGTGGACGTCGATGTCGACGTACGCCACCCGCTCGGCGCCCTGCTCCAGCAGCCACCGGATGCCGACCGCGACGTCGTTGTAGACGCAGAAGCCGCTGGCCCGGTCGGGCATCGCGTGGTGCAGTCCGCCCGAGATGTTCGCGGCGTGCAGCACGTCGCCGGTCCAGACCCGGCGGGCCGCCTCGACGGTCGCGCCGACCACGTGGGCGGACGCCTCGTGCATGCCCTCGAACGTCGGGTTGTCCGCCGTACCGAGGCCGCGCTCCTCGATGACGCGGCGCGGGTCCTTGCCTGCCAGCCGTACGGCGTCCATGTAGTCCGGGTCGTGCACCGTCGCGACCAGCTCGTCGTCGGCCATCGGGGCGTCGACGGTGCGGAGCCCGGGACCACCCGGCCGGTCGGAGAGCACCCCCAGCTCGCGGGCGAGCAGCACGGTGAGGTCGACGCGGATGGGGGACATCGGGTGGGTCGGTCCGAAGTCGTAGTCGGTGAGCGTCGGGTCGAACACGACGCAGGCGGGACCGGACATGCGCGCTGACAGTACCGTGGCGCGCGTCACTACGATCGGGGTGTGACCACGCCTAGAGAACATCACCCACTGGATCAGCGGCGCTGCGTACGACGGCACGTCCGGGCGCACGTCACCCGGTGCACAACCCGGCGACCGGGAAGGTCACCGGCGCCGTCGGCCTGGCGTCGGAGGCGGACGTCGAGCACGCCGTCGCCACGGCCAAGGAGGCCGCCGCGAGCTGGCGGCACGCGTCGCTCTCGCAGCGCGCCGGCGTCCTCTTCGCCTTCCGCGAGATCCTGAACAGCCGCACCGACGAGCTCGCCGCGGTCGTCACCGCCGAGCACGGCAAGGTGCTCGCGGACGCGGCCGGCGAGATCGCCCGCGGCCTCGAGAACGTCGAGTTCGCGACCGGCATCCCGCACCTGCTCAAGGGCGGCTTCTCCGAGCAGGCGTCCACCGGTGTCGACGTCTACTCCATCCGCCAGCCGCTCGGCGTGGTCGCCGGCATCACGCCGTTCAACTTCCCCGTGATGGTGCCGCTGTGGATGTGCGCCAACGCGATCGCCTGCGGCAACGCCTTCATCCTCAAGCCCAGCGAGAAGGACCCGTCGGCGTCCCTGCTGCTGGCGAAGTGGTGGAAGGAGGCCGGCCTGCCGGACGGCGTCTTCACCGTGCTGCAGGGCGACAAGCTCGCCGTCGACGGGCTGCTCACCCACCCCGACGTCGCCGCGCTCAGCTTCGTCGGCTCCACGCCGATCGCGCGCTACGTCTACGAGACCGGCACCCAGCACGGCAAGCGGGTGCAGGCCCTCGGCGGCGCCAAGAACCACATGGTCGTGCTGCCCGACGCCGACGTCGACCTCGCCGCGGACGCGGCGGTGTCGGCGGCGTACGGCGCGGCGGGCGAGCGGTGCATGGCGGTCTCCGTCGCGGTGGCCGTGGGCGACGTCGGCGACCGGCTCGTCGACGCCATCGCCGCGCGGCTGCCCAAGCTCACGATCGGCGACGGCGCCGCGCCGGGCACGGACATGGGTCCGCTGATCACGGCCGAGCACCGCGACAAGGTGGCCTCCTACATCGGCGCCGGCGCGGACGCGGGCGCCACCGTCGTGGTCGACGGCCGCGACGAGGACGTGCCGGCCGAGGGGTTCTTCCTGGGCACCACGCTGCTCGACCACGTCGCGACCGACATGTCGGTCTACACCGACGAGATCTTCGGGCCGGTGCTGTGCGTGGTGCGGGTCGAGGACTACGACGCGGCGCTGGAGGTGCTGAACGCCAACCCCTACGCCAACGGCACCGCGATCTTCACCCGCGACGGCGGCACCGCACGGCAGTTCCAGTTCGACGCCGAGGTCGGGATGGTCGGCATCAACGTGCCGATCCCGGTGCCGGTGGCCTACTACTCCTTCGGGGGCTGGCGGTCGTCGCTGTTCGGGGACCAGCACATGTACGGCCCCGAGGGGATCAGCTTCTACACGCGCGGCAAGGTGGTCACGTCGCGGTGGCCCGACCCGACCGAGTCGCAGGTGGACCTCGGCTTCCCCCGGACGCGGTGACCCACCGCACGCTGGCTGCGGTGCCCGAGCGCGCAGCGCGAGGGCCTCGAAACCTCCCCATGGAAGGCACAGAGGTTTCGAGGCTCGCTCCGCTCGCACCTCAACCAGCGGGAGGCCGCGCTCCGGAGGGCCTGTCGTCTCCGGCCTCCGTCCGGCTACGATCGCCTCGTGCGCACGAACGTGAACCTGTGGTGGCCCGCCTGCTAGGCGGACCCCTCGACTGCGCACCTCTTCGCACACGACGGCCGCCCACGGGCGGCCGTCCTGCATGTCCGGACGTCTCGTGGGCCCACACCCAGGAGAACGACATGACGAACACCCACGAACGACGGCTGTCGCTGCTGACGCCGAGCGGGCACCTGACGCTGGGCAACCTGCTCGGGGCGCTGCGCGGGATGGCGGCCGCGCAGGACGGGGACACCTGCTTCTACGGCGTCTCGGACCTGCACGCGATGACGACCACGCACGACCCGGGGACGCTGGCGGCGACGACCCGCGAGCTGCAGACGCTGCTGCTCGCCTGCGGGCTCGACCCGGAGCGGGCGACGCTGTTCCGGCAGAGCCGGGTGCCGGCGCACGCCGAGCTGGCCTACCTGCTGGAGTGCACGGCCTACGTCGGCGAGCTGGGCCGGATGATCCAGTACAAGGAGAAGGGCCAGGTCGACGGCGTGGCCCGGCCGCGGACGCGGGCGTCGCTGTTCACCTACCCGGTGCTGATGGCCGCGGACATCCTGCTCTACCGGCCGAGCCACGTGCCGGTCGGCGACGACCAGCGCCAGCACGTCGAGCTGACCCGGGACCTCGCGATGCGGTTCAACCGGACCTACGGCGCGGTGTTCACGGTCCCCGAGATCACCACGCCGGCCGCCGGTGCTCGGGTGATGGACCTCGCGGACCCGACGCGCAAGATGAGCAAGTCGGACCCGGTGGGCGCCGGGGTGGTGTTCCTGCTCGACGGCCCGGACGTCGTGGCCCGCAAGGTCGCCCGCGCCGTGACGGACGGCGACACCGGCCCGGACGCCGTACGCCACGAGCCGGCGACCAAGCCCGGCGTCAGCAACCTGCTGGAGATCCTGGCCGCGTGCACCGGGGTGTCGCCGGACGAGGCCGCGGTCGGCGTCGCGACGTACGGGCAGCTGAAGAAGGTCACCACCGACGCGGTGCTGTCGGTGCTGGAGCCGGTGCAGCGCAGGTACGCCGAGCTGGCCGACGACCCGGCGCACGTCGACCGGGTGTACGACGAGGGGGCCGAGCGCTGTCGCACGGAGACGGCACCGGTGCTGGCCGCGGCCCGGGAGGCGATCGGGCTCTAGCCGACGCCGGCGATGCGCCCGAGGATCCGCTTGACGGTGGCGATGTCGCGGGCGGAGAGCCGCTCCGCCCAGAGGTCCTCGACGCTCTGGAGCGTGCCGCGCGCCCAGTCGGCCGCCTCACGCCCCGACGGGGTCAGCGACACCAGCCGCACGCGGCGGTCGGCGGGGTCGGGCTCGACCACGACGAAGCCGCGCTCGGCGAGGTCGGCGACGAACTCCCCCATCGCCTGCTTGGTCATCGCCGGCGATGCTCGCGAGGTCGGTCAGCCGGCGGCCGCCCTCGAGCGGCACCATCGAGAGCACCCGGAACTGCGAGCCCCGCAAGGGGATCGTCGGCGGGTCGACCGCCTCGGGGAAGCTGCGGACGACCTCGCGCTGGGCCAGGTCGAGCAGCTGGACCAGACCGGCGTCGCCGTCGACCTCGAACCCGTTGACCATGAACATAAGGCAACCTTACTATCTTGAACATGGTAAGGCTACCTGATCAAGCAGCGACCTCCGGGTCCTCGGTCCGGCCGAGCCCGCACCCGACCTGCTCCGCGACGTCGCCCGGGCGGTGCTCGCCGACGACGAGCGCCGAGGTGACTCGACGCGCACGCGTGCCCGACCGGCTACGACTTCACGAGCATCGCCACCGGCGGGCTCTACCGGGTGTCCGGGACCGCCACCGGCATCGACGGCGAGCGGTCGTGGTCGGCCTTCCTGAAGGTGCTGCACCACCCGCGGCACTGGTCGCTGATCGACCACATCCCGCCGGCCGCGGCCGCCGAGATCAGGGAGTTCTTCCCGTGGCGGGACGAGCTCGACGCGCGCGAGCAGGTGCTGCCCGCGCTCCCAGCGGGGCTGCGGGTCCCGGACGAGTACGCCGTGGTCGAGCTCGGCGACGACCGCGTGGCGTGGTGGATGGAGGACATCGATGTCGACGACGAACCCTGGACCGACGAGGTCTACGCCCGGGCTGCCCACCTGCTGGGCCGGCTGGCGGCCCGACGTACCCCTGGCAGTGCCGCCGGCGCCAGCGATCTCCCCGCCGGGTTCGCGGTCCGCAAGGTCGTGGACTCTCGCGGTCCGCTGCTCGCCGGCGTTCTGGATGATGACGCCCTGTGGGGCCGGCCGGTGGTGGCCGCAGCCGTCGACGGCACGTTCCGCGACGACCTCCGTCGCGGGCTAGGGATGCTGCCGGCCCTCCTCGACGAGATGGACACCCTGCCGACCGCGCTGCCGCACGGCGACGCGGCCCCGGTCAACCTGCTGCGGCCGCGCGACGAGCCGGGGACCTACGTCGCGATCGACTGGGCGTTCCGGTGCCAGCTGCCGCTGGGGCACGACCTCGGCCAGCTGCTCGCGGGCGAGGTCGAGCGCGGCCGGATGGAGCCGGACCGGCTGCCCGGGCTGCTGCGCGGCCGTGGAGCCGGCGTACGTCGACGGGCTGGCCGCCGAGGGCATCGACGCTGGACGTCGCGACCGTGCACCGGGGGATGGTGTGCAGCTCGCTCGGGCCGCGGACGCTGCCCGGGGGCGTTCCCGGTCGAGCACCTCGACGGCCCCGGAGACCGACGAGCTGGTGGCGTACCTGCGGCGCCGCGCCGGGCTGGCGCGGTGGGTGCTGGACCTGGTCCTGGGGCGGGCGAGTCGGTCTCGAGACGCCTCGCCTAGCGGCTCGGCTCCTCGACCAACCGGGTGCGCTGGCTAGCGGCTCGGCTCCTCGACCACCCGAGGTACGGCTAGTCCATGCCCTCGGCGAGGGCGCGGGAGCGGTCGCGGGCGGCCTCGATGGCGACCAGGAACGCCGCGCGGACGCTGTGCTCCTCGAGCTTGCGCAGGGCGGCGGCGGTCGTGCCTCCGGGTGAGGTGACCCGCTCGCGCAGCACCACCGGGTGCTCGGCGGTGTCGCGGATCAGCTTCGCGGAGCCGACGACGGTCTGCACGACGAGCTCGGTGGCGGTCGAGCGCGGCAGGCCGAGGTGGACGCCGGCCTCGATCATCGACTCGACGACGAAGAAGATGTAGCCCGGACCGGAGCCGCTGATCGCGGTCACCGCGTCCTGCTGGCGCTCGGGGACCCGGATGCACCTTGCCGGTCGAGGCCATCAGCGACTCGGCCTCGGCCAGGTGCGACTCGTCGCAGTGCGAGCCGCGCGAGATGGCGGCCATCCCCTCGTCCACGAGGGCCGGGGTGTTCGGCATGACGCGCACGACCGCGGTGCCCTCGGGCAGCCGGGCCTCGAGGAACGCGGTGGTGATGCCGGCGGCCAGCGACACGACCAGCTGCCCGGGGCGTACGACGGGCGCGAGCTCGTCGAGCACGTCGGCCATGTCCTGCGGCTTCACGACGAGCACCAGGGTGTCGGCCTTGGCGGCGGCGTCGACGTTCGACACCACGTCGACGCCGTACCTCTCCTGCGAGCTCGGCGGCCCGCTCGCGGCGCTTCTCGCCGACCAGCAGGTCGGCCGGGCGTCGGCCGGAGCGGATCAGGCCGGAGAGCAGCGTCTCCCCCATCACGCCCGCGCCGATGATGGCGACCGTCATGTGCTCTCCCTACTTCTTGGACACCAGCGAGTGCACGAAGAACGACAGGTTCTGCGGGCGCTCGGCGAGGCGGCGCATGAGGTAGCCGTACCACTCCTGGCCGTAGGGCACGTAGACGCGCACCTTCTCGCCGGCGTCGGCCAGCCGCTTCTGCTCGTCGGGGCGGATGCCGTAGAGCATCTGGTACTCGTAGCTGCCCTGCGCCCGGCCGTTGCGGGTCGCGAGCGCGCCGGCGATGTCGACCATCCGCGGGTCGTGCGAGGCGATCATCGGGTAGCCCTCGCCGGCCATCAGCACCTTGAGGCAGCGGACGTAGGACTTGTCGACGTCGTGCTTGTCCTGGAAGGCGACCGACTCGGGCTCGTTGTAGGCGCCCTTGCACAGCCGCACGCGCGAGCCCTCGTAGGCCAGGTCGCGGCAGTCGGCCTCGGTGCGGTGCAGGTAGGCCTGCAGCACCGCGCCGGTCTCCGGGAAGTCCTTGCGCAGCTCGCGCAGGATGCCCAGCGTCGAGTCGGTGGTGGTGTGGTCCTCCATGTCGAGGGTCACCGTGGTGCCGGCGTTGCGGGCCGCGTGGCAGATCGTGCGCGCGTTCTCGATCGCGACCTTCTCGCCGATCTCGGGCAGCGCCTGGCCGACGGCCGAGAGCTTGACCGAGACCTCGGCGTTGCGCGAGAGGCCCTTGTTGCTCAGGGCCTCGAGCACGTCGAGGTAGGCCGCGACGGTGGCGTCGGCCTGCTCGCGGTCGAGGGTGTCCTCGCCCAGGAAGTCCAGCGTGACGTGCAGGCCCGACTCGATGAGCTCACCGGTCGCCGTGACGGCGTCCTCGGTGGCCTCACCGGGCACGTAGCGCGACACGATGCCGCTCGACACCGGCATCGCGGTGACGAAGCTCTTGACCTTGTCGCTGCGCGAGAGCATCAGCAACGGCTGCCGTAACACGAATCTCCTCCAGCACGGACGACGACGGGTCGCGGCGGTGCGACCCGCGGCCCAGGCTACGCCGTGGACGGGGCGCGCCACGCCCGGCCCCGTCCGCCCGATGGTCCGGGTCAGGGGGTGCGGCGGCGCAGCGTGGCGGCCCCGAGGGCGAGCCCGGCCACCGCGAACGCGAGCACCACCGCCGAGGTCGGACCAGACCGACGCGTCGACGCCGCCGAGGGCCGTGCCGGTCGACGGTCGAGACGGCGGTCATCGCGTCGACGGCGTAGGAGAGCGGGAGCACGTCGGAGATCGCCTCGAGCACCCGCGGCATCTGCGTCGCGCGGGCAGGAACAGCCCGCACAGCAGGATCTGCGGGATGACCACGAGCGGCATGAACTGCACGGCCTGGAACTCGGTCCGCGCGAACGCCGACACGAACAGCCCCAGGGCCGTGCCGAGCACGGCGTCGGCCACCGCGACCACGACGAGCATCCAGACCGGGCCGGACACGTCCAGCCCGAGGACCAGGAACGACAGCGCGACGGCCAGCACCGACTGCACCGTGGCGACCAGCCCGAAGGCGAGGGCGTAGCCACCGAGGAAGTCGCCCTTGCCGGTCGGCATCGCGAGCAGCCGCTCGAGGGTGCCCGAGGACCGTTCGCGCAGCGTGGTCACCGAGGTCACCAGGAACATCACGATGAACGGGATCAGCGCGAGCAGCGGCGGGCCCAGGGAGCTGAACCCCTGTTCGGCCGCGTCGCCGGCGCCGAACATCCACCACAGCAGCGTGAGCACCAGGCACGGCAGCACGAGCAGCATCGCCAGGGTCCGGTGGTCGCGCCGCAGCTGGGTCAGGACCCGTGCGGCGACGGCGCCGGTGATCCGGGGGCTCATGCCGCCGCACCTTCCACCAGGGCGAGGAACGCGTCCTCCACGTCCGTCGTACGGGTGCGGGCGAGGAGGTCCCGCGGCGTCTCGTCGGCCAGCAGGCTCGCCGTCCCGCATGAGCAGCAGCCGGTCGCAGCGCTCGGCCTCGTCCATCACGTGGCTGGACACCAGCACCGCCGTGCCCTCGTCGGCGAGCCGGTGGAACATCGCCCACAGGTCGCGGCGCAGCACGGGGTCGAGGCCGACCGTGGGCTCGTCGAGCACCAGCAGCTCGGGGCTGCCCAGCAGCGCGACCGCGAGCGACACCCGTGAGCGCTGCCCGCCGGAGAGCCGGCTGACGACCTGGTCGCGGGCCCGGCCGAGGTCGACGGCCTCGAGGCAGCGGTCCGCCTCGGCCCGGTCCACGCCGAGCACCCGCGCGAAGAACCGGAGGTTCTCCGCGACGGTGAGGTCGTCGTAGACGCTCGGCGCCTGCGTGACGTAGCCGACCCGGTCGCGCAGCCGCTTGTCCCCCGCCGGCAGGCCGAGCACCTCGACCGTGCCGCCGCTGACGACCTGCACGCCGACCACCGCGCGCATCAGCGTGGACTTGCCGCAGCCCGACGGGCCGAGCAGCCCGGTCACCTCACCGGGTCGCGTCGAGAAGCTGACCCTGCGGAGCGCGTGCACCTGGCCGCGGTGCACGTCGAGATCGCGTACGTCGATCACTGCCGGCGTTTTTCATCATGTGTTGAATTGTGCTGCGCGTGGATGGGCGCGTCAAGGCGGCCCCGACGAAACCTGCACACCCCTGCCGTTGCAACGTCGGGGGTGTGACCGATTCACTGGGTACCCAGTGAATCGGTCGGCGGTCAGGGCAGCGGACCGTCGAGGTAGCGCTGCAGGGTGGGCGCGACCCAGGCGACCACGTCGTCGACGGGCATCGAGGCGAGCGGCTCGAGGGCGAGCAGGTAGCGCGTCATCACCAGCCCGATCAGCTGGCTCGCCACCAGCTGGACCCTGCCGGTCGGCCTCCGCGACCGGCAGGGCGGCCCGCAGCGGCTGCAGGACCATGCGGAGGATGCCCTGCTGGAGCAGCGTCTCCGGCGCCTCCTGCGAGAGGCCGCTGCGCACCAGGGCGATCAGCGGCAGCCGGGTCGTGCCGGGTCGTCCCACACCGACAGGAACAGCCGGAGCAGCCGTTCGCCCGCTCCGGCGACGCCCGGCTCGAACACCGCCGGCACCAGGGCCCGCGGGTCGACCGGGATCTCCAGCGCGGCCAGGAACAGGTCGTCCTTCGCCCCGAAGTAGTGGTGCACCAGGGCCGGGTCCACCCCCGCCTCCGCGGCGACGGCCCGGATCGTCGTACCGGCGAAGCCCTTGTGGGCGAAGGACTCCCGCGCCGCCGCGAGGATCTCGCCGCGGGTGTCCGGGCCGCCCGGGCGACGGCCGCGGCTCCGGACCACGGTCACGACGTCTCCGGCGCGACTTCGAAGTTGAGGCGCGTGAAGGCCAGCGCCTCCAGCAGGTCGAGCTCGCGGGCCGCCCGGTCTGTCGGCCTTGCGGGTGTTGATCTCCACCACGATGTGCCCGGCGAAGGCCGCGCCGGCGAGGTGCTCGAGCAGCTCGACGACGGGCTGGGTCCCGCGGCCCGGCACCAGGTGCTCGTCCTTGGCCGAGCCGGTGCCGTCGGTCATGTGGATGTGCCGCAGCCGCGACCCGAGCCGCTCGGCCATCTGCACCGGGTCCTGCCGTGCGACCGCCGAGTGCGAGAGGTCGATGGTGGCGTTGGCGTAGTCCTGCTCGGAGGGGTCGAACCAGGGCACGTAGACCTGCATCTCGCGCCGCGAGGCCCGCCAGGGGTACATGTTCTCCACGGCGAACGCGACACCCGTGCGCTCCTCGAGCATCGCGATCCCCTCGACGAACCCGCGCGCGTAGTCGCGCTGCCACCGGAACGGCGGGTGTACGACGACCACGTCGGCGCCCACCGCGACGGCCATCTCGGCGCTCCGCTCGAGCTTGCCCCAGGGCTCGGTGCCCCAGACCCGCTGGGTGATCAGCAGGCACGGCGCGTGCACCGCGCACACCGGCAGCTCGTGGTACTCGGACAGGTGCCGGACCGCGTCGACCTCCTGGCTGATCGGGTCGATGCCGACCATCACCTCGACCGCGTCGTAGCCGAGCCGCGACGCGAGCTCGAATCCGTTCGCCGTCGACTCGGGGTAGACCGAGGCGGTAGACAGGGCGATCACGGTGCGAGCCTATCGAGTGGGCGTCCCCGGACCCGGAATACAGCTCGGCAGCCCAGACGCCGCTCCGCACGGGAAGAGGAACGATGAGCGAGTTCACGGTGGCCGACCACCCGGCGCTGCACCGCTACGAGGTGCGCGACGAGACCGGCGCCGTCGTCGGCTTCTCCGCCTACCGGCGCAGCGGCGACGTCGTGGTGTTCACCCACACCGAGGTCGACGACGCCGTCGAGGGGCAGGGCGTCGGCTCGCCGGCTGGTCCGGGGCGCCCTGGACGACGTACGCGCGGCGGGGCTCACGATCCGGCCGCTGTGCCCGTTCGTGAAGGCGTACGTCGACCGGCACCCGGAGTACGCCGACCTCGTGGAGCCCGCCACCGCCGGTTGAGCGCCCGTTGGTTGAGCCGCCTTAGCCCCCGTTGGTTGAGCTTGTCGAAACCACCCGATCGTCGCTGGGGTGGTTTCGACCGGCTCAACCGACGATGCGGTCGAGGCGCTCGAGGATGACCCCCTCGCGGAGCGCCCAGGGGCAGATCTCCAGCTCCGGCAGGTCGAACAGGTCCAGCACCGCGTCGGCCACCAGCGCGCCGGCGACGATCTGGTGCGCCCGGCTCGGCGAGACGCCGGGCAGCTCGCCGACCTCGTCCGGCGACATCTCGAGCAGCTTGGGGACCAGGTCGCGCAGCACCTGGCCGTCGAGCACCCGCCGCACCAGCGGGCCCTCGCCGGACGGGGCCGCGCCGCAGATCCGGGCCAGGGACCGGAACGTCTTCGAGGTCGCGACCGCGTGGTCGGGCGCGGACGCGCAGCACCGACCCGGCGTCGCGGGCGATGTCGGCGCGGATCTTCCGGCGCAGCTCGCGCACGGCCTCCTGGTCGGCTCCGTCCGACAGGTGGTCGCGGGTCAGCCGGCCGGCGCCCAGCGGCAGCGACTGCGCGACGTCCGGGCGTCTCGTCGGACCCGACGGCGATCTCCAGCGAGCCGCCGCCGATGTCGAAGACGGCCAGCCGGCCCGACGACCAGCCGAACCACCGGCGCACGGCGAGGAACGTCAGCCGCGCCTCGTCCTCGCCGGGCAGCACCTCGATGGTGACCCCGGTGCTGTCCCGGACGTGGTCGAGCACCTCGTCGGAGTTGCTGGCGTCACGGACCGCCGACGTCGCGAAGCCGGCCATCTCCTCGCAGCCCTTGTCCTCGGCCACCTCGACCGACGACGCGACGAACGTCGTCAGCGCCTCGACGCCCTCCTCGGTGACGGCCCCGGAGGCGTCGAGGTGCTCGGCGAGCCGGAGCGGCTCCTTGTGCTTGTACGCCGGCATGGGCGCTGCGCCGCGAGCGGCGTCGACGACGAGCAGGTGCCCCGTGTTCGAGCCGATGTCGAGAACGCCCAGCCGCATGACCGCCAACCTATCGTCCGACGTAGGGTTTGCCCGTGCCTGAGACCGATCTCGTGATCCCCCGTGCCTACATCGAGTTCGCCGATCCCGACGACGACGGACAGGTGTTCAAGTGTGACCTGACCTGGCTCACGTCGCAGTACATGTGCATCTTCGGCCAGGGCTGCCAGGGGATCTACAGCGAGCGTCCCGACGACGGCTGCTGCACGCTCGGCGCGCACTTCGCCGACAAGGACGACGAGAAGCGCACCCGGAAGTACATGAAGGAGCTCACCCCGGAGACCTGGCAGTTCCACGACGCGGGCACGGCGCGCAAGAACGCCTGGGTCGAGACCGACGACGAGGGCGACCGCAAGACCGCCGTCCACGAGGGCGCCTGCATCTTCCTGAACCGGCCCGGGCTTCGCCGGCGGCGAGGGCTGCGCGCTGCACGGGCTCGCGCTGCGCAAGGACATGCAGCCGCTCGAGACCAAGCCCGACGTCTGCTGGCAGCTGCCGATCCGGCGCACCTTCCGCGACGTCGAGCTGCCCGACGGCACGGCCTACAACGAGATCACGATCAGTGAGTACGACCGCCGCGGCTGGGGCGCCGGCGGCCACGACCTGGACTGGTACTGCTCCGGCAACCCCGAGGCGCACGTCGCGCCCGACCCGCTGTACATCACCAACGAGCCCGAGCTCGTCGCGCTGATGGGGCAGGCGGCGTACGACGAGCTGGTCGAGCACTGCGAGGCGCACCTCGCGTCGCGGTCGATGCTCGCGATCCACCCCGCCGACCCGCGCTACGCCCGCACCCTTCGGCCGGTCGAGGTGCGAGCGGAGCGAGCCTCGAGACCTCCCGCGTCCGACTGACGAGGTCTCGAGACGCCTCGCCTAGCGGCTCGGCCCTCGACCAACCGGTGGGCGACGGTGTCGGGCATCGGCTCGTAGCGCACGAAGCTGCGGGTGAAGGTCGCGGCGCCGTGCGAGGCGGCCCGGAGGTCGATCGAGTAGCGCCCGATCTCGACCTGCGGCACCTCGGCCCGCACCATCGTGCGGGCGGGGCCGGCCGGCTCGCTGCCGAGCACCTTGCCGCGCCGCCCGGAGAGGTCGCTCATCACGGTGCCGACCAGCTCGTCCGGCACGAGCACGACGACCTCGTCGACCGGCTCGAGCAGGCACGTGCGGGTCGACCCGGCCGCCTCCCGCAGCGCCAGCGCGGCCGCGGTCTGGAACGCCATGTCGGAGGAGTCCACGCTGTGCGACTTGCCGTCGGTCAGCGTCACCCGGATGTCGACGACGGGGTAGCCCGCGGTGAGTCCGCGCTCCATCTGGGCGCGCAGGCCCTTCTCGACCGAGGGGACGTACTGCCGCGGCACCGAGCCGCCGACCACCTTGTCGACGAACTCGAAGCCGGACCCGCCCGGCAGCGGCTCGACCTCGATGTGGCAGACCGCGAACTGTCCGTGGCCCGCCGGACTGCTTGACGTGCCGGCCCGAGACCGCTGGCCGGCGCGGCGAACGTCTCGCGCAGCGGCACCCGCAGCTCGACCTGGTCGACGGCCACGCCGTGCCGGCTCGAGAGCCGGTCGAGGACCACGTCGGCGTGCGCCTCCCCCATCGTCCAGAGCACGATCTGGTGGGTCTCGGCGTTGTGCTCGATGCGCAGCGTCGGGTCCTCCGCGGCCAGCCGCGCCAGCCCCGGGCCGAGCTTGTCCTCGTCGACCTTGGCCCGGGCCTCGATGGCGACCGGCAGCAGCGCCTCGGGCATCGTCCACGGCCGCAGCACGAAGGGCGTGGCCTGGTCGGACAGGGTGTCCCCGGTCTCCGCGCGGGACAGCCGCCCGATCGCGCAGATGTCACCGGCGACGGCCCGGTCGGCGTGCCGCTGGGCCTTGCCGAGCGGCACCGACAGCGCGCCGATCCGCTCGTCCTCGTCGTGGTCCTCGTGCCCGTCCCCGTGCCCGACGACCTGCTCCGCGAACTGGGTGGCGTGCCCCGAGACGTGCACGGTCGAGTCCGGCCGGATCGTGCCCGAGAACACCCGCACGAGGCTGACCCGTCCGACGTACGCGTCGCTGGTCGTCTTGACCACCTCGGCCACCAGGGGCCCGGCGGGGTCGCAGACCAGGTCCGGGCCGCGCTTGCCGGCGGGCGTCCAGACCTCGGGCATCGGGTGCTCGAGCGGGGACGGGAAGCCGGCGACGATGAGGTCGAGCAGCTCGCGGGCGCCGGTGCCGGTGCCGGAGTCGACGGGTACGACGGGATGGAACGACCCGCGCGCGACCGCCCGTTCGAGGTCCTGCACCAGCAGCGCGGCGTCCACCTCCTCGCCGCCGAGGAACCGCTCCATCAGCGTCTCGTCCTCGGACTCCTCGATGACGCCCTCGATGAGCCGGTCGCGGGCCTCGCCGTGCGCCGCCAGCGAGCCGGCGTCGCCGGTGATGAGCCCGACGAGGGCGTCGCCCTCGCGGAGGTAGACCGGCAGCACCTTGTCCCCGAAGGCCTCCTGGGCCTGGCGCAGCAACCGCGTCGTAGTCGGCGCGCGCGTGGTCGAGCTTGGTCACCACCACCACCCGCGGCATGTCCACGTCGGCGCACTCGCGCCACAGCGTCCGGGTCGGCTCGTCGATCCCGTCGTTGGCGGCGAGCACGAACAGGGCGCAGTCCGCCGCCCGCAGCCCGGCGCGCAGCTCGCCCACGAAGTCGGTGTAGCCCGGGGGTGTCGAGGAGGTTGACCTTCACCCCGTCGTGCACCAGCGGAGCCAGGGCCAGGCCGACGGACCGCTGCTGGCGGACCTCGGCCTCGTCGTAGTCGCTGACGGTGGTCCCGTCGGCCGTCGTACCCGGCCCGGTTCAGCACACCGGCCGAGACCAGGAGGGTCTCGACCAGTGTCGTCTTGCCGGATCCGGCGGGGCCCACCACGACCACGTTGCGGATCGCCCCGGGCCGGTCCGCGACCGGGCACGGCGTCCCTCCCGGCGGCTTGGCCTGCCTGCTTGCCTGCCACGTGGTCCCTCCTCGCGCCTCGACCGACCCGCAGCGACGCGCGGGCGCACGGCCCACTTTTCACCCGCGTGAGGACCGGCACAAGGGGACACCGGGGTCGACCCCGGTGTCCGGCCGCGACGCCGCTGTGGTGACAATGCTTCGTATGCGCCTCGACCACGTCTCGTACGCTGCCGGCCCCGACGGTCTGAAGAGCACGGCCGCACGCATCGGCACCCTGCTGGGTGAGGACTTCCGCGACGGCGGCATCCATCCCCGCTTCGGGACGCGCAACATGGTGCTGCCGCTGACCGCCGGCACCTACATCGAGGTCGTCGAGGTGCTCGACCACCCGGCCTCCGACAAGGCGCCCTTCGGCCAGGCCGTCCGCGCCCGCTCCGCGCTCGGCGGCGGCTGGCTGGGCTGGGTCGTCGCGGTCGACGACATCGGCAAGGTCGCCGAGCGGCTCGGCCGGGACTCCGTGCAGGGCAACCGGCACCGTCCCGACGGCGTCGAGCTGCGCTGGCGCCAGGTCGGCGTCAAGGGCCTGCAGTCCGACCCGCAGCTGCCGTTCTTCATCGAGTGGGAGTCCCCCGTCGAGCAGCACCCGAGCGCCGGCGCGACCGGTGACGTGGTGCTGTCCGCCATCGAGATCGCCGGCGACCCGCACCGGGTGGGCGACTGGCTGGGCAACTCCGCCGACGCGCCGTTCGACGACGTGGACGTCGAGTGGGTCGCGCCGCACGGCACGCCGGGCGTGGTCGCGGCCCAGTTCAGCACCCCGAACGGCGTCGTCCGCATCTGATCTCGACAAGCTCGATCAGCGGATGACCAGCTCGATCAGCCGATGAAGCCGTTGCCCGGCTCCGTCCCGAGCCCGAACATCTGGCACCACACCGAGACCTACGAGCTCGAGAACCGTGCCGTCGACCCCGAGGGCGTGATCGAGTCGGCGATGCGCGACGTCCTCGGGCGGCGACGGCTGGGCCGGTCGTCGACGTGCTCGACCTGGGCTGCGGCACCGGCTTCCACCTGCCGCGCTGGGCGGCGTCGGCGCCCGTCAGGTGTACGGCGTCGAGCCGCACCCCGGGCTGGCGGCGGTCGCCGCCCGTCGTACGGCGCGACGGGCGCAACGTGACGGTGCTGCCCGGCACGGCCCAGCAGGTCCCGCTGCCGGACGCGAGCGTCGACGTCGTGCAGGCCAGGTGGGCGTACTTCTTCGGACCCGGCTGCGAACCCGGGCTCCGCGAGCTCGACCGGGTGATGCGCCGCGGCGGCACCGCGTTCGTCGTGGACAACGACACCTCGCGCAGCACGTTCGGCGGCTGGTTCCGGCGCGGCTACCCGATGATCGACGCCGACGAGGTGCAGGCGTTCTGGTCCCGGCACGGCTGGCAGCGCCGGCCCCTCGACATCGCTGTGGCGCTTCGCGACGCGCGCCGACCTGGAGGCGTGCGTGCGCATCGAGCTCGCCGAGCGAGGTGGCCGACGAGGCGCTGGCCGGGCCACGAGGGCACCGAGGTGGACTACGCGGTCGACCTCTGGTGGCGGCGCTACTAGCTAGCTGGTCTCGCGGACCCGCAGCGTCGGCGTCAGCACGCGAGCCCGAGGTCGGGGATCGGCCGGTGCGCGAGCAGCTCGCCGAGGTAGCGCACCACCTCGACCGCCACCTCCTCCAGCGGCTGCCGGACCGACGTCAGCCCGGGGGTGGTGACCTGGGCCGCGATCGAGTCGTCGAAGCCGACCACGGCCGCGTCCCGGCCCGGCGCGCAGCCCGAGCTCGTCGACAGGTCCGCAGCACCCCCATCGCGACCGTGTCGCTGGCGCACACGAACGCGGTCGGCCGCTCCGACCGGCTCCACGTCGAGCAGGGCCCGCGCGGCCCGGGCGCCGAACTCCAGGGTGTCGTCACCCCGGGCGGACAGCCGGCTCGTCGACAGCCCGCGGGCGTGCATCTGGTCGAGCCAGCCGCTGCGCCGGTCCTCGCCGATGAACGAGCCCTTCTGCCAGCCCACCCACGCGATCCGGGAGTGACCGCGCTCGACGAGGTGGTCGACGGCCTGCACCACGCCGTCCCGGCCGTCGACGTCGACCCAGGGGTGCCGCGCGGTGGGCTCGCCCCAGGGCCGGCCGAACGCGACGAACGGCACGCCCTGCTGCGCCAGCCAGGCGGCGTGCGGGTTGCCGCGGTAGGTGTCGGTGACCACGAAGGCGTCGACGGCCGCGGAGCGCAGCAGCTCGTCGTACCCGTCCGTGGCGTCGTCGTCGTCGCCGTCGCCGCTGAACAGCAGGACGTGGTAGCCGGTCTCGCGGGTGCTCTCCACCAGCGAGTGCACGAACCGGTCCATCAGGGCGTTGGCGCTGTCCTCGACGGCGGGGTCGACCCGGAGCCCGACGAGGTGGGAGGCCCGGGTGCGCAGGCTGCGGGCGGCCCGGTTGGGCGAGTAGCCGAGCCGCTCGATCGCCTCCTGCACCCGCGCGAGCGTGTCCGGCCGGAGCAGCTCGGGGCTGTTCAGGGCGTTCGAGACGGTCTGCCGGGAGACGCCTGCCTCGTCCGCGACCGTGGCCAGCGTGGGTGCGCTGCTCGGCACACTGCTGGGGCGTCGGTGCGGCGTGACATCGGCTGGACCCCCCGGACGAAGACGTGGCCAGCAAGCGAATGGATCGATCAAATGATCTCACGCATGATCACCGCAGCCCCGCACCTCCCGGGCACGTCAACCGGCGCACTGTCGGCGGGCTGGCCTAGCGTCACCGCCATGAGCACTGCGAAGACCCGCGCCGCCCGCCCGAGCTACCGCTGCTCGGAGTGCGGCTGGACGACGGCCAAGTGGGTCGGCCGCTGCGGCGAGTGCCAGGCCTGGGGCAGCGTCGCCGAGGCGGCCGCGCCGAGCGGGCGCACCGCCGTCGGGCCGGTGAGCACCCCGGCGGTCCGCATCGGCGAGGTCTCCGTGGAGGAGTCCCGCTCGCGCACCAGCGGCGTCCCCGAGCTCGACCGCGTGCTCGGCGGCGGCATCGTCCCCGGGTGCGGCCGTGCTGCTCGCCGGCGAGCCCGGCGTCGGCAAGTCCACCCTGCTGCTCGAGGTGGCGGCCCAGACGGCCCGCTCCGGGCTGCGCACGCTCTACGTCACCGGCGAGGAGTCCGCCTCCCAGGTCCGGCTGCGGGCCGACCGCACCGGCGGGATCCACGACGAGCTCTTCCTGGCCGCGGAGACCGACCTCGGCGCGGTGCTCGGGCACATCCAGGCGGTCCGGCCCCAGCTGCTCGTCGTCGACTCCGTGCAGACCATCGGCGCCGCCGACGTCGACGGCGTCCCGGGCGGCGTCACCCAGGTCAAGGAGGTGGCGGCCGCCCTGGTCCGGGTGGCCAAGACCCAGAACATCGCCACGGTCATGGTCGGGCACGTCACCAAGGACGGCAGCATCGCCGGCCCGCGGGTGCTCGAGCACCTCGTCGACGTGGTGCTGCTACTTCGAGGGCGAGCGCAGCTCCCGGCTGCGCATGGTCCGGGCGGTCAAGAACCGCTTCGGCCCCGTCGACGAGGTGGGCTGCTTCGACCTCTCCGGCGACGGCATCGTCGCCGTCACCGACCCGACCGGGCTGTTCGTCGCCCGGCACCACGAGCCCGTCCCCGGCACCTGCGTGAGCGTGGTCCTCGAGGGACGCCGACCGATCCTGGCCGAGGTGCAGGCGCTGGTCACCCCGGCGACGGCCGAGCGCCCCCGCCGTACGACGTCCGGGCTCGACGCTCCCGGATCGCGATGATCGTCGCGGTCCTCCAGCAGCGCGCCCGGATCCGGCTCCACCAGCACGACGTGTTCGCCTCGACCGTCGGCGGCGTCCGGATCGCCGAGCCGGCCGCCGACCTCGCCTCGGCCATCGCCGTCGCGTCGGCCTGGAAGCAGCGCGACATCCCGACCGACCTGGTCGCGATCGGCGAGATCGGGCTGGCCGGGCGAGCTCCGCCGGGTCCGCGACATCCCGCAGCGACTCGCCGAGGCCGCCCGGCTCGGCTTCCGGGGCGCGATCGTGCCGGCCGAGTCGCACCGGGACGCGGGCGTCGTCCGCTCGGTCGACGGCATGAAGGTGGTCGCGGTGCCCGACCTCGACGCCGCGCTGCGGATCCTCGACCTGGGCGTCCAGGACAGCACGCCGACCTTCAAGGTGCACCGCACCGAGCCCGGGCGGCCCGCGCTCGGCGTCGTCTGAGCACTGCTCTGGCCGGTTCCCGCGACAGGCAGGGCCGTGCGCCCGGGAGGCGGTATCACCCCTAGACTGACCGGCCGAGGGGCACGACTACCGCCAGCAGGACCGGGGAGCACAGTGGCAGGGAACGACCGCACGGACGACGTGCTCAGGCTGCGGGCGACGCTCGCGAGCATCGCGCCGGGCACCACGCTGCGCGACGGGCTCGAGCGGATCCTGCGCGGCCGCACCGGCGCCCTGCTGGTGCTGGGCAGCGACAAGGTCGTCGACTCGATCTCCACCGGCGGCTTCTTCCTCGACGTCCCGTTCACGGCGACCGGGCTGCGCGAGCTGGCGAAGATGGACGGCGCGCTGGTCCTCGACCGCGACGCCGCCCGCATCCTGCACGCCGCCGTGCACCTGATGCCCGACCCCGGCATCCACTCCGAGGAGACCGGCACCCGGCACCGCACGGCCGACCGGGTCGCCCGGCAGACCGGCTACCCGGTCATCTCGGTGTCGCAGTCGATGCAGATCATCGCGGTCTACGTCGGCGAGATCCGCTACGTCCTGGAGGACTCCGGCCAGATCCTGTCCCGCGCCAACCAGGCCCTGGCCACCCTCGAGCGCTACAAGATGCGGCTCGACGAGGTGTCCAGCACGCTGTCGGCGCTCGAGATCGAGGACCTGGTCACCACCCGCGACGTCGCGGTCGTCGCCCAGCGGCTGGAGATGGTGACCCGGATCGCCCGCGAGATCGAGGACTACGTGCTCGAGCTCGGCAGCGACGGCCGGCTGCTCTCCCTGCAGCTCGACGAGCTCGTCACCGGCGTGGACATCGAGCGGGAGCTGGTGATCCGCGACTACCTCCCGAGCAGCCGCCGCAAGCGCACCCCCGAGGACGTGCTGACCGACCTGGAGTCGCTGGGCCCGACCGAGCTCGTCGACGTCGCCGCCGTGGCCCGGGCCCTCGGCCTGGGGGCCAGCGAGCACCTCGACGGCGCCGTCACCCCGCGCGGCTACCGGCTGCTGGCCAAGGTCCCGCGGCTGCCCGGCACCGTCGTGGACCGGCTCGTCGAGCACTTCGGCAGCCTCCAGAAGCTGCTCTCCGCGAGCATCGACGACCTCCAGGCCGTCGACGGCGTCGGCGAGCTCCGGGCCCGCAGCGTCCGCGAGGGCCTGTCCCGGCTGGCGGAGTCCAGCATCCTCGAGCGCTACGTCTGAGGCTGCCCGACTCCGCGCGTCAGTGCTGGGCCGACGGCTTCTTGCTGGGCTTCTTCGTCGGGGACGCGCTCGGCGAGGCCTTGCCCGACGCCTTCGAGGACGGCTTCTCCGGACGGGGTCGGGGTCGCGGTGATCGTGCGCGGCACCGGCGACTTCAGCTCGAACTGCACGTCGATCGGGTCGGCCCCGAAGGACGCCGCGACCACGTGGTAGTAGCCCGGCTCGGCCCAGGCCGTCGACCGGCTGCAGTCGGTGTCGGAGCGCTGGCCGTTCCAGCCGACCGCGACCGTCGTGGGCTGGTCGCGGCGGACCACGACGGACTGCTTCGGGACCGCGCCGCTGCACTCCTGGGTCGACCAGATCCGGTCGGTGCCGGAGGTCACCTTGACCACCATCGTCTGCGAGGACACGTCCCAGGTGCAGGCCTCGGACACGCGCGTCGCGAGCGTCATCGTGAAGACGACCGGGTGGCCGGCGTACGCCGTGCCCTTGACCGACGGGGTGGCGACCACGTCGCTGTCGCGAGCAGGTGCCGCTCGGTGAGGCCAGCGGCGTCGGCGTGGGCTTGGCCTTCTTGCCGACCTTGCCCGCGCCCTGCCGGTCGGGCGTCGCCTGCGGCGTGGCGGCCGGCGTGGTGACCCGGGCGTCGGAGCTGGACGGGGTCGCACCGACGGGCTGGGCGCTCGGGCCGCCGGAGCCGCCGCTGCCGAGCAGCCGGGCCAGGCCGAAGACGAGGGCGAACGCGACCACCACGAGGAGCAGCCGTCGCGTCCAGTACACCCGGGCCGGGAGCGGCCCCCGGGGGCGGGTCACCGTGGTCATGGCGTCACCGTAACTTCGTGTCCGGCGCACCGTCCGGGTGCCACACCGGGGACGGGCGCGATCGGCCGCCGCCTAGGCTGTGCGGACCGTGTCCGACCTCCGTGAACCCCTGCTCGCGTGGTACGACGAGCACGCCCGCGACCTGCCCTGGCGGGAGCCGTCGGCGTCCCCCTGGGCGGTGCTGGTCAGCGAGTTCATGCTCCAGCAGACACCGGTCGCCCGGGTGCTCCCGGTCTACGAGCGGTGGCTCTCCGACTGGCCGACGCCGGCCGACCTCGCCGCCGAGCCGACCGGGGCCGCGGTGCGCGCCTGGGGACGACTCGGCTACCCCCGCCGCGCCCTGCGGCTGCACGCCGCCGCGACCGCGATCGTGGCGGACCACGGCGGCGAGGTGCCCTCGGCCTACGACGACCTGATCGCCCTGCCGGGCGTCGGCGACTACACGGCCGCCGCGGTCGCGTCCTTCGCGTTCCGGCGCCGGCACGTCGTCCTCGACACCAACGTCCGACGGGTGCTGGCCCGGACGGTCGGCGGCGTGGAGTTCCCGGCCACCGCCGTCACCCGGGCCGAGCGCGACCTGGCCGCGACCCTGCTGCCCGACGACGGCCCGACCGCCGCCGCCTGGGCGATCGCCACCATGGAGCTCGGCGCGACCGTGTGCGTCGCGGCGGCACCCCGGTGCGCGGACTGCCCGGTGGCGGACCTCTGCGCGTGGCGGGCGGCCGGCTACCCGGCGTACGACGGACCACCGCGCAAGGGCCAGGCGTACGACGGCACCGACCGGCAGTGCCGGGGGCGGCTGCTCGGCGTGCTCCGCGACAGCGACGGCCCGGTGCACCGCAGCCGGCTCGACGACGCCTGGCCGGCGGCCGAGCAGCGTGACCGCTGCCTGCGCTGGCTCGTCGACGACGGCCTGGTCGCCCAGGTCGCCGACGACGCCTACGCGCTGCCCTGACGCCCCGCCGTCGCTGGTTGAGGTGCCGAGGCGCTAGCCGAGGCCCTCGAAACCGGGGCAGGATCCGCGAGGGTGCGGCGGTTTCGAGCCGCCGCTCGACTCAACCGCTGGGGCACCTCAACCAGCGGCGGTGGCGATGGCGGCGACGGCGTCGGCGAGGTCGAGCACGGCCTGCTCCTGCACGGGGTCGCCGGCGTCGAGCGGCAGGTCGAGCTGGAAGCCCATCAAGCGTGGCGTCCAGCAGCGCCACCGCACGCGCGGGCCCGGTCGCGCGGGGTGCCCGACGCGACCAGGTGGTCGGCGACGGCGCCGATCCACACCTCGTTGGCCTCGCGGACGACGGACGCGTAGGGCTCGCGCCCGAACAGCCCGAGGGCCGCCGCCTCGACGTACATCCGCTGGCAGCGCGCCAGCCGCGGGGTGGTGACCGCCGCCCAGAGGTCGAGCACCGCCGCGCGCACGTCGCGTCGAGGCGGGCAGCGCGCGGATCTCGGCCACCGAGCGGTCGTTGGAGACCCGCAGCACGGTCGCGACCAGGTCGTCCTTGCTGGCGAAGTGGTAGAGCAGCATCCGGTCGCTGGTGCCCAGCTCGGCGGCGAGCGGACGCAGGCTGAGCCCGACCAGCCCGTGCTCGAGCACGTAGTCGGTCGCGGCCTGCGCGACCTCGTCGCGACGGGCGGTGTCACGCGGCACGGATGGCTCCTGGCCTGCGACGACGGCTTCGGTGATGACTGTAGCGAGTGCTACAGTAGCCGTGTAGCGACTGCTACACACGCTTTCACCGAGGAGGACGGGTCATGGTCGGCGCATGGGTGCTGCTGCTGGGGGCGATCGGGGTCGAGGTCGCCTCGACGGCCGCGCTGCCGCGCACGCACGGCTTCCGTGAGCCGCTGTGGACCGCGCTGGTGCTCGGCGGCTACGCCGCTGTCGATCTGGCTGCTGGCCGTGGTGATCCGCAACATCCCGGTCTCGGTGACCTACGCGGTCTGGTCCGGCCTCGGCACCGCCGGCATCGCCCTGGTCGGCGTGCTGCTCCTCGACGAGCCGTGGGACCTGGTCAAGGGCCTCGCGCTGCTGATGATCATCGGCGGCGTGCTGGTGCTCAACCTGCACGGCGCGCACTGACCCCCGCCTCAGGAACGTGCACACCCCCGCCGTTGCAACGGCGGGGGTGTGTCGGTTCACTGGGACCCAGTGAATCTGCGGCCTACTCGGTCTCGCCGGTCGCGGCCGGCTCCTCGATCGGGGGCAGGTCGGGCAGCTCGCTCTTCTGCTCGCCGCGGAACGTGAACTTCGCCTCCAGCGCCCTCGCCCTCGACGTCGACCAGGATGATCTGGCCGGGCCGCACCTCGCCGTACAGCATCTTCTCGGCGAGCGTGTCCTCGATCTCCCGCTGGACGGTACGACGCAACGGGCGCGCGCCGAGGACCGGGTCGAAGCCGCGGGTCGCGAGCAGGTCCTTGGCGGCCTGCGTGAGCTCGATCGCCATGTCGCGGTCCTTGAGGCGGATGTCGACGGCGGCGACCATGTTGTCGACCATCGCGACGATCTGCTCCTTGGTCAGCGGCGGGAAGACCACGATCTCGTCGACACGGTTGAGGAACTCGGGCCGGAAGTGCTGCTTGAGCTCCTCCGACACCTTGGCCTTCATCCGGTCGTAGTTGCCCTGGACGTCCGTCGTCTGCTGGAAGCCGAGGCTCGCACCCTTGGAGATGTCGCGGGTGCCGAGGTTCGTGGTCATGATGATCACGGTGTTCTTGAAGTCGACCACGCGGCCCTGCGAGTCGGTCAGGCGACCTTCCTCGAGGATCTGCAGCAGCGAGTTGAAGATGTCCGGGTGCGCCTTCTCGATCTCGTCGAACAGCACCACCGAGAACGGCTTGCGCCGCACCTTCTCGGTGAGCTGGCCGCCCTCCTCGTAGCCGACGTAGCCGGGCGGGGAGCCGAACAGCCGCGAGACGGTGTGCTTCTCGCTGAACTCGCTCATGTCGAGCTGGATCAGCGCGTCCTCGTCGCCGAAGAGGAACTCCGCGAGCGTCTTGGACAGCCACGTCTTGCCGACGCCCGAGGGCCCGGCGAAGATGAACGACCCGCCGGGACGCTTCGGGTCCTTGAGGCCCGCACGGGTGCGCCGGATCGCCCGGGACAGCGCCTTGACGGCCTGGTCCTGACCGATGACGCGCTTGTGCAGCTCGTCCTCCATCTTGAGCAGCCGGGTGGACTCCTCCTCGGAGAGCTTGACGATCGGGATGCCGGTGGCGACGGCGAGGACCTCGGCGATGAGCTCCTCGTCGACCTCGGCCACGACGTCCATGTCGCCGGCCTTCCACTGCTTCTCGCGCTCGCCCTTGGCGAGGAAGAGCTTCTTCTCCTCGTCGCGGAGGGACGCGGCCAGCTCGAAGTCCTGGCTGTCGATCGCGCCCTCCTTGCGGCGGCGCACGTCGGCGATCTTGTCGTCGAACTCGCGCAGGTCCGGCGGAGCGGTCATCCGGCGGATCCGCAGCCGCGAGCCGGCCTCGTCGATCAGGTCGATGGCCTTGTCCGGCAGGAACCGGTCGGAGACGTAGCGGTCGGCCAGCGTGGCCGCCGCGACGAGCGCCTCGTCGGTGATCGTGACCCGGTGGTGCGCCTCGTAGCGGTCGCGCAGGCCCTTGAGGATCTCGATGGTGTGCGCGATCGTCGGCTCCTGCACCTGGATCGGCTGGAAGCGCCGCTCGAGGGCGGCGTCCTTCTCGAGGTGCTTGCGGTACTCGTCGAGGGTCGTCGCGCCGATGGTCTGCAGCTCGCCGCGGGCCAGCATCGGCTTGAGGATCGAGGCCGCGTCGATGGCGCCCTCGGCCGCGCCGGCACCGACCAGCGTGTGCAGCTCGTCGATGAACAGCACGATGTCGCCGCGGGTCTTGATCTCCTTGAGCACCTTCTTCAGGCGCTCCTCGAAGTCACCGCGGTAGCGGGAGCCGGCGACCAGGGAGCCGAGGTCGAGGCTGTAGATCTGCTTGTCCTTGAGCGTCTCGGGCACGTCGCCGCGCACGATCGCCTGGGCAAGACCCTCGACGCAGGCGGTCTTGCCCACGCCCGGCTCTCCGATGAGCACCGGGTTGTTCTTGGTGCGTCTCGACAGCACCTGCATGACGCGCTCGATCTCCTTCTCGCGCCCGATGACCGGGTCGAGCTTGCCCTCGCGAGCGGCCTGCGTGTAGTTGCGGCCGAACTGGTCGAGGACCAGGGACGAGGACGGAGCGCCCTCCTGCGGAGCGCCGGCGGCGGCGGTCTCCTTGCCCTGGAAGCCGGAGAGCAGCTGGATGACCTGCTGGCGGACCCGGTTGAGGTCGGCGCCGAGCTTGACCAGCACCTGGGCGGCCACGCCCTCGCCCTCGCGGATCAGGCCGAGCAGGATGTGCTCGGTGCCGATGTAGTTGTGGCCGAGCTGGAGCGCCTCGCGCAGCGAGAGCTCGAGCACCTTCTTGGCGCGCGGCGTGAACGGGATGTGCCCGCTCGGTGCCTGCTGGCCCTGGCCGATGATCTCCTCGACCTGGGCGCGCACCGCCTCGAGCGAGATGCCGAGGCTCTCGAGCGCCTTGGCCGCGACGCCCTCTCCCTCGTGGATCAGGCCCAGGAGGATGTGCTCGGTGCCGATGTAGTTGTGGCTGAGCATCCGGGCTTCTTCCTGCGCCAGGACGACCACCCTGCGGGCTCGGTCTGTGAACCGCTCGAACATGTGCCTCATCGCTCCTTGCCGTGCCTCACCGTGCCACGCCCGACGTGGAGCCGGATGCGGTGGGAACTCGTCAGACGAACAGTAGTCCCGCGTCGTCGCGGGTCACTGTCGGCTCAACCCTCGACTCAGCCTACGTGTTCCTCCCTCGGGGCGTTAAAGCATTCGCCGACAGCGAACAGGGCTACCCCTGCGCGCTGCCGGCGAGTGGTCTCGACCAGCCGAGGACCGGTCAGTTGGCGGCGGCGTACGCCTCGCGCACGTCGGCGCTGACCCGGCCGCGCTCGGGGACGTCCCAGCCGTTCTCCCGGGCCCAGGCGCGGATGTCCGCGGCGGAGGTGCCGGTGTCGGCGGCGGGGGCCGACGAGCGACGACCGCTCTTGCGGCGGCCACCGGTGCGCCGGGCGTGGCCGATGTAGAGGCTGAGCGCGTTGCGCAGCTCGCCGGCGTGCTGGTCGGAGAGGTCGATCTCGTAGTCGACCCCGTCGAGGGCGAAGCTGACCGTCTCCTCGGCGTCCTTGCCGTCGATGTCGTCGACGAGGACCACGTTCACTCGTTGTGCCATTTCATTGGCCTTTCGAATTCATCCGGAAATCCCCGGACCGGGGGCAAGAGAAACGATATTGGCTCGGTATTAGCGAATGGCAAATACCCTCGCGATCTTTTACCGGCCGGAATGGACCGGATAAAAGACGCAGAATTGCGATCGCGTTTCTCATTCGGGGCGCAGCAGCGGGAACAGGATGGTCTCCCGGATGCCGGCGCCGGTGAGCAGCATGACCAACCGGTCCACGCCCATCCCCATGCCGCCGGCCGGCGGCATGCCGTACTCCATCGCCTTGAGGAACGCCTCGTCGAGGTCCATCGCCTCCGGGTCGCCCTGGGCGGCCAGCAGCGACTGCGCCTCGAGCCGTTCGCGCTGGATCACCGGGTCGTTGAGCTCGGAGTACGCCGGCGCCAGCTCGACGCCGTTGATGATCAGGTCCCACGCCTCGTTGAGACCGGCCTTGCTGCGGTGCGGCTTGGCCAGCGGCTTCACGGCGGCCGGGTAGTCCATCACGAACGTCGGGGTGACCAGCGAGTCCTCGACGAGCTGCTCGTAGAGCTCGACGACGATCTCGGCCGGGCCCCAGGCCGGCTTGCAGCTCGACGTCGTGGCGCTCCGCGTGCTTGCGCAGCGTGGCCTCGTCGGTCTCGGCGGTGACCTCCTCGCCGAGAGCCGTCGACACCAGCTCGAGGATCGGCGCCCTGCCGCCACTCGGCCTCGAGGTCGATCTCGCTGCCGTCCCGGGCGGGTACGACGGTCCGGCCGACGGCTCGCGCGGCGTCGAGGACCAGGGCGCGGGTCAGCTCCATCATCGTGAACTGGTCGCCGTACGCCTCGTAGGCCTCGAGCATCGAGAACTCGGCCGCGTGCGTGGAGTCGAGCCCCTCGTTGCGGAACGTCCGGCCGATCTCGTAGACCTTGTCGACCCCGCCGATCATCGCCTTCTTCAGGTCGAGCTCCAGGGCGATGCGCAGCAGCATGTCCTGGTCGAGCGCGTTGAGGTGGGTGTTGAACGGGCGGGCCGCGGCGCCGCCGTTGGTGAGCTGGAGGATCGGCGTCTCGACCTCGACGTAGTCGCGCGCGTCGAGCGTCGACCGGAGGCTCTTGAGCACCGTGGCCTTGGTGCGCACCATGTCGCGCGGCTCCGGGCGCACCATCATGTCCACGTAGCGCAGGCGCACGCGGGCCTCGTCGGACAGCGGCGTGTGCTCGTTGGGCAGCGGTCGCAACGTCTTGGCGGCCAGGGACCAGCCGTTCGCGGCCACGGAGCAGCTCGCCCCGGCGGCTGGTGACCACCTCGCCGGTGACCGCGAGCAGGTCGCCGAGGTCGACGACCGCCTTGAACTCGGCCAGTCGCTCCTCGCCGACGTCGGCCAGCGACAGCATCACCTGGAGCTCGGTGCCGTCGCCCTCGCGCAGCCGGACGAAGCAGAGCTTGCCGGTGTTGCGCAGGAACATGACGCGTCCGGTGACCGCGACCCGCTCACCGGTGTGCGTGTCGGGCTCGAGGTCCTGCCCGTCGTACGCCGCGCGGACCTGGGCGAGCGTGTGGGTGCGCTCGACGACGACGGGGTACGGCGCGACGCCCTCGGCGACCAGCCGCTCGCGCTTGTTCCGGCGCACCCGCATCTGCTCGGGGAGGTCGTCCTCGGCCGGCTCCGGTCGCGCTCTGCGGCTGCTCGCTCATGCGATCAGCCTCAGTGCTGGAGAAGCGTCCACCTCACGTCAGGTAGCTGGCCCTCACCGCGAGCGCGAGCCGACGCGCATTGCGCGTGTCGAGGTTCTGAACCAGCTGTGCGCGGCGCCAACCATGCTCGTCGCTCTCGTCCTCGAACAGCGCGGTCAAGGCGCAGGAGAGGTCCGCGAAGTCCCCAACTACCTGTGCCGGGACGAGCCGCTCGACGGTGCTGCCTCGCTCCCCGAGCAGGATCATGGGCTTCCCCGTGGGAACGAACTCGGTGGCTCGGTCACCTTGCCGGTCACCAGGGCAGCAGCCACCCGGTCAACGACCTCGAGACTCGGGAACACGGATCGCGGCAGCGAGAGCGTCTGCAAGGACCGCAGCAACCTCGTGAGTCCCCACCCACGGTCCCTGGGGTCTTCACGAAACCCCAGTACCGCGTGATGGTCTCTCAGCCACCCGGACAGCCAGGCGAGCTGAGCATCATCGAAGCCGCGATAGCCATCGTCGTGCCGGTCGGGGAGGTACTCCGGCTCGAACAGGACGAGTCGCCTCCCCTTGAGCCGCCCGACGAGTCCTCCTCCTGGGCCTTCAGGTCGCGGGGCAGGTCCGGCCAGAAGCACACAGGACCAGATCGGTACGCGGGTTGCCCGTGACCCAGACATCCTCGAGGCGGAGCGGCCTGTGGGCTTCCGCGACCGCGAAAGCTGCCACGTGGGAACCCGCCACCACGGCACGGTAGGGCGAGGAGAGCTCGGTCTCCACTGTTGCCGTGTTTCGACCGAGACACTCAGCCACGTTGATGACGTTGTGCAGGCGAGCGTCCACGGGACTGGAACCGGCGCCCGGGAGCTCGTGGACGAAGACGTGCCCCGCGCGTACGAGGTGTCTCTGTCCCTCGGCACTGATCAGCGGGACCACGACGACGTTCTCACCGTCCAGCTCGATGCGTCGACTGCGAGTCAGGACGATCTTCTTGATAGAAGGGTCCATGCGCACGGCTTCGAAGACTGCTCGACAACCTCCTGCTAGCTGGTGGTCCAGCTCGTCCACCGGGAACGCCCACCAGTGGTCGAGCTTCTCAGTGTGACGATCTTCCTCTACGAGCTCCCACTGGGAGAGTGGACGGTCCTGTTCCTGCACCGCCCCGGACTCGCTCACGATCGCGAAGCTGCGTCGCAACCGGTCGTCCGGGGCGACTCGGAAGAGGTTGCGCTCCATGACGTCCAACCTCGCCGCAGGTAGCACCTGCGCGACTCGTCCCTTCCACCCGCGCAGGTCCGGCACGTTCTTGCTGTTCTCGGAGAGGAAGTTCCGCTTGAGCAGCGGAAACCCCAGGTCGAGCAGCTCGAAGTAGTCCGCGGTGTACAGCGGGATGGAACGGGTAGAGCCCGGGGATGAACGTGTCGAAGTCAAAACCCCGACACATGAGATACCTGCTCAGGCCGATCTCGTACTTGTGGATCACGAGCTGCTTGTCGGCCTGCGGTACGACCGGCTTCGATGCGACGACGGAATCCCGGGTCCTGGAACACGGGCCGCCGGAGCACCAGGAAGTAGGAGCTCAGATGGAGGTGATCATGGTCGTTGAGGAGTCGCTCACCGATCATGTGTCGCTTCATGACAGACGCATCAAGGGGACCGCCGGATGGCTGATCGCCGTCGAATCCGTGCTTGCTCGCCTGCAGCCCCCACCAGTCACAGGCTCTGGCGTCCATCCGGTCGAGGACGTGGTCGAGAGGGCGGAGCAGGAAGGCACTGTCGTTGGCCAGCACCAGTTCGTCGTACTCGTCGATCAGGTCCCAGCCGACGAGGTCACCAGCCAGCATGGCCAGCGAGCCGAAGTCGTAGGCACCGTGGTTGATCGCCCAGGCGCCACGCGTGTACGGCTCCAAGCGCTCCATCTGGTGGGCATCCAAGTAGCCGTCGGATAGGTAGTAGACGTCTGCGTGACGGGACAGCTCCGCCAGGTAGTCCACGACGTAGTCGTCGACGGACCCGTCGGGGTCGTACCCGGCGAACAGGCACACACGACGCGGCCGCCGGCCGCCTTCATACGATGTCGGAGGCAACGTCTCCTCCCGTAGCGGCAAGGGCGCCAGCCCTCGACGATCGACCGACGAGCTCGTAGTGCAGGAGCGGGTTCATGCCCTCAAGGGCGGGGTCGAGGTGCTCTGCCCAGTACCACCAGACGTCGAAGCGGGTGCTCGGGTTCGCAGCTGCCGCCGCCCGACTGTGCAGAAGTGCTCACCCGCCTCGACCTTGCCCTGGCGCACGGGCGGGTTGTCACGGGTGTACGCCGCTTTGTCGAACAGCTCGCTGGCACACACGATCGCGACCTCGCACCTCAGCAATGAATCTGCCGATGGCTTGGACGCCAGAGGCGTGTCGGGCAGTTCATCGACCACCGCCTGCAACCCGCGAGACAGCACATCACGGATGTCCTCGTCGCGAGGTCCCGAGCGATGACGAACGTTCCAGTGCGCGACGAGGCGGTGCCACGAGGCGAAGGTCGAGGACTGCACCGCAACCACCTTTCCGGTCGGAGTCGACCGGGAGACAATACCGGCCGTGCGGTCAGACGAAGACGTTGACGAAGGAGACGATCGCGAGCAGAACCAGTGCGCGCTCGCCAGCCTTGGCGCGGAAGGTCCAGGCCATCGTCCCCGCAAGACCGGCGAGGATGCCGTCTCCATAACGCGGCGGAAGCGGGAAGTACACGTTGTAGCTCCTCGCGTTGAGCACGGTGAGGATCACCGGACCCAGCACCGCCATCACCACAACGCCCACACCCAAGGCACTTGCCTTGGGCCCGCCACGGAGCGCCAGCGCGGCGGCCAGGACACCGATCAGCATCATGCCCGAGACCAGCTGCTCGAAGTGGGTGTTGAAGGGGCTCTCGAGGAAGCTGGCGTTGAAGTTGCCGACATCGGGAGGAAGGAAGTTGAAGAACAGCTGGGTCTTGATATCCCACCAGGGCACGACCACGTCGGGGACGGGGGCCGTGGCCGGGGCCGCCGTGCCAACCGCCGGCACCGGACGGAAGTACCACGCGAGCGAGAGCGCGACGAAGACAGCGCCGGCAGCAGCGACGGTGCCTGCCACGGTTAGGAACACTCGCCATGACCGCCTCTTCGGCTCCATGACGAAGCGCGCGAGCAGGATGAGCATGGCTGCTCCCACAGCCGTGCACACGGTGAGCTTGGTGATCGAAGCGATGGCGACCGCGGCCAGAAGCAGCGAAGTGGAGCGTCGGCTCCGGTCGTAGGCCAAGGACGCAAGGATCACCAATCCGCCCGTCACGGCGGTCGCTGTGTCCGGCCCGAGCTGGCCGCGGACGTCAGTGTGTCGCTCGCGGTCGCCGTGAGGATGGCGGCCCCCATGGCTGCCGCTCTGGAGACTTGCAGCTGTCGAGCGATGAGGTAGCTGACTGTCATCAGGGCGGTCAGCCAGAGTGCGCTGGCCGCTCGAATCAGCAGCAGGAGCGGTATGTCGACGACGTACGCGATCGGTCGGGTCAGGGCTGCGGTGACGACGTAGTAGAACGGTGCGGTCGAACCGGCCGTCGACTTGCCGCCCCCGGGAAGACCTTGGGGTCGAAGTGCTTGCTCTTGCAGGGTGGCCAGTTGTAGGTGGCCGAGACCTTGATCGAACAGATCCGGGGGGTACTGACGGCAGGCCGTCATCCGCAGACTGTCCTGGTCCATGGTGCCGGACGGGATGTGGGGCAGCACGCGGATGTAGTCGAACTGGGTGTTCTCGTCGATGGGCGACAGGTACGGGTACTTGTGCATGTGCCACCCGATGACCGAGACCGCGACCACGAAGAAGACGACGAACGGGGCCAGTCTGGACGCTCGAGACGACCCGCTCGCGACGCTGGAGTCATTGCGCGACGTGGTGGCTGACGACACTGTCGGCTCTCGCCTTCCGAGCTGATGACCCGCTCATGGCGGCCTGACATGGAGCGATGCTAGCGGCTCGGACGGTCCTGGCCCGACACGGGTCAGAACCCCGTCAACCCGTCGAGGAAGCGCCCCGCGCCGCGGGGAGCTCCCCTGATTCCAGAGCGTGCAGAAGGGCGTTCTCGCCGGACCTACGCACCTCGGGATGCTTGTCGAGGTACGCGGGGAGGTCGAAGTGCGGCCCAGGGTCCCGGCCTTCTCGGTTGCCTTCGCGCAGGAAGTGCAGCGCGGGATCGATGCCGAGCTTGGCCACGGAAAGGTTCCGCCGGAGATACCAGGCCGGCCTGAAGATGCCTGACTGCCGCAGCGTCTGGACCTGCTGCCACTCCTCACGGCTGACCCCACGGCCACCCCGCTTCCACCAGGGCTTTCCTGCCTGCTCACGGGTCCGGGCGTAGAGGACGTCGCTGAGCGTCTTGGCGAGGATCGCCGACTCCTTCTGAGCCCTGATGCGCGCGCGCCGCTGCTTCGCCTGCCCCGCGCGGAGGGACTCGTCGTCCTCACGCACCTTGGCGAGCTCGAGGCGGCAGAGGCGCAGCTCCTCGCGGAGCATCTCGACCTCGGCCAGGGTCTCCGTCAGGACCCCTTGCGGATCTCGTTCACAACCCATGCCCTGATGGACCTTCCCTCTCACAACGAACCCGGGCGGCGCGGTCGACCGCTGACCTCCGCAACATGGGCTGGATACCCGAATCCAAGCCATGGCCGGAGAACTGGACCGGCGTCCTCAGGAGGACTGAAGTCACGTGCCACAGGTCGGCAGGTCTTACTCGTCCCTATTGCGCGGCGACATGGACGCCCCTCGCGACGGCACGCCCCTTCTCCTCGCGGCGACAACCTCGTCGGAGGATGGGTGTTTCACGAGACCCGCGAGGTCACAGCCGTCGAGGTGCATGTGAACGGGCGATGTCGGCTCACCGTCGAGCAGTTTCACGCGCGGCCCGACATCGAGACCGTTCTGTCCGGAGCGGACCAGCTCCACCACCGGATGGACGGCCATGCTCTCGATGAGCGGTGCTGATGGAGATACTGCCGAGATCCATGCCTTCGCGATCCTCGAGCCCAACGCCGATGGAGGCAGTTCCGAGCGCCAGCCGTTTGCTGTCGCCACCTGCCCCATCTCGCCCCCCAGCCCGTCCGCCCGGTTCACGGTTCCTCCACGACTCGGGACCGGACTACAACGGATCCACGGTCTCGCTGACGCTCCCGGAGGTATCGCGTACATCGACGTCTTCCTCGACGGGTTGCCGGTAGGGCGAGCGCGAACTGCTCTGCCCGGAACGCTCTTCCCCGGCTCCGGATGGTCGGACAGCGCGATCGCGGGCTTCGACCTCACCCTGGAAGTCCCTCGACATGCGACGGAGACAGCGCTTTCGGGACGTGCTGATCCCCTCGTCGGAGCACCGTTCCCAGTGCCTCCGGTGACCATCCCGGTGACCGGCCGCCCACCCCACGAAAGGGACGGGAGGCATGAGTCGCGTCAGGCCAGTCCCCGGGCCGACCCATCGGGTCCGCCATGCCCACAGTCCTCGTGGTGACCCACGACCTGGGGCTCGGCGGCGGACAGCTGTACCTGCAGGAGCTGCTCGAGCGGCTCGCAGCCGATGGCGTGCGATGCACCGTGGTGTCGCCGCGCGACGGCGTGCTGCGCGCGCGCCTGGAATCCCTCGGCATGGAAGTGCACGTCACCGGCGAGTGGCCGGTGCACGACGTCGAGGGCTACGAAGGTCGCATGGCCGAGCTCGCGTCGTGGGCGTCGCTGCGCGGGCTCGACTCGACTCATCGCCAACACCATGCTCGCCTTCCCTGTGGTCGACCTCGGTTCGCGGGTGGGGCTGCCGGCGATCGTGGGCGATCCACGAGAGCTTCGACCTGGACCAGTTCTGGATGGAAGCCCATCCGGTCGGCCACGTCCACCCCTACGTCATGCATCGCGCATCGACGTCGCTCGGTCATGCGGAGCGCGCGGTATTCGAGGCGGATGCCACGCGTGAGCTGTACGAGCGGTACCTGATGCCCGGAGCGGGCGAGATGCTGCCATATGGCGTCGACTTCGACGAGATCGACCGGTATCGCGCGGCGAACGATCGCGATGCGGCACGGTCCACGCTGGATGTCGACGAGGACTCGATCGTCGTGCTGTGCCTGGGCACGATCGAGCCGCGCAAGGCACAGGTCATGCTGACCCAGGCATTCGCCGGCGTGGACGTCGACCGCGACGTGCGGCTCGTGCTCGCGGTGTGCGCGTGAAGGCGAGTACCTGTCGACGCTCAAGCCTACGTACGACGGGCAGGCATCCCTCGCGAGTCGGATCGAGCCGATCGTGGCGGACACATACCAGTGGTATCTCGCCGCGGACCTGTTCGTCTGCGCGTCCGACATCGAGTCGCTGCCGCGGTCCATCCTCGAGGCGATGGCATTCGAGACGCCGATCATGTCGACGGCCGTGTTCGGCGTTCCCGAGCTCATCGAAGACGGCGTGACCGGCTTCCTGTGCAGGACTCGTGACGTCGGCGCCATGCGTACCATGCTCGAGCGCACGGCCAGCACCCGGCGCGAAGAGCTCGAGGCGATGGGACGTGCCGCGCACGATCTCGTCAACCATCGGCACGACCCCGCCATACCGAGGATCTTCGCGGCCGAGCTGGCGAGGTTGGCCAGCGGAACGGCCTAGCCGGAGGTCTGGTTGCGGCCGAACACGATCTCCAGGCCGAGCAGCGTGAGCCACGGCTGGTGCTCGGTGAACACCGTGCACTCCTCCACGACGAGCGGCGCGAGGCCGCCGGTGGCGATCACCCGAGGTCCCCGGGCTGCAGCCCGAGCTCGGCCGATCATCCGGCCGACGATGCCGTCGACCTGCGACGCGAAGCCGTAGAGGATCCCGGACTGGAGCGCCTCGACGGTGTTCTTGGCGATCACCGACCGCGGCCGCAGCAGCTCGACCTTGCGGAGCTGGGCGCCCCGGCGGCCGAGGGCCTCCAGCGAGATGTCGATGCCCGGGGCGATCGCGCCGCCGACGTACTCCCCGCGGGCGCTGACCACGTCGAAGGTGGTGGCGGTGCCGAAGTCGACCACGATGGCCGGGCCGCCGAAGAGCTGCGAGGCGGCGAGCGCGTTGATGATCCGGTCGGTGCCGACCTCGCGCGGGTTGTCCATGAGGACGGGTACGCCGGTGCGCACGCCCGGCTCGACGATCACCTGCGGCACGTCGCCGTGGTAGATCCGGAGCATGTCGCGCCACTCGTGCAGCACGGCCGGCACCGTCGCGCACACCGAGACGCCGCGCAGGTCGCTGCCGAGGGTGGAGTCGTTGAGCAGCCCCTTGAGCAGCACGCCCCACTCGTCGGCCGTGCGCCGCTCGTCGGTGGCCACCCGCCAGTGGTCGACGACCTCGCCGTCGTCGAGCAGGCCGAGCGTGGTGTGGCTGTTGCCGATGTCGGCGCAGAGCAGCGGCTTCATGGCCGCAGGTCCATCGCGACGTCGAGCACCGGCGCCGAGTGCGTGAGCGCGCCGACCGCGATCAGGTCGACGCCGGTCTCCGCGACCTCGCGGGCGCGCTCCAGGGTCAGGCCGCCGGACGCCTCGAGCCGCGCCCGGCCGTCCGTGATCGCCACCGCCTCGGCCATCTGCGGCGGTGCTCATGTTGTCCAGCAGGATCTCCGGGGCGCCGGCGTCCAGCAGCTCGCGGAGCTGGTCGAGCGTGGTCGACCTCGACCTGCACCGGGCAGGTCGGGGTAGCGCTCGCGCACCGCGCGGTAGGCCGGCACCACTCCCCCGGCCGACAGCACGTGGTTGTCCTTGACCAGGGCCTGGTCCGACAGCGTCGCGCGGTGGTTGAGGCCGCCGCCGCAGCGGACGGCGTACTTCTCCAGCGCACGCAGCCCGGGCGTCGTCTTGCGGGTGTCGCGGACCCGGGCCCCGGTGCCCGCCAGCGCGTCGACCCAGCGGGACGTGGCCGTGGCGACGCCGGACAGGTGGCACAGGAAGTTCAGCGCGGTCCGCTCGGCGGTCAGCAGCGCCGGCACGGGTCCGTGCACCGACAGCAGTACGTCGCCCCGGGTGACCCGGTCGCCGTCGGCGACGTGCCGCTCGACCTCGACGTCGGGACCGACGACCAGCCGGAACACCAGCTCGGCCACGGCGAGCCCGGCGACCACGCCGTCGCCGCGCGCGACGAGGTCGGCCCACGCCGTGCACGGACGGGTCGAGGGTCGCGGCGCTGGTGACGTCCTCGCCCGGCAGGTCCTCGGCGAGCGCGCGCTCGACCTGGGCGGTGACGGCCTCGCGGGTCGAGGCCGGCGCCGGCCAGCTCGTCGGCGACGGTCGTCATGCCAGGACCCCGGTCAGGACCGGGGTGACCTCGAGGCGCGGCACGCCGCCGTCGAGGGTGACGTCGACGTGCCGGGCCCAGTGCTCGTCGTCGCGCTCCGGGAAGTCCTCGCGCCAGTGCGACCCGCGGGTCTCCTCGCGCAGCGTGGCGGCGTCGACGAGGGCGCGACGCGATCGTGAGCAGGTTGGTGGTCTCCCAGGCCGCGACGTCGGCCACCTCCGTCGTACGGGTGGAGAGGGCGGCGAGCGCGGCGGCGCCGTCGGCGAGGCCGGTGCGCGAGCGGAGCACGCCGGCCTTCTCGGTCATCGCGTGCTGGAGCTCGGGCCGCACGTCCCCGGGCACGAGGCCGGCGGGCCGCGCGTCGGCGGCGGGCTCCTGGCGCTCGGGGAGGCCGGCGGCGAGCCGGGTCGCGATCCGGCGCGAGAACACCAGGCCCTCGAGCAGCGAGTTGGAGGCCAGCCGGTTGGCGCCGTGCACGCCCGAGCAGGCGACCTCGCCGCACGCGAAGAGGCCGGTGACCGACGACTGGCCGTCGAGGTCGGTGGCGACGCCGCCGGAGGCGTAGTGGCACGCGGGTGCCACCGGGATCAGCTCGGTGACCGGGTCGACCCCGTGCGCGCGGCAGGTGGCGAGGATCGTCGGGAAGCGGCGCTCCCACTTCGCGGCGCCGAACGCGCGGGCGTCGAGCCACACGTGCTCGGCCCCCGTCTCGCGCATCCGCCGCATGATCGCCTTGGCCACCACGTCGCGCGGGGCGAGGTCGGCGAGCTCGTGCTGGCCCTGCATGAAGCGCACCCCCGCGTCGTCGACGAGGAACGCGCCCTCGCCGCGGACCGCCTCGGAGATCAGCGGCTGCTGGCCCTTCGAGTCGGCGCCGAGCCACATCACGGTCGGGTGGAACTGCACGAACTCGAGGTCGCGCAGCACGGCACCGGCGCGCAGCGCGAGCGCCATCCCGTCGCCGGTCGAGACCGACGGGTTCGTGGTCGCGGAGAACACCTGGCCGAGGCCGCCGCTGGCCAGCACCACCGCCCGGCACAGCACCGCGCCGACGCCGTCCCGCTGGCCCTCGCCCATCACGTGCAGGGTGACGCCGGCGACCCCGCCGCCGGCCCCGGGGATCAGGTCGAGCACCAGCGCGTGCTCGGTCACGTCGATGTCCGGCGCGGCGTGCACCGCCGCGACGAGCGCGCGCTGGATCTCGGCGCCGGTCGCGTCGCCGCCGGCGTGCGCGATGCGGTCGCGGTGGTGGCCGCCCTCGCGGGTCAGGGACAGCTCGCCGGCGTCGGTGTGGTCGAACACGGTGCCGAGCGAGATCAGCTCGCGGACCGCCTCCGGTCCCTCCGTGACGAGCGTGCGCACGGCCTCCTCGTCGCAGACGCCGGCGCCCGCGACGAGGGTGTCGTGCAGGTGCTGGTCCGGGGTGTCGCCGGGGCCGAGGGCCGCGGCGATGCCGCCCTGGGCCCACTGGGTGGATCCCGCGGACAGGATGTCCTTGGTGACGACCATGACCGACCCGACGGACGACGAGGCCCGCAGCTGCAGGGCGGCGGTCAGCCCGGCGATGCCGGAACCGATCACCACGACGTCGGCGTAGGTCGACCAGCCGGGGACGGGGGCAGCGAGACGCTGCGGGAGGCTCACCGTCAGAGGCTAGCGGGCCAGCGCGTCGCCGCGGAGGAGACCGCTGCCCGGGACGGCGTCGGCGGGGTCGTGGCCGGTGGCGACGACCCGGTTGTCCGCGTCCACGAAGACGACCGACGGCTCGAACGCACGGGCCTCGGCGGTCTCCAGCTGCGCGTAGGCGATGAGGATGACCAGGTCGCCCGGGTGCACCAGGTGGGCGGCAGCGCCGTTGATGCCGATCACGCCCGACCCGCGCTCGCCGCGGATCGTGTAGGTCTCCAGCCGGGCGCCGTTGGTCACGTCGACGATGTGCACCAGCTCCCCGGGCAGCAGGTCGGCGGCGTCGAGCAGGTCCTCGTCGACGGTCACCGAGCCGACGTAGTGCAGGTCCGCCTGGGTGACGGTGGCCCGGTGGATCTTGCTCTTCATCATCGTGCGCAGCATCAGCCCCGGCCTCCCAGGTCGACCTCGGTGTTGTCGATCAGCCGGGTCGGGCCGACCCGGGCGGCGACGAGCAGCCGCGCCTCGCCGTACGACGGGGGCGGGCCGAGCTCGGGCGACGTGAGCGCGAGGTAGTCGACGTCGACACCGGCCTCGGCCGCCGAGCACGGCGGTCGCCTCGGCCAGCACCCGTTCGGCACCCTCGGGGCCGGCCGCGGCCCCGGCTCGCAGCGCCCGGGACAGCGCGAGCGCCAGCTGCTTCTGCGTCTGGTCGAGGTAGGCGTTGCGCGAGGACAGCGCCAGGCCGGACTCCTCGCGCACGGTCTCCGCGCCCACCACGTCGACGCCCAGGCAGAGGTCCGAGACCATCCGGCGGATCAGCACGAGCTGCTGGAAGTCCTTCTGGCCGAACACCGCGACGTCCGGCCGCACGAGGCCGAAGAGCTTCGCCACCACGGTCAGCACGCCGCGGTAGTGACCCGGCCGCGTGGCACCCTCCAGCACCGACCCGAGCGGACCGGGCTCGACCGTGACCTGCGGGTCGCCGCCGGGGTAGACCTCGTCCACGCCCGGCGCGAACACCACGTCCGCGCCGTGCTCGCGGCAGACCTCGAGGTCGGCCTCGAAGGTGCGCGGGTAGCGGTCGAGGTCCTCGCCGGCCCCGAACTGCAGCGGGTTCACGAACACCGACACCACCACGGCGTCCGTCTCGGTGACCCGGGCGCGGGCCTCGTCGACGAGGGCCGCGTGCCCCGCGTGCAGCGCGCCCATCGTCGGGACGAGCGCGACCCGGCCGCCCCGGTCGCGCGTCGCGGCGAGCGCGTCGACCAGCTCGGCCCGGGTGCGGGCGACGAGCGGCCTGCGGACGGCGGTGGTGGTCACGCGCGGCGGGAGCGCGACGGGTGCCGACCTGGTTTCGACAGGCGCGACCAACCTGGTTTCGACAGGCTCAACCAACGTAGGGCAGGGCGTCGTTGAGGATGCCGACGAGCTTGGCCGCCCGGATCGGCAGCAGCCGTCCGTCGAGCGACCGCCCGGTTGGCGGTCGCCCGGGCCATCGCGACGTACGACGCGAGCGTGCCGGGCTGGTGGGCGGCGATGTCCGCGAGGTGCGCCCGCACGGTCTCCACGTCACCGCGGACGATCGGACCGGTCAGGGCGGCGTCGCCGTAGGAGAGGGCGTTGTCCAGCGCCGCGGTCAGCAGCGGCCGCAGCGTCGCGGCCGGGTCGGTCGCGCCGGACTCGCGCAGCAGGTCCATGGCCTGGGAGACCAGGGTGACCAGGTGGTTGGCGCCGTGCGCGAGACCCGCGTGGTAGAGCGTGCGCTTGTCCTCCGCGACCCACACGATGCTGCCGCCGAGGTCGGAGACCAGCGTCTCCGCCAGCGGCCGGGTGGTGGGCGTCGCGGTGACGCCGAAGACGCACCCGGGCAGCCGGGCCACGTCGACGTCGGTGCCGGTGAACGTCATCGCCGGGTGCATCGCGAGCACCTCGGCGCCGACGTCGGCGGCCGGGGCGAGCACCGCGAGGCCGTGCTTGCCGGAGGTGTGCACCACCTGCTGGCCGGGGCGGATCGCGCCGGAGGCGGCGAGCATGCTCACCACGTTGGGGAGCATGTCGTCGGGCACGGTGAGCAGCAGCAGGTCGCTGGCCCGCGAGACGGCGGTCGGCTTGTCGACGGCACGCCCGGGAGCAGCGTCTCGATGCGGGTGCGCGACGCGGCGGACTCGCCGGCGACGGCGACGATCTCGTGGCCCGCGGCGCGCAGTGCGGACGCGAGGACTGCGCCGACCCGGCCGGCGCCGACAACCCCGATACGGGTCAAGGGACTCATCACCTTTCGTTCCAGTCCTCGCGAGAGGTACCGGACGGTGTGCTGATGTGTGCACCTCGAGCGTACGCGCGGAGGTGACCGCGCCGGAACCCGCGCCCGAGGTGGCCTCCGTCACAGCCGCCCTGACCGGGTGGTCGAGGAGGGCGGAGCGCTAGCGGAGCCCGTCTCGAGACCACTGCGAGCGGGTCGCGCGGGCGTCGGTCTCGAGTGGTTTCGACGCCACCAGCGACACGGTCAGGTCCGCGCGGAGGTGCGGGTGGTTCGACAAGCTCAACCACGTGGGCGAGGTCCGACGCCTCGCGCGGGCGCTCGGCTCCTCGACCAGCCGGGAGTGGCTAGCCTGGCGCGATGACTTCGCTGGGCATGCCCGTGGTGCCGCCGCCGACGTCGGACCCGACCTGGAAGCAGGCGTGGGACGCGGCGCTCTACGGGCCGGACGGGTTCTTCCGGCGGGAGGCGCCGGCCCAGCACTTCCGGACCTCGGTGCACGCGTCCCCGCTGTTCGCCGCGGCCCTGGCGCGGATGACCCGGGAGGCGGGCCTGGACACGGTCGTCGACATCGGCGCCGGCCGGGGCGAGCTGCTGAGCCAGCTGCACGCGCTGGACCCGGGGCTCGACCTGCTCGGGGTGGAGGTCGCGGCCCGGCCGGACGGCCTGGACCCGTCGATCGCCTGGACGACCGCGCTGCCGGAGTCCGTCGAGGGACTGGTGGTCGCCAACGAGTGGCTCGACGACATCCCCTGCCACGTCGTCGAGGTGGCCGACGACGGCCGGTTGCGGCTGGTGCACGTCGACCCCGCGACCGGGGCCGAGTCGCTCGGCCAGCCGCTCACCCACTCCTCCGTGGCGGCGTCGCTGCCCGCGTGGGTCGAACGGTGGTGGCCGCTGGACCTGCGCGAGCCGGGCACCCGCGCCGAGATCGGTACGACGCGCGACACCGCCTGGGCCGACGTGGTGGCCCGGGTGACGCGGGGCATCGCGGTGGCCGTGGACTACGGCCACCTGCGCGAGGCCCGGCCGGCCTTCGGGTCGCTGCGCTCCTACCGCGACGGGCACGAGGTCGACGTACGCCCCGACGGGTCGCTGCGACGTGACCGCCCACGTCGCGGTGGACGCGGTCGCCGACCGGGTCGGCGGCGAGCTGCGCCGGCAGCGGGACGTGCTGCACGGCCTCGGCGTCTCCGGGGAGCGGCCGGACCTGGACGCTCGCGACCAGCGACCCCGCCGGCTACGTGCGCGCCCTCTCGGCGGCCGGCGAGGCGACCGAGCTCACCGCGCCGGGCGGGCTCGGCGACTTCTGGTGGGTCGTCTCCGTCAGGGACTGACCGAGAGGAACAGGAACGCCGCGAACAGGGTCAGGTGCAACGCACCCTGGAGCCGGGTGGCCCGCCCGGGGATCACGGTGAGGATGCTGACCGCCACGGTCAGCACCAGCAGCACGATCTGCACGGGCCCGAGGCCGAGCAGCAGCGGCCCGTCGAGCCAGATCGAGGCCACCGCGATCGCGGGGATGGTCAGGCCGATGCTGGCCATCGCGGAGCCGTAGGACAGGTTCAGGCTGATCTGCACCCGGTCGCGGGTCGCCGCCCGGAACGCCGCGAGCGTCTCCGGCAGCAGCACGAGCAACGCGATCACCACGCCGACGAACGTCGGCGGGAACCCCACCGCCTTGACCCCGGCCTCGATCGACGGCGACTCGACCTTGGCCAGGCCGACGACCGCGACGAGGGCGAGCAGGAGGAGGCCGAGGCTGGTCCACGCGGCCCGGGCCGTCGGCGGGTCGGCGTGCACCTCGGGCGGCGCCACCTCGCCGGTCGGCGTGACGGGCAGGAAGAAGTCGCGGTGCCGCACGGTCTGGTTGAGCACGAACAGCGCGTAGAGCACCAGGGACGCGACCGCCGCGAACGTCAGCTGGGCGGGCGAGAACCGCGGGCCCTGGGCGCTCGAGGTGAACGTCGGCAGCACCAGGGACAGCGTCGCGAGCGACACGACGGTCGCCAGGGCGGCCCCGGTGCCCTCCGGGTTGAAGTTCGAGACGCCGAAGCGCCGGGCTCCCGCCAGCAGGGCGAGCCCCACGATGCCGTTGGTGGTGATCATCACCGCCGCGAACACGGTGTCGCGGGCCAGCGACTCGGCCTTCGCGCCGCCGGACACCATCAGCGTGACGATCAGGGCCACCTCGATGACCGTGACCGCCACGGCCAGCACCAGCGAGCCGAACGGCTCCCCGAGCCGGTGGGCGATCAGCTCCGCGTGCTGCACCGCCGACAGGACCGCGCCGGCGAGCACCAGCGCGACCAGCGCGACCGGCACCGGCCCGAGGTCGCGGCCCCAGGTCAGGACCAGGGCGACCACGGCCAGCACGGGCACCACGGTGGGCCAGGACCGGGCCAGACGGGACGGTGCCGTGGGTGCAGCCATGCGGCCAACCCTTTCAGACGGGGCCAGGAGCCCCGTTCGCGCGCGCCAGCCGGGCCCGCTCGTTCTCCCGGTCCAGGAAGCGGCGGGCCTCGACCGACGTCGCGGTGCCGGGCGCGCACGTGGACGGGCCCGGGCGGGCTGTCGACCAGCACGTCGGCCAGGCCGAGCCGCCGCTGCCACGGCCCCTGCTCGAGGCGCAGCGACTGGACGCGGGCGTGCGGCACGACGTGGGTACGGCGGTTCAGCATGCCCTCGCGGCCCACGACGAGGTGGTCGCCGACGCCGGCGGAGAGGAACCGGCGCCGCACGGGCGCCGCCCAGCGGGACCGCTCCGGCGGGGGCAGCAGGTCGACGGCGTCCGGGTCCGGGGAGCCGGAGGCGCTGAGCAGCAGCCGGGCCAGGTGCAGCACGAACGCGCGGGGGGCCACCGGCATCACCGTCGAGGCCGAGGGTGCGCCGTCGGCGTCCGTGCCCGACGCTGACCCGGCCAGCGCGACGTCGAGCTTCGCCCAGCCCAGTCGGCGCCACAGGATCGGCTCGCTGACCACCACGCCCTGCACCCGGGCCAGCGTGATCGTCTGGGCGTTCCGCTCGAACAGCCCGCGGCGGACCTGCAGGCCCGACGGGGTCTCGGACACGGTGAAGTCGTAGTAGGCCGACAGCCGGCGCAGCGAGGTCAGGGCGAAGCCGGCCAGCACCGGGAACGCCGCCGCCACTCCCCCGAACCCGCCGACCAGCGCGAACAGCAGGCCGAACGCGACGGCCGACACGAGGAACGCGCCGGCCTCCGGGGACAGCAGCAGGCTGACCAGCAGCGTCTGCAGGTCCAGCCGGGCCAGCTCGCGCTCGGGCGCGGGCGGTGCGGGCGGCGCGGGCTCCGGGCCGGGCTGCCCGGACGCGTCCACGGACCGCCGGTCGGCCCGCACCGCGTCGCGGCGGGCCAGCAGGGTGGCCCGCAGGTCCTGGGCCTCGGCCAGCGTGAGGAACGCCAGGGACCCCTCGCCCGACCCACCGCCGGCCACGTCCATCTTGAGCTCGGCCAGGCCGAACAGCCGGGCCACGAAGGGCTGGCTGATGTCGATGCCCTGCAGCCGGTCGACCCGGATCCGGCGCGACTGCCGCGAGACGACCCCGGTGTCGACGCGCAGCTCGTCGGCCTCGATCCAGTACTTCGTCCGCAGCCACGACGCGGCGCCGTACAGCCCGCCCACGACCAGCAGCACCAGGAAGCCCCACGCCAGGGGGCCGAGGTCGCCGCGCAGCAGGTCGTCCCAGGTGGACGCGACGGCGGCGACCACGAGGATGAAGCTCCGGACCAGCGGCGTCAGCGGGGACAGCCGCTTGAACGGGTGCTCGGTGCCTGAGGCCGGGAGGTCTCGAGACGGCTCGCGCTTCGCGCTCGCCTCCTCGACCAACCGTGGCTCGGGATCTCGGGACGCCCCGCCCGGCCGGGGCTCGGGCTCGCTCACAGACCGGCTGCCTGCGCCTCGCCCTGGGTGGTCAGCCGGTCGCGCAGCCGGGCCGCCTCGTCGGCGGCCAGCCCGGGGATGCGCGCGCTCGTGCCGGGGCTGGCGGTGTGCAGGTGCACGCTGGCGATCCGGAACAGCTGCTCGACCGGGCCGGACTGCACGTCGACGTACTGCATCCGGCCGTAGGGCACCACCACCAGCGACCGGAACATCACCCCGTGCTTGATGGTCAGGTCCTCGTCGCGCTCGGCGTAGCCCCACCACCGGGCGTTGCGGCCGATCAGCGCCCAGGAGAACCCCAGCACCGCGAGCAGGACCACCAGCACCGGGAGCCAGACCACCACCGGGAGCGGGACCAGCAGCGCCAGCACCGCGAGCGCCACCACCAGGACCAGGACGGTGACGGCGAGCACCAGGCGACGCATCCGGGCCAGGGACGGGGAGACGGGCTGCCAGGCGGTGCCCGGGGGCGCGAAGAGGTCGTCCACGCCGGTGAGCCTACGTCCGGGGCGGCCCCGAGGCGCCTCACCACTAGACTCTCGGCCATGCGTAGCACGGTCAGCGGTGGGGACCGTCCCGAGACGTCTCTCGTGGTGGGTCCGGTCCGCGAGTGAACCCTCGGTCGGCGTCCGGGCTCGACAGGTTCCTGTCCACGGCCACCTCGGTCCTCGTCGTCCGCGACGAGGGCGTCTCCGACGACGCCGTCGCCCGGCTCGGCCGCTTCACCGGCCGGGCCACCCACGTGCTGATGGCCGGCGACCTGGCCGCCCTGCGGGACGCTCCCGGGAGGCGGTCCCGGACGCGGTGGTCGTCGTGCTGGCCGACCGCGTCGCGCTCCGCCGGGTGGCGGGGGCCGCGCAGCGCCTCCCGTCGAGCCGGCGCATCGTCTGCGTGCTGGAGGAGCTCGGCGGCCAGCCGCCGGTCCCGGTGCCGTCGCCGGCCTGGCCGCGCCCTGGTCTCCCTGACCGTCGAGACCGACCGCGGCACCCGGGTGATGGCCGAGCTCGCCGCCCCGCTCCCCGCCGGGCTCCTGGTCGCCGAGCTGGCCCGCCGCACGACCGTCGAGCACCTGATGAGCCCGGGCTGGCCCGTGCTGGGTGCGCGCACCGACGAGCCCACCGCGCTGGCCGCCGGGCGACGCCCTCGCCGTCGTGGACGACGACGCGGCGGTGCACGACGTCTCCGGCGACTACCCGGCCGACCTGCTGCTCCTCGACACTCCCGGCGTACGACGGCCGGGGCCGTCGCCGCCGAGCCGCACGCGGTGACCGGCCGGGTCCAGGACGAGCTGGTCGCTGGGCCGCTCGATGAGCTGGGCGGACTACGAGCGACTGCCGCTGCACGAGTCGCTCTCCCGCCTCCAGGCGGCCGGGCCCGCCGGCCTCGGACCGCTCGACGAGATGCTCGTCAACCCGGTCGGCTTCATCCGCCGCCCCACGCGTGGGCGTGGCCGGTGCTGCGGCCGGTCCCCGAGCAGCCGGCACCTGCTGCAGCGTCGACGGGGTGCCCGGAGACGGTCGTCGACACGCGCCGCGGCCCCGGTGACGCGACCGTCGCCCGGCTGCGCGACCGCGACCGGGCGTGCACCTGACGTGGGAGGGCGGCGACGGCCCGCACGCCTACTGCCGGACCGTCGCCGGCCTGGCGATGGCCGGCGTGCCGCTCACCGCCGACTTCGTGCCCCCCTGGGCACGTGCGCTGCTCGGACCCCACCGTCTCCGCCCTGCTGGAGACCAAGCCGGACCTCGACGACGTGCTCGAGCGCGAGGTGCACAGCATCCGGCTGCGGCGCGCGGCCCTCGGCACCCACGGCGCCCGGGCCTGGCGACGCGGGCTGGCGCCGCCGAGGGGCCGCTGTCGCACCGGACCCGCGTGTCCGTGCTGCTCGCCACGCGGCGGCCGGACCACCTCGCGCACGCGCTCCGCCAGGTCGGCCGCCAGCGCGGTGTCGAGCTGGAGCTCGCTGCTGGCCACGCACGGGTTCACCGCCGACCCGTCGCCTCGTCGCGGCGTTCACCGAGTCGAGCGGGTTCACCGTGGACGCGTTCGCGGTGCCCGCGACGGAGTCCTTCGGGCGGCTGCTGAACGCGGCGGCCGACCGGGCCACCGGCGACGTGCTGCTCAAGATGGACGACGACGACTGGTACGGCCCGGACTTCGTCTCCGACCTGCTGCTGGCCCGCGACTACACCGGCGCGGACGTCGTCGGCTGTCCGCCGGAGTTCATGTTCGTCGAGCCGCTGTGGGTCACCGTGCGGCGCCGGGACGCCACGGAGCAGTATCGTCCTGTTGTGGCCGGCGGCACGATGATGGTCTCCCACGAGGCGTTCCGCGCCGTCGGGGGGTTCCGTGACACCCGCAAGTACGTCGACGCCAACCTGTTCCGCGCCGTGCGCGCAGCCGGCGGGACCATCTACCGTTCGCACGGACTGAACTACCTGCTCCGTCGCCAGGCGGCCGGGCACACCTGGGAGCCCGGGTTGGGCTACTTCGTCAGTCGTGGACGATCCTGGCAGCAGTGGCGGGGTTTCAGGCCGAGCCCCCTGCTCGAGCTCGAGCCGACGGACCGGCCTGCACGGACGAACCGCGAGGAGTCCCCCAGATGAGCAGGCAATCCGAGCAGCCCCGCGTCAGGGGCAACGAGTGGCGGTCGCTCCAGCCGCCGGCGATCGGTGCCTGGGAGCCCCGGCTCGTCGGTGAGCGTGGTCATCCCTGCGCACCAGGCCGAGTCGACCCTGGCCTACTGCCTCGCCGGCCTCGCCGCCCAGACCTACCCGGCCCACCTCCTGCAGGTCGCTCGTCGTCGACGACGGCAGCGACCCGCCGGTCGTCCTGCCCGAGCTGCGCCCCGAGAACACCCAGGTGCTGCGCACCTCCGAGTCGTGGGGCCGCGCGCACGCCTGCGCCGAGGGAGCGGCGTACGCCGAGGGCGACGTCATCCACTGGCTCGACGCCGACATGCTGCTCCACCACGACGAGGTGGAGGCGCAGCTGCGCTGGCACCACCTCATCGACCACGCCGTGGTGCTCGGCCACAAGCTGTTCGTGGACCCCGACCGAGGGCCTCGACGACGTCGACGACGGTCTACGAGCGGGTCCGCGCCGGCGCGCGCCGGCGACGATGTTCGAGGGCCGCTGGACCGCGCCGGCACGACTGGGTGGAGGAGTTCTCCGCCAAGCACGACGGCCTCAACGCCGCCGCCTTCCACGCCTACCTCGTGCACGTCGGCGCGAGCGCCTCGGTGCGGCGCGACTTCTACGAGACCAGCGGCGGGATGGACTCCGACCTCAAGCTCGGCGAGGACGTCGAGCTCGGCTACCGGCTCGCCCAGCGGGGCGCGCTGTTCGTGCCGGACAGCGCAGGCCCGTTCCTGGCACCTCGGCCGCTCGACGCTGATGCTGCCGCCAGGAGGAGGTCAACCGCTACAACCGGCCGTTCGTCACCGACCGGATCACCGACCTGCGGCACTGGCGCACCAAGGGCCGCACGCTACTCCGTGCCGTGGCTCCAGGCCGTCGTCGAGACCGAGGGCGCCAGCTTCGAGGCGGTCGCGCACACCGTCGACGGGCTGCTGCGGAGCAGCGTCGCCGACCTCGAGATCGTGCTGCTCGGCGACTGGGTCGGCACACGGCGACCAGCGTCGCCCGCCGCTGGAGGACGAGCACCTCGACAGCCGGATGCTCAACGCCGAGTACGTCGGCGAGCCGCGTGTCCGCTTCCAGAAGGAGGTCGGCACCACGGCGTTCCCCTCGGCCTGGCGGCTCGAGCTGCCCGCCGGCTGGGCCCCCGGCCGCGACACCCTCCGCAAGCTCACCCGCGAGGCCAACAACCAGGTCCGCGGCCTGGTCTCGGTGACGATGCCCGACGGCGCCGTCGCCCGGTTCGAGCGCACCTCCAGCTTCGCCCGGGCCCTGCGGCTCAAGGACTCCCGGCGAGGACATCGACGACGTCGTCGACGCCATCACCGGCTCCTGGTGGCACGACGGCCCCGAGGAGGGGTTCACGCACGTGTCGAGCCGCGCCCGGCGGCTGTCCGGCGACCTGAGCCGCGCCGTGGTCCGGGCGCCCCAGACCGCACGAGGCGCTCGAGCACCCCGCCGACATCGACGTCCCCGTCACCGAGCACGACCAGCTGGTCGACGTCGCCACGCTGAAGACCTCCGCCCGCCGGGCCCTGGGCTCCCTGCGCCGACGCCTGCGTCCGCTGACCGGTGACCGAGCAGCGCATCGTCGGCATCGGCGCCGGGGCAGCGGGGCTGGCCGGCCACGAGCGCGGCGGTGCCGACGGCAGCCTGGCCACCCAGGACATGATCCTGAACATCGGCCCGCAGCACCCGGCCACCCACGGGGTGCTGCGGCTGCGGCTCACCCTCGACGGCGAGCGGATCGTGGCCTGCGAGCCGATCGTCGGCTACATGCACCGCGGCGTCGAGAAGCTGTTCGAGGTCCGCGACTACCGCCAGATCATCGTGCTGGCCAACCGGCACGACTGGCTCTCGGCGTTCTCCTCCGAGCTCGGCGTGGTGCTCGCCGTCGAGCGGATGCTCGGGATGGAGGTGCCGGTCCGGGCCACCTGGACCCGGATGCTGCTCGCCGAGCTCAACCGGGTGCTCAACCACCTGATGTTCCTGGGCTCCTACCCGATCGAGCTCGGCGCGATCACGCCGATCTTCTACGCCTTCCGCGAGCGCGAGACGATCCAGGCCGTGATGGAGGAGGTCTCCGGCGGCCGCATGCACTACATGTTCAACCGGGTCGGCGGGCTCAAGGAGGACCTCCCCGCCGGCTGGCTGGACCGGGTCGCCGCCGCGGTGACCGCGGTCGGCGGCCGGCTGTCCCAGATCGAGGACCTGATCTTCGGCAACGAGATCTTCCGGGCCCGCACCCGCGGCGTCGGCGTGGTGTCCCGCGAGCTCGTCGACGCGTACGGCGTCAGCGGACCGATCGCGCGGGCCGCCGGCGTCGACTTCGACCTGCGCCGCGACGAGCCCTACCTCGCCTACGACGAGCTGACCGCCGACGGGGTGCTGCAGGTGGCGGTGCGCGACGAGGGCGACTGCTACGCCCGCTTCGGCCTGCTCCTCGACCAGGTGAAGGTCTCCCTCGACCTGGCCGAGGCCTGCGTGGACCGGCTCCGGTCGCTGCAGACCGGCCCGGTGAACGTGCGGCTGCCCAAGATCCTCAAGGTGCCCGAGGGTGCGACGTACTGCTGGACGGAGAACCCGCTCGGCATCAACGGCTACTACCTGGTGTCCCGCGGGGAGAAGACGCCGTGGCGGATGAAGCTGCGCAGCGCGTCGTTCAACAACATCGCGGTGCTCCCCGAGGTGCTCGAGGGCACCCTGGTGGCCGACATGGTGGCGATCCTCGGGTCGATGTTCTTCGTGGTCGGCGACATCGACAAGTGAGTCTCGACAAGCTCGACCACCCGGAAGACAAGCTCGACCACCCGGAAGACAAGCTCGACCACCCGGGGAGCCAAGCTCGACCACCGGAAGGCCGGTAGGGTCGCCCCGTGTCGTCGAGAGAGCTGCCCGCGGGTCGGTACCTCAACTGTCCCATCGACCTCAGCCCCGACGCCGGCGGGCAGACCCGCGCGATGCTGATGCGCAACCGGATCTTCGTCACCGAGGGCGGCGTCTCGCCGGTGGTGGCCACCTTCAACGCGCGCACCGACCTGGCCGAGCGCCGGTCCGTGCTGCTCGAGCGCGGCCTGCTGCTCCCCGAGATCAGCACCCCCAACATCTACGACCACTACCGCCACCACCCGTGGGAGGACGAGTCCAACGGCGACGACCACGAGGACGGCCCGGACGCAGCGGCCGGCCCGCGCGAGCTGGTCGACCTCTCGTCGCACGTGCTGGCCGAGGAGACGTTCCCCGACGGCACGCCGTTCCGCACCGTCTACCGCTCCGACGAGCTGGCGCGGGACCGTCCACGACTACCACCGGCCCGACGGGTCGACGCTACCTGCGGATCCCCAGCTTCGTCTTCAAGGAGCCGTCGAGCTGGCCGTCGTCGATCCAGCGGGTCTCGCCGGACGGCACCGTCTCCGGTGAGTTCAAGACGCTCGCCCAGTGGTTCAAGCGCTTCGTGCGGCACCTGGCCGGCGACGAGCGGAGCTTCCTGTTCATCGACTCGCGGTTCAGCGCGCAGCACCTCGTGCCGATGCGGGCCCGCAACGTGCACCTCGTCTACGTGCTGCACAACATCCACGTCGCTCCCCCGCGGCTGTGGAGCTCCCCGATGGGCGACATCTACGACCGGCTGATCGGCAAGGTCGGCGGCATCGACGCCTTCGTGACGCTGACCGCCCGCCAGCAGGACGACATCGCCGAGCGCCGCGGCCGCACCTCCAACCTGTTCGTGGTGCCCAACCCCGTCGACATGCCCGAGCGCGACCCCGACCTGCCTCCCCGCGACCCCGACCGGGTGACGGTGGTGGCCCGGCTGGAGAAGCAGAAGCGCCTGGGGCACGCCATCCGGGCCTTCGCCAAGGCCGTCGAGAAGGTCCCGACCGCCCGCCTGGACGTCTACGGCTCCGGCAGCCAGCTGCCGATGCTCACCGAGCTCGCCGAGAAGCAGGGCGTCGCGGACGCGGTCACCCTGCACGGCCACGACCCGCGGGCCCGCGACGCGCTGTGGAACTCCAGCGCGTTCCTGATGACCAGCCTGTTCGAGGGCTACCCGCTCTCGACCCTCGAGAGCCTCAGCCACGGCTGCCCGGTGATCAGCTACGACATCAAGTACGGCCCCCGCGAGCAGATCACCGACGGCGTCGACGGCTTCCTGGTGCCGGCCGGCGGCATCAAGCCCATGGCCGACCGGATCGTCGAGATGCTGACCGACCCCGCGCTCGTCGAGAAGATGAGCCAGGCGGCCCTCGACAAGGCCCGCCACCACGGCCACCGCCGCTTCCTCGACGAGTGGACCGGGGTCCTCGACCGGGTCGTCGAGCTCAAGCCGCTGCGCACCCAGATCGACGACATCCGGCTCGAGGTGGGCCGCTCGACTCCGTGCGCAGCAAGGGCCGCGCCCGCCGGTCGTCGGTCCGGCCCGTCCCCGCGCGGGCCGAGCGGGACGGGACGCTGCGCTTCGAGGGCGTGCTGCACGTGCAGGGGCACAGCCGCCGCTCCTCGCTCGACGACGCCGAGGTCTCGCTGGCGGCGGTGCACGACGCCACCGGCCTGGCCGTCGACGTGCCGCTGACCGTCAAGCGGGTCGACGAGGGCTTCCGGGTGTCGAGCACGGTCCGGCTGGCCGACGTGCTCGACGCGGACCGGACCCTCGACGACGTACGCCTGCGGTTGCGGCTCGTGTGGCAGAACAGCGCGTGGGACACGCTCGTCGAGCGCCCGGCCGGGGCCGAGCCGGGCGTGGAGGTCGGCTACGCGGTCGACGGCTCGGTGCGGCTCAACTTCCGCTGACGTCCCCGCGACGGACCGTCCGCAGGCCCCGCCGGGCCACCCGCCCGGCCTTGCCCCGGACCCGCTGCAGGGTGGTCGGGACGGCCGCGCGCTCCTCCCGGTGCGCGCGGCGGATGGCGCGGATCTCCTGCCGCAGCCGGCGCCGCTGCTTCTGGGCGAGCAGGTACAGGTCGCCGATCCGCTCGCCGCGCTCCACGAGCCGCCCGACCTCGGCCAGCTGCTCGACGGTGTACTCCGGGGTCCGCGACAGCGTCTCGGGCACCACCTCGGAGTAGCCGAAGCCCTCGAAGTCGCTGGCGTAGTGCCGCTCGACGACGGCGTTCACCTCGGGGGTGAACAACGACGCCACCGGCAGCAGCGGCGTCTCGTTGCTGCGCCTGAGCCGGGGCATCTGCTCGAGCCCGAACGGCTTGAGGTGCGCCTCGAGGTCGCTCATCAGGTCGCCGAACTCGGCCGTCTTGTAGATGCGCGAGTAGGGCACCCGGTCCGTCGCGCAGCAGGCGGGTCTGCGAGCGGAAGTGCCGGTCGTGGAAGATCGGCTGCTCGGGGTCCCGGCCCAGCTGCTGCACGAAGGTCTGGAAGTCCTCGACCACCTCGTCGGTGGTCTCCGGCAGCCGCGGCCAGGGCGCCTCGGGGTAGTGCGCGACGAAGTGCGGCTCGCGCAGCAGGAACTTGGACTGCCAGCCCGACCACAGCCGTGCGGACGGGTGCCGGACCACGCCGAAGACGAACCAGCCGTTGTCCGGGTGGATCTCGGCGAGCTCCGCGTCCGTGAGCTCGTTGAGCATCGGGGTGTGCTGCCACCGGGCCCGGTGGTGGATGGTCATGCTGCGGCCGGTCTCCCGGCTCAGGGCGTCGTAGAAGTGCTGGGGGTCCTCCCCCTGCAGGTCGGCGACGAGCCACTTGAGGCTCGTGCAGGCGGCCTTGGGGACCGACACGTAGACGGTCTTCCACTTGCGCAGCACGTAGGTCGCCGTCTTGTTCGGCGGCAGCTCGGTCCGGATCATGCCGCGTCCCCGGCGCTCATCGAGACCGCAGCCGACGTACGACGGAGCGCACCGCTCGACGTGGCGTCGAGGGGGCGCCGACGCCGCGGCCTGCTCGCGGGCCGCCTTCCGCTCCTGCCGGCGCTGCTTGGCGATCTTGCGGTCGCGCGCGGCGATCTGCTCGTCCAGCGTGGTGCGGTCGTAGCGCCCGGCGAGGTCGACGAACGCGTGCTCGCCGGCCGCCACCTTCTGCATCACGAACTGCTTGTGCGGCAGGGCGTAGATCCGGGCGCCCACGGCCTCGGCGAAGTAGACGGCGTAGGGGAACACCAGGGTGGGCTCGAAGCCCGCCTGGTGCTGGAAGATGTTGCGGCAGAAGTCGTCGCCCGCGACGAAGCCGCCCTCCTTGACCTTGGGGAACAGCCTCGCCAGGTCGATGGTGATGCCGCGCAGCGTGTGGTCGCCGTCGATGTAGACCAGGTCGAGGTCGGCGTCGGGGATCCGGTCGACGACCTCGGTGGTCCGGCCGCGCAGCACCACGCGCTTGTGGGCCTGCGCCTCGGTCTTGGCCATCGTCTCGTCGTGGAACCGCTCGAAGATGTCGTCCGGCTGGTTGGCCGGCTTGTTCCAGTCCTCGAGGTGCCGCCACGGGTCGATCATGTAGTAGCGCTCGATCGCCGGGGCGTCCCGGAGCATCCGGGCCGCGAAGTCGCCCCGGTAGACGCCGACCTCGGCCATCGAGGCCACCCCGAAGCTGGTCAGGAAGGACGTCCACAGCTCCAGCCGGTCGCCGGCGGCGCCGGCGATCTCCCTGAGCCGCGACTCGTCGAGCTCCTGCATGTGACGTCCCTTCGTGGTGCTTCCTGGTGCTGCGAGATGAGCCGTTCCGAGGCTGTCGCCTGCGACGGCGCGCGTCAACGGTACGGGTGCACCGACAAGATGGCGTCGACGACCCGGGCCGCGGCCTTGCCGTCGTCGTGCGGGGCGAACTCCGCCCGGAAGGCCTGCCTGCGCTCGGCGTAGGCGTCCGCGCCGCGCAGCGTCTCGACCACCTCGGCCGTGGTCAGGCACGACCGGGCCCGGGCACGGTCTCGTGGTAGTCGAGGTAGAAGCCGCGGTTGTCGTCGCGGTACTCCACGAGGTCGGGCGCCAGGAACACCATCGGCTTGTCGGTCAGCACGAAGTCGAAGAACACCGAGGAGTAGTCGGTGACCAGGGCGTCGGCCGCGACGTACAGGTCGGCGATGTCCGGGTAGCGGGTCACGTCGATGACCCGGTTGTCCGGGTCCACGTCCTCGGCCGCCCGCACCGAGTTGTAGTGCCCCCGCACCAGCACGACGGCGTCGTCGAGGCTCTCGACGACCTCGTGCGGGTCGAGGTAGAGCACCTTGTCGAAGACCCGGCCGACGCGCAGGTTGTCGCGCCACGTCGGCGCGTAGAGCACCACCCGCTGGTGCTCGCCGATCCCGAGCGCGGCCCGCGTGCGGCGTCGCACGTCCCCGGCGTCGTCGGCCAGCATCAGGTCGTTGCGCGGGTAGCCGAGCTCCATCACCGGTCCGTCGTACCGGAAGGCGCTGGACAGCGAGCGCGTGCAGAACTCGCTCTGGCTGAGCAGGTAGTCCCAGCCGTCGCGGGCGATGAGCAGCTGGCGGCGGTGGTGCCAGTTGAAGAAGTCCAGGTGCGGCCGGTCGTGCGCGATCCGCTTGAGCGGGCTGCCGTGCCAGGTCTGGAAGTAGAGCTGCCCCTCGCGCTTGCGGAAGAAGTAGGGCAGCGAGGCGTTCACCAGCAGGTAGCGCGCCCGGCCCAGCAGCTCGAAGTACTCGCGCGAGAAGCGGATCACCGGGCGGGCGCCGTCGGGCACCTCGACGGAGTAGTCCATGACGCTGACGACCAGCTCGAGCTCCTCGTCGCGGCCGAGCAGCTCCTTGCAGAGCGCGCCCGGGTTGTCGCCGGCGGCCTTGCCGGCGAACGTCTCGAAGAGCACCACGTCGACCAGCGGCTCGGTGCGCGCGCGGGGGTAGACCTCGTCGCGCAGCCGGCGGCGGAGGTACGGCGGGCGGCTGGACCGCCAGTCGGCCGGCACGACCCGCATGAGCAGGGTGCCCTCGACCGTCACGTGCGGCAGGAAGTGCAGGCCGGAGTCCTCGACGAGCCGGGGCAGCGAGCGCCACAGGGAGAGGTCGGGCACGACGTCGAACGTGGTGCCGTCGGGGGTGCGTGCCGTGACGGCGTAGCGGTCGGCCGGGAGGGAGGTGCGGCCCACGCCCCACTCGTCGGTGAAGACGTCGATGTCCACCTCGAAGCCGTCGCGGGTCGGGGTGGCGGGGACCCAGGCGCTGCGCGCGCGGGGACCGACGAGCGCGATCTCGACCGACCGGTCGGTGCTGCCGGTGAGCCGCAGGACGCCGTCGGCGGCGGAGAAGTCGGAGACGCTGACCGGGCCGGACGGCTTGGCCGGGCGCTGGTCGGCGCGGGTGGCGGCGCGCAGCTGCACCGCGAGCCCGTCGTGCGGGGTCCACAGCGGCTCGGCCGCGGTGCCGTCGGCGACCGAGGTCTCGAGCAGCCCGGCGCTGCCGGTGACCGCCCGGCTGTGGAAGCCGTCCACGCGCTCGTGCGCGCCGATCCGGAGCTCGACGAGCACGTCGACGTGCAGGGGCTCGCGGGTGCCGCGCTGCCCGTTGCCGAGCTCCTCCGCAACGGCGGTGACGTCCACCTCGCAGGTGAACGCGGCGCCGTTGTGGTCCTCGTGGGACCGCGCGGACCAGTGGTTAACGGTGGGGTCGGGGGTCGGCCGGGTCGGCACCCGGACGGTGCGTCCCGAGGCGGGCTCCCGCAGCAGCAGGGTGATCTCGCTGCGGGCGTAGTCGTCGCCGAGGTACTCCACGAAGGCGGCGCCCTCGAGGTGCAGGACGGTCGGGGACGTCCAGCGCACCTCCGTCAGCCGCGTGCGGTAGCGCAGCTCGACGTCGGCGACGGCCGTCAGCCGGTCGGACGCAGCGGCGAGGGCGTCGATGAACGGCAGGGTGATGTGCGGCCGGTCGCCGGCCATCCGGTGCGGGTAGCCGTTCTGGTTGTCGAAGGCGTACTCCAGGAAGTTCTCCGCGGCGTCGCGCTCGTCGTGGGCGCACAGCCACGCGACGATGCGGTCCTCGACGGGGACGGCCGGGTAGGTCTCGTCGGACACCAGCGCGAGCAACCGGTTGAGCTCGATGCCGAGGGTCTCCCAGAAGCCGTCGTCGCGGGTGACGGAGGCCCGCACGAGGTCGGGCACCGTGGTGTGCAGCACCTCGGAGAAGAACGCCTTCTGCACCGGCTCGGAGGCGGTCGCGGTGACGAGCTCGCCGGCCGCACAGGCCTGGGCCACCCGGTCGGCGGCCCGCCGCCGGTCCTGCAGGCCCTGCTGCAGCAGCGAGGCGCCGTCCTCGCGCCAGTGCCAGCGGTAGACCACCGACGGGATGATGTCGACGTGCCGGGCGGCCAGCATGGCGCGTGACGACGGTGACGATGTCGGCGTGGTTGCCGTCGCCGCGAGAACGCCAGCCGGTGCTGCTCCCAGAAGGCCCGCCGGAACACCTTCGTGCCGGGCATCAGGTTGGCCATGATCTCGGGGTGCTCGTCGAGCGTGATCCCGATCCGGCGGTGGGCGTTGGAGCGCTTGGCCCAGGTGGGCTCCTGGTGCTGGCCCTGGAGCTGGAGGGTCACCGACCCGACGGCGATGTCCGAGCCGCTCTCCTGGAGGGCGGTCGCGAGCCGCTCGTAGCCGTGGGCCAGCACGGTGTCGTCGGCGTCGCAGAACGCGAGGTGCTTGCCCCGGGCCTGCGCCGCCCCGGCGTTGCGTGCGGCGCCGACGCCGAGGTGGGCCTGGCTGAGGACGCGGACGTGGTGGTGCTCGCGGGCCAGGTCGCGCGCGATGTCGGCCGAGCCGTCGACGGACCCGTCGTCGACCAGCAGGATCTCGAGCTGGGGGTGGGTCTGCGCGAGCAGGCTCTCCACGCACGCCTCGAGCTGTCCGACCGCGTCGTGGAACGGCACGACCACGCTCAGGCGGGGCAGGTTCGGTCCGCCCGCGACGCAGCACCGTGCGCTTGACGAGCTGAGCGGCCCGGGTGCGCTTGAGGCGCTTCACCGACACGTCCATCCGCTGCTGATCTCCTCGTCCACCCGGCCCCGTGCGGGAAAGATTACGCAATCCCTGCACGGGGCGGCTCGGCAGACGTCGCACGGGCGGCGCTCGAGTGCCGGCGCCACCGGTCACGCTCGGGGGCGTAGCTGCGTCCCCAGGGCACCATGGGGCTCCGCCAGCGGACCAGCCGGGGCACGGCGACCGCGTCCTCGCCGGGCACGTGCTGCCAGTCCGCGGGGACCTCGGCGCGGTCCGGTCCGACGAGGTAGTGCAGCACCTCGTGCGGCCGCAGGCCGTAGTGCGAGACCAGCCACGAGCGCGGTGTCGCGCGGGAGCCGGGCGGCGTGCTCGGCGGTGTCCACGACGAGCAGGTCGGTCGCGAAGGCGTCGAAGTCGAAGGCGTGCCGGGCGTGCGCGGTGCGCCGCAGCGCCGAGGACCGGTCCGTGGCCGGCCCCAGGCGGGCCGCTGCCGCGTGGAGCAGGTGGAAACCGCTCGTCGTGGTCCGCCGGTCGCGGGCGGCGGCGAACGGGTGACCGGACAGGTCCAGGTCGGCGAGCTCGGCGACGTCACCCTCGACGAGGCTGCCGGCGCGGCAGCACGACGACCCGCCGGACCCCCGGGAGCAGCTCGGGGAGGACCAGCCGGGCCACCGTGTTGGGCGTCGAGTACGGCGCGTCGACGGCGTGGTCGAGCCCACCGGGACGCACCCAGCTGAAGGTCACCCCCGGGAAGGTCCCGGCGAGCGTGCGGCGGGTCTTCTCGGCCTTGGGACGGCCGATCACCCACACGTGCAGCGGCCGGCTCGTGCCGGAGACCAGGGAGTGCACGAGCGGCGCGAGGTGGGTGACCTCCGCCTTGGTCACGAAGACCGCGCAGTGCACCGTCTCGCCGGAGCCCGCGGCCTCGCTCGCGGGGACGGTGATCGTCGCCTCGACCGCCTCCGCGACGGGACCGTCGAGGGCCACCGGCGCGGACGCCGCGGGGGCGTCGGCGCGCATCCGGGCCTCGGCCTCGGCGACCTTGCCCGCCGTGAGCTCCCGCCAGCGGGCGTAGACCTCGTCCTCCGGCGCCCCGGCCAGGATCGGCTCGAAGACGCCCTCGAGCAGCTCGAGCAGGCCGTCACGCATCGCAGTCGAACGCGGTGTCCGTGATGCCGTTGAGGCCGTCGAAGCGGATGTCGGAGAGGTTGCCCGGGCCGGAACTCGACCGGCACCCCGAGCGACCGCAGCGGCAGGTAGGCGTGCAGCCGGCTGGTGACGACCGCCGACAGGTCCCGGCGGTAGGTCTCCAGCAGCTCGACCGCCCGGTCGCAGTTCTCGAGGAACGAGCGCCGGCGCACGGCGCGGTCGGAGTGGGCGAAGGTCGGCGCACCCTCCGGGGCGTCCGGCACGTCGACGTACCCCACCGGCGCACCGGCGGGCGGCCCGTCGTCGAGGACCGGGAAGGTGGTGCTGACCGTGGTGGTCAGGCAGCCGGAGAAGAAGGCGGGGACGCCCGCCGAGAGCAGCAGGTAGACCGTCGTCCAGTCGCGGCAGCCGACCGGGCCGTAGCGCTTGAGGTAGGCGATCGCGTCGTCGGTGAGCAGGTCGCGCTTGTTGCAGTGGAACGACACGAAGAGCGGGCGCAGGGCGTCGTGCAGGGGGAAGCCGTAGCGCATCCGGAACATCTGGTGCATGAACCAGCCGAAGCAGAGCGTCCAGGTGCCCTCGGGGATCTCCTGGTACATCGAGGCGTCGCGGTGGATCGTCAGCACGTCCACGTCGGCGTCGACGCTGTCCCGGCGGAGCGCCGGCCGGGTGCGCTCGGCGAGCCGGTCCAGCAGGGCGACCAGGTCGTCGTCCCCGTGGAAGCGCACCGACTGGTGACGCACGAGGTGGCCGAGCGAGGCGATGCTCTGCACGTGGTCGCCGATGTTGGCCGAGCCCCGGGACATGCCCGGGTGGCCGTAGTCCATGACGGCGAAGACCGGGCGGTCGCGGCGCGGTGACGTGCTGCCGACCTCGGCGCGCACCCAGGGGCGGAGCCAGTCGAGCCGGCGGTCGATGCTCTCCGACCGGTCCGGGGTCTCGGCGGCGACGGCCTCGGCCAGGTCGAACATCTCGCCCGCGAGGGCGTGCTCACCGGCCCCGAACGCGACGCCGGACAGCGTGACCCAGTCGCCCAGCCCGACGATCGAGGGCTCCTCGGCGATCACCTGGCGGAGCTCGCGGACGGTGCCGTCGCGGTCGGCGACGAGGCCGCACCGGGTGTAGTCCTCGGCGGCGTACGGCGCCCAGGTCTCGCGGGCCAGCGGCGCGAACCGGGCCCAGGCCAGCTCGGTGAACCCACGCTCGAAGGCGACGACGGCACTGGCCAGCTCGCCGAGGGCCCGGGTGTCGTCGTGGGTGCGCAGCGACTCGGCCAGCCCGACGGCGGCGTCCGGGCGGCCGCTCTGCGAGCCAGGTGCGCACCTGGTCGAGGACGGCGGTGCCGAGGTCGGCGCCGCGCAGCAGCCGGTCGACCAGGGGCGCCTCGTCGGGTGCGGTCGGCGCAGCGGCGGCGGGCGCGTGGCCGGCCGACGACGGGTCGTGGTTCCTGGTCCGCCGCAGCACGCGGGCAGCCTGCCCGGAGACGCGGTCGCGGATTCGGCGCGTGGACGGGGGGTGCATCTGTCTCCTCGGGCCGGGATCTGCCGTGTGCTGGTGGTGGCCGAAGCCTACTGGGCGGGGACCGGGACGTTCCGGTGCCAGGACTCGGTGACGTAGCGCGTCTTCCAGCCCATGGACACGTAGAGGCCGTCGGCCCCGGTCGGGGAGTCCGCGTCGACCTCGAGGCCGACCCGGTCCCGCGAGCGGGAGGCCGCGTCGGCGATCACCGTGGTGAGCAGGGACTTCGCGACGCCGCGGCCGCGGGCGTTCTGGAGCACGCCGATGTACTCCACGTAGCTGCCGTCCGGCGAACCGGCCGACCCCTGGGACACCGCGCCGACCAGGGCCCCGGCGGGCTCGGGCACGTCGCCGTCGACCAGCTCGGCGATCCACCAGTGGTCCCAACGGTGCCCGGGGTCCTCGCGCAGCCGGGCCAGGAACTCGTCGAACGTCTCCTCGTGGGAGTTGAAGTGGTCGGCGAAGGCGCTCTCGAGGATGTCGTGCACGGTGCGCAGGTCGTCCTCGGCGGGCAGGCCGGTGCCCTGCCGCTCCACCGGCCGGATGCGCACGCCCTCCTTCACCTCGGCGTCGAGGTCGGCCTCGCCGGCGTCGACCGGCCGGGACATCTGCCACCAGGTGCGCACGTGCTCGAAGCCGGCGGCGCCCAGCCACCGGTGCTGGCGCTCGTCGTCGGCGAACGCGCCGCTGTCGATCTGCTGGACGTCGAGGCCGCGGCGGGCACCGACGACCGCCGCGGTCGCGTCGGCCCAGTCGAACAGCAGGCCGGCCACCCGGTCGGCGGGCGGGTCGTCGAGCCGACGGTCGACCACGACCACGAGCAGCATCCGGCCGGCGGCCCGGTCGTGGGCGCTGGCCCAGCCGCGGATCACGCCGTCGGGGTCGCGCACGACCACGTTCTCGCGGGTGTCGCCGTCGCGCGGGGTGACGTCGACGAGCAGGTCCTCCTCGGAGGCGCCCGCCCAGCCGCGGCCGGCGTCCTCGTGGCGGCGCAGCAGCGCGGTGAGCTCGGGGACGTCGCCCTCGCCGGGCGTCGCGGCGGACCAGCCGTCGCCGAGGGAGGAGGTCAGGTCGCGCAGCGGTGCAGCCTCGTCGGCGTCGGGGGTCACGCGGTCATTCTGTCGCAGCCGCGGGGGCCGCCGCTCATCGGCGTCGCTCCGGCCCGCCCCGGACCTCGAGGGCCACGTCGAGCAGCCGCCGCGCCCGGTGCAGGAAGGTGTGCTCGCGCCGTACCCGCTCGGCGACGGCCCGCCGCTCCGTCCAGGGTGCCGAACACCCGGTCGAGGTCGCCGCCGCGCAGCAGGGCGCCGAGCTCGGCCGCGTCGTGCACCACCTGGACGGAGGCGCCGAACAGCTCGTCCAGCCCCGCCACGTCGTCGCTGACCACCCGGGCACCGCACGCGACGGCGTCGAAGAGCCGGTTGGACACGAACCCGTCCCCGCGCATGTCCGGCCAGTGGTCGTTGAGGACGACGCCCGCGGCGGCGTACAACGCCCCCAGCTGGTCGTTGGGGACGAACTCGCCCCGGACGTACGACGCGGGATCGAAGTCCTCCCACTGCGACCCGTACACCGCGAGCGGCAGCCCGGCCTCGATGGCGTCCTGGACCATCTGCCGCTCGCTCGCCGCGGGAGCCGCCGACGAACAGCACCTGCGTGGCCGGTGTCGGGCTCCGCCACGGTCGGGCCGGAACAGGTCGGGGTCGGTGGCCTGCAGCAGCGGCTCGATCCGGACGTCCCAGTCCCGCGAGGCCATGGGCCGCGACCAGACCGCGCTCGCCGCGAACACCCGGTCGTACGACGCCGCCTCCGCCCGGCTCACCATCTCGGGATGGGAGATGACCCACGCCAGGCTGACCTGCCCCGGGGTCGGGGTGGAACTCCGAGCGCCCGCGCAGCGTGAGCACCACGTCGTCGAGGTGCCCGCTGGGACGGTAGAAGTCGTCGCGGCGGTCGACCACCACCTCCTGGCCGAGCGCGCGCAGGGCGGTGGCGAGGTTCCGGGCGAAGTGGGTGTCACCCCAGGCGTCGCCCCAGGACCCGGTCGTGGCGGGGTTCTTCAGGGCCCAGCGCAGCCGGGGCGTGCCGTCGACGACCTGCGCCGGCCCCGGGCCAGCACCGGCCCGGAGGGGCCGCCCGGACCGACCACCTCGAGGCCCCGGCTCCCCCACAGCCGTGACTCGTCGTCCGCGCCCGGCGCGGACCACCGCTCCTGCGCGTCGTCCGCGGCCGCGGGCCGCCGGGGACCGGTGACCGTCACCCGCGAGTCCGGCACCACCGAGAGGCGGCCGGGGCGGAGCGCCGGCCAGCCGCCGGCAGAGGTCCGCGTCCTGCCAGGGACCCCGCGGGTCGAAGCCACGGACCGTGACGAGGTCGTGGAGCGGACGGCCAGCGCCGAGCCGTCGAGGGCCGAGAACGCCAGCCCGTCGAGGCCGAGGGCGTCCTCGACCGGGAAGTCGGCGAGGAAGGGGTACGGCGGGCCGCCCCGGCCGGGAAGGCGATGCCCGCGGACCGGATCGACCCGGACGGGTACAGCAGCACGGACTGCGTCGCGAGCACGTCGTCCTCCGTCGAGCGGCGCACCAGCGGGCCGAGCCAGCCCGGCTCCACCGCGGCGGACCGGTCGAGGAAGACCACGACCTCGCCGTGGGTGAGCGGGAGGGCGGCGTTGCGGGCCACCGGCTCGCCCCACCCCTTGCCCTGGGGCGCCGCGAGGTGCCGCACCCGGACCCGGTCGTGCTCCGGCTCGAGGGAGTCGAGCACCTGGGCGGTCAGCGGGCCCGAGCCGTCGTCCACCACGACGCACTCGACGGTGCGCCCGTCGGGCACGTCGGCCGCCAGCACGCCGGACACCGCGGCGCGGGCCACCCGCCAGTCCTCGCGGGTCGTGACCACGACGGAGACGACGGTGCGTCGCCGCGGGCCGGCCGCCAGGCGTCCCAGTCGACGGCCGGGGGCTCCGGCGCGGCGTCCCGGCGGCGCTGGTGCCAGGCCAGCCAGCTCCGGCGGCCCAGTCGACCAGCCCCCGGGGCTCGTCGGGACGCGGTCGGTACCACCGGTTGGGGACGGCTCCCGCGGACGCGCCGACCTCGGTGTAGTGGCCGAGCGGGCCGGACGGGTGCGTGGCCGCCTCCGGGTGCGAGCGGAGGTAGCCCGCGGCGTCGAACAGCGGATGGACCGAGAGGTCGAAGCGGCCCGAGCGCAGGTAGGCCACGAGCGGGTCGACGTCACCCGAGCGGAGGCCCCGCGCCACCCGGGACGGGGGGAACAGCGGGTGGGGCCACAGGGTGCGCCGACCGCCCCGCCCAGGATCGCTCTGCCCGAGGTAGTGGCGGGCGGCGGTCGCGGGGTCGTCGCGGCAGCCGGCGATCCCGGCGTACCAGGCGTGGTCGAAGAGCGGTGAGGCGACCAGCAGGTCCACCTCGGGGGAGGACTCCGGGGCTCGTCGGAACCGATCGAAGACCATCCGCCGGAGCGTATACGAGCCCGCTGCCGCCGGTGGTCTCACACCACCTGCACCACCAATCTCACCGTTTCGCCCCGGATGTCTTTGGAAACCCTTTACTCTCCTCGCATGAATCGCACCCGCTCGTTCGTGGCCTCGGCCGCCGCCGTGGTCGTGACCGCGGCCGGACTGACTCTCGCCACCCCCGTCCTGCCCGCCTTCGCGAGCACCACGTTCGCCCTGTCCCCGAGCACCCCGATCGTCGGCGAGTCGTTCGCCGCCACCGGTCGGGTGTCGACCAAGTTCAAGCGCCCGGTCTCGCTGCGCGTCTACAGCGGCGGGGCGTGGCACACCGCCAAGTCCGGCTGGACGACGAGCTCGGGCACCTACCGGCTCTCCACCGCCGGGATCAGCACCCCCACCGCGTACGTCGTGCTGGCCCGTGCCTACAAGCGCAACGGGCGCACCTACGGCCAGACCTCGTCGTCGAAGCGGGTCGCGCGCCCGGTCGTGCAGGAGGCCACCATCTCGGTGCTGCCCAAGATCGTGCAGCGCGGCGGCTCGGTGGCGTCCGCCGAGTCCGCCGGCAACGCGGTGCTGGCCCGGTTCAGCCCCGCTCGCCCCGGCCGGACCGTCCTGTTCCAGCGCACCGTCGGCGGTCAGGTCCTCAACTCCACGACGACCGAGAGGTCGGACGGCACCGCGCTCTTCCGGGGCTCGCTGGCCGGCGGCTCGATCCACGCGATCGCCGCGGCCCGCTACAGCGCCCCGGCGATCGCCACCGGCGAGGCCACCGACAACTGGAACCCGGCGTTCACCGACGAGTTCAACGAAAAGACGCTCGACACCAGCAAGTGGGACTACCGCCTCAAGGGCCTGTACATCCCCGGACGCACCAAGTCCAAGAGCGACCCCGCGGCCGTGACCGTCGGCGGCGGCAGCGTCGCGCTCAAGGTGCTCAAGGCCCCCGGCTCCAGCACCCGGCTGCTCAACGGGCACATCTCCACCGAGAACAGCTTCCACTTCACCAACGGTGTCGCCGCAGCGCGCGTGAAGTTCCAGCAGGGCCGCGGGTCGCACGGCTCGTTCTGGATGCAGTCGCCGTCCCCGAGCGGCGCCGAGATCGACATCGCCGAGTTCTTCGGCAAGGGCTACACCAAGGGCGGCCTGGCGAACTTCCTGTACTCCAAGGCCTCGGGCGGCAAGGTCGGTGCCGTGCAGCCCGGTGCCGCGCGCCTGAAGCCGGCCAGCGACTCGTGGTGGAACAGCTACCACGTGTTCGCCGTGAACTGGACGACGACCGGCTACACCTTCTACGTCGACGGCCAGAAGATGTACAGCACCAACCGGGCGCTCTCGAAGCAGCAGGAGTTCCTGGTGCTGAGCCTGCTCAGCTCCGACTACGAGCTGAAGTACCTCGACCGGTCGCACCTGTCCACGAAGTCCCTCATGCGGGTCGACTGGGCCCGCGTCTGGACGCGCTGACCTCGATCGACCAGCCCGACCCGGCACCTCTCAGCGGCTGCCCTCCCCGACCACCGGGGCGGGCAGCCGTTGTGCTGTCCCCGGAGCCCGGGCCCGGGCTCGATTGCATCCGTGAGCCGACCGATCGTAGGGTGACCGGCTCCTGGACCTTCCGTGACGATCCCGATCACGAGGTCCCCGATCTTCGACGCGGTGAGGGGATGTTGTGGGTCTCGAGAACCGGTTCCTTCGTTCGCGCCGTCTCGACCCCCTGATCGGGCGTCTGCGGCTCCGTCGGATGACCATCGTCAGCGGCGCGGACGAGACGCACGGCGCCTCGCTCCTCCAGTTCGTCGAGAGCGCGCTCGAGCACGAGCCCCGGTCGAGGCTCGTCGTCTGGGACCTCGGGCTGCGCCCCGACCAGAGGGCCGCGATCTCTCGGGCCTCACGGTCCATCGACCTCAGGACCTTCGACTACTCGCGGTACCCCGCCTGGTTCGACATCCGCGTCAACGCCGGTGAGTACGCCTGGAAACCCGTCATCGTCGCGGAGATGGTCGAGCACGCCCGCGGGCCGGTGCTCTGGATGGATGCCGGCGTCAAGCTCACCGGTCCGCTGGACGAGTTCTACACGCGCATCGTCAGGAACGGCTTCAACTCACCCAACTCCGCCGGCACGCACCGGGACTGGACCCACCCCCGGACGGTCCGGTTCTTCGGCCTGCACCCCCGGTGGCGCAGGGGCAAGCAGAACATCAACGCCGGGGTGGCCGGCTTCGACCCCGCCCATCCCCGGGGCGCGAGGCTGGCGGCCAGGTGGGGACAGCTCGCCCTCAAGCGCCGTGTCATCGCCCCGCCCGGGAGCTCGCGCGCGAACCATCGGCAGGACCAGGCGTTGCTCGGCGTGCTCGCCCACCGGCACGGGCTCATGGCGGGACGCACGCGCCGTCCCGTCAACTACCTCCTGCACCAGGACCTCCCGGAGCCTCCCCCGCCTCTCCCGGCGGCCCGGGTGGACGTGGCTGCCGACGCGCGGTAGTCCCGACCACTCAGCGGCTGCTCTCGCCGAACACCAGGGGCAGCAGCCGTTGTGCTGCCCGGCCGTCCTCCAGCGCGCCGTACGCCTCCCGGACGCGGCGGCGGGCCGCGGCGTAGCGGTCGTCGCCGGTCGTCGCCTCGAGGGCACCGAGGACCTCCTCGGTGGTGCGCACCAGCGGGCCCGGGGGGTCCTGGGCCAGGTCGACGTAGAGCCCGCGCTCGCCGTGGAGGTACTCCTCCAGGTCGGGCGCCAGCAGGATGATCGGCTTGTCGGTCAGCGCGAAGTCGAAGACCGCCGAGGAGTAGTCGGTGACCAGCACGTCCGCCGCGAGGTAGAGCTCGGCGGTGTCGGGGTAGGTCGTCACGTCGACCACCCGCTCGCCGTGCACGGCCGGCTCCTCGGCGGTGTTCGCGTGCCCGCGCACGAGCAGGACCACGTCGGAGCGGCGCGCGGTCACCTCCGCCGGGTCGAGGAACAGCACCTTCTCGTGGTGCCCGCGGACCCGGGCGTACTCCCGGTAGGTCGGCGCGTAGAGCACCACCAGCTGGTCGTCGCGCACCCCGAGGCGCCGGCGTACGTCGGACCTGACCTGCCCGGCCCCGTCGGAGAGCAGCACGTCGTTGCGCGGCGAGCCCACCTCCAGGGCCCGGCCGCGGAAGCCGAGGGCGGCGGTCAGGGTGCGCGTGGCGAACTCGCTCGGCGAGGCCAGCAGGTCCCACTCCGCGGCCTGCCGGGCCAGCACGCCGTCCTCCTCGTCGAGCACCCGCGGGTCGTTGACGTCGGCGCCGAGCCGTCGCACCGGCTGGCCGCGCCAGGTCTGCACGACCACCTGGCCCGGTGCCTTGCGGAACCACGGCGGGAGGGCCCCGTTGGTGACCACGAACCGGGCCGTCCCCAGGGCCTCGAACCACGCGCGTGAGCCCTGCAGCAGCGGCCGGGTGCCGTCGGGCACCGGGATCGCCGCGTCGGCGACGCTCCAGAGCAGGTCGTGGCCGTGGCCGTCCTGGCCGAGCAGCGCCCGGCAGATCGCCCCGGGGCCGTCGTCGGTGCCGGTCCCGGCGAAGCTCTCGAACACCACCGCGGCGCGGCGCGGCTCCTCCCGGGCGGCGCGGTAGACCGTGCTGCGCAGGACCTGCCGGCCGTAGGCGCTGGCCTGCCCGGGCTCGAGGTCCTTGACCCGCCGGAACGCCAGCACCCGGGAGGCCGACACGCGCATCCGCCAGCCGTGCGCCTGGCCGGGGGCGTCCTGCAGGAGGGCGCCGGACGCCCGCACGGTCACCTCCGCCGCGTCCGGGTCGTGCGTGACGCCCTCGAGGCGGTAGACGTCGCGCCACAGGGTCGTCGGCGAGCCGTCCCAGAACGTGAAGGTGCTCGGCACGGTGGCCGCGAAGGCGCCCTCCTCGGACCGTGACGTCGCAGCCGGCGCCCGCGACCCGGTCACCGGCCAGCCGCAGCGTGAAGCTGCTCCGCGCCGTACGCCGTGCCGGCCACCGTGACGGCGTCGGGGGCGAAGGTCACCGACGAGAGCAGCAGGTGGGGGGTGCGCGGCACGACCTGCAGGGTCTTGTCGCCCGCGGTCTGGAGGGCGAGCTCCCCCTCGAGCGGCAGCCAGTCGACGTCGCCCACGACGACCAGCGGCAGCGGGTGGCCGTCCTGCGGGCCGGCCGCGACGCGCAGCGACCCGAGGCGCGCCACCTCGGCCGACGCGACGGTCAGGACGTGCACGTCCTCGAGCGCCGCGTCCGGCGCGACGGGCACGTCGAGGGCGTCGTCCCCGAGCAGGAGCGTGCCGACCGTCTGCCCCGCTCCGACGTGCACACGAAGCCGCAGGACCCCCTCGGTCTCGACGGCGTCGAGGAGTGCGGCGTGCCGGCGGTGCACGGTGACGCCCCAGCCCCGGCGGCGCTCCCACGAGTCGAGCAGCAGGGCGTCGTCCACGAGGGCGGCGTGCCGGCCCCGGGCGGTCCCGACGTCGTTGCGCTGCGCGAAGAAGCCGGAGCGCTCCACGTCGTCGGCCGTGACGCGCACGGCGGCCCGCCACAGGGTCGGACGGTCGGGGTCCGAGGCCGCCACCAGGGGGTGCAGGTCGAAGCCGGCGGAGAAGGCGGAGCCGGAGTGGTCCTCGTACACGCGCCGGGCGAACCGGTTGGCCTCGGGGCTGGTCTCCTGCCGGGCCGGGACGGGCACGGGCGGGGCGTCGGACCAGGTGGGTGGCCGGAGCACGACGCAGGTGGACACGGCGTACCGGTCCGGCGGCAGGTGCCGGACGAACGCGGTCCCGCGCAGCTCGACCCGGCCGGCGGGCGTCCAGGTCACCCCGTCGAGCTGGGCCGTGCTGGGCAGGTCGACGTCCTGGAGCCGGAGCAGCCGGTTGGCAGCGGCGGGCTCCCCCGAGTCGGTCTCGTCGGCGTCCGCGCCCATCGACAGGCCGAGGTCGGCCACCCGGACCCCGTCGCGGTCGACCACCGGGAAGTTCGAGGTCTCCAGCTGGGAGACGCTGAGGAACTGCTGGAGACCCTCGCGGTCCCGGCGGGCGACCAGGTGGGCGGCCACCCGGAAGCGCAGCTCGAGCAGCTCCCAGGTGCGCGGCGGGGCGTGCTCGACGAGCCAGGCCGTCGCGGTCGTGAGCACGGCCCAGTAGGACTCGTCGGGCGCGGACAGCGACGCGCGGTAGTAGGGCATCAGGTCCAGCCGGAACACCTTCGTGAACCACTGGGAGACCACGCGCTCCGAGGCGCCCTGGTCGAGCAGCGCGGCCACCTGCTGCTTGGCGGCCAGCCGGTCGCGCAGGTCGTCGGCGTGGTGCTTCTGCTGGGTGATCGAGCGTGCCCTCGGCCCGGGTGCGCCACAGGTAGACCGACTCGGTGAGGACGTCGAAGGAGCGGGCCTCCAGGTAGGCGCGGGTGATCGGCACCTGGTCCTCGTAGCGGACGCCGACCGGGAACTCCAGGCCGATCCGGGCCAGGAAGTCGCGCCGGAACACCTTGGTGACCGCCCAGATGTTGCCGAGCATGTCGGGGGCGTCGTCGATCGTGATCGCGAGCCGCTGCTCGGCGTGCAGCCGGCGCAGCCAGTGCCGCTCGAGGTAGCGCCCGCGCACCTGCCGGCGCAGGGACCCGACTGCGAAGTCCGAGCCGGTCTCGCCGAGCAGCCGCACCATCTTGGCGTAGCCGTTGGGGGTCACGGTGTCGTCGGAGTCGACGAAGGTCACCAGGTCGCCGGTGGCCTCCCGGATGCCGGTGTTGCGGGCCGCGCCGAGCCCGGCGTTGTCCTGCCGCACCACCCGGATGCGCGGGTCCCGCGCCGCGAACTCCGCGGCGATCGCCGCGCTGCCGTCGGTGGACCCGTCGTCGACGACCAGGATCTCGAGGTGTGGGTAGCGCACGGCGAGCAGCGACTCCAGGCAGGCCGCGAGGTAGGCCTCGACCTGGAAGACGGGCACGACCACGCTGAGCAGCGCGTCCTCGGGGAGGTGCCGTGGCGCTCCGGGGCGGACGGCGGCGCGGGTCGTGGCGACCAGGTCGCGCAGCGCCCGGCCCCATCTCCTACCGCTGGTCCCGCTCCCCGTGCTCACGACTCGACAACATACCTAGGCCGGGTGGGGGCCGAGGCGCCCGGGCGGTGCCGCGAGGGGGCTCACCCGATCAGGCGTTGACCGGGAGCGGCACGTCGGCCTCGGAGTGCCAGGTGGCCAGCTCGTCGTCCCGCTCGGCCTCGCGGATCTCCAGCTCCTCGACGCGCTCGGTCAGCTCGGCCACCTGCTCCTGGGCCTCGTTGGCCCGGCGGGACTCGCGCTGCACGCGCGCCTCGGCCTCGATGGCGCGCTTCTCCGCGGCGACGACCGCGTCCTCGAGCTCGACGACGTCGCGGTCGCGGCGGACGAGCTTGTCGGTCATGGAGGTGGTGAACTCGGCGTGCTCGGCGGCCCGGTCGGAGAACAGGATGCGGTAGGCCTGCGCCTGGGTGGCCCGGTCGGCGGCGGCCTCGCGGCGGCTCTGGACCAGCTCGGAGTAGACGATGCGGGCGGCGGCCCAGCCGGCGGCGAGGGCGACGACGGACGCGATGCTCAGCCACAGCGGCGACTGGGTCGGCAGCGCGCCCAGCACGGCGGCGGTGGCGACGGCGAGCAGCACCACCGCGACGGTGACCCGGACGCTGCGCTGACGGCGACGACCCGGGCGGGTCGTCGCGGACGGAGTGACGGAAGAGGCGACAGGGACAGATGGGGAAGAACTGGCCATGTCGTGAGCGTAAGCCTAAGCGTCGTCCTCGGTGACCCGACACGCGCGCTCGAGCAGCAGCGACCCGACGACGAGGGCGACGCCCGCGACCCCGCCGAGCAGCGCGTGCAGCAGCCGCTGCTGCGGGTCCGTGTCGGCGAGGCCGACCCAGGCCAGCGCGTAGCCGAAGTACCCGCCGGCGACCACGGCCCCGGCGAGCGCCCCGGACTTGCCGAGCACCAGCCGGTTCACCGCGTGGTGCGGCTCCAGCCGCTCGCGCCTGCGCTGCACGGAGCGGTACGTCGACCAGGCGACCGAGCCCATCACCAGCGCCACGAAGGCCAGCGCGAGCACGGGCAGCCAACCCACCGTGGGGGCGGTGCCGTTGAGCCGGATGCCGAGCGGGCGCAGCGACCAGCCGAGGACCAGGCCGACCAGGGACCACCCGACGAGCACCCCGATCCGGGTGGGGTGGACGTGGCCCCCCGGCGGCGGCCCGTCGCGGTCGGGGCCCTCCCCGGGATCGGTGCTCACGTCCTCGGGCTCACGTCACTGGAGGTTGAGCACCAGGTCGTCGCGCAGGCTGATCTCCTGGCCGTCGGCCTTGGCCAGCAGGTCGGCGACCTGGCCCTGACCGGGCAGCTCCGCGTCGGGCTCCACGTCGTTCCACGGCGCGAGCACGAACGCGCGCTCGTGGGCCCGCGGGTGCGGCAGCACCAGGTCGTCGTCGTGGGCGCGCCGGTCCCCGACGACGATCAGGTCGACGTCGAGGGTGCGCGGCGCGTTGGACTCGGCGTCACGCTCGCGGCCGTAGGCGTCCTCGACGGCCAGCGCCCGCTCGAGCAGGGTCCGCGCCGACAGCGTGGTGTCGGCCAGCAGCACGGCGTTCAGGAAGTCCTTCGAGCCCTCGGGGGCGTCGACCGGCGCGGTCTCGTAGACCGGCGACACGGCGGTGACCCACACCTCGGGGGTGTCGGCGAGCGCGTTGACCGCGCCCTGGAGGTTGTTGAACCGCTCACCGAGGTTCGAGCCGATCGCGAGCACGCAGCGCCGGATCGGGTGCATCTCGCCGGTCAGGGTGTCGGTGTCGACGATGTGCGGGTTCGGGGTCTCAGTCACGGTCGGCTCCGGATCTTGTTCGGGTGATCGTCAAGGTGACGTCCGAGAACGTCGCCTCCACGGTGCGTCCGGCTTGTGAACGGTCACCTCGGTCCACTGCACGCGTGGGTCCGCGAGGCAGACGTCGGCGATGCGCTGGGCCAGGGTCTCGATCAGGTCGACGGGGTCGGACTCGATCGCGTTCTTCACCTTCGCCACGAGGCTTCCGTAGTCGACGGTGTGCTGCAAGTCGTCGGTGCGAGCCGCCTCCCGGGTGTCGATCCCGAGCACCAGGTCGGCCCTGAACACCTGGCCGTCCCGGCGCTCGAAGCTCGAAGACCCCGTGGTGTCCGAAGGCCTCGATCCCGAGCACGGCGAGCCGGTCGGACTGGTGGCTGCCCACCCGTCCGGGTGAGTGGTCATTCGTCGTCATGGCTCCCTGCCGACAGTACCGGGGAGGCGTGGTGGATCCACAACCGCCAGCCCTGGGGTGTGTCGCACGAACACGTTGGTGGCCACCGCCTTCGCGCCGCCGAACGCGTCCAGCCCGGTGGTCTCGTCGCCGGTCAGCACGTTCTCCGTGCAGGTCACCGACGCGACGCCCGTCGAGGACGCTGACCTCGACGTCGGTCAGGAAGAACTGGATGTACGGCGTGTTGGCCATGATCAGCGCCCAGGACCGGTTGATCGGCCCGGCTGCCGCGCACCGGCAGCGCCCCGGGGTGCACGCAGAGCGAGTCCGGGTCGTCGAGCCACAGGTCCTGCATGGTGTCGAGGTCGGCGGTCTCGAAGGCCTCGTAGAACGTCGCGTTGACCCGCTCGACCTCGCGCTGCAGCGCGGACCGGTCAGCCACGCCGGCCCCCGGCCGCCACGGCCGTCCCCAGCGCCCACCTGCGGGCCACCAGCACGGCGTCCAGGGTGGACCGGACCTCGTGGGTGCGGATGCACCACGCCCCGGCGGCGGCAGCAAGGGCCGAGGTCGCCGTCGTGGCGTCCTCGCGCAGCTCGGGCGGCCGGGGCTCGCCCGCACCGTCCGCCAGCAGCGTGCCCAGGAACCGCTTGCGGCTGGTCGCGACGAGCACCGGGTGGCCGAGGTCGAGCAGCCGGTCGGTGCCGGCCAGCACGTCCCAGTTCTGGTCGGCGGTCTTGGAGAAGCCGATGCCCGGGTCGACCGCGATCCGGCCCGGCGTCGATGCCCGCGGCCGACGCCGCGTCGAGCCGGCCGCGCAGCTCCTCGACCACGTCGGCCACCACGTCGCCGTAGTCGGTGTGCTGCTGCATCGCTCGAGTGCGCCCGCCAGTGCATCAGCACGTAGGCCACGCCGAGCGACGCGACCGTGGGCAGCATCCGCTCGTCGGCCAGGCCGCCGGACACGTCGTTGACCAGCACGGCGCCGGCGTCCACCGCCGCGGCCGCGACCTCCGCCCGCATCGTGTCCACCGAGACCAGCACGCCGTCGGCGGCCAGCGCGGTCACCACCGGCAGCACCCGGTCGAGCTCCTCGTCGGCCGAGGGACGCACGGCGCCGGGCCGGGTCGACTCCCCGCCCACGTCGACGAGGTCGGCGCCGTCGGCCACCAGGCGCCGGCCGTGCCGCACGGCCCGGTCCGGGTCGAGGTAGCGGCCTCCGTCGGAGAACGAGTCCGGTGTCACGTTGAGCACGCCCATCACGAGGGCGCGGCCCGGCCGGGGCAGCCCGTCGACGTACGACGGGGGCTCGACGAACAGGCTGGGCATGCGCCGAGACTATCCCGGCACGGACGGCGCCCCAGGATCAGGCGAGGGTCAGGAGAGGTGGATCGTGGCCCGCAGCAGCTGGTGGTCCGACGGGATCGTCCCGACGACCTGGCCGCTGGACTCGTCGACGTTGCTGACCACCTCGAAGTCCCGCACCGCCAGGTTGTTCGACGCGAAGATCCAGTCGACCCCGTTGCCGGTGCGCGGCCGCGAGGAACCCCGGTCGTCCCAGTAGCCGTAGGTGCGGACGTCGCGCCGGAACTTGTTGAACGAGTTGATCCAGACCCGGTGGGTGGTCTGCGGCCGCAGCGAGGCGGGGTTCGTCTCGAAGCGCTGGCCGAGCGCGTCGCCGTAGCCGTTCGACACCATGGCGGGCAGCAGGGTCCGCGCCTACGGTGGAGTACTTCGTGGTGTTGAAGTCCCCGGTCACCACGACCGGGCGGGAGCCCTTGATCGCGTTGACCTTGCGGATCATGTCGCGCCACTGCTGCGACCCGGACGGCGGGGCTGTAGGGGTCGAGGTGCGTCGTGGTGAACAGCATCTGCTGACCGGTCGCCTTGACCTGGAACACGCCCCAGGCGAGGTAGCGGGCGTTCTTGCCGGCCACCTGGTGGGGGTACTTGTAGGAGCCCTTGTGCAGCAGCATCAGGGTGCGGGTGTTGTAGAGGATCCGGTTGTCCCCGCTGGCCGCGCGGTTGCGGTAGCGGCAGTTCCGCGAGCTGGAGGCCTTGACGCAGTTGTAGGCGTAGACGCTGCGAGACCTGGTAGGCGCCGCCGGCGCGGTTCAGCCCGTTGCGCAGGTCGAGGTACTGGTTGCGCTTGTCGTCGACGAGGCGGCTGCCGTAGATCGTGCTCTGGTTGGCCTCCTGCAGGCCGACCACGTCGAGCCCCTGCCCGAGGATCTGGCCGATCACGACGCCGCGGCGCTCGCGCCAGGGCCGGCGATCCCCCGACGCCGCGTCGGCGCTGACGGTGACGATGTTGAACGTGCCGACGCGTACGTCGGCCGAGGCGGCGTGCGCGGGGGCGGCGGTGACGGTCAGACCGGCGAGACCGGTGACGACGAGCGAGAGCAGGGCGGTGCCGGCCGTGACGAGGCGGACGTGCATGAAGGAACTCCAGGGAAGCTCGGGGGCGACTCCCTTTACCTTCGGTCGTCCATCCGCGGGACTTGAGCCGACACGCCTGGCCCGGGTCCTACAGCTTGACGATGTGCACCTTCGCGCGGCGCTCGACCTTGAGACCGGCCTTGCCGGCGGTGTAGTCGTCGACGGCGTCCCGGCAGCCCGACCAGGCCCAGTAGTCGTCGAGCACGATGCGCCCGCCCGGCACCAGGAGCGGCGCGATCCGCTCCAGGCAGGTCATCGTCGACTCGTACCAGTCGCCGTCGAGGTGGGCGAGCGCGACCGGCTCGTCGAGGTGGATGGTGTCCGCGAACAGGCCCTTGACCAGCTCGACGGAGTGCTCCGCGGCGGGCACGCCGAGGCGGGTGAAGGACTCGGTGACCTCGTTGTAGAGGTCGTCGCGGTAGCCGTAGTAGGTGCCGCCGCCGATGCCGCGGGACTCACCGGCCTTGATCTTCTCGTAGCGCTGGCGCACGTCGTCCCCGTCGTGCTCGCCGGGCTCCGGGATCATCCCGAACACGTCGTAGACGAACATCCTGCGCGCCGGGTCCTTGGCGGCCGCCATCACGATCGCCGAGCCGCCCAGCGCCGTGCCGGCCTCGATGATCAGCCCGGGGCGCCCGGAACGGTCGGCCTCGGCGGTCATCACCGCGAGCGCCGCGAGGTTGTCGCGCGAGAGGTAGGTCAGCTTCTCCTCGCGCACGCGCTCGATCACGTCGTACACCCGGGCGTCGGGCTCCTGGCCGGGGAACGGGTGCCGCAGCGAGTCGCGGGTGGCCCGCAGCTCGGTCTTCAGCGACGCCACCTCGGCGCGCGACGACTTCAGCTTGGCGCGCGTCCGGCGCAACCGGGTCCGCAGCTCGGCCGCCGCCGCATCGCCGTCGGGGCTCCCCGCACCGGCAGGGGGCGGGGTGCCACGGCCGGCGAGCCGGCCCACGACACGGCGGACATCACGGAGCGGGCGCATCTGGGTCACGGGGAGGACCCTAGCGACTCGGGGACATGATCAGGCTCATCGCCTCGGCCCGGGTGGCCGCCTGGTGCATCGTGCCGCGCACCGCGGAGGTGACCGTCTTGGAGCCGGGCTTGTGCACGCCGCGCATCGTCATGCAGAGGTGCTCGGCCTCGATCACCACGATCGCGCCGCGGGCCTCGAGGATGCTCATCATCGCGTCGGCCACCTGGGTGGTCAGCCGCTCCTGGACCTGGGGCCGCTTGGCGTAGACGTCGACGAGCCGGGCCAGCTTGGACAGCCCGGTGATGCGGCCGTTCTCGCTGGGGATGTAGCCGATGTGCGCGACCCCGGTGAACGGCACCAGGTGGTGCTCGCACATCGACCACAGCTCGATGTTCTTGACCAGGATCATCTCGTCGTGGCCGGCGTCGAACGTCGTGGTCAGCACGTCCTCGGCGGCCAGCCGCATGCCGCCCAGCAGCTCCTGGTAGGCCCGCGCCACCCGGGCCGGGGTCTCGAGCAGGCCCTCGCGGTCGGGGTCCTCCCCGACCGCGATCAGCAGCTCGCGGACCGCCGCCTCGGCGCGTGGCCGGTCGAAGTCCGGGATGTCGGGGCGTGGCTCCTGGCTGATCCGGTCGACCGCCATGTCGGCCGGCCGCTCAGTCCGTGCCGCGGAGGTCGGGCTCGCCGTGCACGTCGCCCGCCGCCGCCCGGGGGCGTCAGGACCACGGCGGTCTCCGGCTCCGGGCCGGGTGCCGTTGGACGCGGCCTTGGGCACCACCACCGGCGGGATGTCCGAGGGCTCGCGGCTCGGCGAGCCGGTCCACGCCGGGCGGGCCGGCCGGCGACGCAGCGGCACGAAGACCTCGGCGATCTGCGCCTTGTCGAGGGTCTCCTTCTCCAGCAGCTCGATGACCAGCGAGTCGAGCACGTCGCGGTTCTCGACCAGGATGTCGAAGGCCTCCTGGTGCGCGTTGGTCAGCAGCGTCTTGGTCTCCTCGTCGACCATGGCGGCGACGTCCTCGGAGTAGTTGCGCTGGTGGCCCATGTCGCGACCCAGGAACGGCTCCGAGCTGTTGTCCCCGAGCTTGATCGCCCCGAGCCGCTCGGTCATGCCGTACTCCGTGACCATCGCGCGGGCGACCGAGGTCGCCTTGTCGATGTCGTTGCCGGCGCCCGGTGGTCGGGTCGTGGAAGACCATCTCCTCGGCGGCCCGGCCGCCGAGCATGTAGGCGAGCTTGTCGAGCAGCTCCGAGCGGGTCTGGGAGTACTTGTCCTCGTCCGGCAGCACCATCGTGTAGCCGAGGGCGCGGCCGCGCGGCAGGATCGTCACCTTGTGCACCGGGTCGGTGCCGGGCAGCGCCGCGGCCACCAGGGCGTGTCCGCCCTCGTGGTAGGCGGTGATGAGCTTCTCCTTCTCGCTCATCAGCCGGCTGCTGCGCTGCGGACCCGCGATCACCCGGTCGATCGCCTCGTCGAGCGACCTCGTTGTCGACCACCTTGAGGTTCTTGCGGGCGGTCAGCAGCGCGGCCTCGTTGAGCACGTTGGCCAGGTCGGCGCCGGTGAAGCCCGGCGTACGACGGGCGACGCTCATCAGGTCCACGCCCGGCGCCATCGGCTTGCCGCGCGAGTGCACCTGGAGGATCTGGTGGCGGCCCGCAGGTCGGGCGCGTCCACGCCGATCTGCCGGTCGAAGCGGCCCGGACGCAGCAGCGCCGGGTCGAGGATGTCGGGACGGTTGGTGGCCGCGATCAGGATGACCCCGCCGCGCACGTCGAAGCCGTCCATCTCGACGAGCAGCTGGTTCAGCGTCTGCTCGCGCTCGTCGTGGCCGCCGCCCATGCCCGCGCCGCGGTGCCGGCCGACGGCGTCGATCTCGTCGATGAAGACGATGGCCGGGGCGTTCTCCTTGGCCTGCTCGAACAGGTCGCGCACCCGGGAGGCGCCGACGCCGACGAACATCTCGACGAAGTCCGAGCCGGAGATCGAGTAGAACGGGACGCCCGCCTCACCCGCGACCGCGCGGGCGAGCAGCGTCTTGCCGGTGCCGGGCGGGCCGTAGAGCAGCACGCCCTTGGGGATCTTGGCGCCGACGGCCTGGAACTTGGCGGGCTCCTGGAGGAACTCCTTGATCTCGCCGAGCTCCTCGATGGCCTCCTGGCAGCCGGCGACGTCCGCGAACGTCGTCTTCGGCATGTCCTTGGAGATCAGCTTGGCCTTGGACTTGGCGAACTGCATGACGCGTCCGCCGCCGCCCTGGACCTGGTTCATCAGGAACAGGAACAGCACGATGATGATGACGAAGGGCAGGAACGTCGCGAGGATCTGGCCGAGCAGGCTCGGCTTGGCGACGTCGGCCTTCCAGTCCTCGATCGACCCGTTCCTGACGCCCTTCTCGGCGGCGTTGATCAGGTCGCGCTGCGTGCCGGCGACCCACGAGGAGGTCACCTTGTCGCCGTTGTCGAGGGTGGCCTGGATCGTCTGGTCGCGGTCGACGAACGTCACCGTCTTGACGGTGCCGTCGGTGATGTAGCCGCTCATCTTGGAGGCGTCGACCTCTTTGTAGCCGCCGTTGGGCGCGAGGTACTGGAGTGCGATGAGCACCCCGACCACGGCGATGACGATCCACAACCACGGACCGCGGAAAATTCGCTTAACGTCCATAACTCGGGGCACTCGCCCCGGCCTCCTGCCAGCTCAGACCAACGACACATCGACGGTACACGCGGAGTACAACGAACCGGACCACGTCTCCCGTTCCGCCATTGTCCCCGAGCCGTGACGTGTCACCCCGCGGATGCGTGGTCCGGTCACGGAGCGTCGATCGTCGCGCACGGAGGTCGACCGAACGTCGCGCAGGCTCAGGCAGTAGACGTGCGGGGCGAGCGTGCCGATGCAGCGCAGGTTGCGGTAGCGCTCGGCGTAGTCGAGGCCGTAGCCGACGACGAACTCGTTGGGGATGTCGTAGCCGACCCACCGGACGTCGACGGACATCTGCAGCGCCTCGGGCTTGCGGAGCAGCGTGCAGATCTCGACCGAGGCCGGGCCGCGCGAGGAGAGGTTGGAGACCAGCCACGACAGCGTCAGGCCGGTGTCGATGATGTCCTCGACGATCATCACGTGCCGGCCGGAGATGTCGGTGTCGAGGTCCTTGAGGATCCGCACCACGCCGGAGGACTTGGTCCCCGAGCCGTAGGACGAGACGGCCATCCAGTCCATCTCGAGGTGCCGGCCGAAGTGCCGGGCCAGGTCGGCCATCACCATGACCGCGCCGCGCAGCACGCCGACGAGGAGGATGTCCTTGCCGGCGTACTCCTTCTCGATCTCGGCCGCGAGCTCGCCGAGCCGGGACTGGATCTGCTCCTCGGTGAAGAGGATGTTGACCAGGTCGCCGTCGACGTCGGTTTCGTCCATGGCGTCAGCCTGACACAGCCGTGCGGCGGAACTTCAGCAGGTCGCCCTCGCGGTACGCCGTGACGTGGCCGGGCAGCTGGACCTGCTTGTGCCGGACGGGTCCCTCGGGCCCGCGCGACGAGCTCCGCGACCGCCAGCACGTGGCCGTGCCCGAGCTCGGCCGGCGATGCGCCCGGCGTCCAGGGCGGCCAGCCGGAGCACCCGCAGCACCACGGCCTCCGGTTGCTCGGCCAGGGCGTCGGCCGCCGTCCCGCTGGTCGCGCCACACCCGCTCGGCGAGGCGCGTCCAGGGCCGCGGGTGTCCGCGGGCGACCTGCTCGGCGGTCCGGGCCAGCGCGGCCGCGATCCCGGGTCCGAGCTCGGCCTCGAGCACCGGCAGCACCCGGTGCCGGACGCGGGACCGGGTGAAGCGCGGGTCGTCGTTGTGCGGGTCGCTCCAGAAGCTCGATGCCCTCGGCGCGGCAGGCCGCCTCGGTCTGCGCGCGGGTCAGGTCGAGCAGCGGGCGGCGGTAGACGTCGAACCCGCGTCGCATGCCGGCCAGCGAGCGGCCGCCCGAGCCGCGGGCCAGCCCGAGCAGCACGGTCTCGGCCTGGTCGTCGAGCGTGTGCCCGAGCAGCACCACGCGGCGACCCGAACCGCTCGGCGACCTCGGCCAGCACGGCGTACCGGGCCTCCCGGGCCGCGGCCTCGGGCCCCTGGCCCGTCGCGGTGACGTCGACGCGGACCGCGACCGTCTCGGCGACGCCGAGGCGCGGCCATCTGCTCGACGACCCGCGCGGCGTGGTCGGCCGAGCCGTCCTGGAGGCCGTGGTCGACGGTGACGCCCGACGACGTGCCGTGCCGCGGAGCGCGGCCTCGAACACCGTCGCCGCCAGCAGCGCGAGCGAGTCGGCGCCGCCGGAGCAGGCGACGAGCACCGGGTGCGTCCGCCGACGTCGAGCGAGCGCCCGTCGTACGGCGAGGCGGACCGCGGCGACCGCGGGATCGAGCGACATGCGCGGCAGGGTCAGCCGTGCACGCGGCGGACCCAGGCCTGCGGGTCGCCGATCTCGGCCTTGGAGGGCAGGTTCGCCGGCTCGGCCCAGACGGCGTTGAAGTCCGCCATGCCGACGCGGTCGACGACGGCGTGCACGAAGGCGGCGCCGTCGCGGTACTGCGCCATCTTGGCGTCCAGGCCGAGCAGCCGGCGCAGCACGCGGTCGACGTAGCCGGCTCCCTTGCGGCGCCGGTTGAACTTGGCGCGGATGTCGTCGACGGACGGGATCACCGACGGGCCGACGCCGTCCATCACCACGTCGGCGTGGCCCTCCAGCAGCGACATCACGCCGGTCAGCCGGTCCATGACGACGCGCTGCTCGGGCGTCGAGAACAGGTCGAGCAGGCTGATCTCGTCGTCGCCGCGGACCAGGTCGCCGACCCGCTGGACCGCGTCGCCCACCATCGAGGCGACCTTGCCCGGGTCCAGGTCGACGGCGCCGATCAGCGCGTCGATCTCGCTCTGGATGTGGTCGCGCATCCAGGGCACGGCGGTGAACTGCACCCGGTGGGTCTCCTCGTGCAGGCACACCCAGAGCCGGAAGTCGGTGCGGTCCACGCTCGAGCTCGTTCTCGACGTGCACGATGTTGGGGGCGACCAGCAGCAGCCGCCCGGTCGACGGGGTGCTGCCGTCGAGACCGGGTCCGGAGTAGAACGGGTCGAACTGGCCGAGCACCTTCGAGGACATGAAGCCCAGCAGGCCGCCGACCTCCATGCCGGTGACCTTGGAGCCGACCGCCTCCGTCGACCGGGCCCGGGGCGCCCTTGCGGGACTGCATCTTCTCCACGAGCGGGCCGATGCACGTCGGCGAAGCCGTCGGCGTTGGCCTGCACCCAGCCGGTGCGGTCCACGACGAGCACCGGCGCCGTACGTTCCGTGGCCTCCAGGCCCGGTGAAGTCGCGCACCAGGCCGGTGGACCGGTCGGCGTCGGCCTTGAGCTCGGCGACGACGGCGTCGGCGTCGGGCCGCGTGATCACGGGACCGGGTCCGGCGAGCCGCGAGGCGGTGGAGACCGCGAGGTCCCAGTCGATCATGGTGCGTCCTGGCATGGCTCGACCCTAGCCGCGGGGTCCTACCCGGCCGGCGGCCGCTGCGCAGGTGCAGCCGGCCAGCGCGGCCGACATCTGGTCGAGCAGCGACGCGGGCGGCCATCGTGTTCGGCAGCCTCACCTGGTCCGCGATGGCCACGAAGCTCATCACGGCACCGTCCTTGGACGTCACCGTCCCGGTCAGCCCGTGCACGCCGGTCAGCGGTGCCGGTCTTGGCCCGCACCAGGCCGAGGCCGTCGCGGTCGCCGCGTCTCGAACCGGTAGGCCAGCGACCCGGTGAACCCCGCCACCGGCAGGTCGGCCACGACGCTGCGCAGGCCGGGGTGCTCGGGCTGGACGGCCGCCGCGATGACCGCCAGCAGCGTGCCCGGCGTGAGCAGGTCCTGGCGGGACAGGCCGCTGCCGTCGAAGATCCGGTCACCGGTCAGGTCGACGCCGAGCCGGGTCAGCACCGCCCGGACCGCGCGGGCGCCGCCCGCGAACGACGCGGGCTGCTGCTCGGCGAGGGCGACCTGGCGGAGCAGCACCTCGGCGCCCTCGTTGTCGCTGACCTCGAGCACGTGCTGGACCACCTGCGACAGCGGGGCACCCTGCACCGAGGCGATGTCCTCGCCACCGTCGGCCTCGGTCGGCGCGACGGCCGCCGTCGGCCTGCCGGTGACCACGATGCCGCGCTGGCGCAGGGCCTGCGCGAACGCCTGCCCGGCCGCCAGGGCCGGGTCGGGGCTGCGGTAGCCGAGGCCGGGCCGGTCCCGGCCCTCGTCGACCCACAGCGCCGAGATCGGGGCTGACCACGTTGTCGGGGATGTACGACGGCTCCCAGCGCGGGTTCACCGAGGGACCGGTGAACAGCGACGCGTCGTAGGACAGCCGCACCCGCGTCGCGGCCCAGGCCTTCAGGGCCTTGGCGGTGGCGCGGGCCAGGGTGTCGAGGTCGGCCCGGGCCGGGTAGGTGCCGTCCGGGTCGGAGGCGGCCGCGGCCGAGCAGCGGGTCGCCGCCCCCGACGAGCGTGATCCGGGCGGACGACGGGCGTCGCCACCACGCGGGTCGTGAACCGGTGGTCCGGCCCGAGGGCCTCGAGCGCCGCGGTGGTCGGTGAGCATCTTCAGCGTCGACGCCGGCGTCACGGTGCGGGCCCCGTGGCGGAACACCACGGTGCCGTCGGAGAGCTGGGCGACGTCGACCGCGACGTGCCGGCCGAGCCGCTTGTCGGCGAGCAGCTTCGCCAGCGCCCGTCGTACGGCGTCGCCGTCCACGGACCCCTCCGGCGTCGGCGCCGCGACCTCGGCCACCGGCTTCGCGGCCGGCAGCGTGAGCCCGGGCGGCGGGCGCACCTGGGCGGGCTGGGTGACCGGCGAGGGGTAGTCGAAGCCGAACCACCGGTGGCCCAGGTCCAGCTGGAAGGTCAGCGCCGGCGAGGACCAGCACGAGGACGACGAGGGTGGCGGTGCTCCGGCGCAGCCAGCGGCCGTCCCGCACGTCGCGCTCGCGGGTCGGGTCGGCGGACGTCGCGGCGTGGCCTGCGTCACCTTCCGGCACGTCACCCTCCTCCCGACTCCACGTTTGCTGCCGTCGTGCGGGACACTAACCGAAGCAGACAACGGTTGAGGGCCCGGTCGAGGCATGGAGGAAGCACAGTGGAGTTCGACGTCCTGGTAGAGATCCCCAAGGGTCAGCGGAACAAGTACGAGGTCGACCACGAGTCGGGTCGCATCCGTCTGGACCGGACGCTGTTCACCTCCACGCAGTACCCCGCCGACTACGGCTACATCGAGGACACCCTCGGTCTCGACGGCGACCCGCTCGACGCGCTCGTGCTGCTGCAGGAGCCGACCTTCCCGGGCTGCCTGATCAAGTGCCGCGCGATCGGGATGTTCCGGATGACCGACGAGGCCGGCGGCGACGACAAGGTGCTGTGCGTCCCCGCGACCGACCCGCGCCTCGAGCACCTGCGCGACATCAGCCACGTGTCCAAGTTCGACCGCCTGGAGATCCAGCACTTCTTCGAGGTCTACAAGGACCTCGAGCCCGGCAAGTCCGTCGAGGGCGCCGAGTGGGTCGGCCGCACCGAGGCCGAGGCCGAGGTCGTCGCGTCGTTCCAGCGCGTCAAGGACAGCGGCCACGCGATGCCCGCCCCGCGCCCCCAGGGCGCGCCCAACCCGCACTGAGCCACGCCGTCGCTGGTTGAGGTGCCCGAGCGCCACGCTGGTTGAGGTGCCCGAGCGCGCAGCGCGAGGGCCTCGAAACCTGGTCACCTTGTTGGCGCGCGAGGTGCGGGTGGTTTCGACAAGCTCAACCAGCGTCGCTCGGGTGCGCGTGGTTTCGACAAGCTCAACCAACGTGCTGTGCGGGCGACGCTCGACCAACCGTCGGGTGCCTACGAGGCGGGGAACTCCAGGAGCTCGGCGCGCAGCATCTCGCGCGGCACGCCGAAGGCGTCCACCAGCTGCTGGGCGACCGGGCGCACCCGGCGGCCGAGCTCGTTGACCTGGGCCGTGACGGCCTTGGCCCGCGCGTTGGACAGCCGGCCGTGCTCGAGGAACCAGGCCCGGTCGGCCTCGATCGCACGAGAGCGCGTAGAGGTCGCACATCAGCGTCAGCGCCTGCTTGTTCGGGCCGTCCTCCAGCGTGGCCAGCTTGTCGAGGAACGCCTCCAGCACGATCCGCTCGACGTGCGCGTGCGCGGCGCTGATCACGTGGTCCTGGCAGCGGCTGAACACCACGGCCGGGTCGAGGCCCTTGTCCATCCCGCTCTTCAGCCGCCGGGCCACCGAGGCCAGGATGTGCTCCTCGCGCCAGGTCAGCATCTCCAGCTGGTAGGCGCCGTCGAGCAGGTCCGGGTCGTCGTCGCCGCTCCGGCCGCCGACGGGTACGACGTCGCGCAGCCGCTCCAGGATCGAGCGGGCGTTGGTGCGCTCCAGCACGGTCTCGACCGCCGTGGAGGCCACGAACCGGACCATCCCGATCGAGTCGAGGTCCTCGAAGGAGTCCTTGTAGTCGGTGAGCAGCCCCTTGGCCACCAGCTGCATCAGGATCGTGTTGTCGCCCTCGAAGGTGGTGAACACGTCGGTGTCGGCGCGCAGCGCGTCGAAGCGGTTGACCGACAGGTAGCCCGCCCCGCCGCACGCCTCGCGGCACTCCTGGATCGTCCGCGACGCGTGCCAGGTGCCCAGGGCCTTGGTGCCGGCCGCGCGTGACTCGAGCGCCCGCCGGGCCAGCTCGGCCGCGCCCTCGTCGGTGATGTCGGAGAACACCCCGTGCAGGTCCGCGGCGACCCGCTCCTGGGCGAAGTGCAGCGCGTAGGTGCGCGCCAGCAGCGGGAACAGCCGGCGCTGGTGCATGCCGTAGTCGAGCAGCACCTCCTCGGTGTCCGAGCCCGGGTTGCCGAACTGGCGGCGGTGGTGGGCGTACTCCACCGCGATCGCCAGCGCCACCTTGGACGCGTTGATGGCCGCGCCGCCGACGCAGACCCGGCCCTGCACGAGCGTGCCGAGCATGGTGAAGAAGCGCCGGTTCTGGTTCTCGATGTCGGAGAAGTAGCGGCCGTCGTCGGTGACCACGGCGTAGCGGTCGAGCAGGTCGGTGCGGGCGACCCGCACCTCGTCGAACCACAGGCGGCCGTTGTCGACGCCGTTGAGCCCGATCTTGGGGCCGTCGTCCTCGATCCGGACCCCGGGCGCCGGGTTCCCGTCCTCGTCGCGGATGCGTACGACGAACGCGTGCACGCCGTGCGACTCCTCGCCGACCACCAGCTGGGCGAACACCACCGCGTGGCTGGCGTGCTTCGCGGCGTTGCCGATGTAGTCCTTGCGCGCCCGGTCGTCGGGGGTGCTGATCACGAACTCGCGGGCCTGCTGCGTCGTAGGTCGCGGTGGTGCCGAGCGCCTGCACGTTGGAGCCGTGGCCGGACTCGGTCATCGCGAAGCAGCCGAGGAGCCGGCCGTGGATGAGGTCGTCGAGGTAGGCGTCGTGGTGCGGCTTGGTGCCGAGCTGCAGGATCGCGCCGCCGAACAGGCCGAACTGCACGCCGACCTTGACCACGACGGACAGGTCCCCGAAGGCCAGCGTCTCGAAGGCCGCGATCGAGGCGCCGATGTCGGCCCCGCCGCCGTACTCCTCGGGGAAGCCGAACCCGGTCTGGCCGGTGCTCGCCATCAGCTGGACGACCTCGAGGACGCGCTCGCGGAAGTCGTCGCGCGACATCGTCATCTGGTCGTCGAGGATCGAGGCGTGCTCGGCGAGGTTGGTCCGGACCAGGGCCCGGACCGAGGCGTACTTCCCGTCGAGGAAGGCGGTCAGCGCGGGGACATCGAGGACATCGTCGTCGGCCATGGCGACATGTTTCCACTCTTTACCCGGTCCATGCCGTCCCCGCCCGTGCAACCTGTCACACGGAGTTGCACCGGCCGCGTCAGAGCCGGACCGCGAAGTCCGGGTACCACGTGTAGATCGAGTTGTAGCGGACGTTCGCCCCGGTGTGCGGCGCCTCGAGGAAGCTGCCGCCGCCGAGCGAGAGGGCGACGTGGTGGATGCCGCTCGGGCGTCCGTTGGAGCTCCAGAACAGCAGGTCGCCGGGCCGGGCGGAGGAGATCGGGATGGGGGTGCCCATGTCGTACTGCGCGACGGAGTAGTGCGGCAGGTACTTGCCGGCCGCCTGCCAGGCCCGCATGGTCAGGCCGGAGCAGTCCCACGAGCTCGGGCCGGTCGCGCCCCAGCGGTAGGGCTCGCCGAGCTGGGCCTTGGCGAAGGCGATCGCGGTGTCCGCGCCGCCGCTCGGTGCCGGCGGGTTCGGGGCCGGGGGTGCGGGCGGGGTCGGGTCGGCTGCCGCCGCCGTTGCCGCCGCCACCGCCTTGCCACCGCCGTTGCCACCGCCGTTGCCACCGCCGTTGCCGGAGGGCGTCGGGTCGGTCGCCTGCGCGGCGGCCGCCGCCTCGTCGGCCTTCTTCTTGGCCTCCGCGGCTGCGTCCGCGGCCTTCTGCTTCGCGGCGGCGCTGGCTGCGTCGTCGGCCTTCTTCCTGGCCGCGGCGGCCGCTTCCTCGCTCGGCCTTCCTCTTCGCTGCCGCTGCGGCCTCGTCGGCCGCCTTCTGCTTGGCGGCGGCCTCGGCGCGGGCCTTGGCCTCGGCCGCTGCGGCCGCCTTGGCCGCCGCGAGAGCGGCCTGGCGGGCCCGCTCCTCGGCGCGCTTGCGGGCGATCTCCTCCAGGGCCGTCTGCCGCTTCGCGGCGAGGCTGACCGAGATGTTCTGCGCGTCGGCGAGGGCGGTGATGAGCCGTTCCTTCTCGGCCGCGATCCGGGTCGCCTCGGACTGGGCGGCGTCCGCGCTGGCGGTGGCCTGCTGCTGGGCCTGCTCGGCCTTGGCGGCCATCCGGACCTGCTCGGCCTTGGCGCGGCGGGCCTTGCCGGCGAAGACCTGGGCCAGGGCGTCGGTGGCGGCGAACCGCTTGTAGTCGGCCTGCATCGAGGTGGAGGCACCCTGGAACGCCGCGAACTGGTCCATGACGCCCTGCGGACCGTCGGCGCTCATCATCGCGTTGAGGGCGGTGAGGTCCCCACCGTTCTGGTAGGACTGCGCGACGAGCGCGCCGATCTGGTCCCGCTGCTCGGCCACGCTCGCCTGCGCCTTGGCGACGTCCCGGCGGGCCTGGCGGTAGGCCACCTTGGCCTGCTCGAGCCGCCACATCGCGCCGTTGTAGGCCTCCGACGCCTGCTCGGCCCGCAGGTTCGCCTGGTCGAGCGACTGGTTCGCCAGCAGCAGGCGGCCCTGGATGGCACCGACGTCGTGCGCGGTCTGCTGGGCCTTGGCCTTGGCGCGGTCGACCTGCTCCTGGCTGGGGTACGCCGGGTCGGGCGAGCTGCTCGAGTCCCCCGAGCCGCCCTGCGGGTCACCGGCCGCGACGCCCGCCGTACCGACGGCGAGGCCGACGGTGAGGGCGGCGCTGAGGGCCAGGCAGACCACCGGGGTGGCCCACCGACGGGGCAGGGGTCGGACTCGTCGCACGCGCGAAACCTTTCGTCGGCCCCTCGAGCCGCTTCCCTTCGGTTCGAGGAGCTGTACCGGGCCCGGCCAGGTCGGTCGCCGCCTCCCACGATTCGGCAACCGGCCTCGCCGGGTGAGCCCACCCGAGTGGGGACTGCGCGAGTAACGCTAGGGCTCATCAGTCACAAAAGGAACAGTTTCCCCAATAAAAACTTAGGCACCACGGCGTGTCGGGTTGACAAACTACAAGGATGTAATTTCAGGAATGCCGGATCCGACGCTGGTCGAGGGGCCCGAGCGCGCAGCGATCACCCGGCTGGTCGAGGAGCCGAGGCGCTGGCCGAGGCGTCTCGAGACCTGGTCAGCTCGGCGCTCGGGTGCGGGTGGTTTCGAGGCTCGCTTCGCTCGCACCTCAACCAGCGGGGGGTGGGTCGGCGCGACGGTGCGGGTGGTTTCGACAAGCTCAACCAACGTGGCGCTCAACCAACGTGGGGAGCTCAAGCGGGGCGTGGGAGCGGGCACACAAAAGGTCCCGCCCCATTGGGAGGTTGGGGCGGGACCTATGACCGTGTCCCATTGGGAGGTTGGGACACGATCATGAGTGAGGTGGTGCTCGGGGCCCCTTGGACCCCAGCTCCTGCACGACAATCGTACGTCAACTCTTCGGCTCAACCCAGGCATGTCGATGACTAAGTCCGGATGACCCGGACGGACTACTCCGGGGTTTTTCAGGCGGATTCGACGGTGTCGTCGGCTTCGTCGGCGTCGACCGGGACGCTCGAGGTCGACGTCGTCGGGTGCGACCCGCGGCCGTGCCGTTCGAACTTCTGGCCGGTGGCGAGACCGCCCAGCCAGACCGACAGGATCGCGATGGTCGCGCCGGCGATGTCGTCGGCGATGTAGTGCCAGCCGAAGTACAGCGTCGAGAGCACGGTGAGCACGAAGTAGACCCACATCGACCAGCGGATCCAGGCGTGCCGGACGGTGTAGTGCGTGATCAGCGCCAGGGTCAGGATGATGCCGACGTGCAGCGACGCGAAGCCGGCGACGCTCTGGATGGAGTCGGTCGTCAGCGGGCTCCAGACCACGTCGTAGCGGCCGTTGTAGAGCGACTCCTGCAGGGAGGACACCCCGGTCTTGTCCAGGTCGGCGTAGATGAAGGGGAACGCGAAGTTCGGGCCGAGGGTGGGCAGGACGTAGTAGCTGACCGTGCCGAACGCCCAGGCGAGGCACTGCGCGGTGGCGTACCAGTAGCCGTAGCTGATGTTGCGCGACCACACCAGGTAGACGATCAGCGAGGCCGGCGAGATCGGCAGGAACAGCAGGTAGACGAAGCCCAGGACGTGGGCGGCGTAGGTCTCGCCGAGCACCTGGTGGAGCAGGACCGCCGGCTCGTGGCCGAACATCAGGAACTTGTCGATCGAGTGCAGCAGCAGGTCGTGGGTGTTGCGCCCGAAGACCAGCGGCAGGAAGTTCTTGAGGTTGCGGTAGCTGACGTAGGTGACGTAGAAGCTGACCAGCCCGATCACGACCAGCTGGATGCGGTCACGGGTCCAGTGCTCGTCGATGATGCTGCGGGCGTGCGTCGGGAACGACGACATGCGCCGGCGCGAGCGCCACAGGGACCGGGGCACGACGTCGACGACGAAGGCGCCGAGCACCATCATCGGCAGCCGGAACCACGACGGGCCCAGCGAACCGTCCGGGTCCTTGAGCCCCTCACCCAGGGCGAGGCTGGCGACGACGGCGACGGCACCCATCATGAGTGCGACTCCCACGAGGAGTCCGTACGCGCGCCGTTTCACGAGGCGACATTCTAGGTGCTCCCACCGACCGGTCCGGACCGGCCGAGCCTGGCGGTCCGGGTGAGGTCCACCACCAGGGCGCACGTCCTCGCCGACGGCGACGGCGGGACGCCCCGGGCCGGGCAGGTCCGCGACGGCGGGCAGCTCGCCGATCCCGTCGACGTCGACGGTCAGCCGGACGGTCTCCGGCGTGATGCGCGCGGCGGTGACGCGGCCGTGCAGGGTGCCGTCGGGCGAGTGCCGCAGCGCCGACCTGCGTACGGCGACCGGGCCGTCGGCGCCAGGGGCTGCTCCCCCGGCCTGGAGCACCCGTCGGGCGTCCGCCCCGTCGAGCACGGTGGCGTAGCCCAGGAACCGGGCGGCCTCCGCGTCGACGGGCGTGCGCCAGACCTCGTCGACCGTCCCCGCCTGGACGACCCGGCCGGCGCGCATCAGCGCCATCCGGTCGGCGACGGCGAACGCCTCCTCCTGGTCGTGCGTGACGAGCAGCGCCGTCGTACCGGCGGCGACGAGGATGTCGCGGAGGTCGTGGGCCAGCCGCTCGCGCAGCCCGCGGTCGAGCGCGGACAGCGGCTCGTCGAGCAGGAGCAGCCGCGGCTCGACGGCCAGCGCCCGGGCCAGCGCGACGCGCTGCCGCTCGCCGCCGGAGAGATGGGTGGTGCTGCGGTCCCCGAGCCCGGGCAGCCCGACGAGCGCCAGCAGCTCCTCGACCCGGCGGGCCACCTCGGCGCGCGGTCGGCGCCGGAGCCGGAGCGGGTAGCCGACGTTGCCGGCCACGCTCTGGTGGGCGAAGAGCTGGCCGTCCTGGAACATCAGCGCGAAGCCCCGCTTGTGGGTGGGTACGGCGGCGAGGTCCTGCCCGTCGTAGGCGACGGAGCCGGCGTCGAGCAGCTCGAGACCGGCCACCGCCCGGAGCAGGGTCGACTTGCCGCAGCCGGACGGGCCGAGCACGGCGAGCACCTCGCCCGCGGGCAGGTCGAGGCTGACGTCGTCGACGGCCGGCCGCTGGTCGGGGCCGTCGAAGCGCACGGTGAGGTCGCGGACGGTCAGCACCTCAGAACGCTCCCACGGACCCGAGCCGGAGCCGCTCGACCGCGGCCATCACGGCGACCGTCAGCAGCCCGAGCACGACCGACGCGGCGAGCGCCATGCCGAAGTTGGTCTCGCCGGGACGGGACACGAGCTGGTAGATCACCACCGGCAGGGTCGGCCGGTCCGGGCGGGACAGGAAGCTGGTGGCGCCGAACTCGCCGAGCGACACCGCGAACGCGAAGCCGGTCGCCGCGAGCAGCGGCCGCCAGACGACCGGGAGGTCGACGGCGAGGACCGCCCGCAGCGGGGAGGCGCCGAGCGACGCGGCGGCCTGGCGCTGGCGGGGCTCGACCGACCGGAGCACCGGGACCAGGGTCCGCACCACCAGCGGCAGCGCGACCATGGCCTGGGCGATCGGCACCAGGACCGGCGAGCTCCGCAGGTCGAGCGGCGGCCGGTCGAGGGTGACCAGGAACCCGAAGCCGATCGTCACCGCGGAGACGCCGAGCGGCAGCATGAAGACCGAGTCGAGGACCGACAGCGCGCGGCGCTGGCTCCGGGCCCGGGGCCGGCGCGAGACGACGACCGCGACGAGGACCCCGAGCAGCAGGGCGAGCAGCGTCGCGTCGACGGCCACCCGCCAGGAGTTGGCCAGCGCGGTCGTCACCGGCACGAGCAGCGCGCCGCCCTCGCCGGTGGTGAACAGGTCGCGGTAGTGGCCGAGCCCCCAGGCGCTGCCGACCCGCAGGGACCGGAGCACCAGCGTCGAGCAGCGGGGCGGCCACGAACGCGAGCACGAGGACGGTCACCGCGACCACGCCCGCGTCCCGGCGGCGGGGACGCCTCGTCGCGTCGCGTTCCGCGGTCCGGTCGAGCGGCTGCTCCCGGCCGGCGCGGGTCCGCTGCGCGCCGTACAGCAGGACCGTGACCACCGCGATCTGCAGCAGCGAGAGGGCGGCCGCGGCCTGCAGGTCGAGGAGCTGGGTGGTGAGCAGGTAGATCTCGGTCTCGACGGTGGCGTAGCGCAGTCCGCCGAGGGTCAGCACGACGCCGAACGAGGTGGCGCAGAACAGGAACACGACGCTGGCGGCGGACACGATGCCGGGGGCCAGGGCGGGGAGGGTGACGGTGCGGAGCACCTGCAGCGGCGAGGCGCCGAGCGCGGCGGCCGCCTCCTCGCGGCGACGGTCCAGGCCGGCCCAGTGCGAGCCGACGGTGCGCACGACGACGGCCAGGTTGAAGAACACCATCGCGGCGACGATCGCCACCGCCGTGCCGTCCAGCCGGAGGAAGCCGACGGGACCGGACGGCGCCAGCAGGGTGCGGAAGGCGACCCCGACGACCACGGTCGGCATCACGAACGGCATCAGCACGAACGCCCGCAGCACTCCGCGGCCGCGGAACCGGAGCCGGTAGAGCACGAACGCCACCGGCACGCCGGCCAGCACGGTGCCGACGGTGGCGACGCCGGCCGACCAGACCGTGAACCACAGCACCCGGTGCACCCGCGGCCGACCCAGCACCTCGAGGACCCCGCGGACGTCGAGCTGGCCGTCCGGCGCGAACCCGCGCGCGACCATGCCGGCCACCGGCAGCACCACGAACAGGCCGAGCGCGACGAGCGGCGGGACGGCGAGCAGCGGCGAGGAGGAGGGGTGGTTTCGACAGGCTCAACCAGGTGGTTTCGACAGGCTCGACCAACGTGGTGGGGTCATCGGGTCGTCACGTCGCTCCACTTCCGCAGCCAGACGTCGCGGTACTCGGCGATGTCGGCGGGTGCGACGGTGAACGGCTTCGGCGCGACCTTCGCGTACTTCGCCCAGTCGGTGGGCAGCGCGGCGTCGCTGTCGACGGGGAAGACGTACATGTTGTCGGGCAGCGCCTCCTGGAAGGCCTTCTGCTCCATGAAGTCGAGGAACGCCTTGGCGCCGTCGGGGTTCTTCGCGCCCTTGAGCACGCCGGCGTACTCCACCTGCCGGAAGCACGTGTCGAGCAGCGCGCTGGTGGTCGGCTTCGCTGCGCCCTTCGGGATCGTGAACGGCGGGGAGGAGGCGTAGGACAGCACGATCGGCCGGTCGCCGCCGCCACCGCCGGCGGTGAAGTCGACCTCGTAGGCGTCCGACCAGCCCGCCGTGATCTTGGCGTCGTTGGCCATCAGCCTCGTCCAGTACGCCGGCCACGCGTCGCCGTACTTCGCGACGGTGGCGAGCAGGAAGGCCAGGCCCGGTGACGAGGTCGACGCACCCGGGGTCACGAACAGCCCGCGGTAGGCCGGCTTCGTGAGGTCGTCGAGGGTCTTCGGGGGCGTGACGCCGTGCTTGGCGAACCAGGTGTCGTCGACGTTGACGCAGACGTCGCCGTAGTCGACCGGCGTGAGCTGCTGGGCCTCGGCGGTGTCCTGGAGCGCGTACGACGACGCGGACGCCGGCAGGTCCGCGGGGCTGTAGTCGGCCAGCACGCCCTCGTCGACCGCGCGCGACGCGAAGGTGTTGTCGATGCCGTAGACCAGGTCGGCGATCGGCGACCCCTTGGTCAGCACCAGCTTGTTGGTGAGCTGGCCGGCGTCGCCGTTGGGCTCGACCTTCACGGTGTAGCCGGTGCGGGCCGTGAACTCCTTGAGCACCTTCTTCGACATGGCCCACGAGTCGTGGGTCGCGACGACGACCGTCTTCGTCTTCCCGTCCGGTCCGGTGGCCCCGTCCGTCGTACCCCCGCCGAGGGAGCAGGCCGCGGTCGGCGGCCAGAGAGGCGGCCAGAGCGGCTGTGGTCAGTGCGCGCCGAGCGTGCATGTGTGGTCTCCCGTTCGTTCTGGGAGGGAACCGCGGACGTGCGGTCGAGACTCGACTTCCTCCGCCGGTGCTAACCGGAATCAGGTTCGAGGGTCTGCGGCGATCCCGCACTCTCAGCGCCTCGTGGCGCTCCCCTGTCGTTCGACTCCGAGCCTACACGCGGCGAGCTGTAGCCTCCGGGGCGTGCCCAGTCCCCAGCACCAGCTGCTGACCCACGTGATCCCGGTGATCCGTCGTCGCAGCGAGGTGCACGACCCCGAGCTCGTCCGACGTGACGTGCTCGCCCGTCAGCGGAAGGCCGACCCGGCCCCGCCGCGGCGCATCGCCCGCGCCTTCGACGTACGGCGCAGCGAGAGCGACGGGCTGCCGGTGTTCGAGCTCCGGGTGCGGGGCGCCTCGCCGGTGCGGACGGTGCTCTACCTGCACGGCGGCGGGTTCGTGAGCGGCCTGGACCCGAACCACTGGAAGTACGCCGCGCGGCTGGCGCGACGGCTCGGGGTCCGGGTCGTGCTGCCGGACTACCCGCTCACCCCGACGCACACGTGGACCGACAGCCTGCCCCGCCTCGTCACCCTGTTCGAGCGGCTGGCCGTCGAGTCCGCGCAGGGCGTCGTGCTGATGGGCGACTCGGCCGGCGGCGGGCTCGCCGTCGGGGTGGCCCAGCTCGTCGCCCGCCGGCCCGGGCCGCAGCCCACCCACCTGGTCGCGTTCGCCCCCTGGGTCGACCTCACCGGGCGGACGCCCGGCACCGAGGAGGCCGCGGCGGCGGACCCGTGGCTGACCCTGAGCAAGCTCCGGCTGTACGGCACCTGGTGGGGCGCCGGCGACCCGCCCGCCGAGGAGGCCAGCCCGCTCACCGGCGACCTGTCCGGGCTGCCGCCGACGCTGCTGATGTGCGGCACGCGTGACCTCCTGCTGCCCCAGGTGCGGCTGCTCGCCGAGCGCGCGCGGGCGGCGGGTTCACCGGTGACCTACGTCGAGCAGCCCGGCCTCATCCACGTCTACCCGCTGCTGCCGATCCCCGAGGCCCGGCGGGCGTGGCACCAGGTGGTGGCCTTCCTCTGATGGGACGCAACCTCTGGGCGACCGTGCGGACGCCCTTCTGGGTGGCGCGGATCGTGGGGCTCGTCGGTGCCGTGACGCTGCTCAGCGCGATGCTGCCGAGCCTGCGCGGCCGGATGACGGTGATCTACGAGCTGGTGCCCGACGCCTTCCCGGCCGCGGCGACGACGGGTGCCGCCGCGGTCGGCCTGCTGCTGATCGTGCTGTCGCGCGCGCTGCGCCGCGGCAAGTTCCGCGCCTGGCTGCTGGCGACGGTGCTGGCCGCCCTGGCCGCGGTGCTGCACCTGGTCAAGGGCCTCGACGTCGAGGAGGCCGTGCTCTCGGTCGCCCTGGTCGTCCTGCTGCTCAGCGCTCGCCACTCGTTCACCGCCAAGCCGGACCCGCGGTCCCTGCCCCGGCTGCTGGCGGTCCTGGTCGTCGGACCGCTGGTCGCGACGTGCTCGGCTGGGCCTGGCTGGCCCTCGACGCGGACGGCCAGGCGCCGGGTACGTCGACGGCCGCTCGCATCGAGCACGCGTTCCTCGGCCTGTTCGGCATCACCGGGCCGGTGCAGTTCGTGGACCCGGTGGACGGGGACCGGGCCGCCATCGCGCTGGTCGTGCTCGGCGCCGCCGTACTCCTCGTCGCGGTGCTCGTCGCCCTGGCGCCCGCCGACGGTCCGCACGGGCTGGACGACGCGGAGGAGACCCGGCTGCGCGCCCTGCTCGACCGGTGGGGCGGCATCGACTCGCTGTCCTACTTCGCGCTGCGCGGCGACCGGTCGGTGATGTTCTCCACGACGGGCAAGGCGGCGATCACCTACCGGGTGGTGGGCACGGTGTCGCTGGCCGCCGGCGACCCGCTGGGCGACCCCGAGGCCTGGCCGGGCGCGATCGCCGAGTGGCTGGCCGAGGCCCGCTCGTTCGGGTGGGTGCCGGCGGTGCTCGCCGCGAGCGAGCGCGGCGCCGAGGCGTTCCACCGGTCCGGGATGGACGCCCTCGAGCTCGGCGACGAGGCCATCCTGCACACCGCGGAGTTCTCGCTGGAGGGACGCAGCATGCGCGGTGTCCGGCAGGCGGTCTCCCGGTGCGAGCGCGCCGGGCTCACCGTCACCTGCCACCGGGTCGAGGACCTCGACGACGAGTGCCTGACGATGGTCCGCGAGCGGGCCGACCAGTGGCGCGACGGCGAGGTGGAGCGCGGCTTCTCGATGGCGCTCGGCCGCTTCGGCCGGCGCGCCGACGGCCGCGCCGTCGTCGCGCTCTGCCGCGACGCCGACGGGGACCTCCGCGGCCTGCTGCACTTCGTGCCGTGGGGGCCGGACGGGCTGTCCCTGGACCTGATGCGCCGCGACCGCGACGCCGAGAACGGCATCGTGGAGCACATGGTCGCCGCGCTGATGGCCCGGACGCCCTCCTTGGGCGTGAACCGGGTGTCGCTGAACTTCGCGGTCTTCCGCAGCGTCTTCGCCCGCGGCGAGCGCCTCGGCGCCGGGCCGGTGCTGCGGGTCTGGCGCTCGGTCCTGCTGTCGGCCTCCCGGTTCTGGCAGATCGAGTCGCTCTACCGCGCGAACGCGAAGTACCACCCGGAGTGGGTGCCCCGCTTCGTCTGCTTCCGGTCGTCGGCCGACCTGCCCCGGGTCAGCGTCGCCGCGCTGCGGGCCGAGGCGTTCCTCGTGGCCCCGGCCTGGGTGCAGCGCTTCGTGAGCTCCTGAGCCGTCGTACCGGGCCGGGCGGCCCTCACCGTCTCCGGTGGTAGCGGACCTCGCCGCTCGGCAACCGGGTCAGGTCGAAGCGTGGGTCGTGGGCCCGCCGGTGGTGGAACCCGCAGAGCGGGACCGCGTTGTCGAGGTCGGTCGGTCCGCCGCGGCTCCAGGCGTGCGGGTGGTGGACGTCGCACCAGGCGAAGGGTCGCTCGCAGCCCTCGGCGGCGCAGGTCTCGTGGCCGCACCGACAGGGCCCGGCGCTGCGCGGTGGAGTGCAGTCGCCGTTCGCGGCCGAGGTCGAGGACCTGCGACGCGCCGCCGAGGACCACCGGCAGCAGACCCGGCGTTGCAGGCCAGCCGCCGGGCCTCGCCGGCGGAGACGTGGACACCGGTGTCGAGCCGGGCCGAGGCCAGCCCGTCGAGGAGGTGCTCGTGGTCGAGGTGCACCAGCAGGGTCAGCGCGTTGCGGGTGAAGCCGCCGGCGACCCCGTCGCTGCTGGTCGGGCAGGTGCTCGATCAGCTCGAGGAACCCGTGTCCGAGCTTCTCGGTCCCGTTGCGGCCCGGCAGGTCGGCCACGGCGTCGTCGCGGACGACGTCGCCGGCCCGGTTGCGCGACAGCTGGGCGGGTGAGGTCAGCGCCTCGAGGGCGGCCCGGAGCAGGTGGCCGTGGAGCTCGGGGATCACGAACCGGCCGGAGAAGGTGCCGTTGCCGTTGTCGGCGAGCGTCAGCCAGGTCTCCACCTCGGCGCCGCGCTCCTCGTCGGCCAGCACCTCGGCCTCGTGCCGGTCGGCGAGCTCGCGGGCCACGCCCTCGAGCATGCGGCGGCCGGCCTGGCGCAGGCGCTTGGCGTTCATCCCGTGGACCGCCTTCGTCACCAGTCCCGCCTCGGCCGCGCGACGGTGCGCGTCCGTGACCTCCGCCGGCAGCAGCTCGGCCGGCCGCACGATGACGCTGACCTGGGCCTGGTTGATCGCGCCGGCCGCGAACGCCTCGCGCGTCGCGTCGTACCGCTCGCGCAGCAGCCGCGCGAGCCGCACCACGTTGGCCATCTCGGCCCGGTTGGCCCCGGTCAACCGCGCCGCCCACGCGTCGGTCCCGGTGGCGCCCAGCGACTGCGCCACCTGGCGCCGGTCGGCCTCCGCCAGCAGCGACAGCCGCAGCGCACCGGCCTGAGCCTCCAACGCCGCCACCCTGGCGATCGCGTCGGTCAGCTCGTCCACGCTGAGCGAGTCGGTCGGGACCGCCGCGGCCGCGCGCACCGCCGACCGGGCCGACGACACCGCGTCGACGACCCGGCTGCACGGGGTGGAGCTGAGCGACTGACATGCGTCCAGCCAACCGGGGAGCACCGACAGAATCCGTCTCGGTCTCACTCCTTGAGACACTATTCGAAAGTTTCTTCGACCGCGTCTTCGGATGACGCCCGTGAGGAGTGGTCTCGACGACTCGCCTCGCGCTTCGCGCTCGGCTCCTCGACCAACCGGGACGCCGGCTCCTCGACCAGCCGGGCGTGGGTCAGGCCGGGGGCGCGACGGTGGCGTCGGGCTGGCCGGAGCGCGAGCAGCGCGTCGGCGACGAAGCCGCTGGCCTTCAGCTCCTCGACGAGGTCGCGCAGGAACCGCACGGTCTCCGGCCGGCGGCGCGATGGTCGTGCCGACGGCCTGCTGGATCTGCATGAAGCGCTCGTCGACCACCCGGAGGTCGGGCCGCGTCGCGACGTACGCCGTCCATCGGCTGCCGGATCCCGGCCCCCGCCTCCAGGCCCTGCTCGCGGAAGACGTCGACGCCCTCGTCGCCGCGGACGACGGTGGCGTGCTCGAGGGTGCGGGTGAGGTACAGGTCGTAGGCCGAGCCCTGCTTCACGCCGACCCGCACGCCGCTCGCGGTCGACGTCGGCGACCGTGGTGAGCGCCGAGTCGGCGGGGACGACGAACACGCCCTCGATCACGACGTACGGCGCCGTGAACGCGACCTCGGTCGCCCGCGCCGGGTCGACGGCCAGGAAGCAGAGATCGGCTCGGTCGTCGGTCATCGCCTCGCAAGGACTTGCGGGCGGCGTCGAAGCAGACGCAGCTCCAGGGGCACGGCGAGACGGGCGGCCACCTCGCGCGCGAGGTCGACGGTCACGCCGGACGGCGTCGTCGGGAGTGCCCTGCGCCAGCACCGGGTTGCCGAGGTTGATCGAGGCACGCAGCACGCCGGACGGCGCGAGGTCGCGGACGAGGTCGGCGGAGGCGTCATGGCGGGAGCCTAGGAACGGGGTCTCGAGGCGCCTCGCGCCGAGGCGCTCGCTCCTCGACCACACCGGTGAGCGGGGGTCGCCCGCGCCCGACAGCGCCTCAGCCAGCGGGGTCGGGGCGGCCCGACGGGGTATACCACCGCAGAGTTCCCAGCGTGCGCGTCCGGGTCGAGACGAGGGGTTCCCAGAAACTGTAACTGTGAGTTACATTTTCTCCTTCGGACCACCCGCGGAAAGGGAGACGCTGCATGGCGGAGCGCACCGCGACACGGCTCGACTGGCAACGGGTCCGCGACCTCGCGAGCCGGCTCACCACGCCGCTGCACCCCGACGACTACCTGTCGCTGATCAACCCGCTGTGGTCCGCGCGCGAGCTGCGCGGCCGCATCGAGGAGGTCGTGCCCGGAGACCGAGGACGCCGCGACGCTGACGATCCGGCCGGGCTGGGGCTGGTCCTTCGACCACGAGGCCGGGCAGTACATCGGCATCGGCGTCGAGATGGGCGGCCGCTACCACTGGCGGTCCTACTCGCTGAGCTCCGTCCCCCTGCGCGGCAAGGGCACGATCACCATCACCGTGCGCGCGATGCCGGAGGGCTTCCTGTCCGACCACCTCGTGCGCGGGCTCGCGCCCGGCACCATCGTCCGGCTGGCGGCCCCGGCGGGCGAGTTCACGCTGCCGAACCCGCCGCCGGCCAAGACGCTGTTCCTGGTCGCCGGGCAGCGGCATCACCCCGGTGATGTCGATGCTGCGCACGCTCGACCGGCGCGACACGATGCCGGACGCGATGGTGGTCTACTCCTCGCCCACCGAGGACCGGATGATCTTCCGCGACGAGCTGCGGCAGCTGCACGACAAGCACCCGTCGCTGCGCGTCGTCGAGCGCTTCACCGACCGGCAGGGCATGTTCGCGCTGTCCGAGCTCGAGACCGACCTGCCCGGACTGGCGCGAGCGCGGCACCTGGGCCTGTGGTCCGGCGCCGATGCTCGACGCGTGCGAGGAGTTCTGGGAGGAGGCCGGCCTCGAGGAGCAGCTCCACCTCGAGCGGTTCTCCCTCGAGCTCGGCGACAGCGACGCCGAGGGCGGCGTCATCACCTTCGCCAACTCCGGCAAGCAGGTCGAGGTGGACGGCGCGACCACGCTGCTCGAGGCCGGCGAGAAGGCCGGCGTCGGGATGCCCTACGGCTGCCGCATCGGCATCTGCCACACCTGCACGCATCACCCTCGCCTCGGGTCGCATCAAGGACCTGCGCAACGGCGAGGAGCACCTGGAGCCCAACGAGTCCGTCCAGACCTGTGTCACCGCCGCCTGCGGCGACGTGACCCTGAACATCTAGCAGCAGAGGAGACAGCCACATGGCCATCTCGGACGTCAAGGAGTACACCCACCTCTCCGAGGAGCAGGTGGAGGAGCTCGGCCGCGAGCTCGACGCGATCCGCGCGGAGATCGAGGAGTCGCGCGGCGCCGCCGACGCGGCGTACATCAACCGGATGATCACCATCCAGCGCCGCCTCGCGGCCGCCGGACGCGTGACGCTGTTCGCCAGCAAGTACAAGCCCGCCTTCGTCGCCGGCACCGCCATGCTCGGGATCGCCAAGATCCTGGAGAACATGGAGATCGGCCACAACGTCATGCACGGCCAGTGGGACTGGATGAACGACCCGGAGATCCACTCCAGCAACTGGGAGTGGGACACCGCGCAGCCCGCCGAGCAGTGGAAGCACTCGCACAACTACGTGCACCACCAGTTCACCAACGTGCTCGGCCACGACAACGACATCGGGTACGGCGTGCTGCGGATGGCCCGCGAGCAGAGGTGGCACCCGGTCAACATCGGCCAGCCGGTCTACAACGCCATGCTGGCGCTGCTGTTCCAGTGGGGCGTCGCGCTGCACGACCTCGACCTCGAGGCGATCCGCAAGAAGCGCAAGGACCCCAAGGAGATGAAGCGGCAGCTCAAGCAGATCGGCAGGAAGGTCCGCCGCCAGTTCGCCAAGGACTACGTCGTCTACCCGCTGCTGTCCGGCCCGAACGCGCTCACCACGATGAAGGCCAACGCCACCGCGAACCTGATGCGCAACGTCTGGTCCTACCTCATCATCTTCTGCGGGCACTTCCCCGACGGGGCGATGCACTTCACCGAGGAGGAGATCGAGGACGAGACGCGCGCGGAGTGGTACCTCCGCCAGATGCTCGGCTCGGCCAACTTCGAGGGCGGCCCGCTGCTGCACATCCTGTCCGGCAACCTCGGGCTTCCAGATCGAGCACCACCTGTTCCCGGACCTGCCGAGCAACCGCTACGCGGAGATCTCCGTGAAGGTGCGGGAGATCTGCCAGCGCTACGGGATCCCTTACACGACAGGGCCCCTGCACCACCAGTACGCCCAGGTGCTGCGCACGATCCACAAGCTCGCGCTGCCCAACGGCCTGACGTCCGACGACTCCCCCACCCCGCCGAGCCCGATCGACCGCGGCCGCCGGCTGACCGACGCCGAGCGTCCGACCCGCCGGCTCGAGACCGGGACGTGGTCGAAGCTCCGGTCGGCATGACCGTGCTGCCCCACCCGCTCGCCGAACGGCCCCGGGACACGACGTACGACGTCCCGGTGCCGTTCGCGTGCGGGGAAGCGCTCGGCGCGCCGGTCAAGAAGCTGGTGCTCCAGTGCGCGCTCAGCCGGATCTGCGGGCTGTGCGGGGAGTCGCTGTCGTGGGGCGTGACGTTCGTCGGCTCGCCCGAGGAGGCGGAGGCCAACGCCTTCCACTTCCCGCCCGCTGCACGAGGCCTGCGGCGACGCGGCCCTCCGCGTCTACCCGCGCGCTCGGCGTGCCCGTGCTCGGCCAGGCCGTGCCGCTGGACACCTGGGCGCTGGTGGTCACCGGCGGGTTCGAGCTGGTGCGGCCGACGTCGCGCGGCGGCGACATGCGCGTGCACTTCACGGCCAACGCCGTCAGCGACCGGAGGACCGTCACCTCGGCGTAGGCTCGCCGCGCTGTGAGCGCCGTACGACGTCCGGGTGGCCGCCTTCGCGGAGCTCGACGCCCGCACGGCGTACCTCCTCTGGGCGCTGCGCGAGTCGGTGTTCGTGGTGGAGCAGGAGTGCGCCTACCAGGAGCTCGACGGGCGCGACCTCGAGCCGGGCACGCGGCACCTGTGGGCCGAGGTCGACGGCGAGCCGGTGGGCTACCTCCGGATCCTCGACGACGGCGACCACGCCCGGATCGGCCGGGTGCTCGTCGTCCGGCCGCACCGCGGCGCGGGCCTGTCCGGCGTGCTGATGCGGGCCGCGCTCGACGTGGTCGGCGACCGGGCCTCGGTGCTCGACGCGCAGACGCCGCTGGCCGGGTGGTACGCCGGCTTCGGCTACGTGCAGGACGGCGAACCGTTCGTCGAGGACGGCATCCCGCACACCCCCATGCGCCGCACCCGCGGGTGGTCGAGGAGCCGAGCGCGAAGCGCGAGGCGTCTCGAGACCACTCCACCCACCCGGCTGAAGAGGTCTCGAGACGGGCTCCGCTAGCGCTCCGCCCTCCTCGACCACCCGGAGGGCGCGAGGTGGTGATCAGTCGTCGGTGAGCGACCGCACGAACTCGTCGACGATCCGCTGCTGCTGCTCGGCTCGTGGCCGCGGACAGCTCGAGCGTCCGGCCGTCGACGGTGACCTTCAGCGTGCGGGTCTCGGAGACGGCCCCGCTGCAGCCACGAGCGGACCAGGCCCACCACGGAGGCGACCACCTGGGCGGAGCCCTTCACCTGCACGAGCAGGGCACCGATGGCGGCGAGCTCGAGGCCCTTGCTGCCGGGCGGCGCGGGGCCGGTGACCGGCGGGGAGACCGAGTCGACGTCGAGCTCGAGCAGCTCGGCCCGCAGGTCGTGCGTCAGCCGGTCGACGCCCTCGACGTCGGCGTCCGGGTCGAAGATCTCGATCCTCAGCACGGTGGCCATGCCATCGAGCGGCACCACACGGACCGGGAGGGCGTCAACCGCTCGGTGGCGCCTCCCACGCCGCGAACTGTCGTATACCTGCGAGAGGAGGGACGTGGGTCGCATGACATCCAGGGTCTCGGAGGAGCAGCCTGCCCGGCGGTCGCCGGCTGGCGCTGGTGGTGGCGGTCGCCGAGTACGACGACCCGGCGCTGCGCGAGCTGCGGGCCCCGTCCGACGACGCCATCGCGATGCGCGACCTGCTGCAGGACCCGAGGATCGGCGGGTTCACGGTCACGTCGGTGATCGACGGCAGGGCCCAGCAGATCCGGCTCGCGGTGGAGGAGTTCCTCAGCGACCGCAGCACCGAGGACGTCCTGCTGGTCTACCTGTCCTGCCACGGCCTGGTCGACCTGCGCCGGCGGCTCTACTTCGCGGCCCGCGACACGGTGAAGAACCGGCTGGCCGCCTCCGGCGTCGAGTCCCACTGGCTCCTGGACCAGCTCGAGGACTGCCGGGCCCGCCGTCAGGTGGTGATCCTGGACTGCTGCTTCAGCGGCGCGTTCGCCCAGGGCACCAAGGGCGACACCGAGCTGAACCTCGGGGAACGGCTGGTCGGCAGCGGTCGCGGACGGGTGGTGCTGACCGCCTCCCGCGCCACGGAGTACTCCTTCGAGGGCGAGCCCGTGCCGGGCGAGGTCGCCGAGGGGTCGGTCTTCACCGGCGCGCTGGTCGACGGCATCCGCACCGGGGCCGCGGACACCGACGCCGACGGCTACATCACGGTGGACGACGCCTACGCCTTCGCCTTCGAACGCGTCCGGGCGTCCGGAGCCCAGCAGACGCCGCAGCGCTGGCTGTACGGCGCCGAGGGGTCCATCGTGCTGGCCCGCAACCCGGTGGTCCGGAGCACCGGGCCACCGCCGGAGAAGCCTCCCGATCCACCACGCGTCGCCGCCGGAGCAGCCCCCGGCCCCGGCGCGGCCACGACGCCGGCTCCTGTACGCCGCGGCCGCGGCCGCGGCCGCTGTGGTCGTCGCCGCCGTCGTGACGGTCGTGCTGCTGAACCGCACCCCCGGCGGCGGCAGCGGCAGCGGCACACGGCAGCGGCACGGCGCGCGCGGCACGCCGTACACCGGGAAGATCACCGCGACGGCCCCCTGGCGGATGATCGTGCGCGACGACATCAGCGGCCCGGACGACCTCGGCGGCTGCACGGTCACGCTCACGAACGCGAAGAGCAACCACACCGAGACCGTCGAGACCTACGGCACGCAAGCACTCCAGGTGCACGAGGGCGGTGACTTCACTGGCGGGCGAGCGACACCGCCTGCCGGGTGTTCTCCCGGGCCGGGGCCGGGACGGAGGACCTGCCCCTCGATGCCGTGGCCTACGAGGGCGACACCAACGCCTTCCAGACGTCCGGGAAGGTGACGGTGACCCCCACGTACGACAAGGGCGTGACCGAGTGCGAGCTGACGCATGCTCGCGATCTCGGACGGCGGCCCGCTCGACGGCCTCACCGCCGTCCGGGGCAAGGGGCCGGTCGAGCTGGACACCCACGGTGCGCTGGCCTACCTCGAGGACCCGCCCTGCGACGTGCAGGTCGCGGCCGCGCCGTAGACGTTGACCCCGTCGGTCCGCGTGCGCGTGACGTCCCCGCGCGCGGCGAGCAGGTCGAGATGGGCCATCGTCTCCATCGACGCCAGCGCCGCGTTGAACACGTCGAGCTCGTCCATCCGCCGGGCGTGCCGCGTCCAGGGCAGGTCGACCGCGACGTCGTACGCCGTCTGCCGACCGGCGACCACCGAGGCGAGGCAGAGCGCGAGCCGTTCGTCGTGGTGCGCGACGAGCTCGTCGATGCGGGCGTGCGTGGACGCCGTGACCGCGCCGTGCGCCGGCAGCAGCCGCAGGTCGGGCATCGCGCGCACCTTGGCCAGCGACGCGAGGAAGTCGCCGAGCGGCTGGTCGGCCTGCGCCGGCTCGAAGCCGATGGACGGCGTGATCGTCGGCAGCACGTGGTCGCCGGCGAACAGCAGCCCGTCCGCGAGGTCGGCGAACACGACGTGCCCCTGGGTGTGGCCGGGGGTCGCGACCGCGTCGAGGGTGCGGGTGCCGACGGTCAGCCGCTGACCGTCGTCGAGCCAGGAGTCGGGGTCGGCGTACAGCGACACGTCCGGCTTCTGGCCGCTCATCGCCTTCTCCCACCCGCGCGCGACCCGCTCGGCGCCGGCCCGCCGGATCACGGCGACGGTCGGGTCGGAGGTGGCCCGCTCGTCCTGCACGACGTCCAGGCTGGCCTTCTCGCCGAGGCCCAGGCTCACGTGCGACGCCGAACTCGCGGCGGATGGCGAGCGCCTGCGTGTAGTGGTCGCGGTGCATGTGCGTGACCAGGAAGCGGGTGATGTCGGAGGCCCGGTGCCCGAGCGACGCGAGCGCCTCGTCGAGGCGGCGGCGGGACTCCTCGATCGCCCACCCGCCGTCGACCAGGGTGAGCCCCTCCTCGGTCTCGATCGCGTAGACGTTCACGGCCCGGAGCCCGTCCATCGGCAGCGGCAGCGGGATCCGGTGGATGCCGTCGGCCACCGGGTAGGCGCCCGGCTCGGTCCAGTGCGGTGCGTCGCTCACCCGGCGAGTCTCTCAGGCCGGGACCCGCACGCCCCGGCGGCGGTACGCTCGGTTCCCAGGTCCCGGAGGCGCCGGCACAGTCGACCGAGGAGGCGCTGACCTCATCGAACCGCCACGTCCCGCCGTCTCCGAAGACGCGCTGCTCCGGGCCTATCGGATGCTGATCGCGTCGATCGACGAGCTCGCCGTCATGCTGCTGGACGCGACCGGTCATGTGCTGACGTGGAACCGCGGCGCCGAGGCGATCAAGGGCTACACCGCCGACGAGATCATCGGGCGGCACATCGGGATCTTCTACACACCGGAGGCGGTCGCCGTTGGGCATCCCGACCGCGAGCTGGAGATCGCCGCGCTGACCGGCAGGTACGAGGAGGACGGCTGGCGGGTCCGCAAGGACGGGACCCGCTTCTGGGCCCGGGTCCAGATCTTCGCCCTGCTCGACGAGACCGGGCAGGTGACCGCCTTCGGCAAGGTCACCCGGGACCTGACCGACGCCCGTCAGCGCGAGGACCAGGTGGCCAACGTGCTGGCGCTGCTGGAGAAGACCGTCCGCATCGACTCGCTGACCGGCCTGCCCAACCGTCGTGCGTGGGACGAGCGGCTGGCCGAGGAGATCGCCCACGCGCACCGGGAGTCCGACCGGCTGGCCGTCGCGTTCATGGACCTCGACCACTTCAAGTCCTACAACGACGAGTTCGCGCCACCCGGCCGGTGACGAGCTGCTCAAGAGGGCCGGCGGTGGCCTGGAAGCGGGTGGTCCGTCCCCGTGACGTGCTGGCGAGGTACGGCGGCGAGGAGTTCGTGCTGGCCCTGCCGAGCGTCGACGGGACCGATGCCTTCGACGTCGTGACGCGGGTGGTCAGGTCGACCCCGCCGGGGCGGACCTGCTCGGCCGGCATCGCGCTCTGGGACGGCCTGGAGTCGGGCGAGCAGCTCATCCGCCGCGCGGACAAGGCGATGTACGCCGCCAAGAACGCCGGCCGGTACCGCGTGCACCTGGGCTGAGCCCCCGCACCTCGCCGTGCACCGTCGGCGGGCGATGGCGGTCAGCCCTGACCCGGCACGCGCACCCGCTGGTCGCGGGAGTCCAGCACGAAGCGCTCGAGGGCCGTGGCCCGGTAGAGCCGGAGCCGGGCGCGCCCGCTGACGCGTTCGCGTGGCCACTCCCCCGCGCCCTGGCGCCGCGCCTCGGCGGCGAAGACGGCCAGGCCCCCGTCCACGTCGGCGTCGGGCACCTGCACGGCGCGACGTCGCCGCACGTAGACGCCGACGCCCGGTGCCCGGCGCCTGGTGGCTGTCGAAGACCGACAGCGCGACGTCGGGGCGCTGCGCCACGTTGACGGAGTGCCGGGCCTGCGGCGAGGAGACCCAGTAGAAGTCGACGAGGTCGGCCGAGGCGAACCACACCGGCGTCGACCAGGGCGATCCGTGCTCGTCGGCGGTGGCCAGGGTCAGGTAGCAGCTGGTGCGGGCCGACGCGCCCGAAGGCCGCCAGGGGGTTGCCGTCGTCGGTCATGCCTGGACTGACCCGACGGGCGCCGGGAAGTCATCGGCGCGTCAGATGAGCCACATCTCGTTGTCGCGACCGCACGCCCGGCTCGTAGCGTGGACCGCGATGACGACCGAGAGCACCGCCGACGGGCCTGACCTCCGGGAGCAGCGAGCTGCGGCGGCTCAACGTCGCGATGCTGTTCGCCGCGCTGGCCGCGTTCGGGCTGCTCTACTCCACGCAGGCCCTGCTGCCCGTCGATCGGCGCGAGCTTCGGGGTCGGCCCGACGGCCGCCAGCCTGACGGTCTCGGCCGCGACCGGCGCGCTGGCGCTGGCGATCCTGCCGCTCTCCTCGCTGGCCGAGTCCGTCGGCCGGGTGCCGGTGATGCGGGCCGGGCTGCTGGTCGCCTGCCTGTTCACGTTCGTCGCCGCCGCCGCGCCGTACTTCTGGGTGCTGGTGCTCGCGCGCGGTCTCGTCGGCGTCGCGCTCGCCGCGGTCGTCGCGGTCGCGGTCGCGCACCTCGGCGACGAGGTGCACCCGGCCGAGCTCGGCACCGCGATCGGCGTCTACGTCGCCGGCAACACCCTGGGCGGCATCTCCGGGCGGCTGATCCCGGGCCTGGTCGAGGAGAGCCGCTCGTGGCGGGCGGCGGTCGCGCTGCTCGGCGTCGTCGCGCTGCTCGCCGCCCTGGCCTTCACCCGGCTGCTCCCCGCCGCCCGGCGTACGACGGACCGCGTCGGACCCGGCCGGCGCGCGCGAGCACGTCGGCGCCGTGCGCGAGCTGCTCCGCGACCGCAGCATCGTGCGGCTGTGCCTGCTCGCGTTCCTGCTGATGGGCGGCTTCGTCGCCTGCTACAACTACCTGACGTTCCGGCTGGAGGCCGCGCCGCTCGGGCTGTCCACGACGGTCACGTCGCTGCTGTTCCTGGCCTACCTCGCGGGCACCGTCAGCTCGCCGCTGGCCGGCCGGCTCTCGGACCGGTTCGGGCGCCGGCGGCTCGCCCTGTCGGCGGCATCGTCGTCTCGCTGGCCGGTCTCGCCCTGATGCTGCCGGACCACCTCGCGACGATCACCGTCGGGCTGCTGGTCTTCACGGCCGGCTTCTTCGCGACCCACTCGGTGGCCGAGCTCGTGGGTGTCCTCGCTGGCGGCGGGCCGGCGCGGGCAGGCCGCGGCGATGTACCTGCTGGCCTACTACCTCGGCTCCAGCACCTTCGGTGCGCTGATCGGGCTGGCCTACCAGTACGACGGGTGGCCGGCCGCCGCCGCGTCGATCGGCACGCTGTTCGTGCTCGGCGGCCTGACCGTGCTCGGGATCAGGCCCGGCGCCGCGCCTGACCGGCTGCGGCCCCGACCGCCGTACGACGAGCGCACACGGCGAGCGCGCAGACGGCCGCGCCGGGCAGCGCGAGCAGGGCCGGGCGGGTCCCGAACATCAGGAACGCCCACAGCGCGGTCGTCGGCGGGGTCAGGAACAGCAGCGTGCTGACCCGCGTCGCGCCGCTGCGCCGCAGCACCAGCAGGTAGGAGCCGTAGCCGCCGAACGTCGACAGCGCGACCACCCACAGCACCGCCCACCAGAACCGCGGGTCGGCCGGCGGCCGCAGGTGCCCGTCGACGGTGGCGACCAGCAGGAAGAAGACCGCGGCGGTGAGCGTCTGCACGGTCAGCGACTCCAGCAGCGAGACCGGCAGCGCCGAGCCGCCGCTCGAGCAGCGTGCCGGCGGCGAGCGCGAGCATGCCGCCGACCACCAGGGCGTAGGCCGAGCAGCCGGCGGCGCCCGCCGCCGAGGTCGCCGGCCACCACGAGCGCGACGCCGACGACGCCGAGCACCAGGCCGACCCGCTGCCGCACGCTGGTCCGCTCACCGAGCAGCGGCCCGGCGAACACCGCGACCAGCAGCGGCTGGAGGGCGGCGACCAGGGCCGCCGTCCCGGGCGGCACGCCGAGACCGACGCCGGTCACCACGCCGCCGAGGTAGAGGCACTGGCAGAGCAGCCCGACCAGCGCGAGCCGGGGCCACGTCCGGCGGTCGGGGCGGACGCCCCGCGACGCCGCCCAGGTCGCCGACGAGCAGCGCCGCCGCGACGTACCGCCAGCCGAGCAGGGTGTCCGCCGGGGCGAACCGGGTGCCGAGCTCGGCCCCGATGAAGCCGGAGCTCCACATCACCACCAGCAGGGTCGCGGCCAGCCACGTCGGTACGTCTCACCCGGACAGGTAACCATACCGGTCGGTATACTCGCAGTGGACCGCCAGGAGGCGAGATGACCGCACTACCCGTCGCGAGCACCGTCGACGACGCGACGACGCCCGCCGGCGAGCGGCTCCTCGACACCGCGAGCCGGCTGTTCTACGAGCGCGGCATCCGCAGCGTCGGCGTCGAGCTGATCGCCGAGGAGGCGGGCACCACCAAGAAGACGCTCTACGACCGGTTCGGCTCCAAGGACGGCCTGGTGGTGCTCTACCTCCGCCGCCGCGCCGCGCTCTGGCAGCAGCGGGCCCTCGCCCACCTCGCCGAGCACCCCGAGCCGGGACCGGAGCGGATCCTGTCGGTCTTCGACGCCCTCGAGGGCTGGCTCGACCGGCAGGAGCGCGGCTGCGCCTTCGTCAACGCCTACGCCGAGGTGGGCGGCACCGACCACCCGGCGCTGCCGCTGATCCGGGCCGAGAAGGCCTGGATGCGCGAGCTGTTCACCGCCCTGGCCGACGAGGCCGGCGTACGACGGCAGCGACCGGCTCGGCGCCCAGCTCCACCTGCTCTACGAGGGCGCGGTCGTCGCGCTCACCGCCGGGCGACGAGCCGGACGCCGTCGGCCACGCGCGGGCCGCGGCCGAGCGCTGCTCCGCCGCGCTGACCTGGACCGCCTACTCCGACAGGACCGGGCCCGCTCCACGACCTCGTGCCGGCGCAGCAGCGGCACCCCGGACTCGTGCCGCACGTGCGGCAGCCGGCCGCTGTCGACGAGCGCGCGGACGACGCCGGGCGACAGCCGGAGCAGCCGGGCGGCCTGCGGGACCGTGACCCAGTAGGACTGCGGATCGCGGGCGTGCTTGCGCCAGTCGTAGTAGACGACCGCGAGCGCCTCGACCTCGCCCGGGCGTGACCCGCCGGCCCCGGAGCAGGCACGCCGCCTCGTCCGGCGTGCAGCCGAGGACGTGGACGGGGTCGAAGACCGGCTGAGTCATCGTGTTCGCTCCGACGGGACGAGGAGGCTGGGCCAACCCTCTTCCTGAGCCGAGGCTCCCAGGGTAGGCCCAGCCTCCCGGCCGGTGAAGGCTCAGGCGGCGACCGTGTCGGCGACCGCCTGCTCCAGCGCACCGGCCACCACGTCGAGCACGTCGCCGACCAGGTGCACGGTGACGGCGTCGAGCACCTCGGCCGGTACGTCGTCCAGGTCGGCCTCGTTGCGCTGCGGCAGGAACACCTCGGTCAGGCCGGCGCGCTGCGCGGCGAGCAGCTTCTGCTTCGCGCCGCCGATCGGGAGCACCCGGCCGTTCAGCGTGACCTCGCCGGTCATCCCGACCTCGCCGCGGACCGGTCGCCCGGTCGCCAGCGACACCAGGGCGGTGACCATCGTGACGCCCGCGCTCGGGCCGTCCTTGGGCACGGCGCCCGCGGGGACGTGCACGTGGATGCTGCGGTCCAGGACCGCCGGGTCGACGCCGAGCTGCTCGGCGTGCGAGCGGACGAAGGACAGCGCGATCTGCGCGGACTCCTTCATCACGTCGCCGAGCTGGCCGGTCAGCGTCAGCCGCGGCTCGCCGTCGGAGGCCGACGCCTCGATGAAGAGCACGTCACCGCCCAGACCGGTGACCGCCAGGCCGGTCGCGACGCCCGGCACCGAGGTGCGCTCGTGCGACTCCGGGGTGAACCGCGGGCCGGCCGATCAGGTCCTTGAGGTTGGCCTCGTCGATCGCGATCGGACCGGCCTCGATGGCCAGCCGGGTCGCCGCCTTGCGCAGCGCCTTGGCGACCAGCCGCTCCATCTGCCGCACGCCCGCCTCGCGGGTGTAGTTGCCGGCCAGCTCGCGCAGCGCGCCGTCGGTGACGGTGACCTCGTCGGCGGTCAGCGCCGCCCGCTCCAGCTGCCGGGGCAGCAGGAAGTCCCGGGCGATGGCGACCTTGTCGTCCTCGGTGTAGCCGTCGAGGGTGACCAGCTCCATCCGGTCCAGCAGGGCCGAGGGGATCTGGTCGACCACGTTGGCGGTCGCGATGAACAGCACGTCGGACAGGTCCAGGTCGAGCTCGAGGTAGTGGTCGCGGAACGTGTGGTTCTGCGCCGGGTCGAGCACCTCGAGCAGGGCGGCCGCCGGGTCGCCGCGGTAGTCCGCGCCGACCTTGTCGACCTCGTCGAGCAGCACGACCGGGTTCATCGAGCCGGCCTCCTTGATCGCCCGCACGATGCGGCCGGGCAGCGCTCCGACGTACGTCCGGCGGTGGCCGCGGATCTCGGCCTCGTCGCGCACGCCGCCCAGGGCGACGCGGACGAACTTGCGGCCGAGCGCCCGCGCGACGCTCTCGCCCAGCGAGGTCTTGCCGACGCCGGGAGGGCCGGCCAGCAGGATCACCGCGCCGGAGCCGCGGCCGCCGACGACCTGCAGGCCGCGCTCGGCGCGACGGGCGCGGACCGCGAGGTACTCCACGATCCGCTCCTTGACCTCGTCGAGGCCGTGGTGGTCCGCGTCGAGCACCTCGCGGGCGCGCCGTGAGGTCGGCGATGTCCTCGGTCGTGACGCTCCAGGGCAGCTCGAGCACGGTGTCCAGCCAGGTGCGGATCCACGCGGTCTCGGGGCTCTGGTCGCTGGACCGCTCGAGCTTGTCGACCTCGCGCAGCAGCGCCTCGCGGACGGCGTCGGGGACGTCGGCGGCCTCGACCCGGGCGCGGTAGTCGTCGGAGCCCTCGGGCTCCCCCTCGCCGAGCTCCTTGCGGATCGCGGCGAGCTGCTGGCGCAGCAGGAACTCGCGCTGGCTCTTCTCCATGCCCTCGCGGACGTCCTCACCGATCTTGTCGGTGATCTCCTGCTCGGCGAGGTGCTCGCGGGTCCACTCGACGAGCACGGTCAGCCGCTCCTCGACGTCGGGCGTCTCGAGCAGCTCGCGCTTGCGGTCGTCGGAGAGGTACGGCGCGTAGCCGGCCGCGTCCGCGATGGCGCTCGGGTCGGTCATCTGGTTCACGGAGTCGATGACCTGCCAGGCCTCGCGGCGCTGGAGGACGGCGACGACGAGCCGCTTGTACTCCTCGGCGAGCTCGCGGGCGTGGTCGGTGACGTGCTCGTCGACGGTGCTCGACCTCGACCCACAGGGCCGCGCCGGGACCGGTGACGCCGCTGCCGATGCGGGCGCGCTCCTCGGCCTTGAGCACGGCGGCCGGGGCTCCCCCGCTGAACCGGCCGACGCGCTCGACGGTGGCGATGACGCCGTACGACGCGTAGCGGTCCTCGAGCCGCGGGGCGACCAGCAGCCGGCCGTCGCTGCTGGCGCGGGCGGCGTCGATGGCGGCCTGGGAGGACTCGTCGAGCGCGATCGGCACGACCATCCCGGGCAGCACGACGAGGTCGGTGACGAAGAGGACGGGGAGCCGAGTGGCCATGGGTCGCACCTTTCGAGACTTGAGCGATACCGACTCAACTCCCGTCCCGGGCCGGCTGTTCCGCCGTTCTCCCAGGGCGAACACCCGTGGTCGAGGAGCCGAGCTCCGTTGGTCAGGTGCCCGAGCGCGCAGCGCGAGGGCCTCGAACCACTCCCCGGTTGGTCGAGGAGCCGAGCGCCCAGCCGAGGCGTCTCGAGACCTCTGTGTGACGCTCAACCTACGTCGCAGCTCAACCAGCGTGGGCGGCCTACGCCTCCAGGCGGGGCAGGACGGGCGGGCGGGTCCGCAGCGCGTCGGTGATCGACCGCGCCCGGTCGACGACGTCCTGGACCTCCAGGTCCGGCCCGGCGCCCACCCGGCCTCGGCTGAGCTCGGAGGCCAGCTCGAGCACGGTGGTGGCCATCCGGGCGGTCATCACGCAGAACACGTCGTCCTCCGGCAGGTCCAGCCGCTCGCGCGACCGCCCGCTCGAGCAGCGCGCGCTCGTTGACGAACTCCTGCAGGAGCCGGGTCTGCAGGCTGGGCGCGTCCTCCATCACGGCCTGCACCTGCCGCAGCCGCTCGGCGTCGCCGCGGGGCGAGGTGAGCAGCGCCCGCACGGCGTGCCCGAGCGCCAGGTCCAGCTCCTCGTCGGCCGGCCGGGCCAGCAGCTCGGCGGCCATCTGCCCGTGCAGGCCGAGCGGCTCGAGGACCAGCAGGTCCTTGGTCGGGAAGTAGCGGTAGAGCGTCGAGGTGCCGATCTGCGCCGCGCTCGGCGATCTGCTCCATGGTCGTCGCCTCGTAGCCCTGCTCGAGGAACAGCGGCAGCGCGGTGTCCAGGATCAGGTCTCGGGTGCGCGCGGCGTTGCGCTCTCTCAGTCCCACGTGACGATGGTAACAGTGAATCCCGACTTGGTAGCAACTACCACTTTGGGTTATGGTTCCAGGACGCGAGGTGATGACCGTCCGGTGCGCTCCCCGCGGACTCGACGAGGGGTTTCTTCCGATGGCGTGGCACCTGTTCCGGCTCGGCCGCTGGTCGTTCCTGCACCGCAAGCTCGTGGCCACGGCCTGGGTCGGCCTGCTGCGTGCTGACCGGCATCGGCGCCGCGACCCTGTCGGGGAAGACCAGCGACACCTTCGAGCTCGGCGGCGTGGAGTCGACCCAGGCGTTCGACCTGATCAAGGAGCGCAGCGCCGCAGGCCAGCACCGACGGAGCCACGGCGCAGGTGGTGTTCTCGGCGCCCGACGGGCGAGACCCTGACCACGCCGGCCAACAAGGCGGCCGTCGACGCCGCGCTCGACGGCCGCGAAGACCGCGGACGTCGCCTCGGTCGCGTCCCCCTTCACCGCGGGCGCCGTGTCGAAGGACGGCACGGTCGGCTACGCGATCGATCTCCTACGCCAAGCCCGCCGGTCGACCTCACCGCCGCCGACCGGCACGCCCTCGACGGCGCGCGAAGGCCCAGGCCGAGGACGCCGGGCTGAACGTCGCGCATCGGCGGCGACGCCCTCGCAGAGCAGACGGCCGCGCCCGACCGCCGAGCTGATCGGCGTCGTGGTCGCCTTCGTCGTCCTGGTGATCACCTTCGGCTCGCTGGTCGCGGCCGGGATGCCGCTGCTCACCGCGATGCTCGGCGTGGGCGTCGGCCTCACCGGCATCACCACGCTGACCGGGTTCGTCGACCTGGCCTCGGTCACCCCGGCCCTCGGCACCATGCTCGGCCTGGCCGTCGGCATCGACTACGCCCTGTTCATCATGTCGCGCTACCAGCACGAGATCCGCGACGGCCGGAACCCGGAGGAAGCCGCCGGCGTCGCCGTCGGCACCGCCGGCTCGGCGGTCGTCTTCGCCGGCCTCACCGTGATCATCGCCCTGGTCGGCCTCTCGGTCATCGGCATCGGCTTCCTCACCCAGATGGGCCTGGCCGGCGCCTTCACCGTCGTCGTCGCCGTCCTCATCGCGCTGACCCTGCTGCCCGGCGCTGCTCGGCTTCGCCGGGCAAGCGGGTCGTCCGGCGGGAAGCTGCAGTTCCTCAAGGACCGCGACCCCGAGGGCGACGACGGTCCGCACCGACGGGCGGCGCTGGGTCGAGCTCGTCACCCGCTTCAAGGTCCCCGTGCTCCTCGTCGGCCTGGCCGCCGCCGTGGTGATCTCGATCCCGGTCGCCTCGATGGAGCTCGCCCTGCCCGACGACGGCACCGCCCCTGCCGGCAGCGACAGCCGCGTCGCGTACGACACCGATCTCGAAGAGCTTCGGCGCCGGCGCCAACGGCCCGCTCGTCGTCGTGGTCGACACCCGGAACGCCGACGACCCGGCCGCCGCCGTGGACCGCGCCGTCTACCGAGCTCGGCGCGATCAAGACCGACGTCGCCGCCGTCGTACCCCCGCTCACCAGCGACGACCCGCAGGCCCGGCGGCGCTCGAGCAGCAGCTGGACGGCGGTCCAGTTCGCCACCATCACCGTCGATCCCCGACCAGCGGACCGTCCGACGCCGCCACCAAGGACCTCGTCGACGACCATCCGCGACCACGGCTGACCGACCTGCCCGGCGAGACCGGCGCCCGCGCCCTGGTCACCGGCCTGACCGCCGTCGGCGTCGACATCTCCCAGGCGCTGGCCGACGTCTTCCCGCTCTACCTGCTGATCGTCGTCGGCCTGGCGATCCTGCTGCTGGTGCTGGTGTTCCGCTCGATCCTGGTGCCGCTCAAGGCCGCCCTCGGCTTCGTGCTCTCGCTTGGCATCTCGCTCGGCGTCACCGTCGCGGTCTTCCAGTGGGGCTGGCTCAACGACCTGCTCGGCGTCGACACGACCGGACCGGTCATCTTCATCCTGCCGCTCCTGCTGATCGGCGTCCTGTTCGGCCTCGCCATGGACTACGAGGTCTTCCTCGTCACCCGCATGCGCGAGGCGTACGTCCACGGCACCCCGGCCCGCCAGGCCGTCGTCGTCGGCTTCCAGCACAGCGCCCGCGTCGTCACCGCCGCCGCGGTCATCATGATCGGCGTCTTCGCCGGCTTCGTCCTGGGCGAGCGACGCCGATCATCAAGACGATCGGCTTCGCCCTCGCCGTCGCCGTGCTCGTCGACGCGTTCCTCGTCCGGATGACGATCGTCCCCGCCGTGATGGCCCTCGTCGGCGAGCGCATCTGGTCGCTGCCGCGCTGGCTGGACCGGATCCTCCCCGACGTCGACATCGAGGGCGAGAGCCTGATGCGCCGGCTCGGCGAGGAGACCGGCCCCGGGCACCCCTCGTCGGCGTCTCTCTCGCCGTCCGCTCGCCGCGGCTCTCGCGCAGCTCGCGGCCGCGGGCGACGTCCGCGGCCTCCTTCTCCTCCTGCTTGTCGATCTTGCGGGTGTCGCGCGGCGGCAGCTGCAGCGTCTCCTCGGCGGGCAGGCCGGCCTGCAGCTCCCGGGCGCGCTCGAGCTCGGAGTCCAGCTCGGCCCCGAAGAGCAGCGCCAGGTTGGTGATCCAGAGCCAGAGCAGGAAGACCACGACGCCGGCCAGCGCACCGTAGGTCTTGTTGTAGGACGAGAAGGTGGCGACGTACACGCCGAACAGGGCCGACGCGACGATCCAGACCACGATCGCGAGCAGCGCGCCGACGCTGATCCAGCGGAACTTCGGCTGCTTCACGTTGGGGGTCGCCCAGTAGAGGACGGCCACGACGAGCACCACGACGAGCAGGATCACCGGCCACTTGGCGATGTTCCACACGGTGACCGCGGTCGACCCGATGCCCGAGGGCGTTGCCGACGGCGTCGCGGCCGGTCCGGTGACGACCAGGGCGAGGGCGACGGCGGCGACCAGCACGCAGCGCGACGAGCGTGACCAGGAGCATCAGCGGGCGGAGCTTCCAGAACGGGCGGCCCTCGCGGATCTCGTACATCCGGTTCATCGCCCGGCCGAACGAGCCGACGTAGCCCGACGCCGACCACAGCGCCGTCGCGAGGCCGAGGACGAACGCGAAGCCGGCGGCCTGGGGCTGGGCGGCCATCTGGGTCAGCGGTCCCTCGATGGTGGACACCATCGAGCCGGCGCCGACCTGCTTGGCGATGTCGAGCAGCGTCGTCACGGTCTGCTTGCCCTGCCCGAACAGGCCGACCAGCGAGAGCAGCGCGATCATCGCCGGGAACAGCGCCAGCACCGCGTAGTAGGTCAGCGCGGCGGCCAGGTCGGTGCACTGGTCCGTGGAGAACTCCCGCGCGGTCTTGCGCAGCACGTAGACCCAGGAGGGCTTGGTCAGGTCGGTCGGGGATGTCGGGCTCGGTCGTTCCGCTCGCGTGCGCGGCCGCGGTGTGGCTCATCCTTGCCGGTGCCCGGTGCCGCCCGCACGGCCCCGGCAAACCGTTCCGGTGGTCAGGTGCGAGCAGCCGCAGCACCAGCGCCAGCGGCGGCCAGGCGGTGCGGCCGCGGCGGGCCACGGCGTAGGCCCGCAGGGTCACCCGCGGGTCCGCGAGCGGCAGCAGCCGCACCCCGTCGGCGAGGGCGCGGGCCTGCGGGAGCAGCCCCACCCCGAGCCCGGCGACGATCAGGTCCTCGACCAGCTCGAGGCTGTCGGCGCGGTGCACCACCCGGGGCACGAAGCCGGCCTGCGACGCGACCCGGCGGACCGCCTCGAGGTCGGAGTTGTTGCGCGAGTTCACGATCCAGTCGCTGTCGCGGTAGCGGGCCAGGACGTCGACCGACGTGCCCGGCCGCCGGCGGGTCGCCGGCCGGCACCCCGAGACCCCAGTCGGCCTCCCACAGCGGCACCGTCTCGAGCGTCGCGTCGAAGCCGGCCGGCGCGAGGTCGAACTCGTAGGTCAGCGCCAGGTCGATGTCGTCGGCGGCGAGCAGCGCCAGGCACTCGTCCGGCTCGTGCTCGAGGATCTGCAGGTGCACGTCGGGGTGCTCGGCGGCCAGGGTGCGCACGACCGGCATCAGCGAGGCCCGTACGGCGGTGGCGAACGCCGCGACCCGGACGGTGCCGGCCGGGCTCGGCCGACGGGTCGAGGTCGAGCCGGGCCGCCTCGATCGCGGCGAGGATCGTCACGGCGTGGTCGGCCAGCCGCCGGCCGGCCGGGGTGAGCCGGACCCGGCGGCCCTCGGGCTCGACGAGCGGGGTGCCGCACCTCGCGGGAGAGCGCCGCGATCTGCTGGGAGACCGTCGAGGTGGTCACGAGCAGCACGTCGGCGACGGCCCGCATCGAGCCGAGCCGGGACAGCTCGAGCAGCAGCTCCAGGCGGCGGGGGTCCATGGCCGCATCGTTCATGATTCGTGAACGGTATGTCCACCAAGTCTCACGTGGACGCGAACGGTTCGCGGTCGTCTACTGGATCGCATGAGCACCTCCCGCCCGCACCGGCACCGTCATGGCCGTCGCCTCGATGACCTGCGTCCAGCTCGGCCTGGCCGCCTCCGTCGGCCTCTTCGACGCGATCGGCCCGGAGGGCGCGGCCTGGCTCCGGCTGGCCTGGGCCGGCGTGATCGTGCTGGTCCTGGTGCGTCCCCGGCGCCGCGACTTCACCCGGCGCGGCCTGCGTCGCCGGGGTGGCCCTCGGCGTGGTGACCGCCGGCGTCACGATGCTGTTCATGGCGGCGGTCGACCGGCTGCCGCTCGGCACCGCGAGCGCCCTGGAGTTCCTGGGCCCGCTCGGCGTCGCGGTGGCCCGCAGCCGCGGTGGCCGGCTGCTGCTCTGGCCGCTCCTCGCCGCGGTCGGCGTGCTGCTGCTGACCGAGCCGTGGCGCGGCGAGGTGGACCCCGTCGGCGTGGCCTTCGCCCTCGGTGCGGCGGCCTGCTGGGCGGCGTACATCCTGCTCACCCAGGCGGTCGGCGACGAGCTCGACGGGCCTGCACGGGCTGGCCGTCTCGCTGCCGGTCGCCGGGATCGTGGCGACCCGGTCGTCGCCGGCCCGGCACCTGGCCGTCGATGACCTGGCAGGTCGCGCTGATCGGGATCGGCCTGGCCATCCTGCTGCCGGTCGTGCCGTTCAGCCTCGAGATGCTCGCGCTGCGCCGGCTCACCACCGCGGCCTTCGGCACCCTGATGAGCCTGGAGCCGGCGATCGCGCTCGTGGTCGGGCTGCTGCTCCTGCACCAGACGCCGGGGCTGTGGCCGGTGGTCGGGATCGGGTTCGTGGTGGCCGCCGGGGATCGGCGCCGAGCGCACCGGTGCCCGCGCCGACGCGGGCCGCCGACGTGGCCTCGAGGCTCCCGCCGGGACGCCGCCGGCCGTCCTCCCTGCCACACTGGAGCGATGAGCGCACGGTTCGAGGAGCTCGACTGGCGCGAGACGCCGATGGGCGAGATCAGCCTGCGGCGGCGCCGCGAGCCGCTCCTCGACGTGGACGTCTTCGAGGTGCGGCTGGGCGACGAGTACCTCATGTCCAGCCTGTTCACGGTCGCCGAGATCGAGCTGTCCCGGCTCGGCCTCGCCGCGCACCGCGGCACCGGGCTCGACGTGCTCGTCGGCGGTCTGGGCCTCGGCTACACCGCGGTGGCCGCCCTCGAGGACCCGCGGGTCGACGCCCTCACCGTGGTCGAGGCGCTGCCCGAGGTCGTCGACTGGCACCAGCGCCGCCTGCTGCCGGTCTCCGACGAGCTGGTGTCGGACGAGCGCACCCGGCTGGTCACCGCCGACTTCTTCACCACGGTCGGGGCCGGGCAGCCGCTCGACCCGGAGGAGCCCGACCGGCAGTACGACGTGCTGCTCGTCGACATCGACCACAGCCCGCGGCACGTGCTGCACCTGAGCCACGCGGTGTTCTACACCGGCGCCGGCCTGCGCCGGATGCGCAAGCGGCTGCAAGCCCGGCGGCGTGTTCGCGCTCTGGTCCGACGACCCGCCGGACGAGGACTTCGTCGACGCTGCTCGAGGCGGAGTTCGGCGACGTCGACGCGCACGTCGTGGAGTTCGACAACTTCCTCACCGGCGGCACGTCCGCCAACACGGTGTACGTCGCGCGCTAGCCGCCGCTGCGGCGGGCAGCGGGACGTCCAGCTCGCCCTTGCGCAGCCGGAACACCTGCAGGCGCAGGTCGTAGTACTTCTCGGTCTCGCCGACCCACTCCATGCCGACCCGCTGCGCGGTCGCGGCGCCGCGGCCGTTCTGGGTGCGGACCACCGCGAACAGCTCCTCGACCCCCGAGGCGAACGCGTGGTGCGCGACGGCGTGGCCGGCCTCCGCGGCGTACCCCTGGCCCCAGGCGTGCGGCGCGAGCTGCCAGGCGACCTCCAGGTCCTCGCCCTCGGGCGGCAGCGGGAGCACCGCCACCCCGCCGACCAGCTCGCCGCTGCCGGTGAGCTCGACCGCCCACCGGCCCTGCGGGGTCTCGAGGTCCTCGTCGAGCCAGCGCTCGATCAGGAGCTCCGCATCCGGTCGACGTCGGTGACCCGGTCCATGGCCGGGCTCAGCCAGCGTGCGACGTCCTCGGTGCCGTAGACCGCGAGGGCGGCCTCGGCGTCGTCGACCGTCCACGGGCGCACGCGTGAGCCGCGGCGAGCGGATCCGCCCGCCCTCCACGGTGACCCCGTGCTCACGCGGCACGGTGCACCTCGATGGAGTCCACCCGATCCGGGTAGAAGGCGGCGTGGTCCCTGATCGACCGCGACCGCGTCGTGCGGTGCCGGGTAGAACCAGAGCGCGGCCGCCGCGACGATCGTCGCCGACCTCGACCGAGTAGTAGGACGCCTCGCCCTTGTAGGGGCAGTACGTCGCGTGCTCGCTCGGCCGGAGCACGGCGCGGGTCGACGTCGGCGAGCGGGACGTACTGCACCGCCGGGTAGGACGCCTCCCGCAGCGTGATCGCGTTCGTGGTGTCGGCGATGACGCGGCTGCCGAGCTTCACCGTGACGCGCGCGCCGGTGGGGGCGAGGGAGATCGGGTGGTCGGGCCCGGGAACGAGAACCTTCTTGTCCGTCATGTCCTCCTCAACGTCCTCGCCCGCGGACTCATTCCGGGTCGGCCACGTCGTGAGGATGTCGTGAGGAACCAGGAATCAGCCGTTCGGCCACTCAAGGCTGTCCACTTGCCGACCGAGCCTTGAGGTGTAGGCCGGGGAGAACACGAGCTGGGGGCAGGGATGAAGACCAACCGTACGGCGGCAGTCGCCGTCACCGAGACGATGCAGGCGCGCCTCGTCGCGACCCACGGCGGGTCGCTCGAGATGACCGTGCGCCTGGGCTACGACAGCCGCGACCCGTTCGCCGTGTCGGCCACCATGGAGACCCCGTCGCTCCGCATCACGTGGGTGTTCGCCCGCGAGCTGCTGCACGGCGGGCTGGTCGAGCCGACCGGCGACGGTGACGTGCACGTCTGGCCCTGCCTCGACGGCAGCGGCCGCAGCGTGCTCGCGCTCGAGCTGTGCTCCAACGACGGCGACGCGCTCGTCGAGCTGCCGACCGAGACGGTCGCCGGCTTCGTGGAGAACACCCTGGCCGCCGTACCGGCCGGGACCGAGAGCGACCACCTGGACGTGGACGCGCTCCTCGAGTCGATCTTCGCCGCCTGACCCGTCAGGGACTGATCCGGCCGGCCAGCTGGACCAGCAGCCCACCCTGTCCGGCCGACCCCTCCGGGAGCTCGAGGCCCAGGTGCTGGGCCAGCCCGAGGAGGACCGCAGCCCCCACCACGCCCACGACGGTGCCCACGACGACCAGCAGCACCGCGGACAGGAGCGCCGCGGTGCCGGTGCGTCGCTCGGCCAGGGACTGGCCGCGCCGGCGTCGGTCGGCTGTTCGTCGCGACCGGGTGGCCGACCAGCCCGGCACCGAACGCCGCGACGACATCCCACGCGTCGTCGAGTCCGTGCACCACGGCCCGGCCGGTGGCGAGCCGGTGGCCCGGGCGGTCATGGATGGTCAGTCGCTCTGACGCGGTCATGGTCGCCTGCCCCCTTGCGCAAGGACTCCCTTGCGTGGCTGCGACGTTGCCAGGAGACACGCCGGACCGTAAGAGCCGAAGTCCCTGGTTCGCCGGGACTTCGGTCCCTGTCCCGCCCCGTTCGGACCAGGCGGGATGACGGAGGGGGACTACGGCCGTAGCGTCGGCGGCGGCCGAGCTGCGTGAGCCGACCGCCGCCGCGCCCAGGACCGGAAGGGACGGGTGGCGCGCCCCCTCGGTGCACCGCCCGTCCCCCGGCTCCCCCTGACCCCCTGCCCGACACGGGTGTCGGAACCCCAGGATCTGATCCCGGTCGGTCACCCTGGATAGGGCCCTTCGACCCTGACATTCCCGGGCAACACGACTCCTTTGTCGCCAGACCGGGTCGAAGGCCCCCGGGCCGGACCGTCGAGGACCGTGACCGAGAGCAGGACGACACCGAGGTCGCGCACCTGGGCGAGCAGGCCGTGGAGCTCGGCCTGGTCGACGACGGGTCCCCGCAGCGTGGTGGTGCCGTCGTCGTCGTGCTCCAGGGTCAGCCCTCCGAACCAGGTCGACCACCGTCCGTCGAGATGTCCCTGGAGCCGGATCTCGTAGACGGGTGACGCGCTCACGACAGGTCCGCCATCGCGGTGCGTGCCCGGGCGCGCCGGTGCCGGCGGGCGCCGGGTCGGCGGATCACGATCTCGGCGACGGCCAGGTTGACCAGCCAGCCGGACGTCATCGCGAGGGCCCGGACCAGGTCGCCGGTCCCGAACAGGGCTTCCCCGACGCCCTGGGTCACGGTCTGGGTGCCCGCCGCGACCGCGAGGGCGTAGGCGCGGATCATCCAGGCGCGGTGTGCCGCGATGTCGCGACGGCGGATCGCGGTGAACCCGAGCACCAGGCTCGTCGCGATCGCCGAGCCCGCCAGCAGCCGCACCGCCCACAACAGGTCCCCACCCGGCGCATCCGGGTAGAACAGCGTCATCCAGAGCCCCGACCCGGCGACCAGCAGGCCGGCGCCCACCAGCAGGCGGCCGGACCTGCGGTGCCAGCGGGGGTGGCGACGACGCAGCCGGGCCGGGAACTGGAAGGCGCCGACCACGGCGTACCAGGCGGCGGCGACGATGTGCACGACCACCGGGGCGGGCACGGCGTCGATGCGCGGGTTGCTGGGCAGGACCTGGGGGCCGCCCGCGATCTCGACCAGCCGCAGCGACCCGGCGACGACCGGCACCAGGACGAGGGCGACCAGCGCGAACGGGATGCCCCAGCCCCGGGTGACGCCTGGTGTGCTCATGAGCGGGACGCTAGGAGCCGATGTGGTGAGCCGGTCTTCACCACAGGTGGTGAACAGGCCACGCCCTACAGCAGGTCGAGCTCGCGGGCCCGGCGGACCGCGGCCCGGCGGTTGTTGACGCCGAGCTTCAGGTAGATGTTCTTGGTGTGCGTGCGCACGGTGTTCAGGGACACCACCAGCTCACGCGCGATCTCCGGGCCGTTGAGCTCGGTGCCCAGGAACCGGAGCACGTCACGCTCCCGGCTGCTCAACGGGTCGAGCATCGCCAGGTCCGGACGGTTCGAGGTCGCCCGGGCCGGTCGCCCCCGGGCGCGACCCGCAGCCGGCGACGTACGGCGACGGGGTGCCGCGGTCGGCGGCGGCGGAGAGCAGCGCCGCCATCGGTGCGCCCTCGTCGACGGAACGTGCGGGCGTGGCCCTCCGGCTCCCCGAGGCTCAGCGCCGCCTCGAGGGAGGCGATCGCCGCGCGTCGTCGCCCCGCCGCTGGTGGGCCAGCGCCTCCACCACCCGGATCTCGATCACGGAGCCGACACGGCCCCCGTCCCGCGCAGCGCCCAGCAGCCGCCCGAGGAGCTCGAGCGCCTGCGTCGAGGCCCGTCCCCGGTCCGGTCGTGCGGCGACGAGGGCCCGGGCCAGCGTGACGTGCTCGAACTCGTGCACGTAGCCGAGGTCGTCGTCCACGGACAGCCCCGGCTCTCGGCCCAGTCCAGCGCCTCGTCCACCCGGCCCTGACGGATCCACAGCCGGGCGCGCAGGGCCGCGACCGGCCGGACCTCGGGGGAGAAGTCCCCCTCGTAACGGCGTTCGGCCTCGTCGAGCAGGCCGACCGCGGCCTCCAGGTCGCCTTCCGCCTCGCAGACCTGCGCCATCACCACGCGCCAGCGGTAGGGGTTCTGGGGCAGGCCGGCGTGCTCGCCGACCGCACGGCCGCGGCCGAGGTCGGACCGGGCGGCGACCAGGTCGCCGCGCTCGACGTGGAGCGCGGCCCGGCCGACGTACATGTCCGCCGTGCCGCGCAGCACCCGCGTGCCGTGCCGGGCCGCGAGCGCCAGCGCCTGCTCGTAGGTGCGTCATGCCGCGCCCAGGTGCCCCTGGGCCACCTGGATGTCGGCGAGCGCGATCGAGCAGCCGAGCACGTCGGAGACGTGCCCCATCCCCTCGAAGTCGACCAGGCAGCTCGTGTACGACGACGTGCGGCCAGCTGCCAGGTCGCCGGTGGACCAGGCCGCCAGCCCCAGGAGGGCGGAGGCGGCGCCACGGGCGAGGAGGTCGTCGGGCGCGCACGTCGAGCGCACGACGGGCGAACCGGACCGTGCCGTCGACGTCCCCTCGCACGAGGGCCAGCCCGGCGCGGTGGACGGCGATCTCGGCGGGCAGCCGGCGGAACTCGTCCTGGTCCACGACGACCATGCCGGCGCGCCCCTCGCCCCTCGGGGGTCCGAGCCAGCGCTCGGCGTCGTCCGAGCAGCCCCTCGACCCCGTCGAAGGTGCCGGTCGACATCAGCGCCCCGGCCAGGCTGTTGCAGAGCACCGGCCGCACCCGGAGCACCTCGTCGGGCAGGTCCTCGAGCCAGGCCGCGCATCGTGGCCTCGCGCCGGTCCCGGCGCAGGGCGGGCATCTCCAGCTCCATCAGGTCGGCGGCCCGCCCGAAGTCACCGCCGGCCATGCGCGTGCCGGATCGCCTCGGACCGGTCTCCCTGCTGCTCGTACCACTCACCGGCCCGCCGGTGGAGCCGGGCGACGCCGTCCGGTTGCTCGTCGAGGAGCCGGGCCTGCAGGACGTCGGCGAAGAGGTGGTGGTAGCGGTACCAGGTGGCGGCTGTCGTCCAGCGGGACGAGGAACAGGTTGTCCCGGTCGAGCGCCTGCAGCACGCGCCCGGCCGCCGTCCTGCCCGGTGACGGCGTCGCACAGGGACCCGTTCATCCGGTCGAGGACCGACGTCTGCAGCAGGAACGCCTGGACTCCGTCGCGGCTGGCGTTGCAGGACCTCCTCGACGAGGTAGTCGACGACGTACCGGTCGTCACCGGCGAAGCCGGCGATGAACGAGGTGACGTCGTCCCGCCCGGCCATCGACAGGGCGGCGAGCTGGAGCGCGGCGATCCAGCCCTCGGTGCGCCCCTCCAGCGCGGTCACGTCGTCCGGCGTGAGCTGCAGGCCCATGGAGTCGTTGAGGTAGGCGGCCGCCTCGTCGGCGGTGAAGCGCAGGTCGGCGGCCCGGATCTCCACGAGGTCGCCGCGGGCCCGCAGCCGCGGGAGCGGCAGCGCCGGGTCGGCCCGGCTGGCGATCACCAGGTGCAGCCCGGGCGGGAGGTGGTCGAGCAGGAACTCCATCCCGTCCCGCACGTCCGGCGAGTCGATGACGTGGTAGTCGTCGAGCACCAGGACGACCTCGGTGTCCGCGGCGCCGAGGTCGTTGAGCAGGGTCGTCAGCACCAGCTGGACGGGCGGCGGCTGCGGCTCGCGCAGCAGTCCCAGGGCGTCCTCGCCGACGCCGGGCACCACCGTGCGCAGCGCGGCGACCACGTAGGTCCAGAACGTCGCCGGGTCGTTGTCGCCCGCGTCCAGCGACAGCCAGGCCGCCGACGTACGCCGCGCCCTCGCGGTCGAGACGTCGGCGATCCAGTCGGCGAGCAGCGTCGTCTTGCCGAACCCGGCCGGTGCGGAGACGAGCATCAGCCTGCGACGACGAGGCCGCGGTGCAGCCGTTCGCGCAATCGGGGCCGGGGCACCAGGCCCGGCGCGGACGGGGGAGGAACAGCTTGGTCTCGAGCAGAGGGGTGGACATCCCCGACTCCCGTGGCGAGTCAACGACGGCTCAGCAGTGACTGGGCCGCCCGCCACACGCTACCGTCCAGAAGGTGCGCTCGGACCGGACGCATGGAATCGCGGCCCCGCGGTGGTGGCCGGCACTCCCTTGACGGTCCCGAGAGAGCGTCACCGTGCCCGAACCGTCGAGTCCCCGGCCCGAGTCGCCGCTGATCGCGCCCGTCGGCCGGGGCTTCGTCGCCAGGTACGCCTTGGCCTACATGAGCATCGCCCTGATGCTCATCGCGCCGCTCCTGGTCACCCTGGCCCTGAAGGTCAGGTCGCTCGTCGGGGTCGACCGGGCCGCCGACCGACCTCGCCCTCGTCACCGGCGTCGGCGGCCTCCTCGCGCTGGTCGGGAACCCGCTCTTCGGTCGGCTCAGCGACCGCACGACGTCGCGGCTGGGGATGCGGCGGCCGTGGATGCTCGGTGGGCTGGCCGGTGGCTGCCTCGGCATCCTGGTGGTGGCGACCGCACCCGGCATCCCCGTCGTGCTGGCCGGCTGGTGCGTGGCGCAGCTGTCCTTCAGCGCGCTGCAGTCCGCGCTCGTCGCCGTCCTGCCCGACCAGGTCCCCGTCCTGCAGCGCGGCACGGTCTCGGGCGTGCTCGGGGTGAGCGTGCCCGTCGCCTCGGTCGTCGGCACGTTCCTCGTCCAGCTCTTCCCCGGGAACCAGCCGGCCATGTTCCTGGCACCGTGCGCGATCGGCGGGTTCTTCGTGCTGCTGTTCGTGGCCACCCTCGACGACCGGCGACTGCCCCCCGGTGCACGGCCGCCCCTGTCGCTGCGGGACCTCGCCGGGGCGTTCTCCTTCCACCCGCGCCGCGATCCCGACTTCGGGTGGGCCTTCGCCAGCCGCTTCCTGTTCATCTCGGCCTTCGCCTTCCTGACCACCTACCAGGCCTACTACCTGATCGCCCGGATCGGGAGCACCCAGACGGAGGTCCCGCACCAGGTCTTCGTCGCCACCCTGGTCCAGTCGGTCGTCCTCGTCGCCGCCTCGGTCTCCGGTGGACGGCTCTCGGACCGGACCGGCCGGCGCAAGGTCTTCGTCGCCGCGGCCTCGGCGGTCTACGCGGTCGCCCTGGTCGGGGTCGCGCTGGCCGGCAGCTTCGAGGGCTTCCTCGTCGCGATGGCGGTGAGCGGGCTCGGCTTCGGTCTCTACACGGCCGTCGACCTCGCGCTCGTCACCGACGTGCTGCCGGACCCGGAGGCGGCCGCCAAGGACCTCGGCGTCTTCAACATGGCCAACGCGCTGCCCTTCGCGTTCGCGCCGGCGGTCGCCCCGGCCGTGCTCGCCGCGTCCGACGGCAGCTACGGCGTCCTGTACGCCGTCGCCGGGCTCTGCGCGGCCCTCGCGGCCCTCGCGATCCTGCCCGTCAAGGGCGTGCGCTGACCGGGATCACCACCCGGCTCATCACGTGTGGTGATCCCGGCTCACCACATCGGTCCCTAGCTTCCGTCCATGAGCACCACCCACCCGAGAGGCACGATCATGGACAAGTTCACCCGCGCCGTCGCCATGGCGAGTGCCCGGCACCCCTGGCGCACCATCGCGACCTGGGTCCTCGTGACGGGGACGGTGCTGCTTCCTCGGCGACCGCGCTCGGCGGCACGTTCAGCGACGACTTCGCCGCCCCCGGCAGCCAGAGCGCCCGCGCCACCGAGCTGCTCGACCGGAGCTTCCCGCAGGCGGCCCGGGGCAGCGCCCTGGTCGTGCTCGCCGCCGAGGACGGGGGCACGCTCGAGGGACAGCCGTCCCGCGATCGACGGCGGGCCTGGCCGACATCGGCCGCGCCGCGCACGTCGCGACGGTGGCCGACCCGTTCGCCGCCCGGCACGATCTCGCCGGACGGCCGGATCGGCTACGCCGTGCTGACCCTCGACGCTCCCCAGGGCGATCTCGGCAAGCCGGCGTTCACCACCCTCTCGGAGGCGGTCACCGGGACCGCCGTACCGGGCGTGCAGGTCGAGCTCGGCGGTGACGCGGTCTTCCTCAACGCCAAGGACGAGTCCGGCGGCCAGACCGGCATCGGCCTGCTGGTCGCCCTGCTGGTGCTGCTGGTGGTCTTCGGCACCCTCGTCTCCGCGCTCGTGCCGATCGGCCTGGCCCTCGTCTCCGTCGGCACCGGCATCGGCGGCATCTTCCTGCTGGCCGGGGCGATGCAGGTCTCGGTGTCGGCGATCCCCGTCGCCGGCGTCGTGGGGCTGGGCGTCGGGATCGACTACGCACTCTTCGTCGTGGCCCGCTACCGGGAGAACCGGTCGGCCGGGCAGGCCAACCCCGTCGCCCTGGCCAACGCGATGGGCTCGTCCGGGTCGGCCGTCGTCTTCGCCGGCGGCACCGTGGTCATCGCGATGACGTCGCTGGCCATCACCGGCGTCGGCGTCCTCACCTCGATCGGACTGGCCACCGCGATCATGGTGCTCGCCGCCGTCGCCGCCGCCGTCACCCTGCTGCCCGCGGTGCTCGGCCTGCTGGGCGACCGGATCGACACCGGCCGGGTCCTGCGGCGCCGTCGGCCCGCGAAGGCCGCGACCGACAGCGCGTGGTGGCGCTTCGGCCACCGGGTGGCCGGCCGGCCCTGGCCCTACCTGCTCGGCGCGATCGGCGCCCTGGTCGTCGTCGCCGCTCCCGTCGCTGTGGCTGCAGACCGCCTTCCCGGCCGCCGGCGACGCGCCGACCCACACGACGTACCGCCAGGCCTACGACCTGCTCGAGAAGGGCTTCGGCCCCGGGGTCAACGCGCCGCTGCTCGTGGTCGTCGACCTCGACCGGCCCGGGACCGACGCGGCCGGGCTGCCCGCGCTGTCCGGCGCGATCGCCGCGACCCCGCACATCGCCTCGGTCGGTGCGCCGGTCGTCTCCGCCGACGGCAGCACCGCGGTGTTCACCGCGCTGCCGACCGCCGGACCGGCCGATCCCGAGACCTCGGCGGCGATCGGCGAGGTGCGGTCCGTGATCCCCGCCAACGTCTACGTCTCCGGGATCACCGCCACCACCGACGACCTCAACACCCAGCTGAGCCGACACGCTGCCGCTGTTCATCGGCACCGTCGTGCTGATCTCGTTCCTGCTGCTGATGCTGGTCTTCCGGTCCATCCTGGTGCCGCTGAAGGCGGCCGCGATGAACGTGCTCTCGATCGGGGTCGCGTACGGCGTCCTGGTCGCGGTGTTCCAGTGGGGCTGGGGGGCGAGCCTGCTCGGGCTGCAGGGGCCGACCCCGATCACCTCGATCATCGTGGTCATCATGTTCCCGATCGTGTTCGGGCTCTCCATGGACTACGAGGTGTTCCTGCTGTCGCGGATCCGCGAGGAGCACCTCCGCACCGGCGACAACGCCGAGTCGGTGGCGCGCGGGCTGGCCGGGACCGGCCGGGTCATCACCTCGGCCGCGCTGATCATGATCGTGGTGTTCCTCAGCCTCGCCGCCAGCCCCGTCCCGTCGCTGAAGATGCTCGGCATCGGCCTGGCCACCGCGATCCTCGTCGACGCCACGCTCGTGCGGATGGTCCTCGTGCCGGCCACGATGTCCCTGCTCGGCCGGGCGAACTGGTGGCTCCCCACCTGGCTCGACCGGGTCCTGCCGCACCTGTCGGTCGAAGGCGTGGCCCCCGCCGCACCGGCACCGCAGGCGACGACGAGAGGGCCGTCGAGGAGCTGGTCGGTCGCTGACCGCGACCAGGCGCCCGGGGTACGGTTCCCGGTCGGTCCCCTTTGCGGTGGCGGACCGGGAGCCGGAAGGTGTGGACGTGGCGAGCACAGGCGGACGGGTGGCCCGGTGGGCCGGGTCCGTCCGCCCCGGGCTGCGGCGCACCGCGCTGCTGGCGCTCGGCTGCAACGCGGCGCTCGAGGTGGTCCAGCTCCTCGCCGTGGACGGCTACCCGTGGCGGTTCAAGACACCGGCCTACGCCGTCATGTTCGTGCTGGACACCCTGGTGGTGTGGGCGGTCGTCGCGGTGCTGCAGGCCGTGACCGGCCGGTTCGCGGTGACGGCCACGCTGGCCTGGACGGCCACCGCGGTGCTCGCGTTCGCGAGCCACGAGAAGGTGCTGTTCCGGCACGAGCCGCTCTACCCCGACGACTGGCGCTTCGCCAAGGACCCCGGGTTCCTGCTGCAGATGGTCGGCCCGCGCTCCCTCGTGGTGGCCGGGCTGGTCCTCGCCGTCGCCGCGGCGGGTGCCCTGGTCCTCGCCCGCCGGCGCCGGCCGGCCCGTGCGCCGGTCGCCTCCGGGCAGCCGGTGCGGGTCCGCGTCGCCGTACGCCTCGCGGGAGGGGTCGTCGGCCTGCTGGTGCTGGCGAGCGCGGCGCAGTTCAACACGCCGGGCAACCCGACCCGGGCCGTCTTCGACACGCTCGGCGCCAGGTGGCAGGCCTACTCGCAGCAGCGGAACTACCTCGCCAACGGCTTCGTCACCGGCGTCCTCTACAACCTGGACGTGCCGCCCGTGCCGGTCCCCGCCGGCTACTCGGCCGACCGGATGGCGCGGATCGCCGAGCGCTACCGGGCCGCGGCCGACCGGATCAACGCCACCCGGGACCCCGACGGCCTGGCCGGCGTCAACGTCGTGATGGTGCTCTCGGAGTCGTTCAGCGACCCCACGGCCCTGCACGGCGTGCACGTGCCGCACGACCCGATCCCGTTCACCCGGCGGCTGATGCACGAGCCGGGCACGATCTCCGGCTCGATGCTGGCGCAGAGCATCGGCGGCGGGACCGCCAACATGGAGTTCGAGGCGCTCACCGGCATGTCGGCCTCGGGGTTCCCGCCCCAGCTGCGGGTGCCCTACCAGATGGTCGTCCCGCGCTACTCGTCGTTCCCGTCGGTGGTCCGGTGGGCGAAGGCGACCGGCCACCGGACGGTGGCGCTGCACCCGTTCTCCACCGAGATGTACCGCCGCCGCGAGGTCTACCGCACGTTCGGGTTCGACGAGTTCCGGTACGACGACACGATGCGCGCACCCCGCCGGATCGGGCACGACGCCTACATCTCGGACGCGCCGCCTTCGAGGAGGTCGACCGCACCCTGCGCAGCGAGTCGGCGCCGGTCCTCATGAACGTCGTCACCATGCAGAACCACCTGCCCTACACGGGTCGCTACGACGACCCGGAGCACGTCACGGGACCGGACGGGAAGACGCTGCCCGACGCCGGTCAGTACGTCCGGGGGCTGGAGCACTCCGACGCCGCACTGCGGACCCTCGTCGGCGACCTGCGCTGCGCTGGACGAGCCGACGGTGCTGGTCTTCTACGGGGACCACCTGCCCGCCTTCTACCCCCCGAGCGTGTTCGCGGCGAACACCGCGGGGCAGATGCACCGGACGCCGTACTTCGTGTGGGCGAGCTTCCCGGCCCGGGGCCGCGGCGGGCCGCCCTCCGGCCCCGGACCCGCGGTGGTGAGCCCCACGCACTTCGTCGACCTCGCCGCGGAGCGGGCCGGGGCCGCGGTGACGCCGTACTACGCGCTGCTCACCGAGCTGCGCGCGCAGGTGCCCGCGCTGGAGGACCGGACGCTGCTCGGGACCGGAGGGCACCCCGGTGCCGCGCGGCCGGCTCTCGCCCAGCGCCCGGCAGCTGCTGCGGGACTACCGGCTCGTGCAGTACGACCTCTCGGTCGGGCACCGGTACGCCCAGACGGCCCTGCTCGCGCCGCCCTGAGCGGGCCCGGTCAGTCCACGATGACGGGAGGGACGTCCGCGTCGTCGAGCAGGTGCGTCACCTCCTGCTTGCGGGGCAGGAACAGCGCGGGGATCACCGTCAGCAGCACCATCCCCCAGGCGACCCAGTAGGTGTCGGCGAACGCCTGCGCCGCGTCCTCCAGCCCCTTCGTGATCGCGGCCGCGGGGATCTTGTCCGCCAGCGACGGGATGTGCAGGGTGGCCATCGCGGGCCCGGCCAGCTTGGAGGCCTTGAGGTGGTTGGTGAGCAGCACCGACATGACCGCGACGCCGACCGAGCTGGCGATCTGCTGGGTGATGTTCAGCAGCGTCGACCCGCGCGCCACCTCGTGGGCCTTGCAGGGTCCGCAGCGCCGAGGTGAACAGCGGCATCATCGTGCGCGCCCATGCCGAGACCCATGACGAAGCAGCGCGGCGATGATCACGGGTACGGCGTGGTGGCGGTCACCTGGGTGAGGCCGAACATGCCGATGAGGATGACGACCAGGCCGACCGGGCACGATCCGGCCGATCGGGAGCTTGTCGACAGCGCCCCGCGATCGGCATCGTGAGCATCGCGCCGATGCCCTGGGCGGCGACCAGGAGGCCGGCGTGCAGCGTCGACTCGCCGCGGACCTGCTGGAAGTACGTCGGCACGAGCAGCAGCCCGCCGAAGAAGGCCGCGGCGAACATGAACATCGTGATGATCGAGATCGTCAGCGTTGCGGTCCTTGAACAGCCGCAGGTCGAGCAGCGGGTGCTCGGGGCGGAACGAGTGCCAGACGAAGGCGACCATGAGCACGAGGCCGACGAGCATCGACACCCAGACCCGCGGGGCGCTCGAACGTGCCCTCGCCCGGGATCGACGAGACGCCGAAGAGGAACAGCGCCAGGCCCGGCGACATCAGCGCCATGCCGAGGAAGTCGAAGGACTCCGACGGCTCCGGGGTGTCCTTGGGGAGCACCACGCCGGCGTAGACGAGGGCGACCATGCCGATCGGCGACGTTGATCAGGAAGATCCAGTGCCAGCTCGCGACGTCGATCAGCCAGCCGCCGATGATCGGGCCGAGGATCGGGCCGAGCAGCATCGGGACGCCGAGGATCGCCATCAGCCGGCCCATCCGGTGCGGGCCGGCCGCGCGGGTCATGATCGTCATGCCGACCGGCATGAGCATGCCGCCGCCGAGGCCCTGCAGGACCCGGAAGACGATCAGGCCGTCGATGCTCCAGGCCGTCGCGCACAGCGCCGAGCCGGCGACGAACAGCGCGATGGCCGACATGTACAGCCGCTTGGTGCCGAACCGGTCGGCGGCCCAGCCGCGTCAGCGGGATCACGGTGGCCAGGGCCAGCGTGTAGCCGGTCACCGTCCAGGCGACGGTGGAGTACGGGAGCGGGTGGCCGGGCGTGCTGAACACCGTCTGGAAGGTCGGCAGCGCGACGTTGACGACCGTGATGTCCAGGATCGACATGATGGCGCCGAGCACGACGACGCCCGCGACCTTGAGGACCGCGGCGTCGATGTGGTCGGGCAGGTCGGGCAAGTCGGTCTTGGCCTCAGAGGACATGTGGACGCTCCCTCACGCGCTCGTGCGCGACTCAGGTCGACCCTACGCTCGTCGGGCCCGCCGGGCCCGTCGTCCCGTGCTTCGGCGTCCTCGGGGGCTCAGGCCTGGTGGCCCCACGCCCGCCGGCCGCACTCGCGCGAGCAGAAGTGCCCCTTCGCGCTGGCCGGCAGCTCGTCGCCGCACCACTGGCAGAGGCCGCGCTGGCGTCTGCGCACCCACCACCGCACGACGTGCTTGCGCACAGAGTCTCGTTCGGTCCGAGGCATGCCGGAATCTTTACCTTTTGTCCGCTTGACGCGCAAGTCCGCGCCCGCCGTCGGGGCAGTCATCCCCTTCGGGTGACGCGCCACCGCGACGTGGGCCCGACCGTGGGGGCAGGAGGTCCCATGAGCGAGAGCACGAGCGATGCCGCCGAGGGTCCGCGCAGCACGCGGCTGGGCCTGCTCCTGGCCGCCGCGATGTTCGTGCTGGTCGTCGACACGTCGCTGATGAACGTCTCGATCTCGGCCGTGGTGAAGGACCTCGACACGACCGTGAGCGGGGTGCAGTCCGCGATCGCCCTCGAGGCGCTGGTCTCGGCCTCGTTCATCCTGATCAGCAGCAAGGTCGGTGACCTGGTCGGCCGCAAGAAGGCGTACGTCGCCGGCCTCCTCGCCTACGCGATCGGCGCGCTGGCCATGACGCTGGCCCAGGACCTGAGGACCATCATCATCTTCTGGGCCCTCCTCGGCGGCCTGGGCGCCTCGTTGCTGCTGCCGGCCATGCAGTCCCTCATCCACGGCAACTTCGAGGGGGCGGCGCGCAAGAAGACCTACGCCCTCGTCGGGGCGGCGGCGGCCATCGCTGCGGCGATCGGGCCGTTGCTCGGGGGGTTCGTCACGACGTACCTCTCGTGGCGCGTCGGCTTCCTCCTCGAGGTCGTCGTCATCGCCGTCGTGCTCGCCAACATCCGGCTGGTCCGCGACGTCCCCTTCACCGGGACCGCGGCAGGTCGACGTGGTCGGCGCGGTGCTCTCGGTGGTCGGCATGGGAGGTGTCGTGCTGGGCATCCTGGTCTGGCAGGAGGGCGGCGAGGCGGTGGCCGCGTTCATCGTGGCCGGCCTCGTCGGGCTGGTCGCCCTGGGGTGCTGGCTGGTGCGCCGCAAGCGCCAGGGGGAGCCGACGCTGCTCGACCCGGACCTGTTCGGGTTCCCGCACTTCCGACTGGGCGTCACCCAGCAGATGCTGCAGCAGATCACCCTCGGCGGCGCCATGATCGTGCTGCCGATCTTCTTGCAGATGAGCCTCGAGTACAACGCGATGCAGGCCGGACTGTCGCTCGCGCCCCTGTCGCTGAGCATGTTCGCCGTGGCCCTGCTGGCGGGGCGGAGGTCGGGGAAGCGCCGGTCCAGCAGCATCGTCCGGGCCGGGTTCGCCCTCACGACGGTGGGCTTCGCCCTGGTCGTCCCGCTGGTGCCCCGCGCCGACTTCGGCTGGTGGCTGGTCGGACCGCTGCTGCTGGCGGGGTCCGGGCTCGGCCTGCTCGTGTCCCAGCTGAACAACTACACGCTGGCCCCCATCGAGGAGGAGCGGGTCAGCGAGGCGGCGGGCGTGAACTCGGCCGCGGGCTCGTTCGGGCTGTCCTTCGGCCTGGCGGTCGCCGGCGGGGTCATGCTGGCCGGGCTGTCCTTCAGCTTCGACGAGATGACCCAGGCCAGCACGGTCATCCCGACCGACCAGAAGGCGCAGATCTCGCAGACCCTCGAGGACGACGCCCAGGTGATGAGCGACACCCAGCTCAGCGCGTTGGTCGCGGACGAACCCGCCGGACATCCGGGAGGAGGTCCTCCGGATCAACACGGACGCCCGGGACCTCTCGCTCCGGGTGGCGCTGCTGGTGTCCGTCCTCGCCAGCCTGCTCGGGCTGCTGAACTCGTTCCGGATGATGCGCCTGCCGGACGGGGCTGTGCGCGCCCGCCCGGACCCCGCACCCGCTCCCGGCCCGAGGGGCGACCAGCGGGCGACTAGGCGGGCGCTAGGCGGGGGCGAGCTCGTCGGCCGCCATCAGGCCGATCTCGACCAGGTCGAGCGGGTGGACCCAGGCATCGCTGACCGGGACACCACCGGCCCGGGCGATCGCGTCCCGCAACGGAGTGGCCCACAGGTGCTCGATCAGCACGATCGCGGCGGCACCCCCGGGCTCGATCGCGTCGGCGACGTCCCACACCTCGGCGTCGTCGATGAGGTGGCCGTCCGCGCCGGCCTCCGCGCCGGCCACGGCACCGGCCTCCATGCCCGGCTCACCCGCGAAGCCGAGCCCGAGCAGGGCGCCGATCGTCGCACCCAGGTCCTCGGCCTCGGCGACGGACAGGTCGCTCCACTGCAGGGCGTCCAGCTCTCCGTCGAGACCCTTGCGGACCACCAGGGCGTCGACGAGACGGATCACGTTGCTCTCCCGGAGTTCTCGCAGGACCTCGATGATCTCGCCGTGGAACGACGGGTCTTCGAAGCTCACGACGAGCAGCTGCACAGGACCGATGGGCATGAGAACTCCTTGGGGGTCGGGTCGGGTCGGGTCGGTCGGACGGGTCGGGGCGGGCAGTGGTCAGGCGCTGAGGATCTTGTGCTTCTCCGCGTCGAACTCGGCCTGGGTGAGCGCACCGGCGTCGAGGAGCTCCTTGAGCCGCATCAGCTCGTCGTAGCTCCCCTCCCTCGACGAGGCCGGCGGCTCCGCCGCGGCGGCCGGAGCGGGCGGAGGCTCTGCCACGGGTTCGGCTGCCTGCGCCTCGGCCGCGCCCCTGGCCTCGCCGCGGTTCGAGGCGATGTGGGCCGTTGCTCCCAGCACCGCCGCGCGGCGCAACATACGTCTTGGCATGGAGCTGTCTCCTTGTGAGTGGTGATGTCGACGCCACGGTGGCACCGAGAGGTCATCGCACCGGGTCGCAGTGGTTCGTGATTCGACGCTATTCGCGGGTGCGACCACGACGTAGTGCCAAAGGTCCCGCGCTCCTGCGCGGTGCGACGTCACGCCCCTCGTCCGCGGCTGAGGCAGCGGAACCCGAGGTGGGAGGTCGCGAAGACCGGGGGGTTTCTCAGGCGAGGACGTTGACGGCTCGGGCCACGACGAGGCCGAGGAGCAGGAGCGAGACGACCGACTGGACCGCCATGATGAGCTTTGCCCAGGGCGCAAGCGGCATGACGTCGGTGGGGCTGAAGGCCAACGAGTTGGTCAGGCCGAGGTACAGGTAGTCGATGTACCGGGGTCGCCACCCGGGGCCGGCCAGCTCGGGGTTGAGCTGTTGGGGGAAGGCGAGGTCCGGGGTGCCGGGCAGACGCTCGGCCCTGGCGGCGGCACCGCCACCGTCCAGCTCGAAGTACAGCAGGGAGAACGCCAGGACGGTGCTCGCCCAGACGCTACCTCCGGCTTGCAGCAGCGCGGGCGCGGAGCTGGTCTCCGGGCCGCCGTGGATGAGGTCGTCGATGAGCTGGACCGTCGACCAGACGGCGCTGAGCGCCAGAACGCTGATGAGCGCAACCGACGCCGCCCGCAGAGCGGTCGATCGGCGTGAGATGCGGCCGGGGTCACCCGCGATCAGGGTGACCAGCAGCAGGCCCTCGATGGTGGGGAGCAGCCAGCGTGGCGCGAGACGAAGGTCGTCGGGAAGGAGAACGGTCAGCACCATGGTGGCGACGATCGCCGCGGCCATCGGCCAGCGGGACTCGCCATACGTCGAGTCGCTCGGTCCCGGCGCGCCCGGGTCAGCCTCCTGGCCGTCCATGCTCGCTCGCTTTCCGGAGGATCGCGGGTCGGATCGCCTCGCGTCACCATCATCGTCCCTGGACCCGCTCCGCCACCTGCGAGGGCGGAGTGCGGAAACACCCACGGGATCGCGCCGACGCTGCGGCATTCGTGCGGGTGGGGTGGGGTGAGGGGCTGGAGCCGCCTGTCGGAATCGAACCGACGACCTTCTCATTACGAGTGAGACGCTCTACCGACTGAGCTAAGGCGGCACGGCGCCCGACCATCAGCCGGGCACGCCGGACGAGTATACGGAAACCCGTTGCGCGCTGCCGAATCCGGTGCTCAGCGGTCCTTGAGCAGCGGGCCGGCGGGGTCGTGGGAGAGGCCGTGGCGGCGGGCGGCCATGCCGGAGAGGGCCTCGAGGACGACCCGGTTGGCGAGCGCGGCGGTGATCTCGGCGTGGTCGTAGGGCGGGGACACCTCGACGACGTCGACGCCGACGACCGGGAGCTCCAGGCAGATCCGGCGGACCGAGTCGAGCAGCTGCCGCGCGGACAGGCCGCCCGGTTCCGGCGTACCGGTGCCGGGGGCGTGGCCGGGGTCGCAGACGTCGACGTCCACGGACAGGAAGACCCCGTCGCAGTCGTCGGTCGCGATCGTGAACGCCTCGGTCAGGCAGGCCTCGAGGCCGCGGGCGCCGATCTCGGTCATCTCGTAGGACCGCATCTCCTGCTCGGCCATCCAGGACAGCGTCTCGGGCGGCGGCCAGTAGCCGCGCAGCCCGATCTGGAGGAAGCGGTCGCCGCGCAGGGCGCCGGACTCGATCAGCCGGCGCATCGGCTGGCCGTGGCCGTAGAGCGAGCCGAACTCGATGTCCCCGGTGTCCGCGTGCGCGTCGAAGTGCAGCATCGAGACCCGGCCGAAGCCGAGGTGCCGGGCCACGCCGGTCGCGTCCGGCAGGGCGATGGTGTGGTCACCGCCGAGGACGACGGGTACGGCGCCCGCGGCCGTCACGGTGTGCACGGCCTCCTCGAGCGAGGCGATGGACCGCTCGACGTCGCCGGAGTACATCTCCACGTCGCCGGCGTCGACCACGCGCAGGTCGCGCAGGGCGTCCACCCGCAGCGCGAGGTGCGGACGGGAGCCGTCGTGCCCGAGGTAGTCGGTCTGCCGGATCGCCTGCGGCCCGAAGCGGGTGCCGGGCCGGTGCGAGGTGCCGCCGTCGAACGGTGCGCCGACGATCACCACGTCGGCGTCGGCGTAGGTCTCCGGCTCGTCGAGCGTGCAGCGGTCGACGCCGAGGAAGGTGACGTCCGGGCCGTACTGGGCTCCGTAGCGAGCCACGTCAGCAGTCCACCTCCGCCTTCGGGACCTTGCCCTCGACCAGGTAGGACTCGACGGTGTTGTCGACGCACGTGTTGCCGGCGCGGTAGCCGGTGTGGCCGTCGCCGTCCCGCTTGACCAGCACGCCGGAGTCGAGCTGGTCGGCCAGCGACTCGGCCCACACCAGCGGGGTCGCCGGGTCGCGGGTGGTGCCGACCACCATGATCGGGGCGGCGCCCTTGGCCTCGACGGGCTGGGCGGTGCGCCCGGTGTGCACCGGCCAGTTCGTCGCAGGCCGGACAGCCCGTAGGCGAACACCCGCCCGAAGGTCGGGGACGCCTTGACGAAGCGCGGGTCGTACTTCGCGACCTCGGAGCTCGGGGATGCCGTCGTCGTGGTCGAGGCAGTTGACGGCGTACAGCGCCTCGAGCGAGTTGTCCTTGTAGCCGTCCGGGCCGCGCGAGACGTAGGCGTCGGCCAGCGTCATCAGCTGCGCCCCGTTGCCGCCGAACGCGGCCTTCAGCGCGGAGTCCAGGATCGGCCAGTAGGACTTGTTGTAGAGCGGCAGCCAGATGCCGAGCAGCGCGTTGCCGGACCTCGAGGTCGCGGGACCCCTGCGACGGGCAGCGGCTTCTTCTCCACGGAGTCGAGGAACGCCCGGATCCGCCGGGTGCCCGCGTCGACGGTGTCGCCGAGGAAGCAGCCGCCGCGGTCGACGCACGCCCCGACGTACGCCCGCAGCGCGGTCTCGAAGCCCTTGGCCTGCACCAGGCTCTGATCCAGCGTCGAGACCGACGGGTCGAGCGCGCCGTCGAGCACCATCCGGCCCGACCTGGCTCGGGGAACAGGTCGGCGTACGTCGCCCCGATGAACGTGCCGTAGGACGCGCCGAAGTAGCTCAGCTTGCGGTCGCCGAGCGCCGCGCGCAGCACGTCGACGTCCTTGGCCACCTCGACCGTGGACATGTGCCGGACCAGGTCGCCGCTCTTCCTCAGGCAGTCGTCGCCGAGCTCGGCGAGCAGGCTGTCGGAGTACTTCGTCTCGGCCGGGGTGTCCGGGTCGGGGTCGGAGGCGATCAGGGCGTCGAGCTGCTGGGTGCCCTCGCACTCCAGCGGGTTGCTCGTGCCGACGCCGCGCGGGTCGAACCCGACGATGTCGAAGGAGGCCAGCAGCTCGGGCCCGAACGAGGACGCGCCGGAGGCGGCGTACTCGACGCCGGAGCCTCCGGGGCCGCCCGGGTTGACGATCAGCGAGCCGACCCGTCGCTTGGCGTCCCGGGCGGGCACCTTGAGCAGCGCCAGCTCGATCGTGCGGCCCGTCGGGCTTGCGCGTAGTCCAGCGGCACCGTCAGCGTCGCGCACCGGTCGGTGTCGCGGCACTTCGTCCAGGTCAGCTTCTGCTCGTAGAACCGCGCCAGAGCCGGCTCCGGCGTGGCCGTGGCGCTCCGGGCCGCTGGACCCGATCGGGCTCGGGGTCAGCGTGGCCGCGGGCGGCGACGCTTGCTCGCCGGCGGAGCCCAGGAGACCGCAGCCGGAGCAGCAGGAGGGCGAGCACGGCGAGCAGCACCACGGTGCGGCGGGGTGAGGTCACGCGCGCCACTGTAGGAGACCGAGCCCACGCGGCGCTCAGCGGATCCGGAGCTCGACCATCATCGACTCCAGCGCCAGCAGCGGGGTGGTGTTGAACTCCATCATCTGCTCGCGCGCCGTGAAGATCGCGTCGATGCGGCGGATGTTCTGCTCCGGGGTGGAGCGCCGGGCCAGGTCGACGACCTGGTCGCGGACCTCCTCGTTGACCAGGTCGCCGCGCGCGCCGGTCTGCAGCGCGATCGCGTCGCGGTAGACCGACATGATGTCCATCAGCCCGCGGTCGATCACGTCCATCACCCGCCGCTTCTCGCGCTGCTTCTGGCTGTGCTGGAGCTCGCGCAGCCCGGCGCGGTAGGCGCGGGAGGTCTTGGACTTGCGGTCGTCGCCGTAGAGCGCCTCGAGCTCGGTCTGCTCCCGGGCGTTGCTGCGCTCGGTCAGCGACGCGGTCTCGTCCTTGGCGATGTCGACCAGGTTGGCGGCGGCGTTCATGCAGGCGCCGAGCGAGGTCAGGCCCCCGGGCAGGGAGACGACCTCGCGGCGCCGGTTGCGGGTCTTCTCGTCCGAGGCCAGCGCCCGGGCCCGGCCGATGTGGCCCTGGCTGGCCCGCGCCGCGAAGGCGGCCACCGACTCGCCGATGCCGTGCTGCTCGACCAGGAACCGGGTCACCTCGCGCGCCGTCGGCGTCGCCAGGGTGATGTTGCGGCAGCGCGAGCGGATCGTGGGCAGCACGTCCTCGATGGTCGGCGCGCACAGCAGCCAGACCGTCTTGGGCGTCGGCTCCTCGATCGCCTTGAGCAGCGTGTTGCCGGTGCGCTCGCCCAGCCGGTCGGCGTCCTCGATGACCATCACCTGGTGGCGCCGCTCGACCGGCGAGAGCGCCGAGCGGTGCACCAGCTCGCGCATGTCGTCGATGTAGAGCACGGACGTCTCGGAGCGGGTGATGCTCACGTCGGGGTGCGACCCGGCCAGCGCCGTGCGGCAGGCGTGGCACTCGCCGCACCCGGTGCCGCGCTCGCACTGCAGCGCGGCGGCGAACGCCAGCGCCACGTTGGAGCGGCCGGACCCCGGCGGGCCCGGTGAACAGCCAGGCGTGGGTCATGCCCTGCCCGGCGACGGCCGCCCGCAGCGGGGCGATCGCGTGCTGCTGGCCGACGAGCGTGCCCCACACGCCTCCGGCGGCGGTCGAGACCGCGCCGGCGGTCATGCGTCGGCCCCGGTGGAGTGCTGCGGCTCGACGTCCTCGACCAGGGTCGGCGCCGGGTCCACGTGGTGCCGGGCGGCCTGGTCGAGCAGCGGGAGCAGCCGCGACCGGATCTCGCGCGGTGATCTCCTCGACCGGCCGGCGGGCGTCCACGACGAGGTAGTGCTCCGGGGCGACCCCGGCGAGCTGGAGGAACATCTCGCGCACCCGCTCGTGGAACTCGACCGACTCCGCCTCGATCCGGTCGCGCTCCTCGAAGCGGGACATGCCCTGCTGCGGCGGCAGGTCGAGCAGCACGGTGAGGTGCGGACGCAGGTCGCCGGTGGCCCAGCGCGCGACCCGCTCCACCTCGCGGTCGACGAGGTCGCGACCGGCGCCCTGGTAGGCCAGCGTCGAGTCGACGTAGCGGTCGGTCACCACGACCGCCCCGCGCGGCCAGCGCCGGCGCCACCACGCGGTCGACGTGCTCGGCCTTGTCGGCGGCGTAGAGCAGCGCCTCGGTGCGGTGCGAGATGTCCCCGGTCGCCGGGTCGAGCACGATCTGGCGCAGCTTCGGCGCCGACCTCGGTGTCCCCCGGCTCGCGGGTCAGCACGACGTCGTACCCCTCGGCCTCGAGCCAGGTGCGCAGCGCCCTGCGCCTGCGTGGACTTGCCGGCGCCCTCGCCGCCCTCGAGCGCGACGAAGCAGCCCGTCGCGGCGTAGACGCCCGCCGTCCCGCGTGAAGGCGTGGCGCAGGTCGGTCATCAAGGTGGTCCCCGTCCCGTCGTCCATCTGACGGTACGACGTGACACCGACAGCCGTCATCAGCACGGCCGCGATCAGGAACGTGAAGGCGGCCCCGTTGTAGACCAGGTAGGGCTCGCCGTTCGCGTCGGTCGGGCCGAGGTCGTGGGTGCCGATCAGCCCGGCGAGCAGCGGCGCGACGGCGAGCACGACCGACAGCGCGAGCCGGATCATCGAGCCGACGAACGCGAACGTCCGGCCGCGCACCTCGTCGGGCACCTCCAGGCCGAGCATCGTGTTGCCGGTGATCCAGCCGACGCCGGCGAAGAAGCCGATCAGCGACGGTCAGCCCGACGACGACCGGCAGCTGCTGGACCAGCGCGAGCGGGAACAGCAGCAGCCCGGTCAGCGTCAGCGCGATGCCGAACAGCCGCCGCCGCGAGAAGCCCTGGAGCAGCCGCGGGCCCGCGCCACATGCCGAGGCCGAGGCCCGCGAAGACCGTGCCGAACAGCAGGCCGTAGCCGGAGTCGCCGCCGCCGAGGTCGGACGACGAAGGTGCGGGCCAGGCCGATCACCACGCCGCCGGCGGCGAACGCGCCGATGATGCCGATCACCAGGCCGCGTACGACGGGCGTGGTGCCGACGTACTTCCAGCCGTCGACGATCACCCGGAACGCGTTGCCGTCGCCCTCGACGGACGCCGGGCCGCTGGGGATGTGCTTGAGCCGCGAGATCACGACGCCGGAGACGATGAAGGAGAGCGCGTTGAAGTAGAGCGCGAGGTCGATCGGGCCGCCGACGAAGCCGTCGAAGACGTGCCGGTAGAACTTGTCGACCAGGGTCAGCCCGGCGAAGATCGCGGCCGCCGGGAGGGCCGAGCCGTAGGTGGTGGCCAGGCTGATCTGGTTGGCGGCCTCGAGCCGGTGCGGCGGCACCAGGTTGGGCACCGTCGCGTCCTTGGCCGGGCCCCACACCAGGCTGACCGCCTCGACGAGCACGGTGACCACGAAGATCCACCAGAGCGTGCCGACGATCGGGATGGTCAGGAACAGCGCGCCGCGGATGTAGTCGCCCCAGATCAGCGTGCGCCGGCGGTCGAGCCTGTCCGCGACGTACCCCGCGATCGGGCCCATCACCAGCGCCGGCAGCACCCGCAGGAAGAGCACCGTGGCGATCGCGTAGTTCTTGCCGGCGTAGGAGTCGGCGCTCGCGTTGGCCATCGCGGTCAGCGCCAGCAGGCCCATCCAGTCGCCGAGGCTGGAGAGCCCCAGACCGATCCAGAGGTTGCGGAAGTCCCGGATCCGCAGCACCGCCGTCACCGAGTGCGTCGGAGCGTGCCGCAGCTCCGTCGCCCCTGGTTCGGCCGTCCGCTCGCTCACGGCGCTCAGCCTACGGGGACGCGCCCGGACGCCGGACGCGCGTCAGGCCTTCTTCGCGGCGGCTCTTCTTGGCGGCCGTCTTCTTCGCGGTGCTTCTTGGCCGTCGTCTTCTTGGCCGCGGTCTTCTTCGCGCCCTTCTTGGCCGCCTTCTTCGCCGGTCCCTTGGCGCGCCGCTCGGCCAGCAGCTCGGCGGCCCGCTCGATCGTCAGCGTGGACTCGTCGTCGCCCTGGCGCAGGGTCGCGTTGAACTCGCCGTCGGTGACGTAGGTGCCGAACCGGCCGCTCTTGAGCCGGACCACCTGGCCGCTCACCGGGTCGGTGCCGACCTCCTTGCCCGGGTCGGCCGCGGCCCGGCCGCGCTGCTTGGGCTGCGCGTAGATCGCCTGCGCCTCCTCGAGCGTGATCGTCAGCAGCTTCTCCTCGGAGTCGATCGACCGGGAGTCGGTGCCCTTCTTGAGGTAGGGGCCGTAGCGACCGTTCTGCGCGGTGATCTCGTCACCGGTCTCCGGGTCGACGCCGACCACGCGGGGCAGCGTGAGCAGCTTGAGCGCGTCCTCGAGCGTGATCGTGTCGAGGTTCATCGACTTGAACAGCGAGCCGGTGCGCGGCTTGGCGCGACTTCGGCGCGTCGTCGGGCAGCAGCTCGGTGACGTAGGGCCCGTAGCGGCCGTTCTTGGCCACGATCACCAGGCCGGACTCGGGGTCCTCGCCGAGGCGGGTCTCCTCGCCGGCCGGGTTGGCCAGCAGCTCCTTGGCCTTCTCGAGCGTCAGCTCGTCGGGCGGCAGGTCCTCGGGCACGTTGGCCCGGACCGGTGCCGCGTCGCCGCCGTCGGGCCCTGGCGGGCGCCGAGGACTCGATGTAGGGGCCGTAGCGGCCGACCCGCAGCTCGATGCCCTCGGCGATCGGGAACGTCGCCAGCTCGCGGGCGTCGATCTCGCCGAGCTCGGTGACCAGCTGCTTGAGCCCCTCGACGTCGCCGCTGCCGAAGTAGAACGACGCCAGCTCGGCGTTCCGGTCGCGGCGGCCGCCGGCGATCTCGTCGAGCACCTCCTCCATGCCGGCGGTGAACTCGTAGCTCACCAGCCGGGTGAAGTGCTCCTCGAGCAGCCGGATGACCGAGAACGCCAGCCACGCCGGGACGAGCGCGGTGCCCTTCTTGTAGACGTAGCCGCGGTTGAGGATCGTGCCGATGATCGAGGCGTACGTCGACGGGCGGCCGATCAGCCGCTCCTCGAGCTCGCGGATCAGGGTGGCCTCGGTGTAGCGGGCCGGCGGCTTGGTCTGGTGGCCCGAGGCGCTGATGCTCGCGGCGCTGACGCTGTCGCCCTCGGACACGTTCGGCAGCCGGGTCTCACGGTCGTCGGACTCGGTGTCCGGGTCGTCGCGCCCTTCGACGTACGCCTTGAGGAAGCCGTGGAAGGTGATCACCCGGCCGGAGGCGGAGAACACCACGTCCTCGCCGGAGGTCGCGGCGCCGCCGAGGCGGACCGTGACGCTGCGGCCCTCGGCGTCCTTCATCTGCGAGGCGACGGTGCGCATCCAGATCAGCTCGTAGAGCCGGAACTCGTCACCGGTCAGACCGGTCTGGGCCGGGGTGCGGAAGTTCTCGCCGGCCGGACGGACCGCCTCGTGGGCCTCCTGGGCGTTCTTGACCTTGGAGGCGTAGGTGCGCGGCTTGTCCGGGACGTACTCCGCGCCGTACAGCTCGCGGGCCTGGGCGCGCGCCGCCGACACCGCCGTCTCCGACAGCGTCGTGGAGTCGGTGCGCATGTAGGTGATGAAGCCGTTCTCGTAGAGCCGCTGCGCGACCGACATGGTCGCCGAGGCGCTGTAGCCGAGCTTGCGCGAGGCCTCCTGCTGCAGCGTCGTGGTGCGGAACGGCGCGTAGGGCTGCCGGCGGTAGGGCTTCGCCTCGACCGAGCGGATCTCGAAGGCGGTGTCCTCCAGGCCGGTGACCAGCGCCTCGGCGCGGGAGCGGTCGAGGTGGACGACGTTCGCGCCGGCCTTGAGCTCGCCGAGCGAGGTGAAGTCGCTGCCGCGGGCGACGCGCTGGTCGTCGATCGAGTGCAGCTTGGCCGGGAACATCCGCTCGTCGTGCTTGGCGCCGGCGTCGAAGGTGCCCTCGAGGTCCCAGTACGACGCGGTGCGGAACGCCATCCGGTCGCGCTCCTTGTCGACGACCAGGCGCGTCGCGACGGACTGCACCCGGCCGGCGGACAGGCCGGACATGACCTTCTTCCACAGCACCGGCGAGACCTCGTAGCCGTAGAGCCGGTCGAGGATGCGGCGGGCCTCCTGCGCCTCGACGAGGTCCATGTCGATGTCGCGGGGGTTGTCGACCGCGGCGTTGATCGCCTGCGGGGTGATCTCGTGGAACACCATCCGGCGCACCGGGACCTTGGGCTTGAGCTCGTCGAGGAGGTGCCAGGCGATGGCCTCGCCCTCGCGGTCCTCGTCGGTTGCGAGGAAGAGCTCGGAGGCGTCCTTGAGCAGCCCCTTGAGCTTGGTCATGTGGGAGCGCTTGTCCCGGGACACCACGTAGTAGGGCGTGAAGTCGTGGTCGACGTCGACGCCGAGACGGGCCCAGGGCTCGCCCTTGATCTTGGCCGGGATGTCGGCGGCGCTCTGCGGCAGGTCGCGGACGTGACCGATGGAGGACTCCACGACGTAGCCGCTGCCCAGGTAGCCGGCGATCGTCTTCGCCTTGGCGGGCGACTCGACGATGACCAGCTTGTGTCCGGTGCCGTTGACGGCACCTGTCTTCTTCGCCAACTTCTTCTCAGGCTCCCTTGGATGCGTGTTCGCGGCCACACGGTAGCGCCTGGGGTCAACCGGTCCTGTGCACGCCGGGGTGAGGAACCCGTCCGCGACCAGCTCCCGCACGGCGGCCGTCCGGTCCCGCCGGAGCACGGTCGCGTCCTCGCCCAGGAGACTGGCCAGCGCGTCCAGGATCTGGCCGACGGTGAGGTCGCCGTCGCAGGCGCCGACGAGCCCGGCCTCGACCGTGTCGGCCTGCCGGGCGCGGCGCATCCCGCGCTGCTGGCGGAGCACGATCGTCTCCGGGTCGGCCGCCCCGACCTCGCCGACGGTCTCCTGCCGGACGTCGACGCGCACCTGCAGGCGGCTGGCCAGCAGCGCCGCGTCGTCGGTGGCCGCCAGGAAGTCGGTACGGCGCGCCCGGTCGGCCACCTCGCGCCCGAGCGGCTGCTCGACCTCGTAGGGCCACTCCTCCACGTGCAGCACGGGCGAGCGGTCCAGGTGGTCGGTCCGGCGCAGGTGCAGCCACCCGAAGCCGACGGCCTCGATGTCCTGCTCGGCGAACCAGCCGAGCCACGCGTCGTACCTGCTGGGCGTAGTCGGGGCGACCGTGCACGCCGGCGTCCTTGAGCCACAGCTCGACGTACTCCGCGAGGTCGGCGACCTCGCGCTGCACCACCCACGCGTCGCAGCCGCTGCCCTCGAGCCAGCCGCCGATCCGGTCCTGCCACGGCTCGCCGCGCCGGTGCACCCAGTTGGCGAGCACCTGCGCCCAGCCGCCGGGGTTCAGGTGCGCCGGCGCCTGCGTGACGACCCGCCGGACCACCTCGTCGCCGGGCAGCCCGGAGTCGCGGTAGACCAGCCGCTCGTCGGTGGCCGGCGAGACCACGAACGGCGGGTTGGTGACGACCAGGTCGAACCGCTCGCCGGCGACGGGCTCGAACAGGCTGCCCGCGCGGACGTCGACGCGTGACCCGGTTGAGCGCGGCGTTCAGCCGGGTCATCGCCAGCGCCCGCTCGTTGACGTCGGTGGCGACGATCGTCGTCGACGTGCTCGGCCAGGTGCAGGGCCTGCACGCCGCAGCCGGTGCCGAGGTCGAGGGCGCGGCCGACCGGCTCGCGGACGGTGAGCTGGGCCAGCGACGACGAGGCGGAGCTGATCCCGAGGACGTGGTCGGCCGCCGACGTCGATGGGTGCGCCGTCCAGGCCGGGCGTCAGGTCGCTGACCACCCACCAGTCGCGGCCGTCGTCGGCGTAGGGGCGTACGTCGACCCGGGCGCGGACCTCGCCCGCCGACACGTCGAGCAGGCCGGCGGCGACGAGCGGGTCGACCAGCCCGGGCAGCGCCCGGTCGGCCGCCTCGCGCGACACCGGCGCCTGCAGCGGCCAGAGCCGGACCAGCGTCTCGAGCGGCGAGCCGCCGGCCGTGGCCCGCAGGCCGGGGACGGTCTCGTTGCGGGCGAGCGCGGCGTGCGCGGTGGGACCGAGGAGGGCGGCCACCCCGTCGTACCCGAAGCCGGCGTGCTCCAGGGCCGAGCGGAGGCGGTCGACGAGGTCGGGCGGCGAGGAGGTCCACGCCGAGGTCAGCCTAGGGGCGACAGACGACGAAGGCCCGCCGGCCGGTCGCCGGCGGGCCTTCGCGGGGTGGAGCGGGTGCGTCAGTGCGTGCGCGGCCGACTCGACCGGGTCGCCGATCGCTGACCGAGCGACGCTTGGAGACGTACGATCGCCGCGGCGATGATCGCCACCGCCACGAGCGCGATCAGGATCCGCACCGGGTCGTTGGCGTCGTCGCCGACGGACAGGTTGACCACGGCACGCGGCGATCAGCAGCGAGACCAGGTTCATCACCTTGATCAGCGGGTTGATGGCCGGGCCGGCGGTGTCCTTGAACGGGTCACCGACGGTGTCGCCGATGATCGTGGCCTCGTGCGCCGCGGAGCCCTTGCCGCCGTGGTTGCCGTCCTCGACGAGCTTCTTGGCGTTGTCCCAGGCGCCACCGGAGTTGGCCAGGAACACCGCCATCAGGGTGCCGGTGGCGATCGCGCCGGCGAGGAAGCCCGCCAGCGGCCGTGGCGCCGAGGCCGAAGCCCACCGCGATCGGGGCGAGCACCGCCAGGATGCCGGGCGTCACGAGCTCGCGCAGCGAGTCCTTGGTGACGATGTCGACGACCTTGCCGTACTCCGGACGTCCGGTGCCCTCCATGATCCCGGGGATCTCGCGGAACTGGCGACGGACCTCGTAGACGACCGCGCCCGCGGCCCGGGCCACGGCGTTGATCGCCAGGCCCGGAGAACAGGAACACCACGGCCGAGCCGAGCAGCGCGCCGACCAGGACGGCCGGGTTGAACACGCTGAAGTCCAGCAGGCTGGACTCCTCGGCCGACGGGTTGGCCTCGACCAGGCCCTCGGCGATCGAGGTGGCGTAGGAGCCGAACAGCGCCGTGGCCGCCAGCACCGCCGTGGCGATCGCGATGCCCTTGGTGATCGCCTTGGTGGTGTTGCCGACCGCGTCGAGCTCGGTGAGGATCTGCGCGCCCTCCTCGCTCACGTCGCCGGACATCTCCGCGATGCCCTGCGCGTTGTCGGAGACCGGGCCGAAGGTGTCCATCGCGACGATGACGCCGACGGTGGTCAGCAGGCCGGTGCCGGCCAGCGCCACCGCGAACAGCGAGACGGTCAGCGCCGCACCGCCCAGCAGGTAGGCGCCGAACACGGCCGCGCCGATGACCAGGGTGGTGTAGACCGCGGACTCGAAGCCGACCGAGAGGCCGGACAGGATGACCGTCGCCGCACCGGTGAGCGAGGTCTTGCCGACGTCCTTGACCGGGCGGTACTCCGTGCCGGTGTAGTAGCCGGTCAGCGCCAGGATGCCCGAGGACATCACGATGCCGATGACCACGGCGCTGGTGGCGATCAGTCGCGGGTCGCCGTCGAGCGAGGCGAACTGCGGCCCGAAGTCGCCGAAGCGTGCCGGGCAGGTAGAGGAAGGACAGCACCACGCTGGCCACCGCCGCGATCGCCGGAGGAGATGTAGAACGACCGGTTGATCGTGGTCAGGCCGTTCTCGCCGGCCTTGGGCTTGGTCAGGTAGACACCGGCGACCGCGGTGAGCGCGCCGATGGCGGGGATCAGCAGCGGGAAGACGAGGCCCTTGTCGCCGAAGACCTGGGAGCCCAGGATCAGCGCGGCGACCAGCGTCACGGCGTAGGACTCGAAGAGGTCCGCCGCCATGCCGGCGCAGTCGCCGACGTTGTCGCCGACGTTGTCGGCGATCGTCGCGGCGTTGCGCGGGTCGTCCTCGGGGATGTTCTGCTCGACCTTGCCGACCAGGTCCGCGCCGACGTCGGCGGCCTTGGTGAAGATGCCGCCGCCGACCCGCATGAACATCGCGAGCAGCGCGGCGCCGAAGCCGAAGCCCTCGAGCACCTTGGGCGCCTCGCCCTGGAAGAACAGCACGACGAGGCTGGCGCCGAGCAGGCCGAGGCCCACGGTGAGCATGCCCACCATGGCACCGGTGCGGAGGCCGATCGTCATGGCCGGCTCGCGGCCCTCGGTGTTGGCGGCGGCGGCGACCCGGAGGTTCGCGCGGACCGCGAGGTTCATGCCGAGGTAGCCGACCGTGGCCGAGAACCCGGCGCCGACCAGGAAGAACACCGAGCGGAAGATCCGGACCGACGTGTCGTCGGCAGGCAGCGCGAGCAGCGGCGAAGAACGCGATCGCGGCGAAGATCGCCAGCGTCCTGAACTGCCGGGTCAGGTAGGCGTTCGCGCCTTCCTGCACCGCCCGCGCGATGGTCCTCATGTTCTCCGTGCCTTCGCCGGCAGCCAGGACCTGGCGGCGGAACACCACGGCCATCACCAGCGCGATGAGCGCGATGACGCCGACGATGACCACCAGGATCAGGTTGCCGCCGGACAGGTCCACGGTCGCAGCCCCGCTGCCGGTGTCGGCGGCAGCAAAGATGTGCCCGGACATACGTCCTCCTCCGGTGGGCCTTCGGCCCGAAACGTTGTTGGTATGACGTCCACGTGGTCTGTTCCACGCGGATGCGGGCAGGCTGTGACCTGCCTCTCACACGCGAATGTGCCGGAGTCTACTGACGTGCAGGGCGTTCTGCGACGCAGGGGCCTGTGGGATAGCCCACATTCCGTCGTACGACGGGCTGGGGTCAGCCCAGCGGCCAGGACATCGAGAGCACCGTGGTGCCGCCGTCCTGGGTGATCTCGAAGTCGTCGATCAGCCCGCGCAGCAGCGCCCACGGCTCGACGCCGTCGATGTCGCTGGTCGGCGCGTCCTGCGCGGCGATGGTCCCCGCGGCGAGCACCGAGACCCGCAGCCGGTCCTCGACCCGCATCCGGACCTCGACGGGCCCGATGGCGGCGCCGGGCGCGACGTCCTGCCCGACCAGCAGCGCGCAGGCCTCGCCCACGGCGAGCCGGACCTCCTCGACGAACTCCTCGTCCTGGGAGGACCGGCGGGCGACGGCAGCGGCGACCAGCCGCACGGTGCGCACGAGTGCCGGGTCCCGGGCGATGGCGACGGTGATCCCGGTGGTCGGTCCGAGCCGTGCCGGCCGGCACCGCTCTACCGCTCGGCGAGCGCGTCGGCCTGCGACCCGTGGATGGCGAAGACCTTCGCCAGACCGGTGATCCGGAAGATCTTGAGCAGGCGCTCCTGGTTGCAGATCAGCCGCATGCGAGCCGTCGTGGGCGCGCACCTTCTTGAGTCCGCCGACGAGCACGCCGAGACCGGTCGAGTCGAGGAAGTCGACCTTCTCCATGTCGATGACCAGGTTGTAGTTGCCGTTGCCGACCAGCTCGGTGATCTTGTCCCGGAGCTTGGGAGCGGTGTACACGTCGATCTCGCCGCCGACCTCGATGATCGTGTGACCATCCTCGTGGCGGGTCTCGAGTGACAGATCCACGTGTGACTCCTCACCGATGTTCGGCCTGTTGCACGCGGGCAGGGGTGCTCCGCGACGTCTCCGGCTCGTGCTCATTGAATCATGCACCGCCGAGGCGCAGCGGGCACTCCCGAGAATTCGCCGGTCCGGCGGCGGGGCACCGGGGACCGGGCAGGGGGTGGTGCTTGCGAGACTTCCGGAGTGGGCCTCGACGTGTCAACCTCAGCACCCGAGCTGGTGCGCCGGCTGACGCTGCCCGCCGGGCGCGAGGACCGGCTGACCCACCTCGAGGTGCTGCCCCGTCGCGCGCGGTGTCCGGGCCGCCGTGGCCGGACTGGGTCGCGCCGGAGCTGGTCGACGCGCTGGCGGCCCGCGGCGTCGTCGCAGCCCTGGCGGCACCAGGTCGAGGCGGCCGAGGCGGCCCACCGCGGTGAGCACGTCGTGGTGTCGACCGGCACCGCCTCGGGCAAGTCGCTGGCCTACCTCCTGCCGGCGCTGAGCACGATCCAGGAGTCCCGGGGCCGCACGGGCCAGCGCGGCGCCACCACGCTCTACCTGTCCCCCACCAAGGCGCTCGCGCAGGACCAGCTCGGCTCGGTCCTGGGCCTCGGGCTGCCCGGCCTGGCGGCGACCACCCACGACGGCGACTCCTCGACCGAGCAGCGCGACTGGGCCCGCGACCACGCGGAGTACGTCCTGACCAACCCCGACATGCTCCACCACTCGCTGCTGCCCGGGCACCAGCGCTGGTCCCGGTTCTTCGGCCTGCTGCGCTACGTCGTGATCGACGAGTGCCACCACTACCGCGGCGTCTTCGGCGCCCACGTCGCGCAGATCGTCCGCCGGCTCCGGCGGGTGTGCGCGGCCTACGGCGCCGACCCCACCTTCGTGCTGGCCTCGGCCACCGTCGCGGAGCCGGCGACCTCCGCCGGGCGGCTGACCGGTCTGGACGTGTGCGCGGTGACCGAGGACTGCTCGGCGCGCGGCGAGGTCTCCCTCGCGCTGTGGGAGCCGCCGTTCACCGGTCTGCGTCGGGGAGAACGCCGCCCCGGTCCGCCGGTCCACGACCGCCGAGACCGCCGACCTGCTGACCGACCTGGTCGTCGAGGGGGTGCGCACGCTGGCGTTCGTCCGGTCGCGCCGCGGCGCCGAGACCGTGGCCATGACCTGCCGCCGGCAGCTCGCGGAGGTGGCCCCCGAGCTGCGCGACCGGGTCGCGGCCTACCGCGGCGGCTACCTCCCCGAGGACCGGCGCGCCATCGAGCAGGCGCTGCGCTCCGGAGAGCTCACCGGCCTCGCGGCCACCAACGCCCTCGAGCTCGGCATCGACGTCTCGGGGCTCGACGCGGTGGTGATGGCCGGCTTCCCCGGCACCCGCGCCGCGCTCTGGCAGCAGGTCGGCCGGGCCGGGCGCAACGGCCGCGACGCCCTCGGGGTCCTGGTCGCGCGCGACGACCCGCTGGACACCTACCTCGTGCACCACCCGGAGGCGCTGCTCGGGGCACCGGTGGAGGCCAACGTCTTCGACCCCGACAACCCCTACGTCCTCGGTCCGCACCTGTGCGCGGCGGCCTCGGAGCTGCCGCTGACCGAGGACGACCTGCCGCTGTTCGGTCCCCGGGCCCGCGAGGGCGTCGACGCGCTGACCGCCGCGGGACTGCTGCGCCGCCGGCGGCTCGGCTGGTTCTGGACCGACCGGCGACGGGCCAGCGAGCTCGCCGACATCCGCTCCAGCGGCGGCCCGGCCGTGCGCCTGGTCGAGGACGGCACCGGCCGGCTGGTCGGCACCGTGGACGCCGGCTCGGCCCACGCGACCGTGCACGAGGGAGCGGTCTACCTGCACCAGGGCGAGACCTACCTCGTGCTCTCCCTCGACCTGGAGCACGGCGTGGCCACGGTGGTGCTCGACGACCCCGGCTACTCCACGACCGCCCGTGACGTCACGGACATCGAGATCACCGGCGAGCGCGAGCACGAGCCCTGGGGGCCGGCCCGGGTCAGCCTGGGCGACGTACGCGTCACGCACCAGGTCGTCTCCTACCTCCGCCGCCGGGTGCCGTCGGGCGAGAGCCTCGGGGAGGAGCCGCTCGACCTGCCCGAGCGCACCCTCGAGACCACGGCGGTGTGGTGGACGGTGCCGGCGGCGCTCCTGGACGCCGCCGGTCTCGCCACCCGCGACCTGCCGGGGGCCGCGCACGCCGCGGAGCACGCGTCCATCGGGCTGCTGCCCCTGTTCGCGACCTGCGACCGCTGGGACATCGGCGGGGTCTCCACCGCCCTGCACCCGGACACCGGCCTGCTCACCGTCTTCGTGTACGACGGGCACCCGGGCGGCGCAGGTTTCGCCGAGCGCGGGTTCCACGCCGCCCGGGCCTGGCTGCTCGCGACCCGGGAGGCGATCGACGCCTGCCGTTGCGAGGAGGGTTGCCCGTCCTGCGTACAGTCGCCGAAGTGCGGCAACCAGAACAACCCGCTCGACAAGCGGGCCGCCGTGGTCCTGCTCGACGCCCTCCTCGGCGCGGCTGACGGACCGCCCCAGGGTTAGCCGTCCGGCGCCGCGGGAAGAAACTGGACCGACCCTCCGGAAGGAAGTCCCATGCTGGTGCTCGGCCTGATCCTCATCCTCGTCTCGGCCGGATCGCTCGTCGCGGTGCTGGCGAGCGGCACCGACGACAAGGCGGTGCTCTTCGGGAACGTCACCATGCCGACCCTGGTCGTGTTCCTGCTGGGGGCCGCCGCCCTGCTGATCTTCATCATGGGCCTCGAGCTGGTCCGGTCGGGCGTCCGGCGGGCCAACGAGAACCGCAAGACGAAGAAGAAGCTCCGCACGCTGGAGAAGCGCGAGGCGACCCGCTCCGACGCACCCACGGCCGGCGAGCCGACGGGCCCGAGCACGGGCACGGCCGCGGCCTCCACGACCGGCGAGCCCGACCCGCCACGACGGCGAGCCGACCACCACGCAGCCGATCCGCACGTCCGGCGACGAGCCCCACCAGACGCCGCCGCCCCCGCAGCCGCTGACGGGCCCGGCGGCCGCTCGACTCACGGGGGCGCCGGCCCGGCTCGGGCCCGGCTGCTGAGCTGGACCGTCCGGCCGAGCACCACCCGGCTGCGCACCACCCGGACGGTGACGACCTCGCCGTCGACGGCGCAGGACGCCAGCCGGGCGCCGTTGCGGCGGGCGGACGTGCCGGCCGCGAAGCAGGGACTCTCCCCGGCCTGCGCCGCACCGGCCGCGGCCAGGGCGGCCAGGTCGGCCGCGGACTCGACCCGCCGCTGGTCCGCGACGACGCCGCCGACGCAGCGCCACGAGCACCGCGGCCGTCGCCAGCACCGCGACCAGGACGACCGCCAGCACGGTGGCGCTGCCCCGCTCGGGCTGCCGTCGTCGACGCCACCGGACCCCGGTCATCCGGGCTCCTGGGCGGCGACCGCCTCGGCGTGCACGTCGACCCCGGGCAGGAACGCGAGCAGGCCGTGCGGACCCCGGACGGTCGCCCGCACCCGGACGACGACGGTGTCACCGTCCTGCTGCACGGTGACCGTGGCGCCGTCCGGTGCCACCCGGCGCCCCAGGGCCACGGCCGACGCCTCGCCGTCGTCGCGCGCGGCGGCCCGGGCCGTCTCGCGCGCCGCGTCGACGACGCGCACCTGGGTGGCGGCGAGCGCCAGCACCCAGACCAGGCCGAGGGCCAGGGACACCAGCACCGGCAGCACCATCACGGTCTCGGCGGTCACCGACCCGTGCTCGTCGCGGCCGACGGACCGCCGCTGCCGCCGCCGGACGCGCCGGACGGCGGCGGAGCCACGCGGCACACCGCGCGTCCCCACCGCCGTCCGCAGATCCCGGGCGAGCACGGTCAGAGCCCGACGACCTTCATCAGGATCTCGAACAGGGTCTTGAGCAGCGACTGGCCGAAGTCGCTGGTGAGCAGCTTGATCAGCACGGTGGCGAAGCCGCAGCCGGCCGCGGTGACGACGGCGTACTCGGCGCTGGTGACTCCTCGCTCGCTGCGCAGCCGGGCGACGGGGGACTTGGTCATGACGACCTCCTTGACGGGCCCACGGGTGGTGGGCGGTGGGTTGACGACGAGGACTCTCGTCGTCGGCGGGCGCCGTCACGAGAGGCACTTCCGGTTCTGGGGACCGGCCCCGGCCGCGGTCGGATGTGGAGGAGAGCTGGCCCGTCCGGACGCGGTTCACCGGCCGAGCAGCACGCCGAGCGAGCCCGCGACCAGGGGCACCACGCCGACCAGGACGAAGGCCGGCAGCAGGCACACGCCGAGCGGGATCGACGCCTTCACGCCGACGGCCCGGGCCCGGGTCTCCACGTCGGCCCGGGCCGTCTGGCGCAGGTCGTCGGCGAGACGGGTCATCGCCTCCGAGACCGAGGAGCCGGTCTCCACGGCCCGGGCGACGGTGCGGCCGAGCCCGCCGAGCTGGGGATGCCTGGCCAGGTCCCGCCAGACCGTGGCCGGGTCGACGCCGAGCCGCAGCCGGGCCGACAGGGCCAGCAGCTCCTCGCGGGCCGGGCCGTCGACGGCCTCGGCGATCTGCTCGACGGCACCCGAGGGCGACAGGCCGGCAGCCAGGCAGGCCGCCATCAGGTCGACGACGTGCGGGACCGCGGCACCGAGCCGCTCGCGGCGCCGGCGCACCGACGGCGCCTCGAGCCGTCCCGTGAGGCGCCAGCAGAGGGCACCGGCCGCGAGACCGGCCACCCCGCCGGCCACGCCCCCGAGCAGCACCACCGCGCCGACCGCCACGCAGACCGTGCTGATCGCACGCAGCGGCGGCGGTCTCTCCCGGCGGGTGACGGCCGGCGTCAGCGCGCCGGTGGGCCGGACCGGCGCCGGCGGGATCGCGGCCGCGACGGCCGACGCCGCCGCCAGGACCGCCAGCAGCGTGGACGGGAGGACGCTCACGTGCGCAGCACCGCCCGGGCGATCCGGTCGATCCAGAGCAGCCCCACGAACGCGCAGAGGGCGCCGCCGCCCAGGCACCCGACCCCGAGCGGGGTGCCGAGCAGGAAGTGCCAGGGGTCGCCGCCGATCCCGGCCGACATGGCGAGCGACAGCAGGGGCAGGCCGGCGACGAGGCGGGCGGTCGCCTGCGCGGACGCCAGCTCACCACGGACGAGGTGCCGGGTGCTCTGGCGCCCGCGGGCCGTGAGGGCGACCTGGGACAGGGCGGCCGCCAGCGCGGCGCCGGACCGCTCCGAGACCTGCCAGGCCGAGGCGACCTCGCGCAGTCCCTCGGCGCCGGGCCGGGACGCCAGCCGACGCAACGCCTCCGGCACGTCGGCCGACAGCCGGGCCGCGGCGACGACGGGCTCGAGGTCGGGCCAGATCTCCAGGCAGTGCTCCAGCCCGGCGACCGGCGGCTGACCGGCCCGGAGCTCTCCCACCAGGGCCTCGCAGACCTCGACGACCAGGGCCTGCCGGCCGGCGGCCGCCGCGGTCACCCGGCCGCGCCGGACCAGGACGCCGACGGCCAGCAGCATGCCGACGAGCACCAGCGCGAGCAGGAGCCGGGTGCCGTCGACCAGCACGACCAGGCCGCCGACCACGCCGGCCACCGCCACGACCACGCCCGGCCCGGGTCTGAGCAGCCGGGTCCGCAGGGAGGGGCGCGTCCGTCGGCCGCGTCCGGCGCGGCGCGGGGAGAGCGAGGGCCACCGACACCCCGGCCAGCACGACCGCGACCAGTCTCATCGCGGGAGCCGGTCGGCGAGCCGGTCGACGAGCACGGCGGCGGCGGGATGCTCCCGGGTGGTGCCGTCGGCGCCGAAGCTGAGCGCCGGCTCCGCCACCACCCGGCCGTCGGGACCCCGGCTCACCGCGGCGACCTCGGCCACCCGTCGGGTCCCGTCCGGGCCGCGGGCCAGGTGCACCACCGCGTCGACCGCCGACGCGAGCTGGCTGTGGGCGGCGGCCTGGGACAGCCCGGCCGCCATCGCGAGCGCCTCGATGCGGGCCGGCACGTCGGCCGCCGAGTTGGCGTGCACGGTGCCGCAGCCGCCCTCGTGGCCGGTGTTCATCGCGGCGAGCAGGTCGGTCACCTCGTCGCCGCGGACCTCGCCGACGACCAGCCGGTCCGGCCGCATCCGCAGGGCCTGGCGGACCAGCACGCGCATCGGGACCTCGCCGGCGCCCTCGACGTTGGCCGGCCGCGACTCGAGTCCGACGACGTGCGGGTGGTCGGGACGCAGCTCGCTGGCGTCCTCCACGACCACCATGCGGTGCGCCGGGTCGACCAGCGACAGCAGCGCCGACAGCAGGGTCGTCTTGCCCGAGCCGGTGCCGCCGCTGACCAGGAACGCCAGCCGGGCGGCCACGATGCGGCGCAGCAGCGAGGCCGCGTCGCCGTTGACGGTGCCGCGGGCGAGGAGCTCGTCGACGGTGAACACCCGGGCCCGGGGCACGCGCAGCGAGATGACCGTGCCGGGTCGCGCGAGCGGCGCGAGCACGGCGTGGAACCGGGTGCCGTCGGGCAGCCGCAGGTCGACGTACGGCGTCGCGTCGTCGAGCCGGCGGCCGACCGACCCGGCGAGCCGTTGCGCGAGCCGGCGCACGGCGGCGTCGTCGGCGAACCGGGTCGAGGTCAGCTCCAGGCCCTCGCCGCGGTCGACGTAGACCGCCCGCGCGCCGTTGACCAGCACGTCGGTCACCCCCGGCAGCCGGACCAGGGGCTCGAGGGGACCCGCCCCGAGCACGTCCTGGCGGAGCAGGTCGTGGACGGCGAGCACGGTGGCGTCGCCCACCGGCCGCCCCTGGTCGCGCAGCGCCCGGGCCACCACCTCCGGGGTGAGCGGCCGAGCCGCTGCGCGCGAGCTGCTCCCGCACGCCGTCGAGGACGTCGCCCGGCACCGGCTCGAGGGCGCGGGCCGGTGTCACGCGACCGACCCGAGGACCGATCGCGCCGCGCGGGCGAGCGACGAGCGGCGGCCGTGGACCGGCCCCAGCCCGAGGTCGAGGTGCTCCGCGAGCCGGCGCTGGGTCGGCACCTCGGCGAGCAGCGGCAGGTCGAGGATGTCGGCGACGTGTCCGGCCGGGACCGCCGTGCCCGCCCCGCGGACGACGAGGCCGACGTCCTGGTTGAGCGGGCGGAGCCGGGCCGCCACCCTCCCCGCGGACGCCACCCCGGCGACCGTCGGCTCGGCCACCACCAGCACCCGGTCGCACCGTGACACCACCTCCGCGGCCAGGTCGTCGACCCAGCGGGGCAGGTCGACCACGACCAGGTCGTGACCGCGCTGCGCCGCCGAGAGCACCTCGCGCACCGACGCGGCGTCGAGCGCGACCGCGGGTCCGGCCGGCCAGGTGACCACCGCCAGCCCGTCCTTGTCGGGGAGCGCCTCGCGCAGCGAACGGGACCCGAGGCGCCCGTGCGACCCGACCAGCCGGTCCCACCGCGCGCCGTCCGAGAGGTCGTGACCGGCGTCGAGGCCCACCACGCGGTCGACCCCGGGCCCGAGCGGGTCCAGGTCGACCAGGACGGCGGGACCGGCCGCGGCGGCCGTCAGGGCCAGCGCGCACGCGAACGTGGTCGCGCCGGCCCCTCCCGAGCCGGCGACCACGCCGAGGGTGCGGGCCCGCCGGGTGCCGCCGTCGGCCGCGTCGGTCAGCAGCTCGACCAGCCACGCGTCGCACGCCGGGAGCTCGACGACGTCGGCGGCGCCGGCGGCCAGCGCGCTGCGGAAGAGTCCGTCGCCGACGGGACCGTGCCCGACCACGTGCACGCCGTCGCGCCGGGCCGGTCGGTGGGCGGCGAGCGCGTCCGCCTGGTCGGCCCCCAGGAGCACGACGGACGCGGACGCCCACCCGCGCAGCGCGGACGTGCTGTCGTGGGCGACGTCCAGCGTCGTGCCGGCCGCGGCCGCGAGCCGGAGCAGGTCGTCGAGGAGCAGCTCGTCGCGGGTGACCAGCAGGACGGGAGGGCTCGCCGGGGATGTCATGCCCCGACCCTGTCCCGCCGGGGCGGCCGGCTCGAGCGCCGTACGGGCGGCCGTGCACAAGCCCGCCGCACGCAGGCCTGTGGACAGGAACCGGCCCGTGGAAAGGGGCGGCCCCCGGCCGGGGGGTGACCGGGGACCGCAGGGTCACGGCTCCTGGGGGGATGAACCGCGACCGCGCCGGCGGGCTGGGGGGCGACCGCCGGCCGTATGAAGGATGCTGCTGCATCGGGGCGTGAGCGCCCGGGTCCCAATGGTAGCGCGCCCTTTACTCACTGTCGCGGACGTATGCTTCCACGCGTACGGCCGTGACCGGGGATGCCCCGGGACCTCGAGCGGACCCGGGAGGCTTGCATCGATGGAGCGACCCGCTGCGTTCTTCGACCTGGACAAGACGATCATCGCGAAGTCCAGCACGCTCGCCTTCAGCCGGCCCTTCCAGGCCGGCGGGCTGATCTCCCGGCGGGCCGTGCTGCGCAGCGCCTACGCGCAGTTCGTCTTCCTCGTCGGGGGCGCGGACCACGACCAGATGGAGAAGATGCGCGGGTTCCTCTCCGCGCTGTGCGCGGGCTGGGACGTGCAGACCGTGCGCGACATCGTCGCCGACACCCTGCACAACGTGGTCGACCCGCTGGTCTACGACGAGGCCGTCTCGCTCATCGAGGAGCACCACCTCGCCGGCCGGGACGTGATCATCGTGTCCGCGTCGGGCACCGAGGTGGTCGAGCCGATCGGCGAGATGCTCGGCGCCGACGGCGTGGTGGCGACCCGCATGCAGGTGGTCGACGGCCGCTACACCGGCGAGATCGACTACTACGCCTACGGCGCGAACAAGGCCGCCGCGCTGCGCCGGCTCGCCGAGGAGAACGACTACGACCTGTCCCGCAGCTACGCCTACAGCGACTCGATCACCGACCTCCACATGCTCGAGGAGGTGGGCCACCCGTACGCCGTGAACCCCGACCGGGAGCTGCGCCGCCAGGCCCAGGCCCGGGGCTGGCCCGTGCTCGTCTTCACCCGGCCCGGTCACGCTGCGCAGCCGGATGCGGCTGCCCTCGAGCCGGCCCACGCTCGCGGCGCTGGCCCTCGGCACGGCGGCCGCGGTGGGCGGCGCTGTGTACGTCGCGGCGCGGCGCAAGGTCGCCCGCGCGGACGAGCTGAGACACGCCGGGACCACGGCGGGCGACACGCGGGCCGACCCTAGACAAGTGCCGACAGCCCTTGTGGCGTTAGGGATGAGGGGCGTACAAAGGAGCCACACCACAACTCAAGAACCCGCACATGAGCCTGGTACCCACGCGGCGAACCACCCTTCCTATTGGGCGTTGTCCTTCGGGTCACACCGGAGCAACTGTTAAGTGATGCACGCCTGGTAGCCATTGGTCTCATGTGTCAGCAGCGGCACCCCACGTCCTCGGACAGGGGTGCCGCTTGCATGTCCGCCGGCCGGTCAGCCGGCGTTGAGCGGGCTCGCCTCCGCGCCCTTGGCGTAGGCCTCCGCGGCGTACAGCAGCCAGGCGTGCACGCCGGCGGCCCCGCCGTCGCGGTAGCCGAGCAGGTTCGACTCGTACTCCCGCCGCAGGGCGAGGTGGCCGGCCTCCGGGACGACGAGCGACTTGGCGTCGACCCCGCGCGCCGCGAGCACGAGCCGCTCGGCCGCCCGGGCGACCAGGCCGTTGTGCGAGCAGAACGGCGACGAGACGGCCAGGTCGGCGTGCACGACCGCCGCGACGACCAGGGCGGGCGCGGTCGTCGGCGTGACGAGCGTGCGGGCCAGGTCCCGGAGCCGGGCGGCGCTGTCGGCGTCCCGCGGCCGGCCGAGGTCCGCGTCGTCGGCGACGCCCTTCGCGGCCAGCGTGTGCATCCGCGCGAAGGCCTGGAGCGGGGAGGTGGACAGCGTCGGGCAGCAGGCCGAGCAGCTCGCTGGAGAGGCGTACGGCGGCCTGCGCCATCGGACCGCCGCCCCCGTCGCGCACCAGGTCCAGCGAGGCGTCCGACCCTTCGAGGACGGCGCTGGCGTGCGCACCGCGGAGCAGCGACTCCCCGGTCAGGTCGGGCGTCGTACGGCGCAGGCCGCGGTCCCGGAGCAGGGCGTCGATGCCGTCGCGGGTCGCGGCCATCGCCGAGGCCACCCCCTCGAGACTCGTCAAGCGGGCCAGGGGATCGCGGTCGTCGGGCACAGCGGCACGCTACCGGTCAGGCGCCGGGACCCTTCGCCCGCACGTCGGCGACGGCGGTCATCGCCTCGCGGAGCTCGCCGAGCCAGTCGTCCTCGTGCTGGCCGACGAGCCGCACGCACCAGGCGAGCGCCTCGGACCGGGACCGGGCGACGCCGGCGTCGACCAGGGTGTCGAGCACCTGGCGCTGCGGCTGCCGCAGCCGGGTCATCACCGGGGCCGCGACGTGCGTGAACAGCTCGGCGCGGTCGCCGACCCGGACCCGCCAGGAGACCTTGCGCTCGAACCGCCGCTCGGCCTCGTCGGCGATGCCCATCCGCTTGCCGCGGGTGTCCTCGCGGAACGCCTTGGCGCGACCCGCGCGGGCCTCGTCGGCCTCGGCCGGCGAGGTCGTCGCCGGCAGGTCCACGTCCGCGAGGGTCAGCGTGACGATGACCTCCTCGCGGTCGACGGAGACCTCGACCGGCTGGTGCTGCCACTCCTCCGGGACCCGGCCGGTGAACCAGCCGCGGACCCGCTCCTGTGCTTCGTTCGTAATCATGTAATCCACATTACGCCACGGCGCAAGGGCGGGTCCCGGACGTTGATAGCCTCACCGCGATGGACGGTCCCCTCGGCACCCCGCAGCCCGCCCCCGCCCTCTCGTTCGGCGGGGTCGCGGACGCCTACGACCGCGCCCGTCCGACCTACCCCGCCGAGGCCGCGACCTGGCTCGCCGGGCTGGACCACGGCCACCTCCTCGAGCTCGGCGCCGGCACGGGCAAGCTCACCGGCCGAGCTGGTGCGCCAGGGCCACAAGGTCATCGCCACCGACCCGCTCGCCGCGATGCTGCGGCACCTGGTCCGGCACCTGCCGAGCACCCCGGCGGCCGTCGCCGTCGCCGAGCGGATCCCGCTGGGCTCCCGGTCCGTCGACGCCGTCATCGGCGCCCAGTGCTTCCACTGGTGGGACGTCGAGCGCGCGCTGCCCGAGGTCGCCCGCGTGCTGCGCCCCGGCGGCCACCTCGCGCTGGTCTGGAACCTCCGCGACGAGCGGATCCCCTGGGTGCGCCGGCTCGGTGAGCTGATCGGCACGCAGGAGCAGCAGAACGACCCGACGCACGCCCTGCTGTCCTCGAACCTCTTCGGCTTCGTCGAGACCGCCACCTTCCGGTTCTGGCAGCCGCTGGACCGGACCCGGCTGCACGACCTCGTGCTCTCCCGGTCGAACATCGCCACCATGAACCAGTCCGAGCGCGAGCGGGTGATGCGCAAGGTCGACGCGATGTACGACGACTACGGCCGGGGCGCCGACGGGATGCTGCTGCCCTACGTCACGCACTGCTACAAGGCCGTCGTCCGCGCGCCCGCCGTCGACGCCGACGAGCCCGACGGCCGGTCCGCCCGCGATCACCGGGACGACGACGGCGGCGACGCCGACGCGCTGCTGATCGACTTCCAGTAGGCCGCGACGGTCGTCGCCGTACGGCGCACGCCCCGGCTGGCCCGGCGCGCTCATCTCGCAGCCGGCGGCGTGGACCGTGCCGGCCGCGTTCGCGACGATGGTCGGCGTCTCCCTGCTCACGCCGTCCCGGCTGCCCGCGCACGTGTCCCGGACCATGGTGCGGCTGCACACCCCCGAGGCCGTCGCGCTCGACCGCGGCCCCACCGCCGACCCGGCGTGAATGGTTGCCCAGTTGCCGCCGACCCGGCGCTTGGGTTGACAGGTTCCCGCTGACCCGGCGCCAGTGGTTGCCCCACCCGGCTGACTAGGCTCGCCGCCATGACCGACAGCGGTGCAGCGTCGCGCTACGGGCGCCTCGACCCCGACGGTGTACGGAGCACCGTCGACCTGCTGGTGACCCGGATCCGGGCGCGGTTCCCCGACCGCCACCTCGGCGACGTCGCCGACGAGCTGCGCCGGGCCGTCGACGCCGTCGACGACCAGGCGACGTCGACCAGGAAGCGGCACCGGGTCGTGCGCACCACGTGCCTCGGACTGGTCGCCCTCGTCGTCGCGCTCACGCTGCTGGCGCTCGGGCTGGCCGTGCGCGACGCGGTCCCGGCCGCCGGCAGCCTCAAGGCGTTCGAGTGGCTCCCCGTCGTCGAGAGCGCGGTCAACGACGCGGTCTTCGCGGTGGTCGCGGTGTACTTCCTGGTCTCGTTCCCGGCCCGGCTCGACCGTCGCAAGATCCTGGCCTCGCTGCACCGGCTGCGCACCCTGGCCCACGTCGTCGACATGCACCAGCTGACGAAGAACCCCGAGCGGCTGCGGCCCGGCTTCCACCGCACCGACGCCTCGGTCACGCTCGACCTCGGCGAGCGGGACCTCGCGAGCTACCTCGACTACTGCAGCGAGCTGCTGTCCCTGGTGGCCAAGACCGCGGCGCTCTGCGCGGAGGAGTCGACGGACGCGGTCGTGCTCGACACCGTCAGCGAGATCGAGTCGCTGACGCTCGGGATGTCCCGCAAGATCTGGCAGAAGATCTCGCTGCTGCCGCGGCCTGACCTCCCGACGCGTCCCGCGCCGGGCACCTCGACCAGCCGGGGCGGCGACCGCTCGTCGCGCGTTTCGCGCCGCCCGGCGACGACGGCGGCCCGCTGGCCGCACCACGACCCGCAGAGCCTCCCGACCCGCGGGTCCGCTCCCTAGCGTGACGGCCATCACAGCCCGGCGCCTCCGCGCGCGCCGGGCCGGACCGTGAGGTGGCAGACCCGTGAGCGACGAGACGACACCGAGAGCCGGACGAGGCACCGGGGAGGCCTGGAGGGCCCACGGCACCTCGGGCCACGCGGTCTACGAGGAGCTGGCGGCCTCCGACGACTTCCGCGAGCTGCGCAGGCGCTACCGCGCGTTCGTGGTGCCCTACACGATCGCCTTCCTGTCCTGGTACCTGCTGTACGTGCTGATGTCGATCTGGGCCGACGGCTTCATGGACACCAAGATCGTCGGCCACATCAACGTCGCCCTGGTGTTCGGGCTGCTGCAGTTCGTCTCCACGTTCACCATCGCCGTCATCTACTCCCGCTTCGCGAGCCGCCGCCTCGACCCGCTCGCCGGCGGCCTCCGCAAGCGCTACTACGACGAGGTGGACCGATGAGCACCCAGACCCTCACCTCGATCCTCTTCCTGGCCGTCGTCGGCATCACCGTCGGCATCACCTTCTGGGCCAGCCGGCAGACGTCCAGGCGCCACCGACTACTACTCCGGCGGCCGGTCGTTCAGCGGCTTCCAGAACGGCCTGGCGATCTCCGGCGACTACATGTCCGCCGCCTCGTTCCTCGGCATCTCCGGCGCCATCGCGCTGGCCGGCTACGACGGGTTCCTCTACTCCATCGGCTTCCTGGTGGCGTGGCTCGTCGCGCTGCTGCTGGTCGCCGAGCTGCTGCGCAACTCCGGCCGCTACACGATGGCCGACCAGCTCGCCTACCGGATGAGGCAGCGCCCGGTGCGCACCGCGGCCGCGACCTCCACCGTCGCCGTCTCGATCTTCTACCTGCTCGCGCAGATGGTCGGCGCGGGCTCGCTGGTCGCGCTGCTGCTCGGCGTCGACAGCCAGTCGCTGAAGAACATCACCATCGTCGGCGTCGGCCTGCTGATGATCTTCTACGTCACCGTCGGCGGCATGAAGGGCACCACCTGGGTGCAGATCGTCAAGGCCGTGCTGCTGATGAGCGGCACCGTGCTGATCACCGTCCTGGTGCTGGCGAAGTTCGGCTTCAACATCTCCGACCTGCTCGGCGCCGCCGCCGAGAACACCGGCAAGGGCGAGGCGTTCCTCCAGCCGGGCCTGAAGTACGGCGTCAGCTTCACCAGCAAGATCGACTTCGTCAGCCTCGGCATCGCGCTGGTGCTCGGCACCGCCGGCCTGCCGCACATCCTGATCCGCTTCTACACGGTCCCGACCGCGCGCCGACGCGCGTCGCTCGGTGCAGTGGGCGATCGGCCTGATCGGCTCGTTCTACCTGATGACCCTGGTCCTCGGGTTCGGCGCGGCCGCCCTGATCGACACCGGCGCGGACAGCGAGGTCGTGGCCAGTGGCGGCAACCTCGCCTCCCCGCTGCTCGCCGAGGCCGTCGGAGGCGGCGACGGGTCGACCGGCGGCGCGGTGCTGCTGGCCCTGATCTCCGCGGTCGCCTTCGCCACCATCCTCGCGGTCGTCGCGGGCCTGACCCTCACCTCGGCGTCGTCGGTCGCGCACGACCTCTACGCCAACGTCTGGAAGAAGGGCACCGCCAGCGAGAAGTCCGAGCTCCAGGTCGCGCGGATCGCGGCGTTCGTGATCGGCGGCGTCGCGATCGCGCTGGCCATCCCCGCCCAGAAGCTCAACATCGCGTTCCTGGTGGCGCTCGCCTTCGCGGTCGCGGCGTCGGCGAACCTGCCGTCGATCATCTACAACCTGTTCTGGCGGCGGTTCAACACCCGCGGCGCCACGTGGAGCATCTACGGCGGCCTGGTCTCCAGCCTGGGCCTGGTGCTGTTCTCGCCCGTCGTCTCCGGCAAGGTCGTCGACGGCGTCAACCTGAGCCTGCTGCCCGCCAGCGTCGACTTCTCCTGGTTCCCGCTGGAGAACCCGGGCATCGTCTCGATCCCGCTCGGCTTCCTGTTCGGCTACCTCGGCACGATCACCTCGCGCGACCCCGAGGCCGAGGCGGCGTACGACGAGCTCGAGGTCCGCTCGCTCACGGGGGCGGGCGCGAGGGGGTCGTCACCCACTGACGGCCCCCGTGGGTCGGGGAGGGGCTGCCCGCTCGGAGGGTTCTGCCCCTCCCCGCCGCATGACTAGGGTGCAAGCAAGACCGTGAAGCGAGTCATGAAGGAGTCGACGTGAGCGAGCAGGGCCTGTCCAACCTGATGCACGAGGAGCGCCACTTCGACCCGCCGGCGGAGCTCGCGAAGAACGCGAACGTCACGGCGGACGTCTACGCCGAGGCCGACGAGGACCGGCTGGCGTTCTGGGGCAAGCAGGCCGAGCGGATCAGCTGGGCCGAGCCGTTCACCGAGGTCCTCGACTGGAGCAACCCGCCCTTCGCCAAGTGGTTCGTGGGCGGCCAGCTCAACGCGTCGTACAACTGCGTCGACCGGCACGTCGAGGCCGGCCACGGCGACCGGGTCGCCTACCACTGGGTCGGCGAGCCCGACGGCGAGACCCGCGACATCACCTACGCCGACCTCAAGGACCAGGTCTCGCAGGCCGCCAACGCGCTGACCGAGCTCGGCGTCGAGGCCGGCGACCGCGTCGCGATCTACATGCCGATGATCCCCGAGACCGTCGTGGCCATGCTGGCCTGCGCGCGCATCGGCGCCCCGCACACCGTGGTGTTCGGCGGCTTCTCCTCCCAGGCGCTCGTCGACCGGATCCAGGACTGCGACGCCCGCGTCGTGATCACCGCCGACGGCGGCTACCGCCGCGGCTCGGCCGCCGGGCTCAAGCCGGCCGTCGACGAGGCGCTCGAGCAAGTGCCCCGACGTCCGCAACGTGGTCGTCGTGAAGCGCACCGGGCAGGACATCGACTGGACCGAGGGCCGCGACCTCTGGTGGGACGACGTCGTCGGCAGGCAGAGCACCGAGCACACCCCCGAGGCGTTCGACGCCGAGCACCCGCTCTACGTCATGTACACCTCCGGCACGACCGGCAAGCCCAAGGGCATCCTGCACACCACGGGCGGCTACCTCGTCGGCACGTCGTACACGCACTGGTCGGTCTTCGACCTCAAGGACGACGACGTCTTCTGGACCGCGGCCGACATCGGCTGGGTGACCGGGCACTCCTACATCGTCTACGGCCCGCTCGCCAACGGCGCCACCTCGGTGATGTACGAAGGCACGCCGGACACCCCGCACAAGGGCCGCTGGTGGGACATCGTCGAGCAGTACAAGGTGTCGATCCTCTACTGCGCGCCGACCGCGATCCGGACCTTCATGAAGTGGGGCCAGGACATCCCCGAGAAGGCCGACCTGTCGTCGCTGCGGCTGCTCGGCTCGGTCGGTGAGTCCGATCAACCCCGAGGCCTACATGTGGTACCGCGAGGTCATCGGCGGCGGCAACTGCCCCATCGTCGACACCTGGTGGCAGACCGAGACCGGCCAGCTGATGATCAGCCCGCTGCCCGGCGTCACGTCCGGCAAGCCCGGGCTCGGCGATGAAGGGCCTGCCGGGCATCTCCGCGGTCGTCGTCGACGACGCCGGCAAGCCGGTCGCCAAGGGCGAGGGCGGCTACCTCGTGCTGACCGAGCCGTGGCCGGCGATGCTGCGCACGATCTGGGGCGACGACGAGCGGTTCAAGGACACCTACTGGTCGCGCTTCGAGAACATGTACTTCGCCGGTGACGGCGCCAAGCTCGACGAGGACGGCGACATCTGGCTGCTCGGCCGGGTCGACGACGTGATGAACGTGTCGGGCCACCGGCTGTCCACCACCGAGATCGAGTCGGCGCTGGTGTCGCACCCCAAGGTGGCCGAGGCCGCGGTCGTCGGCGCCAAGGACGAGGACACCGGCCAGGCCGTGTGCGCGTTCGTGATCCTGCGGGACTCGGCCGGTGACGGCGGCGAGGACATCGTCGAGGAGCTGCGGGCCCACGTGGCCAAGGAGATCGGCAAGATCGCCCGGCCGCGCCAGATCATGGTCGTCCCCGAGCTGCCCAAGACCCGCTCGGGCAAGATCATGCGCCGGCTGCTGCGCGACGTGGCCGAGGACCGCGAGGTCGGCGACGTCACCACGCTCGCCGACTCCACCGTGATGGACCTGATCTCCGACAACCTCAAGGACGGCTCGGCCGACGAGGACTGAGCCCTCTCAGGCTGACGACGGCGCCGTGCTGCTCCGCGAGCCGCACGGCGCCGGCCAGGTCCAGTCGGGTGCCGCGCAGGCGCACGTCGACCAGGGAGACGCCGTGCAGCGTCGCGCCCCGGAGGTCCGCACCGGAGAGGTCGGCGTTGCGCAGCAGCGCGTTGGAGAGGTCGCAGCCGGCGAGGACCGCGTCGGTCAGGTCGGCGTCCGTGAGGTCGGCGTCGTTGAGCGACACCCCGGACAGGTCGACCTGGGCCAGCTTGGCGCCGCGCATCGTCACGCCCTGCCACAGCCCGCCGTCGACCGTCACCGGCCGCATCGCGCAGTCGACGAAGACCGAGCCGGACAGCTTCGCCCCCGTGAGCGTGGCGCCGAAGAACGACGTACGACGGACGTCGCAGCCGACGAAGGCGGGGGCGTCGAGGACGGCGGCGTTGAAGCGGGTGTTCTCGAACGTGCACGACTCGAAGACCACGCCGGACCCGTGCGCCTCGGTCAGGTCGACGTCGCGGAAGATGCAGTCGACGTAGCGGTGCCGGGTCAGGTCCTCGGCGTACCAGTCCTCGTCACGGAAGGTCGCGCCCCGCGCGGTCGTCTCGGTCACCGGCCCAGCCTCACACGCGGCGCCCCTAGACTCGGCCGGACCCATGACCACCGCCCGTCGCCCGCTGCTGATCCCCCGCCCGATCCGGGCCGAGAGCACCTTCGTCGGCGACCTGCTGCGCCAGGAGACCGTCGGCGGAGCCGTCGTCCTGATCGCCGCCGTGGCCGCGGTCGTGTGGGCCAACTCGCCCTGGAGCGACTCCTACCAGGCGTTCCGGCACCTCCAGGTCGGTCCGCTCGACCTCGAGCAGTGGGCGGCCGACGGCGCGCTGGCCGTGTTCTTCTTCGTGGCCGGTCTCGAGCTCAAGCGCGAGTTCCTGGTCGGCTCGCTGCGCCGACCCGCCGACGCCGCCGTCCCGATCGTGGCCGCCCTCGCCGGGGTGGCGACCCCCGCCCTCGTGTACACCGTGGTCAACCTCGTCGGCGGCGGGGACACCGGTGGCTGGGCCATCCCGGCGGCCACCGACATCGCGTTCGCGCTCGCGGTGCTGTCGGTCGTCGGCTCGTCGCTGCCCTCGTCCCTGCGGGCCTTCCTGCTGACGCTGGCGGTCGTCGACGACCTCGTGGTCATCATCATCATCGCGGTGTTCTACACCTCGACCCTGCACCTGCTGCCCCTGCTGCTGGCGGCGCGTCCTGCTCGCGACGTACGCCTTCCTCCAGCACCGCCGGGTGACCACGTTCGTGGTCTACGTGCCGCTGGCCGTCGCCGACCTGGTGGTGCGTGCACGAGAGCGGCATCCACGCGACGATCGCCGGGGTCGCCCTCGGGCTGCTCACCCGGGTGCTGCCCGACCCGGACGAGAAGCACTCCCCGGCCGAGCGGCTCGAGCACCGGCTCACCCCGGTGTCCGCCGGCGTCGCCGTGCCGTTCTTCGCCCTGCTGTCGGCCGGCGTGGTGATCAGCGGCGGCGGTGCACTGCTCCGCGACCCGGTGGTGATCGGCGTCGTGCTCGGGCTGGTGGTCGGCAAGCCCGTCGGCGTGCTGACCGGAGCCTGGGCGGTCACCCGCTTCACCCGGGCCGAGCTCAACGAGGACCTGTCCTGGCGCGACGTCCTCGGGGTGGCGGTGCTGGCCGGCGTCGGCTTCACCGTGGCCCTGCTGGTCGCGGACCTGTCCTTCGCCGCGGGCGAGGCCGAGGCCGCGAAGACCGCCGTGCTGGTCGGGTCGGTGCTGGCCGCCCTGCTTGGCTGCGGTCCTGCTCGGACGGCGCAGCCGCGCGCACGCCCAGGACTGAGCCCGCGGGGCGCCGACGTACGACGGCGCGGTTTGGTCCCGGTAGTCTCGGGGCACCAAGGAGGCACCATGACGCATGCGAGCAACGCACCCGTGACCCGCCCGCAACCCGGACGTCCCGAGCAAGGACGACCCGACCCTCGGGCAAGCTCGTCGCGGACGCGAGCCGCGACATCTCCGCGCTCGTGCGCGGCGAGATCGCGCTCGCCAAGTCCGAGCTCAAGGTGTCGGTCAAGGCCGGCGGCCTCGGCCTCGGAATGTTCGCCGGAGCCGCGTTCCTCGGCCTGCTGGCGATCATCATGCTGTCGGTGGCCATCGCCTACTTCATCCACATGACCGGCCTCGACCTGGCCTGGTGCTTCCTGATCGTCTTCGTCCTCTACGTCCTGATCGCCGGGCTGCTCGCCTTCATCGGCATCCGGAAGGTCAAGCAGGTCAAGGCCCCCGAGCGAGCCATCTACCAGGCGCAGGAGACCAAGAACATCCTCAAGCGTGGTTGATCCCGACCCCGGTCACGTCGTCGAGATCCCGGGCCCCTGGCAGCACCGTCACGTCGCTGCCAACGGGGCCCGGTTCCACGTCGTGGAGGCGGGACCGTCCGACGGCCCGCTGGTGGTGCTGCTGCACGGCTTCCCCGAGTTCTGGTGGACCTGGCGCGACGTGCTGCCGGCCGCTGGCCGCGGCGGGCTTCCGGGTCGTCGCGATGGACCTGCGCGGCTACGGCGGGTCGGACAAGACCCCGAACGGCTACGACCCGCTGACCCTGGCCCAGGACGTCTCCGGCGTGGTCAAGGCGATCGGCGGCCGCAGCGCGGTGCTGGTCGGGCACGGCTGGGGCGGGTACGTCGCGTGGGCGACCGCCGTGCTGCACGCGCGCGAGGTCTCGGCCCTGGTCGCCGTCTCCGCGCCGCACCCCACGGCGATGCTGTCCCAGCCTGCGGCCCGAGCAGACCTCGCGCGCCCGGCACGTGCTCGCGATGCAGCTGCCCTGGCGCCCCGAGCGACGGCTCGCCGACCCGCGCAGCGGCTTCCTCCGCGACCACCTGACCGCCTGGAGCGCCCCCGGCTCCGGCTTCCCCGACCAGCTCGCCGTCGCGACGTACGAGCGGGCGATCGGGCTGTGGCCGTCCTCGCACTGCGCGCTGGAGTACCACCGCTGGCTGTTCCGCTCCCGGCTGCGCGCCGACGGCCGGCGCTTCCGGCGGCTGATGCGGCCGCCGGTGTCGCAGCCGGTGCTGCTCGGTCACCGGCGCCGACGACCCGGCCCTGCCCCCCGACCGCGTGCGACGCTCGCGCGCGCCACGTCGTCGGGGAGCTCACCGAGCACGTGCTGCCCGGGGTCGGCCACTTCCCGCACGAGGAGGACCCGGCCGCGTTCAACGCCGTCCTCGGTGAGTGGCTCGCGTCGCTCTGAGCGGCTGCCTGGGCTGCCGGCCGTGCCGGATTCACTGGGGCCCAGTGAATCTGGCAGAGCCCCGCGTTGCAACGGCAGGGCCGTGCACGTTTCTCTGGGGACCCAGTGAATCTGGCACCCCGGTCAGCCAGAACCGCTCAGGCGCAGTCGCCGGTGTCGACGGCCCGGGTGCGGGTGAGCCCGCTGGCGGCGGCGTCGGCGACCTGGTCGGCGGTGAGGGCGTAGCCGGTGTCGCCGTCGGTCACCGAGGCCGCGAAGATCACGCCGAGCACCTTGCCGGCCGACGACACCAGCGGGCCGCCGGAGTTGCCGGGGCGCACCAGGGCACGCAGCGAGTACACCTCGCGCACGACGGTGCCGTTGCCGTAGATGTCGGGGCTGCGCAGCCGCTGCTCGCCACGGATCCGGGCGGCCTGCACGTTGTAGGGGCCGTCCTGCGGGTAGCCGAGCACCGCGCCGGCCTGGTTGGACCGGCCGCTGCGGTCGAAGCGCAGGAACGGGCCCGGCTCGTCGACGGCGAGCACCGCGATGTCGGTCTCGGGGTCGTAGTAGACGACGGTGGCCGGCTTCTCGGACTCGCCGACCAGCACCACCGGCTTGTCGACGCCGGCGACGACGTGCGCGTTGGTCATCACCCGGCCGGGCGCGTAGAGGAAGCCGCTGCCCTCGACCCCGCGGCTGCAGTCGTTCTCGCCGCGGACCTTGACCACGCTGCGCTGCGCCCGTTGTACGTCGGGATCGCGGGCGACGCGACCCGGCGGCGGGCCGACGTCGATGATCCGCTCGGGCGCGAACGGCTCGAGGTAGCGCGGGAAGAAGCTCGACCCGACGACGTCGTTGAAGGAGTTCAGCGCCTCCACCGCGTCGGCCGGCATCACGCCGTTGACCCGCTCGAGGACCGCCGAGCTGCGCACCTCGCGGCTGGCCCAGGGCAGCTTGGCCCCGCTGACCGCGACCCCGAGGGCCCAGGCCACCACCAGCACGGCCGCCATGCTGAGCGCCGCGCCGCCGACCGCGTCGAGGGCCCGCACCGGCTGCCACTTGATCCGGGACCGGATCTTCGCCCCGGCGTACTGCAGGACGGCCTGGCCGAACGACGCGCACACGAGGACGACGAACAGGGCGGCGAGCGACACCCAGAGCGCGGGCTTCGCGTCGCCGAGCAGCTTCGGGGCGAGCCAGACGCCGAACAGGCCGCCGAGCAGCAGGCCGCCGGTCGCGAAGGCGCCGGCGATGAAGCCCTGCCAGTAGCCCGAGACCGCGTAGGCGAGGACCAGCACCACCAGGAACCAGTCGAGCACGTTCACGTGGAGGCCCTCACCGCTCGCCGAAGTTCGTGTTCGGCGGCGGGGACGGGGTCTCCACCTCGCGCCGAGCCGTCAGCATATGGTCGGGGAGGTCGCGCAGGACGGCGACATCCCAGGGCCGGGTCCAGCCGAGGAAGTCGAAGAGCCGGGCGATGATCCCGGCGGTGAAGCCCCACAGCAGCAGGTCCTTGTCGTCGCCGATGAGGAAGGCCGGGCCGGTCCAGCCGGACGGGTGCCGGGCGGACACCCGGTGCTCGGGGTCGAGCAGCTCCTCGATCGGCACGCGGTAGACCGCGTGCACCTCGCGCCGGGTCGACGACGCCGACGGGGCTCTCCTCGCGCCACCAGCCCAGGACCGGGGTGACCGCGAAGTTGCTCGGCGGCAGCCACAGCTGGGGCAGGGTCGCGAACACCTGCACGCCCGACGGGTCGAGGCCGGTCTCCTCCTCGGCCTCGCGCAGCGCGCGTGACCTCGGGCGACCCGTCCTCGGGGTCGGTCGAGCCGCCGGGGAACGACACCTGGCCCGGGTGGGACCGCATGTCGTGGGCCCGCTCGGTCAGCAGCAGGTCGGGACCGGACGGCCCCTCGCCGAACAGCAGCAGCACCGCACCCTCGCGGGTGTCGGCGTCCTCCGGCGGCACGAAGCGGGTGAGCTCGTCGGCCGTGATCGTCTCCGCGCCGCGGCGTACCGGCTCCAGCCACTCCGGCAGCGGGGGCGCGGGGTCGGGGCGGTCGGGCACGGGGTGGAGCCTACCGAGCGGTGCCGAGCCGCGACCTCGGACGCCGCATCCTCAGACGACGCAGAACTCGTTGCCCTCGGGGTCGGCCATCACGACGTGGTCGGGCTCGTCGCCGTGCGTGGCCAGGCTGACGCACCGTCCCGCCCGCCGCGACCAGCGACTCGACGGTCGCCAGCACGCGCGGCCAGCGCTCCTCGACCGGGAGGTGCCGGCCGCCGCCGACCTGGAGGTCGAGGTGCAGCCGGTTCTTGACCGCCTTGCCCTCGGGCACCTTGAGGAAGGACAGCCGCGGCAGCACGCCCTCGGGGTCGACCAGCGACGCGCCGTCGTCCCACTCCTCCTCGGGCACGTCGAAGTGCCGCAGCCAGTCCTCCCAGGTGTCCCAGCCCTCGGGCGGCGGCGCGTCGACGTAGCCGAGCGCGGTCCGCCAGAAGGCGGCCACGACCGCCGGCGACGTGCAGTCGACGGTCACCGTCCAGGGCCGGCGCTCTCATGCCGGCAGCCTGACGTCGAGCTGGTCCTGCACGAGCCCGCGGAGCTCGGCGTAGGAGCGGACCACCCGGAACTGCGTCGTCGATCGTGCCGTCGGCCTTGACGAACACCACGCCCGGCAAGGCCGCGGACCTTGAGGTCCACGCGCAGGTCGCCGGCCGGGTCGGCGAGCAGCGGGTAGGTGACGCCGCTGTCCTTGACCAGCTGCAGGGCCTGGTCGGGGCGTACGTCGAGGTAGTCGACGCCGACCACCTTGACCACGCCGCGGCCCTTGCGGTGCAGCTCCTGGTAGTACGGCAGCTCCTTGCGGCACGGGCCGCACCACTGGGCGAAGAGGTTGACGACCAGCGGGCCCTTGAGCCGGCTGAGGTCGACGGCCTTGCCGCCGCCCAGGCAGGGCAGCGTCGTCTTCGGCAGCTCGCTCGTGCCCGCCGCCGGGCCGGCAGGGCGCGACCCCGGCGTCGGCCTTGATCGCCCGCAGCTGCGGGGTGTCGACGTCGACGTTCGAGTCCGGTCGGGGCCGTCGGCGAGGCGCCCGGCCGGCCGTGCACGACGCCAGCAGCAGGCAGGCCACCACCACGGCGACGAGACGTCTCACGCCCGGCCCTCCGTCTTCACGAGCTTGGCCGCGGCGACCGGGTCGGTCGGGCCCTCGCCGTAGGCCGGGCACCACTTCGCGACCGGGCAGGCACCGCAGGCCGGGTTGCGCGCGTGGCAGACCCGGCGGCCGTGCCAGATCAGGTGGTGGGACAGCATCGTCCAGTCCTTCTTGGGGAACAGCGCGCCGACCTCGTGCTCGGCCTTGACCGGGTCGGTCTCCTCGGTGAACGCCGAAGCGGCGGGCCAGCCGGCCGAAGTGCGTGTCCACGGTGATGCCGGGGATGCCGAACGCGTTGCCCAGCACGACGTTGGCGGTCTTGCGGCCCACGCCCGGCAGCTCGACGAGGTCCTTCGAGCCGCGGCGGCACCTCGCCGCCGTGCCGCTCGACGAGCGCCGCCGACAGCTTGAGCAGCGACTCGGTCTTGGCCCGGAAGAAGCCCGTGGGCTGGATGATCTGCTCGAGCTTCTCGCGGTCGGCGGCCGGCCATCGCGGTCGGCGTCGGGGTACGCCGCGAACAGCGTGGGCGCGGACGGCGTTGACCCGACGGTCCGTGGTCTGGGCCGAGAGCACCGTCACGACGAGCAGCTCGAAGGCGTTGTCGAAGTCGAGCTCGCACCGTGCGTCGGGGTAGGTCTCGGCGAGCACCCGGTCGATCTTGCGGGCGCGTCGTACGAGCGAGGTCTCGGGCACCCGCCCAGCGTAAACGGGGTGTTCTTGGCGCATCCTGCGGGGTCATACGACAGACTGTGACCGGAAGCACCGACGGCGAGCCTGTCCGGCGGGCTCGATGAGGAGGACATCTCGTGGACAACGACGTACTTCGCCAGTCACCGCTCTTCAGCGCCCTCGACGACGAGGCGGCCACCGCCCTGCGTGCGTCGATGGCCGAGACCCGGCTGCGTCGGGGCGAGGTGCTGTTCCACGAGGGCGACGAGGGCGACAAGCTCTACATCGTCACCGAGGGCAAGGTGAAGCTCGGCCGGACCTCCTCCGACGGCCGCGAGAACCTGCTGGCCATCCAGGGCCCCGGCCAGATGTTCGGCGAGCTGTCCCTGTTCGACCCGGGCCCCCGCTCCGCCACCGTCACCGCCGTGACCGACGTGGTGTTCTCCTCGCTGTCCCACGAGGACCTGCTGCGCTGGCTCGACGGCCGTCCCGCCGTCGCCCGCGGCCTGCTCGCCCAGCTCGCCGGCCGGCTGCGCCGGGCCAACGACGTGGTCGCCGACCTGGTCTTCTCCGACGTCCCCGGCCGGGTGGCCAAGGCGCTGCTCGACCTCGCGGACCGCTTCGGCCGCACCGCCGACGACGGCGTGCACGTGCACCACGACCTCACCCAGGAGGAGCTCGCCCAGCTGGTCGGCGCCTCCCGCGAGACGGTCAACAAGGCGCTGGCGGACTTCGTGTCCCGCGGCTGGATGCGCCTCGAGCCCCGCTCCGTCGTGATCACCGACATCGAGCGGCTGTCCCGCCGCGCCCGCTGACGCCGACCCGTCAGCTTCTGCAGCGACTCTTCGCGGCGTGATCGTCGCAGAACTCGACGGCCAACGACGCAGGTAGTCGATCTGCGCGCGCACGCTGAGCTCGGCCGCGCCCCAGAGCACCGGGTCGACGTCGGCGTAGACGGTCTCCACGACCGCGGGGTACGTCGTCCGGGGCGGTCCCCGGGTCCAGGGTCCGCAGCGCCTCCCGCACCTGCTCGAGCCGTTCGCGGCGGTGCGCGAGGTAGTAGTCGAGCGCCCCGAGCGCGTCGTCGATCACCGGGCCGTGCCCCGGCCACACGGCGGTCAGGTCCTGCTCCTCGGCGAGCGCGCGCAGCCGGTGCAGCGAGTCGAGGTAGGCCCCGAGCTGCCCGTCGGGGTGCGCCACGACCGTCGTACCCCGGCCGAGGACGGTGTCGCCGGTCAGCACCGCCCGCTCGGCCGGCAGCACGAACGACAGCGAGTCGGAGGTGTGGCCGGGCGTGCCGACGACGTGCACCTCGAGCCCGTCGACCGCGACCACGTCGCCGTCGCCGAGGCCCTCGTCGCCGAGCCGGTGCTGCGGGTCGAGGGCGCGCACGCCGCAGCCGACCCGCTCCGCGAACGACCGGGCCGCCTCGGAGTGGTCGAGGTGGCCGTGCGTCAGCAGCACCACCGCGACGTCGCCGGCGTGCTCGGCGACGGCGTCCAGGTGCGCCTCGATCTGCGGGCCCGGGTCGACGACGACGGACCGACGGGCCACCGGGCTCGCGCAGCACCCAGGTGTTGGTGCCGTCGAGCGTCATCATGTTGGGGTTCGGCGCGAGCAGGCAGCGCGCCCGCTCGCCGAACGACCCGCCGGACCACTGGCCGTCATCGGTGCAGCCGCGCCGCGACGTCCTCGCCGAGCCGGACCAGCCGGTCGGGGATCGACAGGTAGGCGCCCTCGTCGTCGACCACGGCCTGCGGCTCGACCGAGGTCAGGTCGCGCCCGTCGGCGGCGGCCAGCACGTCGGCGGGGTGCGCGAGGTCGTACATCTCCAGCAGCGTGCAGTACGTCGGAGGCAGCATCAGCATCTCGTGCGCGTCGACGGAGCTGATCGCCTCGCGCAGCGGCAGCCACACGACCTCGTCGGACTCGGTCGACACGTCCCGGGTGACCTGGCCGGCGGGCAGCTCGGCCACGAAGAACCGCGCGTTGAACCGCCGCGGCTCGAAGACCGGGGTGACCCAGGAGCCCCACAGCCGCAGCAGGTCCGTGCGCAGCTTGAGGCCGCGCCGGTCCAGGAAGGAGGTGAAGGAGACCTCGCGGGCCTCGAGCGCCCGCCGGTCCTCCTCCCAGTCCGCGCCGGTGGTGTCCCCGACCACGGAGTCCTCGGTCGGCCCGGCGAACAGCACGCCGGACTCCTCGAAGGTCTCGCGCACCGCGGCGCACACCAGGGCCCGCGCGAACGCCTCGTCGGCAGTCGAGCCGCATCGCCCACTCGGCGGGCGTCGGGCCCGACCCAGCCGATGTCCGCGTCGAAGTCGCGCTTGTCGACGCCGCCGCCCGGGAACACGCACATGCCCGCGGCGAACGCCATGTCGACGTGCCGGCGCAGCAGGTAGACCTCGAGCCCGCCCGGCCCGCCGTCCCCGTCGCGCAGCAGCACGACGGTCGAGGCGTGCTTGGGGTCGACCGGCTCGCGGCTGCCGTCGGTGAAGGCGCGCGCGTGCTCGACGAGGTTCGGCGGCAGCCGTCGGGTCGGGTCCATGACCGGGCGGCCTAGATCTCGACGACCAGCTCGACCTCGACGGGTGCGTCGAGGGGCAGCACCGGGACGCCGACCGCGCTGCGGGCGTGCTGGCCGATCTCGCCGAACACCTCGCCGAACAGCTCGGAGGCGCCGTTGGCGACCCCCGGCTGGCCGGTGAAGTCCGGGGTCGACGCCACGAACGCGGTGACCTTGACGATCCGCTTGATGTTCGACAGCTCGCCGATCTCGGCGCGCACGGCGGCCAGCGCGTTGAGCGCGCACTGACGGGCGCACTCGACGGCCTCCTCGGCGGTGACCTCGGCGCCGACCTTGCCGGTGGTGATCAGCTGGCCGTCGCGCATCGGCAGCTGGCCCGAGGTGAACACGTGGTTCCCGCTGCGGACCGCCGGCACGTAGGACGCGACGGGCTTGGCGACCTCGGGGACCGCGAGACCCATCTCCTCGAGACGCTGCTCGGGGGTGCTCATGCCAGCGGCCGCTTGAAGTAGGCGACGACGTTCTCCGGTTGCCACCCGGTCCCGGCACGATCTGCACGAGCTCCCAGCCGTCCTGGCCGAAGTTGTCCAGGATCTGCTTGGTGGCGTGCACCAGCACCGGCGCCGTCAGGTATTCCCATTTCGTCATGCCCGCGACCCTACCGCCGCCGGTTACGGTGGGCGCCGTGCAGCCCGACCACGTGATGACCCGCGCCTCCGAGCCGCCCGACGCCGTGCTCCGCTACGCCGCTCACGACGACGGCCTGGTCGACGTGCACCTGCCCGCGGGGCCGTCGCGAGCCGCGGCCGCTCGTGGTCTACGTGCACGGCGGGTTCTGGCGCGAGGAGTACGACCGGACCCACGCCCGGCCGCTGGCCGAGGGCCTGGTCGGGGCCGGGTTCGTCGTCGCGTCGGTGGAGTACCGCCGCGGTCCCGGCGCCTGGCCCGACACCGCCGCCGACCTCGACGCGGCGCTGACCGCCCTGCCGGGGCTGCTCGACGGCCTCGGGCGTGCGCACCACGACGACGACCCTCGTCGGGCACTCGGCCGGCGGGCACCTCGTGCTCTGGCTGGCCAACGAGCGGCACCCCCACGACCGGGTGGTGGCGCTCGCGCCCGTCGGCAACCTCCGCAAGGCCGCCGAGCACGGCATGGGCACCGGCGCCGCCGTGGACTTCCTCGGCGGCACGCCCGACGAGATCCCCGCCGTGTACGACGCCGCGGACCCGGCGACCCGGATGCGCGACCGGCCCCCGTCGCACGTCGTCGTCGTGCACGGCGACCGCGACGAGGCCGTCCCCGTCGAGAGCAGCCGCGGGCTGCAGGGCCGGTTCGACTGGCTCGACTACCGCGAGCTCGCCGGCGTCGACCACTTCGACGTGATCGACCCGCTGTCCCCTGCGTGGCCGGCGGTGCTGGACGCCGTACGCGGGTGAGACGCTTGCGGGCATGAGCTCTCCCCGTCGCATCGCCGTCGTGGGCGCCGGTCCCGCGGGCACCGCGCTGAGCCTCGGCCTGGTCCGCCAGGGGTACGACGTGACGCTGGTGTCGGACCGGACGGCCGAGGAGATCCGCGACGGCTCGGTGATGTCGAGCCAGATCACGTTCGAGTCGGCGCTCGAGGCCGAGGGGGCGCTGGGCATCACGCCGCTGCTGCCGTCGTCGCCGCCGATCGAGCGGATGAGCTACGCCACGACGCGCGCCGACGGCAGCACCGCCGCGTTCACGACCCGGCTCTCCACACCGGCGCGCTCGCTGGACCAGCGCGTGCGGGTGCCGCTGCTGCTCGAGGAGATCGAGCGTCGCGGCGGCAAGGTCGTGGTCCGCACGGCCGGCGTCGACGACCTCGAGGACCTCGCCCGCGACCACGACCTGGTCGTCGTCTCGACCGGCCGGGGCGGGCTGGCCTCCCTGTTCGAGGTCGACCCGGCCCGGACGCCGTACCCCTCACCGCAGCGGGTCGCCGCGCTCACCTACCTGCACGGCGTGACGCCGGACCCGGACGGTCCCGGGCTGCGCTACCACAGCGTCGAGGGCGTCGGCGAGTGCTTCACCTCGCCCGCGCTGACCGTCGACGGGCCGTGCGACATCGTCGTCGTCGAGGGCGTGCCCGGCGGCCCGCTGGACTGCTGGGACGACGTCGCCACCCCCGCCGACCACCTGCGCGTGCTGCGCTCGGCGCTCGACGAGCACTTCCCGTCCGAGGCCGCGCGGTTCGCGCGACGCGACGCTCGTCGACGAGGGCTCGGTGCTGCACGGCCGCATCTCGCCCGCCGTGCGCCGCCCGGTCGGCACGCTGCCCGAGCGGCGCCCCGGTGCTCGGCATGGCCGACGTGGTCGTGCTCAACGACCCGCTGACCAGCCAGGGCTCGAACAACGCGCTGAAGTCGGCGTCGTTCTACCTCGAGGCGATCACCGCGCACGACGGCCCGTTCGACGCGGGCTGGATGCAGCGGACCTTCGACAACTTCTGGCGCGGCTGGGCGCAGTGGGCGACCGAGTGGACCAACTCCTGGCTGCGGCCGGCCACCGCGCACCAGCGGCTCGTCGTCGACGCGGCGACCCGGCACGACGCGATCGCCTACCAGGTCGCGGCCGGCTTCGACGACCCCCGGCTGTTCAGCCCGTGGTGGTTCGACGCCGACGCGGCCGCGGCCTTCGTGGCGTCCGCGGTCCGCTCCGAGGCAGTCGGTCTTCGACCGGCGCGACCTGCGCCGCGCCCTGGGCCAGTACGCCACCGGCGTCACGGTCGTGACCACCACCGACGCCGCCGGCGCAGCGGTTCGGGATGACCGCGAACTCCTTCACCTCGGTCTCCCTCGACCCGCCGCTCGTGCTCTGGGCGGCCGCGCAGGACTCCCCGTCGCTCGCCGCCTTCGAGGGCCTCGGACCGCTTCGCGGTCAACGTGCTCGCCTCCGACCAGCACCACCTGTCGCGGCAGTTCTCGACGTCCGGCGGCGACAAGTTCGAGGGCGTGCGGTTGCTGCCCGGCGTCGACCTGCCCCTGCTGCGAGGGCACCGTCGCGCGGTTCGTCTGCCGCCGCCTCCCCGGCGACCGCGGCCGCCTCGACGCCGGCGACCACGTGCTGTTCCTGGGCGAGATCGAGTCCTACGACGCCCCCGGCGGCGAGCCCCTCGTCTTCCACTCCGGCTTCTACCGCCTCGCCACCAAGCACCCCGACCTCTGACCCCCCTTCCCGCCGACCCGTCACCTTTGCAGCAGTTTTCGCGGCGTGTCGTCGCAGACCTGACGGGTCGGCCCGACGACCTCTGTGGACAACTCCGGGAGCCCGGTCGAGCCGTCGCATCCTGCTGGGATGTACGACGACCTCTCACCGCTCACCGCGCACCCCGAGCTGCCCACCGACCGACCGTTCACGCACCGCCGGGCCGTCGAGCTCGGCATCAGCCGCGAGGTGCTCCGTCGGATGGTCCGGGTCGGCCTGCTCCGCCGCGTCCTCAAGGGGGTGTACGTCGACGCGGCGGCCGACGACGGGCTGCTCCTGCGCTGCCGGGCCGTCGCCCTCGTCGTACCCGGACACCGCCGTCGTCACCGACCGCACCGCGGCCTGGCTGCACGGCGTCGACGTGCTGCGCCCGGGCGACCACCTCGTGCCTCCACCGGTCGAGGTCTTCCAGCTCCCCGGGCACACCCGGGTCCGGACCACGGCGACCTCCGGCGGCGAGCGCACCCTGCTGCCCCACGACGTCGAGGTCGTGCACGGCGTGCGCGTGACGACCCCGCTCCGGACCGCCCTCGACCTCGGCCGGCTCACCCGGCGCGACCACGCCATCGCCGCGCTCGACGCCCTGCTGGGTCTCGGTCGTTTCACGCACGACGACCTGCTCCGCGACGTGGAGCGGTTCCGGCGCCAGCGCGGCGTCGTACAGCTGCGGGCGCTGGCGCCGATCGCCGACGGCCGCGCGGAGTCACCCGGCGAGTCGGTGCTCCGGCTGCGCTGGCTCGACACGTCCCTGCCCCGGCCCGACCTCCAGGTCGAGGTCCGCGAGAACGGCCTGCTCCGGGCCCGCCTGGACCTCGCGGTCCCCGACCTCCGCTTCGCCGTGGAGTACGACGGCTGGGACTGGCACTCGTCGGCCGGCGCAACGGGCTCACGACCGGCAGCGCCGGGACTGGCTGCGGGCGCACGGCTGGACCGTCGTCGTGCTCACCCGGCGTGAGGTGTTCGAGCAGCCCCACCTCGCGGCGCAGCGGATCCGCGAGGCCCTGCTCCCGCTGCTCACCCGTCGCGCCGGTTGACCCGTCACCTCTGCGACGACACGCCGCGAAAAGTGCTGCAAAGGTGACGGGTCGGCGTCAGGCGAGGGGGGGTTCGGTCTTCTCGCGGACCTCGTCCTCGGTGACGCCGGGGGCGAGCTCGACGAGGCGGAGGCCGCCGCCGGAGCCGGTGGCCGGGTCGCGGGGGTCGATGTCGATGACGGCGAGGTCGGTGATGATCCGCTGCACGACGCCCTTGCCGGTGTAGGGCAGCGAGCACTCGTCGACGATCTTGTAGGACCCGTCCTTGGCCACGTGCTCCATCAGCACGATGACCCGCTTGGCGCCGTGCACGAGGTCCATCGCGCCGCCCATCCCCTTGACCATCTTGCCGGGGATCATCCAGTTGGCGATGTCGCCGCCGGCCGAGACCTGCATGGCGCCGAGGATCGCGGCGTCGATCTTGCCGCCGCGGATCATCCCGAACGACGTCGCCGAGTCGAAGAACGACGCGCCCTTGCGCAGCGTGACGGTCTCCTTGCCGGCGTTGATCAGGTCGGCGTCCTCGTCGCCCTCGAACGGGTACGCCCCGACGCCGAGGATGCCGTTCTCCGACTGCAGCACCAGCTCGACGTCCTCGTCGACGTAGTTCGGGACCAGCGTCGGCAGCCCGATCCCGAGGTTGACGTAGGAGCCGTCCTCGAGCTCCGAGGCCGCCCGCGCGGCCATCTCCTCACGACTCCAGCTCACGGTCGGGGCCTCACTGTCCGCTTCTCGATCTGCTTCGCGTCGACCTGCTCGGGCGTCAGCTCGACGACCCGTTGCACGTAGACGCCCGGGGTGTGTACGTCGTCCGCGGCGATCTCGCCGGGCTCGACGAGGTGCTCGACCTCCGCGATGGTGACGCGGCCGCACATCGCGGCGAGCGGGTTGAAGTTGCGGGCCGACTGCCGGAACACGAGGTTGCCGTGCCGGTCGCCCTTCCAGGCCCGGACCAGCCCGAAGTCGGCGACGATCGCCTCCTCGAGCACGAACTCCTTGGGGCCGTCGGCGGTCTCGAACGTGCGGACCTCCTTGGCCGGCGAGGACACCGTCACGTTGCCCTCGTCGTCGTACTTCCAGGGCAGGCCGCCCTCGGCCACCTGGGTGCCGACCCCGGTCGCGGTGAAGAAGGCCGGGATGCCGGAGCCGCCGGCCCGCATCCGCTCGGCCAGGGTGCCCTGCGGCGTGAGCTCGACCTCGAGCTCGCCGTGGAGGTACTGCCGCGCGAACTCCTTGTTCTCCCCGACGTACGACGAGATCATCCGCCGGATCCGGTGCGCGAACAGCAGCCGGCCCAGCCCCCACTCGTCGACGCCGCAGTTGTTCGAGACCGCCTCCAGCTCGTCGGCGCCCTGCTCGAGCAGCGCGTCGATGAGCACCGACGGGATGCCGCACAGCCCGAAGCCGCCGACCGCGATCGTCGAGCCGCTCGCGATGTCGGCCACGGCCTCGGCGGCGCTCGCCACCACCTTGTCCACGGGGATCCTCCCTGTCCTGCCGGCCTGGGTCGGCCCGGCCCCGACACCCTAGCCATGAGAGCCGTCACACGCGCGTTTGCCGGTACGGCGGCCGGGCTACTGTGCCAGGCATGAGCCGCGACCCCGTGAACGACGTGCGCCTGCACGTCGTGACCGGCAAGGGCGGCACCGGCAAGACGACCGTGGCGGCCGCCCTCGCGCTGGCCCTCGCGTCCCGCGGGAAGACCGTGCTGCTGTGCGAGGTCGAGGGCCGCCAGGGCATCGCGCAGCTGTTCGACGTGCCGCCCCTGCCCTACGAGGAGCGCCGGGTCGTGCAGGGACCCGACGACGGCGGCGACCTCTACGCGCTGGCCATCGACCCGGAGTCGGCGCTGCTGGAGTACCTCTCCATGTACTACCGGCTGGGCCGGGCCGGCAAGGCGCTCGACCGGTTCGGGGTCATCGACTTCGCGACCACCATCGCCCCCGGCGTCCGCGACGTGCTGCTGACCGGCAAGGTCTACGAGGCGGTCCAGCGCAACCGCCGCGCCAAGCACGCCCGGCACTACGACGCCGTGGTGCTCGACGCCCCGCCGACGGGCCGGATCTCGCAGTTCCTCAACGTCAACAACGAGCTGGCCGGCCTGGCCAAGGTGGGCCCGATCCGCAGCCAGGCCGACACGGTCATGACGCTGCTCCGCTCGGAGCGCACCGCGGTGCACCTGGTCACCGTCCTGGAGGACATGCCGGTCCAGGAGACCGCCGACGGCATCGACGAGCTGCGCGCCCAGCACCTGCCGGTCGGCGGCGTGATCGTCAACCTCGCCCGCCCCGACGAGCTCGACGACCGGGAGCGCGACCTGGCGATCTCCGGGGAGCTCGACCGGGACGCCGTCGCCGCCGACCTCGACCGGGTCGGGATCAAGCCCACCGAGACGCTGGTCGCCGGCCTGCTGCACGAGGCCCGCGAGCACGCCGAGCGGCGCGAGGTCGAGGACCAGCAGCGCAAGCGGATCAACGAGCTGGACGTGCCGGCCTACGAGCTGCCGCGCTGCCCGACGGCATCGACCTCGGCGCGCTCTACGAGCTCGCCGCCGACCTCTGCAAGCAGGGCCTGGCATGACTCCCGCCACGACACGCCCGCGTCGGCCCGCTGGTCGCCCGCACCGAGGGGTCCCCGGCGCTCGACGTCGACGCCCTGCTCGCCGACCGGACCACCCACATCATCGTGTGCTGCGGCTCGGGCGGCGTCGGCAAGACCACCACGTCGGCGGCGCTCGCGCTGCGCGCCGCGGAGCAGGGCCGCAAGGTCGTCGTGCTCACCATCGACCCGGCGCGGCGGCTGGCGCAGTCGATGGGCATCGAGAAGCTCGACAACGTCCCGCGGCCGGTGCCCGACGTGGCCGGCGACTCGGGCGGCTCGCTCGACGCGATGATGCTGGACATGAAGCGCACCTTCGACGAGGTGGTCGAGGGCCAGGCCAGCCCGGAGAAGGCCGCCCAGATCCTGGCCAACCCGTTCTACGTCGCGCTGTCGAGCTCGTTCGCGGGCACCCAGGAGTACATGGCGATGGAGAAGCTCGGCCAGCTGCACGCCGACGCCCGCCGCACCGGCTCCTGGGACCTGATCGTCGTCGACACCCCGCCCTCACGCTCGGCGCTGGACTTCCTGGACGCACCCGAGCGGCTGTCGTCGTTCCTCGACGGCCGGTTCATCCGGCTGCTGCTGGTCCCGGCCCGCGGCCCGGCCAAGCTGATGGGCGCCGGACTGGGCGTGATCACGAACGCGCTGACCAAGGTGCTGGGGGCGCAGGTGCTGCGCGACATGCAGACGTTCGTGGCCGCCTTCGACACGCTCTTCGGCGGGTTCCGGCAGCGCGCCCAGAAGACCTACGCCCTGCTCCAGGCCGACGGTACGGCGTTCCTGGTCGTCGCCGCGCCGGAGCCGGACGCCCTGCGCGAGGCGGCCTACTTCGTCGAACGGCTCAACGAGGACCGGATGCCGCTCGCCGGGCTCGTGGTCAACCGGGCCAGCCCGACACCGGGCGGGCGGGTGTCGGTCGAGCGGGCGCGCGCGGCGGCCGAGCGGCTCGAGGAGGACGGCACGGACGGGCCGACGGCAGGGCTGCTCCGGCTGCACGCCGACCGCACCCGCATCGTGGCGCGCGAGTCACGGCTGCGGTCGCGGTTCGCGACGGCGCACCCGGACGTGCCGACGGCCGTCGTGCCGGCACTGTCCACGGACGTGCACGACCTCGACGGCCTTCGGGTGGTCGGCGATCTTCTCTCCCGGAGATCCTGACCGTGTGTTCCCGGTGCTGCGAGCCAGCCTGAGCGCAGCTGCGTGAAGCTCAGGCCGGCACGAGCTCCGGGGTGGAGGCCGACACAGCGGCCACGTGGTCGAGCATCGCCGTCTCGAGGAGACGGCGCCAGGAGGTCACGTTGGGGCGACGACGCAGGAGCGCACGACGCTCGCGCTCCGTCATACCGCCCCAGACGCCCCATTCGATCTCGTTGTCGAGCGCCTCGGCGAGGCACTCGGTGCGCACCGGGCAACCGGCGCACATCTGCTTGGCCCGGTTCTGCGCAGCACCTCGCACGAACAGCTCATCCGGTCGCGTCTGGTTGCACGTAGCCTTGACAGCCCAGTCTTCGTTCCACATCGGCCTTGTCCCTTCCGAGAAGGGCCCACCTCCCAGCGGGCCGTTCGAGTCAATCCCCACGTAAAAGGTAAAGACCAGGAACTGCGCGAAACAGACACAGAGTGAGCAACTTGTGATAGTCCGATGTGACTAGTGGGATCAGCCGAACGTCCCTCAAGTCGCCGCCGAACGCCTTTCCTGAGCGGTGGAGAGACGGATGGTGCGAGGCGGCTTCCGGATGTGAACGGACACATAGCCCGTTCGGACTAGGCCGACCATGGCCCGCACGCCACGCCCGGGCGTCGGCGGTGCGTGACAGACCCGCTGTCGTGCGCTATCCGGACGGTCCGTCCCGGTCCCGTATCCTGGAGCGCATGTCCTCGCGCCGTACCGATCGACTCCGGCCTGCCAGCATCCTCTCCCACCTGGGTGTGATGGTGGCCGTCGCTGCCGTCATGGGCGTGCTCGTCGCCGGTCTCGCGATCCCGTTCGCGGCCGTCACCGGCCTGTCGACCCGCACGGTCGCCGACGGCATGGACAAGATCCCCGCCGACCTCACCGCGGAGCCCCTCGCGCAGCGCACCCGGCTCCTGGGCCGCGACGGCGCCGTGCTGGCCACGCTCTACGACCAGAACCGGGTCAACGTCCCGCTGGCCAAGGTCGCGCCGATCATGCGCAAGGCGATCATCGCGATCGAGGACTACCGCTTCTACCAGCACGGCGCGCTCGACCTGCGCGGCACGCTGCGCGCGTTCGTCACCAACCAGGCCGGCTCCGGCTCGACGCAGGGTGGCTCGTCGATCACCCAGCAGATGGTCAAGATGACCCTGGTCAACCAGGCGAAGACCAAGGCCGAGCAGCAGGCGGCGACCGCCGACACCTACCAGCGCAAGATCAACGAGCTGCGCTACGCCATCGCGTTCGAGGAGAAGTACTCCAAGGACTGGATCCTGGAGCGCTACCTCAACATCGCCTACTTCGGCGACGGCGCCTACGGCATCGAGGCGGCCTCCCGGCACTACTTCTCCAAGCCGGCCTCCGACCTCACCCTGCGCCAGGCGGCCCTGCTGGCCGGCCTGGTGAAGAACCCGACCGGCTACGACCCGACGAACAACCCCGACCGGGCCAAGGAGCGCCGCGACACGGTGCTGGCCCGGATGGCCCAGCTCAACGTCGTGTCCCAGAGCGAGGCGCAGCAGGCCGAGTCCCAGCGTCTCGGCCTCAAGGTGACCGCGACCCGCAACGGCTGCGTCTCGTCGGCGGCCGCGTTCTTCTGCGACTACGCCGTGCAGTACCTCCTCGCCGACGAGAGCCTCGGCAAGACCGTCGACGACCGGCGCCGGCTGCTGTTCAGCGGCGGCCTGACCATCAAGACCACCATCGACCTGCGCTACCAGCGGGCCGCCGACGACTCCGTCTCCCGGCACGTCAACCCCACCGACCAGGCCATCGGCGGCCTCGCCATGGTGGTGCCGGGCACCGGCGAGGTCCGGGCGCTGTCCCAGTCGCGCCCGATGGGAACGAAGAAGAAGAAGGGTGAGACGTACCTCAACTACGTCGTGCCCAAGGAGTACGGCGACGCCAACGGGTTCCAGGCCGGGTCGACCTTCAAGGCGTTCGTGCTGAGCGCCGCGATCGCCCAGGGCATCCCGCTGTCCACCCAGATCAGCTCGCCGCAGACGATCTCGATCCCGGAGAGCCGCTACCGCACCTGCGACGGCTACCTCCGCAGCGCCGACGTGTGGAGCCCCGAGAACTCGACCGGCTTCGGCACCTTCGACCTCTACAAGGGCACCCAGCTGTCGGTGAACACCTTCTTCGCCCAGCTCGAGGAGCGCACCGGCCTGTGCGCCCCGACGACGCTGGCCAAGAAGATGGGCGTCACCGTCCCGGACCGCGACATCGTCGGCCCGTTCACGCTCGGCGTCACCGACGTCGACCCGCTGACGATGGCCGGCGTCTACGCCACCTTCGGCGCCCGCGGCCAGTTCTGCGAGCCGCGCCCGGTCGTCAGCGTGCAGAACGCCGCCGGCAAGACCATCGAGGACTACCCGCCGAAGTGCACGCAGCTGCTGCGCACCGACGTCGCCGACGCCGTCAACGACATCCTCAAGGGCGTCCAGGAGCCCGGTGGCTTCGGCTACGACGCCGGTCTCGGCCCTGAGCCAGCAGTCCGCCGGCAAGACCGGCACGACCAGCGGCAACAAGGCCGTCTGGTTCGACGGCTACACCCCCAACCTGGCCACCGTCGCGATGATCGCCGGCGCCAACTCCAAGGGCCACCCGCTCTCCCTCAACGGCCAGACCGTCGGCGGCGTCTTCATCGAGGGCGCGCACGGCTCGACCACGGCCGGCCCGATGTGGGGCGACGCCATGAAGGTCATCCAGAACTACCTGCCCGACGAGTCGTTCTCCTCGCCCAACCCGCAGACCATCGCCGGGCAGACCGTGACGGTGCCGTCGCTGGGCGGCCAGAGCACCGACGCCGCCGCCGAGGCGCTCCGCAAGGCCGGGTTCACCCCGGTCGTCGGGCCGAGCGTCGACAGCAGCTACGCCTCGGGCACGGTGGCCTACCTCAGCCCTGGCTCGGGCGCCTCGGTGTCGACCGGCAGCACGGTGACGATCTACGTCTCCGACGGCACGCCGTACGTCGCCCCGCAGCCGCCGGCCCCGGAGAAGAGCCAGGGCACCCAGGGCAACAAGGGCAACAAGGGGAAGGGCAAGGGCCGAGGACGGCGCTGACCCCTGGTCTGGCTACCGGTCTGACGACCGGGCTTGCTCAGGCGAGCTGGCGCCGGACCTCGGCGGAGACCGCTCCGCCGTCCGCACGACCCTTGGTCTGCGGCTGGAGCGCGCCCATCACCTTGCCCATGGCGCGCATGCCGTCGCCGGCCACCCCGAGCGACGCGATCGTCGAGGTGACCAGGTCCGCGATCTCCTCCTCGCTGAGCTGGGCGGGGAGGTAGTCGGTGATGATGTCGGCCTCCGCCCGCTCCTTGGCGGCGCTGTCGTCGCGCCCGGCGTCGTCGAACGCGGTCGCCGCCTCGCGGCGCTTCTTCGCCTCGGTGCTCAGCACCCCGACCACGTCGTCGTCGCTGAGCTCGCGCTGCTCCTTGCCCGCGACCTCGGCGTTGGTGATCGCGGACAGCACCATCCGCAGGGTCGACGAGCGCAGCGCGTCGCGAGCCTTGATCGAGGCGGTCAGGTCGGTGCGGAGGCGGTCCTTGAGGTCACTCACGTCCCCATTGTCGCAGCCGCCCGCCAGCGCGTTCCGCCACGACCCGTGTGACAACCTGGGCCCATGCCGAGCCGCCACCCCGTCCTCCGCACGACGGCCCGACTGACCGGGCTGGCTGCCGTGGGTGGCGTCGCCACCCTCGCGTACGCCGCCGGCGTCGAGGTCCGCTGGTTCGCCCTGCGCCGGGCCACCGTGCCGGTCCTGCCGCCCGGCCACGGCCCGATCCGGGTGCTGCACGTCTCCGACCTGCACCTGACGCCCACCCAGGACCGCAAGCGCGCCTGGGTCCGCGCGCTGGCCGACCTCGAGCCGGACCTGGTCGTCAACACCGGCGACAACCTGTCCCACCTCGACGGGGTCCCCTCGGTGCTCGACGCGTTCGACGGCCTGCTCGACGTGCCGGGGGTCTTCGTGTTCGGCTCCAACGACTACTTCGCACCGACGCTGCGCAACCCGGTGCGCTACCTGCTCCCCGACGACGGCCAGCGCAACACCCACACCCCGCGCCTGCCGCACGGCGACCTCCGCGACGGGTTCGAGCGCCGCGGCTGGGTCGACCTGACCAACCGCCGCGACAGCCTGACCGTGAAGGGCACCACCTTCTCGTTCGCGGGGGTCGACGACCCGCACCTGGAGTACGACGACCTGGCCGCCGTCGCGGGCCCGGCCGACCCGACGTCCGACGTACGCCTGGGGGTGACGCACGCGCCGTACCTCCGCGTCCTCGACCAGTACGCCGCCGACGGCTACGACCTGGTCGTCGCCGGGCACACCCACGGCGGCCAGCTGTGCCTGCCGGGCCGCGGGGCCCTGGTGACCAACTGCGACCTCGACACCGGCCGGGCCAAGGGGCTGCACCGGCACCCCCGCGACGCCGCCCCCGGGAGCGCCGGATCGTCCTGGCTGCACGTGTCGGCGGGGCTCGGGACGTCCCCCTACGCACCCGTCCGGTTCTGCTGCCGGCCCGAGGCCACCCTGCTCACCCTGACCGGCCGCGAGACGTAGGCGGAGCCGGTTTCGTGGCCGCCCGACCCGTCGGTTAGAGTGACTCCGCCCTCGGGCTGTGGCGCAGCTTGGTAGCGCGCCTCGTTCGGGACGAGGAGGCCGCAGGTTCAAATCCTGTCAGCCCGACCGAGTGGCACCCAGCAGGCCCTCGCACTTTCGTGTGCGAGGGCCTGCTGCTTTTCCCGGGTCTTGTCATTCGTCCTGTCACAGCCGAGTAAGAGCCTGTCGGGGCCGAGTCAGGGCCCTCGAGGGCCCACGAGCGCCGTTTCGGCGATCTCGACACTCCCGACGGTCTAGACCGCCTGCGAGCCGTCCGGGGCCGCCGGCGAGGGTCCATTTCCGACCCCGCCAGAGGGGTCCGGGCGTTCGCAGAGCTCGCGTTCCGGGCTTGGTCACGATCCAGACTTTCTGCCCTTTCGAGTGATTCTTTACCTAAATGCACATCCACCGAACGGTCAGAGTCCTTACACTCGTTCTTACTATTTTGTAAGAATTTCCACCCTGGGAGTAAAAATGCGCACTGCCAAGCGTCTCGCCGTCGCCGGAGTCATCAGCATCCTGAGCCTGGGTGTGACCTCCGGAATCTCCGGCGCCGCCCTGGTCGGATCGGTCAACACCAACGTTGCGATCCCCTGCTGCCGCTAGGTCTTTCTGATTCGCCCAAATAGGACATTTGGGCGAAAGGGTTCTTACCGAGGCGGTAAGTCTCCTAACATTGCTGCATGAGCAGCGACATCGGCATCCGCATCCGCGACCTTCGCGTCGCCAAGGGCATGACCCAGACCGCGCTGTCCGGCAACGGCATCAGCTCGGGCTACGTGTCCCTGATCGAGTCGGGCAAGCGCACTCCCTCGGACAAGATGGTCCGGGAGATCGCCCAGCGTCTCGGGGTCCCCGTCGACGACCTCCTGCAGGCACAGCGGTCCGGCAACTCGCGCCAGAACGACGAGGCGCGGGTCGACGTCAACTTCGCCCGGATGTCCCTGGCCAACGGCAACGCCGCCGAGGCCGTGCGGATCATCGCGCGGCTGGAGCTCGACGAGCTGGACAACCTGACGGCCAACGACGCCGCCGCTGTGTACGCGGACGGGCTCATGCAGACCGGCGACATCGTCGGCGCCGCCGGCGTGCTGCGCGCCGTGGTGGACCGCAACCGTCGCGAGAGCGCCTGGGTCGCCCTGGCCCGCGCCGCGACCAGCCTCGCCGTGATGCTCTACGAAGCCGGCGACGTCAACGCCGCCGTCGACATCGGCGAGCGCTGTCCTGGGCGAGATCGACCAGCGCCGGCCTGGCCGGCTCCGACGAGCACATCCGCCTGGGTGCCACCTACATGTTCGCGCTCAACGCGCGCGGCGACATCATCACCGCCACCGAGGTCGTGCAGCGCCTGATCAAGGTCGCCGACCGGGTCGGCACCTCCCGCGCCCGCGGCTCCATCTACTGGAACGCCGCCATCGTCGCCCACGAGCGCGGCGCCCTCGACGAGGCCCTCCGGCTCACCGACCGCGCCGCCGCCCTCCTCAGCGAGGAGGAGGAGAGCAGCGACCTCCCGCGCCTCCGCCTGCACTACGCCTGGCTGCTGCTGCACCACGCCTACCCGGACGCCGTGGCCGCGCTGGCCCAGCTCGACCGGGCCGACACCCACTCGTCCGTGCGGAGCTCCAAGCTCGACCAGGGCATCATCGCGCACCCTGCGCGGTCGGGCCTACCTGGTGCTCGGCCAGTACGACGACGCCGCGGAGCAGGCGGCCAACGCCCTCCAGCACCTCGGCCCCTCCGAGCACATCGACCGCGCCGAGGCGCTGATCCTGCTCGGCGACGTCGGGGCGGCCCGCTTCGAGGAGGACCTGGCCGACGAGTCCTACCGCGAGGCCCGCTCGGTGCTGGCCGGGATGAGCATGTCCCGCGACGTGGCCCGGCTCTGGCGCCAGCTCGGCGACAGCCTGCGCCGCGTCGGCGACCAGCCCGGCGCCCTGCACGCCTACGACGCGTCGCTCACCATGGCCGGGATGCCGCAGACGCCGCACACCAGCCGCATCCAGGTCGCAGCTGCGTGACGTGGTGAGCCCGGCTCGCCTCCGACGCGCCCCGCTCCCGCTCTGGCACACTGCGCGACATGGCTGACACGCGGCACCCGGACGACTCCGAGCGCCCCGACGACGAGACGGCCAAGCTCGAGCTGCCGTCCCTGGCCCTGCCCGGTCTCGGCCGGAAGCGTCGCCGCAAGGCGGCGCCCGTGGAGCCCGCCGGCGAGGCGGAGACGGAGCCTGTCGCCGCCCCTGGACCGGTCCCTGCGCCCGAACCCGTCGCCGAGCCCGTGCCCGTCACCGCGCCCGAGCCGGTCGGCCGAGCCCGAGCCCGTCACCGAGCCCGAGCCGGTTGCCGAACCCCTCCACGTCCCCGACCCGGACTCCGAGGCACTGCACGACGAGCTCGAGGACGCCGAGGCCACGGCCGGCCAGCGGCGCGCCCCCCGGGCCCGGCCCACCCTGCCGAAGCCGCCGGGCTGGGTGGCCGCGCTGGTCACCGGCCTGGTCGTCGGCCTGGTCGGGGTCGCCCTGACCTACGTGTCCCTGCAGGGCTGCGAGGCGGTCCGCGGCACCGAGACCTGCGGTGGTCCCGGCCTGTTCGTGCTGGTCGTGATCCTGGTGCTGCTGGTGTTCCTCGGCGGCGCCGTGCTGGCCGTCCTCGGTCTGCCGGACAGCCGGTCGACCAGCTTCCTGGCCGTCGGCGTGCTCGCCGTGGTCATGCTGCTGACGCCGACCGACGCGCTGTTCTCGTCGTGGATGCTGCTGGTCGTCCCGGTGCTGGGCGCCGCGGCGTACGTCCTCGCGCACTGGGTGACGTCCGCCTTCGTCGAGCCCCGGCCCGAGAAGGGCCCGGAGGTCGACGTCCGCTGACGGTCAGCGGCGGGCGATCAGCTCGGCGATCTGCACGGTGTTGAGGGCCGCGCCCTTGCGCAGGTTGTCCCCGGTGACGAACAGGGCCAGGCCCCGCTCGCCGTCGACCCCGGGTCCTGACGGATCCGGCCCACGAAGCTGGGGTCCTGCCCGGCGGCCTGCAACGGCGTGGGTACGTCGGACAGGGTGACCCCGGCGGCGTCGGCGAGGATCTCGGCCGCCCGCTTGGCCGGCAGCGCGGAGGCGAACTCGAGGTTCAGCGACAGCGAGTGCCCCGTGAAGACGGGCACCCGCACGCAGGTGCCGGAGACCCGGAGGTCGGGGATGCCGAGGATCTTGCGGCTCTCGTTGCGGAGCTTCTGCTCCTCGTCGGTCTCGTCGCTGCCGTCGTCGACCACGGAGCCGGCCATCGGGAGCACGTTGAACGCGATGGGGCGGACGTACTTGTGCGGGGCCGGCATCTCGACGGCGGCCCCGTCGTGGGTGAGCAGCGGGCCGCGGTCGCCGACCGCGGCGACCTGGCCGGCGAGCTCGTCGACGCCGGCGAGCCCGCTGCCGGAGACGGCCTGGTAGGTGCTCGCCACCACCCGGACGAGGCCGGCCTCGTCGTGCAGCGGCTTGAGCACCGGCATCGCGGCCATCGTCGTGCAGTTCGGGTTGGCGATGATGCCCTTGCGCGCCTGGCGTACGGCGTCCGGGTTGACCTCGCTGACGACCAGCGGGACGTCGGGGTCCATCCGCCAGGCCGAGGAGTTGTCGACCACGACGGCACCGGCCGCCGCGAACCGCGGAGCCAGCGCGAGCGACGTGCCGCCTCCCGCCGAGAACAGCGCGATGTCCAGGCCGGACGGGTCGGCGGTCTCGGCGTCCTCGACGAGCACCTCGCGGTCGCCCCACTGCAGCGTCGTGCCGGCCGAGCGGGCCGAGGCGAAGAACCGGATCCGGTCGACCGGGAAGTCCCGCTCGAGCAGGATCTGCCGCATCACGGCGCCGACCTGCCCGGTGGCCCCGACGATGCCGATGTTGACGGGCTGAGTCATCGCCCGGTGCCTCCGTAGATGACTGCCTCCACCTCGTCGGAGTCGAGGTCGAACGCGGTGTGGGTGGCGGCGACGGCGTCGTCGACCTGCGCCTCGTCCACGATCACGGAGATCCGGATCTCGGAGGTGGAGATCATCTCGATGTTGACGCCCGCGGCGGCCAGGGCGGCGAAGAACCGCGCCGTGACGCCCGGGTGCGACCGCATGCCGGCGCCGATCAGGGAGATCTTGCCGATCTGGTCGTCGTACAGCAGCGAGTCGTAGCCGACCGCGTCCTTGATCCGGGCCAGCGCCGACACGGCGGCCTGGCCGTCGTCGCGGGGCAGCGTGAAGGAGATGTCGGTCAGGTTCGTGGACGCCGCGGAGACGTTCTGCACCACCATGTCGAGGTTGATCTGGGCGTCGGCCAGCGCCTCGAAGATCCGGGCGGCCTCGCCGACCTTGTCCGGGACCCCGACGACGGTGATCTTGGCCTCGCTGCGGTCGTGCGCCACGCCCGCGATGATCGCCTGCTCCATCTGGTCATCTCCTTGGTCACTGATCCAGGTGCCGGTCTTCTGGCTGAACGACGACCGCACGTGGATCGGCATCTGGTAGCGGCGGGCGTACTCCACGCACCGCAGGTGCAGGATCTTCGCCCCGCAGGCAGCCATCTCGAGCATCTCCTCGTAGGAGATCCAGTCGCGCTTGCGGGCGTTGGGGACGATCCGGGGGTCCGCGGTGAAGACGCCGTCGACGTCGCTGTAGATCTCGCAGACGTCGGCCTTGAGCGCGGCCGCCAGGGCCACCGCCGTGGTGTCCGAGCCGCCGCGGCCGAGCGTGGTGATGTCCTTGGTGTCCTGGCTGACGCCCTGGAAGCCGGCCACGATCGCGACGGCACCCAGCTCGAGCGCCTTCTCGATGCGTCCCGGGGTGACGTCGATGATCTTGGCCTTGCCGTGCGTGCTGTCGGTGATCACGCCGGCCTGGCTGCCGGTGAACGAGCGGGCCTCCTGGCCCAGGTTGCCGATGGCCATCGCGAGCAGGGCCATCGAGATGCGCTCGCCCGCGGTCAGCAGCATGTCGAGCTCGCGGCCGGCGGGCAGCGGCGAGACCTGCTGGGCGAGGTCGATCAGCTCGTCGGTGTGGTCACCCATCGCGGAGACCACGACGACCACCTCGTGCCCGGCCCGCTTGGCGTCGACCACCCGCTGGGCGACCCGCTTGATGCCGTCGGCGTCGGCGACGGACGAACCGCCGTACTTCTGGACGACGATGCCCACGGGACCTCCTCGCTCGTCGGGACGGACTGACGCGGTGATCCTACCGGCGGTGCGGGTCCCGCCCGGCCGGAGCGCTAGGGGGTGAGAAGGTCCGCGGCCGCCGCGACCTGGTCCTGCTCGCTCTCGAACTCGGCGTCGAGCCGGTCGTGGGCCACCACGGACTGGAGGGCGCGCAGCACGCCGCTGGCCTCGTTGCCCCAGCTGGAGACGTAGGAGAACTGCCACCACCACAGCGCCTCGCTGACGGAGCCGTCGCGGTAGTGCCGCAGGCCGTGGGCCAGGGACGTGGCGATGCTGACCAGGTCGTCGGACAGCAGCGAGGAGACGATCTCGGGCGGGTCGACGTAGGGGTCGAACACCTCGCTGTAGGCGTCGACGCTCTCCAGCAGCACCGCGAGCCGCAGCCGCATCGCGTCGAGGTCGGGGTCCGGGCCGGCGTCGGGTTCGTACTCGTCGGCCGGGGTGAAGTCCGAGTGCACGCCGAGCCGCCCGCCGGCCAGCAGGACCTGGCTGACCTCCAGGAGCAGCAGCGAGATGGCGGCGCCGCTCTCGCCGGCCTCGCCGCGGGAGATCGCGCGCAGGGCGAGCAGGAAGCTGCCGACCTGGTCGGCGATCTGCTGCGCGAAGTCCTCGAAGTCGCTGTGGCCCTCGCCCGCGGCCGTGTCGTACGTCGTCGTGTCGCTCATTCGACCGATCGTCTCCCTTCGAAAGCCCGCCCCAAGGTGACCTCGTCGGCGTACTCCAGGTCCCCTCCCACGGGAAGTCCACTCGCAAGTCGCGTCACGCGCAAGCCCATGGGCCTCAGGAGTCGCGTGAGATACGTCGCGGTGGCCTCGCCCTCGAGGTTCGGGTCGGTGGCCAGGATGACCTCGGTGACCGCCCCGTCGGCGAGCCGGGTCATCAGCTCGCGGATCCGCAGGTCGTCGGGACCGATGCCGTCGATCGGCGAGATCGCCCCGCCGAGGACGTGGTAGCGGCCCCGGAACTCACGGGTGCGCTCGACCGCGACGACGTCCTTGGACTCCTCGACCACGCAGATGACCGTCGGGTCGCGGCGCAGGTCGCGGCAGATCCGGCAGGTCTCCTCCTCCGCCACGTTGCCGCAGACGGCGCAGAACTTGACCCGCTCCTTGACCTCGACCAGCACCTCGGCGAGCCGGCGTACGTCGACCGGGTCGGCCTGGAGCAGGTGGAAGGCGATCCGCTGGGCGCTCTTGGGCCCCACGCCGGGGAGTCGACCCAGCTCGTCGATCAGGTCCTGGACGACACCTTCGTACATCTCAGACCGCGTCTCGAGCAGATGCCGCACAGGCGGGCGTGGCATCCGCGCCCGGGCCGGCCAGGCGGAGGTGCGAGAGCGCAGCGTGCTGCGCCGAGTGCCGACAACGCAGCCGGTCGGGATGCGGGGCCGCGAACGCCGCGGCAGATGCGAGAGGCACGGTCAGAAACCGAGCGAGAGACCGGTGCCCTCGGGACCGGGCTCGCCGCCCAGTCCGCCGGCCAGCGGTCCCATCTTCTCCGCGGCCAGGGCCTGGGCCCGGGCGGCGGCGTCGCGGTAGGCCGCGACGATCAGGTCCTCGAGGTCCTCGGTCTCGGCCGGGTCGAACGAGTCCTTGCGGATCTTCACGCCGACGAGCTCGCCGGTGCCGTTGACCGTGACGGTGACCAGGCCGTCGCCGACGGTGCCGTCGACGGTGGCCGCCGCGAGCTCGTGCTGGGCCGCGGCCATCTGCTCCTGCATCTGCTGCGCCTGCTGCAGCAGGGCGTTGATGTCGAACCCACCGTCGCCGAAGGGGCTCTGGTTCTCAGTCATCGTGTCTCTCTCGTCGGGCCGGTCGGTTGGTCAGTCGTGCTTGATCTCTTCGATGATGCTCGCACCGAGCTCGCGCTCCAGGAGCTGCGCACCGCCGAGGGAGCCGTCGTCGGCGTCGGGGTCGTCGCGGTCGGCGTCGGCGTCGGACACGTCGGAGCCGCGCTGGCGCGGCGCCGCCCGCGGGCCGGGTGTCCTGGATGGCGCCGCGGGCGGCGGCCATCGACTCGGGGTCGATGGGGCGCTTGGCCGGCGGTTCCACCGGCGGCGGGGTCGTCGGCTCGGGAGCGGCCGGAGCCTGGTCGGCACCGGCGGCGGGCTCGGGGACGGCGGGTCGGGTCACGACGATCGGTGCCTCGGCCCCGGGCTGCGCCGACGGGTCGACGATGGCCTCGATCCGCCAGTCGTGACCGATCACGTCGATCGCGGCCTGGCGCAGCACCTCCTCGCTGCCACCGCTGCTGAAGGAGTTGCGCGCCCCCGCGTTGATCAGGGCGATGGTCAGGGTCTTGTCGTCGACCGCCGCCACCTGGGCGTTCTGGCTGAGCAGGATCCAGGTGTAGCGGCGCTTGAGCTTGACCGCGTCGAGCAGGTCCGGCCAGAGCCGGCGGACGTCGACCAGGCCGAGGCCGGTCGAGGTGCCGGTGCCGGGTGCGGGCGCGGCCGGGGCGGGAGCCGACTCGGGCTCGGCCTCGGCGGCCGGCCGGGCGACGGGCTCGGGCGTCGGCTCGGGTGTCGGCTCGGGCTCCGGAGTGCGCGCCGGCGTCGGGTCGGCGACGGGCTGCGGCGCCGGCTGGGCCGGGCGGGCTCGGGGCACCGGCTCGGGCACCGGCTGGGCCGCCGGAGCGGCACGGACCGGCTCGGGGGCGGCGGCGCGCGGTGCGGCCGCTGCCGGAGCGGCGGCGCTGGGGGTGCCCTCGATCGACATCCGCTTCTCGATCCGGTCGAGGCGCGCCATGATGCCCTCGGTGCCGTGGTCGGCGCCCGGCAGCAGCACCCGGGCGCAGATCAGCTCGAGCAGCAGCCGCGGGGCCGTCGCCCCCTTGAGCTCGGTGAGCCCGTCGGCCACCAGCTCGGCCGACCGGCTGAGGTCGGCGCGGCCGAAGCGGGCCGCCTGCGCGGTCAGCCGCTCCCCCTGGTCCTGGGGCACGTCGATCAGGCCGGTCGCCGGCGCGTCCGGGACCGCCGAGATGATCACCAGGTCGCGCAGCCGGCGCAGCAGGTCCTCGGTGAAGCGGCGCGGGTCCTGGCCGGTCTCGATGACCTTGTCCACCACCCCGAACACGGTGCCGCCGTCACCGGCCGCGAACGCGTCGACGACCTCGTCGAGCAGGGTGTCGGGGGTGAACCCGAGCAGCCCCGTGGCGAGGTCGTAGGTGACGCCCTCGGGCCCGGCCCCGCCCATCAGCTGGTCGAGCACCGACAGCGTGTCCCGGGCGGACCCACCGCCGGCCCGGACCACCAGCGGCAGCGCGGCGGCGTCGACCTCGACGCCCTCCTTGGTGCACAGCTCGCGCAGGTAGTCCGACAGGGTGCGCGGCGGGATCAAGCCGGAACGGGTAGTGGTGGGTGCGCGACCGGATGGTGCCGATGACCTTCTCGGGCTCGGTCGTGGCGAACACGAACTTGAGGTGCTCGGGCGGCTCCTCGACCAGCTTGAGCAGCGCGTTGAAGCCCTGCGGCGTCACCATGTGCGCCTCGTCGATGATGTAGACCTTGTAGCGGCTGCTGACCGGGGCGAAGAACGCCCGCTCCCGCAGGTCGCGGGCGTCGTCGACGCCGCCGTGGCTGGCCGCGTCGATCTCGATGACGTCGATGGAGCCGGGGCCGCCGCGCGCCAGGTCGGTGCAGGAGCGGCACACGCCGCACGGGCTGTCGGTCGGGCCCTGCTCGCAGTTGAGGCAGCGGGCCAGGATGCGGGCGCTGGTGGTCTTGCCGCAGCCGCGCGGACCGGAGAAGAGGTAGGCGTGGTTGACCCGGTTGTTGTTGAGCGCCGCCCGCAGCGGCGTGGTGACGTGGTCCTGGCCGATGACCTCGGCGAACGTCTCCGGCCGGTAGCGGCGGTAGAGGGCGAGCGGTGCTTCCACGCCTGAACCCTAACCAGCCGCTCCGACAGGCGGTAGGCCGCGGTCGTCCAGCCGTGGTCCAGCGGTGATCCGGCCCGCCCGGGCAGCAAAAGGCCCCCCGCGCACCCGACAGAGCTCACTTGCCCTTGCTGCCTTCCGGCCCTGGGGGAGTTGGGCGAGATGCCGCCGCACGGGGGGTTGCCAGGAGTCTAGGTGAACGGCGCTGCACCGCCCAAGTCGGGTCAATTTCATCTACGCCGCGTGTGACCGGTAACCTCTCCGGCGGAGGATTCGCCTAGTGGCCTATGGCGCTCGCTTGGAAAGCGGGTTGGGTTAACGCCCTCAGGGGTTCGAATCCCCTATCCTCCGCCACCACCGAGAACGCCGGTCCGGCTCTGCCCGGGCCGGCGTTCCGCGTTCCCGGCCGACGGCGCGGGCGGCTCAGCCGCGCGCGTCGGTGGCCCGGTCGGCCGGCACGACGGGGTGGAGGCCACCTCGAGGGCCCGCAGCACCGGCTCGATCTCGGCCATCGTCGGTCGCGCGTCCGGCTCGGACGCGGTCATCTGCGTCAGCAGCGCCGGCCAGCCGGTGGGCAGGCTGGTGGGGATCAGGGGGGCGGCGTGCAGCCGGGCCAGGGCGGCCTCCATCGGCCCGCCGGTGTAGGCGCGGGTGCCGGTGAGGGCCTCCAGCAGCACCAGGCCGAGGGAGTAGACGTCGCTGGCGGCGGTCACCGTCTCCCCGCGCACCTGCTCGGGTGCGATGTAGGCGGCGGTGCCGATCGTCGTACCCGTCACCGTGTGTCCGGTCGGGTCCGCGAGCATCCGCGCGATGCCGAAGTCGGCGAGCCGGACGATCCCGTCGCGGCCGATCAGGATGTTGCTGGGCTTGACGTCGCGGTGCACGATGCCGTGGTCGTGCACGTAGGACAGCACGGAGGCGAGCTCCGCGCCGACGAAGGCGACCCGGTGCGGCGCGACCCGCTTGCCGCGGCAGAAGGTGGCCAGGCTGGTCCCGTCGACGAGGTCCATGACGAGGTAGGGAACGTCGTCGGCCGCGACCCCGGCGTCGAGCACCGTCACCAGGCCCGGGTGGTCGAGGGCGGCGACGATCTGGGCCTCCTCGCGGAAGCGCTCCCGGTCGGAGTCGCTGGCGGCGTGGCCGCGGAGGACCTTGACCGCCACCTCCCGCTCCAGCACCTGGTCGGTGGCCCGGTAGACGTCGGCCATCCCGCCGCGCCCGATCAGCTCGTCGAGGGAGTACCGCTCGGCCACCACGTCGATGCCCTCGGTCAGCATGCCCGGTCCCGGTCCCTTCGCTCCACGCGCGCCCGCGCGCTCGAGGACGTGTACCCAGGGCCGCCGGACTCGATGCACCCGTGCGCGGTCGACAGGGTTAAAGGGCGGCGCCCCGGACGGGGGGCCGGGGCGCCGGGGCGGTGCCCGCCCCCTCCCGGGGCAGGCACCCTGCTGCGCTGCCCGGTCCGAGGACCGGGTGACGCACCGTCGTCCAGGATGCCGTCGCACGGTTCCCCTGGGCCCCGTCGATGCGACAAACTTGGCCCACCGGGATTGTCCCGGTGCACAAGGAGCCACTCGTGGACCCACCCGTGCTGGAGGTCGTCGCCGGCCTGCTGGAGGAGTTCCCCGTCGAGCAGGTGGCCGAGGCGGCGCTGGCCGACGTGCGCGCCGAGGTCCCGGACTTCCTGGCCATCGACCCCGAGCAGATGCGCGAGGACGTGAGCGGCGCCCTGGTGCTGGCCGTGGCCGTGATCCGCAACGGCGTCGACCGGGGCGGTCTCGAGGGCGACGCGCTGCGCTCGATCGGGGCGATGCGGGCCGAGCAGGGCGTCGACATCGACGCGATGCTGGCCGGCTTCCGGATCGTGGCGCGTACGGCGATCGAGGCGGTCCTGGACCTGGCCGCGTCGCAGGGCGTCGACGCGGGAGTGACCCTCGAGCTGACCCGGGCCGTGTGGCTGCACTGCGACGACGCCGCGGCCGCCCTCGCGACCGGCCACCGGGGCTTCACCGAGTCCGCCGCCCTCACCTCGACGTCGACGAGCCCGGGCGAGGCCCCGCTGCGCCGGCTCGTGCACGGCGGTCTCGGGCCGGCCTCGGTCCTGGAGGCCTGCGCCGAGCTGGGCCTGGTCCCCGGACGCGGGCTACGTCGTCGTGGTCGCCCGTGGCGCCGGACGGGACGGGCCGGCTCCTCGCGTCGTACGCGGACAGCGGAGCGGGCCGCCTCGTCGGGCTGGCCGCGACGCCGCCCCGCGACCCGTGGGGCGTGCCGGTCGGGTTCGGGGACGAGGTGCTGCCCGCGAGACCTGCGGCTGTCGTTCGAGGGTGCGCTGGTCGCCTTCGAGATGGCCGGGCCTTCGGGCTCGCCGACCCCCAGCACCCGGACGACGTACGCCTGCTGCGGGCCGTGCACGAGCAGCCCGAGCTCGGCGACGCGTTCGTCGAGCGGTGCTTCGGTCACCTCGACGAGCCGCGTCGGGCCGCCGCGCGGCAGACGCTGCAGGCCTGGTTCGCGGCGCACGGGAGCGTGGACGCGGCGGCCGACGCGCTGTTCGTGCACCGCAACACGCTGCGCTACCGGCTGCGCACCTACGCGGAGTCGGCCGGCCTCAACCTCGACCGGCCGGAGGACGCCTTCACGGTGTGGTGGGCGCTGCGCCGGCTCGACGAGCGCGAGCACCTGGTCTAGACCGACGCGGACGCCGGCACCGGGGACCCATCCGGCAGGCGCGCCCCGGGCCGAACGTCGATATGGCGCAGATCACACGGTCTGCCGCAAACCCGATCGCTCGAAGGGACTTTTCAGATGAGCGAGACCTCCCGACGCCGGTTCATCGGCGTCACCGGGGCAGGTGCCGCGGCCGTGGGCGCCACGGCCCTCGCCCCCGGCTCCGCCTTCGCCGGCCAGACCCACAAGCACCGCGACGCGGCGACCTCACCGGTCGTCGCCTACGTCAGCGACGTGGACTCCGACGAAGTGACCCTCATGGTCGACGAGCGGGAGGTCGTGGTCCACGACCGCGACCTCGTGCACCGGCTCCTCAACGCGGCGAAAGGCTGACCGACATGTCCTCGCACCGCGAAGCACCGGAGATCTCCAAGGACCCGGTCGCCGACAACACCGACGTCTACGCGTTCGTGAACCCGAAGCACCCGACGTACGTCACCCTGATCGCCAACTTCATCCCGCTGCAGAAGCCCGACGGCGGGCCGAACTTCTACGAGTTCGGTGACGACGTGCTCTACGAGATCAAGGTCTCGAACAAGGGCACCGGCAAGGCCGACGTCACCTACCAGTTCCGGTTCCACACCAAGATCCGGAACAAGAAGACGTTCCTCTACAACACCGGCCGGATCAGCAGCCTCAAGGACAGCGAGTGGAACCGCCCGCAGTTCTACTCGGTGACCCGGGTCAAGAACGGCGTCTCCAAGGTGCATCGGCCGCGACCTGCGCTGCCCGCCGGTCAACGTCGGACCCCGCAGCACGCCGAACTACGAGGAGAACCTCGGCAAGCCGGCCGTCCACCGGCTCGGGCTGCGGTCCGTCTTCGCCGGCCAGCGGGCCGACGCCTTCCACGTCGACCTGGGCAGCATCTTCGACCTGGGCACGCTGCGTCCCTTCCAGGGCCTGCACGCGATCCTGCCGTCGGCGGGCGCGATGGACGGCGTCGACGCGACCAAGACCTACAACGTGCACACGATCGCGATCCAGGTGCCGATCCGCGAGGTCACCCGGGGCGGCGTCCTGCCCCGAGGACGTGTCCGCGGCGCACTCGGTCATCGGCGTGTGGGCGACGGCCAGCCGTCGCAAGTCGCGCATCCTGAACAAGAAGACCGGTCGCACCGAGGGCCACGGCCCGTGGCAGCAGGTCTCGCGCCTGGGCAGCCCGCTGTTCAACGAGGTCATCGTGCCGATGGCCGAGAAGGACGAGTGGAACGTGCACTACCCGGCCGGCGACAAGAGCTACGCGAAGTACGTCGACCACCCCGAGCTGGCCAAGCTGCTGCCGGTGCTCTACCCGGGCGTCTTCCCCAACCTGGCGAAGTACACCAAGCCGCGGGCCGACCTGAACGCCATCCTGCTCACCGGCATCCCCAACGGCGTCGTGCCCGGGTTCCAGAACTACACCGGCACGGTCGCCTCCGACATGCTCCGGCTCAACGTCGCCGTGCCGCCGACCTCGATGGACAAGGCCAACCCGCTGGGGCTGGTCGCGGGCGACGCGGCCGGCTACCCCAACGGGCGCCGGGTGCTCGACGACACGACGACCATCCAGCTGCGGGCCATCGCCGGCCTGACGATCCCGCTGGTCGACCCGTCGTACAAGCCGGACGACGCCGCCAGCAAGGTCACCGACGGTACGACGAACGAGAACGGCGCCTACCCGGACGGCTTCCCGTTCCTCGCCGCGCCCAACGGCGGGTACCAGACCATGCCGGGCACGTCCCGCTCGTCGAACTGATGAGCACCGGGCACGGGCACGGGCACGGGCACCGCGACGCCGAGAATCCCTTTGCGGGGCAGGGCTCCGTCCTGCTCGACATCGGGGACGACGTCGGGGCGCTGGTCGTCGAGATGCCGGCCGCGACGGTCGGCGTCGAGATCGAGATCCGCCCCGTCGGGCAGGTCGACGGCCACCACCCGCACGTGGCGGTCGTGGACCGGCCCGCCGGCGACCGGACGGTGCCGTCGCTGGTGTTCGGCGAGCTGACGCGAGGGCTCCTACGAGCTCTACGAGAAGGGCGGCGGGCCCGTCCGGCTCACCGCCTCGGTCCGCGGCGGAGCGGTCACCGAGGTCGAGCTGGCCCCGACCGGCCGCCTGACCGGGTCACCCGCACACGAGAGGGACGGTCGCGCACACCGGCGCGGTCGTCCCTCTCGTCGTGTTCACGTGATCGGTACAGACCGACACCCAGATTTCTTCTGCGCGTCACACGGGGTAACGCCGCCGTCGCACGGCTCGGCGACGCTGGGGACCGGTCAGCACCCACACCGACTCCCCGGGGGAATCTCATGACCGCCGCCATCGCCGAGACCGACCTCGACACCGGCACCTCGACCCCGCACCACCGCGAGCCGCCGCCGGCCGCGCGCCGGTGACCCTGGTCGACGACGCCTACGACGCCGAGCGCGCCCGCAACGAGCGCCTCGCGGCTGCCGCCCAGCGGCGCGCCGCCGCCCGGGCCCGCGACCTGACCGCCCTGCTCCGCGACCGTCCCGACCTGGCCGGGGTGCACGCGCCCGCGGACTTCGCCGTCGACGCCGTCCGCTGGTGCGCCTGACCGAGCGGGACTAGCGCCGGCGCCCGACCCCGAAGACGCCGCGCACGATCTCCCGGGCGGCGGTGCGCATCAGGTCGCGCGCGGCCGGCGACTTCATGATGTCCTGCACCACCCCGCCGTCCTGCTTCGCCGGGGCGGACTTCTTCGTGCGCGGCTTGCTCCGGCTCTCGGCGGGATAGCCGACGTGGTCGTCGCCCGGCCTGGTCGGCTTCTGCTGCTCCTCGTGGGCGGTCGCCGCTCCCGCCTCGAGCCGGGCCGCCAGCTTCTCGCGGGCCGACTCCCGGTCGATCGCCGCGCCGTACTTCGGCTGGAGGGGTGAGGCCTGCACGGCCGCGGTCATCGCCGCGGCGTCGGCCGGTCCCATGCGGGACTCGGGGGCCCGCAGCCGCGTCCACGCCACCGGGGTCGGCGCCCCGCGCTCGTTCATCACGGTGACGACCGCCTCGCCGATGCCGAGCGACAGGATCACCTTGCCGAGGTCGTCGTAGGACGAGGTCGGGTAGGTGTTCACGGTCGCCTTGAGCGCCTTGGCGTCGTTGGGGGTGGCGGCGCGGAGCTGGTGCTGCACCCGGGACCCGAGCTGCGCCAGGATCTCGTCGGGTACGTCGGTCGGGCTCTGCGTCACGAAGAAGACGCCGACCCCCTTGGACCGGATCAGCCGCACGGTCTGGGTGATGGCCTGGAGGAAGTCCTTGGACGCGTCGGCGAACAGCAGGTGCGCCTCGTCGAAGAAGAAGACCAGGCTGGGCTTCTCGGGGTCGCCGAGCTCGGGGAGGTCGTGGAACAGGTCGGCCAGCAGCCACATCAGGAAGGTGGAGAAGACCGCCGGCCGGTCCTGCAGGTCGGGCAGCTCGACGAGGGAGATGATCCCCTTGCCGTCGGCGTCCGTGCGGAGCAGGTCGTGGGTGTCGAACTCCGGCTCGCCGAAGAACGCGTCGGCGCCCTGGTCCTCGAAGGAGATCAGCTCGCGCAGGATCACCCCGGCCGTGGCCGAGGAGAGGCCGCCGAGGTTCTTCAGGTCGCCCTTGCCCTCGTCGGAGGTCAGGAACGACACGACGGCCCGGAGGTCGGCGAGGTCGAGCAGCGGCAGGCCGGCGGAGTCGGCGTAGTGGAACACCAGCCCGAGCGACGACTCCTGCGTGTCGTTGAGGCCGAGCACCTTGGACAGCAGCGTCGGGCCGAAGGACGTCATCGTCGCGCGCAGCGGGATGCCGGTGCCCTCGCCGCCGAGGGCGTAGAGCTCCACGGGGAACCCCGTCGCCGTCCACTGCTGGCCGACGGACGCCGCCCGCGAGGTGATCTTGGGGTTGTCCTCGCCGGCGGCCGAGAGGCCGGAGAGGTCGCCCTTGATGTCGGCGGCGAAGACCGGCACGCCGTGGGCGGAGAGCTGCTCGGCCAGCAGCTGCAGGGTCTTGGTCTTGCCGGTGCCGGTCGCGCCCGCGACGAGACCGTGCCGGTTGAGCATCCCCAGCGGGATCCGCACGCGTGCGTCGGCGAGCCGGTCGGCGTCGAGCATCAGTCCCCCGAGCTCGAGGGCGGGTCCCTCGAACGCGTAGCCGGCTGCGACGGCCGCCGTGATCGGGTCCTGATCGGCGGAGGCGTCAGTCATGCTCGCACCCTACCGAGGACAATCCGGGCGCACCCTATGCTTGCCAGCGTGATCTTCAAGCGCGTCGGTGACGGTAGGCCGTACCCCGACCACGACCTCGCCCCCCGGGACTGGGCCGCGCTCCCGCCGCGGCAGGTGCGGCTCGACGAGCTGATCACGACCAAGGACACCCTGCAGCTGGCCGCGCTCCTCGACGAGGACTCCACCTTCTTCGGCGACCTGTTCGCGCACGTCGTGGAGTGGCACGGCGACCTCTACCTCGAGGACGGCCTGCACCGGGCCCTGCGGGCCGCGCTCCAGCAGCGTCAGGTGCTGCACGCGCGCGTGCACGTGGTCGAGGCCTGATCCGCGATGGGCCGACGACACCTCACCACCGCCGTGACCCTGCTCGTGCTCGTCGCCATCCTGGTGGTCGGCCTCGTCCTCGGCGCCAAGACGCTGTTCGCCCCGCTGCCCGGCGACACCGCCGCGGACCCCAGCCCGTCCCCGACGTGCTCGAGCCAGACGATCAAGAAGGGCCAGCTGATCCGCTCGAAGCAGGTGCAGGTGAGCGTGTTCAACGGCGGCACCCGCAACGGCCTCGCCGACAGCACGATGGCCCAGCTCCGCGCGCGCGGGTTCACCGCCGGCTCCGTCGGCAACGCGCCGTCCGACCTCACGGCCAAGCGCGTGCGGGTCTTCACCACCGAGAAGAGCGACCTGGCCGCGCGGCTGGTGGCCCGGCAGTTCGGCCGCCGGACCAAGGTCACCGTGACCGACCAGGACCTGGGCCCGGGCATCGACGTGGTGGTCGGCAACAAGTTCGACCAGCTGTCCAAGGCCCGCCGCGTGATCGTCGTACGGCAGTCGTCGTCGGTGTGCGTGCCGGCCCCCAGCGCGAGCACCGGCACCTCGTAGGCCGAGCAGGCCCTAGGCGGTCGGCGGTTCGCCCAGCCACTCGGCCAGCCGACCGCGCAGCGACACCGCGCGCAGCCGCTCCTCGGTCGCCTCGCGGCACCGGCGCGGCGTCACCACCAGCATGTCGTCGCCGTGCCGGAGCACGGTGCGCTGGTCCGGCACGAGCGTCAGCCCGTCGCGCACCAGCAGGGAGACCGAGGCCCCGGCCGGCAGCCGCAGCTCACCGACCTCCACGCCGTGCAGCCGCGACCGGCGGGTGATGTTGACCTGGAGCAGGTCGGCGGCGATCCGCTCGAGCGGCGCGGCCTCCACCTCGATGTCGCGCGGCTCGTCGCGCACGGTGACCCCCAGCCGGGCTCGCCACCCACGGCAGCGTCGGCCCGGTCAGCAGCGTGTAGATCACCACCATCACGAAGACGATGTCGAAGAGCTCCTCGCCCCCGGGGACCTGCTCGGCCAGCGGGATCGTCGTCAGCACGATGGGTACGGCGCCCCGCAGCCCGGCCCACGACACGAACACCTGCTCGCGGACGGACATCCGGTGCGCCCAGGAGCACGCCAGGACCGACAGCGGCCGGGCCACGAACGTGAGCAGCAGGCCCGCGAGCACGGCGATCCCCACGTGGAACAACGAGATGCGGCCGGGCGACACCAGCAGGCCCAGCATCACGAACAGCCCGATCTGCGCGAGCCACGCGACGCCCTCGGAGAAGGACCGGGTCGCGGCGCGGTGCGGCAGCTCGCTGTTGCCCAGCACGAGGGCCGCCGTGTAGACCGCGGCGAAGCCGGACGCGTGCAGGGCCGCCGTCCCGGCGTACGCCAGGATCGTCAGGGTCAGCACGGCGATGGGATAGAGGCCCGACGACGGGAGCGCCACCCGGCGCATCACCCACGCGCCGCCGAAGCCGATCGCCAGCCCGGCGACGACGCCCATCGCGAGCTCGTAGACCACGATGCCGGCGAACCCGAGCACGCCGTGGTCGAGGGCCGCACCGGTGCTGACCAACGTCACCAGCAGCACGGTCGGTGCGTCGTTGAGCCCCGACTCGGCCTCGAGCGCCCCGGTGATGCCGCGCGGCAGCGGCACGCGGCGCAGCACGGAGAACACCGCGGCCGCATCGGTCGGCGAGGTGACGGCGCCGAGCAGCACCGCGAGCTGCCACTCGAGCCCGAAGAGGTAGTGCGCCCCCACCGCCATCACGGTCACGCTGACCGCGACGCCGACCGTGGCCAGCGAGACCCCGAGCCGCATCGCCGGCCGGATCTCCGACCAGTGCGTGGTGAGACCGCCCTCGGCCAGGATCAGCACGAGGGCCGCGAAGCCGAGGGCGTGCGCGACGTTGGCGTCCTCGAACCGGATGCCGAGGCCGGCCTCGCCGAGCAGCACGCCCATCAGCAGGTAGACCAGCAGGCTGGGCAGACCCACCCGCACCGAGACCCGCACGGCCAGGATCGCCACGAGCATCACGACGGCGCCGATCAGCAGGACGGTGTCCATCTGGTGCGCGTCGAAGGTCACGCTCACCTCGGCGTCGTCAGGGGTCGGGAGCTCATCCTAGGGGAGGACGCCTGGGGTGGGAGCGCCAAGCGGCCGCCCTCGCCGGGGGATGGACAAGGACGGCCGCGTTCGTGGCGGGGCTCGGCCCGTTAGGGCACTACGTTCCCGCGCACCGGTACGAGACGCCATAGTCCGTGTGGGCGGTCTACAGCGGCGCAAGCCCCAGGCAGCCGCGCACGGCGTTGTCGACGCGGGTCATCCGGTCCCCGTCGGCGACCAGGCCGGTGAGGAACGCGATCGCGTAGTCACCCTCGGTGCTCCACCAGCCCAGGCTGCCGCCGACCCCGCCCATCCCGTAGCCGTCGGTGTCCAGCGCGACCCCGAGGCCCCAGTCGGCCCGCTCGCCGAGCACCCGGTCGACACCGCTCGCCGCGACCGAGGTCATCGCGGCCGTGAGCTCCTCGGAGAGCAGCCGGCCCTGGTGCAGCGCGACGTAGAGACCCGCCACGGAGCGCGCCGTACCGTGCCCGTTGACGGCGGCCACCTCCGCCTGTCGCCAGCGGACCGAGTTCACGACATCGGGGTCCAGGGCGCCGGGCGGGTTGGCCAGCGCCAGCCGCATCACCGGCCGCTCCTCGCTCCGGGCCCGGAACTCCGCGTCGAAGCCGGTCAGGTCGGCGACGCGGGCCAGGTCTGCGTCGGGCACGCCGACGTGGAAGTCGAGGCCGTGCGGTCCGCAGACCTCCTCGCGCAGGAAGGTGCCGAGGCTCCGCCCGTCGACGCGGCGGACGACCTCGCCGATCTGGTGCCCGTAGGTCAGCGCCGACTCCCCGCACGCCGTGCCCGGCTCCCACAGCGGGGGCTGCTCGGCGAGGAGCCGACCCATCAGGTCCGCGTCGAAGAAGGCATCGGTGGGAGCGGCCTTCTCCAGGTAGGCCAGGCCGGACTGGTGGCTGAGCACCTGCCGCATGGTGGTGGGCGCGACGAGCTCCGGCCAGTACGTCGCGAGGGGCGCGTCGAGGTCGAGCAGCCCCCGGTCGGCGAGCACCAGCGCGCACACAGCCGCGAACGGCTTGGTCACCGAGTAGGGCATGACCAGGGTGTCCTCGGCCCACGGACGGGTCCGGGCCGCGTCGGCCCAGCCGCCCCAGAGGTCGACGACCCAGCGGCCGTCGTGCCACACCGCCAGCGCGGCACCGGTCCCGCCGGCGGCGTCGTGCTGGGCGAGCACCTGCGCGAACGCGTCGGCGACCGGTGCGAACGTCTCGTCGGTCGTTCCCGTGCATGCGGGTAGCGTAGGGCGATGCCCACCGCCTCGCGGCTGACCGTCGCCACCCGGGCCAACGTGCCGCCGTTCCACGTGATGGACCTGCTCGCCGCGGCGGCCGACCGGGGACGCACCCACGGTGACCTGCTGAACCTGGTGGCCGGGCAGCCCTCGACCCCCGCGCCGGTGCCGGTCCGCGAGGCCGCCAAGCGGGCGCTCGACGACGAGGTCCTCGGCTACACGGTCGCGCTGGGCATCCCCGCAGCTGCGCGAGGCCATCGCGGGGCACCACCGCCGGATGCACGGCCTGGCGGTCGACCCGGCGGACGTGGTCGTCACGACGGGCTCGTCCGGCGGGTTCCTGCTCGCCTTCCTGGCGGCCTTCGAGGCCGGTGACCGGGTGGCGATCGCGCGCCCGGGCTACCCCTGCTACCGCAACGTGCTGACGGCGCTGGGCTGCGAGGTCGTGGAGCTGCCGGCCGGTCCCGCGTCGCGCTTCCAGCCCACCGTGGAGATGCTCGAGGCCCTCGACGAGCCGGTGCAGGGCCTCGTCGTGGCCAGCCCCGCCAACCCCACCGGCACGATGCTGCTGCCCGCGGAGCTCGCCGCGCTGGCGACCTGGTGCGACGAGCGCGGCGTCCAGCTGATCAGCGACGAGATCTACCACGGGGTGGAGTACGCCTCGCCCCCGATGCACGCCTCGGCCTGGGCGACCTCGCGCGAGGCGGTCGTCTTCAGCTCGTTCTCGAAGTACTTCTCCATGACCGGCTGGCGGATCGGCTGGATGCTGGTGCCCCCACGGCTGCGCCGGGCCGTCGACGTCCTGACGGGCAACTTCACGATCTGCCCACCGGTGCTGTCCCAGCACGCTGCCGTCGCGGCGTTCACCGAGGCGTCGTACGCCGAGTGCGACGGGCACGTCGCGCGCTACGCCGAGAACCGGCGGCTGCTCCTGGACGGCCTGCCCCGGCTGGGGATCGACCGGCTGGCGCCGGCGGACGGTGCGTTCTACGTGTACGCCGACGTCGGGCACCTCACCGACGACACGATGGCGTGGTGCCACCGGCTGCTCGCGGAGACCGGGATCGCCACGGCCCCGGGCGTCGACTTCGACACCGAGGTCGGCAACCGGTTCGCGCGGCTGTCGTTCGCGGGCTCGACCGACGACGTGGTCGAGGCGCTGGCGCGGCTGGAACGCTGGCTCCGCGCCGGTAGCTAGCGGTGCGTCATCCGCACGGTCTCGTGCCACAGCTCGACGCCGACCGCCGGGGTCTCCAGCTCGAACCACTCGTGGCAGAGCACGATGGTGCGCTCCAGCAGGTCGACCAGGATGTCGTCGGCGCCGGCCATCGCCGACGCGGCGATCCCGGACACGGCCGAGTGCACGATCGCGGGTGCGCTGCGCTTGGAGAAGCTCGCGCTGCTGCCCCAGCCCAGCGCCGAGAAGCCCCGGGCCCAGTCCCGGGCGTGCGGCACGTCGTCGAGGCGGGCCACGGTGCGGGCGTCGAGGTGGTGCTTGGAGCGGCCCTCGAGCTGGTTGAGCATCCGCTCGCAGCGCAGCAGGCCGACCGCCGCGACGCCCTGCCGCTCGGAGGAGGTCACCGGCAGCGCGGCCAGGGCCGCCTCGCGGGCGATCCAGGCGTCCACCCGAGGGTCCTCGCCGTTGAGCCCGATCACCGAGGGGATCAGCGGCGCCAGCCGGGAGCGGCCGTAGTCGTCGACGTGGTCGTTGATGTCACGGGCGAGGGACGCCAGCAGCGGATGGGTGCAGGTCGGATGGTCCGACCAGGGCTCACCGGCGAGGAAGGACGCCAGCTCCATGAAGCAGGCGCCCTTCTTCGGCGACCGGTGCTTGCCCCGTGACAGCACCGGCATGAGGTCGGGCGTGTGGACCTGGGGTGTCCGGTGGGTCCTCGAGATCATGGTGACCAGCTCCCTCGGGTGCGGCGATCGACCTGTGAGCCAGTCTGCGCCCGATCACGGCCGGCCCACAAGAGGGTGCGCCTACCCTGCGGACATGGCCTTCCAGCTCTTCGTCGACAACGACTCCGCCCCGCTCGAGTTCGGTGACCGGGCGTCGTACAACTTCAACACGCACGGTCTGCTCGTCATCGTCGCCGACGACGGGCGCCGGCTGACCTACTCGCCGCACGGGTGGCGGCGGATCGAGGACCAGCCCAACGCCTCGGTCTGGTAGCCGAGGACCGAACTCGGAGGCGGCCGGCCCGCCGAGAGTCACGAACGCGCACCGGCCCGAGCCGGCATCCGGTGCTTTCCGTGACGCTCGGCGCGACGCCGTACGCCGAGAGCGGATCTGCTGCCAGCAGATTCGCTGGAACGTCGTGGCCGGGGGCGGGCAGCGTGGGAGGTCCACCACCCACGACCCTCGGAGGACCCGATGTCCGCACCGCCCTCGACGTACCCCGGATCGCTCGACGACCAGCTCGTCTCCCGGCTCCTGCACCAGCGGATCATCGTGCTCGGGCAGGAGGTCGACGACGGGATCGCCAACCGGCTGTGCGCGGAGCTGCTGCTGCTGTCGGCGGAGGACCCGCGCCGCGACATCAGCCTCTACATCAACAGCCCGGGCGGATCGGTGTCCGCCGGGCTCGCGATCTACGACACCATGCGGCTGATCCCCAACGACGTCAGCACCCTGGCCATGGGGCTGGCGGCGAGCATGGGCCAGTTCCTGCTGTCGGCGGGCACGCCGGGCAAGCGCTTCGCGCTGCCGCACTCGCGGGTGCTGCTGCACCAGGGGTCGGCGGGGATCGGCGGCACGGCCATCGACATCGAGATCCAGGCCGAGAACCTCGAGCACACCAAGAACGTGCTGATGCGGCTGATCTCCGAGCACACCGGCCAGCCGGTGGAGAAGGTGGAGGCCGACGCCCGGCGCGACCGCTGGTTCACGGCGGCCGAGGCCAGGGACTACGGCTTCGTCGACGAGATCCTCACCGACGTCGCCGCGGTGACGCCGTCGCGGCTGCCGAGCGCGGTCGGGCTGGGGAGGGCCTGATGAGCCAGTACACGATCCCCAGCGTCATCGAGAAGACCGCCCGCGGCGAGCGGGCCGTCGACGTGTTCAGCCGGCTGCTCACCGACCGCATCGTCTACCTCGGCACCGAGATCGACGACGGCGTCGCCAACGTGGTCATCGCCCAGCTGCTGCACCTGGAGTCCGACAGCCCGGACACCCCGATCGACCTCTACCTCAACTCCCCCGGCGGATCGGTCACCGCGATGCTCGCGATCTACGACACGATGCAGTACATCCGCTCGGACGTCGGCACCACCTGCGTCGGCCAGGCCGCGTCCTCCGCGGCGCTGCTCCTCGCTGCTGGCACGCCGGGCCGTCGCGTCGTGCTCCCCCGGTCACGGGTCGTGCTGCACCAGCCCTCCGGGGGCGGCCAGGGCACCCTGCCGGACCTGGCCCTGCAGGCCAAGGAGATCGTGCGGCTGCGCGCCGAGATGGAGCAGATCCTCAGCCGGCACACGGGCCAGCCGGTCGAGCGGCTGCGGGAGGACACCGACCGCGACCTGATCCTGTCCGCACCCGACGCGGTGGCGTACGGCGTCGCGGACATCGTCCTCGACAGCCGGAAGGCCGTGGCCTAGGGCCTCAGCGCCGCCAGCGCCAGCGGCCCGCTCGGGCGGGCCGTGGCGCGCAGCGAGCGGCTGACCCGCACGGTGAGGTCGACCAGCTGCAGGCCGAGCGCTCCGGCGACGGCGCCGAGCAGCTCCGAGCTCGGGTCCTTGAGCCCGCGCTCCATCTCGGAGAGGTACTGCACCGAGATCCCGGCCCGCTCGGCCACGTCGCCCAACGTGCGACCGGCGTCCAGCCGCTCCCGCCGGAGCTCGGACCCGACGGCCTCGCGCCACAGCGGCTCGGGCGTCCGGTCGAGCTTCTGGGGGCGGCGCAGCGGCACGACGTTGTCCATGACCCGACGGTAGGCGCGTGCACGCGCGGGCGGGAGACCACTTCGCGCAGGGCGAACACGGTCGCGTGTCCGTTCAGGTGCCGGTCAGGCGCCGGCCCGCACCCTGGAGCCCATGCACCCACGAAGCTTCCGCGCGCCCAAGGTCCCCGAGGTCTTCCTGCTCTTCTGGGTGGTCAAGCTGCTCACCACCGGCATCGGCGAGGCCGGCGCCGACTTCCTGGGCGTGGTCAGCATCCCGCTCGCGGCGGTGGTCGGCATCGGCGGCTTCTTCGTCGCCCTGTGGCTGCAGCTGCGGGCCACGACCTACCACCCCGTCCGCTACTGGGTCACGGTGCTCTCGGTCGCCCTGTTCGGCACGATGGTCGCCGACGGCCCGCACGTGGTGCTCGGGACGCCGTACTTCGTGGACTCCCTGCTGTACGTCGCCCTGCTCGTCGGCGTGCTGGCCTGGTGGCGGCTGAGCGAGGGCACGCTCTCCGTCCACTCGATCACCACCGCGCGCCGGGAGCGCTTCTACTGGGCCACGGTGCTGCTGACCTTCGGGCTCGGCACCGCCCTGGGCGACACCACCGCGATCGACCTGGGGCTCGGGTTCGGCTGGTCGATCGTGCTGTTCGGCGTGCTGATCCTGGTCCCGCTGGTGCTGTGGCGCTTCGGGCTCAACGCGACGATCGCGTTCTGGGCGTCGTACGTGCTGACCCGCCCGCTCGGGGCCTCGGTCGCGGACTGGCTCGGCAAGCCCCCGTCGTCGGGCGGCCTCGGCTGGGGCGACGGCACCGTGTTCGGGCCGGGCTCGCGCTGTTCGCGGGGCTCGTCGCCTACCTGGCGGTCACCCACGCCGACGTCGACCGCACGCACGAGGACGAGTCCCACGAGGCGGCTGCAGTGGTGGCCCGATCGGGCCGTTGACACCCGGAACCCCCGCGAGGACGGTTGGTACAGGAACCGGTCGCACCCACGACGTGGCCACTCGACGTCGGCACAGACGCGAGGGACAGGCACTCGTGGGAAGGGGGCGGCGGCATGACCCGGTCGGCAGGTCGGCACGCCGGGCCCGTCACCGAGCCCGCCCGTGACGTCCACGCGGACGTTCGCCCGGCTCGGGAGCACGGCACCGGCGTCCGCGGCCTGCTGAGCAGGATCCGCCCGGCCGCGGTCACGGCCAAGGGAGCGGTGCTGACCGCGGGCGCCCTCGCGGCCGCGGTGGCGGCCGTCGTGGCGGTGCTGCCCCACGACGAGCCGGTCCTGGTCGACATCACCGGCGTCGAGGTGAACCCGGCCCTCCTGCCGCTGGCCGACTTCCGGCCGTCCGCGGGCCGCAGCCTCGCGCTCGGTCCCGCCGGCGGTCCGTCGGCCGTCGTGGCCGCCGCCGACGGCGACCCGGTCACCCTGCGCCTCGCCGCGGGAGCGGACGTCCTCGCGACCCCGGGCGCCGAGACCGTCGGCCCGAGCCCGTCCGGACTGCCGGTGGCCCCCACCGGGGCCGCGACCTCGCCGACCGCGCCCGGACCGACGGACACCGGGACCGCGACGCCGCCGACGCCGACCGGTTCCACGGACACCCCGACCCCGACCGGGTCGACGGGGACCGCGTCACCCTCCAGTCCGACCGCGTCCACGACCGCGACGAGCAGCACGCCACCGACGCCGACCGGGGTCGCGTCCGAGAGGCTGCGCCCGCAGCTGCCGCGGCGCTACACCTCGGCCGTCACCGACCTGGTGAACCAGAAGTTCGTCGTGGCCGGCTCGCGCGACCCGCTCCCTCCCAACGCGCCCACCGTCGTCTTCTTCTCCAGCCAGGCGCTGAACGCCGCCGGCGACCCGGTGGCGCCGGAGGTCGCCGCGAGGCGCATCGTCAAGGTGCTCTCGCACGTCCGGTCCGTGCCCGCGTCGGGGTCCGGTTCGGGGAACAGCGGAGGCAACGGCGGTGGAGGCCATGAGAAGGCGCGGGAACCCGTCGGGGTCGTCGCGAAGGTGAACCTCGACCTCGAGCACGCCGTCGGGGAGACCGTCCGCATCTACTGGGAGCTGCGCGACGCCCGCAGCGGCGTCGTCCAGCGGCTGACCCGGGACTGGCTCCGCGACTACCCCGCCTACGAGGTCGTCGGCGAGCAGGATCCCGACCGCGGCGTCATCTCGGTGTGGATCCCGGTCCCGGAGAAGCCCGGCGACTACGTCGTCTCGTTCTCGGCGTGGGCCGGCGACGACAGCGACGCTCCCCAGGACGCGCAGGCAGCGGAGACCCACATCCGCTGAACCACCGTGGCTGGCCACGTGGGTGATCAGCCGGGCCGGCCCAGGACTTCGCTCCGCTGCTTGCTGGAGCGTGAGGCCGGTGGTGTCGAGGGCAGAGGAAGCAGACAGGGCATCCGCGCGCTGCTGCGTCGCGAACGCTTCCGCGGCTACCTCCAGCGCTCCAGCCTCGGACAGCCCGATGAGGGTGTCTCCGGCGAGCCGGGCGGCACCGTCACCTCTGCTCCGCGAGAAGACCCGCTTCCTGAGGGTCGGTTCGTCGGCGGTGAGCCGGTGCCAGGTGAGCGGGGTTCCGTCCAACGCGGCCCGGTAGGACTCCACGTGTGCTGGCTGGTCGACGGGACCGTTGAGGAGCAGCAGCTGCGCGCCAGCCGCCTGGAAGATCGGCCACACAGCCGCCAGCGTCGCGGCCTGGAGATCATGGTCGACCGGCCCGCCGTCCCGCCCGAAGAAGCCGATCTGGCGCAGGTCGATGAACCCGGTCGGGATGCGTTCTCCTCGCACGGTCATGAAGGCCGTCCAGGCGACCTGCGACTTCCCGACAGCACTGGTGCCGCCGACCAGGATCGCCTCTCCGGTGTAGCCGCTGTCCGGAGGTTTCGCATCCTGCTGCGGTTGAACCGGGCTCCACCTCGAGGGGGTGGACGGCCGCCGCAATGACGCGGCGGGCGACCTCGACCGGTGTCGCGCCTCCACCCGCCACGACGACCGGATCGTCCAGGGCCGCCTTCTCGAAAGCTCGGGCTTCGTCGACGACTTCCGCCCACTCCTCGGCGTCCGCGCCTCGCGCGTCCACCCGCGCCTTGAGCTCTGCCTCGTCGACCGTGAGCCGCACCATGGCCGGCCCGAACGGTCCAAGGAGCTCGCGGTAGAGCGACATCAGGTCCGGGTCCAGCACACCTGAGACCACGAGGGTCTCCGCGCCCCTGCGTGCGTACTCGCGGGCGACGGCTGCCAGCACGCGGGCCGCCAACCGTTCGGCGTGCGGATCATCATCTGGTGGCGGGACCACCATGCCCAGCTGGTCGATGTCGACGTACGCCGTCGCGACTCCGTCGTCCGCGAGGACGTTCAGGGCCGCCCACGCCGTGGTGGACTTGCCGGCGCCGGGCGGCCCGTACAACCACAGGATCCGCATACCCGAACGATCGGTCCCACCTGCCCGATGGGCAACCGGATATGCCCCGACCGGCCCCAGAACGCGACAACGCCGCCCCGTGATCCTTGGCAGGGCCACGAGACGGCGATCTCGACTGGCGGTGGCGGAGGGATTTGAACCCTCGGTTGACTTGCGCCAACAAACGCTTTCGAGGCGTTCTCCTTAGGCCGCTCGGACACGCCACCGCGGAAGAGGCTACCCGAGGGTGCGGGCGGCGCAGAAATCGGCCCAAAGGCCGCTACGGCGAGGTGCGGTGGCGGGCGAAGAAGTCGAGCAGCAGCGCGGACGCCTCGTCGGCGAGCACGCCGCTGACGACCTCCGGGCGGTGGTTGAGCCGGCGGTCGCGTACGGCGTCCCACAGCGAGCCGACGGCGCCGGCCTTCTCGTCGTACGCCGCGAACACCAGCCGGTCCACGCGGGAGAGCACGATCGCTCCGGCGCACATGGTGCACGGCTCGAGCGTGACCACCAGGGTGCAGCCGTCGAGACGCCACTCCCCGCGCGCCGCGGCGGCCTCGCGCAGGGCGACGACCTCGGCGTGCGCGGTGGGGTCGGCGTCGGCCTCGCGCCGGTTGCGGCCGCGGCCGACGACGGCGCCGGTGGGGTCGAGCACCACCGCCCCGATGGGTACGTCGCCCGTGGCCAGCGCCGCGCGCCCCTGCTCCAGGGCCTCGCGCATCGCGGGGTCCCACACGCCCGCGGGGCTCACGGAGCGGCGACGCCGACGACGTCGTCGTACAACCCGCCGAACCCGAGGCGGGCCGCGATGTCGCCGAGCATCTCGTCGGGGTAGAGCTCGTAGTCGTCGAGCAGCGCGCCCATGTCCATCGGCCCCATCCCGAGGTCGGTGACGATGCCGAGGTCGCCGGCCGGCTCCTGGTCCTCCTCGTCGTCGGGGATCGGCAGCTCGAGGTGGTCGACCACCGAGCGCGCGAGCGGCCAGTCCGTCGCCGCGGTCACGTCGGAGAGCAGCAGCCGGGTCTCGGCGCCGAGCACCCGCACCAGCAGGAAGAAGTCCTCGTCGACGGACACCAGGCCGAGCGAGCCGCCGTCGCCGGGGAAGCGGCGCAGCTCGACCGCGAAGCCGTCGAGGTCCCCGGCCATCGAGGCCTCGAGCTCCTGCAGCTGCCAGATGCCCTCCTCGCGGTAGGCGACCAGCACGAAGTCCACACCCTCGGTGTTGGCCTCGGTCTCCTCCGACATGCTTCCTCCACTGCGTCAGCCCCGCACTCGATGGTGACAGGTTGCCCGCGATGGCACCACCGCGTAGTGACGCACTAGGTTGGCGCCCATGCGCACCCACGTCGCCGACCACCCGCTGATCGCCCACAAGCTGACGACCCTGCGGGACGAGCGGACCGACTCCCCCACGTTCCGCCAGCTCGCCGACGAGCTCGTCGCGCTGCTGGCCTACGAGGCGACGCGGGACGTGCGCGTGGAGACGGTGACGGTGCAGACCCCCGTCGCCGAGGCGCAGGGCGTCAAGCTCGCGAACCCGAAGCCGTTGGTGGTGCCGATCCTGCGGGCCGGCCTGGGCATGCTCGACGGGATGATGCGGCTGCTGCCCGACGGCCGAGGTCGGCTTCCTCGGCATGGTCCGCAACGAGGAGACCCTGGAGGCGTCGACCTACGCCGAGCGGCTGCCCGACGACCTGTCCGGCCGGCAGTGCTACGTCCTCGACCCGATGCTGGCGACCGGCGGGACGCTCGCGGCCGCGATCCACTTCCTCGTCGACCGTGGCGCCGACCACATCACCGCGATCTGCCTGCTGGCCGCCCCCGAGGGCTGCGCCCGGCTGGAGAAGGAGCTCGAGGGCCTCGACGTCCCGGTCACCGTGGTGACGGCGGGCATGGACGAGCGCCTCAACGAGAAGGGCTACATCGTGCCCGGGCTCGGCGACGCCGGCGACCGGTTGTACGGCGTGGTCGGCTGAGCCCGGCCTCAGGCCTAGAAGTTGAAGATCGGCACGACGCCCGTGGCGATCAGCACCATCAGGACCAGGACCACGATCCCGAGGATCAGGTAGTCCCAGCCCTTGTTGTCGCGGTCGTCCTTGGACTCGGGCGCGTCGTAGCGGTGTCCGTCGGGCCGGCGGTAGGGGTTGTTCTCGTCGTCAGGCATGTGGGTGACCTCCTGGTCACGAGGGGTGCGCTCCCGTAGTACCCAGACTAACGACGCACGACTCCTGAAGTAACTCTCTGTTACACAGGTCTCGTCACAGACCCTTCACGGAGCTGAGCACCTTGCCGAGGGTGTCCTTGGCGTCACCGAACAGCAGCGTGGTCTTGGGGTCGAAGAGCAGCTCGTTCTCGATGCCCGCGAAGCCCGGGCGCATCGACCGCTTGAGGAACACGATCTGCTGCGCCTCGTCGGCGTTGAGGATCGGCATGCCGTAGATCGGGGCGCCGGGCGAGGTCTTGGCCGCGGGGTTCACCACGTCGTTGGCCCCGACCACCAGGACGACGTCGGCCTGCTTGAACTCGGAGTTGATGTCGTCCATCTCCTTGAGCTGCTCGTAGGGCACCTGCGCCTCGGCGAGCAGCACGTTCATGTGGCCGGGCATCCGGCCCGCGACCGGGTGGATCGCGTAGTCGACCTCGATGCCGCGCTCGCCCAGCACGTCGACCAGCTCGCGCAGCGTGTGCTGGGCCTGCGCGACCGCGAGCCCGTAGCCCGGCACGATGATCACGCGGTGCGCGTAGCCGAGCAGGATCGCGACGTCCTCGGCGCCCGCGGACCGCACCGGCCGGTCGGACGCCTCGCCCGCGCCGAGGGTCGAGCCGCCCTTGAGCGCCCCGAACAGGATGTTGACGACCGAGCGGCCCATCGCCGCGGCCATCAGCTTGGTCAGGAACGTGCCGCTGGCGCCGACGAGCGTGCCGGCGACGAGCAGCACGGTGTTGTCGAGCACGTAGCCGCCGGCCGCGACGGTCAGCCCGGTGAAGGCGTTGAGCAGCGAGATGACGATGGGTACGTCGGCCCCGCCGACCGGCAGCACGAGCAGCACACCGAGCAGCAGGCCGACCAGCGCGAGGAGGGCCCCGATCCCGGTGGCGGGACCGGTGACCGTACACGGTGGCCAGGGCGAGCGCCGCCACGATCGGTGAGGCGCGAAGGCGACGGGCAGGCCCGGGAACACCACCGGCCGGGAGGTCATCAGCTCCTGGAGCTTGGCGAAGGTGACGAGCGAGCCCGCGAAGGACACCGACCCGACCAGGATCGTGAACGCGGTCGCGGCCAGCGTGAACGCCGGCGTCGACGCCGTCGGCGTCGGCCAGCTCGAGCAGGGCGACGAGGGCCGCCGCGCCACCGCCGACCCCGTTGAACAGCGCGACCAGCTGCGGCATCTGGGTCATCTGCACCCGGCGCGCGCCGACCAGCCCGACGCCGCGCCCACCGCGATCGCGACCAGGATCGCGACGACGTGGTCGAGGTGGGCGTAGAAGAACACCACCACGCAGGCGACGACCGCACCGAAGGCGCCGACGAGGTTGCCGGCGCGGGCGGTGCGGGGCGACGAGAGGCCCTTGAGGGCGAGGATGAAGCACACGGCGGAGAAGAGGTAGGCGAGCTGCGCCCACACCGGGGTGGCGGTCACTTGGCGGGCCTCTTCCGGGTGAACATCTGCAGCATCCGGTCGGTGACCACGAACCCGCCGACCATGTTCACGGTGGCCAGCACCACGGCCACCAGGCCGATCACCAGCTGCGACGCGTGGTCTCGGCGTAGCCGGTGACCAGGATCGCGCCCAGCAGGATGATCCCGTGGATGGCGTTGGCGCCGGACATCAGCGGGGTGTGCAGCGTCGAGGAGACCTTGGCGATCACCTCGATGCCCACGAACACGCTGAGGACGAAGATCGTCAGCCAGACGACGGCCTCGCTCATGCGGACTCTCCCTCGAGGGCGGTCGCGGGTGGGCTCGTGCCGGATCGCGCCGTCGTGCGTGACGCAGGAGCCGGCGACGATCTCGTCGTCGAAGTCGGGGGCGAAGCGTCCGCCCTCGTCGCTGGAGCTGGTCATCAGCGTGACCAGGTTGACGACGTTCTGCGCGTAGAGCCGCGAGGCCGGTCCGGGCATCTGCGACGGCACGTTGGCGCCGCCCCAGACCTGGGCGTGGCCGATGCGCACCACCTGGCCGGGCTGGGCGCCCTCGACGTTGCCGCCCGACTCGGCGGCGAGGTCGACGACGACGGAGCCGGGCTTCATCTGCTCGACCATCCCGGCGGTGACGAGCAGCGGCGCCTGCCGGCCCGGGACGGCGGCGGTGGTGATCAGCGCGTCGGCGGCGGCGATGTAGGGCGCGAGCAGGTCCCGCTGCCGCTGCGCGCGGTCGTCGGTCATCTCGCGGGCGTAGCCGCCGGACCCCTCCAGCGTCTCCAGCTCGAGCTCGATCGCCACCGCGCCCACCGAGCGGATCTCCTCCGCGGCGGCCGCCCGGACGTCGTACGCCTTGACGACGGCACCGAGCCGCTTCGACGTGGCGATGGCCTGCAGGCCGGCGACGCCGGCGCCGAGCACCACCACCTCGGCGGGCGGGACGGTGCCGGCGGCGGTCATGTTCAGCGGGAAGAACCGGCGCAGCAGGCCGGCGGCGACGATCGCGCAGCGGTAGCCCGACACCAGGGACTGCGACGACAGCGCGTCCATCGACTGCGCGCGGGAGATGCGCGGCACGAGCTCCATCGCGAACGACGTGATGCCGCAGTCGCGCAGGTCGACGACCAGCTCGTGGGAGGCGTTGACCGGCAGGAACGAGACCGTCGCGGTGCCCGCCCGCAGACGGCGTACGACGGACGCGGTCGAGCGGGTTCACCGAGACGACGACGTCGGCGTCCAGCCAGGGCTCGTCGACGATCTCGGCGCCGGCCGCGGCGTACTCCTCGTCGGGGTGCAGCGCCCCCGCACCGGCCCCCGGCTCGACGGCGACGGCGTACCCCAGCCCGGTCAGCTTGCCGACCAGCTCGGGGACGAGCGCCACGCGGGCCTCGCCCTCGCGGGTCTCTGCAGCAACGGCGATCCTCACCTTGCGCAACCTAGGGCACCCTCGCGGGCCCGGCCACCATTTGAGAGACCCGTCTCACTCGTGTCGGGCGCCCCCGCGCCTCGGCTGGTCGAGGAGCCCGAGCGCGAAGCGCGAGGCGCCTCGAGACCTCCCGCCAGCGAGCGGTCTCGAGACGGACTCCGCTAGCGCTCCGTCCTCCTCGACCACCCGGGGACCGAGCTCTCGACAGGTGCGGGCCCGAGGGACACCCTGAGCACATGGACGTGCGGTTCGTGGACGCCGCGGGGGCGCACCCCCACGACAGCGACGACGTGGTGACCCTGCTCGAGCGCGACGACGGGTTCATGTGGGTCGACGTGCCGCTGTGGGACGACGAGGTCGACGGCTTCCTCCAGGGCCTCGGCTGCCACCCGCTGGTCATCGAGGCCTGCCGGCACCGCAACCACGTGCCGACCGTGCACAGCTACGCCGACCACTACTTCGTGACCGTGCACTCACCGCTGCTCGGCCAGGCCGGTCACGTCCACCTGCTCGAGCTCGACCAGGTGGTGGGCACCAACTTCCTGGTGACCGTGCACGGTCCGCTCAACCCGGTCGTCGACCCCGCCGAGGCCCTGGTGGAGACCACCGCGCGTGCTGCGCCGGATCGAGTCCGGCCGGTTCGTGCCGGCGTCGCCCGCCGAGCTGTCGTACGCCGTCACGTCGGCCGTCGCGCGCCGGCAGCGGGCGCCTGGTGGGCGACGTGGCCGAGAAGCTCCCCGGCCTCGAGCAGCACGTGATGGCCTCGCAGCTCAAGGACCCCGAGGCGCTGCTGGAGCGGATGTTCCTGATCCGGCACGAGCTGATCACCGCCCGCACGATGGCCGCGCAGTCGCACGACGTGCAGGCCCGGATCGGGTCGCTGGACCGGTTCGTGCCGGAGCCGGCCCGGCTGCTCGCCCGCGACCTGGCCGAGCAGTTCGACCGGGTGCGCTCGGTCGCCGACGGCGAGGCGCAGTTCCTGTTCGGCGTGATCGAGCTCTACCAGACCAAGGTCAACACCAAGATGACGCTGGCCATGGAGCGGCTGGCCGTCATCGCCGCGGTGACCCTGCCGGTGACCGCCATCGCGTCGGTCTACGGCATGAACGTCATCGTCAACCAGCACACGCACGTCACCCAGCTCGTCGTCGTGGTCGCCGCGATGCTGGTCATCTCCGGCCTGCTGCTGCGCTGGGCCCACCGCCAGGGCTGGTGGTGAACCGGGCCGGTCGTCAGCCGGGCGAGCGCGGTACTCCGGGTTCTCGTAGTCGAACCGCGTGCCCGCGTCCCACGCCGTGCGCTGGTTGCCGTGCGCCGGGATGCCGCCCGCGTCCTTGAGCATCCGCGCCAGGTGCAGGAGGTTCCACGTCATGAAGGTGGTGTTCCGGTTGGTGAAGTCGTTCTCGGGCCGCCGCTCCCCTCGTCGAGGTACGACGGACCGGGTCCCGCCTCACCGATCCAGCCGGCGTCGGCCTGCGGCGGGATGGTGTAGCCGATGTGCTGCAGCGAGTAGAGGATGTTCTGCGCGCAGTGCTTGATGCCGTCCTCGTTGCCGGTGATCAGGGCGCCGGCCACCTTGCCGTAGAAGAGGTACTGTCCCGCGTCGTTGGTCAGGTGCGACAGCGCGTAGAGCCGCTCGATGACCCGCTTGGTGATGCTCGAGTTGTCCCCCAGCCAGATCGGCCCGGCGATCACGAGGATGTCGCGGCCAGCACCCGCGGGTAGATCTCCGGCCACTGCGTCCGTCGCCCAGCCGTGCTCGGTCATGTCCGGGTAGACCCCGGTCGCGATGTCGTGGTCGACGGCCCGGACGACCTCGACCGAGACACCGTGCTTGGCCATGATCGCCGCGCTCGCGTCGACCAGGCCCTGCCGGTGTGGCTGAGCTCCGGGGAGCGCTTCGAGCGTGCAGTTGACGAACATCGCTGACAGGCCACTGAAGTCGAGATCGCTCATGGCCCCGACTCAACTCGCGAGCCGGGGCCACGGCAATGGTCAGAGCTGACGGTTCGGTGACGCCTAGGTTCTCGCCTCGGTGCCAGGGGCGTCCGCGTGCTCGATCTCCGCGATGAGCTCGTCCGGTGGTGGGGCCGTCGTCGCCGTGTCCTCGGCCCCGGCACCACCTCCGACCGAGGTGCGCTTCTTGTTCCAGACGTCGAAGGCGACCGCGGCCAGCAGCACCAGGCCCTTGACCGTCTGCTGCCAGTCGATCGAGACGCCCATCAGCGACATGCCGTTGTTGAGGACACCCATCACGAAGCCACCGATGATCGCGCCGACCACCGTGCCGACACCGCCGGTGACGGCCGCGCCGCCGATGAAGGCCGCGGCGATCGCGTCGAGCTCGAAGTTGGTGCCGGCCTTGGGGTTGGCCGCGGTGAGCCGGGCGGCGGTGACCATGCCGGCCAGCGCCGCGAGCAGGCCCATGTTGGTCATCACCAGGAAGTCGATGCGCCGGGTGCGCACGCCGGACATGGTGGCGGCGTCCACGTTGCCGCCGATGGCGTAGACGTGGCGGCCGATCACCGTGCGCTGGGTGATGAAGCCGTAGACGCCGATCAGCACGAACAGGATCAGGCCGACGATCGGGACGCCGCGGTACTGCGCGAGGAGGTAGGCGAAGATCATCAGGACCGCCACCATCGCGACGAGCTTGGCGTAGAACAGGCCGATCGGGATGACGTCGAAGTTGTAGCGGATGGCCGAGGCGCGCTTGCGGAACTCCAGGACCACCAGGAACACCGCCAGCAGCGCGGCGAGCAGCAGCGTCAGGTTGGACAGCCCGGTGTCCGGGCCGACGTCGGGCAGGAACCCGTTGCCCATCGCCTCGAAGCCGTCCGGCAGGCCGCCGACGGTCGCGCCCTTGAGCACGACGAGCGTCAGGCCGCGGAAGATCAGCATGCGAGGCCAGCGTCACGATGAACGCCGGGATCCCGACGTACGCGACCCAGAAGCCGTGCCAGGCGCCGATCACGGCCCCGAGCACCAGGCAGAGGATCACCGCGAGCGGCCACGGGATGTCCCACTTGGTCATCATGATCGCGGCGACCGCACCGGTGAACGCGGCCACGGACCCGACCGACAGGTCGATGTGCCGGGCGATGATGACGATCACCATGCCGATCGCCAGGATCAGGATCGAGGCGTTCTGGGTGAACAGGTTGGTGAGGTTCAGCGGCCGCAGCAGGATGCCGTCGGTCGGTGATCTGGAACAGCACCACGATGGCCACGAGCGCGATGACCATGCCGTACTGCCGGACGTTGCCGCGCAGCATGTTCTTCAAGGAGTTCATCGGGCTACCTCTTGATCGTGTGTCGACTTGGTCATGTAGCGCATCAGCGACTCCTGGCTCGCGTCTGCGCGACTGAACTCGTGGGTGATGCGACCCTCGGCGAGGGTGTAGATGCGGTCACAGAGCCCGAGCAGCTCGGGCAGCTCGGAGGAGATCACGATGACGCCGCGGCCCTGCTTGGCCAGCCGCTGGATGACGCCGTAGATCTCGAACTTGGCGCCGACGTCGATGCCGCGCGTCGGCTCGTCGAGGATCAGCAGCTGCGGGTCGGTGAACATCCACTTGGACAGCACGACCTTCTGCTGGTTGCCGCCCGAGAGCTTGCGAGACCCCCTCGTTCACCGTCGGGGTCTTGATGTTCATGCTGGTGCGGTACTTCTCGGCGACCACCACCTCCTCGCGCTGGTCGACCGTCAGGCCCTTGCGGATCTTGTCCAGGCCGGCCGAGGTGATCGAGCGCTTGATGTCGTCGAGGAGGTTCAGGCCGAGCACCTTGCGGTCCTCGGTGAGGTAGGCGATGCCGGCGTCGATCGCGGCGTGCACCGAGCGGAGGTGCAGCTCCTTGCCGGCCAGCCGCATGCGGCCCTCGACCCGGCTGCCGTAGGAGCGGCCGAAGACGCTGCGGGCCAGCTCGGTGCGCCCGGCGCCCATCAGCCCGGCGATGCCGACGATCTCGCCGGCGCGCACGGTGAGGTTGGCGTCCCTGATGACCGCGCGTGACGCGTCGAGCGGGTGCATCACCGACCAGTCCTCGAGCTCGAAGAGCACCTCGCCGATCTCGGGCTCGTGCTCGGGGAAGCGGTGCTCGAGGTCGCGGCCGACCATGCCGCGGATGATCCGGTCCTCGTCGACCGCGTCCTCCGCCACGGCGAGCGTCTCGATCGTCTTGCCGTCCCGGATGATCGTGATCTCGTCGGCGATCTGCTCGATCTCGTTGAGCTTGTGGGAGATCATGATCGAGGTGATGCCCTTGCCCTGCAGGCCCTTGAGCAGGTCGAGCAGGTGCTGGGAGTCGTCGTCGTTGAGGGCGGCGGTGGGCTCGTCGAGGATGAGGAGCTTGACCTCCTTGGACAGCGCCTTGGCGATCTCGACCAGCTGCTGCTTGCCGACGCCGAGGTGCTTGACCTGGGTCAGCGGGTTCTCGGCCAGGCCGACCCGCGCGAGCAGCTCGATGGCCTGCCGGTTGGCGCGGTCCCAGCTGATGACGCCGTGGCGTGGCGGTCTCGTTGCCGAGGAAGATGTTCTCGGCGATCGACAGCTCGGGGATCAGCGCCAGCTCCTGGTGGATGATGACGACGCCGGCCGCCTCGCTCTGCCGGATGTCCTTGAACTCGACGACCTGGCCGTCGAAGACGATGTCGCCGTCGTAGGTGCCGTGCGGGTAGACCCCGGACAGCACCTTCATCAGCGTGGACTTGCCGGCGCCGTTCTCCCCGCAGATGGCGTGGATGTCGCCGCGGTTGACGGTGAGGCTGACGTCGCTGAGCGCCTTCACACCAGGGAACTCCTTGGTGATGGAGCGCATCTCCAGGATCGGCTGGCTCATGGGCACGGTTCCTTGTGTCGGGAGGGCTGCGGGGTGGAGCAGGTGCCGCCGTGGGTGCTCCGGTCGTACCAGATCCGGGGCACCCACGGCGAGATCTACTTGAGCTCGTCGGCGGTGTAGTAGCCGGTGTCGACGAGGGCGGTCTGCACGTTGTCCTTGGTGACCGACACGGGGTCGAGCAGGTAGGACGGGACGACCTTCTTGCCGTTGTCGTAGGTCTTCGTGTCGTTGACCTCGGGCTTCTTGTCGGCGCCGATGGCCTTGACCATGTCGACCGTGACCTTGGCGAGGTCGCGGGTGTCCTTGAAGACCGTGGAGTACTGCTCACCCGGCGAGGATCGACTTGACCGACTGCACCTCGGCGTCCTGGCCGGTGACGACGGGCAGCTTCTTGCCGCCGCCGCGAGTAGCCGTTGGACTTGAGCGCCGCGATGATGCCGAGCGACAGGCCGTCGTACGGCGAGAGGACGCCGTTGACGGTCTCCTGGGTGTAGCTCTTGGTGAGGATGTCCTCCATGCGCTTCTGCGCCGTGGCCGGGTCCCAACGCAGGATGGCGGCCTGCTCGAACTTGGTCTGGCCGGACACCACCTTGATGTCGCCGGAGTCGATCATCGGCTGGAGGACCTTCATCGCGCCGTTCCAGAAGAACGTGGCGTTGTTGTCGTCGGGCGAGCCCGGCGAACAGCTCCACGTTGTACGGCGCCTTGGCGCCGCTGGCCTTGAGACCGTCGACGAGGGACTGCGCCTGGATCTCGCCGACCTTCTCGTTGTCGAACGTGGCGTAGTAGTCGACGGCGTCGGTGTCGCGGATCAGCCGGTCGTAGGAGATGACCGGGATGTCGCTGTCCTTGGCGGTCGAGAGCACGTCGCCGAGGGCGGTGCCGTCGATGGCGGCGATGACGAGCATCTTCTCGCCCTTGGTGACCATGTTCTCGACCTGGTTCACCTGGGTGGGGATGTCGTCCTCGGCGTACTGGAGGTCGACCTTGTAGCCGGCGGCCTCGAGCTGCTTCTTGATGTTGTTGCCGTCGGCGATCCAGCGCTCCGACGACTTCGTGGGCATGGCGACACCGATGGTGCCCTTGTCTCCGCTGCCGGAGTCACTGCTGCCGCCGCAAGCCGCAAGGCTCAGGGCCAGAGCGGTGCCGGCGACTGTTGCGATCAACCTGCGCACTGACTTCTCCATATCGTTGGTCGATCCTTGCTCGACACTGCAGGGGCTCTCCCTGTCCGTCTTTTCCTTGCCTGCGCAGACATTCAGAACCCCTGCGCGAGTCGGTGGTAGGCCTGGTTCCAGCGCAGCTCCTGGCGGAGCCGGCGGACCGTGGTGTCGCCGTCGATGAGCACCAGCTCGGTGCCCATCATGTCGGCGAGGTCGACGAGGTGCTCGGACGGTCAGCGCGGTCGAGAGCACCGTGTGGTGCGGCCCGCCGGCGGTCAGCCAGGACTCCGTCGAGGTCTGGAGGTCGGGCGCCGGGCGCCACACGGCGCGGGCGACCGGGAGGTTCGGCAGCGGCTCGCTCGGCGCGACGACCTCGACCTCGTTGGCGACGAACCGGAAGCGGTCGCCGAGGTCGGAGGTGCCGAGGATGACCGCGTCGCCGGGAGCCGCGTCGAAGACCAGCCGGACCGGGTCCTCGCGGCCGCCGATGCCGAGCGGGTGGATCTCCAGCGACGGCTTCCCGGCCGCGATCGACGGGCACACCTCGAGCATGTGCGCCCCGAGGATCAGCTCCTGGCCGGGCACCAGGTGGTAGGTGTAGTCCTCCATGAAGGACGTGCCGCCCGGCAGCCCGTCGGCGACGACCTTGAGCGTGCGGAGCATGACCGAGGTCTTCCAGTCGCCCTCGCCGCCGAAGCCGTAGCCGTCGGCCATCAGCCGCTGCACGGCGAGACCGGGCAGCTGCCGCAGCCCGCCGAGGTCCTCGAAGTTCGTGGTGAACGCCGTGAAGCCGCCGTCGGACAGGAACGCCCGCAGGCCGACCTCGATGCGCGCGCCGTAGCGCAGCGACTCGTGCCGGTCGCCGCCCGCCCGCAGCTCGGGAGCCACGTCGTAGAGGTCGGCGTACTCCTCGACGAGGACGTCGACCTCCTTGTCGGCGGCGGCGTCGACCGCCTCGACGAGGTCGTTGACGCCGTAGGTGTTGACCGACACCCCGCACCGCAGCTCGGCCTCGACCTTGTCGCCCTCGGTCACCGCGACGTTGCGCATGTTGTCGCCGAAGCGGGCCAGCCGCATCGTCGACAGCTCCGCACGTCCGAGCGCCGCCCGGGCCCACGTCCCGACACGAGCCGTGGTCCTGGGGTCGCTCACGTGACCGGCGACGGTCTTGCGGTCGAGGCCGAGCCGGGTCTGCACGAAGCCGAACTCCCGGTCGCCGTGGGCGGCCTGGTTCAGGTTCATGAAGTCCATGTCGATGTCGGACCAGGGCAGCTCGACGTTGGCCTGCGTGTGCAGGTGCAGCAGCGGCTTGCGCAGCTGGTCGAGCCCGCTGATCCACATCTTCGCCGGGCTGAACGTGTGCATCCACGCGATGACGCCGACGCACGCGTCGTCGGCGTTGGCGTCGAGCATGACCGCGCGGATCGCGGTGGCGTCGGTGAGCACCGGCTTGGCGACCACGGCCGGCCGGGATGTCGGCCGACGCGTCGAGCACGTCGGAGACCTGGCGCGACTGGTCCGCGACCTGGCGGAGCACGTCCTCGCCGTACAGCCCCTGGCTCCCGGTGAGGAACCAGATCTCGCGCTGCGGGGTGGGGCGGGTCACGAGGTGCTCCTCTGTCCGTAGACGTTCTGGTAGCGGTCGAACAGCGCGTCGATGTCGCGCTGCTCGATCGGGATCGGGGTGCCGAGCTGGCGGGCGACGTGCACCGTGCGGGCGACGTCCTCGAGCAGCACGGCGGCCTTCACGGCGCTGCGGGCGTCCGGGCCGACGGTGAAGGGTCCGTGGTTCTGCATCAGCACGGCCTTGGAGCGGCTGGTGCGCAGCGTCTCGACGATGCCGCGGCCGATCGAGTCGTCGCCGATGAGCGCGAACGGACCGACCGGGATGTCGCCGCCGAACTCGTCGGCGACCATCGTCAGCACGCAGGGGATCGCCTCGCCGCGGGCCGCCCAGGCGGTGGCGTACGTCGAGTGGGTGTGCACGACGCCGCCGACCTCGGGCAGGTGGCGGTAGACGTAGGCGTGCGCGGCCGTGTCGGACGACGGGCGCGCGGTCGCCCTCGACGAGGACGCCGTCGAGGTCGCAGACGACCATCGCGTCGGCGCTCGAGCTCGTCGTAGGAGACGCCGGAGGGCTTGATGACCAGCAGGTCGCGCGCCGGGGACGCGGGCCGAGACGTTGCCGGCGGTCCAGGCGACGAGGCCGTTGCGGGTCAGCTCGGCGTGCAGGTCGGCGACCTGCGTCGCGCAGCTCGCGGACCGTCGCGGCTGACGTCGGTGCCGATGCTCATGCCTGGACCTCCGCCTGGCGCTCGAGACGGGCCTGGCGACGGATCGCCTTGAGCCGGTGCATCACGTCGTTGGCGCCGCGGCCGAAGTAGTCGTGCAGGGTGCGGTACTCCGCGTACAGCGCGTCGTAGGCCTCGACGTTGGCGGGGATCGGGGACGTAGCGGCCGCGGTCGAGGCGGCCCATCACCTCGGAGGCCGCGTGCACGTCGGGGTACTCCCCCGCGGCGACGGCGGCGTGGATCGCCGACCCGAGGGCCGGGCCCTGGGTGGACCCGATGGTCGAGAGCGGCAGGTTCGTGACGTCGGCGTAGATCTGCATGAGCAGCGGGTTCTTCAGCAGGCCGCCGGCGACCACGAGCTCCTTGACCGGGACGCCGGCGCCCTCGAAGGCCTCGACGATCGTGCGGGTGCCGAAGGCGGTCGCCTCGAGCAGCGCGCGGTAGACGTCCTCGGGCCGGGTGGCCAGGGTCAGGCCGACGACCAGGCCGGACAGGTCGTGGTCGACCAGCACCGAGCGGTTGCCGCTGTGCCAGTCGAGCGCGACCAGCCCGTGCTCGCCGACGGCCTGGGTCGCGGCGCGCTCGGTCAGCAGCTGGTGCAGGTCGAGGCCGCGGGCGGCCGCCTCCTCGCGCACCTCGGCGGGCACGCTGTGGGTGACGAACCAGTTGAAGATGTCGCCGACGCCGCTCTGGCCGGCCTCGTAGCCCCAGAGGCCCTGGGTGATGCCGCCCTCGACGACGCCGCACATGCCGGGGACCTCGCGCAGCACGTCGCCGTTCATGACGTGGCAGGTCGAGGTGCCCATGATCGCGACCATCTGGCCGGCCTCGACCGCGCGGGCCGCGGGTGCGGTCACGTGCGCGTCGACGTTGCCGGTGGCGACGGCGATGCCCTCGGGCAGGCCGGTCAGCGCCGCGGCCTCGGCGGTCAGCGAGCCGACCCGGTCGCCGAGCCGGGCCATCGGCCGGTCGATCTTGTCGGCCACGAAGTCGGCGAAGTCGGGGTTGAGCTCGGCGAGGAAGTCCCGGCTCGGGTAGGTGCCGTCCTGGTAGATGCCCTTGTAGCCGGCGGTGCAGGCGTTGCGCGAGAGCGTCCCGCACAGCTGCCACACGATCCAGTCGGCGGCCTCGACGAAGTGCGCCATCTCGGCGTACACCTCCGGCGCCTCCTCGAGCATCTGCAGGCCCTTGGCGAACTCCCACTCCGAGGAGATCAGGCCGCCGTAGCGGGCCAGCCACACCTCGGAGCGCTTGCGGGCCAGCTCGTTGAGCCGGTCGGCCTGGCCCTGGGCGGCGTGGTGGCGCCACAGCTTGACGTAGGCGTGCGGCTCGCCGGCCAGCCGCGGCAGGTCGGAGAGCGGGGTGCCGTCCTCGGTGGTCGGCACCATCGTGCAGGCGGTGAAGTCGGTGGCGATGCCGACGACCTGGTCCGGGGTGACGCCGGCCTGCGCGAGCGCGGCGGGCACGGCGACGCGCAGCACGTCGACGTAGTCGCCGGCGACCTGCAGCGCCCACTCGGGCGCCAGCGGCGTGCCGTCGGGCAGCGCGTGGTCGAGCACGGCGTGCGGGTAGTCGTGGGTCGCCGTGCCGAGCTCCTCGCCGTCCGCGACCCGGACCACCAGGGCCCGGCCGGACAGCGTGCCGAAGTCCACGCCGACGACGACGCGGTCGGTGCGGGCGGCCTGGCTCACAGATCTCCTCCGATTCGATGTGAACGCTCATGTGAGCGTTCACATTGAAGGAGTGTGTCGGTCGACACACGTGCGAGGTCAAGGACCCGCGAGGAAAAATCTTCGCGCCGCGTCGGATTTGTGCCCCGATTGGGCGTTTAGGTCGCCGTGCGACCGGGCGGAGGGGCGGTCGAGGCCCGGACGACCAGCGTGGTCGGCACCAGGCCGACCGTCGGCTGCTCCTCGCCGTCGAGCACCCGCTCCGAGGATGTCCATCACCCGCACGCCCAGCTCCTCGAAGTCCTGGTGGACCGTGGTGAGCGGCGGCTCGAAGTACCTCGCCTCCGGCAGGTCGTCGAAGCCGACGACGCTGACGTCCTCCGGCACCCGGCGGCCGGCCTCGCGCAGCGCCGCGGATGAGGCCCGAGCGCCATCTGGTCGTTGGCCACGAACACCGCGGTCACGTCGGCCTCGCGGGCCAGCGACGCGCCCGGTCTGGTAGCCGCTCCGCGGCGCTCCAGTCACCGCCCCAGCGCAACGGCGGGACGCGGCGGCCCTGGCTCTCCAGCTCGGCGCGCCAGCCGTCGCGGCGGGCGTGCGACTCCGCCCAGCCCATCGGCCCGGACAGGTGCACGACGGTCTCGTGCCCCAGCGACAGCAGGTGCGCGGTGGCGAGCCGGGCCCCCTGGGCGTTGTCGACGCCCGCGGTCAACGGGGTCTCGGACAGGTCGCCCTCGACCACCACCACGGGGATGTCCAGGCCCGAGCGAGTGCGCCTCCCGCAGCACGCTCTCGTGCGGGACGATCACCACCAGGGCCTCGACGACCTGCTCGAGCAGCTGGTCCACGGCCGACCGGAGCGCCTCGCTGGACATCGAGACGACGTTGACGGTGGCGAGGCGGTAGTCCGTGCGGCGGGCGGCGGCCTCCAGGGCGAGCAGCACGTTGGCCGGCCCGAACTGGCTGTTGCCCCAGGTGACGACGCCGAGCGTCCGGGACCGCGTCGAGGCGAGCTGCCTCGCGGCGAAGTTGCGGCGGTACTTCAGCTCGTCGACGGCGGCCAGCACCCGGTCGTGGGTCTCGGGCCGCACGCCCGGCATGCCGTTGAGCACCCGCGACACCGTCTGGTGCGACACCCCCGCCCGGGCGGCCACGTCGGCCATCCGCGGCATCCGCGGCCGCTCGTGGGACATGGGGCTCATGTGCCGATGCTAGGGCCAGCACCGTGCACGGCCACGACAGGTCCCGCATCCGGGGCGGGCGGAGGTCAGGCACTGCCTGACGGGGAGTCCCCGAGGCCACCGTCCGGAGGTCCCGTGCGCGCTCGGAGGTGGGCCTGCAGCGCCAGGTCGACGTTGCCGTGGACCTTGGTCCGGGCCGAGGCGCTCGAGGACGTGGTCGCGCTTCAGCAGGGCCCTGAGGCCGGGCTTGAGGCGCGCCAGCTGCAGGACGATCCCGGAGTCCTCGGTGAGGTCGATGATGTCGCCCAGCTTGGCGGACCCCTGGGAGTCGATGAAGTCCATCCCGCCACAGTCGAGAACGATCCCGGTCAGGTCGGCGGTCGAGTGGATGATCTTCCGGACCCGGTCCTCGAGGGCGTCGGCGGTGGCGAAGAACATTCCGCCGTCCATGCGCAGCACGACCACGCCCGGGAACTGCTCGTCCTCCGGGTGTTCGCTGAGCTCGCGGAAGGCCTGGGTCCCGGCCTGGCGCCCCAGCACGGGGATATGGGGTCGGGTCGTGACCGAGATGAGCCAGAGGATGGAGAGGGCGACGCCGATCAGGACACCCGACAGGACACCGAAGACCAGGGTTCCGAGCAAGGCGGCGATCGCCACCCAGAAGTCGAACCGCTGGACGCGGGCGAGCCGCTTGATCTCCGGGAGGTCCATCATGCCCATCACCACCGCCTCGGTGATGACGGCGGCCAGCACCGGTTTCGGCAGGTCGGAGAAGAGCGGAGCCAGCACCAGGAGCGTCAGCAGGACCGTGAGCCCGGTGGTGAGGGAGGCCAAGCCTGACCGGGCGCCGGAATGGTCGTTCAGGGAGCTCGCCGACAGGCTCGTCGTGACCGGCATGCCCTGGAACACCCCCGCTCCCACGTTCGACATCGCCTGCGCGACGGACTCCTGGTCGATGTCGATCTGGTAGCGGTGCCTGGCGGCGAACATCCGCGCGTCGCCTGCTGTCTGCGAGAACCCGATCAGCACCAGCGCGAAGGCCGCGAGCGCCACCGTGCCTGCGTGGTCCCACATCAGCCGGCCGTCGGGGATCGCGAGCGACGGCAGCCCCCTGGGCACGTCTCCGACCAGCGCCACGCCATGGTCCCCGAGATCGAAGAGCCAGGAGACCACCAGTCCACCGACCACCAGGACCAGGGCTCCAGGCACCTGCGGCGCGACGAAGCGGAGCCCGAAGATGACCACGAGGGCAAGGACACCGACGACGAGCGTGGTCCGGTGGGTCTCGTCCACGCTCCCCAGCCATGACCAGAGCTCCTGGAGCGAGTTGGAGCCGCTGACCTCGGTCCCGGTGATCTTGGGAAGCTCTCCGATCACCACGTCGATCGCAGCACCGAACAGGAACCCCGTGACCACTGCGCGGGACAGGAACTGCGCGATCCACCCTGCCTTGATCACCGCGAAGACCAGGAACAAGACCCCCGAGGCCAGCGTGATGCCCGCCACGAACGCCGCGACGTCCTTCTCGTCGGTGATGCCGGCGGCGAACACCGCGCTGGCGGCGACCGCCGCCAAGCCGGAGCTCGGTCCCACGGATATCTGCCGGCTGGTGCCGAAGATCCCGTAGAGGATCGCTCCTGCCGCCGCCGCGTAGAGCCCGTTCTGCACAGGGATGCCGGCGATGTCGGCGTACCCGAGGTTCTTCGGGACGACCAGCGCCACGACGGTGAGTCCGGCGACGAGGTCCCCCCGCAGCCAACCCCGCTCGTAGGTGCGCAGCCACCCCACGACCGGGAGCAGTCCGACGCCGGACGGTCGAGAGCTCATGGGCACCTGCTCGTCGTGCTGTCGACCTGACCAGGGTCAGGCCGGCCCGGCGGCCGGCTCGATCCCTGGGTCCTCGGAGACCTGGGTGGAGACGAGCCGAGCCGGTGGCTCGTGCGTCGTGCTCGGCATCCTGTGCGCTCCTCCCGCGGTCGGAGGTCGCGTCTACCACGACACCCCGCGTGTGCGAGTCACTGTGCCGTGGCGCGCACCGCCCGACATCACCCGCGGCGCATGAGGCGGTGAAGAGCCACCGGGACCCCGCACCCGAGGCGGCCCGTCAAGGGGTGGGGCCCTCACGCGGCACCGAGACCAACCACGGATGCGGTGCCGACGCGGGCTCCGAAGTCGACAACGTCGCCTCCACCCGAGGGCGGAGGTGGTCGCGCAGCTCCTCCTGCGCCTGCTTCCGGACCAGCAACGGCACGAAGTCCCGGACCGTGGCGCCGTCGAAGTGCGCCCAGAGGCAGTCCACGAGGATCGTCACCTGGTCCACCGGCACCGACGGGAACTCGACGTGGAGCTCGAGCTCGACCGATGCGCATCGCCTGCCGCTCGTCCACCGCAGCACGCTGCAGGGGGATCGTGTCACCCGGGTCGTCAACCTCGATCGTCATGGCGTGCCCACTTCCCGGTCTGCGGAAGCCACTCGTTCACCGGGCTCCTGGTGTGTGACCACCACCATGAGCACGGCGGACCGATGCCGCAATCCTCCGGTACGGGTGAGGCGCACCCGGGCGAAGGGCCCGTCCCGCGAGCGCTACGACCCGCGGTGCACCGTGACCGCATAGCCCCCGGCCGGGTCGAACGGGGCCGCGTCCCACGTCGAGAAGCGGTCGACGACCTCGAGTCCCGCGACGGTGGCGGCTGCGTCGTACTCCTCGAGGGGGGTGACGGGGCAGCCGCGCGGCAGGTGCGCGGCGTCCAGCCCGAAGCCCGCGACCAGCAGCCCGCCGGGTGCCAGCGTCCTCGTGAGGCGGCGTACGGCGTCCGGCAGCGTCCCCGGTGCGAGCAGCGGCACGACGTTGCCGGCCAGCACGACCAGGTCGAACGACCGGTCGTCGAGCAGGTCGTCCGGCAGGGCCGCGAGGTCGCCGCGCAGCCACGTCGCGTCCGGCGCCTGCTCGCGGGCGACGTCGAGCATCGACTCGTCGACGTCCACCCCGACGACGTCGAACCCCAGTGCGGCCAGGCGGATCGCCACCCGGCCGGTGCCGCAGCCGGCGTCGAGGACGCGGGCTCCGGGTGGCACGAGGGCCGCGCAGAACGACGCCTCGCCGTGCACGTCGGCGCCCGACGCGGCCAGCGCCGCGAACCGGGCCGCGTAGTCGGCGCCGGACCGGCCGCCGGTCAGCTCCTGCCAGCGGGTGGGCCGGGCGTCGTCCATCAGTAGTACCAGGGGAAGGGCGACCAGTCGGGCTCGCGCTTCTCGAGGAACGAGTCGCGGCCCTCGACGGCCTCGTCGGTCATGTAGGCCAGCCGGGTGGTCTCGCCGGCGAACAGCTGCTGGCCGACCAGCCCGTCGTCGATGGCGTTGAAGGAGTACTTCAGCATCCGCTGGGCCGTCGGCGACTTGCCGTTGATCTTGCGGCCCCACTCGAGGGCCTCGCGCTCGAGGTCGGCGTGGTCGACGACCTTGTTGACCATGCCCATCCGGTGCGCGTCCTCGGCGGTGTACTCGTCGCCGAGGAAGAAGATCTCTCGGGCGAACTTCTGGCCGACCTGGCGCGCGAGGTAGGCCGACCCGAAGCCGCCGTCGAAGGAGCCGACGTCGGCGTCGGTCTGCTTGAACCGCGCGTGCTCCCGGCTGGCCAGGGTCAGGTCGGAGACCACGTGCAGGCTGTGGCCGCCGCCGGCCGCCCAGCCCGGGACCACGCAGATCACGATCTTGGGCATGAAGCGGATCAGCCGCTGGCACTCGAGGATGTGGAGCCGCCCGAGCTTGGCCTTGTCGACGGTCTCGGCGGTCTCACCCTCAGCGTATTGATAGCCGGCCCGGCCGCGGATCCGCTGGTCGCCGCCGGAGCAGAACGCCCAGCCGCCGTCCTTGGGGCTGGGCCCGTTGCCGGTCAGGATCACGCAGCCCACGTCGCTGGACATCCGCGCGTGCTCGAGCACGCGCAGCAGCTCGTCGACGGTGCTCGGCCGGAACGCGTTGCGCACCTCGGGCCGGTCGAACGCGATGCGCACGGTGCCGTGCTCGACCGCCCGGTGGTAGGTCAGGTCCTGGAGGTCCTCGAAGCCCGGCACCGGGCGCCAGGACTCCGCGTCGAAGAGCTCGGAGACGTCGTTCGCAGCCATGCCCGGAGGCTATGCCACCCGGTTGAGGCGCCGGCGACCCGGGAACAAGGAGGCCATGACACTGAACGGCGAGTACCAGCCGAGCCCGGAGAAGTGGGTCCGCGAGCAGGTCGAGAAGTACGAGTCCTCCGGCGGCACCGAGGCCACCACCCTGCGCGGTGTCCCCGTCGTCGTCGTGACGTCGGTGGGCGCGAAGAGCGGCAGGCTCCGCAAGAACCCGCTGATGCGCGTCGAGCACGAGGGCTCCTACGCCCTGGTCGCCTCGAAGGGCGGGGCCCCGGAGCACCCGACGTGGTTCCACAACCTGATGAGCCACCCGACCGTCGAGCTCCAGGACGGTCCCGACCGGCGGGACTACACCGTGCGGGTCGCGGACGGCGAGGAGCGGGCCGCCTGGTGGGAACGCGCCGTCGCGGTCTGGCCGGCCTACGCGTCGTACCAGGAGAAGACGGAGCGCGAGATCCCGGTCTTCGTCGCCGAGCCCGCCTGACCCACCGAGGAGGCGGGTCGACCCGTCACCTCTGCGACGACACGCCGCGAAAAACCCACCATGACTGACGGGTCGGCGTCAGGCGGCGGGTGGACGACGACTCCTGGCGGCGTACGGCGTTGGCCCGGAGGAGGGCGTAGCCGGCGAAGCCGACCAGGAGGGCCACGGGGACGCCGAGGTTGGCGTAGGCCCAGCCGCCGTCGCGGCCGCCGAGGCCGAGCGGGCCGAGCAGGAAGCCCAGCCAGGACAGGCCCTTGCCCGCCCCGGTGGTGTCGATGACCAGGCCCCAGCCGATGGCCGTCGCCACGAGCATCAGCACGACCGAGACCACGTTGACCGAGCCGTAGCCGGACGGACCGGCGTCGAACAGCTTGGCCTCGTCGTAGTCCTGGCGGCGCAGCAGCAGGTCGGCCAGGAAGATGCCGCACCAGGCCGCCATCGGGACGCCGAGGACGATGAGGAACGCCATGAAGATGCTCAGGAAGCTGTCGGCGAACCAGACGATGTAGATCGTGCCCAGGATCATCAGCACGCCGTCGATGGCGGCGGCCACCCAGCGCGGGGTGCGCAGGCCGAGGGTGAGCAGCGTCAGGCCCGAGGAGTAGATGTCCAGCACCGCGCCGCTGACCAGGCCGCCGATCGCGACGAGGGCGAAGGGCACCAGGAACCAGGTCGGCAGGATCGTGGTCAGCGCACCGATCGGGTCGAGCGCGACGGCCTGGGACAGCTTGTCGTCGGACGCGCAGAGCAGCACGCCGTAGGACACCAGGATGACGACGGGGAGGCTCCCGCCGAAGGTCGGCCAGCCGACCACGCCGCGGGTCGAGGCGGTGCGCGGCAGGTAGCGCGAGTAGTCGGCCGCGGAGTTCACCCAGCCGACCCCGAAGCCCGTCATCACCAGGATCGAGGCGCCGACGACGGCGCTGAAGCCGCCGGACGGGAGCGCGGTGGCAGCACTCGTCGAGACGTGGTCGAAGGTCAGCACGATGTAGATCACGGTGACCACGATCATCGCGATCGTCAGCCACTTCTGGAGCTTCATGATGGCGTCGAAGCCGAGGATGCCGGCCGCGACGATCACCCCGGCCACGACGAGGAAGGCGACGACCTTGGTGAGGTTGCCGTCGCCCCAGCCGAGCCGGCCGAACACGGTCGCGGTGGCGAACGTCGCGAGCGAGACGAGCACCGTCTCCCAGCCCACGAGCAGCAGGTAGGACACGACGCCGGGGAGCGTGTTGCCGAACCGGCCGAAAGCCGCGCGCGACAGCACCAGCGTGGGCGCCGAGCCGCGCTTGCCGGCGATCGAGACGAAGCCGACGAGCAGGAACGACAGCACCGTGCCCACCACCGTGGCGACGAGCGCCTGCCACAGGCCGAGGCCGAAGCCGAGCACGAAGGCGCCGTAGGACACCGCGAGCACGGACACGTTGGACGCGCACCACGGCCAGAACAGGTCGGCGGGCACCCCCTTGCGCTCGGACTCGTCGATGACGTTGATGCCGTTGGCCTCGATGCCGAGACCGCCCGCCTTCGCGGGAGTGCCCGTGACGTCCGTGCGTGCGCTCATCCGACCGCCCCTTCCGTGAGTGGGCACCATCCTGCCCCCTCCCGCGGCGCGACCGACCCGTTGGCACACGGCGTCGCAGGGTCTAGGGTCGCGCTGGATAAGTTCTCGTAGCGAACAAACCACCCGGAGGTAGGACATGTCAGCCACCCCGACCCAGGACGACCGCTTCACCTTCGGGCTCTGGACCGTCGGCTGGCAGGGCCGCGACCCGTTCGGCGACGCGACCCGCGCACCCCTCGACCCGGTGGAGTCCGTGCACCGGCTCGCCGGGCTCGGGGCCGCCGGGGTGACCTTCCACGACGACGACCTGGTGCCCTTCGGCGCGACGACCGAGGAGCGCGACCGGCACATCGCGCGGTTCAAGGACGCGCTGGCCGAGACCGGCCTGACCGTGCCGATGATGACCACCAACCTGTTCACCCACCCCGTGTTCAAGGACGGCGGCTTCACCAGCAACGACCGCTCGGTGCGGCGCTACGCCCTGCGCAAGGTGGCCCGCAACCTCGACCTGGCCGCCGAGCTCGGCGCGCAGACCTACGTGTTCTGGGGCGGCCGCGAGGGCGCGGAGTACGACGGTGCCAAGGACGTGCGCGCCGCCCTCGACCGCTACCGCGAGGGCATCGACACCCTCGCGGACTACGTGCAGGAGCAGGGCTACGGCCTGCGGTTCGCCATCGAGCCGAAGCCCAACGAGCCGCGCGGCGACATCCTGCTGCCGACCGTCGGGCACGCCCTGGCGTTCATCGCCGAGCTCGAGCACCGGGACATGGTCGGGCTCAATCCCGAGGTGGGGCACGAGCAGATGGCCGGCCTGAACTTCGCCGCCGGCATCGCGCAGGCCCTCTGGTCCGGCAAGCTCTTCCACATCGACCTCAACGGCCAGCGCTCGATCAAGTTCGACCAGGACCTGGTCTTCGGGCACGGCGACCTGCTCAACGCCTTCTTCCTGGTCGACCTGCTCGAGCACGGCGCCGACGGCGGTCCGACGTACGACGGACCACGGCACTTCGACTACAAGCCGTCACGGACCGAGGACATGGAGGGCGTCTGGGCCTCGGCCGCGGCGAACATGTCGACCTACCTGATGCTCAAGGAGCGCGCCGCCGCCTACCGGGCCGACCCGGAGGTGCAGGCCGCGCTCGAGGCGTCCGGCGTGGCCACGCTGCGGCAGCCGACCCTCGGGGCGGGCGAGTCGTTCGCCGACCTGCTGGCGGACCGGAGCGCCTTCGAGGAGTTCGACGTGGAGCGCGCGGCCGAGCACGGGTTCGGCTTCGTCCGGCTCAACCAGCTCGCCCTCGAGCACGTCCTCGGCGCCCGCTGACGGACCCGCATGACCCGTCCGTTTTGCGGCGCGACGTCCGACTTGCTGGGTGCTGCCAACAAAATTTAGGTAACAAAACAGGTCTCGGGGTTGCGTGTAACCCACGTCACAGGCATATGTTCGCGCTCAGAACAATCACGTTCGACCTGGGGCCCGCAGGCGGCACACGTGCAGGAGGCGGCTCCTCCGACGAAAGGGTTTCAGCGCATGCGCAAGACCAACGTGTCGATCGCCGTCATGGGGCTCGGCCTCGCGATGGCACTCGCCGGCTGTGGAGGCTCGAGCGACGACAACAGCTCGAGCAGCAGCTCCAGCTCCGCGTCCGCACCGTCCAGCTCGGCCGACTCGGGAGCCGTCGACGGCAAGGGCGCCAAGGTCGGCATCATCCTGCCCGACACCACGTCCTCACCGCGGTGGGTCACCGCCGACCCCACGGCGCTCAAGGCCGCCTGCGAGAAGGCCAACCTGGACTGCAACATCCAGAACGCCGGCGGCTCGGCGTCGAAGATGCAGACCATCGCCCGCCAGATGACCTCCGACGGGATCAAGGTGCTGATGATCGTCGACCTCGACGCGGCGTCCGGCGCCAAGATCGAGCAGGAGGCCATCAAGAACGGCGTCATCCCGGTCGACTACGACCGGCTGACCCCCGGCGGCGGCGCGGCTCTCTACGTGTCCTTCGACAACGTGAAGGTCGGCGAGGTGCAGGGCCAGACGCTGACCAAGTGCCCGCAGGTCGCGAACGAGAAGAGCGTGAAGTACGTCGAGATCGACGGCGCTCCGACCGACAACAACGCCACGCTGTTCAAGCAGGGCTACGACGGCGTGCTCTCCAAGACGGCCGGCTGGAAGAAGGTCGGCGAGCAGACCGGCAACTGGGACGCCCCGACCGCGGGCCGGGTGTTCAGCTCGATGCTGGGCAAGAACCCCGACCTCAAGGCCGCCATGGTCGCCAACGACACGATGGCCGGCGCGGTGATCACCGACCTCAAGCGGCAGAGCCTCAACGGCAAGGTGGCGGTGTCCGGCCAGGACGCCAGCGCCGAGGGCCTGCAGCACATCCTCGACGGTGACCAGTGCTTCACGATCTACAAGGCGTCGACGCTGGAGGCCGACCCGGCCGTCAACGCGATCGCCGAGCTGGCCAACGGCAAGGTGCCCGACACCAAGGGCGTGACGATCACGGACCCGCAGACCAAGAAGAAGGTCCCGTCCATCCTCGCCACCCCGGTCGCCATCACGATCGACAACGTCGCGGACCCGATCAACGACGCGTACACCCCGAAGAAGGACGTGTGCACGGGTGCGTACGCCGCGAAGTGCACGAAGGCCGGCGTGAACTGACACCGGCCGTAGCGTAGGACGGGGTGGCCGTCGTCGGCCGAGAGCTCGACGGCGGCCACCTCGCTGCCCGGCACCACCCCACCCTGCGAGAGGAGCGCCCCGGCCCATGAGCGAGCAAGCGATCATCGAGCTGCGCGGCATCAACAAGAGCTTCGGGCCGGTCGACGTGCTCAAGGACGTCGGGTTCGTCGCCCGGGCCGGCGAGGTCACCGCGCTCGTCGGCGACAACGGCGCCGGCAAGTCGACGCTGGTCAAGTGCATCAGCGGCACGTACGGCATCGACGCGGGCGAGTACCTCTTCGAGGGCCGGCCGGTGGTGGTGCACTCCCCGCGTGACGCCAGCGCACTGGGGATCGAGATCGTCTACCAGGACCTCGCGCTCTGCGACAACCTCGACATCGTCCAGAACATGTTCCTCGGACGTGAGCAGCTCAGCGGCGTGGTGCTCGACGAGAGCGGCATGGAGCACTCGGCGGAGGAGACCCTCAAGTCCCTGTCGGTGCGCACCGTCAAGTCCGTCCGCCAGCGGGTCGCCAGCCTGTCCGGCGGCCAGCGGCAGACGGTGGCGATCGCCAAGGCCGTGCTCTGGAACTCCAAGGTGGTGGTGCTCGACGAGCCCACCGCCGCGCTCGGTGTCGCCCAGACGGCCCAGGTCCTCGCACTCGTACGGCGGCTGGCGGACCGGGGCCTGGCCGTCGTGCTGATCTCGCACAACATGCTCGACGTGCTCGAGGTCGCCGACAGCATCGCGGTGCTCTACCTCGGCGAGATGGCCGCCCAGGTCGCACGCTCCGAGGTCAACCAGCAACAGCTCGTCGAGCTGATCACGACGGGACGGCTCGGCAGCGCCGAGCCGGCCGGGACCTCGAAGGGGGCCGACGCATGACGCACGTCGAGGACGAGCAGCTCGAGGGGATGGCCGCGGTCGCCTCGACCGTGCCGGCCGCCCGGTCGGCCCGGGACTACCTCCACCTCTACCGGCAGCGGGTCCAGGGCGGCGAGATGGGGTCGCTGCCGGCGGTCGCCGGCCTGGTGGCCCTGGTCCTGCTGTTCTCGGCGATCCAGCCGACCTTCCGGGGCCTCTACAACTTCGGCAACATGCTCACCGAGGGGTCCGGCCCCGTGCTGCTGGCGATGGGCCTGATCTTCGTCCTGCTGCTCGGCGAGATCGACCTGTCGGCGGGGTTCGCGGGGGCCGTGTGCGCGGCGGTCATGGTCCGGCTGATGGTCGGCTACGACATGTCGTGGTACATCAGCATCGGCGCCGCCCTGGTGACCGGCATGGTGATCGGCATGCTGATCGGGCTGCTGGTGGCGAAGGTCCGCATACCGTCCTTCGTGGTCACCCTGGCGTTCTTCCTGGCCTTCCAGGGCGTCGCCCTCTACATCGTCAACAACGGACCCGGCGCCCACGGCGACGTACGGATCACCGACGACGTCGTGCTGGCCTTCGAGAACTCCCAGATGCCCAAGTGGGCCGGCTGGGTGTTGGGCGCGGTGATCGTGGTCGGCTACGCGGTCGTGAAGCTGTCGGCGCAACGCGCCAGGCGGGCCCGCGGCCTGCTGGGCGAGCCGACGGCGATCCTCGCCGCCAAGATCGGCGCCCTGACCTTCGGCACCCTGCTGGTCATCTTCCTGCTCAACCAGAACCGCTCGATCAACCGCAAGCCGATCCTCACCAACGTCGACGGCACCATCAAGCTCGTCACGCCGCCGGCCGTCGAGGGCGTGCCCTGGGTGGTGCTGGTGCTGGTCTTCTTCTTCGTGGTGTGGACGTTCCTGCTCTCCCGCACCCGCTACGGCCGGCACATCTACGCGGTCGGCGGCAACGAGGAGGCCTCGCGCCGGGCGGGCATCGCCGTGGACCGGGTGCGCATCTCGGTGTTCGTGCTGTGCTCGTTCATGGCGGCCGTCGGCGGCATCATGATCGGCTCGAACGTGGCGGCGGTCTCGGTGCAGAACTACTCCGGCAACACCCTGCTGCTCGCCGTGGGCGCCGCCGTCATCGGCGGCACCAGCCTGTTCGGCGGCAAGGGCCGGATGGTCGACGCGCTCGTCGGCGGCGCCGTCGTGGAGGTCATCCAGAACGGCATGGCCAACCTCGTGCAGGGCAACAACGGCTCGTCGGTCCAGTACGTCGTGACCGGGGTCGTGCTCCTGCTGGCGGCCGCGATCGACGCCATCTCGCGTCGACGCGCGGGGGCGACGGGGCTGGCATGATCCGGCCGGCCCAGGAACCTGGTCCCGCGGCGCGACCGGACGCCATCCGCCGGCACAACCTCGGCCTGATCCTGGGACACGTGCACCGCGACGGACCTCTCACCCGGGCCGACCTCACGCAGCGTCTCGGCGTCAGCCGGTCGACCGTCGGCGCCCTGGTCGCCGAGCTCACCGCGCTCGGGCTGGTGGAGGAGTCGGTCCCGGTCGGCGGGGAGGGGGTCGGCCGGCCGTCGCACGTGGTCGGCCCGAGCGCCCGACGGCCCCCTGGTGATCGGCGTGGACGTGGCGATCACCCACCTGACCTCGGCCGCCGTGTCGGTCGGCGGCATGGTGCTGTCCCGCGAGACGGTGATCACCGGCGGCCACCACCTGTCGCCGGAGCAGGCCGCCGACCTGATCGCCGCCGCGGTCGGCCGGCTCACCGCGTCCCTGGGCCGGCCGGTCCTCGGCGTGGGCGTCAGCATCCCGGGCACGGTCAACCGGCACACCCGCACCATCGGCGCCGCCCCGAACCTCGACTGGCAGGACGTCCGGCTGGGCGAGCTGCTCGACGCCCGGCTCGGCCCCGACCTGGCGGTGTCGGTCGGCAACGACGCCGACCTCTCGGTCCTGGTCGAGCTCGGTCGCGGCAGCGCCCGCGGCTGCGACGACGTGGTCTACCTGATCGGCCGGATCGGCGTCGGTGCCGGCATCGTCGTCAACGGGGCACCGCTGATCGGTCGCGACGGCCGGGCCGGGGAGGTCGGCCACAACGTGGTGCAGACGGACGGACCGCCCTGCCACTGCGGCAAGCGCGGCTGCCTGGAGACGATCATCGGCGACGCGGCCCTGCTCGCGCTCGCGGGTCGGGACGTCGAGCCCACCGAGGAGCACGTGGCGGCCGTGTTCGCCGACGCACGGGCCGGCGACGAGCGCGCGCTGGGCGCGGTCCGCGGCGTCGCCGCCTGGCTCGGCCACGCGCTCGGCGACCTGGTCAACACCGTCAACCCGCAGCGGGTGATCCTCGGCGGCTCGCTCGCGAACGTGCTGGAGATCGCCCGGCCCGAGGTCGAGAAGGCACTCGAGCAGTACGCCTTCGACCCCGGCCACCCGGTCGAGCTGGTGCTGCCGCGGTTCGGCGCGGACTCAGCGTTGCTCGGTGCCGCCGAGCTCGCCTTCGCCGGCCTGCTCGACGACCCCTTCATGGTGCTGCCGGGCCGCTGAGACGACGAGCTCCACCAGCAACGGCCCCCAGCGGGTGGCGGTCCGCTCCGCGACCGCGACGACCTCGGTCGGGTCGATGCCCGACGGCGTGCCCTCGACCGCGGTGACGGTGGAGAGACCGACCAGCTCCACGCCCAGCTCCCGGGCCGCGATCGCCTCCGGGACGGTCGACATGCCGACCAGGTCCGCCCCGACGGCCCGCAGCCACCCGGCCTCCGCCCAGGTCTCGTAGTGCGGCCCGCGCAGCCACGCGTAGACCCCCTCGTCCAGGGACGGGTCGACCGTGCGGGCCAGCGCGCGCAGCCGCGGGGACCAGGTGTCGGTGAGGTCGACGAACCGCGCGCCCTCGAGCGGCGAGGTCGCGGTGAGGTTCAGGTGGTCCGCCACCAGGACCGGCTGTCCGAGCTCGCGGTCCGCCCGGAGGGAGCCGTTGGCGTTGGTCAGCACCGCCAGCCGCGCACCGGCGGCGTGGGCCGTGCGGATGCCGTGCACGACCGGACGCAGGCCGTGCCCCTCGTAGAGGTGCGTCCGGCCCAGGTAGACCAGGGTCGCCACCCCGTCGAGGTCGTAGGACCGGATCTCCCCCGCGTGCCCGTCGGCGACCGGGGCGAGGAACCCGGGCACGTCGGTCATCGGGAACGCCGCGGCCGGTTCGCCGAACGCCTCCGCGGCGGGTCCCCACCCCGAGCCGAGCACCACCAGCGCGTCGTGCGAGGCCCGCCCGGTCAGCTCCGCGATCCGGCCGGCGGCCCGTGCGGCGAGCCGGTAGGGATCAGCCACGGCCGGCGAGCAGGTCCTCGAGCGACCGCGGCGGGCGACCGGTGAGCAGCTCGACGTCGTCGGTCACCGCGGCGAGCTCCCCGGCCGCGATGGCCGTGTAGGTGCTCACCCACGCGTCCAGCTGCCAGCCGGGCGCGCCGTACGACGCACGGGAGGCGTAGGCCTCCTCGACCGTCTCGTCCTCGAAGGCGACGTCGCGGCCGAGCACCCGGCTCATCGTCGCGGCCGCCTCGGTCAGGGTCAGCGCCTCGGGGCCGGTCAGGCTGTAGGTCCGGCCCTCGTGCGCCACCGGGTCGACGAGCACCGACGTGGCCGCGGCCGCGATGTCGTCCTGGGCCACCGCCGAGACCCGGCCGTCGCCGGCGGGTCCCCGGATCACGCCGTCGTCACCGGCGAGCAGCGGGAAGAAGTCGGAGTAGAGGTTGTCGCGCAGGAACGTCCAGGCCATCCCGGACTGCTCGACGTGCTGCTCGGTGACGTGGTGGTCCCGGGCGAGGGTGAAGGTCGCGTCCGGCGCCGCCCCGAAGAACGAGACGTAGACGAGGTGGCGCACCCCGGCCGCGGCCGCCGCGTCCACGAACGCCCGGTGCTCGTCGAGCCGGTGCTCGGACTCCGCCGCCGACACCATCAGCACGACCTCGAGACCGTCGAGCGCCCGGCGTACGGCGTCCCCGTCGTCGTACGACGCCTGGGCGACCGTGCTGCCGGGCAGCACCGGCGCGCGGGCCGGCGTGCGGACCACCAGCCGCTGCTCCACGCCGGCGGCGGCCAGCAGCCGGGCGATGCGTCCGCCGAGACGGCCGGTCGCACCCGTCACACCGAGCGGCACGGCTCAGCCGGCCTTCGCGATCGACACCGCCAGCGCGGCCAGGTGGCCGAGCCGGGCGAGCTCGGAGTCGAGGATCTCGGGACCACCCCGGCGGCCGAACAGCACCAGGTCGTGCGCCCCGCCGATGGGCGCGCCGGCGACGAGGGTGCCCTCCGCGGACTCGCTCCAGTCGGGCGGGAGCTCGAGCCGGCCCGGCCGCTTGGCGGGGAACCAGTCGGGGTGCCCGGTGGTCGACTCCGGCGCGGCCGACGTGCGGTGCAGCACCTTCACGTGGTCGCCCTTCTGGCGCAGCCGCATGCCCCAGTCGGCGCGGAAGGTGATCGGCAGCAGGTCGACGATCTCGTCGCGCGCCGCGAGCGGGTTCTGGGTGAGGGCCTCGACCGCCTCGAGGTCGAGGAACAGGTTGCCGCCGGCGCCGTAGCGGGAGATCCAGAGCACCTTGACGCCCTCGAGCCGGTTGCAGGCGGAGACCAGCGAGTCCGGCATCACGCCCGGCGCGGTCTCCAGCAGCACGTCGTCGACCGCGGTGCCGTCGCGACGGTGCTCGACGATCTCGATGGCCTCGATGTCGCCGCCGGCCTCACCGATGGCGGCCGCGACGGCACCGAGGGAGCCGGGCACGTCGGGCAGCTCGACACGCAGGAGGTACGGCACCTTCAGCCCCTCTCGCACGGGGCGCCGACGTCGACCCCACCGGACGACGTGACGACGGCGTCGACCCCGAAGACGACCTCCCGCGCCTGCTGACGATAACCCCCGAGCGCCTTCAGGACGGGACTGCGACGTGATCCGGACACCGGGTCGAGGTCGACGACCGCGCAGCGCGGCACGACGCCACGCACCTCGACCTCGGCGTCGCCCAGGCGCAGCCGCTCCCCGACCCAGGTGTCCTCGACGTGCGCGGGCAGCCCGTCGGTGTCCACCGTGAAGGTGGCCCGGAACTGCGCGGAGTCGACGGGACCGCCGGTCCGCTCCGCGAGGAGGTCGAGCGAGGAGGTCGTCACCAGGCTGACCGACGCGCCGTACACGACCTCGCCGGGGCGGCCGGCCCGGGCGAGCACGACGTCCCGGCCGAGGTGCTCGGAGTAGGCCGCGGCCCACGGACCGTCGACCACCTCGAGGGCGGCGAGCCGTCCCCAGTAGTCCACCTCGAGCCTCTCCCCGGTCGGCACCGGGACGCCCTCGACGTCGCGAGCGGGCAGCGTCGACCGCGAGCGCGCCGTCGGACCAGCGGGAGGTCGTCTGCATCAGCGTGGGGTTCTCGACGGTGCGCAGCACCCGCCCGCGCTCGCGGTCGACCAGGCAGAACACCCGGTCGCCCACCGGCCCGTCGGCGGCCAGGTCGACCGACGGCCGCTCGGTGTGCCGTCCGCCCTTGACGGGGGTCAGGCCGATCCGCGTGATGTGCACGGGGGCCACCCTGCCACGGCGCGGTTTCTCAGGTGTTTCCGAGCGGGAACGCCGCGACGGCCTCGTAGCGGGGCCGCCGCCGGGGCCCCTCGCCGAGGTGCGAGGCCACCAGCGTGACCTCCTCGGCGGTCCAGGTCGGACCCCGGTAGGCGTCCAGCACCCGCAGCCAGCGGGTGGCCTGGACGGGCCGGCCGGTGCGGGCCAGCGTGACGTGCGGGTGGAACCGGCCGCCGTCGACCGGGCAGCCGGCCTTCGCCGCCGCGGCCCGGGCGCCGGTGGCCAGCCGCGCGAGCTCCACGCCCTCCGTCTCGACCCCGGCGAACAGCACCTTGGCCCGGGCCGGGTCCGGGAAGGCCCCGCCCCCGGCGAGCGTCACCCCGAACGGCGTACGACGGGCGGCGGCCCGCGCCAGCCGGGCGAGCAGGTCGTCGAGGTGGCGGTCGGGGACGTCGGCCAGGAAGGCCAGGGTGACGTGCCACTGCTCGGGCACCGTCCACCGGAACCCGGGCTCGGCCTCCTGGCGTGGACCCACGAACCCGGCCAGGTCCTCCAGCGCCCGCTCCGGCGGCAGCAGGGCGACGAACATCCGCATGCGACTACGGTGACATCCGTGGACGAACCGGCCGACTACCGCTACCTGCTCGCCAACGAGCGCACGTTCCTGGCCTACGTCCGGACGGCGCTGGCGCTGCAGGTCGCCGGGCTCGGCGTGCTGCAGTTCCTGACCCACGGCCACACGGTGGTGCGCGTCGGGCTCGGCGTCGCGCTGGTGCTGACCGGGTCGGTGCTGGGCCTCTCGGGCTACCGGCGGTTCACGACCAACGAGCGGGCGATCCGGCAGGGCGTGGAGATGCACACGGCGAGGGCGACCATCGTCATCACCCTCGCCGTCGCGATCGTGCCGCTCGTCGCGGCCGTCGTGACCTCGCGCCTGACGCCTGAGCTGCGCTCACATCCTGGCGGCGCCGGCCTTCACGGCCTCGCGGATGCGGGTGTAGGTGCCGCAGCGGCAGATGTTGCGGATGCCGTCGAGGTCGGCCTCGGTGACGTCGCGGCCCTCGGCCTTGGCGCGGTTGACCACCGCGACGGCGGCCATGATCTGGCCCGGCTGGCAGTAGCCGCACTGCGCGACGTCGCGGTCGATCCAGGCCTCCTGCATCGGGTGCAGGTCCTGCCCGACCGTGCCGGGCAGCCCCTCGATGGTGGTGACCTCGTCGGTCTCGCGCGATCTGGGACACCGGCACCGAGCAGGGGTTGAACGCCTTGCCGTTGACGTGGCTGGTGCACGCCTTGCAGACGTTGATCCCGCAGCCGTACTTCGGTCCGCGGACGCCGAGCACGTCGCGCAGCACCCAGAGCAGCCGGACGTCGTCCTCGACGTCGACGGTGACCTTCTCGCCGTTCAGCACGAACGAGTGTGTGGGCATGGGTCGTCTCCGTTCAGTACGTGTGGTCGAGGCCGTCGGTCGGCGACTCGGGGATGGGCGGGATCGCGGGACTTCGGGGTGAACGCCAGCGGCTTGGTGTGCTGGATCGGGAAGCTCGTCGGCATCGTGCCGGTGGCCCGCGCGAAGGCGCACACGACGGCCGCACCGGTCGAGGCGACCCCGAACTCGCCGGCGCCGCCGGGCTCGTCGGAGTCGGACGGCATGACGTGCACCTCGACGACCGGCGGGACGTTCCACTCGCGCGTGTAGAAGTAGTTGTCCCAGCTGCCCTCGAGGAACGCGCCGTCCTGCGAGGTGCAGGCTCGAGGTGAGCATGTTGGCGATGCCGTCCATGATCCCGCCCTGCATCTGGGCCTCCAGGCCGCGCGGGTTGATCGGCGAGCCCCACGTCGACGGCCATCACGACCTTGGTGACGCGCGGGCCGGTGACCCCGTCGCGGATCGGCCGGTTGACGGTCTCCGGGCGGCAGTCGATCTCGACCAGGCAGGCGTTGACGCCCTTGTACTCCTTGTGGAGCGCGATGCCCTGCGCCGTACCGGCCGGCATCGACCGGCCCCACTGCCCGGCCTGCGGCGACCTTGTCGAGCACGGCCCGCGCCCGGGCGGTCTTGGTGAACTCGCGGCGGAACCGGTAGGGGTCCTTGCCGAGCTTCTTGCGCCAGCTGGTCGACGACGAGCTCGCGGGCGGCGGCCACGTCGGGTGAGTAGATGTTGCGCATGCTGCTCGTGTTGAAGCCCAGGTCGACCTCGTCGAGCAGCTGGTTGGTGACCCCGAAGTTGTAGGGCACCTCCTGGGTCAGCGCGAAGATCGTCTGCGAGAAGCCGATGTCGCCGACGGGCAGCTTGCCGGCCATCGCGGTGATGATCTCGCCGAGGCCGTGGCCGTAGTCGGTCTTGACGCTGGTGTGCCGCTGCTCGTAGCGTCAGCACCTCGCCCGCGGCGTACGACGCCCGCACCCGGGTCGTGGACATCGGGTGGGTGCGGCCGTCCCGGGAGTCGTCGGTGCGGTGCCACATCAGCCGCACCGGCTTGCCGATCGCCTTCGAGCACTGCGGCGGCCTCGACGGCCGCGTCGTAGAACAGCTTGCGACCGAACGAGCCGCCGCCCTCGATGACGTGGAACTTCACGGCGGTCGGCGGCATCCCGAGCATCGTCGCGATCTCCTCGGCCGCGGTGATCGGCGACTTGCAGGCGCCCCAGATCTCGGCGCTGTCCGTGCGGACGTCGGCGATCGCCGCGTTGGGCTCCAGGGAGCTGTTGCTGCGGAACCAGAACGTGAACGCGGCGTCGACCGTCTTGGTCAGCGGGCCGAGCTTGGGCACGGCCAGCGGGATCTCGGCGCCCTGGAGCGCCTTGAGCACGGTCTGCGTCGGACTGGCCGGCGACGGTGCCGTCGATCCAGCTGACGTCGAGCGCGCGCACCGCGTCGATGCACTGGCCGAAGGTCCGGCCGCGCACCGCGACGCCGGTCGGGACCAGGGCGACGTCGGTGACGCCCGGCATCGCCGCGACGGCCGCCTGGTTGCGGATCGCCTTGGGCTTGCCGTTGAGCGTGGGCGCCCGGCAGATCATCGTCGGCAGCGCGTCCGGGTACGTCGAGGTCGAGGGTGTACTGCTTCTTCCCGGTGACGGCGGCGAGCGCGTCGAGCCGGTTCTGGGGCGTGCCGATCACGGTGTAGTCCGAGGTCGCCTTGAGGTCGACCGCGACCTTGGTGTCGTGGCTTCACCGCCGCCTTCGACCGCGAGATCGCCGTAGGTCACCGACGCGCCGCTCGGGCGCCTCGATCACGCCGCCCTTGGTCCTGAGGTTCGCGACGGTGTCGCCGAGCTCGATGGCCGCGGCCTCGCAGCAGCGCGCCCTTGGCGATGGCGGCGGCGACGCGGATCGGGGTGAAGGTCGAGATGGTGGTGTTCGAGCCGCCGGTGAGCTGGTTGAAGACCAGCTCGGGACGGCGTCGGCGCGAGGGTGACGTGGACCTTCTCCACGCGGCAGGTCGAGCTCCTCGGCGATCAGCATCGCGCGTCGAGGTCGTGACGCCCTGGCCGATCTCCGACCGGGGCAGCGCGAACGAGGCGGTGCCGTCCTCGTTGACCACGACGGTGATCAGGTTGGAGGTCGCGCGCGCGGCGTCGGTGAGCATGTCGTTGAGGTCGTAGATCTCGGGCGGCTGCGGACCGGAGGGGATGGCCGCGGCGGCCGGGGTGACGGCGCCGAGCCCGAGCTCGGCCGCCGCGGCCAGCGTCGGGGCGGCGACGAGGAGGCCGAGGAACCGGCGGCGGCCGGGATCGGCCTCCGTCGTGGGGCCCGCGGGGGGCAGGGGGGTGGTACGCGAGAGAGCCATCGAGGACTGTCCTTTCACACTCGACCCGAGCGGTTGGTGAACGAACTGCCTCCACGGTGACAGCCGTCACTCGGGAGCGGGATGCCCGCGCGGCCCACGAAACCCGGGGGTCCGTTGTGCGCGCGGCACACTCACGCCTCGGGTCCGAGCAGGCGTCGCGCCCGCAGCGCGAGCACCAGCTCGACGGGCGTTGTGCCCGTGGTCAGGTCGTGGCCGGTGGCGCCGGAGAGCCGCCGCAGCCGGTTCAGCACCGTGTTGCGGTGGCAGTGCACGAGCTCGGCGGTCCGGCCGGCCGAGCCGGACGTCTCCACCCAGGCCTCCAGCGTGTCCAGCAGCGGGGCGCGCTCCGACGTGCGGCAGGTCGAGCAGCGAGCCGAGCCAGGCCCGGACCAGCTGCTGGGCGAGCTCCGGCGACTGCACGAGCATCGCCTCCGGCAGCCGCTCGTCGAGCGCCGCGAGCCGGTCGCCGGACCGGAGCGTGCGCAGCGCGAGCAGCGGCCTGCCGGAAGCCCGCGTGCACCTGCCCGAGGCCCGTCGACGGGCGAGGACGCGCCGGCGCGCACCTCCAGCACCTCCCGCAGCGCGGCGAGCTCGCGGGTCGACCCCTCCGAGGGCACGACGAGCCCGATCAGCGACGCGCCGCGGGCCTGCCACGTCGACCGGACGCGGACGGCGGCGAGCCGGTCGCGGAGCCGACGGGAGGCGTCGGCGTCCCGGGAGGCCGGCTCGGCGACCACGACGAGGTAGCGGCGCGTCGACCGGCACCTCGAGCAGCCGGGCGGCCTCGAACGCGAAGCCCGGGTCCTCCCCGACCCCGGTGAGCAGGCCCTCCCAGATCGACGTACGCCGCTGCTCGTCCGCGCGGACCGCGTTGCGCTCGGCGTCGTGGTAGGCGGTGGCGACCTGCGCGGAGCTGCGGTCGACGACCTCCCAGACGCGGGTGCCGACGTCGAGCATCCCGTCGTCGTCGACGTCCAGGGACCGGGCCTCCGCGACCAGGGCCTCCCACACCAGGCGCCCACCGATCCGGAACGACCGCAGCAGGTCGTCGAGGGGCAGCCCCTGCTCCGCGCGCCGCCGGCCGGTGGCGCGGGCGGCGTCGTAGTACTCCTGGTCGAACCGGGCCTCGGCGCTGCCCACCAGCTGCAGGATCCGGGTCAGGTTGTCGTGGCACGAGCGCCAGAGGTCCTCGTCGGGCACGACGCGGGAGGCGCGGTAGCCGGGGTTGCTCTGCTGGATCGTGTCGACCAGCCGGTCGGTCAGGGAGGCGACCCGGGTGATCACGTTCGCGGGACAGCGCGGCGGCCACCTGGCCCGGCGGGGAGACCTGCCGCGGTGGACGGGCAGACGACTGCTGTGAACGGTGTGCTCCGACTCCCATGCCGAACTAACGGGCGAGTGACGCAAAGGACACGCGCGAGTCCGCGTCGGGAAGGACTGGACGATGTCGGAACGACTGGGCCAGCGGCTCGAACCGCGGTCGGGAGCCGGCTGGCGGGGCGGGCCCGGCAGCGGCCTGCGGTGACGCGCCGGGTCCCCTCCCAGAGGAGACAGCCGGGGTTCGGGCCGACGGGGGATTCAGTCCGAACCCCAAGCTGTCTCGCAGGAAGAGAATGCCCCATCCGTCGTGAGGAAAGCATGCGCCAACCAGCCCGGGGCCATGAGGAAGTCGTGAAGACTTCGGGGCACCCCTACGATCGAGGCGTGGCGACGGTCCTCGTGGTGGACGACGAACCCCAGGTGCTGCACGCCCTGCGCCGGGCGCTCGAGAACGAGGGTGACCGGGTGCTCACCGCACCCACCGGGCTGGCGGCCCTCGACATCGCCGGCCACCCAGGCCCCCGACCTCGTCGTGCTCGACCTCTGGCTGCCCGACCTCGACGGCGTCGAGGTGGTCCGCCGGCTGCGCGGGTGGCTCGACGTACCCATCCTGATCCTGTCGGGGGACGCCGACGAGGAGCGCAAGGTCAGCGCGCTCGACAGCGGCGCCGACGACTTCCTCCAGAAGCCGTTCGCGTTCTCCGAGCTGACCGCCCGGCTGCGCGCCCTCAAGCGGCGCACCGTGCGCGACCAGGCCGACCAGCGCCTGGAGTACGGCGAGCTCGTGGTCGACCTGCCGATGGGGGCGGCCGAGCTCGACGGCGCGATGCTGCGGCTCACCCCGATCGAGTGGCAGCTGCTCGAGTCGATGGTCACCAACCCCGGCAAGCTGCTCACGCACCGCTGGCTGGTGGCCCGGGTGTGGGGCGGCAGCCACGGCGACGAGAGCCGGCAGGCGCTCCGCACGCACATCCGGTCGCTGCGGGCCAAGATCGGCGACGACGCGACCACCCCGCGCTACCTGCGCACCGAGAGCGGGGCGGGCTACCGCTGGCTGGCCGAGCCGGCGGGCACCGTCGAGGCCGAGGCCACCAACGGGGCGTCCGCACCGGTGCCGGTCGACCGGGCGCCCGGCGCGGACGTCCTGCACGACCTCAACAACGTGCTGACCGCGCTGCACCTCGCCCTGCACCTCGCGCAGAGCAAGGTCGGCGCGGTGCCCGACACCCCGGAGATCGAGCAGGCCAAGGTCCAGCTGCGTCGTAGTGTGCACCTGGTGGACCGGGCCGGGGACCTCGCGCGCGGGCTGCGCGAGGCGTGGGACGTCGACGGTCCCTCCGCCTGAGGTTCGGGCAGCAGCGAGACGGGCAGCAAGACGGGCAGCGAGACGGGGAGAGTGCCGGCGTGGCGGTAGTGGTCATCGCGGAGGACGACCGCGACATCCGTGAGCTGGTCGAGCTGATCCTCGACGAGGACGGGCACACGACGGTCACCGCGAGCGACGGGCTCGGGGCCATCGAGGCGTGCCGCACGTCGGTCCCCGACGTGGTGCTGCTCGACGTCAGCATGCCCGGCGAGATGACCGGCCTCGAGGTGTGCCGACGGATCCGGGCGGACGAGACGCTGCAGCAGGTGCGGGTGATGCTGCTGACCGCGCGCGCCCGCGAGCAGGACGTGAGCGCCGGGTACGCCGCCGGCGCCGACGACTACCTGGTCAAGCCGTTCAACCCGGCGGAGCTGACCCGTCGGATCGAGGACCTGCTGCGTCGGCCGCGGCGCTGAGGACCGCGGCCCCGTTCGCGAGGGGCAGCCGGATGCTGAAGGTGCTGCCGGAGCCCGCCCGGGACTCGACCCCGATGGTGCCGCCGTGGCCGTGCACGATCGTGCGCACGATCGAGAGGCCGAGGCCGGTGCCCGGGATGGCCCGGCGCTGCGCGTCCAACGAGCGGAAGAACCGGTCCCAGAGGCGGGACTGCTCCCCCTCCGAGATGCCGATGCCGGTGTCCTCGACGGTGACGAGGGCCAGGTCGCCCTCCGTGGTCAGCCGGACCCGCACGCTGCCGCCGTCCGGGGTGAACTTCACGGCGTTCGTCAGCAGGTTGATCACCGCCCGGTCGAGCTGGTCCTCGTCGCCGGAGACCACGACGGGCGTGGCGCCCGGCTCCACCGACCAGTCCAGCTCGCGGTGCTCCCGCTGGGTCTCGGTCGCCTCCGACGAGCGGAGCACCACCTCGCGGAGGTCGACCGGCGCGTCCTGGAGCCGGAACGTGCCGCCCTCGATGCGCGACAGCGTCAGCAGGTCCTCGATCAACGACTGGAGCCGCAGCCCGTTGCTCTCCACGCGGGCCAGCAGCCGGGCCTGCCGTTCCGACAGCCCGCCGCCCGAGCCGCGCTGCAGCATCTGGGTGTAGCCGAGCACGCTGGTGATCGGGGTGCGCAGCTCGTGGCTGACCGTCGAGACGAAGTCGGTCTTGGCCCGGTCCACCTCGTTGAGCCGCTCCACCGCGTCGCGCTCCTTGGCCAGCGCCACCCGCAGCAGGTCCTCGACGCGCCGCCGCTCGGTGACGTCCTCGGCGACGCCGAGGAAGCCGACGACCTCGCCGGAGGACCCGGTCATCGGGCTGACCGTGAGGGAGACCGTGATCGTGCCGCCGTCCTTGCGGACGTAGGTGTAGTCGCCGCGCGTCGGGAGACGGTCGGGGCGACCGGCTCGCGGGCCGAGACGAATCCCTGGGCGGCGATCTCCTCCGGGTCGTGGAAGGCCTCGGCCCGGATCCTGCCGACGACCTCCTCGGCCGTCCAGCCCAGCAGCCGCTCGGCGCCGAGGTTGAAGAACGAGATGAGACCCGACGAGTCGGTGCCGATGATCGAGGTGCCGGTCGTGGCGGCGAGCACCTGGTCGACGAGCCGTTGGGCGCGCCGCTCGTCGGTGACGTCGATGCCGGTGAGCACGAGGGGCGACCCGGCGTCGTCCGGGTCGAGGGGGGCGCACGACCAGCGCACGGTCCGGCGGTCGTCGGACGACACCCGCCACTCGGTCTCGAGGTGTCCCGAACCGGGCCGGTCCTCGTCGGCGTCCCGGCCCTCGACGAGTGCCCGGAGCCGGGCCCCGAGGTCCGGGCCGACGACGTCCGCGACGTCGGCCCCCGCGACGTCGGTGGACGCCAGGCCGCTGACCGCCTCGGCCGCCGGGTTGAACCGGACGATCCGGCCGTGTCGGTCGACGACCACGATCAGCGTGTCCGTCGTGTCCACGACGGCGGTGCTGAAGTCGCGCTCGCGCTCGAGGCCCTCCTGTGCGGCCCGCTCCGCGGTCAGGTCGACCAGCTGCACGCTCAGCATCCGGGCGCCGCCCGGCCGGTCCAGCGGGGAGACGGCCAGCCGGACCCACCGAGTGCTCTCCCGGGTGACCCGCACCTCCTGCACCCACCCCGAGAGCCGGCCCCGCAGGATCTCGGCGCAGGCCTCGCGCATCCGGGCGCGGTCGGCCGAGGAGAGGCCGCTGCCCCAGGGCCGGCCGAGCAGGTTCGGCACCTCGGTCCCGAGGAGCTCGGCCGCGACGGTGTTGGCCTCGTCGACGACCAGGCCGGTCTCGGACTCGCGGAGCAGCAGCATGCCGATGAGCGAGTCGCTGAAGCTGCGCCGGAACCGCTCCTCGCCCGCCACCGCCTCGCCGAGCGCCACCAGCCGCTGCCGGGTGGCCAGCGCGAGCGGCAGCACCACCAGCGCGAGGCAGACGAGGTAGGCCTGCATGAGCGCGCTGACCGTCTCCGGGCGCAGCCCGTCGGCGACGTAGTCGTGGGCGATCGGGCCGTGGCCGAGGCGGGTCATCATCGAGGCGACCAGCCCGACCAGCAGCAGCTCGAGGGTGACGAAGCGGGTCGGCAGCCGCATCGCCCCCCACATCAGCAGCGGGATCGGCAGGAAGTCGACGGGCAGCTCCTGGTCGGGGCCGAACACCAGCAGCACGACCAGCAGGGTGGCCAGCAGCTGGACCGTCGGCTCGGCCCGGCGGGTGGCCACCGCCGGCCCGGAGACGTCCAGCCCGAGCGGGGCGATGAGCAGCACCGCCGCGCCCTGCGACGCGAGCACGGTGGTGGCGGTGGGCCAGAAGGGCGAACCCGTCCACACCGCGAAGATCAGTCCGATGAGCCCTCCCGCGACGGCTCCGCCGCAGGCGGCGGCGAACAGGAGCCGCCAGAGGTCCTCCTGCGTCTGCAGGCGCAGGCGACCCGGCGTACGACGGCCGAGGACCCAGGTGACGGTGGCGGCGCCGGCCGCGTTCGCGCAGCCGAGCGCGACCGCCACGGCCGGCGGCCGTCCGCCCAGCAGCGCGGCCAGGGAGATCGCCACGGCCAGCGCCACGAGGAACCCGGGGCGCCGCGAGGCCGGGGAGGCGGCGAGGAACGCGACCGCGATACCCGCCGGCGGCCACCAGGCGGCGATCGCGGAGCCGTCCGGGGCGAACCGCACCGCGACGACCCCGATGACGAAGATCAGGGTCAGGGCGGTCGCGGCGCGCAGCAGCCACCCCCGGTGCTCTGCGCGCATGCCTGTCTCCCGTCCCCAGTGGGCCCCGGGGTCATCCTCGGCCAGCGGGCCGTCCGGTCGGCAGCCCCTCACGGAATCTTCACGCCGCCCGCGAGGAGCCCTGGTTCGCGGTGCTGCGTGTGGACTGTCGATGCCCGTTCGGGCATAGCGTGGTGGCAGAACGGGCGAGACCCTCCCGTTCCTCGACCCACTCTTGACCCTCCAGAAGGCGATTTTGATGCACAAACACCCCAGAACCCCTCACATGAACCGGGCAGCCCGGTCTGCCCATCCGGGCTCGGTGATGCCCGTTCCCTCATGCAGACTGGCGACGTGGCCCACGTCACACGGAGCCGGTCGGGAGGTGTCGCGATGAAGGCGGACGAGCGTCAGCGACAGATCCTGGTCCGGGCCCGGGCCGACGGCCGGGTCGAGGTCGGGACGCTCGCCGCGGACCTGGCCGTCGCCGAGGAGACCGTCCGCCGCGACCTGCGCGAGCTCGTCGAGCGCGGGGTGCTGCAGCGGGTGCACGGCGGCGCCTACCCCGTCGAGAGCGCCGGCTTCGAGAGCAACATCAAGCACCGGTCGACCTCGCTCGTCGCCGAGAAGCGCCGGATCGCCGTCGCGGCGGCCGAGCGGCTGCACGGTGCCGAGACGGTCTACGTCGACGAGGGCGTGACGCCCCAGTTCGTGGCCGAGGCGATCGCGCCCGACAGCCCGATCACCGTGGTCACGTCCTCGCTGCTCGCGGCGGGTGCGCTGGCCGAGGCGCCGCTGGTGACCGTGCTCCTGCTCGGCGGGCGGATGCGTGGCCGGACCCTGGCCACCGTCGACCACTGGGCCCTGCGGATGCTCGACGACCTGGTCATCGACCTGGCCTTCCTCGGCGCCAACGGGATCTCCCGCGAGCACGGCCTCACCACCCCGGACCCCGCGGTGGCCGCGGTGAAGAGCGCCGTGGTGCAGCGGTCCCGGCGGCGGGTGTTCGTCGGCCTGCACACCAAGTTCGGCGCCTCGAGCTTCTGCCGGTTCGCCGAGATCTCGGACTTCGAGGTCCTGATCACCGACTCGGGGCTGAGCCCCGGCGACGCCCGCCGGTTCTCGGTCCTCGGTCCCCAGGTGGTCCGCGCCTAGTCCCCAGAGCACACCAACGAAGAACACATCGACCGGAGGTAACAGTGGTGACCAGATCCACGAGAAGGATCGCGATGGCGTTGGCCCTGCCAGCAGTGGCCGGGCTCGCGTTGTCCGGTTGTGCGGGCGCCGGCGGCGGCAGCGGTGGCGGCGGCGACGCGAAGTCCATCAACGTCTTGATGGTCGGGAACCCCCAGATGGTCGACATCCAGAAGCTGACCGCCGACAGCTTCACCAAGGACACCGGCATCAAGGTGAACTACACGGTGCTGCCCGAGAACGAGCTGCGCGACAAGGTCACCCAGGACGTCGCCACGGGAGCCGGTCAGTACGACGTCGCCACGGTCGGCGCCTACGAGGTGCCGATCTGGGCCGGCAACGACTGGCTGCACGAGGTCGACTCCTACGCCGACGACGACTCGGACTACGACAAGGCCGACCTGCTCCCGCCGATGGTGAAGTCGCTGTCCGGCGAGGACGGCAAGCTCTACGGACTGCCCTTCTACGGCGAGTCCTCGTTCCTGATGTACCGCAAGGACGTGTTGCAGAAGAAGGGCATCGAGATGCCCGAGCGGCCGACCTGGCAGCAGGTCGCCGACATCGCGGCCAAGGTCGACGGCGCGGAACCCGGCATGAAGGGCATCTGCCTGCGCGGCCTGCCCGGCTGGGGCGAGATGTTCGCGCCGCTCACCACCCTGGTGAACACGTTCGGCGGCACCTGGTTCGAGAAGGACTGGACACCGAAGGTGGACGCCCCGGAGTTCAAGGCCGCGACCAACTTCTACGTGAACCTGATCAAGGCGCACGGCGAGCCCGGCGCCTCGCAGGCCGGCTTCACCGAGTGCCTCAACGCGCTCAGCCAGGGCAAGGTCGCCATGTGGTACGACGCCACGTCGGCCGCCGGCTCGCTCGAGGACCCCAGCGTCAGCAAGGTCTCCGGCAAGATCGGCTACGCACAGGCGCCGATCGTGAAGACCAAGGCGTCGGGCTGGCTGTGGACCTGGGCGTTCGTGATGCCCAAGACCACCAAGAAGGCCGACGAGGCGTCGAAGTTCATGCTCTGGGCGACCAGCAAGGACTACGAGCACCTGGTCGGCGAGAAGCTGGGCTGGTCCCGGGTCCCCGCCGGCAAGCGGACGAGCACCTACTCCATCCCGGAGTACAAGAAGGCGGCGGCCGCCTTCGGGCCTCAGACGCTTCAAGCGATCGAGGAGGCCAACCCGGAGGACCCGGGCGTGCAGCCGCGGCCGACCGTCGGTGTCCAGTTCGTCGACATCCCGGAGTTCCAGGACCTCGGCACCAAGGTGAGCCAGGACATCGCGGCCGCCATCGCCGGACGAGGGACCGTCGACGAGGCCCTGACCAAGGGCCAGGCCCTGGCCGAGGACGTCGCCAAGAAGCAGCAGTAGCAGGACCCCCGGTGCGGGGCGGACGGCTCGTCCGTCCGCCCCACGCCGGCCCCGACCACCGGTCAGCCATCGGAGGAACGCATGAGCGCGCAGGCAGCAGAGGCTCCACCCGCCACCCGGGGACGCGGACGCCGCAAGGAACCCGGCTCGATGACCCGGGCCGAGCGCTGGCGCCGACGTGGACCGTTGATGCCGGCCCTGATCTTCACGATCTTCATCACGCAGATCCCGTTCCTGCTCACCATCGCGATCTCCACGCTGAACTGGAACGTGCTCCAGCCCGGGGAGAAGAGCTTCCTCGGGATGGGCAACTACACCTCGTTCGCGTGGCTCGACAACTACAAGACGGTGTTCACCGACACCCGGCTGCGCCACGCGGTGATCAACACCGTCGTGCTGACCGGGTCGGTGGTGGTGCTCAGCTCGCTGCTCGGGCTCGCGCTGGCCGTCCTGCTGGACCGGAAGTTCCCCGGACGCGGCGTCGCGCGGACCCTGCTGATCGCCCCGTTCCTGGTCATGCCGGTCGCATCGGCGCTGGTCTGGAAGCACGCCCTCTACAACCCGGACTACGGCCTGCTCAACGGCGTCCTGAACTGGGTCTGGCAGCTCTTCGGCGCCGACGAGGGCCCGATCATCGACTACGTGTCGAAGTTCCCGATGCCGGCGGTGATCGCCGCGCTGGTGTGGCAGTGGACGCCGTTCATGATGCTGATCCTGCTGGCCGGGCTGCAGTCCCAGCCCGGTGACGTGCTCGAGGCCGCGAAGATCGACCGCGCCGACGGCCGGCAGACCTTCCGCTACATCACGCTGCCGCACCTGCGGCAGTACATCGAGCTGTCGGCCCTGCTCGGCTCGATCTACGTGCTGCAGACCTTCGACGCGATCTTCACGATCACCCAGGGCGGCCCCGGGTCGGCGACCACGAACCTGCCGTACGAGATCTACCTGACGATGTTCCGCAAGTACGAGTACGGCGAGGCCGCCGCCGCCGGCGTCGTGGTGGTGATCGGCACCATAGTCGTGGCCACCTTCGCCCTGCGCACCATCTCGTCGCTGTTCACAGAGGAGACCTCCCGATGAGCGTCAGTGCCGACACCGCCCGGAACCCGTTCGCCCCCGAAGACGCGGTCGTCGCCCAGAAGCGCCGGCGCGAGCACAAGGTCAAGGACGACGCGTCCGCGACCGCCGGTCCGTGGTGGACCTTCCTCGCCTGGCTCCTGACGCTGGTGTTCTTCGCCCCGGTCGCCTGGATGGTGCTGACCTCCCTGCACCAGGAGTCGGACGCCGCGACCAACCCGCCGTCGATCTTCGCGCCGTTGACGCTCGAGAACTACCAGGCGGTCTTCGAGCGAGGGGTCTCGTCGTTCCTGATCAACTCCCTGATGGCCAGCGTCATCTCCACGATCTTCGTGCTGCTGCTCGCGGTGCCGGCGGCGTACGCGCTGTCCATCAAGCCCGTCGAGAAGTGGACGGACGTGATGTTCTTCTTCCTGTCCACGAAGTTCCTGCCGCCGATCGCGGCGCTGCTGCCGATCTACCTGATCGTCAAGCAGGTCGGGATGCTCGACAACATCTACACACTGGTGTTCCTCTACACCTCGATGAACCTGCCGATCGCGATCTGGATGATGCAGTCGTTCCTCGCGGAGGTGCCCAAGGAGATCCTGGAGGCCGCCCAGGTCGACGGCGCCGGCCTGGTCCGGACGCTGGCCAGCATCGTCGCGCCCATCTCGGCCCCCGGCCTGGCCGCGACCAGCCTGATCTGCTTCATCTTCAGCTGGAACGAGTTCATGTTCGCGGTCAACCTCACCGCGACCCGGGCCTCGACCTCGCCGATCTTCCTGGTCGGGTTCATCTCCAGCCAGGGCCTGTTCCTCGCGAAGCTGTGCGCGGCCGCCACCCTGGTGTCGCTGCCGGTGCTGATCGCCGGCTTCGCGGCGCAGGACAAGCTCGTCCGAGGCCTCTCGCTCGGCGCGGTGAAGTGACGGCGCCATGCGGGTGAGCGTGCTGCGGGGGGCCGGTGACCTCGTCGTCGAGGAGCGGCCCGACCCCGTGCCGGGGCCGCACGAGGTGCTGGTGCGGGTCGCGTCGGTCGGCGTCTGCGGCTCGGACGTGCACTACTTCGAGCACGGACGGATCGGCAGCTACGTCGTCGACCGCCCCCTCGTGCTCGGCCACGAGGCGTCCGGCGAGGTGGTCGCGACCGGCCCCTCGGTCACCCGCCTCGCGGTGGGGCAGCGGGTCTCCGTCGAGCCGGGGTCCCCGACTTCTCGTGCGCCCAGTGCCTGGCCGGGCGCTACAACCTGTGCGAGGGCATGCGGCTTCTTCGCGACCCCACCGGTCGACGGCGCCTTCGCGAGCTGCGTCACGGTGCACGGCAGTTCGCGCACCCCGTGCCCGACAAGGTCACGACGACGCCGCCGCCCTGCTGGAGCCGCTGTCCGTCGGGCTCTGGGCCTGCCGCAAGGCGAGCCGTCGGTGCCGGGTAGCGGGTGCTGGTCACCGAGCCGGTCCCGTCGGCCTGGTCGCCATGCCGCGGCACTGCGCCCTCGGTGCGGCGTCCGTCGTCGTCACCGACGTCAACGAGCACCGGCTCGCGGTGGCCCGCGAGCTCGGCGCCACCGGACCATCGACACCGGTGCCGCACCCGTGTCCGGGACGGACCTCGCGGTCGACGTGCTCCTCGAGTGCTCGGGCCATCCCGCCGCCACCGCCGACGCGATCCGCGCGGTGGCTCCGGCCGGCAGCGTCGTCCTGGTCGGGATGGGAGGCGACGAGATGACGCTGCCGGTCAGCCGGATCCAGGAGCGGGAGCTCATGGTGACCGGCACCTTCCGCTACGCGCACACCTGGCCGGCGGCGATCGCGCTGGCCGCCTCGGGACGGGTGCAGCTCGACCGGCTGGTCACCGGGCACTACGGCCTCGACCGGGTCGCCGAGGCGCTGACCGCCGGACGCACCGACCCCCGGACGATGAAGACCGTCGTCAGGCCGGCGGCATGAGGGACCTGGTCGAGCGGGCGCGGGGGCTCGCTTCCGGCGGGCGCGCCCTGCTCGGCATCTGCGGCGCCCCGGGCGCCGGCAAGTCCACGCTGGCCGCACGCCTGGTGGAGGCCGTCGGGCCGGCAGCGGTGATCGTGCCCATGGACGGCTTCCACCTCCACGACGCCGAGCTCGCCCGGTTGGGGCTGAGCGACCGCAAGGGCGCGCCCGAGACCTTCGACGTGCACGGGTACGTCGACCTGCTCCGCCGGCTGCGCACCGAGACCGACCACGTGGTCTACGCCCCGAGGTTCGACCGCTCGCGCGAGGAGTCGGTCGCCGGGGCGATCGCGGTCCGGCCCGAGCACCGGCTCGTGGTGACGGAGGGCAACTACCTCCTGCTCGACGCCCCGGGCTGGACCGACGTGCCGCCGCTGCTCGACGAGTCCTGGTTCGTGGAGGGCGACGACGAGGTGCGGCTGACCCGGCTCGTGGCCCGGCACGTGTCGCACGGCCGTCCGCCCGACGAGGCCCACCGGTGGGCGACCGTGTCCGACCAGGCCAACGCCGACCTGGTCGCCCGCACCCGCGGGGCCGCCGACGTGCACGTGGACATCGACTGACGCTGCCGGCCCGCCGGCCCGATGGAGGAACCATGCACCAGCTCAACGCCAAGACCCTCACCGACCTCGGTGACCGGGTGGCCGTCCCGACGTACGACCGGACGCAGGTGCGCACCGGCATCGTGCACTTCGGGGTCGGCGGCTTCCACCGCGCGCACCAGGCGATGTACGTCGACGAGCTGATGAACGCCGGCAGCGGCCTGGACTGGGGCATCACCGGTGTCGGCCTGCTCCCCGGCGACCGGCGGATGCACGAGGTGCTGCACGCGCAGGACTGCCTCTACACGCTGGTGGTCAAGGACGCCGACGGCACGATGCACCCGCGGGTGGTCGGCTCGATCGTCGACTACCTCTTCGCCCCCGACGACCCCGAGGCCGTGCTCGCGGTGCTGACCGACCCGGCGACCCGGATCGTGTCGCTGACCATCACCGAGGGCGGCTACCTCGTCAACCAGGCCACCGGCGAGTTCGACGCCGCCGACGAGTCGATCCAGCACGACCTCGAGCACGGGGTCGTCCCCACCACCGCGTTCGGGTTCGTCGTCGAGGCGCTGCGGCGGCGTCGCGAGAACGGCACCGATCCGTTCACCGTGATGTCCTGCGACAACATCCAGGGCAACGGCGAGGTGGCGCACAAGATGATCGGCGCCTTCGCCCGGCTCAAGGACGCCGACCTGGCGGCCTGGCTCGAGGAGCACGTGGCGTTCCCCAACTCCATGGTCGACCGGATCACCCCGGTCACCACCGACGCGGACCGCGCGCACCTCGCCGAGGACTTCGGCGTGCAGGACGGCTGGCCGGTGGTCTGCGAGCCGTTCACCCAGTGGGCCCTCGAGGAGCGGTTCCCGTCCGGGCGTCCCGCGTTCGAGGAGGTCGGCGTCCAGCTGGTCCCGGACGTCACGCCGTACGAGCTGATGAAGCTGCGGCTGCTCAACGCCAGCCACCAGGCGCTGTGCTACCTCGGCTACCTGTCCGGCTACCGCTACGCGCACGACGTGTGCAGCGACCCCCTGTTCACCGGGTTCCTGCTCGGCTACATGGACGACGAGGCCACCCCCACGCTCGAGCCGGTCCCGGGCGTCGACCTGGACGCCTACAAGCACCAGCTGATCTCCCGGTTCGCCAACCCCGAGATCAAGGACACCCTGGCCCGGCTCTGCGCCGAGAGCTCCGACCGGATCCCGAAGTGGCTGGTGCCGGTGATCCGCCACCAGCTCGCGTCCGGAGGCCCCGTGCACCGCACGGCGCTGGTCGTCGCGAGCTGGGCCCGCTACGCCGAGGGCGTCGACGAGGAGGGCGCGCCGATCGACGTGGTCGACCGCCGCAAGGACGCGGTGATGGGACGGGCCGCGGCGCAGGGCGACGACCCGCTCGCCTTCCTGCGCGACCCCGACCTGTTCGGCGACCTCGTCGACGACGACCGCTTCACCCGGGAGTACGCCGCCGCGCTGGCCTCGCTGCACGACCGGGGTGCGCGGGCGACGCCTGGCCGTTCCTGGGTACCCAGTGATCGGCATTCCCCCGCCGTTGCACCCAGGGTGGCACGTTTCGTCGGGGCTCCCGCAGTACGTCGGCCGGGGTGACCGACACTGGGTACCCAGTGAATCTGGCACTCCCCCGCCGTTGCAACGGCAGGGGTGTGCACGTTTCGTCGGGGTGCCGGCCGGTACGTCGATCGGCCTACCGGGAGAACAGCGGGCGGCGTTCGCGGCGCAGGCGTCGCCGCCGGGACCGCCGTGCGGCCGAGCGGGCCATGTCCGCGGCGCCGACGAAGCCGGCGTCGGGCCCGAGGGCGGCCTCCACGATCACCGGCTCCTGCCGGTGTCCGCGGCCGACGAGCGTGCGCGCGAACGCCTGCCGGGTCGGCCCGAGCAGCAGCTCCCCGGCCGCCGACACCCCGCCGCCGACCACGATCGCGCCGGGGTCGAACGCGGCGGTCATCCCGGCCAGCCCGACCCCCAGCCAGGTGCCGATGTCGGCCAGCAGCTCGACCGCGAGCGGGTCGCCGGCGCGGGCCGCCTCGGTGACGAGCGGGCCGGTCAGCAGGTTCACGTCGCCGCCGACGCGGTCGCTCAGACCGTGCGCGACCGGCGACCCGGCCAGCAGCAGCTCGCGGGCGTCCCGGACCAGGGCGTTGCCGGAGGCGTACTGCTCCCAGCAGCCCCGGTTGCCGCACTCGCAGCGGTGACCGTCGGGCACGACCTGCATGTGCCCGAACTCCCCGGCCATCCCGTTGTGCCCGCGGAACACCTTGTTGTCGATGACCAGGGCTCCGCCGATGCCGGTGCCGAGGGTGATGCAGAGGACGTAGCGGTGCCCGACCGCGGCCCCGAACCGGCACTCGGCCAGCGCCGCGGTGTTGGCGTCGTTGTCCACGACCACCGGCACCCGGATCCGCTGCATCAGCGCGGCCCGCAACGGCTCGTCGCGCCAGGCCAGGTGCGGCGAGAACAGCACGGTGGCCCGGGCGGCGTCGACGAACCCGGCCGCGCCGATCCCGACCGCCGCGACGTCGTACTCCGCGCTCAGCTCGTCGACCAGCTCGACGATGGTGTCCTCGACCGCGCGGACGCTGCGGCCGGGCGTCGGGCGGCGACGGGTGGTCAGCACGGTGCCGAAGGAGTCGACGACGCCGCCCAGCACCTTGGTGCCGCCGATGTCGACGCCGATCGTCAGCGGACCGGGGCGCCCGATCATCGCGCGGCGTGAGCCGGGGCGGTCGGACTCGGGCATGGTCGCGAGACTACTGCTCGGGGTCATACTCCCTGCATGCTCACGCTTCGGCGGACCACCCGCTGCACCCTGGTCGCCCTGGCCGTCGTGGCCGCCCTCCTGGTCGCCGCCCCGGGGCAGGCGGCCTCCGGCGTGCGGGCCGACCAGCGCCGGCTCAACGCGCTCGGCTGCACGGCCGGACCCGCCGACGGCCGGCTCGGCACCTGGACCCGCAGCGCGCTGATCCGCTTCCAGTCCGCCAACGGTCTCGCCCGGACCGGGTCGCCGTCAGCGGCCACCCGCTCGAGGATGTACGCCGCCCACCCGGTGCGCTGCGACCGCCGCCCCGTCCCGAGAGGTACGTCGGGACGCCGGATCGTGATCAGCCAGGGCCAGAACTACGTGTGGCTCGTCCGGTCCGACGGCAGCGTCGAGGCACAGGGCGGCGTCGTCGACAACCCGCGCTACCTGAGGCCCGGGAGCTACACGGCCGGCGCCAAGTGCGGCCGGGCCGGGAAGATCCGCGACAACTCCGACGCGAGCGGACGGCTCCGGCTGCAGAACTTCACCCGCTTCGCGCCCTGCGGGGTCGGCTTCCACCGGATCCCGCAGTACCGCTCCACCGGCGCCCAGATCCACCCGGACTTCCTGCTCGGCACCGACTACAAGGAGTCGCACGGCTGCATCCGGGTCAGCCGCGCGATGTCCTTCCGGATCTGGGACTTCGCCTCCCCCGGCACGCGCGTGGTCGTCCTCGCCCGCTGACCTCGCCCGGGCTGGTCGAGGAGCCGAGGCGCTAGCCGAGGCGTCTCGAGACCACCCCGCACGCGCTCACCAGTGGTCTCGAGACGCTCGCTGCGCTCGCTCCTCAACCAGCCGAAGCGGTCTCAGTCGGGGACGTAGTCGAACGTGTCCGGGTCGGGGCCGGTGCGCTCGCCCTTGTCCAGGCCGGTGATGTCGGTCATGTCGGTGCCGGAGAGCTCGAAGTCGAAGAGGTCGAAGTTCTCCTCCACGCGCGAGCGGGTCACCGACTTGGGGAACACGATGTCCCCGCGCTGCAGGTGCCAGCGCAGCGTGACCTGGGCCGGCGACTTCCCGACGTTCTCGGCGATCCGCACGATGGTCGGGTCGTCGAGCACCTTGCCCTGCGCGATCGGCGACCAGGCCTCGGTCGCGATGCCGTGCTCGGCGTCGAAGGCGCGGACCTCGTCGTTGGCGAGGTAGGGGTGGATCTCGATCTGGTTCACGGCCGGCGTCACGCTGGTCTCGCCGTGGATGCGGCGCAGGTGCGTGGGCTGGAAGTTCGAGACGCCGATGGCGCGGGCCTTGCCGCCCTCGTAGATCTTCTCCATCGCCTTCCAGGTCTCGACGAAGTCGCCCACGGTCGGCAGCGGCCAGTGCACGAGGAACAGGTCGACGTAGTCGATGTCCAGGGCCTTCAGCGTGCCGTCGAACGCGCCGAGCGCGTCGTCGTAGGCGTGGAAGGAGTTGTTCAGCTTGCTGGTCACGAAGACGTCGCCGCGGTCGATCCCGGACGCGCGGACGGCCTCGCCGACCTCCTTCTCGTTGCCGTACATCTCGGCGGTGTCGATGTGCCGGTAGCCGACCTCGAGCGCCGCGAGCGTGGCGTCCTTGGTCTTCTCGGGCTCGATCTGGAAGACCCCGAAGCCGAGCTGCGGGATCTCGACACCGTTGTTCAGCGTGATGTTCGGTACGACGGACATGCAGGCTCCTTCTCGTTGCGGACGTGCCTCTCGTCGTCGTACCCAACACGCACCCGATGACGCGGCATTCCGGCTGTGACCTGTCGAATACTGGGCGCATGCACACGATCCGGGTCGCAGGCATCGCGCTCGTCACCGTCGCCGGCCTCGCCCTGGCGGGCTGCGGGGACGACGGCAGCGCGGCGAAGGACACCGGCTCCTCGGTCTCCGGCACCGGGCGCTGCACCCTCGACGACGTGAAGGTCGAGCTGGGCGACGGCGAGGGAGCGGCCGGCTCGACCTACTACGTGGTGCGGCTGACCAACACGTCGACCAGCCGCTGCCGGACCGGCGGCTACGGCGGCGTCTCGCTCGTCGGCGGCGGCGACGGCCGGCAGATCGGCGCGGCGGCCGACCGCGTCGAGAAGTCCGCAGCTCCGGCCGGTCGTCCTCAAGCCCGGCGCCTCCGCCGAGGCCAAGCTGCAGGTCGGCCAGGCCGGCAACTACCCGGCCGGGAAGTGCCTCCCGGTGCAGGCGAAGGGCTTCCGGGTCTACCCGCCCAACCAGACGAAGTCGGCGTTCGTGCGCCGGGCCACCACGGCCTGCCGCGGCACGGGCGTGCACCTGCTGAGGCTCTCGCCCTACCAGCCAGCGGGATGACTCAGGCGTCATCGGGTACGAAGGACCCATGACCTTCCCCCTCAGCCGGCTGATGTCCACCGCGACCGCCTCCTACGGCGTCTACGCGCTCGTCGACCCGCGCCACCTCGGCCGGGCCGTCGACCCGAAGAACGCCGCCGACTACGACCTGCTCGCGCAGACCTACGGCGCCCGCGACCTGGCGATCAGCAGCGTGGGCCTGCTCGGCAAGAGCCGCAAGACCGTCACCGCCGCGATGACGATCCGGATCATCTGCGACGTCTCCGACGGGCTGATCCTGGCGGCGAAGACCAAGGACGACCAGACCCGTCAGAAGGTGCTCGGCGTGACGCTGGGCTGGGCCGCCCTGAACGCGCTCGCGCTGGTCACCGACCGGCGCCGCGCTCGCCGCTGACCGAGGTCCCGCGCGCGGCCGCGCGCATGAAGCCGAGGATCTCGTCCTGCTCCGGAGTCGTCGCCCGCCCCGCCGCGGGTGAGATCCCGTCCACGTGCGCGATCAGTGCGGTGTCCTGCTCCCCGTCCTCGGCGACCTCGGCCATCGCCCACCGGGCGAAGACGCGTGCGCGGACGGGTCCGCTCTCGAGCACGGTGACGGAGTCGTGCCGCGGGTCGGTCTCGATGTGCGCGAACAGCGCCCGCACCGCGGTCTCCTCACCCTCGAGCACCTGGACGAAGGCGCTGTCCGAGAGCAGCAGGGCCCCGCAGATGTCCGCCTTCTTGTTCGCCGACCGGGCGACGGCGAACAGCGCGCCGAGCTCCTTCTTGCGCTCCGTGTCCGGGATCAGGTCTCGGCTGCGGTAGATCAGCCGGAAGGTCGACGCGGGCACATCGCTGGGCACATCACTGGGCATGACGACCAGTCTCGGCGTGCCCCGCGCCGCAGCCGTCTCAGTGTGCGACGTTCGCCTACGCCTCGTCGGCGAGCCAGCGTCGTACGGCGTCCCCGTGCTCGTCGAGGGTGGGAGGCGCGACGTGCTCGGTCCGGGTGACCTCGTCCCCGGAGCGGTCGAAGAACCGCAGCGGCGGGCCGGGCAGCGTGAGCCGGCCGAGGGTGCCGTGCTCCACCTCGACCTTGAGCCCCTGGCTGGCGACCTGGTCCCAGTCGTAGACGTCGTCGATGGTGCGCACCTTGCCGGCGGGGATGCCGACCTCGGCCAGCCGGGCCAGCAGCGGCTCCGCCGGCCAGGACGCGAACGCCGCCTCCACGAACGCGATCGTCCGGTCCCGGTGGGCGACCCGCTCCTGGTTGGTCGCGAGACCGGGGGTGGCCGGGTCGAGCTCGAAGCCGGCGCAGAAGCGGCGCCACAGGTTCTCGCTGCCCATCGCGATCTGGACCGTGCCGTCGGCGCAGTGGAACAGTCCGTAGGGCGCGATGGCCGCGTGGTGGTTGCCCTGCGCCTGGCCGACCACGCCGGCGACCGTCCACCGGGTGCCCTGGAAGGCGTGCACGCCGACGGTCGCGGCGAGCAGCGACGTGCGCACGACCGTGCCGACCCCGGTGCGCTCGCGCTCGAGCAGGGCGGCGAGGACGCCGTAGGCGCCGTACATCCCGGCGAGCATGTCGGAGATCGGCACCCCCACCTTCTGCGGGTCGTCGGGCCCGGATCCGGTCAGCGACATCAGGCCGGCCTCGCCCTGCGCGATCTGGTCGTAGCCGGCGCGGCCCCCTTCGGGTCCGTCGTGCCCGAAGCCGGTGATGGAGAGCACCACCAGCCGCGGGTTGACCTCCTGCAGGTGCTCGATGCCGAGCCCGAGCCGCTCCAGCACCCCGGTGCGGAAGTTCTCCACGAGGACGTCGGCCCGGCCCACCAGGTCGAGCAGCACCGCCTTGTCGTCCTCGGCCTTGAGGTCGAGGGTGACCGACTCCTTGTTGCGGTTGGTGGACAGGAAGTACGTCGACTCGCGCGCGCCCCCGTCGGCCGGGTCCACGAACGGCGGACCCCAACCCCGGCTGTCGTCACCGGTCCCGGGGGCCTCGACCTTGACGACCCGGGCGCCGAGGTCGCCCAGCATCATCGTGGCGTGCGGGCCGGCGAGCGCGCGGGACAGGTCGACGACGAGGGTGCCGTCGAGAGGACCCGCTGCCATCAGCGCCACCCGGGCAGCACGACGGCGGCCCACACGAGCAGCGGTCCGATGGCCACGACGATCGCGCTGTAGCCCAGGATCTGCCGGTAGTACCGCTCCTCGGTGATCGTGTCCGGACGGTTGGCGAGCATCAGGGCGCCGTTGGTCGAGAACGGGCTGACGTCGACGATCGTGGACGACACCGCGACCGCGGACACGAGGGCGACCGCACCGATGTCGCCCTGGGTGACCAGCGGGATCGCGATCGGGATGATGATCGGGAGCAGCGCGGTGGACGAGGCGAACGCGGAGACGACGCCGCCCAGGTAGCAGAGGATCAGCGCACCGAGCACCGCCGTCCCGAGGCCGGCCGCCCACGTCCCGACGTACTCCGAGACCCCGGCGGCCTCCAGGATCGCCGCGAAGGTGCTGACGCCGGCGACCAGCAGCACGGTGGCCCAGGCGATCTGCGAGACGGCGCCCTTCTGCTGGGCGGGGAACAGGGCGGTGAGCACCACCGCTGCGGTGATCGCCGCGAAGCCGATGTTCTTGTCGAAGACCAGGGCGACGAGCGCGACCAGCGCGAAGGCGACCAGCGTGACGACCTGGTCGACCCGGACCCCGGTCGAGGTCTGCGGCTGCGTCTCCGGGTCCGTGCGCTGCCGGGTGCCGACGCCCCCTCCGGCCGCCTCGTCCGACGTACCCACACCGGCCTTCTCGCCGTCCTTCTCACCGTCCTGGCCGACCGGCTCCTCGACGGGCTCGTCGGGGTCGATGCGCCGCGAGACCAGGTCCCGGCCGCCGAGCGCGAGGAACAGCACGACCGCGATGGCCAGGTTGACCAGGAGGCTGATGAGGAACAGCGCCAGCTCGTTGACCGGGAGGCCGTTCTCGCGCATCACCGAGTTGGTGATCGTGCCGTAGATGCTGATCGGCGAGAAACCGCCGGCCTGGGCGCCGTGCACGACGAACATCCCCATCAGCAGCGGGTTGATCTTGTAGCGCCCCGCGAAGCCGAGGGCGATCGGTCCGATGATCGCGCACGCGGCCGGGCTCGCCGCACCGATCGCGGTGAGCACCCCGGTGACCGCGAACATCACCCACGGGATCAGCACGACGCGGCCGCCGACGGCCTGCACGGCCTTGCGGACGATCAGGTCGACCGTGCCGTTGTTGCGAGCGATCGCGAACAGGTAGGTCACCCCGACCAGGGTCAGCACCAGGTCGCCGCTGATGCCGGCGATGATCTCCTTCTCGTCGAGGCCGAGGGAGTACATCCCGACCAGCCAGGCGGCGACGAACGCCAGCGCGCCCATGTTGATCGGGAGCGCCGTGCCGATGATGAAGATCGCGACCAGCGCCAGGATGGCTACCCATTCGGGGGACATGCGGTTTCCTTCGTCCGAGAGTGAGCCGGGTCACACAGGCCCAGTGGCCTAGCCAATAGGCCAGCCACCCGCGCTGTCAATACAGTGGCCGCGTGCCCGAGACCAGCCCGCTGCGACCCGTCGCCCGACCGCGGCTCTACGAGCAGGTCGCGCGGCAGGTCCTGGACTGGGTCCGCGAGACCGGGCTGCAGGCCGGCGACCGGCTGCCTCCGGAGCGCGAGCTGGCCAGCCGGCTCGGGGTCAGCCGGGCCACCGTCAGCCAGGCCCTGGTGGCGATGGAGGTCGTCGGGGTCGTCGCGGTCCGGCACGGAGACGGTGCGGTCCTGCTCGACACCTCCGGTACGTCGAAGGTGGTCGACGCCCTGCGCCGGCACGCGCAGCGGCTGCCCGAGATCATCGAGGCCCGCGAGGCGCTCGAGTCCAAGCTCGCCGGTCTCGCCGCGGACCGCCGCACCGACGAGGACCTGGCCCGGATCGACGACGCGCTGGCCGTCATGGAGCGCGACATCGCGGCCGGCGGGCGCGGGGTCGAGGGCGACGAGCTGTTCCACGCCGCGATCACCGAGGCCGGGCACTCCGCCCTGCTGCAGCGGTTGATGGGCGAGATCAGCGACCTCGTGAAGGAGACCCGGATCGAGTCCCTCTCCCAGCCCGACCGGCCCGCCGAGTCGCTCGCCGGCCACCGCCGGATCGCCGAGGCCGTCCGGGCCGGCGACGCGGCCGCCGCCACCGCGGCGATGAGCGACCACGTCGAGCGGGTCAGCGACGTCGCGCTGCTGCGGGACTGAGGGTGGACCTCTCCCTCGTCGTCGCGAGCCTCGCGGCGGGCCTCGGGGCCGGCTTCGTGCTGACCGCCGTCGGCGCCGGCTCCCTGGTCAGCTTCCCGATCCTGGTCGGCGCCGGGCTCACGCCGCTCGTCGCCAACGTCTGCAACAACGTCGGGCTCGTCCCGGGCGGCCTGACCGGGGCGTTCGGCTTCCGGCGCGAGCTCGCCGGCCACCGCGGCCTGGTGATCCGGGTGGCCGCCACGAGCATGGCCGGCGCCCTGCTCGGCGCGGTGCTGCTGCTCGCCCTGCCGCCGGGTGCCTTCGTGCAGGTGGTGCCGTGGCTGGTGATCGGTTCCGCGACCCTCGTCGGGGCCGGGCCGTTCATCTCCGCCGCGGTGCGCCGCCGGGCCCTCCGCCGCGGTGTCGTGGTGGCCGACGACCGGGACTCGATGGGCCCGACGCTCACCGGGCTGTCCGGCGTGATCGGGGTCTACGGCGGCTACTTCGGGGCGGCCCAGGGCGTGCTGCTCGTGGCGGTGCTCGCGCTCGGTCTCGACGTACCCCTCTCGGCCGTGAACGGCCTCAAGAACGTCGCCGTCGCGACCGCCAACATCGCGGCGTCCGTCGTGTTCGTGCTCTTCGCCCCGTTGAACTGGCCGGTGGTCGGCCTGATCGCGATCGGCTCGGTGGTCGGCGGCTGGCTCGGCGCCCACCTCGGCCGCCGCCTGCCGCCGACCGCCTTCCGGGTGCTGGTCGTGGTCTTCGGCTACGCCGTGGGCATCAAGCTGCTGCTCAGCTGACCCGCACGGCCTCGCGCTCCGGCGCCTCCGGCTCCGCGGCCGGCGGTCCGTGCTGCTCGAAGTCCTTGGCCCGGATCAGCACCAGCGAGAACAGGCCCGCGACCAGCGCGATGACTGCGGCGATCGTGACGATGTGGTTGAGCGCGTCGACGAAGCTCGAGGTCGCCGCCTGCGCCAGCGTGCCGCGCACGTTGGCCGGACGCCTGCGCGAGCACCGCCTTGATCTGCCCGTTGGTCACCGCGTCGGCCACCTGCGCCGAGCGGCCCGCCGCCGGCGTACCCGCCAGCGCCGCCTCGATCCCGCTCGCCACCTGGTGGGCGAAGATCGAGCCGAGCGCCGCGATGCCGGTGGCGATGCCGACCTGGCGGAAGGTCGAGTTCACGCCGGAGGCCATGCCGGCCCGTTCGGGGCGTACGACGCCGACGGCCGTCGAGGCCAGCGGCACGTTGATGAAGCCGATGCCCAGGCCGGCGACGACCAGCCCGGGGATCAGGTGCGTCCAGTCGGAGTCGACGGTGATGCCGCGCATCAGGAAGAGGCCGAGGGCGGCGACCAGGAACCCCGGACCGATCAGGAACTTGGTCGGCACGTGGCTGGTCAGCCGACCCGCGACGATCGCGGCCACGAACGACATGCCCGAGAGGAACAGGAAGCGCACGCCCGCCTCGACGGCGCTGTAGCCGAGCACGTTCTGCACGTAGATGATCAGGTAGGTCAGGATCGAGAACACCGACGCGGAGACTCCGACGGCCGCGACCAGGCCGCCGACGAAGGTGGGCTTGCGGAGCAGCCCGAGGTCGAACATCGGCTTGTCCTGCAGCAGCTGGCTGACGACGAAGGACACGAGGAGCACCCCGCTGGCCACGAAGCTGCCGACGACGAGCGGGTCGCTCCAGCCGTCCACGCCGCCGCGGATGAGGGCGAGCACCAGCAGGCCGAGCCCGGAGCTGAAGGTCAGGAAGCCGATCCAGTCCGGGCGGCCGGGGTGCGGGTCGCGGCTCTCCTCGACGCGGGTCAGCGTCACGCCGAGCGCGAGGATGCAGATCGGGATGTTCACCCAGAAGATCCAGTGCCAGGACAGCCCACTGGTGAGCACGCCGCCGAGCACCGGGCCGACCGCCACGGCCACCCCGGTCGTCGCGCCGAACCAGGCGAACGCGGTGCCGCGCTCCCGGCCGGAGAACGCCCCGGACAGCAGCGCCAACGCGGTCGCGAACATGACCGCGCCGCCGACGCCCTGGGCGGCGCGGGCCGCCGACAGGAACCCGACCGTCGGCGCGACGCCGCACAGGAACGAGCCGATGGTGAACACGACCGTGCCGATCGCGAACAGCTTCTTGCGGCCGTAGCGGTCGGCCAGCGAGCCGGCGGTCAGCTGCAGGGCCGCCAGGGTCAGCGCGTAGGCGTCGATCACCCACTGCAGGTCCGACAGCGACGCGTCCAGGTCCCGCTGGATGTCCGGCAGGGCGACGTTCACGATCGTGATGTCGAGCAGGAGCATGAAGACCCCCGTGCACACCGCGATCAGGGTCCACCACTTGCTGGCCATGTGCTGCTCCCAACCATTCGACAGTGAATCATCAAGGTGTGAATGATTCCTCCGTGTACGGTAACGCGGCATGGAAGAGGCGACAAGGAGAGCGGCCCTGTCCGACCTGCTCTCCATGCCCGGTCACCTGCTCTGGCGTGCGCAGGCCCGGGTGGGCGCCGCGGTCGCCGACGTCCTGCCGGGACGCAGCGACCTGCACGCGTACGCCGCGCTGCTCGCCCTCGCCGACCTCGAGCCCCGCTCGCAGCAGTCGCTGGCGAACCTCACCGGGGTCAGCGGCACCACCATGACCACCGTGGCCGAGGCGCTGCTGCGCGACGGCCTGGTCGAACGGATCCGCAACCCCCTGGACCGGCGCTCCTACGCCCTGACCCGCACGCCGGCCGGCCGCGACGCCGTACGCCGCTGGGAGCCGGACGTGCAGGCGCTCGAGCAGCGGCTCACCGAGCCGCTCACTCCGCGACGAGGTCGCCCGGCTGCACGGTCACCTGCTGGCGGGTGGTCCGACCGATTTCGCCCGCGCACCGGGGGCAGGCTAAAGTGTCCGAGGTTCCGGCGCCTGTAGCTCAACGGATAGAGCATCTGACTACGGATCAGAAGGTTAGGGGTTCGAATCCCTTCAGGCGCGCTCACCGAAGCCCAGGCCACTCTCGCCAGTGACCTGGGCTTTTGTGCGTCCTGGCCCCCTCCTGCGACTAACCGTCGAGAGCGCACGAGCAGTTAGCATGGTCCCGTGATCAGCATCGAGGTGGACGGCCACGTCCTGCCGGCCCCGCTGGCGGGGCACCCGGTGCTGGAGTTCTGCAACACCTGGGCCGGCTGGAACTCGCCGCCCGGAGCCGGCGGCGACTACCTCACCTCCGCAGACGTGCTGACGACCCTGCTCGGCCACCACGGGCTGCTGACGCCCGGGCAGGTGGCCGCCGTCCGGGAGGCCACGCAGGACGACGAGCACGGCGCGGCTCTCCTCCAGCAGGCACGCCAGCTCCGCGGCGTCGTCTACCTGCTGCTGACCGGGGCCGGCGGGGAGCGGGAGCACCGCCTTTTCGCCACCTGGGCCGAGGAGGCCCGGGCCGCGCAGCGCTGGGAGCGCCACGAGGACGGGTCCCACGGCTGGGTGGTCCGGCCCCGGCACGCCGAACGGCTCCCGCTCCTCGTGGTCGCGGAGGCCGCCGCCCGCCTCCTCACCGACGGGCCGGCCGGAGCCACCCGGGCCTGCCCGGGCCGGGACTGCGGCTGGCTGTTCCTCGACCCCCGCGGCCGACGTCGGTGGTGCTCCATGGCCGTGTGCGGCAACCGGGCCAAGGCCCGCGGCCACGCGGAGCGCACCCGCTCCTGAGCCGCGGTCGGTCCGGTCACGGCCCGACATCGATCGGGTCACGGTTTCCTCTCGGACCGCGACTGGCCCTGGCGCGTCCACATGTCTAACCACTAAACCCTTGTCCACTGGTTAGACACGACGGAAGGGGAGAACCATGGTCCGGAGGAGAGCGGCGACCGCGCTGGCGGCGGTCTGCCTGGTGGCACTGAGTGCCTGCGGGGGGACCGGAGGATCGGGCTCACCGAACGCGAGCGAGACCCTCGGCGAGGGCGGCGGCGCGGGCGCGTTCAAGGACGCGGAGGCCAAGGCGCCGGTCCCGGTCCCCGACGACGCGGCGGACGGCGGCACCCTGACCGTGCTCACCAACCAGGTGCCGGCCACCCTCGACCCGACGCAGGCCTACTACACGGACTCGACCGCGATCATCTCCGACCTGGTGCTGCGCTCGCTGACCCAGTTCGTCTACGACCCCGAGTCCAACGACATGCAGCTGGTCCCCGACATGGCGACCGACCTGGGTCGCCCGTCCGAGGACAACAAGGAGTGGACGTTCACGCTGCGCGACGGCCTGAAGTACGAGGACGGCACGGACGTGAAGGCCGAGGACGTGGCCTACGCCGTGAAGCGATCCTTCGCCATCGCCGAGCTGCCGGACGGGCCGACGTACAACACGACGTTCTTCCTGGACGGCGACACGTACAAGGGCCCGTTCAAGGACCAGGGCGAGTACGCCGGCGTGGAGGTGAACGGCCAGGACATCACCATCAAGATGCGCCGGCCGTTCACGGACATGGACTACTACGCCTCGTTCCCCCAGTTCACCGCCATCCCGGAGGCCAAGGACAACCCGGAGACCTACGGCAAGAAGCCGCTGGCCACCGGCCCCTACAAGTTCGCCGACTACAAGCCCGGCACGGAGCTGAAGCTGGTCCGCAACGACCAGTGGGACGCGGACACCGACCCCGGCCGCATCCAGGCCGTCGACGGGTGGGACTTCAAGTTCGGCCAGGAGACCGCCAAGCTCGAGAACGTCATCATCAACGACCAGGGCTCGGCGCAGACCACGCTGACCTACGACAACGTCAGCGCCTCGTCGTACCGCTCGATCTCCTCCGACAAGGACCGCCTGGTCACCGGCACCTCGCCGTGCACGTACATGTGGTTCCTCGACTACACCAAGATCAAGGAGCTCGCGGTCCGGCAGGCGATCGGGTGGGCCTACCCCTACGAGGCGGCGTGGAAGGCCGGCGGCGAGATCGAGGGCCTGACCCGGGTGCCGGGGACCGCGATCCTGCCGCCGGGCACCGCCGGCCGCAAGAAGTACGACGCCCTCGGCAACGGCGGCAAGGAGACCGACCCGGCCAAGGCGCGGGCGCTGCTGAAGAAGGCCGGCTACGAGCCGGGTGAGTACGAGATCAAGTTCCTGTTCGCGACCGACGACGACCTCGCCGTCTCGGCGAAGAACGAGGTCGTCAAGGGGCTGGAGGCCGGTGGGTTCAAGGCCACCCCCATCGCGTCCACCTCCGAGACGATCCGCACCGACCGGACCGACCCGAAGTCGCCGATCAACGTCCGCTCCAGCGGCTGGTGCTCGGACTGGCCGTCGGGGATCACCTGGTTCCCGGCGCAGTGGGCAGGGAGCCTCGTCGGGCTGGAGGGCATGCCCAACCCGTCCCAGTTCAAGGAGGCCTCGATGGACGCCCAGCAGGACAAGATCCTGGACACGATGACGCCGGAGCAGGCGGCGCCCGCGTGGGGCGAGTTCGACGAGGAGCTGGAGACGAAGTACTACCCCGCGGTCAACATCGGCTACTCCGGGGTGGCGATGATCCACGGGTCGAAGGTCGGCGGGATGGCCAACGACAACGTGCGCGGCATGCCGACCTTCGGTCGGATGTACGTCATCAAGTAGACCGGCCGGGTTGCGGGGGCGGCTCCCACCACGCCGCCCCCGCAGCCGTGCGCCTCAGGTCGGCAGCCGGTCGCCGCGGGCCTCGACCAGGTCGGCGGGCGCCGTGAGCCGCCAGGCCTCGAAGGTCAGCTCCGCGAGCTCGTCGCGCTCGATGCCCTCGAGGTAGACGACCACCCAGCCGAAGCCGCCCGACGTGAACTGCACCTCGAAGACGTCGGGCCGCTCCCCGACCAGCGCGAGCTGCTCGTCGATGGTCTGCTTGAGACCGACGGTGCTCGTGCGCTCCCACAGGTAGCCGAACGTGTGCGAGGCGACCTCGAACTTCGCGTAGCGACCGTGGTCGCTGCGGACCACGGCGGGCAGCTGGCCCACCAGGTCGAGGAACCCCGCGATCGAGACGGCCACGGGTCAGCGCGGCAGCCTCGGGTCGAGCGACGCGTAGCGCTCGAACCAGGGCTGCGCCTCCTCGAGCTGGGCGGCGAGCCGCAGCAGGGCGCCGTCCGAGCCGAGCGGGCCGACGAACTGCACGCCCAGCGGCAGGCCGGACGCGGTCCAGTGCAGCGGCACGCTGATCGCCGGACGACCGGTGAGGTTCGCGAGCTGGGTGTAGGGCACCCAGCCGAGCTTGTCGGAGATCAGGTCGTCGAGCACGCCCGACATCGACAGCAGCCTGCCGGCGCGCACCTTCGCGATCACCCGCGACGCCTTCTGCAGGTGCGGCCGGCGTCGTCGTCGAGTCGATCTCGAGCGGCGGCTTGGCCAGGGTGGGCGTGAGGAAGAAGTCGTACGACGCGTGGAAGCCGGCGAGCGCGTGGATGTAGGTCGTTGACGTTCGCCAGCGACCGCAGCAGCGGCAGCATGCCCGCGGACCGGCCGAGCTCGGCGCTCGCGAGGGTGTCGGCCTCGAAGTGGCTGTCGGGCGAGCCGAGCCGTCGTCTTCACCTCGGACACCTGGCCGTAGCAGCTGGCCGAACCAGATGGTCAGGAAGTCGCGGGCCAGCGCCTCGTCGTCGTGCGGAGGGGCGACCTCCTCGACCTCGTGCCCGAGCTCGGTCAGCAGCTGGGCGGCGCGCTCGACGGCCGTCACGGCCTCCGCGGTCCGGGTGCGGGTTGATCGCCGAGGAGGAGGAGTAGCCGATCCGCAGCCGGCCGGGCGCGCTCGATCCAGCGTCGATGCGAACGGCACGTCGTGGGACCGGCACCCTGGTAGCCCGCCCGCGGGTCCGGGCCGATGATCGCGTCGAGCAGCGCCGCCGAGTCGCGCACCGTCCGGGACACCACGCCCTGCGTGACCATCCCGAACATCACCTCGCCGGTCTGCGGGCCGTAGGGCCCGAGCCCGCGGCTGGTCTTCAGCCCGACGAGCCCGTTGCAGGCGGCGGGGATGCGGACCGAGCCGCCGCCGTCGTTGGCGCCCGCCGCGGGCACGATGCCCGCCGCGACCGCCGCTCCGGAGCCGCCGGACGACCCGCCCGGCGTGCGGTCGGTGTTCCACGGGTTGCGGGCCGGTCCCCACAGCGTCGGACTCGGTGATGCCCTTGGCCCCGAACTCCGGGGTGTTGGTCTTGCCGAACACCACCAGCCCGGCGTCCAGGAACCGCTGCGTGACGAGCGCGTGCCGGTCGGCCACGTCGTCGGCCAGGGCGCGCGAGCCGTTCGACGTCGGGAACCCGGCGTACTCCTGGCCGAGGTCCTTGACCAGGAACGGCACTCCGGCGAACGGACCCTCCAGCGCGGATCGCGGCGCGGGCGTCGGCGACCTCGGTCATCGGCAGCACGACCGCGTTGAGCGTCGGGTTGACCTGGTCGATGCGCTCGCGCGCCAGGGCCAGCAGCTCGACCGCGGTCACCTCCCCCTTCGCGACCTTCTCGGCCAGGGCGGTGGCGTCACAGGTGAGGTACTCGTCGAGATCCATGACGGGAGCGTAGCCATCGGTAAAGTTCATTTGCCCGAATCGTTGGAATCCGGGGTCTTCGTACCCCTACCATCGGTCCGCGGGTTGGGCCCGGCACGGCTGGTCGGGCCGGGGGGAGCGGAGACAGGGTGGAAGACACGCGAGGTCGTACGTCCGGCCGCGACGATCCAGGAGGTCGAGGACCTCCTGCGGTACGACGCGCGGACCGCCCTCGCGCGCGCCCGTGACGAGCTCGACGTCGCCGGGATGGACCCGAACACTCCTCTCTACCAGCGCTGGCTGCTCGCCAAGGGCGCGGCCCAGGCCAGCATCGGCGACACCGAGGACGGCGCGCGCATCATGCGCGAGGTCAAGAACTGGGCCGAGGAGCACGACGACGACGCACTGCTCGCGAGCAGCCACCGTCGCCTGTCCGCGCTGTTCCGCCGCATCGGCGACCCGGCGCTGATGCTCGAGCACGCGGTCACCGCGGTGGACCTGCTCGCACGACGACGTCGTCCGACGCCGTGCGCTCCGACCACCTCCTCGGGCTCGCCGACGCCCTCGGGGCCAGCGGCTCCTACGACGACTCGATCCGCCGCTACCACGAGGCCTCCGAGCTCGCCGACCGCTGCCGCGACCGCTGGCTGCAGCTCGCCGTGCTCAACAACCTCGCCTACACGCAGTACGAAGCCGGCCTGGCCACCGAGGCCGTCGCGACCGCCGAGCGGCTCCAGAAGGAGTTCGCCGCCGACGGCAAGCAGCTGCGCACGCACGACGGCGACACGATCGCCCGCGCCTACAGCCTGGTCGGCCGGTTCGCCGAGGCGGCCGCCGTGATCGAGCCGCTGATCACCGAGAGCGCCCGCGGCGAGGACTGCGACGGGCTGGTCCTGGCGCTGCTGACGCTGACCGAGGTGCGTCGCCGCTCCGGCGAGTTCGACCAGGCGCAGACGGCGCTCGACCGCGCCACCCGTCTCGCCGAGCACTACGCCCTGACCGGCCGGATCATCGAGGCGCTGCGCGAGCAGGCGGAGCTGTACGCCGCGCGGGGCCACTACCGCGAGGGGTTCGAGACCTACCGCGACTTCCACCGGGCCGACGTCGAGCTGCGGGCGATGGAGCGCGACGGCCGTGCGCGCACGCTCAACGCGATCTTCGAGGCGACCGAGGCGCGCCGCAGCAGCGACTACTTCCGCGAGCTCTCGGTCCGTGACCCGCTGACCGGGCTGCACAACCGCCGGCACCTCGACAACCGGCTCGCCGAGCTGCTCGACGAGGCCGCGACCGGCGGCACCCAGCTCACCGTCGGGCTGGTCGACCTCGACCACTTCAAGCGGATCAACGACACCCGCTCCCACGCGGTCGGCGACGAGGTGCTGCGCCAGGTCGCCCTGCTCCTGCAGACCGCGGCCGCCGAGGTCGAGGGCGGGCTGGCCGCGCGCATGGGCGGCGAGGAGTTCCTGCGTGCTGCTGCCCGGCGTCGACCGGGCCGAGGCCATCGAGCGGCTCGACCGGCTCCGCGAGACGATCGCGCGGCACCCCTGGGACGTCGTCAGCGAGGGGATCACCGTGACCGCCAGCATCGGGATCGCGTCCTCCCCCTCCGACGAGGTGGAGCGCAAGGCGCTGCTCGCGCTGGCCGACGCCAACCTCTACCGGGCCAAGGACGCCGGCCGCAACCGGGTCACGGCCTGAGCCACCCCTGCATCACCGCTGGGTCACCGCCCGGGCGGCGCCTCCACGTTGACCGTCGGGATGCCGTCGCCGGCCCGCGCGATCACCGCGAGCGACGGCTCGGCGGTCGGGTTGCTCTCCCGGTGCACGGTGTGGGCCGGGACGTGCACGAAGTCCCCCGGTCCGGCGTCGAGGTGGCCGTCGTACCCCTCGAACTCGAGCCGCAGCACGCCCGCGACGACGTACAGGCTGGACTCGTTGCTGTCGTGGTGGTGCCAGCCGGAGACGGCGCCCGGCGCGGTCTCGACCTGGCCGGCCCACAGCCCCGGCGCCTCGAAGGCGTTCTGCCGCTCCATGCCCGGCGTCGGGTCCGCCGACGTCAGCTCGCTCGCCCTGACCACCCGCACCGGCTCGCTCATGGCCCCATTCTGCCTCGTCCTGCCGGGCACCAGCCGCCCGTCGGGTAGGAAGGGCGCATGGAACAACGCACCCTGGGCCGCACCGGCCGCCCGGTCTCCGTCGTCGGACTCGGCACCTGGCAGCTCGGCGCCGACTGGGGTGACGTCACCGAGGAGGACGCGCTCGCCGTGCTGGCCGCCTCGGCGGACGCGGGCGTCACCTTCTTCGACACCGCCGACGTCTACGGCGACGGCCGCAGCGAGTCGCTGATCGGCCGGTTCCTCGCGGACCGGCCGGGCCACGGGATCACCGTCGCCACCAAGATGGGCCGCCGGGTCGACCAGGTCCCCGAGAACTACGTGCTCGACCACTTCCGGGCCTGGACCGAGCGGTCCCGCCGCAACCTGGGCGTCGACACCCTCGACCTGGTGCAGCTGCACTGCCCGCCGACGTCGGTGTACTCCGACGACGCGGTCTACGACGCGCTCGACACCCTGGTCGCGGAGGGTGCCGTCGCGGCGTACGGCGTGAGCGTCGAGAAGGTCGAGGAGGCGCTCGCCGCCATCGCCCGGCCGCACGTCGCGACCGTGCAGGTCATCGCCAACGCGTTCCGGCTCAAGCCGCTCGAGGAGGTCTTCCCGGCGGCGGCCGAGGCGGGCGTCGGGATCATCGTGCGGGTGCCGCTCGCCTCCGGCCTGCTCTCGGGGAAGTACGACGCCGGCACCACGTTCGCCGACGACGACCACCGCTCCTACAACCGCGACGGCAGCGCCTTCGACGTCGGCGAGACCTTCTCCGGCGTCGACTACGACACCGGCCTCGTCGCGGCGCGGGAGTTCGCCGGGCTCGTCGAGGCCGAGGCCCCGGCCGGCACCACGTCGGCGCAGGCGGCCATCGCCTGGCTCGCCCAGCAGCCGGCGGTGTCCTCGGTCATCCCGGGCGCCCGCACCGTGGAGCAGGCCCGCGGCAACGCGGCGGCCGGCGAGGTCGCACCGCTCGGCGAGGCCTTCGACGCCGGCGTCCGGCGCATCTACGACACCCACCTGCGCGAGGCCGTGCACCCCCGCTGGTGACGCATGAACCGGGCAGGAACCGGGCATCGGGACGGCGGAACTCGGGCCGGTGACGGGCACCACACGCCTTTGACCGATCCAATAGCCGGGTCGGGGACCTTGTGAGTACATTCACCAGCACCGCAGAGGTCCACCCGCAACGACGCGGTGGTTCCCAACTTCACAATCAACTCCACGACACACCACCGAACGCCATCGGTGGCCGTCCGTCGTTCCGGCAGAGCCCGGCGAGGACGCGAATGCGCGAGAGGAAACGGTGAGCATGACCGCCGACATCACACAGGCCAGCGCCCCCACCACCCACGAGGGGATCCTCTCCTGGGTAGCCGAGGTCGCCGAGCTCACCCAGCCCGACCGCATCCACTGGTGCACCGGCTCGGACGAGGAGTGGACCGAGCTCACCGACTTCCTGGTGTCCACCGGGACGTTCACCCGGCTCAACGCGGAGAAGAAGCCGAACTCCTTCCACGCGGCCTCCGACCCCACGGACGTGGCGCGCGTCGAGGACCGCACCTACATCTGCAGCGTGGACGAGAAGGACTGCGGGCCCACCAACAACTGGATGGACCCGCAGGAGATGAAGTCGATCATGACCGACCTCTACCGCGGGTGCATGCGGGGCCGGACCATGTACGTCGTCCCGTTCGTGATGGGTCACCTCGACGCCGAGAAGCCGATGTTCGGCATCGAGATCACCGACTCGGCGTACGTCGTGGCCTCGATGAAGGTGATGGCCCGCATGGGCACCCACGTGCTCCGCCGCATGGAGGAGCTCGACGCGCCCTACGTCCCGGCCCTGCACTCGGTCGGCATGCCGCTCGTCGACGGCCAGGCCGACGTCGCGTGGCCCTGCAACGACACGAAGTACATCGTGCAGTTCCCCGAGGAGCGGATGATCTGGTCCTTCGGCTCCGGCTACGGCGGCAACGCGCTGCTCGGCAAGAAGTGCTACGCCCTGCGCATCGCCAGCGTGATGGCCCGCGACGAGGGCTGGCTGGCCGAGCACATGCTGATCCTCAAGCTGACCAGCCCCGAGGGCGTCGTGAAGTTCATCGCCGCCGCGTTCCCGAGCGCCTGCGGCAAGACCAACCTCGCGATGCTCGCGCCGACCATCCCGGGCTGGAAGGTCGAGACCCTCGGCGACGACATCGCCTGGATGCGGATCGGCGAGGACGGCCGGCTCTACGCCGTCAACCCGGAGTTCGGCTTCTTCGGCGTCGCGCCCGGCACCAACGAGAACACCAACCCCAACGCGATGCGCACCATCGACATCGGCAACTCGGTGTTCACCAACGTCGCGCTGACCGACGACGGCGACATCTGGTGGGAGGGCCTGGAGAACGAGCCGGCCCACGCGAAGTCCTGGAAGGGCGAGGACTGGACCCCCGAGAGCGGCGAGCTGTCCAGCCACCCGAACAGCCGCTACTGCACCCCGATCAAGCAGTGCCCGATCCTCGCGCCGGAGTACGACGACCCGCGCGGCGTCCCGATCGACGCGATCCTGTTCGGCGGCCGCCGCAAGACGACCGTCCCGCTGGTCACCGAGGCCCGCGACTGGACGCACGGCACCTTCATGGGCGCGACGCTCTCCTCGGAGACCACCGCCGCGGCCGTCGGCCAGGTCGGCGTCGTGCGCCGCGACCCGATGGCGATGCTGCCGTTCATCGGCTACGACGCCGGTGACTACTTCAACCACTGGATCACGGTCGGCAAGGACAACGACGCCGCCAAGCTGCCGAAGATCTTCTACGTCAACTGGTTCCGTCGCGACGAGGACGGCGGCTTCCTGTGGCCGGGCTTCGGCGAGAACAGCCGGGTGCTCAAGTGGGTCGTCGAGCGCATGGACGGCCAGGCCGAGGCGGTCGAGACGCCCGATCGGCCACGTGCCGACGCCGGCCTCCCTCGACACCGAGGGGCTCGACATGACCGCCGCGGAGCTCGAGCAGGCGCTCGCCGTCGACGTCGAGGAGTGGAAGGCCGAGATCCCGCAGATCACCGAGTGGTTCGAGAAGTTCGGCGACAACCTGCCGGCGGTGCTGTGGACCGAGCTCGACGGGCTCAAGGCACGTCTCGGCGCCTGACGCCCGCACGTCCTCACGCCGACAGGCTGGTGCATACTCGTCGGCGTGAGGAAAGAGACTCCGCAGCGTGACGCGCGATAGCTACGGTCCCGAGGAACGACACCTGCTCGAGACCACGGCCGCCCGCATCTACAGCAACGCGGTGGCGCACGGTTCCTTGCGTGCGGACGACCCGCGCATGGGGGAGGACAGCGAGCAGCGGCCCGCCCTCGACCTGCTCGTCGACCTCGGGCTGCTCCGCGAGGACGAGACCCAGGGCCGGCTGTTCCCGGTGGACCCCGCGGCCATCCAGTCGCAGGTGGTGGTGCCCCTCGGCGTACGCGGTGCGGAGCTGCTCACCGAGTCCGCGCGCTGGGCCGACGCCTTCGGTGAGCTCGGCCAGACGTTCCGTACGTCGCCCCAGGTGACCGTCAACCCGCTGACCGAGATCCACGGCATCGAGAACATCAACAACTTCATCCGCGCGGCGGTCAGCGACTGCCGCTCGGAGCTGCTCACCGCGCAGCCGTCCGGTCGCCGCAAGGCCACCACCCTGGCGGTGGCCGAGGAGCGCGACGTCAAGGCCCTGGAGCGCGGCGTCAAGATGCGCACGCTCTACCAGCACCCGGCCCGGCACAGCCCGGCCACCCGCAACTACGTGGCCGACATCGTCTCGCGCGGGGCCGAGGTCCGCACCCTCGACGAGTTCTTCAAGCGGCTCATCGTCGTGGACCGCAAGCTGGCGATCATCCCCGGGCCGGCCGGCAACGAGATGGCGGTGGCGATCCGCGAGCGCTCGCTGATCTCCTACCTCGTCGACATCTTCGAGCGCTCCTGGGAGCGCGCCCAGCCGTTCAGCCTGAGCGGCAACCAGGTCGAGCGCAACATCGCCGCCGACGTGCGCGCCATGTCGATCCGGCTGCTCGTCGAGGGGCACAGCGACCCGGCGAGCGCCAAGCGGCTGGGCGTCAGCACCCGCACCTACGCCGGCTACATCGCGGCGCTCAAGGACGAGTTCGGCGTGCAGACCCGGTTCCAGCTCGGCTACGCGATGGGCGCCGACGCCAACGGGGAGCGCCTCGGGCACTTCGACGAGGACGACGACGGCGGGTTCGACGACGCCTGACCCGCTGCACCAGCGACCCGGCAGGTCAGGGACGTGCAGCGAGGGCAGTCACGAAGTGACTGCCCTCGCGGGGCGGACGAGAACGGGCCGGGGGGATGGCTGGGAACGAACTGCCGGGGGGATGACTCGTTCGTCCTGTTCTCGTCCTAGGCGATGCGACCGTCCGGGGGGAGGAGGTCGACCGCGTCCATGGGGGGTGGCTGGTCAGTCCCAGCCGGTGTCGCTGAGCTTGACCGTGTTGTGGGTCGGGGCCTTCAGGTCCCAACCGGTGTCCTTCGCCTGCGCGGGAGCCATGCTGCCTGCCGCGAAGGCGCTGACCATCAGAAGTCCGGCGAAGAACTTGGCAACCGTCCGGTTCTCTTTCATAAGGACCTCGTGCTCTGTCACGGAGGGCTCAGGGGTGCCCTCCTGCTTCTAGTGTCGGGGGCAGGGACCCGGTGGGGCCACAAAATGCGCCCGCATGACTGTGCACTGCACGTTCCTGCAGAATCGCAAAAGTGCTGCGCAGCAACGCAAGATAGCGTATCTTGCGCGCAGTCACGGCGCGCCTCCGGAAAAGCCGTCGGAAGCACCCAAACTCGCCGTTAGGGGCGCCGGGGGAACCCCCGACATGGTTGCGTAGTTGTGCAGCGGAGGCAAGGGTCTCCGGCCTCCCGGTCCCGCCGGAGCGGGCTGCCAGGTGGCCCCGGACGCCACGGGGCGGCCCTGGGGCGAGGGTGGTGACCACCCCTGGGGACCTACAGCTGGAACAGGGGGGTCACGACCGCGTTCTCGGGCTCGTCGTCGCCGACCGGGTGGAAGCTCAGCTGGCCGAAACCCTCGTCCAGACGGTCGAAGCTGAACCGGCCCTGGTCGTCGGCGAGCACCTCGTGCTCCCCTCCCCCTGGATCCGGATCCGGACGCGGAACGAGTCGGGCGGCGCGAGCCACCCGTCGAGCCGCAGCCGTCCCGGGGCGATCCGGGAGACCGTCACCATGGCGGTGAGCCGGTCGGCGGAGAACGTGAGGGTCTCCGTGCGCGTGCCGGTGGCCGGGTCCCCGCGGGTGGCCATCGCGTCGATCGGCACCCGGGTCATCCGTGGCCACCTCGTCGAACATCTCGTCGAGCGCCAGCGAGAAGTGGATCCTCTCCACCAGGTCCGCGGGCACCGGGTCCGTCGCGTCGTACAGGGCGCGCAGCTGCTGGAGCGTCGCGTCGTCGACGTCGTCGAGCGGCTGGTCGGCCAGCCCGCCGAGTGTGCGGTCGTCGTCCATCACGACTCACTTCCTTCGTAGGGGGAATCGAACCCGGGGTCTGACGCCAGGACCTGGCGCAGCTTGGCCAGGCACCGGCCCCGGGTGGGGCCGATGCTGCCGACGGGCATGCCGAGGGACTCGGCGATCAGGGCGTAGTCGGGGCGGTCGGCGAAGGCGATCACCCGCATCAGCTCGCGGCAGCGGCCTGGGAGCTCCTGCACGTGCTCCCACAGCTGGCGCTGCCGGTCGTCGCGGAACAGCACCTCGTCGGGCAGCTCCTCGCGCTGCACGGGGATCGCGGTGAGCTCCTCGCCCTCCTGGCCGAACAGCGCCGCCGTGTGGGCCAGGTCGGCCCGCGACCGCTTGGCCACCCGCCAGGCCTCACGGCGGGCCGCGGTCAGCAGCCACTTCACGACGGTCTGCGGGTCGCGGATCGAGCCGCCGCTGTGCAGCAGCCGCATCCAGATGGTCTGCACGACGTCCTCGGCGGCGACCGGGTCGACGCCCTGCCCGCGGACCGTGTGCCACAGCAGCGGCGTGAGCAGGCCGACGAGCTCGTCGAGCGCCTGCCGGTCGCCGTCGCGGTAGGCGGTGAACGCGTGGGTGGCCTGGTTGACGAGCGTCTCCCCCTGCGGACCGGACGGGGGGCGCGTGCCGATCACGACGGTGTCCGTCCGGGCACCTGGTGCGCGGTGTCCGGATCCAGGGTGCGCCGGACCGCGCCGGACCGCGCGGCCGCCTCACGACTGTGCGCCATGTCTGCCCTTCGCCTCTCGTCGGTCCCGAGATCGTGAGCTCCAGCTTCGGAGCATAGGGAGCCTGCCGGCCTGCGTCACGGGTGTGTCTCGCGCGGGTCGGGGAGGACGAGCCGCCAGGCGCTGCCCCAGCGCCTGGCGGCTCCACCACCCCCCGGTTGTGCGAGTCGGCCGGAACGACCCCTGTGCGCTCCGGTCGGTACGTCGCTCCCCCGACGGCGTACACCGGAGAAGGAGCACGGCGCACGGCGCCTGATACATCCGCCCACGAGAAGTTTCCGGACGTATCAGCAGCGGGGTCCAAGGCCTCCTCTGCCGGTGACGAACGGAGCACGAGATGATCCACCACCGTCACATCGAAGAGCTCGACAGCGCGGTCCGCCTCGCCCGGCGAGCGGTCAGCACCCAGCACGTCGAGGACCCCGGCCGGTTGTCCTCCGTGCTCCACGAACGCTGGTACCTCGGCCTGACCTCCCAGCAGGCCGAGGTGCCGGCCCCGGCCACGCGGGCCTGGCGGGCCTGGGGGCGACGCTGGACCTCCGACCTCGACGACGACGGCGCCGACCAGGTCCGCCTGCACCTGACCGCGGCGCCCCGCACCGCGCTGCACGTGCTGGGCACGGTGACCGCGCGGGCGCACGCCTGGGACCACCCCTGGCTGCTCACCTCCACCGCGTTCGACGCCGTCCTGCCGGCCCCGGAGTCGACCGTGCTGCGGCTGCCCGCTGACGCCCTCGTCCCGCTGCGGCGCGAGATCCTCGCCCTCGTCGCGGACCTGCGGCCGTTCCTGGCCGCCACCGTCCCGGCCCTCACCCTGGCCATCGGCCGCGGGGCCGCCCTCTCGGAGAACCCGGCGGACGGCCGGTCCTTCGGGGAGCACCGCTGCGCGCTCGTCGCGCAGGCCGTGCTCGGCAGCATGCGCTGCCACCCCCGCGAGCAGGTGTCCCGGGCGATGGCGGCCTTCGCCGCCGCCGGGATCGACCCCGAGCGCCCGTACTCCGAGCCGCGCACCACCTGGGACCGGCCCTGGCGCCTCGCCTCGTAGTCGGCGCGGGCGCGGGCTGGCAGATTCCCTGGGTACCCAGGGAAACGTGCACGCCCCCGCCGTTGCAACGGCAGGGGTGCGTCAGATTCCCTAGGGGCCCAGTGAATCGTGCACCGGGGCAGCCACGTTGGTTGAGCTGGTCGAAACCACCTCGCGCGGGTGCGGATGGTTTCGACAGGCTCAACCAGCGTGCGCCCTAGGCTGGGCGGGATGCCGCCGACGACCTCCACGACCTCACGCACCCGGGTCCGGCTGCCAGGCCGGCGGCTCTCGGCCGTGCTGGTCGCGACGTGGCTCCTGGTGGCGCTCCCGACTGCCGCCGCCCTGTTCCTGACCGGCTCCCGGACCACGGTGGTGGCCGGTCACGACGCGGTCGTGCGGCCGAGCCTGGACGGCTACGCCACCCTCGACCTGGGGCCGTACCTGCCCAACTTCCGCTACCCCAGCGGCGGCACCATCGGCGCCCGGATCGACCTGGGCAAGACCACGGCCGACAGCTACTCGGCGCTGATCCAGCGCTACGCGTTCCTGGCGTCCCGGCCCGAGGGCCAGATCCGCAAGGTGAGCGCGACCCTGACCGACCTCGCCGTGGACAGCGCCGTCGACGGGGCGCTCGTCGGGCTGCTCGCCCCGGCCGTCGTGCTGCTGGTGGGGCGGCGACGGTGGGCGGAGGTCGGGCGCGGCCTCACCGTGCGGCGTACGACGGCGCGGGCTGCTCGTCGTGGTCGTGGCCGGGACGCTCGTGCTCCGGCCGTGGGACCGCGACGACGACCCCGTCGAGGTGGAGACCTGGCAGCCGCTCGCCGAGGCGATCCCGGACGTGCCGCTGCCCGACGAGGCCAAGCCGCTGCAGATCGAGTCCGGCCTGGTCACGACCGGCACCCGCCGGCTGGTGGAGAGCGCCGTCGACTCCTACCAGCGCAGCACCGCGTTCTACGGCAGGCTCGTCGACGCCTCCGATGACCTGGCCGGGCAGCTCCACCAGCCGGACGGCGACGAGGTGGTCGGGCTGCTGGTCAGCGACCGGCACGACAACATCGGCATGGACCCGGTCGCCCGGGCCATCGCCGACCAGGGCGGCGCGACGTTCCTGCTCGACGCCGGCGACGACACGTCGACGGGCGGGTCGTGGGAGTCGTTCAGCCTGGAGTCCCTCGACGCGGCGTTCGACGACTACGACGACCGGGTGTCGATCGCCGGCAACCACGACAACGGGGACTTCGTCTCCCAGCAGGCCCGCCGGCTGGGCTTCACCACCCTGGAGGGCAAGGTCGTCGACGGTCCCGCGGGCATGCGGCTGCTCGGGGTGAACGACCCGCGCAGCAGCGGCCTGGGCACCTGGCGCGACGAGCGCGGGATCAGCTTCGAGGACCAGGAGCAGCGGCTGGCCGACCTGGCCTGCCGGCACGACGCGGACGGCGACCGGGTCTCGACCCTGCTCGTGCACGACGCGAACAGCGGCCGGCAGGCCCTCAACGAGGGCTGCGTCGACCTGGTGCTGGCCGGCCACCTGCACGAGCAGGTCGGTCCGTCGGCCACGACCGGCCGCAACGGCAAGGTCGGCTACTCCTACACGAACGGCACGACCGGCGGCGCGGCGTACGCCCTGGCCATCGGCAGCAAGATCAAGCGGGACGCCGAGGTGACGCTGGTGACCTACGCGGACGGCGTGCCGGTGGGGCTGCAGCCCGTCACCGTCACGACGCTCGGCGACTTCCGGGTCGGCGACTACGTGACCCTGGAGCCGACCGGCGCCGCCCCGGCCGACCCGACGTCGAGCCCCAGCCCCTGAACGCCGACGGCCCGGCGCGCCGCCCGTGGGGGCAGTGCGTCGGGCCGTGGGATCTGGCGGAGGTGGCGGGATTTGAACCCGCGAGAGGGGGTAACCCTCAACCCGCTTAGCAGGCGGGCGCCATAGGCCACTAGGCGACACCTCCAGACAGCCAGCACAGGCTACCGGGCCGGGCGTGAACGGTGCGAATCGGCCACGCGTGGCTCCTCGACCGGGTCAGGCCCCGGGTCAGGCGCGGGTCACCGGCCGGTAGCCGTGGCCGGCGTCGAGGTGGTCCTGCAGGTCGCGCACGAACGCGTCGGCCGAGCCGCGCAGCACGTCGACCGGGATGGTGGTCGTGCGCCCGTCGCGGAGCCGCAGCAGCACGCAGCGGTCCCGCCGTACGGTCGGCGCGGTCGCGTCCTCGACGTCCTTCCAGGTCGCCTCGCGCACCCCGGCGCCCCGGATGTGCCGGACCCGGTAGCCCACCTCGTCGAGCCGCACCACCTCGCGCCTCCGCAGCACCGCCACGGCGACCAGGACCGCCAGCCAGGCGACGAGCACGACGAGGAGGCCGGCGCCGAGCACCGCGTCCGGGAGCGACGCGACGGTCACCACGAGCACGAGGAGCAGCGCGAGCAGGCCGACGAGGGCTAGCCCGAGGCCCGCCAGGCGGACGATGAACGGCCCCGCGAACCGATAGCTGGACGACACGACCCGATTAGACCCAATGCCGCGGCCCGCCGCCAAATACGCCGCCCGTGGCTCTTGTCACCGTCCTGTGAGCCGAGTCACACTCGGAAGTCCCCCCGAGACCGGAGGTGGCCCCCATGACCGGTTTGGAACACGCGATCATCGGGCTGCAGCAGGCCCTCGACGCCCCCCGCCGTCACCACGTCTGGCGCTGGCTGGTGCGGCACCGCATGGCCGGTGTCCGCGACGCGCTGACCGTGGAGCGGGCGCGCGGTGGCGAGGCCTGGCTCGCCGCCCGGGAGCTCAGCCTGCACCGTGAGCGGGCGGCCCTGCTGCGCCGGCTGGCGGTGCTGGGACCCGAGGTGCTGGAGGTCCCTGACGTCGAGGTCGTCCGCGGGGAGCTGCTCCGGCTCGTGGTCGACCTCGAGCGGCACCGGCAGCACCTCAACGACCTGGTCTACGACTCGGTGTCGCTGGAGCTCGGCGGCTCGGAGTAGCGCCTAGGGCGTGTCCCTAGCTCACCCGGAGGGCGAGGAGCACGACGTCGTCGTCCGGGGCATCCGGCAGCATCTCGCCGAGCAGCCGGTCGACCAGCACCTCCAGCGGCTGGTCGATGCAGGCGGCGGCCGCGGCGGCCAGCCGCGCGATGCCGACGTCGATGTCCTCGCCGCGGCGCTCGACCAGGCCGTCGGTGTACATCAGCAGGGTCTGCTCGCCGGTGAGGTCCATGCGCTCCTGCCGGCGCTCGAGGTCCGCGGACACACCGAGCAGCAGGTCGTGCGGGTCGAGGCTGCGCCAGCTGCCGTCGGCGTCGACCACGATCGGCGGCGGGTGTCCCGCGTTCGACCAGGTCAGCGAGCGGCCGCTGCCGGGCTCCCCCTCGACCCGGGCGACGAGCACGGTCGCGTTGGTGGCCATCTCGAGGGTGCTCAGCGACCGGTCCAGGTCGTGCAGCAGCTCCGCGGGCCCGCCGCCGTTGGCGACCGCGATCCCGCGCAGGATGCTGCGCAGCTGGCCCATCACGGCCGCGGCGACCGAGTCGTGCCCGACGACGTCGCCGACGACGAGCACCGTCGACCCGTCCGGCTGGGCGAACGCGTCGTACCAGTCGCCGCCCACCTGCGCCGCCCGCGAGGCGGGGAGGTAGCGGACCACGACGTGCACGTCGTCCGCGGTGACGGGAGCCGTGAGCATGCTGCGCTGGAGCTGCTCGGACATCTCCCGCTCGCGCCCGAAGGTCTGGGCGTTGGCCAGGGTGATGCCGGCGCGCCGGCTGAGGTCCTTGGCGGCGGCGATCTCGGTCGGGGAGAACGGCGGGCGGCCGGAGTCGCGGGCCAGCGTGATCAGCCCGATGACCTGCCCGTCGACGGCGAGCGGGAACACCCCGACGGACTGCAGGCCCAGCACCCGCAGGACGTCGATGGCCTCCTGTGACTTCAGGGTGGTCAGCGCGAACTCGAACGCGCCGACGTTCTTCACGAACGGCTCGCCGCTGCGGAACGCCGCCAGGGACCCACGGGCCTCGCTGCGACCCTCGAGACGGTGCGCGGCGAAGATGCCGGCGAGGGACCGCTTCGCCGGGTCGTGGTGCCACCAGTCGACGTCGCGGAGCCGTCCGTCGTCGCCGACGATGCTGACCACCGACCAGTCGGCGAGCACCGGCACGACCAGCCGGGCGAAGCTGCGGACGGCGTCCTCGGCCTCCAGCGAGCCCGCGAGCAGGTCGCTGGCGCGCGCGATGAGGGCCATCAGGGTGCTCTCGCTCTGCTGGCTCTCCGCCGCGAGGTGCCGGTCGGTGGTGTCGTACGCCGCTCCGACCAGGCGTACGGCGCGCTTCTCGTCGTCGTACAACGGGCGCCCGCGGGCCGCGATCCACCGCACGCCGCCGTCGGGCTGGACGACGCGGTACTCCTGGTCGTACTCCCCGTCGCCGGCCAGCGCGTCGTTGACCGCGAGGGCGACCCGGTCGTGGTCGTCGGGGTGCACGACCGCGGTGAACGCGTCGACCGGCACCGGCGTGTGCTCGAGGGACTGGTCGAGGCCGAACATGCCGAGCAGCTGGCGGTTCGCGGTCATCCGGCGGGCCGGCAGGTCCCACTCCCAGCTGCCGATGCCGCCCGACTCCATGGCCAGGGCGAACTGGAGCCGGGCCAGGTCCCGCTCGGCCTGGACCGCCGCCCGCTCGAGCTCGGCGGTCGTGGCGGCGGCGAGCTCGGTGAGCACCAGGATCTCGGAGTCCGTCCAGGTGCGGGCCGCCCGGTCGTAGACGCAGAAGGCGCCCACCACCATGCCGTCGCCGTCGGAGAGCGGGATGCCGAGGTAGCTGCCGACCGCCCCGGCCTGCACCGGCGGGAGGCTCTCGACGCGGGCGTCGTGGTGGGCGTCCACGACGACGAGCGGGCCGCCCGAGGCGGCGGTGACGGTGCACAGGGACTCGCTGCGGGGGCTGGGTCCCGCGGCGACGGCGATCGCGCCCAGCCCGGTCCCGCCCGCCACGACCTGCACGTCCGTGAGCAGGGACACCTGCGCGGAGCCCGCACCCAGCAAGCGGGCGGCGAGCCCGCTGAGCCGGTCGAGGACCTGGTTGCCGGAGATCGACTGCTCGAGGCGCAGCGCGGCGGCGACGCGGCGCGGGTCGTCGAGATCGACCTCGCTCGTCTCCGTCACCGCCTGGTCCTTCGGGCTCACGGGGTGAGGCTCCTGACTGCGCGTCCGCCCCGAGGAGGTGCCCCGGGGGTCGGCGTGGCCGAGTCTAGGAAACTTCTGCCGCGCGCACGAAGCAAACCGAGCAGAGGGGGCGGGATTCGAACCCGCGGCTGACATCTCTGCCAGCGACCGCTTTCAAGGCGGTTCCGATCGGCCGCTCCGGCACCCCTCCTTCGAGGACGCCGAGACGCCCTCGGGGCAGATCCTAGGGCCCTCAGAGGTCGATGGTCAGGAGCACGTCGCCCTCCTGGACCACGTCGCCCGGACCGACCTTGACGGCGGCCACGGTGCCGGCGTGCTCCACGAGCACCGGGATCTCCATCTTCATGGACTCCAGCAGCACGACGGCGTCGCCGACCGCGACCCGCTCCCCGGGAGCGACACCGACGCTGAGGACGTTGGCGACCATCTCGGCCACGACGGCCGCGGTCTTGGGTTCACGAGCCATGCCGCGACGCTACAGCAGCGGGTGGGTGCGGCCGGGCTCCGGACGGTGCGCCGAGGCCTCCTCGAGCCGCCGGGCCCGGCGGCCGCGCGCGCCGGACAGGAAGCTGTCCGCGCGCACCACCAGGTAGCCGAGGACCAGACCGACCGACCAGGGAGTACGTCGTCGCGAGCCCGGCCTCGACCAGCGAGACCTCGGGGTCCAGCAGGCTGGTCGCGACGACGGCCAGCCCGGCGGCGCCGAAGCCGGTGCCCCACCAGCCCTGGCGGCGCCGCGCGCGGGTCGAGACGCCCCACGCCAGGGCCGGGATGCCGAGCAGCACCTCGACGGGCCGGGGGACGGCCCCGATCAGGCCCGCCAGGTCCCGCGTGCCGCGCTCGACCGTGTCGACCAGCTCCGGGGACCCCCACCGGCCGAGGGCCTCGGTGTAGGCCAGCGACACCGCGAGCAGGCCGATCCCGCTGACCAGCATCACGGCCCCGCGGCGGCCGAGCCCGTGCAGGCCGGCCGCGAGACGATAGGCCAGCGCCAGCGCGCCGAGCAGGGACAGCCCGAGGACGAGGTAGCCCGCGCGCTCCAGCGACACCCGGGCGTCGTAGGCGTTGGCCGCGAAGGCCGCCAGCACCGCGACGAGGACGGCGACCAGGCACTCGCGCGCGACGAGCGGGAAGCGGGCCGCGGGGGTGGTGACCATGACGCCGAGAACGGCCCCGATCGTCGCCGTCGAGATCGCCGCCGCGGCGAGCAGCACCGGCTGCTGGGTCAGCACCGCCGCGCTCGCCAGCGCCACCGTCAGCGCCCCGGTCAGGACCGGCCGGCCGCCGGTGCGCACGGCGAGGGCGAAGGCGCAGGTCGTGGTCAGGGTCACCGCCCCGGCGCTCGTCACCCACCCCGGCGCGTCGTACGGCGTCCAGGGGACCGCCACGGCGAGGGCGCCGGCCAGCGTCAGCAGCACCCACAGGGTCCGCACGAGGTGCCCCGGCCAGCGGCGCACGCGGGCCGGCTTGGGCGGCGGCGTCGGCTCCGGGGTCTCGCGGTCGTGGCCCGCTGCGGGTCCGAGGGGGGCGCCGGTCTCGGCGACCGGGGGGCGGGGAGCCCGGCCGCGGCGGGTCCGGCCCTGGGGCTCCGCCCGACGGCGACCAGGCTTCGCGTCGGCCCGCGCCACGGTCATGGAGTCCCCATCAGATCGGTGCCGGCCCCCGGCGGCCGACCCCGGCAGGATAGCAACGGGCGGACCCCGCGGACCGGGGCCGAGGGCCTAGAAGCGCCGGTTGGCCAGCGACGGGTTGGTGGACCGGGCCTCGTCGAGGGACTCCCGGTCGACCGACGCGACCAGCACGTGGTCGCCGTCGCCGAGCTCGGCCACGACCTCGCCGGCGGGCCCGACGACCAGGGAGTGCCCGCTGTAGCGCGGACCCGGCTGGCCCGCGGCGGCCACGAAGACGGTGTTCTCGATGGCCCGCGCCCGGGCGAGCGTGCGCCAGTGGTCGACCTTGAGCGGGCCGGCCACCCACGCGGCCGGGACGACGACCAGCTCGGCGCCGCGGCCGACCAGCTCGCGGGCCAGCTCGGGGAAGCGCAGGTCGTAGCAGGTCATCAGGCCGACCCGGAACCCGCCGACGTCGACGCAGGACCGGCTCCACCGGCCCGGCGAGGAGGCGGTCGGACTCGCGGTAGCCGAAGGAGTCGTAGAGATGGATCTTCCGGTACGACGCCCGCAGCCCGTCGCCGTCCACGACCACCAGGGTGTTGAAGGGGCGGCCCGGGTCGTCGCTGGTCTCGAACATGCCGGCCACCACGGTCGTGCCCGCGTCCGCGGCGAACGCGGTGAGCCGCTGCACGAACGGCCCGTCGAGGGGCTCGGCCGTCGCGGCCAGGTCGGTGTCCGGGGCCCCGAAGTCGCGCATGAACGCCTCGGGGAGCAGCACCAGGTCGGTGCCCGGCTCCAGCAGGTCCGCGACGGGACCGAGCGCGGCCCGGTTGTCGGCGGCGTCGAGCGAGGACGCCTTCTGCACCAGGGCGAGACGGAGGGAGCTCACGTCCCCAGCCTGCCAGACTGGCCGCATGGGACAGCCGGGCGAGCCGCTGCGTCTCGGTGCCGTGGTGCTGGCCGGCGGCACCGGAGCCCGGATGGGCGGCGTCGACAAGGCGTCGGTCGAGATCGACGGCGTGACGCTGCTCGAGCGCTCGCTGGCCGCCACGATGTCGGCGCTCGAGGTGGTCGTCGTGGGCGACCAGGTGCCGACGTCCCGGCCCGTGACGTGGACCCGGGAGGACCCCGCCGGCGGCGGCCCGGCCGCGGGGCTGCTCGCCGGCCTGGACCGGTTCCTGCGGACGCCCGACCTGGTGGTCGTCCTCGCCGTGGACATGCCGCGGCTCAACGCCGGCACGGTGGCCCGGCTGACCTGGGCCGTGGAGGCCGACCCCGCCGTGGACGGCGCCGTGCTCGTGGACGGGACCGGGCGCCGGCAGACGCTCGCGGCGGTCTACCGGCAGCAGGCCCTGACCGCCGCCCGCCCCGCGAACCGGGAGCAGGAGCACGGACTGCCGGTCCGCCGCCTCGTCGGGGACCTGCGGCTGGTCGAGGTCCCCGCGGTCGGGGACGAGGCCCGCGACGTGGACACCTGGGAGTCCTTGCGCGACCTCCGTCAATGACCTAATGTCTTCACTCATTCAGTCATTGATCCTGGGGAGGTCGTCATGGCCGTCGGTCCGTTCTGGTTGCTGGTCCTGCTGGTGCCGCTGCTCGCTGGTGGCGGGCGTGGTGACGGCGCTGGTCGTGGTCTCGGCCCGGCCGTCCGCGACCCTGACCACCGAGGTCGCGACCGCCCGGCGGCACGCGATCACCACCTCGGCGCTGTCCGTGCTCGTCACCGTGGTCTCGGTGGTGCCGGTCGGCGTCGCGCTCGCCGCCGGGGTGCCCGACGTGCACGCCGGCGTCGCCTGCCTCCCGCTGGCCGCCGTCGGCGTCGCCGTGCTCGTGCTGCTCGTCGGCGAGCTGACCTGGCCGCGTCCCGGCGGGGCCTCGCGGGTCGCCCTGCTCCGCGACCGCAGCACGCGCGACCTGCTCCGCGGCGCCTGGCCCGCGGCCGCCGCTGACCTCCGTCGGCCTGCTCGTCCTCACCCTCGTCGTCGCCGGTTCCGTCGCCCACGACGGCCACGCGGTCCGGCACGTCCGCCCGGACGGCTCCGTCCACGGCGAGTCCGTTCCCCGGCTGGACCTACGGCGTCGCCCAGCTCGTCGCCCTGACCGTCGTGCTCGTGCTGGCCTGGCTCGCCGTCCGCGCCGCCGCCCACCGGGCCGCCGTCGTCACCGCCGACGCGGAGACCGACGACCTGCTGCGCCGGGCGTCGGCGGCGCGGGTCTACCGGGCCGTGCTGGCCGGCGTGACGGTCACCCTCGGGGCCGACCTCGGCGTCGCCGGCAGCGCCCTGCACCGAGCCTTCGACGCCGGCACCGTGCACGGCCTGGGCGTGGGCCTGATGGTGCTCGGCCCCCTGCTCGTGCTCGCCGGGCTGCTCACGCTGGCGGTGCCCGTGCCGCGGCTGCGGCCCGTCCCGTCGTACGCCGTGCCGGGGCCGTCGGTCGCCGCATGACCGTCGCCGTCACCCTGGACATGCTGGCCGCGACGCCGCCCTACGAGCAGGTGCGGTCGCAGATCGCCGGGCACATCCGCACCGGCAGCATCCGCGCGGGCGAGAAGCTGCCCGTCGTACGCGTGCTCGCCGCCGACCTCGGCGTCGCCACCAACACCATCGCCCGGGCCTACCGCGAGCTGGAGGCGGGCGGCCTGGTGACCACCCGGCGCCGGGTCGGCACGATCGTGCAGGCCGTCTCCTCCCCCGCCAGCGAGGGCCTCCGCCTGCAGGCCAGCACGTTCGTCCGCGACGCCCGCAGCGCCGGCCTGGCCGACGAGGAGGTCGTCGACCTGGTCCGGGGAGCGCTGATCGACCTCGGATGACGCCTGCGGGTTGCGTGATCGGACCTGGCGTACGACGCTGGGACGCGTGACTCTGCACGACTGGATCGACGAGCTCTGCGACGCCCTCGACATCGAGACCGAGCTGGACGAGGGGCTGGTCCTCGACCTCGCCCGCGACGTGGCGCACGGTGTCGAGCGTCCGGCGGCGCCCATCACCACCTTCCTGCTGGGCTACGCGGCGGCCGTCCACGGGGCGAGCCCCGAGACCGTCGAGGAGCTGGCCGGCCGGGCCTCCGCGCTGGCGGAGACCTGGGACGGCAAGACCGCCGAGGAGGAGACGTTCGAGGACGTCGAGATCGGCACCGACGACGACATCGAGCTGGTCGACGCGGACTGAGGCCACCTGGGCCGCCCGCCTAGGGTGGGCGCATGCGCGCTGTCATCGCCCCCGACCCGGGCGGCCCCGAGGCCCTCGTCGTCACCGAGCTCCCCGACCCCACGCCCGGGCCGGGCGAGGTGGTCATCGACATGACCGCGAGCGCGATCAACCGCGCGGACACCCTGCAGCGGCAGGGCTTCTACCCACCGCCCCCGGGCGCGTCCGACGTGCTCGGCCTCGAGTGCTCCGGGGTCGTCAGCGCGGTCGGTGACGACGTGACCGACTGGTCCGTCGGCGACGAGGTGTGCGCGCTGCTCGCCGGCGGCGGCTACGCCGAGAAGGTGCTGGTGCCGGCCGGCCAGGTGATGCCGGTGCCCGCCGGCGTCGACCTGGTCACCGCCGGCGCCCTGCCCGAGGTCGCCTGCACCGTGTGGTCCAACGTGTTCATGATCGCCGGGCTGCGGCAGGGCGAGACGCTGCTCGTGCACGGCGGTGCCGGCGGGATCGGCACCTTCGCGATCCAGCTCGCGCACGCCCTCGGGGTCCGGGTGGTCACCACGGCCGGCTCCCAGGAGAAGCTCGACGTGTGCCGGTCGCTGGGGGCCGACGTGACGGTCAACTACAAGGAGCAGGACTTCGTCGAGGAGGTCAAGGCCGCGACCGGTGGCGCCGGCGTGGACGTGATCCTCGACAACATGGGCGCGAAGTACCTCTCCCGCAACGTCGACGCCCTCGCGACCGAGGGACGCCTGGTGGTGATCGGCATGCAGGGCGGCACCAAGGCCGAGCTCGACCTCGGCGTGCTGATGCGCAAGCGCGGCCGCGGTGATCGCGACCTCCCTGCGCGCCCGGCCCTCCGACGAGAAGGCCGCCATCTGCGCCTCCGTCGTCGAGAACGTCTGGCCGCTGGTCGCCGACGGGTCGGTCAAGACCCTGGTGCACACCTCGCTGCCGCTCGAGGAGGCGGGCGAGGGGCACCGGATCATGGAGGCCAGCGACCACATCGGGAAGATCGTGCTCACCTCGTAGGCTGGCGGCCATGACCTCCCAGCACCCCGACGAGCGATCCGGCGACGACCCCCGACGACCCCCGCGTGACGTTCATCGGCACCGCCGCGATGACGACGCTGCGACGACGGGGGCGGCGACGAGGGCGAGCGCAACATCGCCGAGCTCGTCGAGCAGCCGGCGAAGGTGATGCGCATCGGCGGGATGATCCGCCAGCTGCTCGAGGAGGTGAAGTCCGCCCCGCTCGACGAGGCGAGCCGGACCCGGCTGGCCGGGATCTACGAGGCCTCCATCAAGGAGCTCGAGGCCGGGCCTGGCCCCCGAGCTGGTCGAGGAGCTCGAGCGCCTCTCGCTGCCGTTCAGCTCCGAGACCCCGTCCGAGGCCGAGCTGCGGATCGCGCAGGCCCAGCTGGTCGGCTGGCTCGAGGGGCTCTTCCACGGCATCCAGACCGCGATCTACGCCCAGCAGGTGGCGGCGCGCGCCCAGCTCGAGCAGATGCGCCGGGCCCTGCCGCCGGGCTCGGTGCCCCGCCGCCGGTCCTCCGCCGCCCCCGGAGCCCGGCAGCCGCGGGGGCATGTACCTCTGAGCCGGTCCGTCTCGGCCCGCGGACGCCCTAGGTGTTCTCTACTTCGTCACTAGACTTTGTCTTCTTATCGTCCAGTGCAAGGAGCAGCCGCATGAGCGTCCACGACGAGGTCCTGTCGGCCAACGCGGAGTACGCCGCCACGTTCGGCGACAAGTCCGACCTGGCCCTGCCGCCCGCCCGCAGCTTCGCCATCCTCACCTGCATGGACGCCCGCCTCGACCCGGCGAAGTACGCCGGACTGTCCGAGGGCGACGCCCACGTGATCCGCAACGCCGGCGGCCGCGCCAGCGACGACGCGATCCGCTCGCTGGTGATCTCCTACAAGCTGCTCGGCACCGCCGAGTGGTTCGTGATCCACCACTCCAACTGCGGCATGGAGTTCTTCACCAACGACGTGATCCGCGGGCCTGCTGTCCAGCAGCCTCGAGACCGCCCAGCTCGGTGCCGGACGGCTTCACCGACGTCGGCGAGGGCCCCGGCTCCGACGCCGGCGACGACATCGACTTCCTCACCATCGCCGACAACGCCGGCCAGCGTCACCGAGGACGTCGAGCGGATCCGCAACCACCCGCTGGTGCCGGCCCGCATCCCGATCTACGGCTACATCTACGACGTCACGACCGGCCGGCTCGTCGAGGTGCCCGACGCCACCAAGGCCGGCGCCGCCGCCTGACCGCGCCCCGCTGGTCGAGGTGCCGAGCCCGAGCCGAGGCCGTCGAGACCTCACGGGCGGCTCACGCGGAGGTCTCGAGCCCCTCGCGCTTGCGGTCTCGGCACCTCAACCGGCGGTCGCGGCCAGCCGGTCGATGGTGGCGGCGAGGTCCAGGTCCTTGGCGGTGATCCCGCCCTCGGAGTGCGTCGACAGCGTGAACGTCAGCGTCGTGTAGCGGACGTCGATGTCGGGGTGGTGGTCGAGCGCCTCCGCGGCCTCGGCCACCCGTTGCACGAGCGCGATGCCCTCGAGGAACGTCGGCGCCTGCACCTCGCGGGTGATCGCGTCGCCGTCCTGGTGCCAGTCGGACAGGTCGCCGGCGAGGGCCGCGTCGATCTCGTCCTGCGGGAGTGTGGGCATCGTCGTCCTCCTGGTTTCGACAAGCTCAACCAACGTGCGGGTGCTCAACCAACGGTGGGCGGGTGCTCAACCGACGGGCGGACCGGGCCGTCTCAGACCTCGTCCCGGCCGGCCCGGTCCTTGGACCGCATCCCGATCTTGGAGCCGAGCCAGGTGACCGGGTCGTACTTCCGGTCGACCACGCGCTCCTTCATCGGGATGATCGCGTTGTCGGTGATGTGGATGCCCTCCGGGCAGACCTCGGTGCAGCACTTGGTGATGTTGCACATCCCGAGGCCGGCCTGGTCCTGGGCGATCTTGCGGCGGTCGTTGGTGTCGAGCGGGTGCATGTCGAGCTCGGCGTAGCGCAGGAAGAACCGCGGCCCGGCGAACGCCTGCTTGTTGTCCTCGTGGTCGCGTACGACGTGGCAGACGTCCTGGCAGAGGAAGCACTCGATGCACTTGCGGAACTCCTGGCCGCGCTCGACGTCGGCCTGCATCATCCGGCGCTTGCCGTCGTCGTCGCGGGGCGTGAGCTTCACCGCCGGGACCTGCTTGGCCTTCTCGTAGTTGAACGAGACGTCCGTGACCAGGTCGCGGATCACCGGGAACGCGCGCAGCGGCGTCACCGTGATCGTCTCGGTCGGCTCGAAGTCGGAGAGCCGGGTCATGCACATCAGCCGGGGCCGGCCGTTGACCTCGGCGCTGCACGAGCCGCACTTGCCGGCCTTGCAGTTCCAGCGGACGGCGAGGTCGCCGGCCTGCGTGGCCTGGATCCGGTGGATGGCGTCGAGCACCACCTCGCCCTCCTCGACCTCCACGCTGTAGTCGCCGAGGTCCCCGCCGCGACGCGTCGCCGCGCCACAGCCGCATCTTCAGGTCGTAGCCCACTAGTCGAACAGCTCCTTCAGCTCGTCAGGCATCACCGGGAGCGGCTGGTGCTTGAGGTCCACCGGGGACGCGAAGTCGCCGCCGGCCAGCGTGAGCACCAGGTTGACCTTGCCCCAGTCGTCGTTCGGTCCCGGGAAGTCCTCGCGGGTGTGCCCGCCGCGGGACTCCTCGCGCTCGAGCGCCGCCTTGGCGATGCACTCGGAGACGATCAGCATGTTGGTCAGGTCGATCGCGAGGTGCCAGCCCGGGTTGTACTGCCGGTGCCCCTCGACCTCGAGCCGCTTGGCCCGCTCCTTGAGCTTGGCGATCTCCTCCAGCGAGTCGCGCAGCTCGTCCGCCGTACGGATGATCCCGACCAGGCGCTGCATGACGTCCTGGAGGTCCTTCTGGATGGTGTACGGGTTCTCCCCGCCGCCCTCGATCTCGAACGGGGCGAGGGCCGCGCTCGCGGCGGCCCGGACGTCCTCGGCGGCGACCTTCGGGCGCTTGCCCTTGAGGCGGTGGGCGGCGTACGCCGCGTTGTGCCCGGCCCGGCGGCCGAACACCAGCAGGTCCGACAGGGAGTTGCCGCCGAGCCGGTTGGAGCCGTGCATGCCGCCGGCCACCTCGCCGGCGGCGTACAGCCCGGTGACGATGCTCTCCTCGGTGTCGGGGTCGACCTCCACCCCGCCCATCACGTAGTGGCAGGTCGGGCCGACCTCCATCGGCTCGGCGGTGATGTCGACGTCCGCCAGCTCCTTGAACTGGTGGTACATCGACGGCAGCCGGCGCTTGATGAAGTCGGCGTCGCGGCGCGAGGCGATGTCGAGGAACACGCCGCCGTGCGGTGATCCGCGGCCCGCCTTGATCTCGGAGTTGATCGCGCGGGCCACCTCGTCACGGGGCAGCAGCTCGGGGGGACGCCGGTTGTTCTTCTTGTCGGTGTACCACCCCTCGGCCTCCTCGATCGTGTCGGCCGTCTCCCGCTTGAAGAACTCGGGGATGTAGTTGAACATGAACCGCTCGCCGTCGGAGTTCTTCAGCACCCCGCCGTCGCCGCGCACCGACTCGGTGACCAGGATCCCCTTCACCGACGGCGGCCAGACCATCCCGGTCGGGTGGAACTGCACGAACTCCATGTTGACCAGCGAGGCACCGGTCTTCATCGCCAGCGCGTGGCCGTCGCCGGTGTACTCCCACGAGTTCGAGGTGACCTGGTAGGACTTCCCGATGCCGCCGGTGGCGAGCACGACGGACGGGGCGTCGAACACCACGAAGCGGCCGGTCTCGCGCCAGTAGCCGAACGCACCGGCGACGCGGCCCGTCCCTCCTTGAAGATCTCGGTGACCGTGAACTCCATGAACACGTCGATGCCGAGGGCGACGGCCCGCTGCTGCAGGGTGCGGATCATCTCCAGCCCGGTGCGGTCGCCGACGTGCGCGAGCCGCGCGTAGCGGTGGCCGCCGAAGTCGCGCTGCGAGATCAGGCCCTCGGGGGTGCGGTCGAACAGCGCGCCCCACTCCTCGAGCTCGAGGACCCGCTCGGGGGCCTCCTGCGCGTGCAGCTGCGCCATCCGCCAGTGGTTGAGCATCTTCCCGCCGCGCATGGTGTCGCGGAAGTGCACCTGCCAGTTGTCGTCGGGGTAGACGTTGCCCATCGACGCCGCGATGCCGCCCTCGGCCATCACGGTGTGCGCCTTGCCCAGCAGCGACTTGCAGAGGATCGCGACCCGGGCGCCCGCGTCGTGGGCGGCGATCGCGGCGCGCAGCCCGGCCCCGCCCGCGCCGATCACCACCACGTCGTACTCGTGGCGCTCGAAGCCGGTGTCGTCGCCGGAGTCCATCCGGTTGCCGGTCATCGGGTGGCGGTCGCCCGTGCGTCGCTCGCTGGCGCGGCGCTCCTCGTGGCGTCGCTCGGACGCCCGGCGCTCCTCGTGGCGGCGTTCCTCGGTGCGGCGCTCGGTCGTCGTGCGGTCGAGCTCGTCGTCGTTGGTTGAGGCGCCACGTTGGTTGAGCCTGTCGAAACCACTAGAAGAACCTCAGGTCGGAGATGGCGCCGGTGGCGAGGAGGTAGACGTACAGGTCGGCGATGGCGACCGAGAACAGCGACAGCCACGCGTAGCGGGCGTGCTTCTCGTTGAGCTTCGAGACGAGCGTCCACGCCTTGTAGCGGACCGGGTGCTTGGAGAAGTGCCGCAGCCGGCCGCCGACCGCGTGCCGGCACGAGTGGCAGCCGAGCGTGTAGAGCCAGATCAGCACCACGTTGGCCAGGAGCACCAGCGTGCCGAGCCCCATGTGGCCCCACTCGCCGTTCTCGTCGCGGAAGCCGAGGACCGCGTCGTACGACAGGATCAGCGCGACCAGCACGGCGGCGTAGAAGAAGTAGCGGTGCACGTTGTTGAGGATCAGCGGGAGCCGCTTCTCCCCGGAGTACTTCCCGTGCGGCTCGGCGACCCCGCAGGCCGGCGGGCTCAGCCAGAACGAGCGGTAGTAGGCCTTGCGGTAGTAGTAGCAGCTCATCCGGAACCCGAGCGGGAAGATCAGGATGATCAGTGCCGGGGAGAGCTGCCACCAGCTGAACGGCTGGCCGAAGTCCGAGGAGCCCTCGACGCACTGCGAGGCGAGGCAGGGCGAGTAGAACGGCGAGAGGTACGGCGCCGAGTAGTAGTCGTGCCCGGAGAACGCGCGCCACGTCGCGTAGATGATGAACGCGAGGAACACCGTGAACGTCACCGCGGGGTAGAGCCACCAGCGGTCCTGGCGGAGCGTCTTGGCCTCGATGCGAGCGCGACCGGTGCTGCGGACGCCGAGCGACATATAGCGGTTCCCCTGGTTCTCGTGGGTGCGACCGTGAGTGGCCGGGGTCACATCCGTTCCGGGGGCGAGTCTGTCGCGGAATCGGCTTTTACGAAAGGGGGCGCGCCCGTCCAGACTGGGGTGGTGACCGTCGCCCCCGCTGCCCGTGAGAAGACGGCCTCCCCGACCGGCCGCGGCTACGCCCGGCTGGTGCTGGTGCTCGGCGCCCTGATCGCGCTGGGGCCGCTGACCATCGACATGTACCTCCCCGCCTTCCCCCGGATCGGCGACGACCTGCGGGCCGGCGACTCCGCGGTGCAGCTCACCCTGACGGGCATGCTGCTCGGCCTCGCGGCCGGCCAGCTGGTGATCGGGCCGCTCTCCGACGCGTGGGGACGCCGCCGGCCCCTGATCGGCGGCCTCTGCACGCACGCGGTGGCGTCGCTGCTGTGCGCGGTCGCCCCGACGATCGCGGTGCTCGCGACGGTCCGGGTGGTGCAGGGCTTCGCCGGCGCCGCGATCTCGGTGGTGGCGATGGCGATCGTGCGCGACCTGTTCGACGGGATCGCGGTGGCCCGGATCATGTCCCGGCTGATGCTGGTCATCGGGCTCGCGCCGATCCTCGCGCCCTCCCTGGGCGGGCTGGTGCTCGGCTTCACGTCGTGGCGCGGCATCTTCGTGGTGCTCGCCTGCGCGGCCGTGCTGCTCGTGCTCGTCGCGGTGTTCCTGCTCCGCGAGACGCTGCCGGACTCCCGGCGGCGGCCGGCGACGCTGCGCGCCTCCCTCTCGTCGTACCGCTCCCTGCTGGGTGACCGGGTCTTCATGGCGCTGACGTTCGTGGGCGGGTCGATGATGGCCGCGATCTTCGCCTACGTCTCCGGGGCGTCGTTCGTGCTGCAGGACGGCTTCGGGCTCGACGCCCGCACGTTCGCGCTGGTGTTCGGCCTCAACTCCGTCGGCCTGACGGTGACCGCGCAGCTCAACCCCGTGCTGCTGCGCTGGTTCACGGTCCGGCAGGTGCTCAGTGGTGCCATCGTCCTGGCGATGGCCGCGGCGGCCGCGCTGCTGCTCGTCGGGCTGACCGGGGCCGGCGGCCTGGTCGCCGTGCTGGTCCCGATGGGCCTGCTGGTCTCCACCGCCGGGCTGGCCCTGCCGAACACGCCGGCCCTCGCGCTGACCCGGCACGGCGAGGCGGCCGGCACGGCGGCCGCGGTGCTGGGCTGCGTGCAGTTCGGCATCGGCGCGGTCGTCGCGCCGCTCGTCGGCGCCTTCGGCAGCACCACCGCCGCCCCGATGGGCGCGGTCATGCTCACCGTGACCGGCGTCGCCGCGCTGCTGATGTTCGGCGTCGTGCAGCGCGAGAAGAACCCGCCGGTCCTCGCCGCTGGTTGAGGTGCCCGGCGCTCTCGTTGGTCGAGGTGCCCGAGCGCGCAGCGCGAGGGCCTCGAAACCAGCTCAACGAGGTCGAAGAGCTCCTCGAGCACCGCGGCGACGCCGTCGTCCTCGTTGGACGGGCGCCTGCCGTCCGGCCAGCGCGAGGACGCTGGGGTGCGCGTTGGCCATGGCGTACGACGTGCCGGCCCACGCGAGCATCGCCAGGTCGTTGGGCATGTCCCCGAAGGCGACCACCTCGTCGGCCGTGACGCCCAGCTCGTCGCAGAGCAGGGCGAGGGTGCTGGCCTTGGTGACGTCGGCGGCGCTGATCTCGACCAGCGCGCCGACCGACGACCAGGTGGTGGTGACCAGGTGCCCGACCAGGGCCTCGACCTCGGTCCAGAACTGCTCGGGGTCGCGCTCCTCGTGCCGGGCGAGCAGCTTGACGGTCTGGTCGTCGAAGAGCACGTCGAGCGGCCCGACCTCGATGTCCGGCGGCAGCGGGTGGCGCTCCATGAACGAGGGCTCCTTGCCGAAGCCGGTCGCCTTCTCCAGCGCGAACGTCGTGCCGGGGATCGCCTCCCGCATCAGGCCGGCGACCCGGAGCCCGACGTCGACGGGGATCGGCCGGACGCTGCGCACGGCGTGGGCGGCGACGTCGTACACGATGCCGCCGTTGGAGCACACCGCGATCCCGTGGTCGCCCACGTGCTGCCAGAGCAGGTCCATCCAGCGGATCGGGCGGCCGGTGACGAACACGACGGTGACGCCGAGGGCCTCGACGGCGGTCAGGGCCGCGCGGGTGCGGTCGGTGACGGTGCCGTCGGTGTGCAGCAGCGTGCCGTCGAGGTCGGTCGCCACCAGCTTGAGCACGAGGCGGAGGCTACCGGCCCGGCCGGAGCATCAGCGACGTCGCGGTCGTGAAGCCGGCCCGCTCGTAGAACGGCACGGAGCGTTCGCTGGGGCTGAGCACCAGCCGCGCGAACCCGTGCGCGTCGGCGTAGGACGTGGCCGCGTCGAGCAGGCTGCGCCCGGTGCCCGCGTCGCGCTGACCCGGTGCGACGTACACGTTGGCGACGTAGCCCCACGCCTCCGGGCTGCCCGGCGCCTGCGCCGACCGGGGCCGGGGCATCCGCGTGAACACCAGCAGGTTGAGCATGCCGACGGCGCGGCCGTCGACCTCCGCGAGCCAGGTGACGCGCTGGTCGTGCTCGCGCTCGAACCAGGCGGCGAAGACCGCGTCGAAGCCGTCGTCGTCGATCGCGCCGCCGTGGTTCTCCTCGGTCCAGGCGCGTCGCAGCGCGGCCACGGCGGGGGCGTCGTCGCGGCCGGCGACGCGGACGGTCACCACCGCTCGACGAGGTGCTCGCGGCCCGACGGCGGGTCGTAGCGCTCCGGCCAGAAGTCGACGACCTCGACGACGAGCCCGTCCTCGACGGTGAAGAACGCCATCGCGTCGTCCTCGGCGCTGCCGTCGAGGGTCCAGCCGAACCAGCAGACGCCGTGCGTGCCCTCGCCGATCACCCGCTTCGGGCGGAGGTGCCAGTCGCCGGGGAACTCCCGGTTGAACTGCAGGTAGCGGTCGCGGCCGCGGATGCGCTCGCGGCTCTGCGGGATCTCGTAGACCACGTCGGGGTGCAGCAGCGCCGACCAGGCGTCCCAGTCGCGGGCCTCGAGCGTCTCGACGAACCGGCGTACGACGTCCGAGGTGCTCATGCGACCAACCTAGGACGCCGCGCCGACAGGCCGGGAAGTGGCCGATGCCTGCAGAGGAGTACGGCGTGTCGGCGCGGGGATCGACCACAACCGGCCGGCGTGCAGGGAGAGGCCACCTCAGAACCAGCGGTCGAGCTCGAGCGCCACCCCGTCGTTGCCGACCGTCTCGGTGACGAAGTCGGCGGCCTCCTGCACCTCGAGGGGCGCCTGGCCCATGGCGACGCCGCGGCCGGCCCACCGGAGCATCTCGATGTCGTTGCGACCGTCTCCGAGGGCGAGCACGTCGGCCTGCGCGACGCCGAGCTCGTCGGCGACCCCGGCCAGCGCCGAGGCCTTGGAGATGCCCTCGGGCGCGATGTCGAGCCAGGCGGTCCAGCCGATGAAGTAGTTGGTGCCCTGCAGCCCGAGCTTCTCGGCCAGCGCCAGGAACTCCTCCTCCGAGGAGTGCGGGTCGCGGATGATCACGCGGGTGACCGGCTCGGCGACCAGCTCCTCGACGGTCTGGAGCCGCATCTCGCCGCTGATCTCGCCGTCGGGAAAGGGCCGGTTGAGCCGGTAGCCGACGCCGACCTCCTCGACGGCGACCGCGGCCTGCGGCACCTCCTCCAGCAGCATCTTGACGATCTGGCTGGCGTCGAACGTCTCGGTGCGGAGGACCTCGACGGGCGGGTAGCGGAACGTCACCGAGCCGTTGCTCGCGACCGACAGGACCGTCGCGCCGTCGCGGGGCAGGCCGAGCAGCTCCCAGACGTTGGTGATGCCGAAGGTGGAGCGGCCGGTGGCGAGCACGACGTGCGCGCCCGCGTCGTACGCCCGGTTGACGGCCTCGACGACCGCGGGGCTGATCCGCTCGGAGACCACGCCGGGCTGCTCCCCGGTGGCCGGCTCGTTGTCGAAGAGCGTGCCGTCGATGTCGAGGGCGACGAGCTTCGGGGTGAAGTCAGGCACGGGGCTCCAGGACCTCACGGCCCTGCAGGTACGGCCGCAGCGCCTCGGGGACCCGGACCGAGCCGTCCTCCTGCTGGTGCGTCTCGAGGATCGCGACGATGGTGCGCGGGATCGCGACGAGCGTGCCGTTCAGCGTGGCGAGCGGCTTGATGCCGCCCTCCTCGGCCGGGAAGCGGCCGCGGATGTCGAGGCGCCGGGCCTGGAAGTCGGTGCAGTTCGAGGTCGAGGTGAGCTCGCGGTACTTGCCCTGGGTCGGGATCCACGCCTCGCAGTCGAACTTGCGCTGCGCGGACAGGCCGAGGTCGCCGGCCGCGGTGTCGATGACGCGGTAGGCCAGCTCGAGCTTGCCGAGCCACTCCTTCTCCCAGCCGAGCAGCCGCTGGTGCTCGGCCTCGGCGTCCTCCATCGTCGTGTACGAGAACATCTCCACCTTGTCGAACCAGTGCACCCGGATGATCCCCCGGGTGTCCTTCCCGTAGGAGCCTGCCTCCTTGCGGAAGCACGGGCTGAACGCGGCGTAGCGCAGCGGCAAATCCTTGGCGTCGAGGATCTCGTCGGAGTGGTACGCCGCGAGCGGCACCTCCGAGGTGCCGACGAGGTACATGTCCTCGCCCTCGACGCGGTAGACGTCGTCGGCGGCCTGGCCGAGGAACCCGGTGCCCTCCATGGCGCGCGGCTTGACCAGCGTCGGCGGGATCATCGTGGTGAAGCCGGCGCCGCGGGCCTGGTCCATCGCCATGTTGACGAGGGCGAACTCGAGGTCGGCGCCGATGCCGGTCAGGTAGTAGAAGCGCGCGCCCGAGACCTTGGCCCCGCGGTCGATGTCGATCGCGCCGAGGATCTTGCCGAGCTCGACGTGGTCGCGCGGCTCGAAGTCGAACTCCCGCGGCGTGCCGACGTGCTCGAGCACGACGTAGTCGTCCTCGCCACCGGCCGGAGCCGCCTCCGCCGCCGGGTTGGGGATCGACATCAGGCAGGCTGCGGTAGGCCTCGGCCGCCTCGGTCTGCGCGGCCTCCGCCTTCTTCACGTCGGCCGAGAGCGTCTTGGTGCGGGCCAGCAGCGCCTGCTTCTCCTCGCCCTGGGCCTGCGGGATCTGCTTGCCGAGCTGCTTCTGCTCGGCCCGCAGCGCCTCGTAGTCCGCGATCGAGGAGCGCCGGCGCTCGTCCGCCGCCAGGGCGTCGTCGACCACCGCGGCGGACAGCCCGCGCTTGGTCTGAGCAGCACGAACACGGTCCGGGTCGTCGCGGAGCAGGCGGGGATCGATCACCCGGTCAGACTAACCGGGACGCCGTACGCGCGCTCACCCCGGTTTCGTGGGGCCGGGCCGGGCGGTGGCCGGGTCCGGGGTGGCCGATTCACTGGGTGCCCAGTGAAACGTGCACTCCCCTGCCGTTGCAACGCTGGGGCTCGGTACGTTTCCCTGGGTCCCCAGTGAATCGTGCACTCCCCCGCCGCCGAAACGCCGGGGCTCCGTACGTTTCCCTGGGCACCCAGGGAATCCGTCACCGGGGCGAGCCCCCGCACGCTCACCCGCCGGAGGACGAGCCGGTCAGGTCCCAGATCCGCTTGAAGTTCCGCTGGTACGCCGCGACGAGCCGCTGCCCGGCGACGCGGAGGGTCACCTCGTCGTTGTGCAGCGACCGGTCGGTCCAGTTGTGCGACCCGGTCCACACGAAGCCGGCGTCGCGGCGGCCGGCGTAGCGGCCGGAGACGAGCAGCAGCTTCTCGTGGGTGTAGCCGGACCCGGCCCGGGTCCGCCGCATCGGCACCGCACCGCGCTCGAGGACGCGACCGCACCTGCCGGCCGAACCCGACGCCGGCGAGCACCCGCACGTTGCACCCGCGGGCGTGCAGGGCGACGAGACGGCGGGCCAGGGCCACGCCGCGGTCGCCGTTCCAGGCGTGCATCGACACCCGGACGACGGTGCGACCCTTCCAGCCCGTCCCGTCGGCGGCGCCGCGGCAGCGGACCAGGTCGAGCCGGCGCAGGTTCAGGTCGGTGCGGTGCACCGGCGCCACGTCGAGCGAGGAGGCCGTCGCCCGCCGGGCCGAGGGGCAGGTCGCCCTGGGCCCGGTCGCGCAGCATCGAGCGGAACACCGCCCGGAGCTCCCGGAACAGCCCGGCCGGTCGCGGACGACGTACAGGTCCTGCCACTGCCGGGCCGCCGCGTAGGCGGTGAAGTTCATCGACCCCAGCATCACCAGCCCCTCGGCCCGGCCCGTGCGGGAGATCGTCACGAACTTGGCGTGCTGGTTGCCGGTCGTGCCCCGGCAGGACCGGTGGCAGACCCGCACGAAGCTGTGCCGCCGGGTGCTGGTGCCCAGCACGGACCGCAGCCGGCGGACCGAGCCCCACCGGGCGGACCGGTCGTCGACGACGACCTGCACGCGCACGCCGCGCCGGTGCGCGCGGAGCAGGGCCCGGGAGGTGGACGGCATCGCGAAGGAGTACGCCGCGAGCCGGATCGTCGCACCGCCGGGGGTCCGGTCGACCGCCCGGTCGACGTGGCGGACCAGGGCGTACTGCTCGGCCTCGGAGCCGATCGGGTCGTTGAAGCGCGCGATCCCCGGCGACGCGGGCGGCGCGCTCGTCTCGTCGCGCCGCCGCCGGGGGCGACCCCGCGTCGAGGAGCAGGGCGCCGCACGAGGGCGGCGACGAGCCGGGCGGGCGCGGGCATGGGTGCTCCGAGAACGGGTGCGGTGGGGCTCCTGCATCGTAGCGACGGGCGGCCGGGGCATGCGGCCGGACACGTCTGGGCACCGGCATACTTCACCCGTCCCCTGGTTCACCCCCTGTTCGATCGGAAGCACCGTGCCGTCCACCCGGAACCGCTACCGCCTGCTCGCCGGAGCCCTGCTCTGCGCGCTCGTGGTCGTGGCGTTCGCCGTGCTCTACGAGACCTACGTCCAGGGGCTCGACGAGTTCGACAACGACCTCGCGTCCGGCCCGCAGGGCTTCACCTTCCGGCACGTGGCCGCGCAGCACTTCTTCCTGTTCGTCCAGGCGGCCTTCACGACGCTGCCGATGACGATCTTCACGGTGGTCACGGCGGCCCTCCTGGTCTGGCGCAAGCAGGTGCGGGCGGCCGTCTGGGTGGTCATCGTGATGCTCGGCGCCTCGCTCACGACGTACGTCCTCAAGGGCTTCATCGACCGCAAGCGCCCGGTCTGGGACGACCCGGTCACCACGCTGACCAGCTTCTCGTTCCCCTCGGGCCACGCCACCGGGATCGCCGCGGCCGCGGGCGTGATCATCGTGCTCGCCGGTCTCCTCGTACGACGGAGGGGCCTGCGCCGCACGCTCTACGTCGTCGCCGTCGCGCTGGCGCTGCTCGTCGGGCTCGACCGGGTCTTCCTCGGGGTGCACAACCCCTCCGACGTGCTCGCGGGCTACGCCGTCGGGATCTTCTGGGTGCTGCTCGGCCTCGCTCGTCTACGACCCGGCGCCGCGCGCCAAGACCCACGCCGCGTTCAGCACCCCCGTCCCCACCACCAAGAAGCTCGCGGTGGTCCTGAACCCGATCAAGGTCGAGGACGTCGGCGCCTTCCGGACGATGGTCGACGGCGGCGGCCGCGGCGGCCGGCTGGAACGCCCCGTCCTGGTTCGAGACCACGGTCGAGGACCCGGGTCGCTCGATGGCCGAGCAGGCCGCCGTGTAGGGCGCCGAGCTGGTCATCGTGTGCGGCGGCGACGGCACCGTCCGGACCGTGTGCGCCGAGCTCGCCGGCACCGGCATCTCGGTCGGCGTCGTCCCCGCCGGCACCGGCAACCTGCTGGCGCGCAACCTCGGCATCCCGCTCTACCTCCAGGCGGCGGTCGACGTGGCGCTCAACGGCCAGGACCGGGCCATCGACCTGGTCAAGGTCTCCGGCGACGGCATCGGCGAGGACGAGCACTACATGGTGATGGCCGGCATGGGCTTCGACGCCGCGGTCATGGAGGGCGCCAACGAGAAGGTCAAGGCCAAGGTCGGCTGGCTGGCCTACGTGGTCTCGGCGCTGCGCAACCTGATGTTCCCCGCGGTCCGGCTCGAGATCAGCATCGACGGCGGCGAGTGGACCCGGCACCGCGCCCGGACGGTGCTGATCGGCAACGTCGGCTACCTCCAGGCCGGGATGCCGCTGCTGCCCGACGCGGCGATCGACGACGGCGTCCTCGACGTCGTGATCCTGCACCCGAGCCGCTTCCTGAGCTGGATCCCGCTCGCCGTACGCATCCTGTCCAAGGGCCGGCACACCGACGACCTGATCAACCGGATGACCGGCAAGACCGTCAGCATCCGGGCGAGCGCCGACACCCCGCGCCAGCTCGACGGCGACTCGATCGGCGCCGGGCCGCGAGCTGCACGCCGAGTGCGTGCACGGCAAGCTGCTGGTCCGCGTCCCCCGCTGACCGGCGGACGCCGGTTACGGTGGGCGGGTGAGCCTGACCACCTTCACCTCGTCCGTCCTGCCGCCCCGCGAACGAGGGGTGGAGCTCGGTGAGCGGTTCGCGACCGAGATCGCCGACACCGTCGCCCGCTACCGCACGCTGTTCGAGACCCGGGCGATCGGTCCGTTCGACGTCGACCTCTGGTCGGCGCGCGCGTGGGCCACGATCCAGCGGGTCGCACCGGTCCACGCCGAGGAGATCGCCGGCATCGCCGAGGGCGCGGGCGTCCCGGTCGAGGCGGTCGCGTCGATCAACGCCCGCACCGAGCTCCTGGTCGCCGCGAACCCGACCGGGCAGACCGAGTGCTCGACCGTCATCGCCCTGCCGCCGGGCCGGCCGCCGGTCGCCGTGCAGACCTGGGACTGGTACGACGCGATGAGCGACGGCTGGTTCACCTGGACCATCCCGCACCCCGACGGCCGGGTCGTGCAGACCGTCACCGAGTTCGGGATGCTCGCCAAGATCGGCGTCAACGACCGCGGGGTCGGGGTGATGCTCAACATGCTCCACCACGCCAACGACGCGGGCGCCGTCGCGGACGGCGAGATCGGCCACCCGGTCCACCTGCTCTCCCGCGCGATCCTCGACGACGCCTCGTCGGTGGACGAGGCGATCGCGATCGCCTCGCCGCCCACGTCGGCCTCCACGTCCCTGACCGTGGTCGACGACCGTGGCGGCGCCGTGACCATCGAGCTCTTCCCGGGCGGTCCGGGACTGCGCTTCCCGGACGACGGCGTGCTGGTGCGCACCAACCACTTCGTGTCCGACGCCGGTCGCGACGGCTGCCTCGCCTCCACCATCAGCGTCAGCACCGAGCTGCGGCGCGAGCACCTCGTCGCCGCCTTCGCGGAGCGGATGCCGCAGACCGCGCAGGACGTGTACGACGCGATGACCCACCACGACCTCGACGGCGGCGTGTGCCGGCACCCGCTCACCGACACCGACCCCGTGCTCTGGCACCGGACGCTGGCGACCGTCGGCATCGACGCGGCCGCCCGCACCCTCGACGTGCACGAGAACGGCCCGTGCGGCCACCGGATGGCGCCCGTCGAGGAGCCGGTCTGAGGGTCAGCCCTGCAGGTCGAGGTCCTCCTGGCCGCCGAAGTCGGCGTCCTGCCCCTTGGCCGTGCGGATGCACTTGCCGGACAGCCCGAACGTCATCGCGTCGCTGCCGCGCAGCGCGTCCGGGTCCAGCGACAGCTTCAGGCCGTCCTTCTCCAGGCGGGCGTTGGGGTAGGGGTCGTCGGTGTACGTCGCGTCCGTACCTTCCAGCCGGCGGCCTCCAGCGTCGTCACGGCAGCCTTGACCCGGGTCCGCCATCGGGCGAGCCGTCGCCGTCGAGCTTGCGCGCCGGCGCGGTACTCGATCGCGTACGGTCGGAGCGCTGCCCGCACGAGCCGTAGGCGCCGCGTCCGCCTCGGTCACGGTGCCGCCGTCGTCGGGCCAGGTCGGCGGCGACGCCCCTGCAGCGCGGCCACGATCGTTGACGCGGTCCTCGCGCAGCGACGTCGCCGCGTCCTTCGGGTCGGGCTGGGACATGCATCCTCCGAGCAGCAGGACCGCGAGCGACCGTCGCGAGGGCGGCGCTCGCGCATGGGGCGGGTCATGGTCGTTCCTCCCACGGTGTCGGACCGGCCCGCCTCGTTCGACGTCGGGGTGCGGTCCTGCTCGGGGTCCCGCGGTCCGTCGTACCAGGGATCGTAGGTGTGGTCGGCCAGGTGACGTCGCCGCCGTGCCCGTCGACGACCCGGCCGATGTTGTAGAGCGACTCGGTGTCGACGTTGAAGTAGTTGCCGTGCTGGCCGATGCCGCGGTGCCAGCCGCTGCGGGTGACGTCCTCGGCCTCGAACCGGTGCGCGCCGAAGTCGTCCTCCGACGGGTCGTTGCCGAGCCCCGCGCCGCCGAGCGTGTGCCCACCGACCCAGCCGTGGTCGCCGAGCGCGGCGACCAGGTCCTCGCTGTTGCGGCCGACCCACACGTGGTCGGCGCCGACCCCGAGCTCGCTCGCGTGGTCCACGCCGCCCGCCGGCGCCCGGACTGCCCACCAGCACGATGTCGTCGACGTCGATGTGGTGGTCGGTGGCGGCGTGGGCGACCGTCGTCGAGCCGTAGCTGTGCCCGATCGCGGTCAGGTGGGCGGCGCCGTCGGGACGGGAGGCCCGCAGCCCGTCGATCGCGTCGGCGAACCGTTCCCCGCCGTCCTCGGCCCGGCCCTCGGTCAGCGTCGCCGAGTCGTAGAACGCGTCCGGGGCGTCGTAGCCGAGCCACATCATCGACGCGACCGACGAGCCGTCGCCCCGGTAGGTCGCGGACTGGAAGACGTTGATCGCCTCCTGGGTCAGCGTGGGCGCGTCGCTGTCCGTCGTTGGTGATGCCGGGGACCCGCACGGCCACGTCGTCGGCGGTGTCCAGGTCGCCGACGGCCACGGCGATCCGGCCGTCCCCGTCGAACGCGCCGGGGTCGTAGAGCCACAGCTGCCCGCCGGGGGTCTCGCCGGTCGTCGGGTCGAGGTAGCCGTCCGCGGTGCGCATCGCGCTCTCCGCGGCCCGGGCGTTGGCGAGCGTGCGTCGCCTCGAGCGGGCGAGATCGTGCCGTCGTCGTCCTTGCCCGCCAGCAGGTCGAGGTCGCCGTCGAGGCTGATCCGGTTGGCCTGGTCGCGGGCGTCCGGCCGGGAGGCCGTCGGCGCAGCCGATGACGTCCGGGTACGTCGCGATGACCGCCTCCTTCTCGGCGGCGGTCAGCGTGCTCCACCACTCGGCGACCTCGGTCGCCGTGGCCCCGGGCCCGGTGCGCCGGGCTTGCCCATCGCCCCGGACGCGAGCGGGTCGTCGGTGCCGCCGGGCGCGAGGATCTTGGTCGAGCACGAGGGCGCCCTCGAAGGCGGTCCGCATCGAGGTCCTCGTTGGCCCGGACCTTGCGCTGGAGGGCGTCGTGGTCGAGGACCAGGGTGCGGTACTCCGTGCGCAGGTTCTGCGCCCGGTCCTGCAGCGCCGCCACCTCCTCCGGCGTCGCGTCCTCGGCCGCCTTTACGTCGGCGATCAGGTTGGTCGCGCGAGCCGTCCAGCCACAGCTTGGTGTTCTCCAGCTCGTCGCAGTCGCGCTGGAGGTCGCGCAGGGTGTCGGCGTGCCCGCTGCAGACGTGCGCCACCCGCTTGAGCGTCGGCGCCCATCGTGGCGTGCTCCCCCGACGCCCGTGCCGGCCGCCCCGGCGTAGGCGTCGTAGGCCTCGCCGTACCAGCCGGGGACCGCCTTGGCCGTCGCGGCCAGGTCGCCGAACTCCTCGTACCTGCCGGCGGCGACGTAGATCGCCTGCGCGACGCCGTCGATCGCGCCGGGGCTGCCCTGCGGCCGGCGGATCGTCGGCTCGGAGGCGGGGATCTCGATCGTGACGGTCACCGGGCCGGCCCCAGCCGTCCGTCGAGGCGCTTGAGCTCGGCCTCGCTGAGCCGGTCGGTCTGGCCGTAGAGCGATGTTCGGTCGACCCCAGCGCCCGCACGAAGCCGTCCGCGATGCGTGCTGCTCTCCCCGGCGTACTCCGGCCCACGCCACCAGGAACGTCGCGCGCCGCGCCCTGCACGGACGGCGCGAACCCCGACGGGGCTCTCGCCGGCGAGATCGGTCTGGGTGGCGTGCATCAGCTCCTGGAGGCTGCTGCCACTGGGCCGGCGGCCGCCGCGATCGAGCCGTCGGTCACGCCGTAGCCGTCGCTCATCGGCCCTTCGCCCAGCAGCTCGCGGACGCCGCGTGCGCCCACCACGAAGGACCCGATCCGGTGGCTGACGGCGTAGCGGCCGCGCGCCCTCGACGTAGACGACCTGGAGCTCGCGGCGCAGCGGCTCCTCCTCGGTGCCGCCGCGGCCGGCCAGCACCCGCGGCATCCCGTCCTCTGGGGCGAGGACGTGCCACCCGGAGGCGGCCAGCGAGCGTTCGGCGGCGGCGAGCGCCTGCGTGGCGGCGACGGCGTCGACGCCCTCGGCCGCGACCAGCGCCGTCCGCGCGACCGACCCGGTCAGCGAGCCGGGCGTCCAGCGGGACCGGACCCGCGGCAGCGCGACCCCGCGGGCGACGTCCGGCAGGAGCCCGGTCAGCTCGGCGTCGAAGGCGGCGGGTGCGTCGACCAGGTCGGCCGGCTCGGCCCGGAGGCCGGGCTCGTCGCCGGCGTCCTGCGGCAGCAGCACGATGTCGATGTCCGGGTGCCGGCGGCGCACCACCGCGAAGAAGGCGTCGCTCGCCACGGCCTCGCTGTCCCCCGACGTCATGCGTCGAGGCTAGGGCACGCCGGCGGTCGCGGCCCGACGCTGCCGTCAGACCCTCTTGGCGAACTTGACGGCTTCCTCCTCCTCGGGCGACATCGCCTGGTCGCACTGCCAGGTGGCGATGTTCTTGGCGTAGGTGCGGGCCTCGCTGCGGCCGTGGATCGAGGTGAGCACGACGCCGTTGCCGCTGTCGTCGAGCAGCGCCAGCGACCAGGACAGGTGGCCGCCCATGTCGCCGAACGCGTCGTAGCGGACCACCGCGAGGTGCCGCAGGGCGTCGGAGGCCTCGACGCGGAGCGCCTGCACCTCGCCGCGCAGGCCTTCGAGGTCGGCCGGCACGCTGGCCGGGTTGCGGCGGGAGATGCGGCGGGCGTTGCACCGTCGTACGGCGCAGCGCGACCACGCCGACCACGAGGGCGGCGACGCTGACCACCAGGAGCAGCACGACCAGGACGGAGAGCAGGGACTCGTTCATATCGGGACGAGCCTAGGAGCGGGGTCAGTATCCGTTGCGGAGGCGCGCGAGCCAGGCGGCCGCGTCGAGGAACTCCCGGTCCGACGTACCCACCCGGATGTCCGGCGCGACCCCGTCGTGCCGCTCGTAGGAGCCCAGGAACCGCACGTCCGCGCACACCCGGCGCAGCCCCATCAGGGCCTCGCCGACGCGGGCGTCCTCGACGTGGCCCTCGCAGTCGATCGAGAAGCAGTAGTTGCCCAGCGCCGCACCGGTCGGCCGCGACTCGATGCGGGTCATGTTCACGCCGCGGACCGTGAGCTGGTCGAGGATCTCCAGCAGGGCACCGGGGTGGTCCTCGCGCATGAACGCGACCAGCGAGGTCTTGTCCCGACCGGTCGGCGGCGGCGGGGACCCGGGCCGCGAGACCAGCACGAAGCGGGTCAGCGCGTCGGGGTTGTCGCCGATGGTGGTGGCCAGCGTCGCGAGCCGGTAGTGCTCGGCGGCGACCGGCGCGGAGATCGCCGCGTCCCAGCCGGGGTCCGGCTGGGTGAGCATGAACGCCGCGTGCGCGGTCGAGGAGGTGTGCACCACCTCGGCGTCCGGCAGGTGCAGCGCGCACCAGCGGCGGGTCTGCGCCGCCGCGTGCGGGTGCGTCGCGACCCGGCGTACGTCGTCGGGCCGGACGCCGTGCGGGGCCAGCAGGCTGAACGCGATCGGCACCGTCATCTCGCGGGTGATCATCAGCGGCTCGCCGGTGGCCAGCTCGTCGAGGGTGACCGGGACCGAGCCCTCGACGGAGTTCTCGATCGGCACGACCGCCCCGTCGGCGTCGCCGTTGCGGACCGCGTCGAGCGCGACCGTCACCGTCGAGCAGGGCTGCAGGTCGGCCTTCGCGGCGGCGGGCAGCGTGCGGAGCGCCTGCTCGGTGAAGGTCCCCTCGGGGCCGAGGTAGGCGTAGCGGGCGGGCGGGACTCCGGGCACGAGAGGCAGCCTAGGGGGTCGCCTCGGTCGTGGCCGTCGCGAGCGTGGTCCGGAGGAGTGGCCGGCGCCCGTCGGGCCGCGCGCAGCAGGCCCTGCGACCGAGGTGTCCCCCTACAGATAGATTCGTCGGGCTGGCAGACGACGGCATCACCCCCCTGGGCGACTACGCGCGGCTGGACACCGACCGCGCGGCCCGCACCGGCGACCCCGAGGTCGTCTACGGCGCCGGCAAGACCCCGCAGCAGGTCGTCGAGATCCTCCGGACCCTGCACGCCGCCCACCCCGACCGCGCGGTGCTGGCCACCCGGGTCACCGACGACGCGGCGGACGCCGTCCTCGAGGCCCTCCCCGAGGCGGTCCTCGACCCGGTCGCCCGGGCCGTCACGCTCGGTCCGCTGCCCGACGCCCGCGGCACCGTCACCGTCGTCGCCGCCGGCACGTCCGACGCCCCGGTCGCGGCCGAGGCCGCCCTGACCGCCCGCGTCTACGGCGCCGGCGTCCGCGTGGTCACCGACGTCGGCGTCGCCGGGCTGCACCGGATCCTGGCCGCCCGCGACGAGCTGCTCGAGGCGGACTGCCTCGTCGTCGTGGCCGGCATGGAGGGCGCCCTGCCGAGCGTGGTCGGCGGGCTGGTCGGCGTGCCGCTGGTGGCGGTGCCGACCAGCGTCGGCTACGGCGCGTCGTTCGGCGGGGTCGCCGCGCTGCTGGGGATGCTCAACTCCTGCGCCCCGGGCGTGACGGTCGTCAACATCGACAACGGATTCGGCGCCGGCGTCTTCGCCGCCCGGGTCGCCCGCAACGCGCGGGACCGCGCGTGATCGCCTGGGTCGACGCCTCCTCGGGGGCCAGCGGGGACATGCTGCTCGGCGCCCTCGTCGGCGCGGGCGTCCCGCTGCCAGGTGCTGGCCGAGGCCGTCGGCGCCGTCGCGCCCGAGCACGTCGCGCTGACGCCGGAGACCGTGTCCCGGCACGGCTTCGCGGCCACCCGGCTGCACGTCGACGTCGCCGACAGCACCACCCACCGCACCTGGCGCGACGTCCGCGGCCTGCTGGAGGCCGCGCCCGTCGCGGACGGCGTGCGCGCCCGGGCCCTGGCGACCTTCGGCCGGCTCGCCGTCGCCGAGGCGGCGGTGCACGGCACCGACCCGGACGACGTGCACTTCCACGAGGTCGGTGCCCTCGACGCGATCGCCGACGTGGTCGGGGTCTGCGCCGGGCTCGAGCACCTCGGCCTGACCGAGCTGGTGGTCTCGACGGTGGCCGTCGGCGCCGGCCGGATCCGCGGCGCCCACGGCGAGATGCCCGTGCCGCCGCCCGCGGTGACCGAGCTGCTGCGCGGCGTCGCGTCGTACGCCGGACCGGGCGGGCCGGACGTCGGGGAGCTGTGCACGCCGACCGGGGCGGCCCTGCTGACCGCGAACGCCACGTCCTACGGGCCGCAGCCGGCCATGACGGTCTCGGAGGTCGGCGTCGGCGCCGGCGGCCGGGACCCCGCCAGCCACGCCAACGTGCTGCGGCTGCTGGTCGGCGAGCCTGCTGCCGGGGTGGGCGAGGCCGCCGGGACGGCCCACGGCACCCACGCCCCGCTGCTCCTCGAGGCCAACATCGACGACCTCGACCCGCGGCTGTGGCCCGACGTGATCGCGGCCCTGCTCGCGGCGGGGGCCTCGGACGCCTGGCTGACCCCGATCCTGATGAAGAAGAGCCGCCCGGCCCACACGCTGACGGCCCTGGTCTCCGCGGACCACGCGGAGGCGGTGCGCACGGAGATCTTCCGGCAGACCTCGACGATCGGGCTGCGCGAGATCGCCATCGGCAAGACCGCGCTGGAGCGCCGGATGCGGACCGTGACGGTCGACGGTCACACCGTCCATGTGAAACTTGCGCTGCACAACGGACTCGTCGTCAACGCCCAACCGGAGTACGACGACGTGTCGGCCGCCGCGGCCGCGACCGGGAGACCGATCAAGGAGGTCCTCGCCGACGCCGCCGCCGCGAGCCGCCCCCTCCTCGACCAGCCTTAGGACTTCATGGACCTCGCGATCTTCGCCCTCACGTTCGGCGCCATCTTCGTCGTCGAGCTGCCGGACAAGACCTTCATCGCCGCCCTGGTGCTGTCCACCCGCTACCAGCCGCTCGCGGTCTGGATCGGCGTCGGCCTGGCGTTCGGCGTGCAGACCGTCGTCGCGGTCACCGCCGGCGCCCTGGCCACGCTGCTGCCGGACACCCTGATCAAGTCCGTGGCCTTCCTGATCTTCCTGGTCGGCGCGATCCTCCTGGTGCGTACGGCGCCCGGGGCGGACGCGGCCGAGAAGGAGCAGGAGGAGGAGTTCGAGGCCAAGGCCACCGAGCCCAAGTCGTTCGTCAAGGCCGCGGTCGCGTCGTTCCTGGTGCTGTTCGCCGCGGAGTGGGGCGACCTGTCCCAGCTGCTGACGATCAGCTTCGTCACGAAGTACCACGACCACCTCAGCGTCTTCCTCGGCGCATGGGCCGCGCTGCTCACCGTCTCGGGGCTGGCCGTGCTCGCGGGACGGGTGCTGCTGCGCTACATGAAGCTCTCGCTGCTGCACTACATCGGCGCGGCCGTGTGCCTCCTGCTGGCCGTGGTCACCGCGGTCGAGGTCCTCACCTCGCTCTGAGCGCACTACGCTGCCGCCTATGAGCAACCATGGCGCCGACAGCGAGGTCGGACGGCTCCGGACCGTGATGCTGCACCGGCCGGGCAACGAGCTGAAGCGACTCACCCCGCGCAACAACGACAAGCTGCTGTTCGACGGCATCCCGTGGGTCAGCCGCGCCCAGGACGAGCACGACGCGTTCGCCCAGGCGCTGCGCGACCGCGACGTCGAGGTGCTCTACCTCACCGAGCTGCTGACCGAGACGCTGCAGAGCGAGACCGCCCGCGAGCACGCGATCACGGGCGCGATGGCCAACCTGCACCTCGGCGACACGCTGCGGCACTACCTCGCCTCCGCGCTGCACGACCAGTCCCCCGAGGAGCTGTGCGCGTTCCTCACCGCCGGCGTCCGCAACGACGAGGTCCAGGGCGGGCACGGCCTGGTCACCAGCCTGCTCGCGCACGACGACTTCCTCATCGACCCGCTGCCCAACCTGCTGTTCACCCGGGACTCGAGCGTCTGGGTCCGCGACCGGGTCGCGATCACGTCGCTGGCGATGCCGGCCCGGGAGCGCGAGACCCAGCTGACCGAGCTGATCTACACCGAGCACCCGCGCTTCGTGGGCACGCCGAAGATCCACGGCTGGCAGCGCGAGCACGTCGAGGGCGGCGACGTGCTGCTGCTCGCCGCCGGCGTCATCGCGGTCGGCGTCGGCGAGCGGACCACCCCCGCGGGCGCCGAGCGGCTGGCCCGCCAGGTCTTCGGAGCCGGGCTCGCGCACACCGTGCTCGCGGTGCCGATCGCGCAGGAGCGCGCCACCATGCACCTCGACACGGTGTGCACCATGGTCGACGTCGACAAGATCGTGATGTACCCCAACGTCGCCGACAGCCTGCAGGCCTACGCCGTGACGCTGCAGGACCGGGCCGGCGACTCCGACGCCGACCTGGTGCTCTCGGTCGCGGACGCCGAGCCGTTCCTGGTCGCCGCCGCCAAGGCGATGAGCATCGACACGCTGCACCAGATCGACACCGGCCTCGACCCGGTCACCGCCGAGCGCGAGCAGTGGGACGACGGCAACAACACGCTGGCGATCTCGCCGCGCGTGGCGGTCGCCTACGAGCGCAACATCGAGACGAACTCCCGGCTCGAGGAGTCCGGCATCGAGGTCGTGGCGATCTCCGGGTCCGAGCTGGGCTCCGGCCGCGGTGGCCCGCGCTGCATGTCCTGCCCGGTCACCCGGGACCCGCTCCCCGAATAACGGAACCGTCCGTCGAGAGCCGGTCCGCGACGGGATCCGTGGCGCACTGGCCACCGGGCCGCGGAATTCGTCGCCCGGACGGGCGGTGCGGCGTTAAATGGAAACCCGGCCGTTGCTGACGGGGGATACAACAACGACCGGGCAACGACTAACCTACGTGGTGGTTGACCGTTTGACCAACATTTCCCGACGAATATGACCCAGCACACGGGCGATTTGTCCCACCGGTCTAGGCCGACGGACGGCCCGCAGGGGCACCCGGCGAGGTCAGCGGATGGTCAGCTGCCGGTTCGCCAGGCCGTTGCGGGCCGCACGCTCGTCGGTGCTGAGCGGCGACCCGTCCGCGAGTGCGGCGTCCAGGTCCCGCCGGAGCCGCGCGGCCGGCTCCTCGAGCACCGCGGCGCCGGTGCCGGACGGCAGGTCCCAGACCGGGACGAGCAGTCCGTGCGCCCGGAACATCCCGACGAACCGGGAGCCCTCGGCGACCACGTCCTTCCCGGCGACGTGCAGCCGGGCCAGCGCGTCGAGCAGCGGCTCCTCGTCGTGCGGAAGCACCCAGCGCAGGTGCTCGCGGGTGCCCACGTCGGTCCAGTACGCCGCCTCGACGGACGCCAGCCGGGCGCTGGGGTTCGCCGACGCGTTCGCCTGCTCCAGGGACGCGGCGGCCGAGCCGTCGGGGTCCTCGACGTCGGCGATCCAGTAGCCGAACCCGTCGTGCACGGTGACCTCGAGCGGCACGTCCGCGACGAGGTCCTGCAGCCGGGGGCCGTCACCGGGGGCGTCGGTCAGCCCGATGACGCCCTCGCCGGGCTCCGACCCGAGCGCCTTGAGCAGCACCGCCGCGAGGTCGCGGCTCGGGTCGCCGAAGCCGTGCTGCACCTGGAGGCCGAGCCAGATCGAGCCGTCCGCCCGGGACAGGGCGGGGGCGGCCATCGGCAGCAGCGAGCAGAGCTGGACGGTGCGCCCGTCGCCGACGCCGTCCTTCAGCGTGAGGGGCGCCGTCGCGGCGGCGATGATCTCCCGCATCGCGAT
>CAVZTB010000006.1:0-66501 GCA_963778095.1 uncultured Actinomycetota bacterium | reverse complement strand
GCGGCAGCGTGAGCACCAGCACCCCGAGGCCGATGATGACCACCCCGACGATCAGGGACACCAGCAGCCCGAGCTGCTGGCCGCCGGGCCGGAGGCGGCCCGATCAAGAGCGCCGGCACCGTGAGCACGGGCAGGGTCAGGAGCACCCCGGTGGACAGCAGGCTCGTCGAGACCAGCGCGCTGGTGACGTGGCCGACGGGCCGGCCGGGACACCAGCATCCGGCCCTGCACCACCCCGCCTGCAGCGGCTCCACCCGGCATCACCTTGCTCGCGGCATTGCCGGCGCTGACCCGTGGCCACGTCGCTCAACGGCGCGCCGTGGCTGCGTCGGCGGACGGGAGCCGCGTGGACGCGGCCGGCCGGGCGCAGAGGCCGCGTACTCGCTCGACGTCCCCGTCGAGAGGGCCGCTAGGGGGACGACGTGGCGCGGGCGGGCGAGCGCGACCCTGGTCAGCGACGACAGGCTCGCCAGGCTGGCGGCCTCGAGCAGCGCGAGCAGGACGAACCAGCGGGGCCGGACCCCCCCGAAGCCGGCCCGCACGATCGAGCAGCCGCGAGGCTCGGCGCGACGACGTACAGCCCCACCCCGGTGACCGCGAGCGCGAGACCGCGGCCTCCCCACCGAGACCCAGGCACGCAGCAGGTGTGCATGACGTGCCGGCTCAACCCGCCGCGTCGATGCCTCGAGGGGGCTGCGCATCCGTCAGCGCGATGCGGCGCCGCCTCCCTCCTGCCGAGAGACGCCGCCGCGGCCGGCCCTCGGGATCGTCGTCCGATCGGTGACGCTCCACGGCCCGCTCGTGCCGACGCTGCAGGGAACGAAGGGACCAACGATGACGACTTCTGCGGACCGGTCGAACCCGTCGACGCAACCCGTGATCGGACGAGTGTTCATGGGCGTGAGTGCTCGCCCTGGTCCTCGTGTGCGCCGGTCCCGCCGTCGTCGGAGGTACCCTGCTGGTCCTGGCCCGCAGCGTCGACCTGGCGTCGTTCTAGCACGACCCCAGAACAGGGCAGAGGGATCCCGTCCGGCAGCCCCCGAACGGTCGGCGTCACCGGCCGAAACCAGGCGGGGTCGGCGGTGACTCGCCCCGGTGTGAGACGACCAACCCGCCCCCTGGCCCGCCGCAGCGACGAGCGGTCCGGCGGGCTGCTCACCGTCGTCGTCGTGGTCCAGCTGCTGCCCGCCCGCTTCTGCTCCAAGTACGTCGGACCGCCGCCCGGCGCGGCCGACGCGGCCTACGTCGTGGCCGGTCTCCTGGTCGGGCCTGCGCCTGCGTAGCCCGCGCCTCCTGGGCCGGCCGCCGCGGCCGGGGCTGGGCGTGGCGCTCGCCGGGCTGCTCGTGCTCGTGGCGATCGCCTACCCGCGGGCCGACGCCCTGCGTGCGGTGGGCCGCGGCCCCGACCAGGACGACTGCGTCCGCGAGCTGGTCGGCAACGTGCTGGCGCTGCGCGCGCCGTACGGCGTCGGCTACTTCGGGGACCCGTGCTCGACCGGGCCCGGGGGGAGCCGTGCCGTACCTCCCGCTGGCGCTCTGGGACGGCTACCTCGTCGTGGTGCCGGTTCTGGCCGTCCTGCTCGGCTACCGCGTCCTGAGGCTGATCACCGACCGGGGCACGGCGGTGCTGCTGAGCCTGACCCAGCTGGTCTGCTGGCTGTTCCTGGAGATGGCGGCGACGGGATCGGACCTGGTGGTGATCGGCTGGCTGTTCGCCCTCGCGACCACCGCCTCGACGCTGGGGCTGCGGCGGCACGACACGGTGCTGACGCTCCTGGGCGGCACGGCCTACGTCCTGTTCGCCACGAGCCGGGTGCCGCTGGTGGTCGTGACCGCTGCCTCCGGAGCGGTGCTGCTCGCACTGGTCGGTGCCCGGGCGTGGCGGGTCGTCGCGCCGGTGCTGCTGGTCTCGACCGCGCTCTACGTCGGCACCTGGGCGCTCGCGCCGGCGTGTCCGGCCCGGGCACCTGGTGGGCAAGTCCGGCCGCATCCTCCGCGACCTCGGCCAGGACCGGGTCATCGCGACCGCGGCCGTGGTCGTCCTGGTCACCGGGGCGTCCGCCGTCCTCGTCCTGCGGCACCGCCTGGTGTGGGTGGTGCGCCGGCACCACGGGTGGGCGCACCTCGTGGCGGTGACGGCGCCGATGGCCGCCGTCGCGGTGTGGGACCTGGAGCGCAGGGGGTTCGACCCGGCCGCCTGGGAGGGGCTGCACTACCTCTACCTCGGGGTGCCCGCGCTGCTCGTCGCCGTGGCGCAGCACCGCGGTCCGCCGACCGCACGATGGCCCGAACAGGGGATGGCGACCGACGAGCCCGACCGACAACCTGGAAGAAGGATCGGCTCCGAGGGAACCGGGAGACCTCCTGCTGACTCGTCCTCTGCGGGGAGGTGGTCGGGTGGCGGACAGCGGTTACGTGCGTGAGGTCTACGAGGCGTCCTACCGACGTCTCGTGGCGCAGGCGTACGCCGTCGCCGGCGACCGGGTCGAGGCGGAGGACGCAGTCCAGGAGGCGTTCGCCCGCGCGGTGGCGGCGGGCGCCCGGTTCCGGCGCGTCGACAACCCCGAGGCCTGGCTGCGGACCGTGGCCCTCAACGTGCTGCGACGGCGCTGGCGCCGGGCGCAGATGTTCCGCGTGCTGAGCCCGAGGATCGCGTCGCCGTCGGACGTCCCCGGGATCTCGGAGGACCACGTGGCCGTGATCGAGGCGCTGCGCGCGCTGCCGTTCCAGCAGCGGGAGACCGTCTCGCTGTTCTACCTCGGCGACCTGTCGGTGCACGAGATCGCCGCCACGCTGGGCGTCGCCGACGGCACCGTGAAGTCGCGACTCAACCGCGGGCGTACGGCGCTCGCGGAACTGCTGCAGACCAACGTGGAGGCCGACCGTGGATGAGTCCAGGCTGAGGGCCGCCCGCGCCGACGTCGAGGCACACGTCGAGGTCCCCGACTTCGCGCCCGTCGCCGAGCGGGGCCGGCGGATCCGGCGGCGCCGCGCCGTCGGTGCGAGCGCCGCGGTCGCCGTCGCCGTGCTGGTCGTGACGCTCGGCGCCGCGCGCACCTTCGACCGGGACCGGACGCAGGGACCCGTGCAGCAGCCGGACCCGACCGTGGACCGCACCGCGGCGGTGGCGGTGCTCGCCGACCCGGACGCGCAGGTCGACCCCGACGCCTCGCAGGTGGACGGCGTCGGCGACCTGCTCGCGGTCGTCACCGTGCCGGGCGGCAGCGACGACTGCGGAGCGCCGGACGGCACCGCGGTGCGGTGGTCCGGCGTCGGCGGCGCTCGTCGGTCCTGGCTGGAGCGGCGGCGACCCGTCGTGCCGCTCGCGGACGGCTTCGTCCTGGGCTCGGTGCCGCCCGCCTGCCGGTCGGGCGCGGCGGCCGAGACCCGGGCCTACCTGGTGGACGGGTCGGGAGCGGCGCACGGCATCGCCTGGGAGCACGGGGCGGAGGCCGTGTGCGCGGACCGGCCCGCCGACCCCCGGTGCCGCTTCGACGTGGGCCGGGCCACCGGCTCCCTGGACCCGGGCGTCCGGCTGCCCCGGGGCACCGAGCCCGTCGCGACCGGCCCGGCCGACGTCATCTGGGCCCGGTCCGCGGACGGGCGTCGGCTGTCCTGGTCGACCGATGGCAGGTCGTGGCGGACCCGGACCACCTCGCTGCCCCGGGGGTCGATCGTGAGCGCGACCGCCGCCGGTCCGTGGGGGGTGCTCGCCGGGAACACCTCGGTGGAGTACACCTCCGACTCGGGCGCCACCTGGCACCGCCGTGACCTGTCCTCGGCCCTGAGCAGCCTGACGATCGCGGACGTCGACTGGACCGTCACCCGGTCCGGCGTGCTCCTCGGCGTCACCCAGCTCGTGGGGCGTGGCGACGTCCTGTTCCGCAGCACAGACGCGTCCTGGACCCGCTTCGTCGAGACGGACGTGCACACGTCGTACGGCCTGGTCAGCCCGACCGTGCAGGGGGACGCCGTCGCGGTCGTCGACGACGAGCGGTGGGCCGTCTCCCTCGACGACGGTGCGACCTGGCGACGGACGCCGCCGCTTCCGCGTCCTCGCTGAGGGAACCTCCCGGGTCACCCGTGGCTCGCTCCTAGTGCAGGAACGGCACGGGAGGCGCGAGATGGGTGCACACGTTCGGCTGGTCCACCTGGCCCTGCTGGTCTGCCTCGCCGCAGGCGGCTGCACCGGTGGGGCGGCGGCCCCGGGACCGACCGCCGCCCCTCGATGGCCCGGGTCGGCCGTCGTCTCCGGTCGGGTGCCTCCGAAGGGAGCCCTGCCCGGGTCGTCGGCCTGGCGGCTGGCCCGACCGGCCCGCGACCACCAGGTCGAGGGCTACGCCACCACCAGCAGCGGGGTGCCGGGTGCCCCGGTCGCGCTCCGGGTCTCGACGACGGCCCGGTCGTTCGACGTGCGCGCCTACCGGATCGGGGCGTACGCCGGCGGGGAGGGCCGGCTCGTGTGGGGGTCGAGCCGGCTTCCCGGCCACGTCCAAGCGCCGCCGACGTTCGCGGACCACGAGCGACGCACGGTGGTGGCGCCCTGGAGCACCGACACCGTGGTCCCCACGAGGGGATGGGCACCGGGCCTCTACGTGTTCAAGCTGCGCGCCTCGTCGGGCTGGCAGGCGCAGGTGCCGTACGTCGTCACGTCGCCGAGCTCGCGCGGCCGGGTGGCGCTCGTGCTCCCGGTGACCACCTGGCAGGCCTACAACGACTGGGGCGGCTACTCGTTGTACGAGGGGCCGGCGGGGGACCGGCGCAGCTGGGCGGTCAGCTTCGACCGGCCCTACCCGCCCCCCGGCGCGACGGAGATGGGGTTCGGCGCCGTGCCCGTCGTGGTCGTCGCCGAACGCCTGGGCATCCCGCTGGCCTACTTCACGAACATCGACGTCGCCCGGGAGCCCGGCGCTCTCCGCGGGGCGCGGGCCTACGTGTCCTCCGGGCACGACGAGTACTGGTCGCAGGAGATGCGCGACCGGGTGGAGCAGGCCCGGGCGGCCGGGACCAACCTCGTGTTCCTGGGCGCGAACACGATGTACTGGCGTGTCCGCCTGGAGGACGGCGGACGCGTCGTCGTCGGCTACCGCACCGACGCGGCACTCGACCCGCGCCCCCGTCGACGCGCTCGGGGCTGTGGCGGGAGGCCGCGGGCGCCGAGCCCGAGAACACGCTCACCGGCATGGAGTACGAGTGCTTCCCCGTGGACGCGCCGTTCCGGGTGGCCTCGCCGGACTGGTGGGGCTTCGCGGGCACCGGCACCCGTCAGGGCGAGGAGCTGGACCACCTGGTGGGCATCGAGGCGGACCGCGTCTACCCCGTGCGGGGCACACCTCGGCCGCTGCAGGTGCTCGCGCACGCGCCGTACTCGTGCCGCGGCCTGCCGACGTCCGCGCAGGCGGTCTACTACACGACACCGTCGGGGGCGGCCGTGCTCGACGTGGGGACGCTGCGGTGGACGTGCGCGCTCGTCGACCGGTGCCCGGTCGACCTGACACCCCGGACGGTGCGGTTCGTCCGCCAGGTCACGACCACCGTGCTGCGCGACTTCGCTCGGGGTCCGGCAGCGTGGCGGCATCCGGCGCGCGACAACGTGGCGGACTTCGACCTGCCCGCGCCAACCTCGTCCCCGCGAGCTGATCGGCTCACCGGGCGGATGGGCGTCTAAGTCGAGTAAAATAGTCGTATATGGTGTCGGCCGTGTCCCTCCTGCTGAGCCGCCGGCCCGACGCCGAGCCCTCGCCCTGGTCCGGCTTCCGGCGCGACCGTGCCGCGATGGTCGGCCTGACGGTCGTCGGGCTCGCGCTGCTGGTCGCGCTCGCGGCGCCGTGGGTGGCCGGCCTGGGCGGCCACGACCCCTTCACCTACGACGCGAGCGCGCTCGGCGAGGACGGGTCGCCGCTCGGGGCGTTCGGCGGCGTCAGCGCCGACCACTGGTTCGGGGTCGAGCCGCTGACGGGCCGCGACCTCTTCGCCATCGTCGTGTACGGCGCCCGCACCTCCATCCTCGTCGGGGTCGCGGCGACCGTCATCTCGGTCACCATCGGGGTGCTGCTCGGCACCACGGGAGCCCTGTTCGGGGGCTGGTTCGACCGCGTGGTCAGCCGGCTGACCGACGTGCTGCTCGGCTTCCCCAGCCTCATCTTCATGATCGCGCTCGGCGCCTTCGCGCCGTCGTCGATCCCCAAGTGGCTGCTGGTCGTCGGCGTCATCGGCCTGTTCGGCTGGCCGTCGATCGCCCGGGTCGTGCGCGCCCAGTCGCTCACCCTGATGCAGCGCAACTTCGTGGTCGCCAGCCGCGCGATGGGGGCCGGCCCGGGGCACGTGCTGCGCGAGCAGCTGCTGCCCAACCTCACCGGCACCATCATCGTGTTCACCACCATGGCCATCCCCGGCAACATCGGGGCCGAGGCGGCCCTGTCGTTCCTGGGGGTCGGCGTGCCGCCGCCGACGCCGGCCTGGGGCCGCACGATCGGCACCGCCGTGGGCTGGATCGCCACCGACCCGTGGTACCTCCTCGCACCGGCCCTCGCCCTGTTCGTGGTCACCTTCGCGTTCAACCTCGTCGGCGACGGGCTGCGTGACGCCGTCGACCCCCGGCTGGTGGGGGAGCGATGACCGTCTCGTCGTACCTCGTGAAGCGCGTGGTCGCCGCCGTGCTGGTGCTGCTGGTGATCGCCGCCCTCACGTTCCTGGTGTTCCACCTGCTGCCCAACGACGTCTCGCAGGCCTCCTGCGGCAAGCCCTGCACGGCGGAGCGTCGCGAGGCGGTGCGGCACTTCCTCGGCTACGACCAGCCGGTGCTCGTCCAGCTCGGCGAGTTCCTGCGCGGGATCGTCGTGGCGGCGCGACCTACGGCAGCGGGGCGGCCACCGTGCAGTGCGCGGCGCCGTGCTTCGGCTACTCGTTCCGGCTCAACGAGCCGGTCACGTCGCTGATCGGGGAGCGGTTCGGCATCACCGCGTCGATCGCCCTGGGCGCGGCCGTCATCTGGACCGTCGTCGGGGTGACCACCGGGGTGCTCGCGGCGCTGCGCCGCGGCAGCTGGGTCGACCGGACCGCGATGGCCTCGACGGTCGTCGGGGTCTCCACGCCGACCTACCTCGTCGGCCTGGTGGGGATCTACGTCTTCGGCTTCAAGCTCAACGTGCTCCCCGTCGGCACGTTCGTGCCGCTGAGGGAGGACCCCGTCGGGTGGGCCTGGCACCTGGTCCTGCCCTGGGTGGTGCTGGCCGTGGCCAGCTCGGCCGTCTACACGCGGATGACGCGCAGCCAGCTGCTCGACGTGCTCGACGAGAACTACATCCGCACCGCCCGCGCCAAGGGCCTCACCGAGCGTCAGGTGGTGACCCGGCACGCACTGCGCAACGCGCTGCTGCCCGTGGTCACGCTCTTCGGTCTCGACCTCGGCGGCCTGCTCGGCGGCGCGGTCATCACCGAGAAGATCTTCAGCATGCAGGGCATCGGCGCCCTGCTCGTCGACTCGGTCGGCAACCTCGACCTCCCGGTCGTGCTGGGCGTGACGCTGTTCTCCGCCTTCCTGATCGTGCTGGCCAACCTCACCGTCGACCTCGCGTACTCCCGTCTCGACCCCCGCGTCGTCCGTTCCGACTGACGGCCACTCGCACCCGACAAGCACCCGAAGCACCACCAGAGAGGAACATCGTGAACCGCACCCGCACGCTCCGTGCCCTCGTGGCCACGGCCGCAGTCGCCCTGACCGCGACGGCCTGCAACGCGAACCCGTCCCAGGACTCCGGCTCGACCGGGTTCCACAAGGGCGGCACCCTGACCATCTACAGCTCCTCGGACGAGCAGAGCTTCGACCCGGCCAAGAGCCAGAGCCTGGCGATCACCTCGCAGGGCCTCGTGCACCGCCGGCTCACCACCTGGGACATCGAGAAGGGCAAGGAGCCCCGCGTCGTCCCGGACCTCGCCACCGACACCGGCAAGGCCACCGACGGCGGCCGCACCTGGACCTACACCCTCAAGCCCGGGCTGAAGCTTCTCCGACGGCTCGCCGATCACCTCCCAGGACATCAAGTACGGCCTCGAGCGGTCCTTCGCGCCGGAGCTGTCCGGCGGCCTCGGCTACCACAAGACCCTGCTCGTCGGTGGTGACAAGTACACCGGCCCCTACCAGGGCAAGGAGCTCGACTCGATCGAGACGCCCGACGACCGCACCATCGTGTTCAAGCTCAACACGGCGTACGGCGACTGGCCGTGGATCGCGTCGATGCCGGCGTTCGCGCCGGTGCCGAAGAGCGCGGACACCAAGCCGGCGACCTACGGCAACGACCCGGTCGCGTCCGGGCCCTACGAGGTCAAGAGCAGCAGGCCCGGCACCGCGGTCACCCTCGAGCGCAACCCGGAGTGGAGCACCAAGACCGACGACGTCCGCACCGGCGGGCCGGACACCGTGGTGTTCAAGCTCAGCCAGGACGACTCCGTCGCCGCACAGCAGCTGATCGCCGACTCCGGCGAGGCCAAGGACGCGTTCGGCGCCGGCTTCGTGCCGCCCGCCCAGCTCAAGCAGATCACCAGCAACCCGGCGGCGAAGTCCCGGCTCGCCCTGTCGCAGCCGGGTGCGCTGGAGTACCTCGCGATGAACAACCGCCGTCCGGCCCTCAAGGACGTCAAGGTCCGCCAGGCCATCGAGTACGCCGTGGACAAGCGCGCCTTCCAGCTCGCCGCGGGCGGGTCGCAGGGCGGCGAGCTCGCCGAGCACCCTGATCACGCCGGGCATCCCCGGCCGCCAGGACTACGACCTCTACCAGGCGCCCGACACCGGTGACGTGGCCAAGGCCAAGCAACTGCTCGCCCAGGCCGGGGCCAAGAACCTCACGCTGACGCTGATCACCGCCAACGACACCGGAGCGCTCGGCCAGGCCGAGGCCATCCAGCAGGGTCTTCAGCGGGCCGGCATCACGGTCAAGATCGACCCCAAGGACGTGAACGTCTACTACGACGAGATCACCAACGACAAGGGCGACTACGACCTGACCGTCGGCAGCTGGCAGCCGGACTTCCCGAGCGCCAACGGCAACATCTCGCCGCTGTTCGACTCCAGCCAGATCGGGGGCGGCAGCTACAACATCTCCCGCTACTCCAACCCCGAGGTCGACGCGCTGATCGCCAAGGCCACCGGCGAGGTCGACCCGGCGACCGCCCAGCAGACCTGGGCGCAGGCCGACCGACGGGTCATGCAGGACGCGCCCGTCGTGCCGCTGCTCTACGCCCGCAACGCCTTCCTGCGCGGGTCGGACGTGCAGAACTTCGACGTGTCCGGGTTCCCCAACTACCCGAACTACCTGCGCGTCTCGCTGGGCAAGTGACCGACGACGCCCTCCTGCGCATCCGCGGGCTCACCGTCGCGTTCCCCGACCGGCGGCGCGGCCCGCGGGAGGTCGTGCACGGCATCGACCTCGACGTACGGCGCGGCCGCGTGCTCGCCCTGGTCGGCGAGTCCGGCTCCGGCAAGTCGGTGACCGCCCAGTCGGTGCTGCGGCTGCACGGGCCCGAGGTGCAGGTGGGCGGGCGGATCCTGCTCGGCGACGACGACCTGCTCACCCTGGACGGTCCGGCGATCCGGGCCGTCCGGGGGGCCAGGGTCGGCACGGTCTTCCAGGAGCCGATGGCCGCGCTGGAACCCCGTGCACCGCATCGGCCGGCAGATCGAGGAGGCCCTGCAGGCGCACGGCCGGGCCCGGGACGGCGGCCGGGCCACGGTGCTCGGGCTGCTCGCCTCGGTCGGCCTCGACGAGCCGGAGCGGATCGCCGCGTCGTACCCCCACGAGCTGTCCGGCGGCCAGCTCCAGCGGGCGATGATCGCGATGGCGACGGGGTGCGACCCGGAGCTGCTGGTGGCGGACGAGCCGACCACGGCGCTCGACGTGACGGTGCAGGCCGGCATCCTCGACCTGCTGCGCGGCCTGGCCGCCCGGGGCACCGCGGTGCTGCTGATCACCCACGACATGGGCGTGGTGGCCGACCTCGCGGACGACGTGGCGGTGATGCACGACGGCAGCATCGTCGAGCACGGTCCCGTCGAGGACGTGCTGGGGGCGCCGGCCGAGGACTACACCCGGACGCTCCTGTCGGCGGTGCCGACGTTCCCGGAGGACCGGGACGCGGACGACCGTCCGGAGACCGGCGGAGGTCGTCCGGCTCGAGCGGGTCGGGGTCAGCTACGGACGCGGGTCCCGCGCGGTGCACGCCGTCCGCGGGGTCGACCTGACCCTGCGGCGGGGCGAGACCCTGGGTCTGGTGGGGGAGTCGGGGTCGGGGAAGTCCACCCTCGGCCGCGCGCTCACCGGACTGGTGAGACCGACCGAGGGACGGGCCACGCTCGGTGGCACCGACCTCGCCGACTCGTCGCGGGGGCGGCGTCGCACCCTGCTCCGCGAGGTCGGCATCGTCTTCCAGGACCCGAGCTCCTCGCTGAACCCGCGGCACACCGTCGGCCGCTCGATCTCCGAGCCGCTGCGGCTGGCGTCGGTCTCCGGCGGCGCGGCGCGCGACCGGGTGGCCGAGGTGCTCGCGTCGGTCGACCTGCCGCCCGACTTCGCCGGCCGGTTCCCGCACCAGCTGTCCGGCGGACAGCGCCAGCGGGTCGCGATCGCGCGGGCCCTGGTGCTGCGCCCCCAGCTGGTGGTGGCCGACGAGCCGACCAGTGCGCTCGACGTCTCGGTGCAGGCGCGGGTGCTCGCGCTGCTGGGGCGGCTCCAGGACGAGCTCGGCTTCGCCTGCCTGTTCATCACCCACGACCTCGCCGTGGTGGGTGCGGTCGCGGACCGCGTCGCGGTGATGCACGACGGCGTCATCGTCGAGCACGGCGAGACCGCCCGGGTCCTGCACCGCCCCGAGCACCCCTACACCGCACGGCTGCTGGCCGCCGCCCCCGTGGCCGACCCGAGAGAGCAGCGGATTCGCCGACAGGAGCGGGCGGTCGCGGGATAGGTGCCGCTCTGCGTCACGGGCAGCCCCAGACCACTTGGTTTAGCCAGCCATCGGCGGGGAACGCGACAAGGGTCCTCGAATAAGGGAGCCCGTGATGGCGGAGACCGAGACCAGGAGCAACAGCGGACGCGACGAGACCGGCGTCCTCGACAACCTCGACTCGAGCGCCATGAGCGGGCTGTACTGGTACCTCGCCCTGCTGGCCTGCATCGGCGGGTTCCTGTTCGGCTACGACACCGCGGTGATCGGGTCGGTGCTCGACTTCATCCCCTACGAGCTCTCCGACTTCTGGACCGGCTACCTGGTCGCGGGCGCGTCCCTCGGTGCGGCGGTGGGCGCCCTCGCGGCCGGCCCGCTGACCGACCGGTTCGGGCGCAAGTCGCTGCTGCTGGCCGACGCGTCCATCTACGCGCTCGGCGCGATCCTGTCGGCCCTCACCGTCAGCGCGGCGATGCTCATCGCGTCGCGCACCCTCATCGGCCTGGCCGTCGGCGCCGACTCGGCCATCGCCACGGCCTACATCGCGGAGTTCGCGCCGAAGGGCCGCCGCGGCCAGCTGAGCATCATCCAGCAGTGGATGATCACGGTCGGGATCCTGGTGTCCTACCTCGTCGCGCTGCTCGTCTTCGTGCTCGCTCCCGACGCCGCCAAGACCGCCGACTGGCGGGTGATCCTCGGGATCGGTGCCGTCCCGGCCGTGCTCGCGGTCGCGCTGCGGGCCCGGATGCCGGAGTCCCCGCGCTGGCTGATCCAGCAGGGCCGCTACGCCGACACCAGTGCCGCGCTCGGGAAGCTCGGCGTGGACGTGTCCGAGGAGGACGTACGTCGCACCGCCGACCGGATCGAGGAGGTCGAGCAGGAGCAGAAGAAGGAGCGCCGGAGGCTGTGGACGCCCGGGGTCAAGCGTGCCCTCGCGGTCGTCTCGGGGTTCTTCGTCTTCCAGCAGATCACCGGGATCAACGTGCCGTTCTACTACGGGCCGCAGCTGCTCGGCGGCCTGTTCAAGGAGCCCGGCGACACGGCCGTGCACGCCGCGATCGCCGGACTCGTCTCGGCCGCGATCCTGGGCGCCGTGAACGTCGTGGCCACCTACTTCGGCTTCCGCTGGATCGACAAGATCGGCCGGCGGCCGCTCGCGATCTGGGGCTACGTCGGGATGGCCGCGTTCATGCTGGTCGCCGCGGCCGGGGTGGCCTGGCTGACCGGCACCCCCAAGACCGTCGTGGTGATGGTCGGGTTCTCGATCTTCATCGCGTCGTTCGCCATCGGCGTCGGCGGCACCGGGTGGCTGCTCCAGGGCGAGGTCTTCCCGACCGCGGTCCGGGGCCGGGCCGCGGCCACCGGTGCCGGGGTCAACTGGATCGCGAACTTCGCGCTCATCGAGGCGTTCCCGGCGATGCAGTCGGCGTTCGGGCTGCCCAAGGTGATGGTGCTGCTGTCCGCCCTGTCGCTGCTGGCACTGCTGTTCATCGTGAAGTTCCTGCCCGAGACCAAGGGCCTGTCGGTCGAGGAGGTCGTCGCGGTCTTCGACGAGCAGGCGGCCCGGAGCCCCGTGCAGTAGGTCAGGCGCGGAGCCCGGCCATCCACTCCTCGATGGCGTCGGGCTCGCGGGGGAGCGCCTGCGACAGGTTCGTCGAGCCGTCGGCGGTGACCGCGATGTCGTCCTCGATGCGGATGCCGATGCCGCGCAGCTCCTCCGGGACGAGCAGGTCGTCCTCCTGGAAGTACAGCCCCGGCTCGACCGTGAGCACCATGCCCTCCTTGAGGGGACCGTGCTTGTAGGTCTCGTTGGAGGCCGCCGCGCAGTCGTGCACGTCGAGGCCGAGCATGTGGCTGGTCGAGTGCAGGGTCCAGCGCGTGTAGACCTTGCTGTCGGGCGAGAGCGCCTCCTCCGCGGAGACCGGCAGCAGGCCGAGGTCCTCGAGGGCGTGGGCGATCACGTGCATGGCCGCGTCGTGCGGCTCCTGGAAGTCGGCGCCGGGGCGGATCGCGTCGATGCCGGCCTGCTGCGCGGTGAGCACGATCGAGTAGAGGTCGCGCTGCAGCGACGTGAACGTGCCGTCGACCGGCAGCGTGCGGGTCACGTCGGCGGTGTAGAGGTTGCTGTTCTCCACGCCCATGTCGAGCAGCAGGAGCCGGCCGGGCGTGACCGGTCCGGAGTTCTCGGTCCAGTGCAGCGTGGTGGCGTGGGAGCCGCCGGCCACGATCGAGTCGTAGCCGAGGTCGTTGCCCATCGCCCGGGCCCGCCGGAAGAAGGTGCCCTCGAGCCAGCGCTCGCCGTACTTCAGCACGTTGTCCCACTCGCGGACGCTGTCGGCGAAGCCGAGGGTGGTGACGTCGCAGGCGTCCTGCAGCTGCTCGAGCTCCCAGGGGTCCTTGACCAGGCGCAGCTCCGAGAGCACCCGGGCGAAGTCGTGGTCGCGGGCGCCGTCCTCGGCGACGACCTGGTCGACGTACGGGTCGACGTCGCGCAGGACGCGGGTCTTGGCGGTGCGGTCGAGGCGGTCCTCGAGCTCGCCGAGGTGCCGCACCTCCAGGCCGAGGGAGTCGGAGATCTCGCGCAGCGAGGGCCGGCGGCCGGCCCACAGCTCGCCGTAGCGGCGGTCGCGGAAGAACTCGTCGGTCTGCCGGGACGAGCGGGGCCGGGCGTAGAGCACCGACTCGCCGTCCTCGACCACGAGCACGGCGTCGCTGGTGACGTTGCCGGTGAGGTGGACGTGCGCGCTGTCGGCGCGGAACCGGAAGTCGGTGTCGTTGGCGCGGACCTTGAACTTGCCGGCCGGCACCACGAGCCGCTCGCCGGGGAACATCTCGGCGAGCCGGCTGCGTCGGCGGGCGGACCAGTCGGCGACCGAGTGCCGGGGGAGGTCGAGCTCGCGCTCGCCCCAGCCCTGCCGCATGAACGCGGCGTAGGCCTCGGGGACCGGCTGGTCGTGCGACTCCGTGGCCAGGATCGAGGGTCGCTCGGTGGCGTCGGACGGGCGGTCGGGGGTGGTCTCGCTCACCCGGTCACTGTACGACGGGTGGGGCTCGTGGCACGGACGAGGTGCAGTGCCCCGATAGGCTGGCGCGCGTGAGTGGGGCAGGTCGGCACAGCGAGGGAGGGCTCGGGACCCCGGGCCCGTCCCCGGTCGCGCCTGCCCCCACGCAGGCGCCACCGCGACCGCCCCGGGGCCTGGGCGCCGGCCGCCGCGGTGCCGCCCGGGCTGCTCGAGCGACCGCGCCGGCGGGGCAGCGTGCTGTTCACCGTGCTCGTCGCGGTCGCGCTGCTGCTCGGCGCCGGCGTGATGTGCATCGTGCTCGTGCTCTCCAACGCGCCGGGCGCCCTCGCGGTCGGGGTCGTGCTCGCGGCGCTGCCCGTCGGTCCGGTGATCGCGGCGTTCCTCTGGCTCGACCGCTACGAGCCGGAGCCGGTGCGGTTCCTGGTGCTCGCCTTCTTCTGGGGCGCCGTGGTGGCCACGGCCGCCGCGCTGGTGCTGCAGGGCATCGACCAGATCGTGCTCGGCACCCCGGACGACTGGTCCGCGGCCATCGTGGCGCCGGTCACCGAGGAGGGCGCCAAGGGCCTGTTCGTCCTGCTGCTGCTGTGGTTCCGCCGCCGGGTCATCGACGGTGTGCTCGACGGGATCGTCTACGCCGGCATCGTCGGGGTGGGCTTCGCGTTCACCGAGAACATCCTCTACCTCGCCGGCGCCTACATGGGCAGCGACGGCGGCGGCCAGGGCGGGCTGGGCTCGGCGACCGGCCTGTTCGTCGTACGCGGCATCTTCAGCCCGTTCGCGCACCCGCTCTTCACCTCCTTCATCGGACTGGGGGTCGGGTTCGCCGTGGTGGCCAAGAAGAAGCACTGGAGGTTCCTCGCCCCGCTTCTCGGGTACCTCGCCGCTGTGACTGCCCATGCGACCTGGAACGCGTCCGCCTTCTTCGGCGGCGGATCTGCCTTCGTCCTGACCTACGTCTTCGCGATGGTGCCGGCGTTCCTGCTCCTCGTCGGCTTCGCCGTCTGGGCCCGGATGCGGGAGGCCCGGATGCTGACCCGCTCGCTGAGCGACTGCGCGGCGCGCGGTCTCATCGGTGCCTACGAGGTGCCCTGGCTGGTCCGGCTCTCCGCCCGTCGGGCGAGCCGCCGCTACGCCCGGGCCTACGGCGGCGCCGTGGCCGAGCGGGTGATGCGCGAGTACCAGCAGCAGGCCATCGAGCTCGCGTTCCTGCACGACCGCTTCCTGCGCGGCAACGCGCCGTCGGACTTCACCGAGCGCGGCTCCGCGATGGTGCAGCGGCTGCACGCCCTGCGCCCCTACGTGCAGTACCCGCAACCGATGGGCCAGGCCGTGCCGGGGCACGTCCGCACCGAGGCCCGGCGATGAGCGCCGCGAGCGACACGACCAGCACGGAGATGATCACCGCCCTGGTCCGGCTGCGGGAGGCGCTCGCGACCGTGGCGCTGCCGCTCGACGTACCGGGGGCCGAGGAGCACCGGGTCATGCGCAGCGCGATGGTCGACCAGCTCGAGGACTACGTCCTGCCCCGGCTGATCCAGATCGAGGCCCCGCTGCTGACGGTCGTCGGCGGGTCCACCGGGGCCGGCAAGTCGACGCTGGTGAACTCGCTGGTCGGCCGCCGGGTCACCGAGCCGGGCGTGCTCCGGCCGACCACCCGGTCGCCGGTGCTGGTGCACAACCCCGCCGACGTGGACTGGTTCGACAAGGAGCGCATCCTCCCCGGCCTGGCCCGCACCACCGGCGCGACCGGCGACCCGGGCGCGCTCCAGCTCGTCGCGGCCGACTCGGTCCCCGAGGGGCTGGCGATCCTCGACGCACCCGACATCGACTCGGTGGAGGAGCGCAACCGGACGCTCGCCGCCGAGCTGCTCGCGGCCGCCGACCTCTGGCTGTTCGTGACCTCGGCGGCGCGCTACGCCGACCAGGTCCCGTGGGACTTCCTCAAGGCGGCCGCCGAGCGCAGCACCGCCGTGGCCGTCGTGCTGGACCGGACGCCGCCCGACGCCGTCGACGAGGTCAGCGGGCACCTGGCGCGGATGCTCACCTCCCGCGGCCTGCGCGACTCGCCGCTGTTCGCGGTGACCGAGGGCCCGGTCGACGACGACGGGCTGCTGCCCGCGGCGTCGGTGCAGGAGATCCGGGCCTGGCTCGACAGCCTGGCCGCCGACTCGGGCGCCCGGGCCGCGGTCGTGAAGCAGACCCTCGACGGCGCGGTGCGCTCCGTGTCGCGCCGCACCCACGACATCGCCGACGCCGCGGGCGCCCAGCTCGCGATGGCCCACCGGCTCCGGGAGGACGTCGACCGGGCCTACGACGAGGCGATCACCAGGATCGACGACGCCTCCGCCGACGGCACCCTCCTGCGCGGCGAGGTGCTGGCCCGCTGGCAGGAGTTCGTCGGCACCGGTGAGCTGCTGCGCTCGCTGGAGACCAAGGTCGGCTGGCTGCGCGACCGCGTGGTCGGCTGGGTGCGCGGCAAGCCGCAGCAGGCCGAGCGGGTGACGGTCGCGGTGGAGTCGGGCCTCGAGACGCTGATCCTGGAGCACGCGGAGACCGCCGCCGAGCGCGCCGAGGCGTCCTGGCGCTCGGTGAGCGCCGGCCAGCACCTGGCCGAGGACTCCGGCCGCGACCTGGGCCGCGCGTCCCGCGACTTCCGGGTGCGCGCCGAGCGGTCGGTGCGCGACTGGCAGCACGGCGTCCTCGAGATGGTCCGGTCCGAGGGGGCCGACAAGAGGTCGACCGCACGCTTCCTGGCGTTCGGCGTCAACGGGCTGTCCGTGGCCCTGATGGTCGTCGTCTTCGCGCACACCGCCGGTGTCTCGGGCGCCGAGGTCGGCATCGCCGGCGGCAGCGCCGTCGTCGGCCAGAAGCTGCTCGAGGCCGTCTTCGGCGACCAGGCCGTGCGCCGGCTCGCCGACGAGGCCCGCGCCGACCTCAACCGGCGGGTCACCGCCCTCATGGAGGAGGAGCGGCTCCGGTTCACCGACGTGCTCGACGCCCTCGGCATCCACGAGGGCGACGTCGACGGCCTGCGCGAGGTGTCCCGGCGCGTCGACGACCTGCGCTTCGCCGACAAGGTGCCCACGGCCGACGCGGGGGAGACCCGGTGACCTCCCTGGTCGAGGGGGCCAAGCGCCTCGTCGGACGCGGGTCCGACGTCACCGACCGCATCGACGGTCTCGCCGAGGCGGCCCGGTCCGCCCGCGGCCGGCTCGACGACGCCCTCGTCGACGAGGCCAGCGCCGTCGCCGAACGGGCCGGCGACCGGCTCCGGCTCTCCGGCGACCACACCGTGGTGGCCCTGGCCGGGGCGACGGGCTCCGGCAAGTCCTCGACGTTCAACGCCGTGACCGGTCTCGAGCTGGCCGCCATCGGCGTACGCCGTCCCACCACGTCGTGGACGATGGCGTGCGCGTGGGGCGCCGACGGGGCGCCCGAGCTGCTGGACTGGCTCGGTGTGCCCAAGCGCCACCAGGTGATGCGCGACAGCATGCTCGACGAGCCCCGCGACGACCGCGGGCTCAACGGCCTGGTCCTGCTCGACCTGCCCGACCACGACTCCACCGAGGTCGCCCACCACGTCGAGGTCGACCGGCTGGTCAAGCTCGCCGACCTGCTCGTGTGGGTGCTCGACCCGCAGAAGTACGCCGACGCCGCGATCCACGACCGCTACCTCAAGCCGCTGGCCTCGCACCGCGACGTCATGCTCGTGGTGCTCAACCACATCGACACCGTCCCGGAGGCCCGCCGCGCGTCGATGATCGGCGACCTCAAGCGGCTGCTCGCCGAGGACGGCCTCGAGACGGTCCCGGTGATCGCCACCTCCGCCCGGCACGGCGAGGGCATCCCGGAGCTGAAGCGGGCGATCGCCGAGCAGGTCAGCGCCAAGAAGGCGGTGAAGAAGCGGCTGATGGCCGACGTGGGCTCCGTCGCCCGGCGGATGGCCGAGGCCAACGGCGACTCGTCGCCCGGCCACGTCGCGCGGGGCCGCACCAGCGAGCTGGTCGACGCCTTCGCCGACGCCGCCGGCGTCCCCACCGTGGTCCACGCCGTCGAGCAGTCGACCAGGCGACGGGCGGGGCAGGCGACCGGCTGGCCCGTCACGGCGTGGCTGACCCGGTTCAAGCCCGACCCGCTCAGGCGGCTGCACCTCGACCTGGGCTCGCGCGGCAAGGAGCTGACCGCCAGCGCCCGCGCGTCCGTCCCCGAGGCCACCCACGTCCAGCGGGCCCGCGTCGACACGACCGTGCGCGCCCTCGCCGACGACGTCGGCAAGGAGCTGACCCCGGCCTGGGCCGACGCGGTCCGCCGGGCCTCGGTGGCCCGGCTGCCCGACCTCAACGACGCCCTCGACCAGGCGGTGACCTCCACCGACCTCGGGGTCGGCCGGACCCCGGTCTGGTGGCGGCTGGTCCGCGTGCTCCAGTGGGTGCTGATGCTCGCCGCGCTCGTGGGCGGGCTCTGGCTGCTGGGGCTGGCCGTGCTCGGCTACCTGCAGATCTCCGCCCCGTCGGCCCCGCGCTCGTCCGGCCTCCCGCTGCCCACGCTGCTGCTGCTCGGCGGGGTGGCCCTCGGCATCCTGCTCGGCCTGGTCTGCAAGGGGGTCGTGGGCCTGACCTCCCGCGGCAAGGCGAGGTCGGCCGACCGGCGGCTGCGGGCGGCGATCGGCGAGGTCACCGAGCGGCTCGTCGTGCAGCCCGTCGAGGCCGAGGTCGAGGCCTACCGGGCCACCCGCGCCGGTCTCGACGCCGCGCTGCGCTGACGTCCATCCGGTTTCCGTCCCCAGGACCGCCCTCGCGACGGGTTGTCCACGGGTCTGCCGCGGGTCGCCCCGTCCGTCGTACGGCCGGGGGAGCCTGTCCGTCGTACACACCGACGTGAGGCAGAGGAGCCAGCACGATGAACGAGGCGTTCGTGACGTTCCAGGGATGGGTGGGCAACGAGGTCGTCCACCGCGAGACCCAGCAGGGCACCGTGGCCAACCTGCGGGTGGGGTCGACGCCCCGCATCCGCAAGCGCAACGGCGAGTGGGTGGACGGGCCGACCTCGTGGTTCTCGGTCACCTGCTGGCGCACGCTGGCCGACCACGTCCGGGACTCGGTCCGCAAGGGCGACCCGGTGCTGGTGCACGGCCGGCTGCGCGCCGACGTCTGGGAGCGGGCCGACGGCCAGAGCTCGGTGACGTACGTCGTCGACGCGACCTACGTGGGGCACGACCTCAACCGCGGCACGGCGGTCTTCGTCGAAGGCCCTGCGGCCCGACCGCACCGACACCGACGACGAGACCGACCACGTCGTGAAGGAGATCGTGCACGAGTCGGGCAGCGACCTGCCGCAGCTGACCAGCTTCGGGGAGCAGCGGGAGGAGCCCGGCCGGGTGGCGTGAGGGGCCGTCATCCCGGCTCGGGCGGGGGCGGCCCGATCCCGCCGATTTCATGGGGTCGGCCCGCCGCCGTAGGCTCGCGGCATGGCTGAGTATGTTTTCACGCTGCGCAACGTGCGCAAGGCCCATGGTGACAAGGTCGTCCTCGACAACGTCACCCTCTCGTTCCTGCACGGCGCCAAGATCGGCGTCGTCGGACCCAACGGCACCGGCAAGTCCAGCATGCTCAAGATCATGGCCGGGCTCGACCACGCGTCCAACGGCGACGCGATCCTCGACCCCGACGCCACGGTGGGCATGCTCCAGCAGGAGCCGCCGCTGACCGAGGGCAAGACGGTGCTCGAGAACGTCGAGGAGGCCGTCGGCGAGATCAAGGGCAAGCTCGACCGCTACAACCAGATCTCCGAGGAGCTCGCGGACCCCGACGCGGACTACGACAAGCTCCTGGCCGAGATGGGCGACCTGCAGACCGACCTCGACCACGCCAACGCGTGGGACCTCGACAGCCGGCTCGACCAGGCCATGGACGCGCTGCGCTGCCCGCCGCCGGACTCCCTGGTCGACAAGCTCTCCGGTGGTGAGCGCCGCCGGGTCGCGCTCTGCAAGCTGCTGCTCCAGCAGCCCGACCTGCTGCTGCTCGACGAGCCCACCAACCACCTGGACGCCGAGTCGGTGCAGTGGCTGGAGGGCCACCTGGCCAGCTACCCGGGCGCCGTGCTGGCCGTCACCCACGACCGGTACTTCCTCGACAACGTGGCCAGCTGGATCCTCGAGCTCGACCGGGGCAAGGCGCACCCCTACGAGGGCAACTACACGACCTACCTGCAGACCAAGCAGGAGCGGCTGAAGGTCGAGGGAGCCAAGGACGCCAAGCGCGCCAAGATGCTCGAGCGCGAGCTCGAGTGGGTGCGCTCGAACCCCAAGGCCCGGCAGGCCAAGAGCAAGTCGCGGCTGGGCCGCTACGAGGAGATGGCCGCGGAGGCCGAGCGCAACCGCAAGGTGGACCTCTCCGAGATCAACATCCCGGCGGGCCCGCGCCTCGGTGACATCGTGCTGGAGGCCGACGACCTGAAGAAGGGCTTCGGCGACCGGGTGCTGATGCACGACCTGGACTTCAAGCTGCCGCGCGCGGGCATCGTCGGCGTGATCGGCCCCAACGGCGTCGGCAAGACCACGCTGTTCCGGATGATCACCGGTGAGGAGAAGCCCGACGAGGGCGAGCTCAAGGTCGGCCAGACCGTGAAGATCTCCTACGTCGACCAGAGCCGCGGGCGGCATCGACCCGCAGAAGAACGTCTGGCAGGTCGTCTCCGACGAGCTCGACTTCATCAAGGTCGCGAACTTCGAGATGCCGAGCCGCGCCTACATCGCGTCGTTCGGCTTCAAGGGCCCCGACCAGCAGAAGAAGGCCGGCGTCCTGTCCGGCGGTGAGCGCAACCGGCTGAACCTCGCGCTGACGCTGAAGATGGGCGGCAACATGCTGCTGCTCGACGAGCCCACCAACGACCTGGACGTCGAGACGCTCCAGTCCCTGGAGGACGCCCTGCTCGAGTTCCCGGGCTGCGCGGTCATCACCTCCCACGACCGGTGGTTCCTCGACCGCACGGCCACCCACATCCTGGCCTGGGAGGGCGACGAGTCCGACGAGGGCAAGTGGTTCTGGTTCGAGGGCAACTTCGCGTCCTACGAGGCCAACAAGGTCGAGCGGCTGGGCGTCGAGGCGGCCCGTCCGCACCGGGTCACGCACCGCAAGCTGACCCGCGACTGACCCTCAGGCGGTGCAGTCGACGTGCGTGAGCGCCGTCGGCCGCGCCGCGAGGCGTGCGGCCGGGATCGGCTGCCCGCACACCGTGCACGTCCCGTAGCTCCCGTCGTCGAGGCGGCCCAGCGCCGCCTCGACCTCGGCGAGCTGCCGGCGCGCGTCCGCGACGAGGGTGCCGACCTGGGACCGCTCGAACGCGATCGTCGAGCCCTCCGGGTCGTGCTCGTCGTCGGCGTTGGAGTCCCGCGACGCCTCGACGATGCCGGCGTAGTCGCCGGTGAGGGCGGCCAGCCGCTCCGTCGTACGGCGGCGCAGGTCGAGCAGCGCGGACCGGGACTCGTCGGCGCCGCTCACCGGTCGGCGGGCACGTCGAGCGGGGCCCCCGAGATCAGGCTGTCCGCGATGATCCGGCGCTGGATCTCCGAGGTGCCCTCGAAGATCTTGGTCAGCCGGGCGTCGCGCCAGTAGCGCTCGACGGCGTAGTCGGTGGTGTAGCCGTTGCCGCCGAAGATCTGCAGCGCCTGGCTGGTCACCCGCTCGGCCATCTCGGAGGCGAACAGCTTGGCCTGCGAGGTCTCGGTGTTGGCCTCGGCGCCGGAGTCCACCAGCCAGGCCGCGTGCTGGTAGAGCTGCCGGGCGGCGGCGACGTCGGCCGACATGTCCGCGAGCACGTGCCGGATCACCTGCTGGTTGCCGATCGGCTCGCCGAACTGCACCCGCTGCTGGCAGTAGGTGATCGCGTCCTCGAGCGCTCCGCGGGCCAGCCCCACCGCGCGGGCGGCGGTCTGGGCCCGGGCGACGTGCAGCCAGCCGAGGCTGTGCTTGAAGCCCTGGCCCTCCTCCTCGCCGGTGTCCTGCAGGGCGTCGGCCGGCAGCCGCAGGCCGTCGAGCTCGAGCTGCCAGGTGGTCAGGCCGAAGTAGCCGATCTTGTCGATGGGCGTGCCGGTGACGCCGTCGGGGAAGGCGCCGCGCTCCTTCTCGACCAGGAAGAGCTCGAGACCGTCGGAGGGACCGCGGCCCTCGCGCGGGGGCCGGGTGCGGGCGAGCAGGTGGATGAAGTCCGCCGACAGGGCGTGCCCGACCCAGCGCTTGGTGCCGGTGAGCACCCACTCGTCACCGTCGCGCACGGCGGCGCACTGCGCGTTGGCCAGGTCGGAGCCGGCCTCGGGCTCGGAGAACGCGATCGCCCCGATGCGGCGGCCGGCGGCGCTGGCCCGGCGCAGCTCGGCGCGGCGGTCGGGGTCGGCGGCGTCGCAGCCGGTGCCGTTGCCGCGGGCGATGATGCTGCCCGACGCTCAGCCAGGCGCGGGCCAGCTCCTCGGAGACCAGGCAGTAGTCCAGGACGCCGAGGCCCAGGCCGCCCTCGTCCTCGCCGATGAGCACGCCGAAGAGCCCGAGCTCGCCCATCCGCTCCAGCAGGTGGTCGGGGATGTCCTCGTGGCGCGGGTCGAGCTCGTTGGCGACGGGCAGCACCTCGTCCATCGCGAACGCGCGGACGGTCTCCACCAGCGCCGTGCGCTCCGGGGTGTCGTAGGGCGTGGCCGAGGGGTAGACGGTGTGGACGGGGTCGAGGGTGTGGCGGTGCCACGTCCGTCGTCAACGGATGTCCATCGCCGGGTTGGCCTCGATGAGCTTGTCGGTGACCGCGTCGAACACCCGTCCGACGGCCTCGAAGTCGTCGTCGTCCACCAGGTCGACGAGGAACTGGCGCACGCCCGGCCACGTGGGTCGGCGCGGCCTTCTCCAGCGCCGCGCGGCCCTGCTCGGTGAGCACGGCCTCGACGCCGCGGCCGTCCGAGACGCAGGCGTCCCGGGCGACGAGCCCGGCGGTCTCCATCCGGCTGACCGTGTGCGTGACCCGGGAGCGGGAGTGGCTCACCGAGTCGGCGAGCATCGCCATCCGGAGGCGGTGGCCGTCGGCCTCGGCGAGGCGCACGAGGATCTCGTACTCCGGCAGCGAGATCCGGTGCTGCTCGCGCAGCTCGCGGTCGAGCCGGTCCATGAGGAGCGTCGTGCCGACCAGGAACGCGCGCCAGGAGCGCTGCTGCTGCTGGTCGAGCCAGGCCACGTCGGAGCTGTCCACCGTCATGGGAACAAGATTACCGCCTCCGTAGTTGAAGATTGAAGCATCGCCTGCTAGCGTAGGCATCAGTTGAACCAACAACTATCAGTTTCGAGGAGATCAACCCATGAGCATCGACGTCCTGAGCACCGACATCCCGGCCGGCACCTGGAACATCGACCCGAGCCACTCCGAGGTCGGCTTCACCGCCCGCCACCTGATGAGCAAGGTCCGTGGCCAGTTCGAGAAGTTCGAGGGCCAGATCGTCACCGGCGAGACGCCGTCGGCGACCGCCACGATCGACCTGAACTCGATCAACACCCGCGAGGAGAACCGTGACGCGCACCTGCGCTCCGGCGACTTCTTCGACGTGGAGAAGAACGGCCCGATGACCTTCGCCAGCACCGGCGTCCAGGCCGGCGGCCGCGGCCTCCTGGTGACCGGCGACCTGTCGCTCAAGGGCGTCACCCGGTCGATCACCCTCGACGTCGAGGTCCTCGGCTCCGAGGGCGACCCGTGGGGCGGCACCCGCGTGGGCTTCGAGGGCACCACGACCATCTCCCGCAAGGACTTCGGCGTGGACTTCAACATCCCGCTCGACGGCGGCCGCCTGATGATCGGCGACAAGATCGACATCATCATCGGCATCGAGGCCGTCCTGCAGCAGGACGAGACCCCCACCGCCTGACCTCCCCGAGCCCATGACGGGCACGCTCATGCGAACGGCCCCCGGTTCTCTCGAACCGGGGGCCGTCGCCGTCGTACGTCGGGTCAGCTCATGCGCTCTCCGCCCGATGTCGCGTCTTCGCTAGCTCAGCCGCTCCAGAACCATCGCCATGCCCTGGCCGCCGCCGACGCACATCGTGATCAGGCCGGTCTGCTTGTCGTGGTGCTGCAGCGAGTTGATCATCGTGTTCTGCAGCCGCGCGCCGGTCATCCCGAACGGGTGGCCCACGGCGATGGCGCCGCCGTTGACGTTCAGCCGGTCCAGGTCGATGCCGAGGTCCTGGTAGGACGGCACCACCTGCGCCGCGAACGCCTCGTTGATCTCCACGAGGTCGATGTCGTCGATGCTCATGTTCGCGCGGCGCAGCGCCTGCTTGGTCGCCTCGACCGGGCCGAGGCCCATGATCTCGGGGGACAGGCCGGTCACGCCGGTCGACACGATCCGCGCCAGCGGGGTGAGGCCGAGCTCCGCGGCCTTGGTGTCGGACATGATGACGACCGCCGCGGCGCCGTCGTTGAGCGCGCAGCAGTTGCCCGCGGTGACCACGCCGTCGGGGCGGAACACCGGCTTGAGGCCGCTGACCGCCTCGAGGGTGACGCCGGCGCGCGGGCCGTCGTCGGTGGAGACCACGGTGCCGTCCGGGGTGGTCACCGGGGTGATCTCCCGGGCCCAGAAGCCGTTCTCGATGGCCTTCTCGGCGAGGTTCTGGCTCCGCACGCCGAACTCGTCGAGCTCCTGGCGCGACAGGCCGCGCAGCCGCGCGACGTTCTCCGCCGTCTGGCCCATCGCGATGTAGGCGTCCGGGACCGCGTCCTTCTCGCGCGGGTCCAGCCAGTCCTGGCCGCCCTGCGCGAGCTCGTCGGTGCGCTTCTTGGCGTCGCCGAAGACCGGGTTCATGGTGTCCGGGAGGCTGTCGGAGTTGCCCTTCGCGAACCGGGACACGGTCTCGACGCCGGCGGAGATGAACACGTCGCCCTCGCCGGCCTTGATCGCGTGGAACGCCATCCGGCTGGTCTGGACCGACGACGAGCAGTAGCGGGTGATCGTCGCCCCGGGCAGGTGGTCGTAGCCCAGCAGCACCGAGACGATCCGGGCCATGTTGAAGCCGCTCTCGCCGCCGGGCAGGCCGCAGCCGAGGTACAGGTCGTCGATGTCCGTCGGGTCGAGCTCCGGGATCTTGTCCAGCGCGGTCCGCACGATCGTCGCCGTCAGGTCGTCGGGGCGCAGGTCGACCAGCGAGCCCTTGAAGGCGCGGCCGATGGGGGAGCGGGCTGCGGAAACGATCACTGCCTCGGGCATGTCGGGGACTCCTGGTCTGTCGGTTACCCATGCGTAGCGTGGGACGTGCCGCCAGCCTAGGCGGCCGTGCTGCGAGGATGGCTGTGTGGCTCGACACATCTACCTCTGCCCGTTGCGGTGGGCCGACATGGACTCGCTGGGACACGTCAACAACGTCACCTACGTGGACTACCTCCAGGAGTCCCGGGTCGACATGCTCCGGGTGCACGCGCCCGCGACCGGCGGGGAGCAGCTCGCCGAGGGCACGGTCGTGGTGCGGCACGAGGTCGAGTTCGTCTCCCCGCTGGTGTTCCGGCCGGAGCCGGTGCGCATCGAGTCCTGGGTGACCCGCATCCGGGCCGCCTCCTTCACGATGGCCTACGAGATCCTCGACGAGCAGCCCGACGGCGTACGCCGGGTCTACGCCCGGGCCCGCACGGTGCTCACGCCGTTCGTGTTCACCGAGGAACGGCCGCGGCGGATCCACGACCACGAGCGGGCCGTCCTGGAGCGCTTCCTGGAGCCCGAGGACGTCGTCGCATGAGCAGGCACGTCTACGAGTGCCAGGTCCGGTTCTCCGACGTCGACGTCTACGGCCACGTCAACAACGTGAAGTACTTCGAGTACTACCAGGAGGCGCGGATCGCGTTCATCCTGTCGCTCGACGAGCCGCTGTTCGACCCCTCCCGGCAGTCCACGATGCGACAGGTCGTGGCCCGCATCGACGTCGACTACAAGCGGCCGATCCTGTTCCGGCCCGAGCCCTACGCCGTCGAGACCTGGGTGACCCGGATCGGCACCTCGTCCTACGACCTGGCCTGCCGGATCGTCGACGCCGACGGGACGCTGTACTCCAGGGCCGAGGTGCGGCTGGTCGCCTTCGACACCTCGACGCAGCGCTCCCGCCCGCTCAGCGACGTCGAGCGCGGCCGCCTCGAGGCGGTCCTGGAGGGCTAGCCGCGGGCTCCGGTCAGGAGACGGCGGCCTTGACGAGCGCCACCACCTGCTTCTCGACCTTCGGGCTCCACGCCAGCAGCGCGTACGACGCCGGCCAGATGTCGCCGTCGTCGAGGTGCGCCGCCTCCTGGAAGCCCAGCGTGGAGTAGCGGTAGCCGAACTTGCCGGCGTCCTGGAAGAACACGACGACCTTGCCGTCGGTGTTGGCGTAGGCGGGCATGCCGTACCACGTCTTCGGCGCCAGGTCGGGCGCGTTCGAGGTCACCGCCACGTGCACCCGCTCGGCCAGCGCCCGGTCCTCCGGTGCCATCTTCTCGATCGCGTCCAGGACCGCCTGCAGGCCGTCCGCCTTCTTGGCGCCCTTCTTCCCCTCCGCGCGCAGCTCGGCGGCGCGCTCCTTCATGGCGGCGCGCTCCTCGGCGCTGAAGCCGTCGGACGAGGTCGTGGTCTTCTTCGCGGGCATGGCGGGCTTCCTCTCGGCACGGTGGGCCGGCGCTGCGCCGACCCGTCCCAGAAAGGCTAGGCCCGGCGGGGCGGGCGTCGCTTCTCGATTCCGGACCGGTTGCCCACGCGTCGCAGGCTCAGGCCGGCTCCTCGAACGTGTTCACCATGAACTGCGCGGCGTGCGTGACGTAGTCCCAGAACTGCGCGTCGTGCTCGGGCGACAGGTTCGCCTCGTCGAGGCCGGCCCGGAAGTGCAGCAGCCAGTGCTCCTTGGCCCGCGGCGTCACCGCGAACGGCGCGTGCCGCATCCGGAGGCGCGGGTGGCCGCGCTGCTCGTTGTACGTCGTCGGGCCACCCCAGTACTGCACGAGGAACAGCCGGAACCGCTCCTCGGCCGGGCCGAGGTCGGCCTCCGGGTAGAGCGGGCGGAGCACCTCGTCCTCGGCCACGCCGGCGTAGAAGCGGGCCACGATCTTCGCGATGGTCGGGTAGCCGCCGATCGCGTCGTAGAACGTCTCGGCCTGCTGTCCGTCGGTCTCGGGGGTCGGGGTCGTCACTTGTCCATTGTCTACGACTCGGCAAGGCTCGGTGCGCACACCCTCACCCCCGACGAAGGAGACACCGCATGGCCACCACCCGCACCTCGAAGACCCACTGGGAAGGCTCGCTGTTCGAGGGCGCCGGCCAGGTCAGCCTCGAGTCGTCCGGCCTCGGCACGTACGACGTCTCGTGGCCCGCCCGCGCCGAGGCGGCCAACGGCAAGACCAGCCCCGAGGAGCTCATCGCCGCGGCCCACTCCGCGTGCTACTCGATGGCGCTGTCCAACGGGCTGGCCGAGCGCGGGCACGCCGCCGCAGGCGCTCGACACCAGGCCGACGTGACGTTCCAGCCCGGCGACGGCATCACCGGCATCCACCTCACCGTGGTCGGCTCGGTCGACGGCATCGACGCCGACGGCTTCGCGGCGGCCGCCGAGGACGCCAAGAAGAACTGCCCGGTGTCCCAGGCGCTGACCGGCACCACGATCACGCTGGACGCCAGCCTCGCCTGACGCGGTCGCCCGACGTGGGGCCGGTCAGACCGGCTGGCCCCACATCTGGCCGGTGGGGTGGGCGAAGGCGATGCCCTCGTGGTCGAAGCGGGCCTTGATCCGCTGCCGCATCTCGCGGGCCACCGCCCACTGCTCGAGCGGGGCGGTCTTGAGGGTGACCCGGATCGTGATCCAGTTCGGGGTCAGGTCCTGCACGCCCCACACCGACGGCTCCTCGATGATCAGGTGCTGGTAGTCCTCGTCGTCCCACAGGTCGTGGGCGACGTCCTCGAGCACCTCCTGGACCCGCTTGAGGTCCTGGTCGAGCGCCACCGGGATGTCGAGCACCGTGCGGGCCCAGTTCTGGCTCTGGTTGCCGACGCGGAGGATCTCGCCGTTGCGGACGTACCAGACCGTGCCCTCGACGTCGCGGAGCCGGGTGACCCGCAGGCCGACCGCCTCGACGGTGCCGCCGGCCTCGCCGAGGTCCACGGAGTCGCCGACGCCGTACTGGTCCTCGAAGATCATGAAGATGCCGGACAGGAAGTCCTTGACCAGGCTCTGGGCGCCGAAGCCGAGCGCGACGCCGACCACGCCGGCGCTCGCGAGCAGCGGTCCGACGGGGTAGCCGAGCTCGGCGATCGCGGTGATCCCGAACACGGCGAAGATCACGATCGAGGCGATGCTCTTGAGCAGCGACCCCATCGTCTCGGCCCGCTGCACGCGCCGTCCGGCGAGCACGGTGGGGGAGTGCTCGGGCTTGTCGGTCCGCTCGCGTCGTCGCCGCAGGACCGGGCTCGGCATCCCGAGGGCCGCGCGGCGCACCAGACGGTCGATCACGCGGTGCAGGAACCAGCGGAACGCCCAGGGCCAGCAGGACCAGCACCATGATCGCCAGGGGCTTGGCGATCAGCCAGCTGGCGGCCTGGGCGAGCCACTGGTTCCCCGTCGTGCGGTCGACCCAGAGACACCACTGGTCACTGGTCGAGCAGGTCGGTGCGGTGTCCAGGAGACTCATGGCCGCGACGTTACGAGACGTGACCGCAGCGACCAAGCCGACATTCGATACCCTGGCTGTGTGACGAGCCACCCTGCCCCTACCGCCGTACGACGGGCCGCGCGGATGCTCGCGCTGGGCCCCGCGATCCTCGTGACGAGCCTCACGAGCACCGCCTTCGCCGAGGCCCCCAGCACGTGGGACGACCCTCCCCACGTGTCGCCGGGCTACGTGATCCTGGTGCTCGTCGTGATCCCGGTCGCGCTGTTCGCCGCTGATCACCCTGCTGGTCTACGTGCCGTCCATGAAGAAGGGCGAGAGCTACCACCCCGGACAGCCGTGGCGCAGCGAGCCCGAGTGGTTCGGCGGCCCCAAGGGCGGCGTCGAGGCCGCCGACCGGGCGCCCCAGCCCGCCGCCGTCGGCGCCGGGCACGAGGGCGACGACACGAGCCGAGGTGGCACCAGTGGCCGGTGGTGACGCGTTCACGTCCGCTCAGCGCCACGAGATCGACAAGGCGATCCGGGCGGCCGAGACGCTGTGCCGGCTCGAGTTCTCGATCTACGTCGGTCGCTCCGAGGGGGAGACCCGCCCGTTCGCGCAGCGCCTCCACGCGGCCCTGGTCGCGCCCGACCGGTCCGTCCTGGTGATGGTCGACCCGCAGGCCAAGCTGCTCGAGATCGTCACCGGCGCCGACGCGCACCGGGTGCTCGACGGCACCGCGCTGCACCTCGCCGCACTGACCATGCAGAGCGCCTTCGCGACCGGTGACCTGGTCGGCGGGATCACCGCCGGCGTGCACCAGCTCGCCGAGCACGCCCGCAGCCCGCGGGTGCTGCACCAGTAGCCACAGCGACGACGCACGAAGGGCCGCACCCCACGGGGTGCGGCCCTTCGTCGTGCAGGACGGGGTCAGGCGTCCGCGTCCTGGGCGGCGAGCGCGCGGACGATGTCGGCGCGGGCCTCCAGGACGTACTTCTTGGCGGCGGGGTTGGCCGTGGACTCCGCGAGCCAGGCGTCCACCCGGTCGAGGGCCGCACGGCTGGTCAGCACCCGCGGGAACATGTACTCCAGCATCGTGCTGGCGATCTGGGTGCCCCGGTCCTCCCACACGGTGTCCGCGACGGTGAGGTACTGCTCGAGGTACGACGCGAGCACCTCCTCCTGCTCGGAGCAGTCGAAGACGTAGGCGATGCTCCGCTGGGTCTCGTTGGACACGTCGTCGCGCAGCGCGGCGGCCTCCCACGCGGCGGCCTTGGTGTCGGCGCCGGGCAGCACGGCGCGGGCGGCGGCCGCCCGCTCCTGGCCCGAGATCGTGTTGTCGCGCCCGAGCTCCTCGGCGATCCCCGCCTCGTCGGTGCGTCCGCCGCGGGCCAGCGCGGTGACCAGCGCCCAGCGCAGGTCGGGTGCGACCGACAGGCCCTCGAGCTCCACGTCGCCGTCCAGCAGGCCCTGGAGCAGGTCGAGCCCCTCCGGGCTGCGGGCCGCGCCGCCGTACGACGACGGGGGCACGCGCTTGCCGGAGGTGCCGGCGAACGCCTTGAGGAAGGTGAGCTGGTGGTCGCTGCCGGGAGCCGCGTGCTCGAGGAGCTCACGGAGGCCCTGCTCCCAGGTCGCGCGCAGGGCGGTCGCGCTTGGCCGGGTGGGCGAGCTGCTCGATGGCGATCTGCACGTAGACCGGCAGCTGCTTCACGGCGGTCTCGTCGGACTCGTCCCTGAGGCCCTTGAGCACGATCGCGACGAAGTCGCCGGCCGACAGCTGGGCGTCGCGGGTCATGTCCCACAGGCGCGCCCCAGCACACGGCCCGGGCGAGCGAGTCGTCGATCAGGTGGATCGACTCGCGCACCGTCGCGAGCGAGCGCTCGTCGAAGCGGACCTTGGCGTAGGACAGGTCGCCGTCGTTGAGCAGCACCAGGTCGGGCTGGGTCACGCCGACGAGCTTGGTGACGTCGGTGCGCTCGCCGACGACGTCGGTCTCGACGGTCGTGCGGCGGGTCGAGCCGGCCGTCGGCGCCGCGGTCGTAGAGGCCGACGCCGATGCGGTGGCGTCGCAGGGTCGGGTGGTCCGGGTCGGCGGCCTGCAGCACGGAGAACGTGCCGAAGCGGCCGTCGTCGTCGAGGGTGTACTCGACCGAGAGCGTGTTGACGCCGCTGGTCTGCAGCCACTCCTCGGCCCACGAGCCCAGCTCGCGGCCGGAGGTCTCCTCGAGCGCCTGCAGCAGGTCGGAGAACTCCGAGTTGCCGAAGGCGTGCCGCTGGAAGTAGGCGCGCAGCCCGGCGAAGAACTCGCCCTCGCCGACCCACGCGACCAGCTGCTTGAGCGACGAGGCGCCCTTGGCGTAGGTGATGCCGTCGAAGCTGACCTCGACGGTCTCCAGGTCCTTGAGGTCGGCGGCGATCGGGTGCGTCGAGGGCAGCTGGTCCTGGCGGTAGGCCCAGTTCTTCCGGTTGTTCGTGAAGCCGGTCCAGGCCTCGTCGTACTTCGTGGCGTGCACGGACGCGTGGTGGGAGGCCCACTCGGCGAACGACTCGTTGAGCCAGAGGTCGTCCCACCACTTCATCGTCACCAGGTCGCCGAACCACATGTGCGCCATCTCGTGCAGGATCGTGTTGGCGCGCTGCTCGTAGAACCAGCGGGCCTGCTGGCTGCGGGGGAGGTACTCGTCGCGCAGCGTCACGCAGCCCGCGTTCTCCATCGCGCCGTTGTTGAACTCGGGCACGTAGAGCTGGTCGTACTTGTGGAACGGGTAGGGGAAGTCGAAGGCGTCCTCGAAGTACGCGAACCCCTGCTTGGTGACCTCGACGAGCTCGTCGGTGTCGAAGAACGGCACCATCGACTGACGGCAGTAGTGCCCCAGCGGGATCTCGCCGTGCTTGCCGACGTAGGTGTCGTGGGTCTGGTGGTACTCGCCCGCGACGATCGCCGTGACGTACGTCGACATGCGCTCCGTCGCGGGGAACGACCACACGCTGGTGCCGTCGGCGGCCTCGACCGGCTCGGGGTCGGCGCGTTCGACACCACCACCCAGTGCGACGGCGCGGTGACGCGTGAAGGTGAAGACCGACTTGAGGTCCGGCTGCTCGAAGGTGGTGAACACCCGGCGGGCGTCCGGCACCTCCATCTGCGAGTAGAGGTAGACGCGGTCGTCGGCCGGGTCGACGAAGCGGTGCAGACCCTCGCCGGTGTGGCTGTAGGTCAGGTCGGCGACGACGCGCAGCTCGTTGTGCTCGGCCAGGTCGTCGAGCCGGATGCGGTGGTCGGCGTAGACGTCGGCGGGGTCCAGGGACCGGCCGTTCAGGGTGATCTCGTGGATCGTCGCGCCGACCAGGTCGGCGAAGGTGGAGGCACCGGCGGTGCGGCTCGTGAACCGGATCACGGTCGTGGAGCCGAAGGCGGTGGTGCGGGAGGGGTCGAGGTCGAGGTCCACGGCGTAGGACTCGATGGCCAGGAGGTCGGCGCGGGTGCGCGCCTCGTCCCGCGTCAGGTTGGTTCCAGGCATGCGCGCATTCTCCCAAACGAAGGGGGGAATAACCGAATCGAGCCGATCCGTTCCCCCAGGGTGCCGGCCGAGCCGCGCACTTCTGCCGTCAACCACCCCCGGAGGCCCATCGCATGACCACCACCGAGCAGGACCGCACCCCCGTCGACTTCTGGTTCGACCCGCTCTGCCCGTGGGCCTGGATGTCGTCCCGCTGGCTGCTCGAGGTCGAGAAGGTCCGCCCGATCGCGCCGTCCTTCCACGTGATGAGCCTGGCCTACCTGAACGCCGACAAGGACATCCCGCAGGAGTACCGCGACATGCTCGCGTCGGCCTGGGGCCCGGTGCGGGTCGCGATCGCCGCGGCGCAGGCCGAGGGCGACCAGATCCTGCTGCCGCTCTACACGGCGCTGGGCAACCGCATCCACCTCGAGGGCCGCTCCATCGACCGGCAGCTGGTCGAGGAGGCGCTCGAGGAGGTCGGTCTGCCGGTCTCGCTGGCCGACGCGATGGACTCCACCGACTACGACGAGGACCTCAAGAAGTCCCACCACGCCGGCATGGACCAGGTCGGCATGGAGGTCGGCACCCCGGTCATCGCCGCCGAGGGCACCGCCTTCTTCGGCCCGGTCGTCACCCCCGCCCCCAAGGGCGAGGCCGCCGGCAAGCTCTGGGACGGCGTGCTGCTGGTCGCCGCCACCCCGGGCTTCTACGAGCTCAAGCGCACGCGCACCAAGGGCCCCGACTTCTCCTGATCTGCCCGCGATCATCCTCGGCACACCTAGAGTGCCGAGGGTGATCGCCGAGCCGCCCGGTCTGCCCGCCGAGCGGGTGGCTGCCGTCGTGCGCGAGGAGTGGGGCGTCGAGGTCGACTCCGCCGAGCACCTCGCGGTCGGCGGCGGCGGCTGGCACTGGCGGATCGTCGACGAGGTGGGACCGGCCTGGTTCGCGACCGTCGACGCCGTGCGCACCTCCGACGAGCGCCGGCGGCTGCTGGCGGCCTACGAGGCCACCTCCGAGCTCGGGTCGCGGCTCGCGTTCGTCGTGCCGCCCGTGCGCACCCGGGACGCCCGGGTCGCGGTCGACGTCGCGCCGGGGCTGCTGCTCAGCCTGGCCCCCTACCTGGAGGGCCTGGCCGGCTCCGGCCCGTTCGACGACGACGCCGACCGCGGCCGGGTGGCCGGTCTGCTCGGCGACCTGCACCGGCACCCCCGGCCGCGGCACCTGCCGGTCTGGCGTCCGCGGATCGGCCGGCACGCGCACGCGGGACGCGAGGAGCTCGAGCGCTGCCTCTCCGCGCACGGGCTGGAGCGGCGGGCCCTGGTCGGGACCGGCCGAGCGGCTGGTCGTCGACGCCCGGCGCGGTGCTGACCCGGGCGATCCGGCGGTTCCTGCTGCTCGGCGCCGCCGTCGTCGGCAGCGTCGACCGCTGGGTCGTCACGCACGGCGAGCCGCACACCGGCAACGTGATCAGCACCCCCGACGGCCCGCGCCTGGTCGACTGGAGCACCGTGCTGCCTGGCCCCGCGGGAGCGCGACCTGCGCGAGGCGCTCGGGCGGCGCGGAGGGCGACGAGCCGTGGTTCGCGTACGTCGAGGCCGGCGGCCGTCCCGAGCCGCTGTCGCCGGACACCCTCGAGCTGTTCGCGCTCGAGTGGCACCTCAGCGAGATCGCGGAGCACGTCGTGCGGTTCTCCCGGGCCCACGAGGACACCGCCGACGACCGGCGCTGCTTCGCCGACCTCGAGGCCGAGGTGGCCGCCCTGCGTCGACGGCTGGAGCTAGGCCCTCTCCGCGGCGCGGGCGGCCGTCCCACCGCCAGGACGCCAGCGGGTGCCGACGGGTCGCGCCCGGTGACGCGGCAGCAGCGTCGGCCACGGGTCGCCGCCGGACGGTGCGTCCGGGAAGAGCCGCTCCAGCACCCGTCGTACGACGTCGGGGTCGGGGTCCCAGGTCAGGCCCAGCGGCCCCGCCACGTCGTGCAGGTGGAGCAGCGTCTCGACGGTGCCCATCGTCGCGAAGCCCTCGGGGTCGCTGAGTGCCGTAGGGGTGCCCGCCGCCGCTTGGCCGGGTCGGCCTGCCGGGCGACCGCGACCAGCAGCCCGCCGCTGGCGTCGAGCACCTGCACCAGGCCGGCGTTGCCGGCCGCGGCCTCGGCGTGCACGGTGCACTCCGGCTCGTCGGGAGTCGTGGCGATGGCTGTCGAACGGCACGTAGGTGTCGAGCGCCGGCCGCCGCCCGGAGACCTGGGTCGGCGTAGGAGAAGAGGTCGTCGGCGGTGTGCTCGATCGTCCCCCAGCAGGTCCACGCGAGTCCGGCGGCGGGCACCGACCAGTCCCGGTCGAGCACGGTCTCCAGGGCGGAGCACGCCGACTCGACCACGGCTCTCCAGGTCGTCCACGAGAGTCGGTCATGCCGGCGACCCTCTCAGCGGCCGTCCCGGTGCGGCAACCGGATTGCCCGACTCACTAGGCTCGACCCATGAGCAAAGTCCTGTCCGCCGTCGCCTGGCCGTACGCCAACGGCCCGCGCCACATCGGCCACGTGGCCGGTTTCGGTGTGCCCTCCGACGTGTTCAGCCGCTACATGCGGATGGCCGGGCACGACGTGCTCATGGTGTCGGGCACCGACGAGCACGGCACCCCGATCCTGGTCGCCGCCGACAAGGCGGGCGTCACGCCGCGCGAGCTCGCCGACACCAACAACCGGATGATCGTGGAGGACCTGCACGCCCTCGGGCTGTCCTACGACCTGTTCACCCGCACCACGACGCGTCAACCACCACGCGGTCGTGCAGGAGATGTTCCGCACCGTGCACCGCAACGGCTACATGGTCGAGCGGACGACGAAGGGCGCGATCTCGCCGTCGACCGGCCGCACGCTGCCCGACCGCTACATCGAGGGCACCTGCCCGATCTGCGGCTACGGCGAGGCCCGCGGCGACCAGTGCGACAACTGCGGCAACCAGCTCGACCCCACCGACCTGATCGACCCGCGGAGCAAGATCAACGGCGAGGTGCCGGAGTTCGTCGAGACCCAGCACTTCTTCCTCGACCTGCCGGCGCTCGCCGGGTGCGCTCAAGGAGTGGCTCGACGAGCGCGAGGCGTCCGGGACCTGGCGGCCGAACGTCATCAAGTTCAGCCAGAACATCCTCGAGGACATCCGGCCGCGGGCGATGACCCGCGACATCGACTGGGGCATCTCGGTGCCGCTCGAGGGCTGGCAGGACAACCCGGCCAAGAGGCTCTACGTGTGGTTCGACGCGGTCATCGGCTACCTCTCCGCCTCGATCGAGTGGGCCCGCCGGCTCCGGCGAGCCCCGACCGCTGGCGCGACTGGTGGAACGACCCCGAGGCGCTGTCCTACTACTTCATGGGCAAGGACAACATCACCTTCCACTCCCAGATCTGGCCCGCCGAGCTCCTTGCGTACGACGGACGGGGCGACCGGGCGGCGAGCCGGGGGAGTACGGCGAGCTGAACCTGCCCACCGAGGTCGTGTCGTCGGAGTTCCTCACGATGGAGGGCAAGCAGTTCTCGTCCTCGCGGGGCGTGGTGATCTACGTCCGCGACGTGCTCGCGCGCTACCAGCCCGACGCGCTGCGCTACTTCATCTCGGCGGCCGGCCCGGAGAACCAGGACAGCGACTTCACCTGGGCGGAGTTCGTCCGCCGCACCAACGACGAGCTCGTCGCCGGCTGGGGCAACCTGGTCAACCGCACCGCGAACCATGATCGCCAAGAGCTTCGGCGAGATCCCGGCGGCCGGCCCCCTCGAGCCGACGGACCAGGCGCTGCTCGACGGCGTGCAGGCGGCGTTCGGGACGGTCGGCGAGCTGATCGGCCGGCACCGTCAGAAGGCGGCGCTCGCCGAGGCGATGCGCACCGTCGCCGACGTGAACAAGTACGTCTCCGACAGTGCGCCGTGGAAGCTCAAGACCGACGACGAGCGGGAACGGCTCGGCACGATCCTGCACGTCACCGCCCAGGCCGTGGCCGACTGCAACGTGCTGCTCTCGCCCTTCCTGCCGCACAGCGCCAACGCCGTGGACCTCGTGCTCGGCGGCGCCGGCGACGTCGCGCCGATGCCGGAGATCCGCGAGGTCGACGACCTGGACGGTGGTCCGGTCGTACCCGATCCTGACCGGCGACTACTCGGGCTTCCCGGCCTGGGAGCGCAAGCCGGTCGTCCCGGGCACCACGGTGGCGAAGCCGGTGCCGGTGTTCACCAAGCTCGACCCCTCCGTGGTGGACGAGGAGCTCGCGCGGCTCGCGGCCCCTGCTCCGGGCGACGGCGTGACGCTGCACCCGCAGGCCGTCGCGGCGCTCGAGCTGTGGGCGCAGGGCCCGAGCGTCGCCGACCCCGGCTTCGGGCCGGCCGACATCGCGCAGCAGCGGGCCGAGGCGCTCGCGGCGGCCGCGGTCGAGCCGCTCGAGCCGGTCGACCGGGTCGAGGACGTCGACGCCGACGGCGTGCCCTGCCGGCTCTACGTGCCCGACGGTGCGCAGCGCACGATCGTGTTCCTGCACGGCGGCGGCTTCGTGTTCGGCGAGGTCGCCACCCACGACGGCGCAGGCACGCCGGCTGGCGAACCGGACCGGCTCGGCGGTGCTCGCCGTCGACTACCGGCGGCCGCCCGGAGCACCGGTTCCCGGCGGCGCCCGACGACGTCGACACCGCGCTGTCGCTGGCTGCTGGTCAACGCCGGCAGCCGCGGCCTCGACCTGGCCCGCGTGGTGGCCTGCGGCGACAGCGCCGGCGGCAACCTCGCGCTGGTGGCGGCGCTGCGCAACCCGAACGCGCTGGCCGCGATCGTGCTCGTCTACCCGTTCGTCGACGCGTCGATGACGATGCCGTCCTACGCCGCCCCGGACGGCGGCCTGACCCGCGCCGAGGCGGCCTGGTACTGGGAGCAGTACGCCCGCACGCCCGACGACCTCCTCGACCCGGACCTGGCGCCGTACCTCTCCGACGGGTTCGACGCGCTCCCGCCGACGCTGGTCCAGGTCGCCGAGCACGACGTGCTGCGCCGACGAGGACCACGAGCTGGTGCGCCGGATGCGGGCCGCGGGCGCCGTGGTCGAGGAGACGACGTACCCCGGGATGATCCACGGCTTCTGGCGCCACCCGCAGCTGTTCGACGCCGCCGAGGAGGCGCTGACGGAGATCGCCGGGTTCCTCGACCGGCACGTCTGAGCGCCCCTGCACCGACTCTGCCGCCATGCGCGTCCACCTCGGTTCCGACCACGCCGGCCTCGAGCTCAAGGAGCACCTGCTCAACTGGCTCGCGGACCAGGGCTACGAAGCCGTCGACCACGGCCCGTTCGTCTACGACGCCCTCGACGACTACCCGGTCTTCTGCCTGCGGGCCGCCGAGGCGGCCGCCGACGAGGACGACAGCCTCGGCGTGGTGATCGGCGGCTCGGGCAACGGCGAGGCGATCGCGGCCAACAAGGTCAAGGGCGTCCGCGCCGCGCTCGTCTGGAGCGAGGAGACCGCCACCCTGGCCCGCGAGCACAACGACGCCAACGTGATCTCCGTCGGCGGCCGGATGCACACCGTCGAGGACATGACCCGGTTCGTCGAGGTGTTCCTGACCACCGACTACTCCGGCGAGGAGCGGCACACCCGGCGCATCGAGATGCTCACCGACTACGAGAAGACCGGGAACCTCCCGCCGCTGCCGGACTCGGCCCTCGGTCACCAGCCCGGCCGCTCCGTCTGACATGCCCGAAGGGCACACGCTGCACCGGCTCGCCACGGCCGTGCGGGAGCACTTCGCCGGCCGGACCGTGTCGGTCACCAGCCCGCAGGGCCGCTTCGCCGAGTCCGCCCGGCTGATCGACGGCACCGAGCTGGTCACCGCCGAGTCCTGGGGCAAGCACCTGTTCGTGGAGTTCGCCCAGGAGCGCATCGTGCACGTGCACCTCGGGCTCTACGGCAAGCTCGACGTGCACGACGGCCCGCCGCCGCCTCCGGTCGGGCAGGTGCGGCTCCGGCTCGTGGCCGGCGCGCCCCGTCCGTCGTACGCCGACCTGCGCGGTGCCACCGCCTGCGACCTGCTGACCGTCGCGCAGCGGGACGCGATCCTCGACCGGCTCGGCCCCGACCCGCTGCGTCCCGACGCCGACCCCGCCCGGGCCTGGGACGCGGGTCAGCCGCAGCCGGGCCCCGATCGGCGGGCTGCTGATGGACCAGGCCGTGCTCGCCGGCGTCGGCAACGTCTACCGGGCCGAGGTGCTGTTCCGGCACCGGGTCCACCCGCTGCGCCCGGGCGACACCCTGCGCCGCGGCCAGTTCGCCTCGATGTGGGAGGACCTGGTGATCCTGATGCACGAGGGGGTGCGCGACCGGCCGCATCGACACCGTGCACGTCGACCACACGCCCGAGGCGATGGGCCGGGCGCCACGGGTCGACGCCCACGGGGGCGAGGTCTACGTCTACCGGCGCACCGGGCAGCCCTGCTACGTCTGCGGCAGCACCGTCCGCACCGCCGAGCTGCCAGGGTCGCAACCTGTTCTGGTGCCCGCGCTGCCAGCCGACGTTCCGGTCGCGCGCCGCGTCGCGGTGAGGGGTATCCGCCCGATGTGCGCCCCTGTGTCGAAGCATGGGCAACGTGAGTCGCCGACCACTAAGGTCGGTCCGATGGTCGCCGCCCCGCACGCCCAGCGCCTGACCGGCCAGTCCGCCGGCCGGGTGCTGAGCCGTCGCTGGAGCCGCACCGTCCGGCGCGCTGCGCGAGTCCGAGCTGGCCCCAGCCTGGTGCTGGTCGCGGCCTGCGTGCTGATCGGGATCTCGCAGTACGTCGTCCACGGTCATCCCGCTCACCACGCTGGTCATCCCGATGGTCATCGGCAACCTGCTGCTCGGCCCGCGCACCCTGCCGTGGGTCGTCGTGTTCACGCTCGGCGTGCTCGTCATCGTCGTCGCGGCCACCCCCAGCGTGCTCGACGGACGGCGCATCGGCGGCGTGGTCGTGATCTTCCTGATCGGGCTGATCATCCTGGTCTCGTCGTTCCGGCGGACCCGCCTCGGTGTCGCCGGGGTGCGCGGGGAGTCGATGCTGGTCGACCTGCGCGACCGGATCCACAACCAGGCGCGGATGCCCGAGCTGCCCAAGGACTGGTACGCCGAGGCGGTGCTCCGCTCGGCCGGCGGCTCGTCGTTCGCCGGGGACTTCCTGGTCGCCTCGCGCTCCGCCGACGGCACCGTCGCTCCAGGTGGCGGTCGTCGACGTCTCCGGCAAGGGCGAGCAGGCCGGGTCCCGGTCGCTGCTGCTCTCCGGCGCCTTCGGCGGTCTGCTCGGTGCGCTGCCCGCCGAGCGCGTTCCTGGTCGCCGCCAACGACTACCTGCTGCGTCAGGACTGGAGCGAGGGCTTCGCGACCGCCGTGCACGTCGACATCGACCTGGTCACCGGCGCCTTCGAGCTCCGCTCGGCCGGCCACCCGCCGGGCGTCCAGCTGCACGCCGGGTCCGGGCGCTGGGCGGTCCACGAGGCCGAGGGGCCCGTGCTCGGCCTGATGCCGCACGCGCGAGTTCAGCGTGGTCACGCGGCCGCATCGCCCGCGGCGACGCGCTGCTGCTGTTCACCGACGGCCTGGTGGAGACGCCCGCAGCGGGACATCTCGCTCGGCATCGACAAGCTGCTCGGCCAGGGCGAGGCGCTGCTGCGGACCGGCTTCGAGCAGGGCGCGCACCGGCTGATCGACCGGTTGGAGTCCATGAACGACGACCGGGCGCTGCTGCTCCTGCACCGCCGCTGACGGCGTCAGCGCAGCGTCATCCCAGGGCGTCGAGCCGGGCCCGTCCACGACGGTGCCGCCCTCGCTGGCCTTGAGGTTGGCGAAGTCGACCCCGTCGGCGGCCACCCGCTGCCAGTCGACCGCGCCCCTGGTGGTGGCTCACGTCGATGCCGATCGCCTCGTCCGGCCGCAGCGACGGCCGGTAGGCGGGGTAGCCCAGACCCAGGCGGCGACGAGCCGAGCCGGCGCGACGACCCCGGCGAGCCCACCGCCAGCCGTCGGGGGAGCCGTAGCTGCGCGCGTCCCCCAGGCGGCGACGGTAGGTCAGCCGGGGCCGGGACGTGTGGAGCGGATGACGGGAATCGAACCCGCGTAGCTAGTTTGGAAGACTAGGGCTCTACCATTGAGCTACATCCGCCTGCGGTCCCGACCGTCGCGTCGACCGGTCGGAAGCGGCACCATGGTGCCACAGCAGCAAACTCCTCCACCAATCGCCGCACCCGTCCCACCGGGCTCGCGGGAGCCGTCTCGCGATTACGGTTCGGCCGTGCCTCTCCCGTAGACTCCCCGGGGCTTCCCTCGCGGACGCCTCGCAAGATGGTGCGGAAACCGGGGCGTAGCGTAGTGGCTAGCGCGCCTGCTTTGGGAGCAGGAGACCGCAGGTTCGAGTCCTGTCGCCCCGACCATCCGTCGCCCACGCTCGACCGATCCTGAACCACCACTGTCCGGGGCGCGCGAACGCCGCCGCCCCGCACGCCAATTGACTGAGGAGACCCACCTGTGAAGAGCGCCGTCGAGACTTTGAGCCCGACCCGGGCCAAGCTCACCGTCGAGGTGCCCTTCGAGGAGCTCAAGCCGAGCCTCGACGCGGCGTACAAGAAGATCGCCCAGCAGATCAACGTCCCCGGCTTCCGCCGCGGCAAGGTCCCGCCGACCGTGATCGACCGTCAGGTCGGCCGCGCGGCCGTGCTGGACGAGGCGATCAACGAGGCGCTGCCCAAGCTGTACGTCGAGGCGCTGCAGGCCAACGAGCTCGAGCCGCTGGCGCAGCCGGAGATCGACATCACGAAGTTCGAGGACAACGAGACCCTCGAGTTCACCGCCGAGGTCGACATCCGTCCCGAGGTCGAGCTGCCCGACTACACCGGCCTGGCCGTGACCGTCGACGACGTCACCGTCACCGACCAGGACGTCGAGGAGCAGGTCCAGAACCTGCGCGAGCGCTTCGCGAGCCTCTCCGAGGTCGAGCGCGCCGCCGCCGACGGCGACTTCGTGGTCATGGACCTGGTCGCCAAGAAGGACGGCGAGGTCGTCGAGGGCGCCGAGGCCACCGGCATGAGCTACCAGGTCGGCAAGGGCGGGATGCTCGAGGGCCTCGACGAGGCCCTCACCGGTCTGTCCGCCGGTGACGAGACCACCTTCACCTCCCAGCTCGTCGGCGGCGACCTGCTCGGCGAGGACGTCGAGGTCGAGGTCAAGGTCACCTCGGTCAAGGAGCAGGAGCTCCCCGAGCTCGACGACGACTTCGCCCAGACCGCGTCCGAGTTCGACACCGTCGCCGAGCTCAACGACGACGTCCGGACCCGCCTCTCGCGCGGCAAGCGCCTCGAGCAGGCCGCCGCCGCGCGCGACGCCGTGCTCGAGAAGCTGCTCGACCTGGTCGACGTGCCCCTCCCCGACACGATCGTGGAGTCCGAGCTCACCGCCCGCCGCGAGCAGATCGAGCAGCAGCTCTCGATGGCCGGGATGACCATGGAGGCCTACCTCGACGACGAGAAGCAGACCGTCGACGAGTTCGAGGCCGACCTCGAGAAGCGCGTCCGCGACGCGGTCGCCGCGCAGTTCGTGCTCGACCAGGTCGCCAAGACCGAGGAGATCGGCGTCAACGAGGGCGAGCTCCAGGAGCACCTCATGCGCCGCGCGCAGCAGTCGGGCCAGAACCCGCAGGAGTTCATCCAGCACATGATCGAGCACAACCACATCCCGGAGATGGTGTCCGAGGTCGTGCGCGGCAAGGCGCTGGCCTCCATCGTCGAGTCGGCCACCGTGACCGACGAGTCCGGCAACCACGTCGAGCTGAAGAACCTCCAGCCCGACGGCACGATCGCGGACCCGGCCGACGAGGCCGAGGCGACGACCGCGCCGAGCGACTCCGCGGAGGAGACGGCCGACGCCTGATCCCCGTCACCACCGCAGCAACCTCAGCGACCCGTGTCACGTTTCCGTGGCACGGGTCGCTGGCATACTGAGGGTATGAACCAGACGGCGCGTCCCCAGGCCGGGCTGCTGAGCGCCCTGGCCCTGGCGACCGACACCGCCGACGAGATCGTCGCTCGGCACGGTGCGCGACGTGCACCCGCCGTGGCCCGCCGGGTCCTCGGCCTGACCGGCCGGGCGACCGCCGGCTCGTCGCGGCCGGTCGAGGTCGTCCACGAGCGGTTGTCCTCCGCCGTCTACGCCGGACGTCGGCGGTGGTCTGCGCGCCACCAGCCGCGGTCTGCGAGCGGCGGACCGGCGCGGCGTGGGCGCCCGCATCGAGGACTCGCCGGGCGGCCGGCTGCTCGTCTCGGCCGTCAACGGCCTGATCGGCGACCGGCTGGCCGAGCAGCAGCACGAGCTGGCGATCACGATGGCGGTGCGCCGGCACGGCCGCGACGTGCCCCTCACCCCGGAGGCGCTCGCCGAGGCGTTCCCGGCCGCCACCTCCGACCTGGTGATCTTCCTGCACGGGCTCGGCGAGGCCGACGAGGCGTGGCAGCGGGGGGCGCGGGAGAGCGGCGGCAGCTACGGCAAGCGGCTGGCCGCGGACACGTCGTGGAGCCCGGTCTACCTGCGGGCCAACAGCGGTCTGCCGATCGCCGAGAACGGCGTCGCCCTCGCGTCGCTGATCGACGACCTGGTGGCCGCCTGGCCGATCCGACGTACGCCGGATCGCGCTGGTCGGGCACTCGATGGGCGGGCTGGTCATGCGGGCCGCCTGCGCCGTGGGCACCGACGCCGCCCGGCCGTGGAACCGGCTCGTCACCGACGTCGTCACGCTCGGCACGCCCGCACCTCGGAGCGCCGCTGGAGCGCGGGCGTCGCCCTCGGGGCACGGGCCCTGGGCCGGCTGCCCGAGTCCGCGCCGTTCGGCCGGATCCTGGAGTACCGCTCGGTCGGCATCCTCGACCTCCGCGGCGGCCTCGCCCCCGACCTCCAGAACCTGCCGCACGCCCGCTACCACCTCGTCGCCGCGACCCTGGCGACGTCCCGCGGCACCCGGTGAGCGAGGCGCTTCGGCGACCTGCTGGTGCGCTACCCGTCCGCGACCGGCCGGCCCCGGCGCGGGCCCGAGATGTTCCCGGGCGCCGACGTGCTGCACATCCGCGGCGGCCACTTCGACCTGCTCAACCACCCGCAGGTCTACGACGCCCTGCGCACCTGGCTCGCCTGACCGCCGCCCGCCGTCCGCACCGCTCCCCCGACCGAGGAGTCCCCGTGCCCCAGCCCCTGCCGTTGACCGCGTCCGTCGAGATCGACGCGCCCCCGTCCCGCGTGTGGGACGTCGTGGGGGACGTGACCCGGATGCCGGAGTGGAGCCCGGAGCTGCGCCGGCTGCGGCTGCTCGGCCGGGGTCCCGCCCGGGTCGGGTCGACGCTGCTCGGCCTCAACCGCCGCGGCTGGGTCGCCTGGCCGACCAGCTCCACGATCACCCGGCTGGAGCCGGGCCGGGCCGTCGCCTGGCGCACCCGTGAGAGCGGTGCCACGTGGACCTACGAGCTCGCCGCGTCCGGGAACGGCACCCGGCTCACCGGACGCCGCGACCTGCCCGCCTTCACCCTGGGCACGACGGTGCTGGGGCCGGTGATCGGCGGGGCCGCCGGCCACGACCGGGAGCTCTCGGACGGGCTGGCCACCACGCTGGGCCGGATCAAGGACGCGGTCGAGGGCGCCTGAACCGCGACAGGAAATTGCGAGAACGTGCAGTCGCACAAACATGACCCCCGGATCGGTGTTTCGTCCCTTGTGAGTTGCGTGAGTCCCGTGTGAACTCAGCGCGACTGCAACCGCAGTCGCGCATCCAGTGCGAATCTCGGGTCGCCCCTGCTCGTCGTCCGTCGACGTGGACCCGCTCCGCAGATGCCAGCCGCACCACGGGGCTGGGGACTGCCCGACGTTCCCCCGGATGCGCCTTCACGCGACACGATCGCTGTTGACGGAGGAACCGTGCGAAAGAAGTCAGCCGGGCTGTTGAGCCTGGTCGTGGCGGCAGGCCTGGGGACAACCCTCGGTGTGCCCGCTGTGTCTGCCACCCCAGCCCCCACTGTGAAGAGCGTCGGCACCAGTGCCGACAAGCCGGACGACGCGTCCGGCCACGAGCTGCCGAACCCGCTGGAGGACAAGCGCCGCGCGCTGCGCCAGGAGGCGATCACCGAGATCCTCAACGGCACGGGCAAGGTCGAGAAGCGCGGTGCGAGCACCGTGATGAAGGTCGGCACCGCGAAGTCGCCGCGAGTCGGTCAACCGCCAAGGGTCTGGCCGAGACCGCCGCGGCCGGACGCAGGACCAGTACGTCGAGCTCAGCCGCGAGAAGACCGACAAGATCTTCGTGGTCCTCGCCGACTTCGGCAACGAGCGCGACCCCCGGTTCCCCGACCGCGACACCGAGTCCAGCATCGCCGGCCCGACGACCTTCGACGGTCCGGAGAACAACAAGATCCCGGCGCCGGACCGCAGCGTGGACAACTCCACCAACTGGCAGCCGAACTACGACCAGAAGTACTTCCAGAACCTGTACTTCGGTCAGGGCGACGCCGCCGGCTCCGGGGAGACCCCGAGTCGGTCAAGCAGTACTTCGAGCGGCAGTCCTCCGGTCGCTACAGCATCGACGGCACCGTCACCAACTGGGTCAAGGTGAAGTACAACGAGGCGCGCTACGGCCGCTCGAGCGACGACCCGAAGACGCGGCGCTCCCGGCGCTCCGCTGGACGACCCGAACGTCTGCTCCGGCCACGTCTGCTCCAACACCTGGAACCTCGTCCAGGACGCGGTCAACCAGTGGGTGGCCGACCAGAAGGCCGCCGGCCGCACCGACGGCGTCGATCACGGCCGAGCTCACGACCTTCGACCAGTGGGACCGCTACGACGTCGACGGTGACGGCAACTTCAACGAGCCCGACGGCTACATCGACCACTTCCAGATCGTGCACGCCGGCGGCGACGAGGCCGACGGCGACCCGATCCAGGGCGAGGACGCCATCTGGTCGCACCGCTGGTACACCCAGACCACCGCGATCGGCCGCGGCGGCCCGGGCAACCTCGGCGGCACGCCAGATCGGCGACACCGGCGTGTGGGTCGGCGACTACACCATCCAGCCCGAGAACGGCGGCATGAGTGTCTTCGCGCACGAGTACACCCACGACCTGGGCCTCCCGGACCTCTACGACACCGACGGTGGCGAGAACAGCGTCAACTACTGGTCGCTGATGGCCCAGAGCCGCGAGAGCGGCCCGAACGACGACTCCATCGGCAACCGCGCCTCCGACCTCGGCGCCTGGGACAAGCTGCAGCTCGGCTGGCTCGACTACGAGACCGTGCTGCCCTCGCAGAACCGCACGCATCGAGCTCGGCCCGCACGAGTACAACACCGCCAAGGCGCAGGCCGCGGTCGTCGTGCTCCCGAAGAAGCAGGTCACCGCAGACCCTCGTCACCCCGGCCGCCGGCACCAAGTCTGGTGGAGCGGCAGCGGGCGACGACCTGAACAACGCCGATGACGCGCAACGTGACGCTGCCGGCGGGCGCCTCGACGCTGACCATCGCAGGCGCAGTGGAACATCGAGGACTGCGGTCCGGACCCGTGCGACTACGCCTACGTCGAGGTCAACCCCGGCACCGGCTGGGTCAGCGTGTCCCGGGCAACGTCACCAACCGCGGCCGAGGGCAACGGCATCGACGGCACCCAGCCGGCGCCTGGACCCCCGCGACCTTCGACCTGTCGGCGTACGCCGGCAAGACGGTCGGCCTGCGGCTCCGCTACTCGACCGACGGCGCCGGGCAACGGCCCGGCAACCCGGGCTTCTTCGCCGACGACATCACGGTCACCGGGTGGCTCCACGCTGTTCACGTCGGGCGCCGAGGCCTGCTCCGAGGGCTGGACGCTCGCCGGGTTCTGCTCGGTCGGTGCCTCGGTCACCAAGGCGTACGACAACTACTACATCGCGTCGCACCGTGACTACGTGTCGTTCGACAAGTACCTGCAGTCCGGTCCGTACAACTTCGGGTTCGCGAACACGAAGCCGGACTTCGTCGAGCACTTCCCCTACCAGGACGGCCTGCTGGTCAGCTACTGGGACACCTCGGAGTCGGACAACAACACCAGCAGCCCACCCGGGCGAGGGCCTGATCCTGCCGGTCGACGCGAACCCGCGTCCGATCGTGCGGCTCGACGGCGACGCTGTGGCGCCCGCGGGTGAGCGGGTACGACGCACCGTTCTCCCTGGAGAAGTCCGACTCGTTCACGCTGCACGTGAACGGAGTGGCGAACTACATCCGGGGCCAGGACGCCCAGCCGCTGTTCCACGACAACGCGTCGTACTGGGACGCCTCCCAGCCCGCCGCGAGCGTCAAGGTGCCGAACAACGGCACCAACATCAAGGTGCTCAGCAACGACGGCACCTCGATGGGCATCCGCATCTCGGCAGCGCAACTGACCTCGTCAGGAGCGTCTAGACGAACGGCGCCGAGGGTCAGGGGCCCGCGAGCATCGTTCAGACCGTGGCCGGGAGGTTCTCCTCCCGGCCACGGCCGCGTCCGGACGGGTCGTCGTGCCGGCTCCGGCGCTCGTGCGCTGTGGGCGAACAACCCGGGATTGCCCGTGGAAGTGCCGGACCTTGCGGCTAGGGTCGTGGACGTGCCCGACAACACTGACATCCAGATGAACGGTGGCGGCTCGGCCTACGGCCTCGACGACCACATCTACCAGCGTCTGCTCCGCGAGCGGATCATCTTCCTCGGCTCCGAGGTGCGCGACCAGAACGCCAACGCGATCTGCGCGCAGATGCTCCTGCTCTCCGCGGAGGACCCCGAGACCGACATCTTCCTGCACATCAACAGCCCCGGCGGCTCCGTGGACTCGGGCATGGCGATCTACGACACCATGAACTACATCCCCAACGACGTCGCCACCGTCGGCATGGGCCTCGCCGCCTCGATGGGACAGTTCCTGCTCTGCGCCGGCGCCGCGGGCAAGCGCTACGCCCTGCCGCACGCGCGGATCATGATGCACCAGCCGTCCGGCGGCATGGGCGGCTCCGCCTCGGACATCAAGATCCAGGCCCAGCAGTCGCTGCACATCAAGAAGGTGCTGTTCGACCTGATCAGCCACCACACCGGCCAGCCGCTCGAGCAGGTCGAGGCCGACGCCGACCGCGACCGCTGGTTCACCGCCGAGGAGGCCAAGGAGTACGGCTTCATCGACAACGTGATCTCGAGCGCCCGCCAGGTCGCCGACGAGGGCCGTCCGGCCCGGAACAAGTGAGGACCGCCATGACCAGCACCAGCATCCCCGGTCTGACCGCAGGCATGACGGCCGGCATGACTGGGCGAGCCCCGAGGTCGCGTCCCCGTCGGCGAACTACTACATCCCGCAGTGGGAGGAGCGGACGTCCTACGGCTTCCGCCGCATCGACCCCTACGGCAAGCTCTTCGAGGACCGCATCATCTTCCTCGGCACCCCGATCAGCGACGACATCGCCAACGCGGTGATGGCCCAGCTGCTCTGCCTGGAGTCGATGGACCCCGACCGGGACATCCAGATCTACATCAACTCCCCGGGCGGCTCGTTCACCGCGCTGACCGCGATCTACGACACGATGCGCTTCATCAAGCCCGACATCCAGACGGTGTGCCTGGGCCAGGCGGCCTCCGCGGCGGCGATCCTGCTCGCGGCCGGCGCGCCCGGCAAGCGCCTGGCGCTGCCCAACAGCCGGATCCTGATCCACCAGCCCTACACCGAGGGCACCTACGGCCAGGCCTCCGACATCGAGATCCAGGCCAACGAGATCCTCCGGATGCGCGAGCTGCTCGAGAAGATGATCGCCGAGCACTCGGGCAAGGACGTCGAGCAGGTCAGCCGCGACATCGACCGCGACAAGATCCTGACCGCCGACGCCGCGGTCGAGTACGGCCTGATCGACGCCATCCTGGAGTCCCGCAAGGGCAGCCTCACCCCCGCCTGACGGGGCGGGGGCGGCCTCCGGCGGCGTCCCCAGACCGGCGGAGGCAGTCGTCGTGTCCTGTCCCATTCGGGGGCGCGACGGGGTACCTTCGAGTTCGACGAATTGAAGCCGCAAGCAGCCGGCGGGAGCGGGTCCGACAGGACCCACTCCCAGGGTCGACCAGGGTCTCCTGGGAAGCCTCCGGCCTGAATCGTGAGGAGTCGTGCCTGTGGCACGCATCGGTGACGGAGGCGACCTGCTGAAGTGCTCTTTCTGCGGGAAGAGCCAGAAGCAGGTCAAGAAGCTCATCGCGGGTCCGGGTGTCTACATCTGCGACGAGTGCATCGACCTCTGCAACGAGATCATCGAGGAGGAGCTCAGCGAGGGGACCGAGGTCAGCCTCGAGGAGCTGCCCAAGCCTCGCGAGATCTTCGAGTTCCTGAACTCCTACGTGATCGGCCAGGAGAACGCCAAGAAGGCGCTCGCCGTCGCGGTCTACAACCACTACAAGCGGGTGCAGGCGGGGGTCTCGTCCGGGACCTCGCGGCACAAGGCCGACGAGACCGTCGAGCTGGCCAAGTCCAACATCCTGGTGATCGGCCCGACCGGGTGCGGCAAGACCTACCTCGCGCAGACGCTCGCCCGGATGCTCAACGTCCCGTTCGCGATCGCGGACGCCACCGCGCTGACCGAGGCCGGCTACGTCGGCGAGGACGTCGAGAACATCCTGCTCAAGCTGATCCAGGCCGCCGACTACGACGTCAAGAAGGCCGAGACCGGCATCATCTACATCGACGAGATCGACAAGGTGGCCCGCAAGGCGGAGAACCCCTCGATCACGCGCGACGTGTCCGGCGAGGGCGTCCAGCAGGCGCTGCTGAAGATCCTCGAGGGCACCACCGCCTCGGTCCCGCCGCAGGGCGGCCGCAAGCACCCGCACCAGGAGTTCATCCAGATCGACACGACGAACATCCTGTTCATCGTCGGCGGGGCGTTCTCCGGGCTCGAGCACATCGTCGAGCAGCGGATCGGCAAGAAGACCCTCGGTTTCGGCGCGAAGCTCCCCACCAAGGAGGAGCGCGACATGACCAAGATCTTCTCCGAGGTGATGCCCGAGGACCTCCTGAAGTTCGGGCTGATCCCCGAGTTCGTCGGCCGGCTCCCCGTGATCGCCACCGTCGACAAGCTCAACCGCGAGGCGCTCGTCCAGATCCTCACCGAGCCCCGCAACGCCCTCGTCAAGCAGTACCAGAAGCTCTTCGACCTCGACGGCGTCGAGCTCGAGTTCACCGCCGACGCCATCGACGCGGTCGCCGACCTCGCCATGGTCCGCGGCACCGGTGCCCGCGGTCTGCGCGCGATCATCGAGGAGGTGCTCCTCCACGTGATGTACGACGTCCCGTCCCGCGAGGACATCGCCAAGGTGGTCGTCACCGGCGAGGTGGTCAGCGACAACGTCAACCCGACGCTCGTCCCGCGCGAGCCTGAAGCCAAGAAGAAGAAGTCGCGCGTAGCGCACGGTCTGGATAGGGTCGGGGCGTGACCGACGCTCCCGCCCCGCTGACCCTGCCCACCGACGACTGGGAGGGCTGGCTCGCCGCCCGCTGCGACGGCCTGCTCGACGAGGCCCGGCGCCTGGTGGACGTGCTCAAGGCCGGCGCCGCACGAGCTCCGTCGAGCGCGATGGCGGTCTGGAACGACCTCAACCTCGCCCTGCACAACGCCTTCGCGACCGCGTCGCTGCTGTCCAACGTGCACCCGGACGAGGCCGTCCGGTCCCGCGGCGAGCGGGCCGAGCAGGACGCCCACAAGCTGCTGACCGAGATCGGCCTGGACCGCGACCTCTACGACGCCCTGGCGGCCGTCGACCCGCAGGACCTCGACGAGGGCGGCCGACGGGTGCACTCCCTGTCGCTGCGGGACTTCCACCGCGCCGGCGTCGACCAGGACGAGCAGGTGCGCGCCCGGCTCCGCGAGCTCGCCGAGCGGGAGACCGCGGTGGCCCAGGAGTTCTCCAAGAACATCCGTGACGGGGTCCGGTCGGTCTCGGTCGACCCCGCGTCCCTGGACGGGCTGCCGGCGGACTTCGTCGCGAGCCACCCGGCCGGCGAGGACGGCCGGGTGGTGATCACCACCGACTACCCGGACTACCTGCCGTTCTCCACCTTCTCCCGCGACCGGGCCGCGCGGGCCGCCCTCATGCAGGAGTACCTCAACCGCGCGTGGCCGGAGAACGACGCCCTCCTCCGCGAGCTGCTCGGCCTGCGCCGCGAGCACGCCCGGCTGCTCGGCTACGACGGGTGGCCGTCCTACGACGCCGAGGTCAAGATGATCGGCAAGGGCGCCGCGATCCCCGAGTTCATCGAGAAGATCACCGAGGCCTCCGAGGCCTCCGCCCGTCGGGACATCGGCGTGCTGCTGGCCCGCGTCCAGCAGGACCACCCCGAGGTCACCGCGGTCGACAACGTCGACAAGGCGTTCTACTCCGAGGTGCTGCGCCGCGAGCGCTTCGCCGTCGACGCCCAGGAGGTCCGGGCGTACTTCGACTTCGCCAAGGTCCGCGCCGGGCTGCTCGACGTGACCAGCCGGCTCTTCGACGTGGAGTACGTCGAGGTGGCCGACGCCCCGCGCTGGCACGAGGACGTGACGACGTACGACGTGCTGCGCGACGGCACCCGGCTCGGACGGATCCGGCTCGACCTGCACCCGCGGGCCGGGAAGTACGGTCACGCGGCCCAGTTCGACCTCGCTCCCGGCATCGCCGGACGACAGGTCGCCGAGGGCGTGCTGGTCTGCAACTTCTCCAAGCACCTGATGGAGCACGACCACGTCGTCACGCTGTTCCACGAGTTCGGGCACCTGCTGCACCACGTGCTCGCGAGCGGTCACGCCTGGACCCGGTTCTCGGGCGTGGCCACCGAGTGGGACTTCGTGGAGGCGCCGTCGCAGATGCTGGAGGAGTGGGCCTGGGACGCCGACGTGCTGCGGTCCTTCGCGACCGACGCGGACGGCGAGCCGATCCCGCGCGACGCTGGTCGCGAAGATGCGGGAGGCCAAGAACTTCGGGACCGGGCTCTACGCCCGCACCCAGATGTTCTACGCCGCCCTGTCCTACACGCTGCACCAGGACGTGCCCGACGACATCACCGCGACGATGCGTCGAGCTCCAGGCGCGCTACGACGTCTTCGGCTACGTGCCGGACACGCACTTCTTCGCGGCGTTCGGCCACCTCGAGGGCTACGGCTCGGGCTACTACACCTACATGTGGAGCCTGGTCATCGCCAAGGACCTGTTCTCGGCCTTCGACCGCGACGACCTGTTCGACACGACGGTCGCGCACCGCTACCGCGACCGGGTGCTGGCGCCGGGCGGGTCCCGCGACGCGGCCGACCTCGTCGCGGACTTCCTCGGACGTCCCTACGCGTTCGACGCGTTCGAGCGCTGGCTGGACCGGGGCTGAGCGGCGGTGCGCCGGCGCGTCGCGGGACTCACCGCCGTGGTGGCGGCGCTGCTGGGCGCCCTGGCGGCCTCGCCCGCCCCGGCCGAGGCCGGCGACGGGCACCGGGTCACCGGGGCCGAGTGGCACCGGCTCCACCCGGCCCTGTGCCACACCGCCGGGGAGCACCCCCGCGACTACTGAGCCTCGGGGCAACGGGGTCAGGACGCGGGCTGCGGCACGATCTCGGCCGCGACGGTGATGTCGGTCGCGTCGGTGGGGGAGAACGTGAGGTCGCCGACGATCTTGCCCGCCGCCTTGAGGTCGGCGGAGGCCCGCTCGGCCAGGGCCAGCGCCGCGGCCGGACCGCGGACCTCGGCCGACGACAGCTCGGTGCGCATGGAGACCTTGGCGGTGGACTTCGCGCCGCGGATCCCGACCAGGGTGCCGGCCACGGCGGACAGCATCGCCGGGTCGGCGGCCGCGGCGGCCCCGAGCTCGGTGACCGTCGGCCAGGACTGCCGGTGGATCGAGCCCTCCTGCCACCAGGACCAGACCTCCTCGGTCACGTAGGGCAGGAACGGCGCGAGCAGCCGCAGCTGGACGTGCAGTGCCACCGCGAGGGCGGCCTTGGCCGACGCGGCCGGGTCGTCGCCCCGTCCGCCGTACGCCCGCTCCTTGACCAGCTCGAGGTAGTCGTCGCAGAACTCCCAGAAGAACTTCTCCGACACCTCCAGCGCGGTGGTGTAGTCGTAGGCCTCGAACGCGTCGGTCGCCCGGGTCACGGTCGCGGCGAGCCCGGCGAGCATCGCGCAGTCGACCGGCTCGCTGACCAGCGACGGCGCGAGCGTGGTCGCGCCCACCGACGACAGCACGAACTTCGAGGCGTTGAGCACCTTCATCGCCAGCCGGCGGCCGACCTTCATCTGGGTCTCGTCGAAGGGCGAGTCCAGGCCCGGCCGGGCCACCGCCGCGCGCCAGCGCACGGCGTCGGCGCCGAACTTCTCGAGGATGTCGCCGGGCACGATCGCGTTGCCCTTGGACTTGCTCATCTTCTTGCGGTCCGGGTCGACGATGAAGCCGGAGATGAGCGCCGTCGACCACGGTGCGACGTGGTTCTCGTGGTGGGCGCGCACGACCCGGGAGAACAGCCAGGTCCGGATGATGTCGTGCGCATGCGTGCACAGGTCGTAGGGGAAGACCCGCTCGAACAGGTCCTCGTCGCTCTCCCAGCCGCCGGCGATCTGCGGGGTGAGGGACGACGTCGCCCAGGTGTCCATGATGTCGGGGTCGCCGACGAAGCCGCCGGGCTTGCCGCGCTGCGCCTCGTCGTACCCGCCGGGGACCGTCGTGGACGGGTCGAGCGGCAGGTCGCTCTCGCTCGGCAGCAGCGGGTGCTCGTAGTCGGGCTCGCCCTCGTCGGAGAGCGGGTACCAGACCGGGAACGGGATGCCGAAGAACCGCTGGCGGGAGATCAGCCAGTCGCCGTTGAGGCCGCCGACCCAGTTGTCGTAGCGGTGCTTCATGTGCGCCGGGACCCACTGGATCTCGCGCGCCGCGGGCGATCAGCTCGTCGCGGAGCTCGGCGTCGCGGCCGCCGTTCTTGATGTACCACTGGCGGGTCGAGACGATCTCGAGCGGCTTGTCGCCCTTCTCGTAGAAGTTCGTCATCCGCTCGGTGGGCTTGGGCTCGCCGTCGAGGTCGCCGGCCTCCCGCAGCGCCGCCACCATCGCCTCGCGCGCGCTGAACGTGGTCTTGCCGGCCAGCTCGGCGTACGCCGTGGCGGCGGGCTCGTGCGCCGAGCCACTCCGGGGTCTCGCGGTGCAGCCGGCCGTCGCGGCCGATGACCGTGCGCACCGGCAGCTGCGAGCTCGCGCCACCAGGTCACGTCGGTCAGGTCGCCGAAGGTGCAGCACATGGCGATGCCGGCGCCCTTGTCCATCTCGACGGCGCGGTGCGCCATCACCGGCACCTCGACGCCGAACACCGGCGAGGTGACGGTCGTGCCGAACAGGGCCTGGTAGCGCTCGTCGTCGGGGTGCGCGATCAGCGCGACGACCGACGGGATCAGCTCGGGGCGGGTGGTCTCGATGTAGACCGGGCCGTCGCTGCCGTGGAAGGCGACCCGGTGGTAGGCGCCGGCGTACTCGCCGGGCCTCCAGCTCGGCCTGCGCGACCGCGGTCTGGAACGTGACGTCCCACAGCGTCGGCGACTCCTGCAGGTAGGCCTCGCCGCGGGCGTAGTTGCGCAGGAACGCGCGCTGCGACGCGGTCTGCGACTTCGCGCCGACGGTCGTGTAGTGCTGCTTCCAGTCGACCGAGAGGCCGAGCGTGCGCCACAGCGACTCGAAGATCTTCTCGTCCTCCTCGACGAGCCGCTCGCACAGCTCGACGAAGTTCGGCCGGCTGACCGGGACCTGGCGCTTCGCGTCCGGCTTCTCGGGGGGCGTGAAGTCGGCGTCGTAGGGCAGCGTCGGGTCGCAGCGCACGCCGAAGTAGTTCTGCACCCGGCGCTCGGTCGGCAGGCCGTTGTCGTCCCAGCCCATCGGGTAGAACACCTCGAGGCCGCGCATCCGCTTGAACCGCGCGATCAGGTCGGTGTGCGTGTAGGAGAAGACGTGGCCGACGTGCAGCGACCCCGACACCGTCGGGGGCGGCGTGTCGATCGAGTAGACCTCCTCGCGGGTCTTCGACCGGTCGAAGGCGTAGGTGTCGTCGTCCTTCCAGCGCTGCGACCAGGTGGCCTCGAGCCCTTCCAGCGCAGGCTTGTCCGGTACGACGACCGCGCGGCTGCTGCCGGCGGTCGTCTCGGACGGGTCTGCGGTGTGCGGCTCGGAGGTCATGGCCGGAATCCTACGGGCGCCCGCAGGACAGGAGAAAACGACTTCCGCCCCGACCGGCACGGACCCCTAGCGTGCGCGGTGACGACGATCGACCTGTTCGACGACCCGGCCGCGTTCCTGCACGAGGTGCGCGACCACCTCGCGCAGGACCCGGTGCTGACGACGGTCGTCGCGCTCGGTGGCGGAGCGCGGAGGTCGCGGAGGGCACGCGTCGCGGACGCCGGGGCTGCCGCACTGGTACGCCGTCGACCCGTGACGCCGCCGGTGGCGTCGCGGGGGTCGCGATGCGGACCGCACCGTTCGCGCCGCACCCGCTGTTCGTGCTGCCGATGCCGGACGAGGCCGCCGTCGCGCTGGCCCGGCTGCTCCACGAGCGGGGCGAGCCCGTCGGAGGGGCGAACGGCGCGCTGCCCGGCCGTGCGGGTCCTCGTCGACGAGACCGCCCGGCTGAGCGGCGGCACGGTGCGGGTGCGGATGCACACGCGGCTGTTCGAGCTCGCGCGAGGTCCGCGAGCCGCGTCGTCCCGACGGGACGGCTGCGGACCGCCACCGAGGCGGACCTCGACGTCGCGGTCGCCTGGTTCGAGGCCTTCCACCGCGACGCCGACGAGCAGGCCGGCCGCGAGGGCGGGCACGAGGCCGAGGCGGTGACCCCGGAGCCGTGCAGACGCCGGGTCGAGCGACGGGCACGTGTTCCTCTGGGAGGTCGACGGCGAGCCGGTGCACCTGACCGGCCGGAACCCCGCGTCGTACGGCGCGGCGCGGATCGGCCCGGTCTACACGCCCCGGGAGCACCGGGGGAGGGGCTACGCGAGCGCGACCGTCGCGGAGCTGTCGCGGCGGATCCTCGACGAGGGCGACCGGCCCTGCCTGTTCACCGACCAGGCCAACCCGGTGTCCAACCGGGTCTACGAGGCGGATCGGCTACGAGCCGGTGGTGGACATGGTCAACCTCCTGGTCGGCCCTCCAGGAGGGCGACAACGTAGACTCGGCGGACGATGTCCGAGACCCCCACTCCTGCCCGTGTCACCACCTACGCCGAGGCCGAACGCAGCCCTGCTGTCCCGCTGGCCGGAGACCAAGCTCGAGCCGTCGCTGGACCGCATCGAGGCGTTCGTGGAGCTGCTCGGCGAGCCCCAGCGCACCTACCCGGTCATCCACCTGACCGGCACCAACGGCAAGACCAGCACCTCGCGGATGATCGACACGCTGGTCACCGCGACCGGCCTGCGCACCGGCCGGTTCACCAGCCCGCACGTCGAGTCGATGACCGAGCGGATCTCGCTCGACGGCGAGCCGCTGACCGAGGAGCAGTTCCTCGCGGCCTACCTCGACGTGGCCGCGCTCGCGGAGCTCGCCGACCAGGACTCCACCCACCCGCTGTCGTTCTTCGAGACGGTCGTCGGCATGGCCTACGCCGCCTTCGCCGACGCGCCCGTCGACGTCGCCGTCGTCGAGGTCGGCATGGGCGGCTCGTGGGACGCCACCAACGTCGCCGACGCGACCGTCGCGGTGATCACCCCGATCGCGGTCGACCACGCCGCCTACCTCGGCTCGCGGCCGGTCGACATCGCCCGCGAGAAGGCCGGGATCATCAAGCCCGGCAGCACCGTCGTCGTGGCCGAGCAGGCCGACGACGTCGCCGCGGTGATCGCCGAGCGGGCCGCCGAGGTCGGCGCGACCGTGCTCTGGGAGGGCCGCGACTTCGGGGTGGAGCACCGCGTCGCCGCCGTGGGCGGCCAGATGATGCGGCTGCAGGGACTCCGCGGCGTGTACGACGAGGTGTTCATCCCGTTGTACGGCGCCCACCAGGCCGCAGAACGCCGTGCTGGCGCTGGCCGCCGTCGAGGCGTTCCTCGGCGAGGAGCCGCTGGACGCCGACCTGGTCAAGGACGCCTTCGCCGAGGTGACGTCGCCCGGTCGTCTCGAGGTGATCCGGCGCAGCCCCACGATCCTGCTCGACGCGGCGCACAACCCGCACGGCGCGCAGGCGACGGCCGACGCGATCGAGGACTCCTTCCTGCTGAACCCGCTGATCGGCGTCGTCGGCGTGATGGCCGACAAGGACTACGAGGGCGTGCTCGCCGCCTTCGAGCCGGTGATGGCCGCGATCGTCTGCACCGAGAACACCACCACCCGCACGATGCGGGCCGAGGACCTCGCCGAGGTCGCCCGCGGCATCTTCGGCATCGACCGGGTCTACGTCGCGCCCGCGCCTCCAGGACGCGATCGAGCAGGCCGCGACCCTGGCGGAGGAGGGCGGCGTGCTCGGCGAGGCGATCGGCTCCGGCGGCGTGCTCGTCACCGGGTCCGTCGTCACGGTCGGCGAGGCGCGCCACCTGCTCAAGCCGCGCGGGCGCCGGGCATGAACCGGTCGATCCGGCGCTCCATGTGCGCGGGCATGCTGGTGCTGCAGGCCGTGGTGCTGTTCCTCACCGGCGTGGTGACGATCGGGACGACCGACATCGGGCCGCTGGCCTCGCTCGGTCTCGCGGTCGGGCTGGCCGTCCTGTGCGTCGTGGCCGCCGGGATGCTCGGCCGCCCGGGTGGCTACGCCCTCGGCTGGGCGCGTGCAGGTCGGTCTCGATCGGGCTCGGCTTCGTGATCACCGCGATGTTCTTCCTCGGCTTCGTGTTCGCGGCGCTGTGGGCGACGTCGTACTTCCTGGGGATCAAGATCGACCGGGAACGGGCGGAGCGTCAGGTGCTGGAGCAGGAGTGGCGCGAGGAGCACGGGTCACCGCCCGCACCGACGGCGTGACCATCAGCAGGCCGTGCACGACGACGGTCACGCCGACCGTGGTCAGCAGGACCGGGCTGACCCCGAACCCCGCGGCCGCGGCACCGATCAGCGCGAAGCCGAGCGGGTTGATCATCATCGACCCGAACCAGTCGTAGGAGCTGACCCGGGAGAGCACGTTCTCCGGGACGTTCTCCTGCAGCGCCGACTCCCACAGGGTGTCGGCGGCCATCACCCCGGCCGAGGAGACCGCGGCCGCGACGGCCACCACCGCCACCGGCAGGCCCGCCGCGAGCGCGAGCAGGAAGGGCACGTCGAGGAGGATCACGGCGGCCGACGCGAGGACCGGCCGGCGCGGCCGCCACCGCAGCAGCAGCAGGCCGATGACCAGGGCGCCGACGGCCCGCGCCGACAGCACCACGCGCCCAGCTCGCGGCGCCGTCGAGCTTCTGCTCGGCCAGGATCGGGCCCAGCACGAAGATGGCCGGCAGCACGGTGGCCTGGTAGCTCGCGAAGCCGAGCACCATCAGCACCACCCAGCGCCGCGAGGTGAACTCCGACCAGCCGTGCCGGATGTCGCCCCAGACGCTGGCGCCCGCCTCGACGTGGCCGGGCGAGCGGGGCAGCCGGGCCACGAGCACCGCGCTCACCAGGAACGAGAGGCCGTCGGCGGCGAGCGCCCAGCCCGCCGACGACGTGGCGATCAGGATGCCGGCGACCGGGGGACCGGCGATCGAGGCGATGTTGCGGGAGGTGACGCGCAGCGTGTTCGCGGACTGCAGCTGCTCGCCGGGCACCAGGCTCGGCATCAGCCCGACCGAGGCCGGGCCGGTGAAGGCCATCGCCGCCCCGGCGACGAGCTGGGCCACCAGGAACTGCCAGATCTCGGCCCGGCCGGACAGCACCAGGAGACCGAGGGCGCCCATCGTGACGGCCAGCACGAGGTCGGTGCCCAGCATGATCAGCCGGCGCTCCCAACGGTCCCCGGCGACGCCGCCGACGAGCATCAGCACCAGGGCCGGGACGGTGCCCGAGGCGAGGACCAGGCCCAGCTGCCCGGCGGAGGCGCCGAGGCCGATGAGCGCGAAGGTGACGGCGAGAGCGGACATGGCGCTGCCGAAGGCGCTGACGGCCTGGGCCGTGAAGTAGGTCCGGAAGGCCGGGAGGGCCATCACCTCTGGTGCACGCACCGCGTATTCCCCCGAGTGTCGTCGACGAACGACCGAAGGTTAGCGGTCCCGCCGGGCCGGGTCACCCCCATACGGTGCGACACGTCCTAGCATGAGCGCCATGACCCAGCGCACCCTCGTCCTGCTCAAGCCCGACACCGTCCGCCGTGGTCTCGTCGGCAACGTGCTCGCCCGTTTCGAGGCGAAGGGGCTCAGCATCGTGGCCCTCGACCTGCGCACGATCGACGCGGCGCAGGCCGACGCGCACTACGCCGAGCACGTCGACCGGGACTTCTACCCGCCGCTGCGGGACTTCGTGACCTCCGGTCCGATGCTCGCCGCCGTGCTCGAGGGCGACGAGGCGGTCGAGGTGGTCCGCGGCCTCAACGGCGCCACCGACGGCCGCAAGGCCGCCCCCGGCACGATCCGGGGCGACCTGTCGCTGTCCAACCGCGAGAACCTGGTGCACGGCTCCGACTCGCCGGAGTCCGCCGAGCGCGAGATCGCGCTCTGGTTCCCCTCCCTCTGATGACCGCCCCGCTCTCGCCGACCCCCCGCAGCACCCCCCGGCGCGAGAAGGAGCGGGCGCAGGCCGACCGGGCCGCCCTGTACGACGTCCTGGCCGCCTCCCTGATCTGCCACCTCGGCGTCGTGGTCGACGGCGTGCCGCTGGCCCTGCCGACGGTGTTCGCCGTCGACCCGGACGGCCCCGACGAGGGCGGCACGCTCTACCTGCACGGCTCGGTCGCCTCCCGCAGCCTGGTGCAGGGGCCGGTCCAGGACGTCAGCGCGACGATGACCGTGCTCGACGGGATCGTGCTGGCCCGGTCCGGGTTCAACCACTCGATGAACTACCGCTCGGCCGTGGTGATCGGCCGGCCGCGGGTGGTGAGCGACGAGGCCGAGCGCTCCCACGCCCTCGACCTGCTCGTCGACCACGTCACCCCCGGGCGGTCGGCACACCTGCGGCGGCCGACCCGCAAGGAGCTGGCCGCGACGACGGTGCTGGCCCTGCCGCTGCACGAGGCGTCGGTCAAGCGCCGGTCCGGCGACCCCTCCGACGAGGACTTCGACGTCGAGGCCGGGGGAGTGTGGGCCGGGGTCGTCCCGCTGGGCCTGCTGGTCGGCGACCCCGTCACGGGCGCGGACGCCGACGGGATCGACGTACCGGCGCACGTGCTCGACCGGGTGGGGTCCCTGCGACTGGAGTGACTCGCCGCGTGTCCTGCCGGGGAAACCCGTGTCGCGCTCCTAGGCTTTCCGGTGGGTCGGTGGCTCAGTGTTCGCCGACCCTCCACGAGCCCGGGACCGGGCCTGGTCGCGAGGGGCAGCAACGCATGGCGAACAGCATCATCGGCCGGGACATGGCCGTTGACCTCGGCACCGCGAACACGCTCGTCTACGTGCGTGGCAAGGGTGTCCTGCTCGACGAGCCCTCCGTCGTCGCCCTGAACTCCTCCACCAACGAGATCCTCGCCGTCGGCCACGAGGCCAAGCGGATGATCGGCCGCACGCCCGACAACATCACCGCGATCCGCCCGCTCAAGGACGGCGTGATCGCCGACTTCGAGTCGACCGAGCAGATGCTGCGCTACTTCATCCAGCAGGTGCACCGGCGGCGCTACTTCGCCAAGCCCCGCCTGGTGATCTGCGTGCCCAGCGGGATCACCGCCGTCGAGCAGCGCGCGGTCAAGGAGGCCGGCTACCAGGCCGGCGCCCGCCGGGTCTACATCATCGAGGAGCCGATGGCCGCCGCGATCGGCGCCGGGCTGCCCGTCCACGAGGCCACCGGCAACATGGTCGTCGACGTCGGCGGCGGCACGACCGAGGTCGCGGTCATCTCCCTCGGCGGCATCGTCACCAGCCTCTCGATCCGCACCGCCGGCGACGACCTCGACCAGTCGATCATCGCCTGGATGAAGAAGGAGTACTCCCTGATGCTGGGGGAGCGCACCGCCGAGGAGATCAAGATGACCCTCGGCTCGGCCTTCCCGCTGCCGCAGGAGCCGGAGGCCGAGGTCCGCGGCCGCGACATGATCTCCGGCCTGCCCAAGACCGTCGTGGTCTCCTCCGCCGAGGTCCGGATGGCGCTCGAGGAGCCGCTGCACGCGATCGTCGACGCGGTGCGCACCACGCTCGACCAGACGCCGCCCGAGCTCGCCGGCGACATCATGGACCGCGGCCTCGTGCTCACCGGCGGCGGCGCCCTGCTGCGCGGCCTCGACGAGCGGCTCCGCCACGAGACCGGCATGCCCGTGCACATCGCCGAGGAGCCGCTGCGCTCGGTCGCGATGGGCGCCGGCAAGTGCGTCGAGGAGTTCGAGGCCCTGCAGCAGGTGCTCGTCTCGGAGCCCCGGCGATGAGGACGAGGTAGACGCGGATGCGACCGACTTCCCCCGGCCAGCGCCCCTCGCGAGCCGTCCTCGTCCTGCTGCTCCTCGCGTCGTTCACGATCATCACCCTCGACGTCCGCGGTGGCTCCAGCTCCCCGCTCGAGCCCGGTCCGCTCGGCGCGTCGGCACGGTCCTCGGCCCGGTCGAGAACGGCACCGCGGCCGCCGTACGCCCCTTCACGGTCCGTGCCCGGCTTCTTCCGGACCACCGGCGGCCTGCGCGACGACGTGGCCCGGCTCGAGGCCGAGAACTCCCAGCTCAAGGGCCAGCTCGCCGAGCGCCTCCGTCGACCGCAACCGGGCCGCCGAGCTCGACGGCCTGCTCGCCTCGTCGAAGTCCACCGGCTACGCGCTCGTCCCGGCGCGGGTGGTCGCGATGGGACCGGCCCAGTCGTTCGGCCGCACCGTGACGATCGACGCCGGCACCCGCGCCGGCGTCGACCGCGGACATGACCGTGCTCAACAACGACGGCCTCGTCGGCCGGGTGGTCCGCGCCGACCGCGTCCACCGCGACCGTGCTGCTGCTCGTCGACCAGGACTCGGTGGTCGGCGGCCGGCTCGGCTCGAGCATGGAGGTCGGCTTCCTGCGCGGCCGCGGCTCGGTCGGCGGCGACGCCCGGCTCGACCTCGACCTCGTCGACGCTCCGCGACCGTCGCGCGAGGGCGACTCGCTGGTCACCTGGGGCAGCCGCAACGGGGCGCCCTACGTCGCCGGCGTCCCGATCGGCCGCGTCGTCGGCGTCTCCAGCACCCCGCGCCAGCAGTCCACCCAGGCCGTGATCGAGCCCTACGTCGACTTCTCCTCGCTCGACCTCGTCGGCGTCGTCGTCGACCGCGACACCAAGAGCGACCGGACCGTGATCCGGGCCGGCTCCGATCCGGAAGGGACCCGCTGATGACCGCCGTCCGCGCCCTCGTGCTCACCGGCATCGTGCTGCTCGCCGTCGTGCTGCAGGTGACCGTCTTCGCGGGCCTGTCCTTCGACGGCGTCGTGCCCAACCTGGCCCTGCTCGTCGTCGTCGCCGCCGCCCTGGTGCGCGGCCCGGAGTTCGCCGCCGTGCTGGGCTTCCTCGGCGGTCTGGCCATCGACCTCGCGCCGCCCACCGACCACGTCGCCGGCCGCTGGGCGCTGGCCCTGGTCGTGGTCGGCTACCTCGCGGGCGGGTCCGGCAGGACGCCGGCAGCTCCGCGCTCTCCGCCGTGCTGACCGTCGCCGCCTGCTCGTTCGTCGGGACGTCGATCTTCGCGCTGAGCGGCATGCTGCTCAACGACCCCGCGATCCCGGTCGCCGACGCGCTGAAGGTGATCCCGATCGCCGTCCTGTACGACGTCCTGGTCACCCCGTTCGTCCTGCCGCTCGTGATGCGGCTGTTCCGCCGGATGCAGCCGCACCAGGTCGCGTACTGATGGCAGGCCCGACCAACCGAGGCGGCTCGTCCGGTCGCCGGAGCGGTCGGCTCCGCACGCCGAGCGCCACCACAGGGCCGGCTGCGGCTGATCGTCGTGCAGGCGCTGGTGCTCTCGCTGTTCGTGACCCTCTTCGGGCGGCTCTGGTACATGCAGGTGCTCGGCGGCGAGGCCTACCAGGCCCAGGCGGCGGAGCAGTCGATCCGCGAGCTGGTCGTCCAGCCCGCCCGCGGCCTGATCGTCGACGACATGGGCCGCCCCCTGGTCGCCAACCGCGCGTCGTGGGTGGTCAGCCTCGACCGCACCATGCTGCACAAGATGGCCGCCGACCAGCAGGCCACCCTGCTCGGCCGGCTCTCCCGCGCGGTCGACGTGCCCGTGAAGTCGATCCAGGCCCGCACGCTGCTCTGCGGCGAGGCGGGCTCGGTCGCGGGCACCTGCTGGAACGGCTCGCCCTACCAGCCGGTCCCGGTCGCCGAGGACGTCCAGCAGCAGGTCGCGGTGTCGATCATGGAGCAGGGCGAGGACTTCCCGGCGGTGCTCGTCGAGTCGCAGAACGTCCGGTCGTACCCGTCGCCGTACGGCATCAACGCCGCCCACGTGCTGGGCTACCTCAGCCCGATCACCGAGGCCGAGCTCGACGAGGCCAAGGCCGAGCACGACACGTCCGTGCACGGCGCCTCGGTCGTCGGCCGCGCCGGACTGGAGAAGCAGTACGACAAGTACCTCCGCGGGCTGCCGGGCTACAAGCGGGTCGCGGTCGACTCGATGGGCCGGGTGCTCGGCGACTCCGGCGAGGTCGAGGGCCGCCCCGGCGACACGCTGGTCACCTCCATCGACGCCCGCGTGCAGGGCGTCGTCGAGCAGCAGCTCGCGCAGACCATCAAGACCGCCCGCAAGACCTACGACCCGGTCACGCACAAGAACTACGTCGCCGAGTCCGGTGCCGTCGTGGTGATGGACGCCAAGAACGGCCGCGTCGTCGCGATGGCCGGCGCCCCGACCTACGACCCGAAGGTCTGGGTCGGCGGGATCACGTCCAAGCAGCTCGGCCGGCTCTACTCGGAGAAGGCCGACAACCCGCTGCTCTTCCGCGCCACCCAGGGCCAGTTCGCGCCGGGCTCGACGTGGAAGCCCATCATGACGACCGGTGCGCTGAACAACGGGTTCAGCCCGAGCACCCGGCTCGACTGCTCGTCGAACTTCCAGGTCGGCAACCGGCTGTTCAAGAACTACGAGTCGGAGTCCTACGGGATGATCGGCTTCGACCGGGCCCTGCAGATCTCCTGCGACACGTTCTTCTACCGCGTGGGCTACAAGTTCTGGCAGAAGTACGGCACCGACATCGCCGACGTGAACTCCAAGGACCCGCTGGTCAAGGCGGCGAAGCTCTACGGCTTCGGCAAGCCCACCGGCATCGACCTGCCCGGCGAGGCCAGCGGCCGGATCGCCGACCGCCGCTGGAAGAAGGCCTACTGGCAGGCCAACAAGGGCTACTACTGCAAGATCGGCAAGAAGCCCGGCAACGACTTCCTGCACGTGTTCGCTCGCGAGTTCTGCATCGACGGCTACGCCTACCGGGCGGGTGACGCCGTCAACTTCGTGATCGGCCAGGGCGACACGCTCGTCACGCCGCTGCAGTCCGCCCGGGCCTACGCCGCGCTGGCCAACGGCGGCACGCTCTACGAGCCGCGGGTGGCCAAGGCGCGTCATCGGGCCCGACGGCAAGACGCTCCGCGAGATCAAGCCGTCGGTCGCGGGCCACGTCAAGCTGTCCTCGAAGTCGCTGAAGTACGTCGACCAGGCGCTCCTCGGCACCGCGAAGACCGGCACCACGGCGTGGAAGTTCATCGACTTCCCGCTCGACAAGGTCAAGATCCGGTCGAAGACCGGGTCGGCCGAGGTGCACGGCAAGCAGAGCACGTCGTGGGTCGCGTCGTACACCAAGGACTACGTGGTGCTGATGATGGTCACCCAGGCCGGCACCGGCTCCGGCACGTCCGGTCCCGCGGTCCGCAAGATCTGGGAGGCGCTCTACGGCGTCAACGGCATGAAGGTCGACACCGACAAGGCGGCCCTGCCGGGCGCCAAGCCGCCGCTGGGCCTGCCGGTGTTCGCGAAGGACGGCGAGATCCTGCCCCCGCTGGCCAGGCCGACGAAGGGGAAGAAGCCATGACCGTCGTCTCCGTCCGCCCGCGGACCCGCAGCTCCCAGCGGTCCGCGCTCGCGGGCACCACGACCCGCGTCAAGGCCGCGCGCCTCGACTGGGTGCTGACCCTGTCCGCGGCCTGCCTGCTGACCGTCGGCGCGCTGCTCGTCTGGTCGGCGACCTCGGCCCGCAACGACCTCACCGACGGCGACCCCAACACGTTCCTCAAGCACCACCTGGTCAACATCGCGATCGGCGTCGTGCTCGGGGTGATGGTCGCCTCCACCGACCACCGGTGGGTCCGGATCCTCGCCCCGCTGGTCTACGTCGCGTCCGTGGTCGGCCTGGTGCTCGTGCTCGTGATGGGCGTGACGATCAACGGCTCACGGTCCTGGATCCAGCTCGGCGGGATGTCCGTGCAGCCGGCCGAGTTCGCCAAGCTGGCGGTCGTGATCGGCATGGCCCTGCTGGTCGCGGAGCGCACCGAGGGCTCGCTGCGGGGCATGTCCCGCGGGCAGATCGGCTCCCTCGACGTCGTCGGGATGCTGGCCATCGCGGGGCTGCCCGCCGCGCTGATCCTGCTGCAGCCCGACCTCGGCACCATGCTGGTGCTGTCCGCCACCGTCTTCGGTGTGCTGGCGGTCTCCGGGACCCGTCGCACCTGGCTGCTCGGCCTCTTCGTCGGTGCGGTCGCGGCCGCGACGCTCGCGGTCAAGATGCACGTCCTCAAGGCCTACCAGCTCGACCGCTTCATGGCCTTCACGAACCCCGACCTCGACCCGCGCGGCGCCGGCTACAACACCACCCAGGCCCGGATCGCGATCGGCAACGGCGGGATCTTCGGGCAGGGGCTGTTCGGCGGCTCGCAGACCAAGTCCGGGTTCGTCCCCGAGCAGCACACCGACTTCATCTTCACGGTGGCGGGGGAGGAGCTCGGCCTCGTCGGCTCGGCGCTGCTCATCGGCCTGCTCGGCGTGGTGCTGTGGCGGGCCCTGCGGATCGCGATGCGCGCCGACGACCTGTTCGGCCGGGTCGCCGCCGCCGGCATCGCCTGCTGGTTCGGCTTCCAGGCCTTCCAGAACATCGGGATGTGCCTCGGGATCATGCCGGTCACCGGCGTACCCCTCCCGCTCGTGTCGTACGGCGGCAGCTCGATGTTCGCCAGCCTGATGGCGATCGGCCTGCTGCAGAACATCCACCTGCGCAGCGGCGAGGGCATCGGCGTCGCCCGCTCCCGGTTGCACCGCTCCCGGTTCTGACGACGCCGACCCCTGGCACTACTTGCCGTCGATGTCCTGCAGTCAGGTCACTGTCCCGCCGTCGCTGCCCGGTTGTTGCCTTCGTCAGCCTCCTTGATGGAGTCTTGCGTCTGCCTGCACCGTCACGTTCACGGGGTCGGTCCTGCTGCTGGCGGGCCCGCGTTGACCGTGACCCGGACCAGAGCCGAGTCCGTGCCGCCCTTACCGTCGCTGATGGCGTAGTCGAACTGGTCATTGCCCACGAAGCCCGCGGTCGGTGTGTAGCTGATCGTCGCGCCGCTGATGGTGGCGGCGCCGTGGTCCGGCGTCCCGACCCGTGTGATCCGGAGGGCGTCCCCGTTGGAGTCGGTGTCGTTGTTCAGCACCGTCAGGGTCGTCGCGGTGTTGGTGACGACGCTCGCCGTATCGTCGGTGGCCGTCGGCCGGGTGTTGGCGGGCGGAGTCGATCGGTGCGCCGCTTGACCCGAACCAGCACGGACTTGCTGGTCTTGATCACGCGGCCGTGCTTCTTGGCCACCACGCGGAAGTAGCGTTGGAGCGGCTTGGCGTAGCGGTGACCGGCGAACCGGAAGCCGCCGTTCGCCCGGTGCAGCTTGGTGTCGACCGTGTACCACTTGCCGTTGTACAGCTTCTGGAGCAGCAGGCTCTTGTTGTAGGCCGTGCCGGCGTAGTTGAGATAGCCGCGCATCGGCACGACCTGTCCGACATAGCGGCTTCCGGGCTGGTAGAGGCTGAGCTGTGGTTCTCGCGCCTGGGCCGGGCTGGTCAGCGTGAGCGTTCCGAGAACCAGAACGAGCCCGACCAGCGTCGCAAGGATACGACGTGTCATGTGGATCAGAGTCCCGTCCTGTGCTGAAGGAAGTCGCGGCGTGGGTGCACGTTCCCGCTCCCTCGGGGCAGCGGTCCACGTCACTCCTCTGCCGGACCCTGGCTGACTCCCCAGTACACGCCGGTGGGTCGAGACGTGGCAATGGCCTTCCCGGACTATTCGGTCTTATCCTCTGTCGGATTTCCACCCGGGCTGGTTGCTTTGCGGCGATGTGCACGCGGCGGCTTCGTTTCGGGGCGGGCGGGCGGACGTCGT
>CAVZTB010000005.1:0-69883 GCA_963778095.1 uncultured Actinomycetota bacterium | reverse complement strand
CGTCGGTGCCGCCGCGCAGGCAGTGCCGTCCGCGGGCACACCCCTGGGTGACGACCTGCAGCTCCCGACCGGGTGCCTGACCGCCAGCCTCGACCTCGACGTCCTGCGGCAGTGCGCGCTCGCGGAGCAGCTCGGTGGCACCGGCGGCTTCCTGGTGGGCCTGCTGCCGACGGGGATGGCGCTGGTGGCCTCCGGCGTCGCGGTCGTCGCGTGGAACCGCCGCCGGCGGTGGCCCGGATCCCCGGTCCCGGCGTGACGGAGCCCGACCCGTCCGACGTCCTGGCCGCGGTAGCGGCGGCGACGGCCGCAGCCGCGGCGGCCGCAGCGGCTGCCGACGCGGCGGATGCGGCTGCAGAGGCCGCCGCGGTCGCGGCGGAGGACGCTGATGCCGCGGCCGATGCCGCCGATGCGGCGGCGCAGGCGGCCGGCACCGCCGCGGACGCAGCAGCCAGCCGCCGCGGACGAGGCCGATGCGGCCGCCGACGCTGCGGAGGCTGCTGCCGCGGTGGCCACGGCGGCCGCCGAGTGCATCCGGGCCGCGGGGCCCGGCCGTCGTCGTCGAGGAGACCCCCGTCGGTGCCCCGGCGCCTCGGCAACGGGTGTCGGGATTGGGTGCGGTCGCGGCCGTCGTCGTCGAGGAGACCCCCGTCGGTGCCCCTCGGGCGCCGCAGCTACGGGTGTCGGGACTGGGAGCGGTCGCGGCCGTCGAGGTGCTGCTGCTGGCCCTGGGGGTGCTGGCGGTCTCCGTCCTCGGCGCGGGTGGGCCCGCCGACCGGCCGTCCGACGTCGCCCACGTCACCGTCCCGTCGCCCACGGTGGCCGGCACCGAGGCCACGCGCCCGGAGGCGAGCGGGTCCGCGAGCCCGGGCGCCGGCGGCACCCTCGCCGCGTGCAGGCGGATGGCCGAGCAGCAGGACGTCGCCCTCGGCGCGGCGGCCGTCACCCTCGACGACTGGCAGATCCACCTGGGGGCGATGAACAAGTTCGCGGCCGGGGTCGTCACCGTCGACGAGCTCGAGGGGTTCTGGGAGCAGACCGAGGTGCAGGCAGCGGGCGGGATCCGCGCCTTCCGCGCCGCAGCCCGGGACCTGGACGGGTCGATCGACTGCCCGCCGCCGGGGAAGCGGATGCGCACCGCGGCGCTGAAGAACTGCGCCGAGGACGTCGAGTCCCGTCGGCGGGCCCTCCGTGCGGCCCGCATCGCGGCAGACGAGTGGGACCGGCAGCAACAGCAGATGCGGGGCGTGCGCGCCTGGGCGACCTCCGAGGCCGCGGCCCGGGCCGGCTGGCTGCGGATCCGGGGGACGAGCATCGGCGAGCTCGAGGACTACCAGCGGGCCGCCCGCGCGGTGCCGGACCGCACGGCGTGCTCGAGCTGACCCGGACCGGTCAGGGTCGCCACCGGCGGTGCCGGGTCGCGGCCGCATCCGGCTCGCGGATCAGCTGGAGGCGCGGCTTGGGCCCGTCGCTGCGACCGGTCTGCGGCTTGCGGCGCCCGGCCCGCCAGGAGTCCGGCCACGGCGCACCGGGTCCGTCGTAGTCCTGCTCGACGGCGGCGTGCAGCGTCCAGCTCGGGTCGTAGAGGTGCGCCCGGCCGAGCGCGCACAGGTCCGCGCGGCCGGCGAGCAGGATCGAGTTGACGTCGTCGTACGACGAGATGACACCGACGGCGATGGTGGGGACGCCCAGCCGGTTGCGGATCGCGTCGGCGTACGGCGTCTGGTAGGACCGCCCGAACGCCGGCCGCTCGGCCGAGGTGACCTGGCCGGTCGACACGTCGATCGCCGCCGCACCCGCCTCGACGAACGCCCGGGCCACGGCGAGCGACTCCTCCAGGCTCTGGCCGCCGTCGACCCAGTCGGTGGCGGAGATGCGAACCGTCATCGGCCGGTCGGCGGGCCACACCTCGCGCATCGCGGCGAACACCTCGAGCGGGAACCGGAGCCGGCCGTGCACGTCGCCGCCGTAGTCGTCGGTGCGGCGGTTGGTGACGGGGGACAGGAAGCCGGACAGCAGGTAGCCGTGCGCGCAGTGCAGCTCCAGCAGGTCGAACCCGGCCTCGGCGCCCCGGCGGGCGGCGTCGACGAACTCCTGCCGGATCCCGGCCAGCTCGGCGACGGTGAGCTCCCGCGGCACCTGGTTGACGCCCTCGCGGTAGGGCACCGGCGACGCGGCACCGACCGGCCAGTTGCCGTCGTCGAGCGGCTCGTCGATGCCCTCCCACATCAGCTTGGTGGAGCCCTTGCCGCCCGAGTGCCCGAGCTGGAGGCCGACCTTCGCCCGCGAGCGGGTGTGCACGAAGTCGGTGACCCGGGCCCACGCGTCGCGCTGCGCGTCGTCCCAGATCCCTGCGCAGCCAGGGGTGATCCGGCCCTCGGGGGAGGTGCAGACCATCTCGGTCATCACCAGGCCGGCGCCGCCGAGCGCCTTGCCGCCGAGGTGCACGAGGTGGAACTCGTCGGGCATCCCGTCGGTCGCGACGTACATGTCCATCGGTGACACGACGACCCGGTTGTGCAGCTCGAGCGACCCGAGCCGGAACGGCTGGAACATCGGCGGGCGCACCTCGCCGTCCCCGGCGAACCACGCGTCGAGCCGGGCCACGAACTCCGGGTCGCGCACCCGCAGGTTGTCGTAGGTCACCCGACGGCTGCGGGTCATGATGTTGAACCCGAACTGCAGCGGGTCCTGGTCGACGTACTGCCCGAGGTTCTCGAACCACTCCAGGCTGGCCTGCGCCGCCCGCTGGGTGGAGAGCACCACCGCCTTGCGCTCGGTCTCGTAGGACGCCAGAGCCGCGTCGAGCGAGTCCTCCTCGTGCAGGCACGCCGCCAGCGAGAGCGCGTCCTCCATCGCCAGCTTGGTGCCCGAGCCGATCGAGAAGTGCGCGGTGTGCGCGGCGTCGCCGAGCAGCACCACGTTGCCGTGCCGCCAGTGCTCGTTGCGGACCGTGGTGAAGGTGACCCAGCGCGAGTTGTTCGCCAGCACCTCGTGCCCGTCGAGGACGTCGTGGAAGATCGACCGGACCTGCTCGACCGAGGCCTCGTCGGAGTCGCCGGGCCGCCAGTCGTCGCGGGCGTGCGCCCCGAAGCCGGCCTTCTCCCAGACGGTCGAGTTCATCTCCACGATGAAGGTGCTGCCGGTCCGGTCGAACGGGTAGCCGTGGATCTGCATCACGCCGTACGGCGTCTGCTCGACGTAGAACTTGAACGCGTCGAAGACCTTGTCCGTGCCGAGCCACATGTACTTGCAGTCCCGCACGTCGAGCGTGGGCCGGAACGTGTCGGCGTACGTCGTCCGCACCGCCGAGCCGAGCCCGTCGCACGCGACGACCAGGTCGTAGTCGCGGGAGAGCTCGGCGACGTCGGGCGCCGGGGTGGAGAACCGCACGTCGACGCCGAGGTCGGCGCACCGCTGCTGGAGGATCCCGAGCAACCGCTTGCGGGACATCGCCGCGAAGCCGTGCCCACCGCTGGTGACGACCTCGCCCTTGAAGTGCACGTCGATGTCGTCCCAGCGCGCGAACTCCGCCTCCATCGCCGCGTGCACGACCGGGTCGGCGTGCTCGATGCCGCCGAGGGTCTCGTCGCTGAACACCACGCCGAACCCGAACGTGTCGTCGGCCGCGTTGCGCTCCCAGACGGTGATCTCGTGGGGGGTGCCGACCTGGTGGGACAGCTGCTGGGCGAGCGCGCTGAAGTACAGCCCGCCCGGCCCGCCCCCGATCACCGCGATCCGCATGGGGACCAACATATTGCGTTCTTGACGGAAGTTGTCAAGGCGCAATACGGTCGAGCGCATGACGCAGTACGCGCTGAGCGAGGCCCAGCAGGAGTACGTCGACCACGTCCGCGTCCTCGCGCAGGGGCTGCCCGCGACCGGTGGGCACGAGGGCCGCGTCGACCGGCCCCTGCTGCGGGAGCTCGGCCGCCTCGGTCTGCTGCGCGGCCTGTTCGGGGGTGACCCGGCCGGCCCGGTGACCGCCGGCAGCCCCGCCGCCGCGATGCAGCTCTCCCTGCTGCGCGAGACGCTCGCCGGCGTGCACACCGCGGCCGAGACGGCCCTCGCCCTGCAGGGTCTCGGCAGCTACCCGATCCTGCTGTCCGGCTCGCCCGCGACCGTCGAGCGGTGGCTGCCCGGCGTGGTCACCGGTGACATGGTCGCGGCCTTCGCGCTGTCCGAGCCCGGCGCCGGGTCGGACGCGGCGGCGCTGTCCCTGGAGGCCCGAGAGGTCTCGACAAGCTCGACCACCCGGGAGTGGCGGCTGACCGGCGAGAAGACGTGGATCTCCAACGCCCCGGAGGCCGACGTCTACACCGTCTTCGCGCGCACCACCCCGGACACCCGCGCGCAGGGCGTGACCGCGTTCGTCGTGCCCGGCGACGCCGAGGGTCTCGGCGGCGAGCACCTCGACCTGCTCGCCCCGCACGCCATCGGCCGGCTGACCTTCGACGGGGTGCGGGTCACGCAGGACGACGTGCTCGGCGAGGTCGACGCGGGCTTCGCCGTGGCCATGCGCACCCTCGACCTGTTCCGTCCCAGCGTCGGCGCGTTCGCGGTCGGCATGGCGCAGGCGGCCCTGGACGCCGCCGTCGCCTGGTCGACCGAGCGGCAGGTGCACGGCGCCGCGCTCAGCGAGCAGCAGTCGGTCGAGCACACCCTCGGCGAGATGGCCACGCGCGTGCAGGCCGCCCGGCTCCTGGTCCGGGCGGCCGCCTCGTCGTACGACGCGGGGGCCGGCCGTCGCGAGGTCACCACGTCGGCCGCGATGGCCAAGCTGTTCGCCACCGAGACGGCGCAGTGGGTCGTGGACCAGGCCCTCCAGCTGCACGGTGCCCGGGGGCTGCAACGTGGTCACCTGCTGGAGCACCTCTATCGTGAGGTGCGGGCGCCGCGGATCTACGAAGGTGCCTCCGAGGTGCAGCGCACGATCATCGGGCGCTCGCTGGTCAGGGCGCAGGTGGACCGGGAAGGGGAGCGATGAGCAGGTACGTCGGCTCCGCGTCACGCACCGAGGACTGGCAGCACTTCCGCTTCGAGGTCGCCGACGGCGTCGCGACGGTCACGCTGGACCGACCCGAGAAGCTCAACGCCCTCACCTTCGAGTCCTACGCCGACCTCCGCGACCTGCTCCACGAGCTCCCGCACCGCGGGGACGCGTCCGTGCTGGTGATCCGTGGGGCGGGCAAGGGCTTCTGCGGCGGCGGCGACGTCAACGAGATCATCGGCGAGCTCATCGAGATGGACGCCCACGACCTGATGGGCTTCACCAAGATGACCGGCGACGTCATCAAGGCGATGCGCGAGTGCCCGCTGCCGATCATCAGCGGCATCCAGGGCATCGCGGCCGGCGCCGGGTCCGTCATCGCCCTCGCGTCCGACTTCCGGGTCGTCGCCCGCTCTGGCCGGTTCGCGTTCCTGTTCACCAAGGTCGGCCTGTCCGGCGGTGACATGGGCGCGGCCTACCTGCTGCCGCGCATGGTCGGCGCCGGCCGCGCCACCCAGCTGCTGATGCTCGGCGACACCATCGACGCCGAGACCGCGGACCGCTACGGCCTGGTCTCCGAGCTCGTCGACGACGCCGACCTGGACGACGCCGTACGCCGGCTGGCGAGACGGCTCGCTGACGGGCCGACGTTGGGGTACTCCCAGACCAAGTCGCTGATCACCCGGGAGCTCGACATGTCCCTGGGCGGCCAGCGTCGAGCTCGACGCGATGACCCAGGCACTGCTGATGACCACCGAGGACCACGCGGAGTTCCACGCCGCGTTCAACGAGGGACGACCTCCGAGCTGGAAGGGGCGCTGACGCCCATGCCGATCGACCCGCACGACTTCCTCGACGTCGACTCGCTGCTGAGCACCGAGGACCGCGACATCCGTGACACCGTCCGGGCCTTCGCGGACGCGGAGCTCGCGCCGCACGTCGCCGACTGGTACGACCAGGGCACGCTGCCCGACGACCTCGGCCCCAAGCTCGGCAAGCTCGGGCTGCTCGGCATGCACCTGGAGGGCTACGGCTGTGCCGGCATGACCGCCACGGCGTACGGCGTCGCGTGCCGTGAGCTCGAGGCGGTCGACTCGGGCCTGCGCAGCTTCGTGTCCGTGCAGGGCTCGCTGGCGATGTACGCCATCCACCGCTGGGGCACCGACGCGCACAAGGAGGAGTGGCTGCCGCGGATGGCCAGCGGTGAGGCGCTGGGCTGCTTCGGCCTGACCGAGCCCGACGCCGGCAGCGACCCCGCGTCGATGCGCACCCGGGCCAAGAGGGACGGCGACGACTGGGTGCTCAACGGCGGCAAGATGTGGATCACCAACGGCACCCTGGCCGCCGTCGCGGTGGTCTGGGCGCAGACCGACGACGGGATCCGCGGCTTCGTGGTGCCCGACGGACACGCAGGGCTTCACCGCCACCAAGATCCAGCGCAAGCTCTCGCTGCGGGCCTCCGTCACGGCCGAGCTCTCGTTCGACGACCTGCGGCTGCCCGGGGACGCGGTGTTCCCGGAGGTGCGCGGCCTCAAGGGACCGCTGTCCTGCCTCAACGAGGCCCGCTACGGCATCCTCTGGGGCGCGGTCGGCGCGGCCCGCGCGTGCTACGAGGAGGCGCTGGCCTACTCGCTGGAGCGCTCGCAGTTCGGCAAGCCCCTCGCCTCCTTCCAGCTGTCGCAGAAGAAGCTGGCCGAGATGGTGATCGCGATCAACAACGCGTCGCTGGCCGCGATCCAGATCGGTCGCCTCAAGGACGCCGGCACGCTCGACCCCGCGCAGGTGTCCTACGGCAAGCTCGGCAACGTCCGGGCCGCCCTCGAGGTGTCCCGCTCCGCGCGCACCATGCTCGGCGGCGCCGGCATCACCCTGGACCACTCGGTGATGCGGCACATGAACAACCTCGAGACGGTGATGACCTACGAGGGCACCGAGGAGATGCACATGCTGAGCATGGGTGCCGCGATCACCGGCATCCGGGCCTTCCGGTGAGCGAGCCGGTCGCCGACCCCGGGGAGGGGTCGCTGGTCTGCCTGGTCACCGGTGCGGGCAAGGGCATCGGCCGGTCCACGGCCCGGGCGCTGTCCGAGCAGGGGCACCGGGTCGCGCTGGCCTCCCGCAACGCCGAGGAGCTCCGCACGGTGGCGTCCTGGTTGCCGGGTCCCACGCTCGTCGTACCCACCGACGTCACGGACCCGGCCCAGGTCGAGGCGATGTTCGCCGCCGTCGAGCAGGCCTGGGGACCCGTCGACGTGCTGGTGGCCAACGCCGGTGCGGCCGCCGCGGCGTCGGTCGTCGACACCACCGACGAGACCTGGCAACGGCTGCTGGACCTCAACCTCACCGCGCCGTTCCGGTGCATCCGCCGCGCCCTGCCCTCGATGACCGAGCGCGGCTTCGGCCGCATCGTCGTGGTCGCGTCGGTGGTGGCCAAGCGCGGCGAGCCGATGATCAGCGCCTACACCGCCAGCAAGCACGGCGTGCTCGGCCTGGTCCGCTCGGCGTCGCGCGAGGTGGCGGCCCGTGGCGTCACGGTCAACGCGGTCTGCCCCGGCTACGTGAACACCCCGATGACCGACGAGTCGATCGAGAACATCTCCGCCCGCACCGGGAAGTCGCTCGACGAGGCCCGGGACCTGCTCGCCCGCCGTCAGCCGAACCACCGGCTCGTCGACCCGGGCGAGGTCGCCGCAGACGATCCTGCTCTGCGTCGAGAACGGCGCGATCAACGGCCAGGGCATCAACATCGACGGCGGAGCCGTCCAGTCATGAGCCACCTGCGACGCGTCAACCCCTCCTCGCTGGCGAAGCCGTCGGGCTTCAGCCACGCGGTCGTCGCCACCGGTACGACGGTGCACCTGGCCGGCCAGACCGCGCTCGACGCCGACGGGGTCGTCGTCGGCGACGGGGTCGTGGAGCAGTTCGAGCGGGCGCTCGGCAACCTGCTGACGGCCCTGGCCGAGGCCGGCGGAGCGCCCACCGACCTGGTGTCGCTGACGGTCTTCGTGGTGGACATGGACGACTACCGCTCCCACGCCCGCGAGATCGGCCGGGTGTGGAAGCGGCTCGTCGGCACGACGTACCCCGCCATGGCCGGCATCGGGGTGGCCCGGCTCTGGGACGTCGAGGCGCTCGTCGAGGTGCAGGGCACCGCCGTCCTCGACAGTCCGTGACGCACTGCAGGTCCTGAGGGGCCGGAAACCTGCGAACCGTCACGGACTACCGGTGCCGACGGGCTATGTACCGAGGCGTTCGGCGGTCGTACCTTGCCCCCATGACCAACACGGACGAGCAGTGGCGGGGTGTCGACGAGGGCTGGGGGCGGCGGGCGGCCGACTTCGCCGCGCTGAGCGAGCCGGGGAGCTGCCGGGAGTACGTCGCAGTGCACCAGGAGCTCGGCGTGCGGGCCGGTGACCGGCTGCTCGACGTGGCCTGCGGCTCCGGCCTCGCGGTCGAGCTGGCCGCGGCGCGAGGGGCGACCTGCGCCGGCCTGGACGCCTCGGCCCGGCTGGTCGCCGTCGCGCGGGACCGGTCGCCCGGGGCCGACCTGCGGGTCGGCGACATGCACGCCCTGCCCTGGGCGGACGGCTCCTTCGACGTGGTGACCAGCTTCCGCGGCATCTGGGGCACCACGCCGGACGCGCTCTCCGAGGTGCTGCGGGTGCTCGCTCCCGGCGGCCGCCTCGGGCTCACGGTGTGGGGGCACATCAAGGCGTCGCCCGGTGCGTGGGCCCTCCAGCCGTTCACCCTGGCCAGCCGACGAGCGGGTCGCGCACCAGGCCGCGATGGTCGCCCTCGGCCGCCCGGGCGTGGGGGAGGAGCTTCTGCGCGTCCTGGGGCTTCGAGGACGTCCGCCGGGTCGCGGTGCCGTTCGCCTGGGAGTTCGCGGACCCGGAGTCCTACGCCCGCGCGATCAGCTCGACGGGCCCGGCCTACGAGGCGATCCAGGCCGTCGGCGAGGAGGCGTTCACGCGCTACGCCGTCGACCTGGCCCGCGAGCGCGTCCGCGACGGGCTGCCGCTGCGGGCCGCGATCGAGGTCGTCGGGTACGTCGCCCGCAAGCCGGCGAACGCCGACGCCGGTCCGAGCTTCCTGGCGGTCCGCGACGGACACCGCGGACGCACGGCGCTGTACGACGACGACAGCGAGGACCTCGGCTACGTGATGAACGGGATCACGCCTCTGGGCCCACCAGCCGGCGCTCGTCGACGGGTTGTTCGACCTGCTGGGGGTGGCCGTCCGGGCCGGCGGCCCTGCGTTCCGGCAGCGCGGCATCCTCGTCGACCGCCTGCGCCTCGACGTTGGGTGACGCCTACTGCTCGCTCGCGTGGGGCGGCAAGCTCGCCCAGGAGGCCGGCGCCGACGTGGCCGCGTCGGTGCTGCTCGGGGACGACGAGGCGCTGGACCCCGTCGAGCGGGCCCTGGCGCGCTGGGCGCGGCAGGTCGCGCGGGACCCGAACGCGACCACCGCCGCCGACGTCCAGGCGCTCCGCGACGTCGGCTTCGACGACGATCAGGTCCTGGCTGTCACGGTGTTCGTCGCGCTGCGGCTCGCGTTCTCGGGCGTCAACGACGCACTCGGTGCGCTGCCCGACCGCGAGCTGGTCGACCGGCTGCCGGACGCGGTGCGGTCCGCCGTCACGTTCGGGCGGCCGGTCGAGACGTGAGCGGTCGCGACGAATCTCGCGCCGGGTGTCAACCGCGGAGGCGGTGCAGCGCCCTAGAAGAGTGATGGTGCGACACGGGCAGGAGCGGGACGGTGCGAGAAGCGCAGCGGGTCGAGTTCGAGTGGGTCTTCCGCTCGACGTACCCGTCGGTGCTGCGGACCACCTACCTGATCCTCCACGACCGGGGCCGCGCCGAAGAGGTGACGCAGGACGCGTTCCTGCGGCTGTGCGAGAGGTGGCGAGGGGTCGTCCGCGTCGACCACCCGGCGGCCTGGGTCCGGCAGGTGGCGGTGCACGCCGCGGTCCGGCAGGCGAAGCTGCGCAGGCTGCGGTTCACGATCGCCGAGCCGGACGAGCCCACGTCCACGACGAGCTCCCCGACGTCGACCTCGCCCGGGCGGTCGCCACCCTGGCCCCGCAACAGCGTGCCGCCGTGGCGCTCTACTACCTGGAGGACCTGCCGGTCGACGAGGTCGCCACGCTGCTCAACGTCTCGACGTCCACGGTCAAGCAGCACCTGCACCGAGCCCGGGCGCGGCTCTCCACGCTCCTGTCCGAGACGACCGAGGAGGTGTCCGGCGATGTCGATTGACGAGCGCCTCCGGACCGGTCTGGCCGCCAACACGGACCACCTGGACCCTGACCTCGAGGGCGAGCTGTCCCGGGTGCTGCGGCGGTCGGCCCGTCGTCGCCGCGGACGTCAGGCAGCGGTCGCTGTGGTCGTCGCCGCGGTGCTCGCCGTCGTGGCCTGGCTCGGTGACCTCTCCGGCGTGATCCGTGGGTCCCGGGTCCACGACCCGGTCAAGCGACCCCGCGTGATCCTGGTCGAGCCCAGGAAGATGGAAGGCGTGAACGGCGCGTTGGAGCCGGGGCCGTGGGCGGTTCCGTTCTTCGCCGCGCAGCCGCACCGGCTTCCGCGGGCGGTGGTCGACGTCCCACCCGGCTACGGCGTCGCCGGGTGGCTGGGTGGTCGACCGGGGTGCGGACGGCGACCCGGAGGAGTACGGCGAGGTGGCGTTCTGGGTGGTGCGGGACGTGGCGAAGGACCCGTGCCACGCCACGACGTTCGTGCGGCCCGCCGCGGGAGTGCGGCCCCTCGTGGACGCGCTGGTCGCGCAGCCCGGTCAGCGGACCAGCACCCCGAAGCCGGTGACGGTCGACGGGCACCGGGGGCTGTACGTCGAGATCACCCAGGACGGCACGGACGTGCGCGGCTGTCGCGAGTCCTCAGGCACCTTGTGGCACTCCACCGACGACTTCTCCTACGGCTACGGCTTCACCGGGACGGTGGTCCGCTGCTGGGTCCTCGACGTCGACGGGCACCCGCGTGGTGATGACCGCGATGACGACGCCGTACGAGACCCCGACCGAGGCCGCCGAGGTCGTCGCGATCGCCCGGTCCGTCCGATTCATCCCGCCGCTCGACCGCCGTCCCCCTGATCACTGCTCCCTGATCCGATCGCCCCACCCCACACCCTCAGCAAGGAGACTGCGATGTGTCATGTCCGAAACACCCTGGGAACCGTTCTCGCCGTCCTGGCGGCGCTCGCCCTCGCCGGCTGCGACCACGCGGGCGACGGCGGGCCCGTCGGCGTCGGCCGGCACCCCGGTGACCGCGTCGGGCTCGCCCGGTGACGGGCCGAGCGCACGACCGAGGTCGATGGAGGGAGTCAACGGCGCGTTGGAGCCGGGACCCTGGGCGGTTCCGTTCTTCGCCGCGGCAGCCGCACCGGCTTCCGCGGGCGGTGGTCGACGTCCCACCCGGCTACGGCTCGCCGGGTGGCTGGGTGGTCGACCGGGGTGCGGACGGGGACCCGGAGGAGTACGGCGAGGTGGCGTTCTGGGTGGTGCGGGACGTGGCGAAGGACCCGTGCCACGCCACGACGTTCGTGCGGCCCGCCGCGGGAGTGCGGCCCCTCGTGGACGCGCTGGTCGCGCAGCCCGGTCAGCGGACCAGCACCCCGCAGGCCGGTGACGGTCGACGGGCACCGGGGGCTGTACGTCGAGATCACCCAGGACGGCACGGACGTGCGCGGCTGTCGCGAGTCCTCAGGCACCCTGTGGCACTCCACCGACGACTTCTCCTACGGCTACGGCTTCACCGGGACGGTGGTCCGCTGCTGGGTCCTCGACGTCGACGGGCACCCGCGTGGTCGATGACCGCGATGACGACGCCGCACGAGACCCCGACCGAGGCCGCCGAGGTCGTCGCGATCGCCCGGTCCGCCCGCTTCATCGACCCGCTGGAGTCCTAGGTCGCTCGGGAACGCGCGCGTAGGAGTACCGTCGCAAGGAGCCGCCTCGCACGAGGTCGGCAGCGGCGGAGTTTGTAGCGGGACGCGTCACGACGAGTGGCTAGCCGAGGGACGTTCCGCATGGACCCGAACCGCTTGGACATCGCCACCGCCCTGGCGCACGCCTCCCAGACGCTGCACAGCCAGCGGACCATGGCGGAGACGCTCGACGCGGTCGTGCTGACCGCCCGGGACCTGCTGCCGGGCATCGACCACGTCGGCATCTCCATCATGCACAAGGACGGGACGTTCGAGACCCGGGCGGCCACCGACGGGTTCGTCTGGCGGCTCGACGCCCTGCAGCACGGCCCGGGCGAGGGGCCCTGCCTCGACGCGATGCGGGGCGGCCGACCGGTCGTCGCGGTGGAGAACATCCGTGCCGTGCAGCAGTGGCCGGCGTTCCTGCCCCCGGCCATCGAGGCCGGGCTGCGCTCGATGATCGGGGTGCGGATCTACGCCGACCCGAAGACCATCGGCGGGCTCAACATGTACTCCGTCTCGTCCGACACCATCGATCCCGACGTACCACTGATCGCCGAGCTGTTCGCCGCCCACGCGGCCACGGCGCTCGGACGGTCCCGCACCGAGGCGGACCTCAACGTCGCCCTGCAGAGCCGCCGCGCGATCGGTCAGGCCATCGGCATGGTGATGGAGCGCTACCACGTGGACGAGGACAACGCCTTCAAGTTCCTCACCCGGGTCTCGCAGAACAGCAACATCAAGCTCCGCGAGGTCGCCCAGGAGCTCATCGACCAGGGCAACGACACCACCCGGGCCGCCGACGACCCCAGCAACGTGGCCGCCCCGTTCATCGGGCTCGGTCCCGATGTCGCCGCCGGTGCCGTAGCCGCGACGCCTGGACACCGGCGGACGCCCGGACGATCATCGGGCGCATGCGCGCCAACCGCATCACCGCCAACCTCCACGTCCCCGACCTCGCGGGGTCGACGGACTTCTACACCGGCTACCTCGGGCTGAGCACCGAGGAGTTCAACCTCGGGTGGGTCGCGCGCTACACCTCTCCCGACACCGGGAGCCACGTCCAGCTGCTCACCGGCGACGCCACCGCGCCCGAGGACCCGGTCATCTCCGTGCACACCGACGACGTCGAGGCGGCCTACCGGGAGGCCCTGGAGCGCGGCTACGAGATCGTCCACCCGCTCGGGACCGAGGCCTGGGGCGTGCACCGGTTCCTGGTGCGCGCGCCGGACGGCAACGTGGTCAACGTCGTCGAGCACCGGGACTGACCCGGGCCGTCACGCCCGCAGCACGGACTGCGCGTGCACGTCGGCCGGCGCGCGCAGGGCCGAGTCCAGGTCCGCGAAGAGCCGCTCGGCGGCCAGCCCGGCCCAGCCCTCGGGCAGGTGGGCGAGCGGCAGCCCCGGGTCGAGGTAGGGCAGCCGCCGCCAGGCGGTCAGCATCGGCACGTAGGCGCGGAAGGCGGCGTCGGGCGCGAGGTCCGCGTCGCGCAGGTCCCCGAAGTCGTCCACGAACGTGTCGTAGGCCCGGGCCATGTCGTCGAGGTCCCACCACTGCGCCATCCGGGCCGCGACGTCGCCGGCCCCGAGGTAGTCGCCGCGGAAGAACTCGGTGTAGGCCGTGAGGCCCAGCCGGTCCAGGGCGCGCACCACCTCGTCGTACGACGTGCCGGGTGCGACCCACACGCCGGGCGCGGCACTGCCGAAGCCCAGCCGGGCGAGCTGGGAGCGCAGGGCGTGCCGCTTCTCGCGCTCGGACTCGGGCACCGAGAACACCACCACCAGCCAGCCGTCGTCGACGCTCGCGCGGGGGCGGGACCAGATCCGGTCGTCGCCCTCGCGCAGCACCTCGACGGTCGCGGGGGACAGCGCGTAGCCGGCCCGGTCGTCGTGCCGGACCGCCCGCAGCACGTCGCGCTTCTTGAGCCGGGACACCGACGAGCGGACCGCGGCCGCGTCGACGCCGAGGTCCTCCATCAGCCGCACCAGCGACGCGACCGAGAGCCAGTCCTGGTCGGCGCGGGCGTAGAGGCCGTAGAGCGTGGTGATCAGCCGGCGCGGCGCCGCCTCCGTCACGGGGTCTCCCGCAGCCGGAAGCGCTGGAGCTTGCCGGTGGCGGTGCGGGGGAGGGCGTCGACGAACTCGACCGCGCGGGGGTACTTGTACGGCGCGATCTGCTCCTTGACGAAGGCCTGGAGGGCGGCGGTGTCCTGGGTGGCGCCGGGACGCAGCACGACGAACGCCTTGACCAGCATGCCGCGGTCCTCGTCGGGCACGCCGACCACGCCGCACTCCTCGACGTCGGGGTGCCGCAGCACCGCCTCCTCGACCTCGGGGGCGGCGATGTTGTAGCCCGAGGACACGATCATGTCGTCGCTGCGGGCCTCGTAGAAGAAGTAGCCGTCCGCGTCGCGGCGGAACGTGTCGCCGGTGATGTTCCAGCCGTCCTGCACGTAGACCGCCTGGCGCGGGTCGTCGAGGTAGCGGCAGCCGGTCGGGCCCTTCACCGCCAGCCGCCCCGGGGTGCCCGGCGGCACCTCGCGGCCGTCGGCGTCGAGCACCGTCGCGACGTAGCCGGGCACCGCGACCCCCGTCGAGCCGGGCCGGATCGCGTCGCCCGCGGCGGAGACGAAGATGTGCAGCAGCTCGGTGGAGCCGATGCCGTCCACGATCGCGACCCCGGTCGCGGCGAGGAACGCCTCCCAGGTCGCGCGCGGCAGGTGCTCCCCGGCGGACACCGCGGCCCGCAGGCTGGTCAGGGCGGTCGTGGCGCCGGAGGCCAGCATCGCCTTGTAGGCGGTGGGTGCCGTCGAGCAGATCGTCACGCCGAAGGAGCCGATCAGCCCGGCGAGCTCGGCCGGCGTGGCCTTCTCGACCAGCAGCGTCGAGGCCCCGGCCCGCAGCGGGAACAGCAGCAGTGCCCCGAGCCCGAACGTGAACGCCAGCGGCGGTGTCCCGGTGAACACGTCGTCCGGCGTGGGCGCGAGGAGGTGCGGCCGAGAAGGTGTCGGCGACGGCGAGCAGGTCGCGGTGGAAGTGCATGGTGGCCTTGGGCCGGCCGGTCGTGCCGCTGGTGAACGCGAGCATGGCCACGTCGTCGGCCGAGGTGTCGCAGGCCTCGAACGTGGGCGCGTGCGCCGCCGCGCGGCGTACGAGGTCGTCGGGGGTGTCGCCGCCGTACGCCACCACGGGGACGTCGATCGCGGCGGCGTCGAGGTCGGCGAGGAAGCGGTGGTCGCAGAGCGCGACGGTCACCGACGCGATGTCGTGGATGGTGGCGATCTCGCGGCCGCGGAGCAGGGGCATCGTGGCCACGGCCACCGCGCCGGCCTTGAGCACCCCGAGGAAGCAGGCCGCGAGCCAGGGGTTGTTCGGGCCGCGCAGCAGCACCCGGTTGCCGGGGACCACGCCGAGGTCGTCGACGAGCACGTGGGCGACCCGGTTGGCGGCGGCGAGCAGGTCGCCGTAGCTCCACGAGGGCGACCCCGGCGCGTGCAGGCAGGGCCGGTCGGGACCGTGCGCGGCGACCACGTCGTCGAGCAGCGCGGTCGCGGCGTTCAGCCGCTCGGGGTAGCGCAGCTCCGGGCAGGTCGAACAGCAGCTCGGGCCACTGCTCGGCGGGCGGCAGGTGCTCGCGGCAGAACGCGTCGACGTGCCCCGACCGGCTGAGCTCCATCCGCTCACGCTATTGCCCCTCCGTCACGACCGTCAAGAACCCACCATGTCGCCGACCCGTCACCAATGCAGGGTTTTTCGCGGTGTGTCGTCGCAGAGGTGACGGGTCGGCAGCGGGGCCGGGTCAGACGGTGACGTTGCCGATCCGCAGGTGGTTGCCGAACGGGTCGCGCAGGCCGAGGTCCCGGCCGTAGGGCTGGTCGGTCGGCGGCTGGGTGATCTCCACGCCCTGCTCGACGAGCTCGGCGTGCACGGCGTCGACGTCGTCGACCTGGAAGGCGATCCAGCCGCCGGCCGCGCCCTTGCTGACCAGCTCGCGGACCTGCTCGGCGGTCTGCGGGTCGTGAGCCGGCGGACCGGGTCGCTCGAGCAGGATCTCCCGGTCGTCGCCGGGCGCCCGGACGGTCAGCCAGCGCATGAAACCGAGGTCGGCGTCGGTGCCGACCTCCAGACCGAGCACGCCGACGTAGAAGTCGAGGGCCTGGTCCTGGTCGAGGACGTAGAGGGACGAGAGTCGTGGGTAGCTGAGCTTCATGTCCCGAACGCTAGTGCGGCACCGCGTCGTCGCGCTTCTCCGAAAGCGACGTGCTGACCGGATGCGTGAAGGTGCTGGGCCGGGTCCACGCCATCATGAAGCAGCCGGGCACGGCGGGCGGCGCGGCGCCGCGGGCGTACGTCGACGGGGGCTCGCCGACCACCGCGGAGAACAGCCGGCTGAACGTGCCGAGGCTGGTGAAGCCGACGCTGAGGCAGACCTCGGTGACGTCGAGGTCCGTGGTGCGCAGCAGGAACATCGCGCGCTCGATGCGCCGCCGCTGCAGGTAGCGGTGCGGCGTCTCCCCGAACACCGACCGGAACGTGCGGATCAGGTGGTCGGGGGACACGTGCGCGAGCCGGGCCAGCGACGCGACGTCGAGGTCGGTGTCGTAGGCGCGGTCGATGGTGTCCCGCACCCGGAGCATCGCGCGGTTGGTCTGCTCGCGGGCGGTCGCTCACCGGGTCACTCCGTGTAGTGCACGCGGACGGCGTTGACGGCTTCCTCGACGACCTCGTCGAGCGGCGGCGTGACGTCGACGGCGGCGCCGGCCTCGTCGTCCTCGAGCGGCTCGAGGGTGTCGAACTGCGAGCGCAGCAGCGTGGTCGGCATGAAGTGCTTGGTGCGGTGCGACATCCGCTCCTGCAGCACCTCGAACGGCGCCTCCAGGTGCACGAAGAACGTCGGCGCCGCGTCGCGCAGCACGTCCCGGTAGGCCCGCTTCAGCGCCGAGCAGGTGACGACGGTCGACGTACCCTCGTGGTCGCGGACGGCCACCAGCTCGGCGATCGCCTGCAGCCAGGGCCAGCGGTCCTCGTCGGTGAGCGGGATGCCGGCCGACATCTTCTCGATGTTGGCGCTGGGGTGCAGCGCGTCGCCCTCGATGAACTCGCAGCCGAGCTCCTCGGCGAGCCCCTCGCCCACGGTGGTCTTGCCGGTGGCCGAGACCCCCATGACGACGATGTGCAGCGTCCTGCGGCGCGATCCGGGCATGGGCCCACCCAACCACGAACGTCCGCGCGGACGGCTATCCTCGGCGGAACCCAAGCGAGAGGAGTTCCGGTGGGCAGCCTCGTCTCGGAGCGCGTCGGACAGTTCTTCGTCGACGGCGCCCGGCTGGAGTACACCGAGTACGGCGCGGGCGACCGCTGGGTCGTCCTGCTCCACGGCCAGCTGATGCCGCGCCGGATGCACCAGCCGCTGGCCCGCGCCATCGCCGGGGAGGGCTTCCACGTGGTCACCCTCGACCTGCTCGGGCACGGCCGCTCCGACCGTCCGCTGGACCCCAAGGGCTACTCGATGACCGCGTTCGGCGAGCAGGTCGTCGCGCCTGCTCGACCACCTCGGCGTCGACGGAGGCCGTGATCGGCGGCACGTCGCTGGGCTCCAACGTCTCGCTGGAGGTCGCCGACGTCGCTCCCGAGCGGGTCCGCGGGCTGCTGCTCGAGATGCCGGTGCTCGACAACGCGCTGGAGGCCGGGCTGATCGCGTTCGGCCCGCTGATGTTCCTGGCCCGGTTCGTGCCGCTGTCGATCACGCTCACCACCCGGCTGTCCGGGCTGGTGCCGCGCGGGCTCGTGCCGTTCTGGGCCGGCATCGCGCTGGACACCCTCCACCAGCAGCCGGCCCCGATGGCCGCCACCATCCACGGCATCTTCTTCGGCCGGATCGCGCCGTCGTCCAAGCGGCGGCGCCAGATCCAGGCCCCCGCGCTGGTCGTCGGCCACCCCCGCGACCCGATCCACCCCGCGGCCGACGCCGCGATGCTCGCCGACGAGATGCCCAACGCCCGGTTCGTCGCGGCCCGCAGCATCGCCGAGTGGCGGGCCACCCCCGACCGCCTGGACGCCGAGGCGGTCGCCTTCGTCACCCAGTGCTGGGCCGCCCGCGACATCGAGCCGGGCTTCGTGCGGGGCTGACCCGGCCGATTCCCGGCAAAGAGCCGTGAAGGGGACGCGCCTGCCTTACTCTCGTCTCGCGCGTCACGGTGACGGCGCCTTTCTTTTCGGGGGATCACGTGCGTACGTCTGTCTCGAAGTGCGCTGTCGCGCTCTCGCTCCTCGCTCGCACCGCTGACGCCGGTCCTGCTGGCTCACCGCGGCCTCGGCGTCCGCCACCGACCTCACCGCGGGGAAGCTGGTCGCAGGCAAGCCCTCGGTCGCCGACCCGCTGGTCGACGAGCCCGTGTCCGGGGTCGGGCTGTCCGGGACCACCGTCGCGGCGTCATTCGCCAACCTCGCGGGCGTGTGGACCCGTGACCTGACGGCTCCGGGCGACTGGACCCAGGAGACCAGTGCCGCTTTTCGTGATGAGGACCAGAAGGAGTTCTCCTTCTCGAACGGGACCGTGCTGACGCAGCAGCCGGACTCCACCTTCACCGTCGCCTGGCCGGGCGGATCACGACCGAACGTGTACGACGCCCGCGTGCGGCTCGCCCACGGCGGCAGCTACCTGCTTCGCAGCAACCCGTCCTACGGCACGGTCACGCGCATCGAGGACGCGCGGACGGGCGTGGAGGTCTCGGCCTACGACGCCTCGCTCGAGCGGGTGGTCGACGGCACGTGGGTGTGGACCGGGCCGAGCCGTGACGGCATGATCCGCGGCACCAACCTCGCGACCGGGGCCCACGACGCCGCCCGGGCCGGCTGCACGAGCGGCCGGCTCGTCGACGTGCGTGGTCGGTGGGCCCAGGTCGACTGCAGCGACGACCCGTACCTGTCGGACGCAGTGGTCGACCTCGGAGGCAGCAACGATCGGTTCTTCGTGCCCTCCTACGCCGACCTCGGCGACGGCTTCGTCGCCTTCGACGGCTCGGGGCAGGGCAGCGGCCCCCAATACGTGTCGATCCGACGCCTCGACGGAAGCCAGGAGACCCGGAACTACGGGCCGCTGCGTGGCTCGCTGACAGGTGCCGGCGAGGACTTCGCCCTGGACGAAGACGGCGCCGCTCTCGCCTACGTCGACCCCGACTCTCACATCCGGCACGTCGACCTCTCCTGGGCGGCCTCCGCACCCCGTCCCGCGCCCGACACGACGGGCCCGGTCGTCACGCTCACCTCCCCGATCAGCGCCTACAACACCAACGGCGGCTCGGTGGCCCTGGGCTGGTCGATCGCCGACCCAGCGGCGGCCGGCCAGAAGTCCAGCGGCGTCCGCTCGCTCGACGTACGTCGGAAGGTGCAGGGAACCGACAGCTGGGAGTACCCGTCCGCATGGCAGGCTCGGCTCACCCCGAACACTGACACCGTCTACGACTCGATCGCCCCGAACACCGGGACGTGCTGGTCGGCCCGGGGCACCGACTCGATCGGCAACGTGTCGGGTTGGACCACGCCGGTGTGCCAGTACCTCGACATCACGCCACCCGTCGCAGGCCCCGAGGGGACGCTTCCGGAGTTCGTGCCGTGGACGACAGGCTCGCTGTCCTACACCTGGGGCTCCCCGTCGCGCGGCCCGCTCACCTACGACGTCGGGGCACGGTCCGCCGCGGCCGGTCGGTCCCTGGGGGAGCTGGACGACGCCGATCGGCACCCAGCGTCTCGCCTCGACCCAGCGGACGTTCAGGGTCTCGGGGGCAGGCACCGAGCACTGCCTACGCTTTCGAGCCGTCAGCGACACGGGACTGTCCGTGTGGTCGCCGGGCGGCTGCACCGCACTGCCCACCGACGACCGTTCCCTGACCCGCAAGGGCAGCACGTCGCTCGCCAAGTCCTCGCTGGCGGTCTCGGGCACCTACACGAAGCTCGCGAAGAAGGGCTCGTCCGTCACCCTGGCCAAGCCCGCCGGCCGCAAGGTCGGGGTCTGGCTGCTGCGCGGTCCGGGTCAGGGCACGGCCAACGTGTACGCCGGAACCCGGCTCATCGGTCGCGTGTCGGGTGCCGCGTCGAAGAACGTCCGGGCGCTGACCGTCCTCGCGCCTGCGCGCGGCTTCACCGGCGCCGTCCGGATCGTGCAGGCCGGCACCAAGCCGGTGAAGGTCGACGGCGTCGCGGTGCTGCGCTGAGGTCAGCGATCGACGTGCGCGAGCGACTTGAGCCCGCGCTCCAGGTGCCACTGCAGGTAGGCCGCGACCATCCCGGTCGCCTCCCGGCGGTGCCTGAGGTCGCTGGACTCGATGACCGGCCAGTCCCCGGCCAGCAGCGCCCCCAGGAGTACGACGGCCTCCGGTGACGGGTTCATCGCACCGGGCACCCGGCAGGTGGAGCAGAGCATCCCGCCGGCCGACGGGCTGAACGAGCGGTGCGGGCCGAGCACGCCGCACCGGGCGCAGGCCTCGAACGTGGGGGCGTAGCCCGCGACGGCCAGGGACCGGAGAAGGAACGAGTCGAGCGACCTGGTGCGGGGCCCGGCCGCCGTCGCACATCGCGCGCAGTGCCCCGACGAGCAGCAGGAACTGCTGGAGGGCCGGCTCCTTGTCCTCGATGACCAGGCGCTCGGCGGTCTCGAGCATGACCGTGCCGGCGGTGTACTGCTCGTAGCTCGAGCCCAGCCGTCCCGCGAACGGGTCGAGCGTCTCGGCCTGGGTCACCACGTCGAGCGAGCGGCCCTCGGCCAGCTGCAGGTCGACGTGCGTGAACGGCTCGAGCCGCGAGCCGAAGCGGGAGGTGGTCCGTCGTACACCCTTGGCGACGGCACGGACCCGGCCCGAGCCGCGGGTCAGGAGCGTGATGATGCGGTCCGCCTCACCCAGCTTCTGGGTGCGCAGCACGATCGCCTCGTCACGGTAAAGACCCACGCCGCCATTGTCCCCCGGACGCCGAAGCGCGGCGCGCAGGCGGGGCCGTGCACGAGGCCCGGGTCAACCCGCAACGAGGCCCGGGTCAACCCACAACGAGGCCCGGGTCAACGGGTGGGGACGCCCTCGAGGAGCCGGTCGAGGGAGGCGTTGAACTCGCCGAGCAGGCGGCCGAAGGAGGTCAGGTCCTCCTCGGGCCAGTCGGCCAGCGCCTCCTGGAGGCGGCTGCGGCGGCGGGCCCGGGTGCTGTCGAGGACCTCGCGTCCGGTGGGGGTGAGGTCGAGGATCGAGGCGCGCCGGTCGGAGGGGTCGGTGACGCGGGCGGCGAGCCCGATCTCCTCGAGCGCCTGCACCTGACGGGTGATCGTCGAGGGGTCGAGGCCGAACGCGGTGGCGAGCGCGCCGAGCCGCTGCGGGCCCTCGTCGGCGAGCTTGCACATGATCCCGTAGGCGGACCGCTCGAGGTTCACGTCGCCGGTGGTGGTGGACAGGTGGATGCGTTGGACCCGGCGGAGAAGAACCGTGATCTGCTGCTCGATCTGCTTGTTGGCCGTGTCCATGTCGCCTGCCCTCCGGGCGCCGTCTCCGGTCGTGTTGGATGTGAGTCTAGGGGTGCTGCCGGTCCGTGCTGCGTACAACGATCACCGGCACGCAGGGGTTCCGGATGGAGGAGAACTGATGGCGAGAAGGTCCACGCGCCGCGACGTACGCCCTCCGACCCCGCATCCCGTCCGGTGCGAGACCGCCCGCGATCCCGGCCGCCCTGGTGCCGAAGCACGTCGCGATCGTGATGGACGGCAACGGCCGCTGGGCCAAGCAGCGGGGGCTGCCGCGCACCGCCGGCCACGAGCAGGGCGAGAGCTCGCTGTTCGACGTCGTCGAGGGCGCCATCGAGATCGGCGTGAAGGCGGTCTCGGCCTACGCGTTCTCCACCGAGAACTGGACGCGCTCGCCCGACGAGGTGCGCTTCCTGATGGGCTTCAACCGCGACGTGATCCGCCGCCGGCGCGACGAGATGCACGAGCTCGGCGTCCGGGTCCGCTGGGCCGGCCGGGCCCCGCGGCTGTGGCGCTCGGTGATCAAGGAGCTCCAGGTCGCCGAGGAGCTGACCCGGGACAACGACGTGCTGACGTTGACGATGTGCGTCAACTACGGCGGCCGGGCCGAGCTCGCCGACGCGGCCAAGTCGATCGCCCGGGAGGTCGCGGCCGGCCGGCTGAACCCCGACAAGGTCGACGAGAAGACGTTCGCCAAGCACCTCTACGTCCCCGAGCTCGCGGACGCCGACATGGTGTGGCGCACGTCGGGGGAGCAGCGGCTGTCGAACTTCATGCTCTGGCAGGCGGCGTACTCCGAGATGGTGTTCACCGACGTGCTCTGGCCCGACGTGGACCGGATCGCGCTGTGGCGGGCGATCGAGATCTACGCCGAGCGCGACCGGAGGTACGGCGGCGCGCAGCCGAACGCGTGAGCGGTCAGTCCGCGATCTGCGCGCGGGGTGTAGTCCACGCGTCGTCCCGTCGGAGCGCTGCACGGTCACGCGCCGCACCCGGTCCGGCTCGTCGAGCAGCAGCAGGAGCCGACCGGTCCAGCCCGGCCCCCGGACCACCTCGGCGGGACGCGTGCTGCCGTCCCGGTGCCGCGCGGTCACCGAGGTGACGCTGCCGTCGGCGTCGTAGACCGCCCACAGCACGAGCCCGGGCTTGCGGCCCACCATCGCGTCGGCGTCGAGGAGCACGCCGCTGATGTTCTCCGGCTCGGCGTTCCGGGCGATGTCGCCCACGGCGTGGCTGTTCGGGGTCCCGCCGGCCACGCAGACGCTGCGCTCGCACGGCGCGGCCCACACGCTGCGGTGCTGCGCGAGGCCGCTCTGGTCGTAGGTGGTGCGGTCGTCGACGAACACCGCCGTCGCCGGGTCGAACGCGAACCGGCGCGGCCGGGTAGGGCGTCGCGTCGCGCCGGCCGAGACGCAGCTCGTCGGTGCCCGGCACCGAGATGCCGTTGTCCTTCCCGCCGCAGCGCTTCGTGGTGTCGAGGACCCACCCGCCGCCCTGCCGGCGGAAGGTGGCGGTCGCGGCCAGGCTGCCGTCCGCGTTGCCGAGGCGCAGCAGGGCCCGGTCACCGGACTCGTCGTAGGCGTAGCGCGGGGCTCCGAGGGACCGCGCCGCAGCCGCCGGCCCCTCCGCCAGGTCGAGCACCAGCGCGTCGTCCACCGCGCGCTGCGCCTCGTCGGCGGTGATCTGGACGGGACAGGTGAACTGCGCGTCCACCCCGCCCTCGATCGGGTCGTGCGCGGGGGGAGCCGTCCGTGCGTCGTCGCCGAGCCGCAGCAGGGCGATCCCGCCGAGCACGGTGCAGGACGAGCGCGGCGACCAGCAGCGGGGCCAGCAGCCTGGTCCGCCGGTGACGCACGTCGGAGGGGCCAGCCGGTCCAGCGGGTCCGGGCGTGCAGCCGCGGCAGGTCCACCTCGATCCGGTCGGCCTCCTCCTGCAGTACCCGGCCCAGCCGCTCCTCCACGCTCATCGCTCCACCTCCACGCCCAGGGCGTCGCCGACCGCGACCAGCCCCCGGGACACCTGTGACTTCACGGTCCCCACGCGCACGCCCATCGCCTCGGCGATCGCCGCCAGCGGCAGGTCCATCCAGAACCGCAGCACGAGCGCCTCGCGCTGCCGGGGCGGCAGCGCCGCGAGCGCCTGCCCGACGGCGCTGCGGTCGTCGTGCCCCGGCGCGTGGTCGGGCACGTCGGCCCCGACCAGCAGGTGCGCGTCGCGCCGTGCCACCAGCGCGACGACGGTGCCGGCTCCGGACCTCGTTGACGACGATCTTGTTGAGGTAGGCGACGACCTTCGCCTCGTCGGCGTGCAGCCGGGACCGCGCGGCGTACAGCTTGCAGAACGCCTCCTGCACCACGTCCTCGGGGTCGTCGTCGCCGAGCAGCGCGGCGAGGCGGACCAGGCGCGCGGCGTGCGCGAAGAACAACGCGTCGAAACCTGCGTCCTGGTCCACCGCCGTCCCCCTCACACCTGTCCTACGCGCCGACCGGCCCCGAAGGTTGACTCAGCAGGCTCAGCAGTCCGGGCAGGTCCCGAAGATCTCCAGCGTGTGGCTCACGTCGGTGAAGCCGTGCTCGCCGGCCACCCCGTCGGCCCACCGCTCGACGGTCGGGCCCTCGACCTCGACCGTGCGCCCGCAGGTGCGGCAGACCAGGTGGTGGTGGTGGGTCGCGGAGCAGCGTCGGTAGACCGCCTCGCCGTCCTCGGTGCGCAGCATGTCGACCTCGCCGCCGTCGGCGAGCGCCTGGAGCGTGCGGTAGACCGTCGACAGGCCGACGTTCTCGCCGCCGCGCCGCAGCAGGTCGTGGATGTCCTGCGCGCTGCGGAAGTCGTCGAAGCTCTGCAGCGCGGTCGCGACCGCGCGGCGCTGCCGGGTCGGCCGGGTGCCCTGGAGGATCGGGCCCTGGGGGAGCGGTCCCTCGGCGTGGTCGTCAGTGCTCGTCATAGTGCCCTCCGTGTACGGCGTGCCGATGGCCGTCGTGGACGTAGTCGACGTGGTCGCCGTGCCGCACCGCGACGTGGCCGCAGTCGGGGCCGTGCTCGTGACCGTGGTCCTCGGGTACGGCGGTGTGGTGGTCCTCGCCCAGGGGGAACTCGTCGACCGGCCTCGGCGAACGGACGGGCCAGGCGCTGACGCCGGCGCAGCCAGACGCCCACCGGGTAGGCCGCCGCGAACCCGGCGATCGCGAGCAGCACGATGGTCGCGCCGGGGGCGACGCCCTGCTGCGCCGGGCCGAACGAGATCAGGGCGGACAGCACGACCCCGCCCAGCGACGCGAGCAGGCCGAGGCCCATCGCGGCGAGCAGCGTGCTGCGGAACGCCCGGGTCACCTGCTGCGACGTGGCGACCGGGCACCACCATCAGCGCGCTGACCAGCAGCAGCCCGACGGTGCGCATCGCGACGGTGACCGTCACGGCGGCCATCACCGAGACCAGCAGGTTGTAGAAGCGCACGTTGAGCCCGGCGACCTGCGCGAACTCCTGGTCCTGGGCGACCGCGAACAGCTGCGGGGACAGGCCGACCGCGACGACCACGACGACCGCGGCCAGCGCGATCGATGACCCACACGTCGGTCCAGGAGATCGTGGTGATCGAGCCGAACAGGTAGGTGTTCAGGGTCGCGGCGCTCTGTCCGGCGAGGCCGGTGAGCAGCACGCCGCCGGCGATGCCGCCGTAGAACAGCAGGGCGAGGGCGACGTCGCCGCTGGTGCGGCCGCTCTCGCGGATCACCTCGATGACGCACGGCGCCGATGACCGCGACGACGACCGCCGTGAGCGTCGGCGAGGTGCCGGTGAGCAGGCCGAGCGCGACGCCGGTCACCGCGATGTGCCCGATGCCGTCGCCCATCAGGGCCAGCCGGCGCTGCACGAGGTAGGTGCCGACGGCGGGTGCGGCCAGCCCGGTGAACACCGCGCCGAGCAGCGCCCGGACCATGAACTCGTAGGTCAGCAGGCTCATCGGTGTCCCTCCCGGTCCAGCGGCGAGGCGACGGTCGGGACGTGGTCGGTCCCGGGGCGCCCGAGGTCGACGTGGTGGTGGTCGTGGGTCAGGTCCGCGTCGGTGAACGCGGCGATCGGCGGTCCGTCGTACGCCACCCGGCCGTCGCGCATCACCACCGCCCGGTCGACGAGCGGGCGCGAGCGGGCCGAGCTCGTGGGCGACGAGCACGATGGTGGAGCCGCGCGCGACCGTGGAGGCGAGGGCGTCGGCGAACGCCTGCTGGCTCTGTACGTCGACCCCGGCGGTCGGCTCGTCGAGCACCAGCAGGTCGGGCTCACCCGCGAGGGCCCGGGCGATCAGCACGCGCTGCTGCTGGCCGCCGGAGAGGGTCGAGACGCCGTCGCGGGCCTTGTCGGCGAGGCCGACCGCCGCGATCGCGGACTCGACGGCCTCCCGGTCGGCGCGCCGCAGCGGCACGAACGGTCGCCGGCGCGACAGCCGGCCGGAGGAGACCACCTCGCGCACCGAGGCCGGGACGCCGGACGCGGCGCTGACCCGCTGCGGCACGAACCCGACGCGCTGCCAGTCGCCGAACGAGGCCAGCGGCGTGCCGAAGAGCCGCGACCTCGCCGCGGCAGGTCGGGCACCAGGCCCATCATCGACCGGACCAGGGTGGACTTGCCGGAGCCGTTGGCGCCGAGGACCGCGAGCACCTCGCCGGGGCGCACGGCGACGTCGATGCCGCGCAGGATCGGCCGGCCGCCGAGCTCGACGGCGCCGTCGGTGACCTCGACGACCGGTGCGGGGGAGGATGGGCGTGGTCATGAGCAGCCGTTCGCCTTCCGGAGCGCGGCGAGGTTCGCGCGCATCAGGGACAGGTAGTCCTGGTCGGCGGTCGCGTCGCCGAGTCCCTCGATCGGGTCGAGCACGGTCGCGGTGATGCCGAGGTCGCGCGACAGGCTGTCGGCGAACTTGGGACTGGCCAGCTCCTCGGAGAACACGGTGGTGATGCCGTCCTTGCGGATCAGGTCCTGCAGCGCGCGCAGGTGGGCCGGCGACGGCTCGGCGTCGGGGGAGAGGCCGTTGATGCCGACCACGTCGAGCCCGTAGCGCCGGCCGAGGTAGCCGAAGGCGTCGTGGCTCACCACGATCGTGTCGCACGCGGCAGGTCGCGAGACCCTTCTTGAAGGCGGCGTCGAGGTCGGCGAGGTCGCCCTGGAGGCCGGCGAGGTTGCGGGCGTAGTCGGCGGCGTGGGCCGGGTCGGCGTCGGCCAGCGACTTCTCGACGGCGGCCGGCGACGGCGGACAGCTTGGTGGGGTCGAGCCAGAAGTGCGGGTCGTCGCCGGACAGGTCCGCGGACTCGGCGGCGTCGACGACGTGGTCCGGGCCGTTCTGGTCGACGGCGTCGTCGACCGCGGCCTGGAAGCCCTTCTCGTAGACCACGACGTCGGCGTCGGCCACCTGCGCCGGTCTGCTGCACGGTCAGCTCGAGGTCGTGCGGCTCCCGGCCCGGCTGGGTCAGGTTCGTGACGTCGGCGTGGTCGCCCGCGACCCGCTGGGCGACGTACTGCAGCGGGTAGAACGACGTCACCACGCTGGTCCCGCGTCTGCGACGCGCCGGGCGCCGCACGCCGCGAGCAGCGGCGCCGTGACGGCGAGCACCGCCGTGAGCACGAGCGAGCGGGAGACTGTCATGACAATCATTCTCAATACGAATGAGAACCATTGTCAACTGGTGTCCGGAGCCCCGTAGGGTTCCGCCGCGTGGTCGAGCTGCTGGTCGTGAACAGGTTCCGGGTGGACGAGGCCGGCGCGGAGGCGTTCCGGCGCGACGTGCACGCCGCCCTGGCGGCGCTGGCCGAGCGGCCCGGGCTACGCCGGCGGGCACGTCGGGCGCAACGTCGACGACCCCGGCCTGTGGGTGCTCACGACGACCTGGGCGAACGTCGGCTGCTACCGCCGGGCCCTCTCGTCGTACGACGTGAAGGTGACCGCCGTACCCCTGCTGTCCCGGGCGGTCGACGAGCCGTCGGCCTACGAGACCGTCGGCGACGACGAGGACGCCGGGACCGAACGTGCAGGTGCCCCGCGAACTGCGTTGACGTCGGCTCGATAGTCTGAGCGTTTCGCCGTCAGCCAGCCGGCGCACCCGATCGCTCAAGGACCCTGACTCCCTCATGCCGAAGCCCCCCGCCTCCGTCGTCGACAAGGTCGTCTCCCTCGCCAAGCGGACGGGGTTTCGTCTACCCCTGCGGCGAGATCTACGGCGGCACCAAGTCGGCGTGGGACTACGGCCCGCTCGGCGTCGAGCTCAAGGACAACATCAAGCGGCAGTGGTGGCGCTCGATGGTGCAGGCGCGCGAGGACATGGTCGGCCTCGACTCCTCGGTGATCCTGCCGCGCCAGACCTGGGAGGCCAGCGGCCACGTCGCGACCTTCACCGACCCGCTGACCGAGTGCCAGTCCTGCCACCGGCGGTTCCGCGCGGACCACCTGCAGGAGGAGTACGCCGAGAAGAAGGGCCTCGACGACCCCGACACCGTCGACCTGTCGACGCTCGCCTGCCCCAACTGCGGCACCCGCGGCGCGTGGACCGAGCCGCGGCAGTTCTCCGGCCTGCTCAAGACCTACCTCGGCGTCATCGAGGACGAGTCCGGCCTGCACTACCTGCGCCCCGAGACCGCGCAGGGCATCTTCCTGAACTTCGCCAACGTGGTGACCAGCAGCCGCATGAAGCCGCCGTTCGGCATCGCGCAGATCGGCAAGAGCTTCCGCAACGAGATCACCCCCGGCAACTTCATCTTCCGCACCCGCGAGTTCGAGCAGATGGAGATGGAGTTCTTCGTCAAGCCCGGCGAGGACGAGGAGTGGCACCAGTACTGGATCGACGAGCGCACCCGCTGGTACGTCGACCTGGGCATCCACCCGGACAACCTGCGGCACTACGAGCACGCCAAGGAGAAGCTCAGCCACTACGCGAAGCGCACCGTGGACATCGAGTACCGCTTCCGCTTCGCCGGCTCCGAGTGGGGCGAGCTCGAGGGCATCGCCAACCGCACGGACTTCGACCTGTCGACGCACGCCAAGCACTCGGGCAAGGACCTGTCCTACTACGACCAGGCCGCCAACGAGCGCTACACGCCCTACGTCATCGAGCCGGCCGCCGGTCTCTCGCGCAGCCTGATGACCTTCCTCGTCGACGCCTACGAGGAGGACGAGGCGCCGAACACCAAGGGCGGCGTCGACACCCGCACCGTGCTGCGCCTCGACCCGCGGCTGGCCCCGACCAAGGTCGCGGTGCTGCCGCTGTCGCGCAACGCCGACCTCTCGCCCAAGGCCAAGGCGCTCGCCACCGAGCTCCGCCAGTCCTGGAACGTCGACTTCGACGACTCCGGCGCGATCGGCAAGCGCTACCGCCGCCAGGACGAGGTCGGCACGCCGTACTGCGTCACCATCGACTTCGACACCCTCGAGGACGACGCGGTGACGGTGCGGGAGCGCGACTCGATGAAGCAGGAGCGGGTCGCCGCTCGTCCGGCGTGCGCACCTAGTTCGCCGAGCGGCTGGTCGGCTGCTGATCGTCGGGTCCTCCCGAAAGCGGAGTCCCTGACGTGCAGAATGTGGGGGTGCCCCCCGCCTTGCGTCGATCTCGCCCTGTCCCTCGCCGTCCTGACGACGGCGTCCGCCCTGGTGCTGGCCGGCTGCAGCTCGGACTCCGGGGACAAGAGCGCGGCCAAGGACGCAGCAGCAGCTCGCCGTCGGCCGAGGTGTCGTCGCCGGGTGCGACGGCCTCGCCCACCGCGTCCTCGACCGTCGCGGTCCCGGACGGCGTCGAGCTGACCGACCAGGGCAGCAAGCTGTCGTACGGCGACACCGCGACCGTCATCTACGAGCCCAGCCGAGGGCAAGGGCACGGTCCTCCAGCTGACCGTGAAGAGCGTCCGCAAGGGCTCGCTGGCGGACTTCAAGGGCTTCATCCTCGACGACACCTACAAGCAGCAAGGCGTCCTACTACTACGCCACGGTGCAGGTGAAGAACGTCGGCGAGGGCGACGTCGGCGGCGTGGCGGTGCCGCTGTGGGGCGTCAACACCGCCAACACCCTGCTGCCCGCGGTGAACTTCACGACCAGCTTCAAGCCGTGCCCGTCCAAGCCGCTGCCGAAGAAGTTCGCGCAGGGCGCGACGCTGAGCACCTGCCTGGTCTACCTGTCGCCCGACCGCGGCACCCTCGAGGCCGTGAGCTACCGGCCCGAGCCAGGAGTTCAACCCGATCATCTGGACCGGGGACCTCACCACCCCGAAGCCGACGCCGACCAAGAAGGCCAAGCCCAAGAAGAAGGGCTGACCGCCGAGCAGCCGACGGCCCCTCTAGGCCGTCGGCCACCCGATCCTCCGGCTGCGGTCTCAGGTCCGCGAGCGGGCCCCAGACGTGCTCCTGGTGGCGGGCTCACGTAGACCGCCAGGCTCATCCCGCCGAGGGCGGGGTTCGGCTCGCTGTACGCCGTGGTCGTGGTCACGGCAGCCCGAGGGCGGGGCTCGGCCGCGGAGGCCGGAGAGGGCGAGGGTGACCCCGCACATCGTCGCGAGGGCAACGGTGAGCACGGCTCGCCGGGCGGTGGTGGTGGTGTTCATGGCGGCACCTCTTCTGCGGGGATTCGGACACCACCCACGTTGTCGCCGACCGGCGGTCGGCACATCCGGAGGCGCACCTCAGATCCGGTGCGGGTACCCCTCAGATCCCGACGGTCGTCCTATCCGCGCGACAAGCCGCCCTGCTGAGGGACACACTGACGAGGGATGGGCGACGCGGGCACGGTCGCGGCGACGCGCATCGTCGGTCGCGACGAGGAGAAGCGGCTGCTCCGCGAGAGGATCGACGGGGCGGCGGCAGGGCGCCCGTGCGCCGTCCTCGTCCACGGCGAGGCCGGCATCGGCAAGACCAGCCTGGTGCTCTCCGTCGTCGACGAGGCTGCTGCCCGCGGCATCACGGTGCTGTGGGGAAGGTGCCTGAGGTTCGGTGCGGTCGAGTCGACGTACCTCCCGCTGATCCTGGCGATCGAGGGCTGGGCGCAGGAGACCTCCGCCGAGGTGCGTGAGCAGGTGCTCTCCGGCGTACCTGGCGCCTCCCTGCTCCTGCCCTCGCTCGGCGGCGCGGGGCCGGCGGCCCCGGTGCGGCTGATGCCGGTCGTCGACGAGATCCTCACCCGGATCGTCGCCCTCGGACCGACCGTGCTGGTCGTCGACGACGTCCAGTGGGGCGCCCCGGCGACCTGGGACGCGATCGGATACCTGTGTGCTGGGTTCCGTCGTCAGCCGTTCGCCGTCATCACCACCCACCGCGACGAGGAGCTCGGTCCGGGCGACCCCTTCCGGAGCTGGCTCGCGGACATGCGCCGGATGCCGTCGGTGTCCACGCTCCCGCTCGTCCGGTTGCGCACCGAGGAGACCGAGGAGCAGCTGGAGGAGCTCCTCGGTGGCCCGGTGCAGGCACGACTGCTGCGGGAGGTCGGCGAGAAGTCGGACGGCAACCCGTACCTCACCGAGATGCTGGTCTCGGGCCTGCCGACCGACGCCGACCGTCTGCCCGACGGGCTGCCCGATGCGCTCGGCGAGGCCCTGCTGGGCGCCTGGGACCGGATGTCGTCGCCGGCGCGGAGGCTCGCCCAGGTGCTGGCCGTCGGCGGACGGCCCGCGAGCCTCGCGGACCTCGCCGACGTGGCGTCCAGCTGCGGCTCGGACCCCTCGACCGTCGAGGACGCGGTCGACGAGGGGGTGGCGCGGGGCATCTTCGTGCCCAACCGCGCGGGCGTCTGGTTCCGTCACCCGCTGCTCGCCGAGGTCCTGGTGGCCACGCTGCTGCCGGGGCAGTCCTCGCCCTGGCACGCGGCCTGGGCGACGACCCTCGAACGGACCGAGCTGGCCGGCGGTCGAGGAGCTGCGCCGACTGGCGTCGCTTGCGCTGCACCACGAGGAGGCCGCGGCGCCGGAGCGGGCGATCGTCTACGCGCTGCGGGCGGCGGGTCTGGCCCACGAGCTCGGGGCCCCGCGGGCCGAGGCGCGACACCTCGTGCGGGCGGTGCGGCTCTCGGTGCGCCCGCCATCCAGCGGCGTCCCCGATCCGGCCTATCTCGACCTGCTCGAGCAGGCCGCCCGCGCCTGCGCCCTGGTCGGGGACCAGGACCGCGCCGCCGAGCTGTGGCGGCGGGCCGCCGGTCTCGTGGACGAGGTCGAGGATCCGCTGCGGACGAGCCGGCTGCTGATCGCGCTCTCCGCCCAGGAGTGGGGGCTCGGGCACGTCGAGGAGCAACCGGTCGACGTGGCTCGGCACTACGTCGACCTGACGCGCGGCCACCCCGACAGCCCCGAGCACGCCGAGGCGTGGGCCAACCTGGCGTGGTGCGCCAGCTGGGCCGGGGACGGGCCGACGGCCGAGGAGGCGGCGGAGAGCGGAGTCGCGGCCGCGCGACGCTCGGGCTCGCCCCGGGCCCTGGCCGCGGCCCACTCGGCCCGAGCGTTCGTCGTCAACATCCGCGGACACCGGCCGCGACGACATCGACGCCGCCCTGCGCTACGCGGAGCAGGCCGACGACCTCGAGCTGTTGAGTGACGCGTACATCTCCCAGGTCAACTACGAGGCAGACCGGGGACAGGTTGCGACGGCAGCGGCGACCTGCCGCCGTGCCCTCGACGACCTGCTGGCGCGGGGAGGCGTCATCGGCGTGCCGTCGTTCACCGGGATCCTGGCCGGCTACCTGTTGAAGCTGGGCCGGCTCCGGGAGGCGGAGAGCGGTGCTGCGGGACGGCCTCGCCATCGGCGGCCCGGGCAACAGCGGCGCGCACCTGCGCCTCGTGGCAGGGCTGAGCGCCGTACGGCGGGGGCGGTCGGCGGCGGCGGACCAGCACGTGGCCCGGGCCTACGAGCTGATCCCGACCCTCGAGGAGCGGCCGGAGCTCGCAGGCCCCTCCGCTGCTGGCCGAGATCCTGCTGTCCCGCGAGCGAGGCGCGCGCCGCCGTCGACCTGCTGGCGCGCACCCTGGCGGTGCAGTCGATCGACCCCCGGATCTCCGACGAGATGCTCGTGTGGGGAGCCCGGGCCGCCGCCGACCTCGCCGGCCACGCACGCGACCGCCGTGACCCGGAGGGGGTGCGGGTGGCCTGCGAGCTGCTCGACCGGCTCACCACCCAGCGGGACGGGCTCGCGGGGGTGCCGTTCGCGCCGCTGGTGCCCGACGACCGCGCGCTGCCCGCGTTGGGCGCGGTCTTCGCGGCCGAGGCGGCGCGGTGCACGGGCGGGCCGACCCCGGCCGACCGCTGGGCCGAGGTCGCTGCGGCGTGCGACGGGGCCGATTTTGAGGCGTCCGGGCGTCGCGTTCACAATGGGGCGCATGACGTTCCCCGTGCCCCGTGAGCTGCGCCTCGGCTCGCTGCGCGTGGACACGCCCGTCGTGCTCGCGCCGATGGCCGGCATCACCAACGCGGCGTACCGCCGGCTGTGCGCCGAGCAGGGCGCGGGCCTCTACGTCTGCGAGATGATCACCTCGCGCGGCATCGTCGAGCGCGACGAGACCACGCTGCGGATGCTGACCTTCGACGAGACGGAGACCGTCCGGTCGGTCCAGCTCTACGGCACGGACCCGGTCTACGTCGGCAAGGCCGCGGAGATCCTGGCCGCCGAGCACGGCGTCGCGCACATCGACCTCAACTTCGGCTGCCCGGTCCCCAAGGTGACCCGCAAGGGCGGCGGGGGAGCGCTGCCCTGGAAGCGCCGGCTGCTCGGGGACATCCTCGAGGCCGCGGTGCGGGCCGCCGAGCCGTACGACGTCCCGGTGACCATGAAGACCCGCAAGGGCATCGACGCCGACCACCTGACCTACCTCGACGCCGGCCGGATCGCCCAGGAGGCCGGCTGCGCCGCGATCGCGCTGCACGGCCGCACCGTCGACCAGGCCTACTCCGGGCAGGCCGACTGGTCCGCCATCGGCGAGCTCGCCGCACACGTGGACATCCCGGTGCTCGGCAACGGCGACATCTGGGAGGCCGCGGACGCGATCCGGATGGTCGAGGAGACCGGCGCGGCAGGTGTCGTCGTCGGCCGCGGCTGCCTCGGCCGGCCCTGGCTGTTCCGCGACCTGGCCGCCGCCTTCGCGGGGGAGCAGGTCGCCACGCTCCCGAGCCTCGGCGAGGTCGCCGCGATGATGCGCCGGCACGCCGAGCTGCTCTGCCGCCACATGGGCGAGGTGCAGGGCTGCAAGGAGTTCCGCAAGCACGTCGCGTGGTACCTCAAGGGCTTCGCGGCCGGCGGCGAGCTGCGCAACAACCTCGCGCTGGTCTCGTCCCTCGACGCGCTCGACGACCTGCTGTCCCGGCTGGACCCGGACGAGCCGTTCCCGGTGGCCGCGCTCGGCACGCCGCGCGGTCGCCAGGGCAGCCCCAGGAGGGTGGTCCTGCCCCAGGGGTGGCTCGACGACACGGACGGCACCGACTGCGCGGTGGCGGAGGACATGCACTCCGGGGGCTGAGATCCGCCGGCACTGGCATGAGTTTAGCGACTCGGGGCAGTGTGGGGGCATGCGCCCCTCGGTGATCGCCTTCGACGTGAACGAGACCCTCTCGGACCTCTCGCCGCTCGGGTGCGCGCTTCGTCGAGGTCGGCGCCTCGGCCAGCGCGGCACCCCTGTGGTTCGCCTCCGTCCTGCGCGACGGGTTCGCCCTCATCGCCGCCGGGGAGAACCCGCCGTTCGCCGGGCGTGGCCCGCGAGCTGCTGCTCAGCCAGCTCTCCGAGGCCCAGCTGAACCGCTCCGTGGAGGAGGCCGCCCAGCACGTCATGGACGGCTTCGCGAGCCTCGAGCTGCACCCCGACGTGGCCAGCGGGGTCGACCGGCTGCACGAGGACGGCTTCCGGCTGGTCACCCTCAGCAACGGCGCCGCGTCGGTGGCCGAGCGGCTGCTGACCTCGGCGCAACGTCCGCGACCGTTTCGAGCACCTGCTCTCGGTCGAGGACGCCGGCGCCTGGAAGCCCGCGTGCCCGGCCCTACGAGTACGCCGCGCAGACCTGCGACGTGAAGCCCGACGAGATGCTGCTCGTCGCGGTGCACCCGTGGGACGTCGACGGCGCCCGCCGGGCGGGGCTGCAGTCGTGCTGGGTGAACCGGTCCGGGGCGCCCTTCCCGGCGACGTTCCTCGAGCCGACGTACACGGTGGGGAGCCTCGAGGAGATCGCCGAGCTCTGGGGCTGACACTCGACGTGACTTCGTGCGGAACTGCGCCGAATTGTCTGGTCCGGATGTGACGATGGTCGAAGCGTTGTGCTCTACTCGATGCTTTGCCCCGCCGTCCCCGATTCCCCCGTTGGTGATTCCTCCGTGTCCTCGGCTCGCCACAAGCAGGTCGTGCCCCACGCGTTCCGCCGACGCCTCGTGCGCCTGGCCCTCCCGGCCGCTGCCGCCACCGTCGTCACCGGCGGGGTCGTCGGCATCGCGGTCGGCGCCGGCAACGGCTCCCTCGACCCCGTCCGCGCCGCGGCCGACGCCGGCGCGGCCGCGTCGCCGCTGACCGTCGACCTCGACGCGCCTCGCCGCTCCGCCGCGTCCGCCGACCCGTCGTCCTCGCCCTACCTCGCCGCGCGCGTCGGGGCGATCTCGCGCTCGGCCAAGCGGGTGACGCTGCAGCCGAAGCCGGTCGTCAAGGACCACGAGTACATGACCAGCGACCTGAACCTGTGGGCCGTCGCCGCAGGAGAAGGGCAAGCCGCTCGACGTGCTCGACCAGGGCGACACCGTCGCGGTCACCGGCGTGGTCAAGAGCGGCTTCGCGCAGATCCTGCACGACGGCCAGGTCCGCTGGGTCAACGACGAGTACCTCACCGACGAGAAGCCGGTCGCCGACGCGGCCGCCGCGACCCCGGGGCAGCGGCCGGCACGGCGTGCCGGCCGGCGGTGTCTCGTCGGCCCCCTGCGCCGACGGCTCCGGCACCGAGTCCGGCCTGACCAGCTCGGCGGTCCGGCTGTTCCGGGCGGTCTGCAACGCCTTCCCGGCGCTGCACCACCTACGGCGGCTACGACGGCCACGGCGAGCACAGCTCCGGCCGGGCCATCGACTTCATGATCAGCGACCCGTCCCTCGGCCAGGCCGTGGCCGACTGGGCCCGCGCGCACGCCTCGGAGCTCGACCTCTTCGACATCCTCTGGCAGCAGCACATCTGGACGCCCGGTGCGGGCCTCGGAGGGCTGGCGCTCGATGCCGGACCGCGGCTCGCCGACCGCGAACCACTTCGACCACGTGCACATCTCGGTCAACTGACCTGACATTTGTCACCGTCAGGTCGTGACGGAGCAGCGGGGTACGCCGGTCGCGCGCGGCGACAGGCTGGACGCATGACACCCGCCATCGAGCCTCACCGGCCTGACCCGGAGCTTCGGACCGGTGCAGGCCGTGCGCGGCATCGACCTGCAGATCGAGCAGGGCGAGATCGTCGCCTTCCTCGGCCCGAACGGCGCCGGCAAGACCACCACCATCGACATGGTGCTCGGGCTCTCGCAGCCGACCAGCGGCACCGTCGAGGTGCTCGGCCACCAGCCCCGCCAGGCCATCGCCCGCGGGCTGGTGTCCGCGGTCATGCAGACCGGCGGGCCTGCTCAAGGACCTGACCGTCCGCGAGACGGTGCGCTACACCGCCAGCCTGTTCGCCGACACCCGGCCGGTCGACGAGGTGCTGGCGCACGCCGGCATCTCCGGGCTGGCCGACCGCAAGGTGGGCAAGTGCTCCGGCGGTGAGCAGCAGCGGCTGCGCTTCGCGATGGCGCTGCTGCCCGACCCGGCGCTGCTGCTCCTCGACGAGCCGACCACCGGCATGGACGTCGAGGGCCGGCGGGCGTTCTGGTCCGCGATCCGCGCCGACGCCGAGAAGGGCCGCACGGTGCTGTTCGCCACGCACTACCTCGAGGAGGCCGACCAGTACGCCGACCGCATCGTGCTGATGCGCAAGGGCCGGATCGTCGCGGACGGCACCGGCTCGGAGATCAAGGCGCTCGCGGCCGGCCGGACCGTCCGCGCCACGCTCGACCGGCCCCGACCACCAGGCCCTCGCCGGCCTCGCCGGGGTCGAGTCGGTGGAGGTGCGCGGCGACACCGTCCTGCTGCACGCCACGGACACCGACGCGGTCGCGCGCTACCTGCTGACCCAGACCGACGCCCGGGACCTGGAGATCACCGCCCGCGGCATCGAGGACGCGTTCCTGTCGCTGACCGGGGACGACGCCGCCGACGACGACCCCGACGACGCCCCCGACGCGCCGTCCCGCCGACCTGACCGAGGGAGCCCTCCGATGAGCAGCACGATCGACACCGACCACCCGCCGGGTGCCGCCGCTGGGCGGCTTCAACCTCACCGTGCTCGGGCATCGAGGTCCGGCGGATGCTCCGCAACCGGCGCACGATCATCTTCACGCTGGTCTTCCCGGCCGCGCTGTTCTTCGCGATCGGCTCCGGGCACCGGGTGGCAGGAGAAGGTCGGGCACGGCAACGTCGCGGCCTACATCATGGTGTCGATGGCGCTGTACGGCGCCGCGCTCACCGCCGCCTCGGCGGGCGCCATGGTGGCCACCGAGCGGGCGCTCGGCTGGTCGCGCCAGCTGCGGCTCACGCCGCTGAACCCGGCGGTCTACATCAGCATGAAGGCGCTGATCGCCCTGATCCTCGGCGCGGTGGCGATCTCGGTGGTCAACGTGGTCGCGATCGTCCAGGGCCGGGCCGACGATGCCGACGCACCTCTGGATCGCCTGCGCCCTGCTGACGCTCGTCTGCACGATGGTGTTCGCCGCGCTCGGCGTCTTCGTCGGCTACCTCGTGCCCGGGCGAGAACGCCATGCAGATCCTCGGCCCCGGCCTGGCGCTGCTGTCCTTCCTGGGCAACGTGTTCATCCCGATCGACCAGGGCAGCACGCTGTGGAACGTCGCGGCGTGGACGCCGATGTTCGGGGTCGCCGAGGTCAGCCGGGCCCCGCTCACCGGCGACCTGCCGTGGTACGCCGTGCTCAACGCCGTGGTCTGGCTCGCGGTGTTCGTCGCCGGCGCCGCGTGGCGGATGAGCAAGGACACGGCGCGGGTCTGAGCCCAGCCGCGAGTACGTGACCACGTGACCTCGCGACCCCGACCGGCGGCTGGACCTCCCGCGACGGCAGGCCCGGCCGCTTCGGCGTCGCTGTTCGCCGCGGTCTGGCTGGTGTTCCTGGTCGACTCGTTCCGCGCCGCGTGGGACATCGCCTGGCAGCGACCGGGACCGGCTGCGCCGGCTGGGTCGGGCTGCTGGCCACCCTCGCCTTCGCCGCGTGCTACCTCGCGGTCGTTCTCCTGGCGTGCGGCGCCGGCGTCGTCGGCTGCAGCGCCGGGTCGCCGCCGGCCGCGGGCGTGACCGTCCTCGGCGCGCTCGCTCGCGCTGACGGCTCGTGATGGTGCTCGCGCATCGGCGCAGGCCGGGGACGGCCGCGGTCTGTCTACGTCGCCGTGCTCGGCGTGATCTGCCTGCCGACCCGGTGGGCGCCTTCGGGCTGACCGTGCGCTCGTGGTCACGTCGTCGAGGTCGCCGGCCACACCGCTGCCCGGCTGGTCGAGCCCGGCCGGGCTGACCTTCGCGATCTGCACCGCGGCGTTCGCGATGTGGGGCGTCAGCCAGCTGATGCAGCGCAACCTCGACCTGCTCCGGGCCGAGGAGGAGAACGCCCGGCTCGCGGTCGCCGACGAGCGCAACCGGTTCGCCCGCGACCTGCACGACATCCTCGGGCCACTCGCTGACCGTGATCACCGTCAAGGCCGAGCTGGCCAACCGGCTCCTCGACGTCGACCCGGAGCGGGCCCGGTCCGAGCTCGTCGACCTCGAGCGGCTCAGCCGCGACGCCCTGGCCGACGTGCGCCGGGCCGTGGAGGGCTACCGCGACCTGACGCCTGCCCGGCGAGCTGGCCCGGGCCCGGGAGGCGCTGCGCGCGGCGGAGATCGACGCCGACCTGCCCAACAGCACCGACGAGGTGCCCTCCGAGCTGCGCGAGCTGTTCGCGTGGACGGTCCGCGAGGGCGTCACCAACGTGATCCGGCACAGCGGCGCGTCCCGGTGCACGGTGCGGCTCGGGGCCTCCGGCGGTCGAGGTCCGCGACGACGGCGCCGGACCGCGGCGCCGCGACCCGCGCCGGCACCGGGCTCGACGGCCTGCGCGAGCGGGCCGCGGCCGCCGGGGCCGTGCTGGTCACCCGCACCCTCGACCCGCGCGGGTTCGCGCTGTCGGTGACCGCCCGATGACGATCCGGCTGCTGCTGGCCGACGACCAGGCCCTGGTGCGCGGGGCCCTGGCCGCGCTGCTCGACCTCGAGCCGGACCTGGAGGTGGTCGCCGAGGTGGGCAGCGGCGACGCCGTCGTGGCGGCCGCCCGCGAGCACCGCCCGGACGTGGCCCTGCTCGACGTCGAGATGCCCGGGCCTCGACGGCATCGAGGCGACCCGGGCGCTGCGCGAGGCGCTGCCCGAGACCCGGGTGCTGATCGTGACCACGTTCGGCCGGCCGGGCTACCTGCGCCGGGCGCTGCAGGCCGGCGCGGACGGGTTCGTCGTCAAGGACACCCCCGCGCGGCAGCTCGCGGACGCCGTACGCCGGGTGCACGCCGGGCTGCGGGTCGTCGACCCGGTGCTCGCCGCCGACAGCCTGGTCGCGGGCGACTCGCCGCTGACCGCGCGGGAGACCGACGTGCTGCGGGCCGCCCGGGAGGGCGCGTCGGTGGCGGTGGTCGCCGCGCCGGCTGTTCCTGTCCGAGGGGACGGTCCGCAACCACCTGTCGGCGGCGATCGGCAAGACCGGCGCCGCCAACCGGGCCGAGGCGGCCCGGATCGCGGACGGCAACGGCTGGCTCTAGAGCCGGTCCGCGCGAGTCGCGGATCCGGTCGATCACGAGCCGGGGGACGAGCGTGCCCGTCGTCACCGGCGCTCCGGTCGGGGAAGTCGAAGACGGCCACCATCAGCTGGAGGGGGTACGCCGGCGGGCGCGGGCACGGTCGCGGACGTCCTCGCCGTCGACGGAGAAGGTGGCCTGCTCCGCGGTCCCAGTCGACGGCGTAGGTGTGCCACTGCGCGACGTCGACGCGGCAGCCGGACCGCCTCGAAGTCCTGGGCGACCGCGGGGTCGCGGAACGCCTTGAGGCCCGAGCCGACCGCAGCGGAGCGGCCGGATCGACCGCGTCGCCGAAGATCTCGAACACGCAGATCTCGGCGCACCGGTCGGGCCGGTCCTCGAGCCCGACCATCCACACCGACGCCATCGACCGCGGTGAGAGGTCCAGCCGGGCGCGCGACCTCGACGCGGCCGCCGTCGGGCGTCCAGCCCCAGAACTCCGGCTGCTCCTCGCGCACGGTCTGGCCGTCGCGGAACGGCTGCTGGCCGGTGGTGCTGCCCACCGGTCCCGAGAAGCTGCCCGGACTGGATCGCCCGAGACGCGCAGCGGCGGCTCGTGGTCGCCGGCGCACCAGAGGCCCTGCTCGGGCGGGATGCTCAGCGTCAGGCTGCGACCCCTCGACGGAGCAGGTCGCCGGCGCTCGCGGCCCGCGAGCTCCAGGCCGGCAGGTAGTGCGGCAGCCACACGCTCCGGTCGAGCGTCGTCGCCGTCGAAGTCCTCGACGAAACGGGCCGCGGACGCCCGCTCATGCCAGCGCCAGGGACAGCGCGAAGTCACCCGGCTCGTCGGTCCACCAGTGGGCGAGACGCAGCCCGGCCGCGGCGAGCTCGGCGGCGACGCGCGTCGCTGCCGGAACTTCGCCGAGATCTCGGTGCGCATCTCCTCGCCGGCCGCGAAGTCCACGGTCAGCGCCGAGCGCGGGCACGTCGACCGGCTGCGTCGCCGAGCGAGCGCAGCCGCATCTCGATCCACTCCTGCTCCGCGTCCCACACGGCGACGTGCTCGAAGCGGTCGACGTCGAAGGTCGCGTCGAGCTCGCGGTTGATCACGTGCAGGACGTTGAGGTCGAACGCGGCGGTGACGCCGGCCGCGTCGTCGTACGCCCGGACCAGCCGCTCGGGGTCCTTGACCAGGTCGGTGCCGAGCAGCAGCGCGTCGCCGGGCTCGAGGGTGGCGCCGACCGCGGCCAGGAAGGCCGCGCGCTCGGTCCGGCTCGAAGTTGCCGATGGTGCCGCCGAGGAACGCGACCAGCCGCGGGCCGTCGGTCGGCAGCCGGTCGAGGTGCCGCTCGAAGTCGGCGACGACGCCGTGCACGTCGAGACCGGGGTAGTCCGCGACCAGCCCGGGCATCGCCCCCTCGATCGCGTCGACGCTGACGTCGACGGGCACGTAGGACTCCAGGGAGCCGACGTCCCGCAGCGCCGCGAGCAGCAGGTGGGTCTTCTCCGAGGAGCCGGACCCGAGCTCGACGAGCGAGCGGGCCTTGGTCAGGTCGGCGATCTCGTCGGCGCGCGCGGTGAGGATGCTGGCCTCGGCGCGGGTCTGGTAGTACTCCGGCAGCCGGGTGATGTCCTCGAACAGCTCGCTGCCGCGGCCGTCGTAGAAGTACTTCGGCGGCAGCGACCTTGGGCGTCGAGGTCAGCCCCGCGCGCACGTCGGTGCGCAGCGACGCCGCGAGGTCCTCGGGGGTCAGGTGGACGTCGATGGTCATCCGGTTCCTCTCAGAGACGGGTCTCGGTCAGGCCCTCCGGCCCCAGGTGTACGACGGACAGGTCGGCCAGCTCGCGCCAGCCGGGGTCGTCGTCGTGCGGCTCGGAGGCGACGACGGTGCCGTCGGGCGTGGCCAGCACGTGCATCGGCTCGCCGACGACGACGCCGGCCACCGAGGCGCCGTCCGAGGCCAGCATCGTCAGGCGTCCGCCGCCGTGGGCCAGCACGTCGCGAGCGGCGTCGGCCAGCCCGTCGGGGAGGGAGGCGCCGTCCTGCCACCGGGCGAGCGCCAGGCCGAAGAGCAGGGCGGAGTCGACGCCGACCCGGGTGTCGGGCACGTCGGCGGCCTGCGGTCCGAGCGCCTTGCGGGCGGTGTCCCAGTCGTGCAGCCGGCCGTTGTGGCTGAACAGCCAGCGGTCGTGGGTGAACGGTGCGGCGGCCGACTCGTCCGCGGACGTGCCGGCCGTCGCGGAGCGCACCGCCGCCACCACGCAGGACGCGGACACGGTGGGCGCCAGCGACGCGAACGACGCGTCGGTCCAGATCGGCTGGGCCCGCCGGTAGCGGACCGGCGCCGCCCGGTCGACGTACCAGCCGACGCCGAAGCCGTCGACGTTGACGGTGCCGTGCCGCTGCCGTCGCGGGCGCCCAGGACTGCTCGTAGAGCGAGTGCTCCGGGTCGACGACCAGGGACTCCAGGGTGCGCGGAGCGCCGAGGTAGGCCAGGTGCCTACACATCCGCGGCCGTCCGGAACCCGGAGAAGATCTGCCGGCGGATCGGGTGGTCCCAGTTGCGGAAGGTGGTGCTGCACGCCAGCGGGTCGGTGGCCCAGCAGCCGCCGCGCAGCACCTTGTAGCCGTCGTCGAAGAAGACCTCGGAGTACTCCTTGTAGGGGAACGACCGGAACCCCGGGTAGCCGGTGAACTCGCTCGACGTCCACTCCCACACGTCGCCGACCATCTGCAGCACGCCGCTCGGCGACGCCCCGGCGGGGAACGAGCCGGCGGCGCTCGGGTGGTAGCGGGTCTGGCCGAGGTTGGCGTGCTCGGCGGTCGGCGGCTCGTCGCCCCACGGGAACCGGGTCTTGGTCCGCGTCGCGGGGTCCCAGGAGGCGGCCTTCTCCCACTCGGCCTCGGTGGGCAGCCGGCGGCCGGCCCAGCGGGCGTAGGCGTCGGCCTCGAACCAGCAGACGTGCTGCACCGGCTCGTCGTCGGGCAGCGGCTCGACGCGGGCGAAGCGGCGGCGCAGCCAGCTGCCGGACTCGCGGAACCAGAACGCCGGGGCGCGCTTGCCGGACTCGCAGCGCCAGCGCCAGCCCGGCCGGGCTCCAGAGCCGCTCGTCGTCGTAGCCGCCGGCCTCCACGAAGGCGCGGTAGGCCGCGTTGGAGACCGGCACCGTGTCGATGGAGTACGACGCGACGTCGACCTGGTGCGCGGGGCGCTCGTTGTCGAGGGCCCAGGAGTCGGTCGACGTGCCCATCGTGAAGGGGCCCGCGGGGACCACCACCTCGGCGGAGGTGATCAGCGCCGCGGGGGCGGGCAGCGCGTCGGTCGCGGGCAGCACCGGCGCCCCGCGACGGAGCTGGTGCGTGGCCAGCATCGTCTCGTCGTGCTGGTGCTCGTGCTGCAGCACCATGCCGAACACGAACGCCGGAGTCGAGCAGCTTCCCCCGAGATCCTGCACCGGGGTCGAGGGTGATCCGGTCGAGCGAGTCCAGCACCTTGCGGCGCACGAGGCCGATGTAGTCGCCCGCCTCGGCCGGCTTGAGCAGCGGCAGCGTCGGCCGGGTCGCCCGGGGGTGCTCGAACGCGTCGTAGATGTCGTCGAGCTCGGGACGCATCGCCTCGACGCCGGCGGCCTCCCGCAGCAGCCAGAGCTCCTCGTAGTTGCCGATGTGCGCGAGGTCCCAGACCAGCGGCGACATCAGCCGGGAGTGCTGCGCGAGCAGCTCGCTCTCGTCGAGCGTGGCCGTGGTGAGGCCGACGCTGCGGGTGCGGCTGCGCTCGAGCTCGTCGGCGACGTACTGCTTGAGCTCGCTCTCGGTCAGCGAGTCCGGCCGGGTGCCGGGGAGCGTGGTCACGAGACCTCCAGAAAGGTGTCGGGGTCGTCGGCCGGGCTGCGGCCGAGGGAGACGTAGGTGTCGCGGAAGGCGCGCACCCGGGCCACCAGGTCGGGGTGCTCGCCCATCCGGACCGAGGGCGTCGAGGGCGGCGTCGAAGCAGGTCAGCGCGGCGGCCTGCAGCCCCGGCGCGGCGAGACCGTCGCGGGCGGCGGTCTCCCAGTCGTCGAGGCCCGCGCAGGCGACCTCCGCGGCGGCCAGCGCCTCGGCGTCGTCGAGCAGCGCCGTGAGCACCGCCATCGGCACCGGCCACCACTGCCACGGCTGGGCGTCGAGGTAGCGGACCTCGAACCAGCCGCGCGGGCGCACCGGCGGGAACAGCGTGGTCAGGTGGGCCTCGAGCTCGGCGACGCTCGGCGGCTCCCCGGAGTCGACCCAGTCGTGGAGCGTCTCGCCGTAGTCGATCCGCCAGTCGCCGGAGTCGCGACGGCGGAACATCAGGTGCGCGTCGAGGGCGTAGCGCGCCCACGCCGAGGCCGGGTCGGTGCCCGTCGGCATCGTCGTGCGCTCGCGGTCGAGGCGCTGCCAGACGCGCTGCCGCCCGGACTTCCAGCCGGTGTCCCGCCCGGCGTGCACGGGGGAGTTGGCGAACGCGGCCACCATCGTCGGGCCGACCGTGTGCAGCAGCCGCCAGCGCCGGCCGGCCGCCTCGTCGTCGGCGCCGATGTCGAGGTTGACCTGCAGCGCGGCGGTGCTGGTCATCATCACCGGACCCATCTCGGCGCTGTCCGGCCCGGCGGCGGCGAAGTAGGCCTCCATCGCGTCGTACCGGGGATGGACCAGCTGGCGGCGGGGCGCGCGGTGCGGCTCGATCGCGGTGGGGAGGAGCCGGATCCCGGCGGCGGCCAGGGCGACGCGGACGTGCTCGGCGTCCTCGTGCAGGGCCTGCCAGCAGGCGGTGGGGCCACGGAAGGCCGGCGAGCTGAGCTCGAGCTGGCCACCGGGCTCGTAGGTGATGCTGCTGCCCCGCGGCGGCGGGCCGGCGGAGTCGAGCAGGTCACGGAGCAGCGGGATCGGCACCGCTTCGGTGGGGTCGGCCTCGAAGGCGACCAGCCACTCCAGCTCGGTGCCGACGAGTCCCGGCGGTCCGGTCTTGAAGCACACGCGTTCGACGAACCCCTGGACGGCGGCGCAGTCGCGCAGCCGCTCGGTGGTGTCGCGTCCCAGGACGGTCATGGGTCCGAGCCTAACCACGGGCACCGACAGTGCACACGGGTCAGCCGTCGGAGACCGGGGCGGGCGAGGCTGTCGGGCGGCGGCAGTAGGGTCGCCGCGATGGGGTCGACACCGGAGTACGACGAGCACGCGCGCGCCCGCTGGGTGGACGAGCCGCCCAAGCGCGCCGCGCCGCACGGCCGCACCCCGTTCGAGCGCGACCGGGCCCGGCTGGTGCACTCGGCCGCGCTGCGCCGGCTGGCCGCGAAGACCCAGGTGGTGGGACCGGAGACCGACGACTTCGTGCGCAACCGGCTGACCCACACGCTGGAGGTCGCCCAGGTGGCCCGCGACCTCGGCCGCACGCTCGGCTGCGACGCCGACATCGTGGAGACCGCCGCCCTGGCCCACGACCTCGGCCACCCGCCCTTCGGGCACAACGGGGAGCGGGCGCTCGACGAGGTCAGCGAGGCGTGCGGGGGCTTCGAGGGCAACGCCCAGACGCTGCGCATCCTCACCCGCCTCGAGGCCAAGACCTTCGACGAGCGCGGCCGTTCGGTGGGCCTCAACCTCACCCGCGCGACGCTCGACGCGAGCACGAAGTACCCCTGGACCCGCACCGGCGCCGACGCCCCGCACGGCTCGCACGCCGACGGCACCCGCCGGGCGGTCAAGAAGTTCGGGGTCTACGACGACGACCGCGAGGTGTTCGCCTGGCTGCGCGACGGCGTCGACGGGCCGGCGGCGGTGCATCGAGACGCAGGTGATGGACCTCGCCGACGACGTGGCCTACTCCGTGCACGACCTCGAGGACGGCATCGTCTCCGGCAAGATCGACCTGGCCTGGCTGACCGACGCGGGGGAGCGCGCCGAGGTGTGGGCGACCGTCCGCGACTGGTACCTCCCCGACGTCGCCGACGACGAGATGGACGCCGCCCTGCGCCTGCTCCAGGGCATGGTCACCTGGCCCGCTGCGCCGTACGACGGCAGCCGCCGCGCGCTCGGCGCCCTCAAGGACCTGACCAGCGACCTGATCGGGCTGTTCTGCACCCAGGTCCGCGACGCCACCATCGACAGGTACGGCGACCTCCCGCTGGTCCGCTACGCCGCCGACGTGGTCGTCCCGCGGGAGACCGAGACGGCCGTGGCGGCGCTCAAGGGCGTGGCCGCGCACTACGTGATGCGCGCCGACGACCGGGTGGCGGTCCTGCAGGAGCAGCGCGAGGTGGTCACCGAGCTGGTCTCGCTGCTCCGGCTGCGGGGTCCCGGCGAGCTGATGCCGGTGTTCCGGGCCGACTTCGAGGCCGCCGGCTCCGACGCCGAGGCGCTCCGGGTGATCGTCGACCAGGTCGCCTCCCTGACCGACGCCTCCGCCCAGGCCTGGCACGCGCGCCTCCGCTGACCCCGGCCCGGTTGTGGCCGATCCCTGCACGCCGGCCCGCTTGTGGCCGATCCCTGCCGCGACACGCCGTACGACGATGCAGCCATCGGCCACTTCCCGGCCGGGCCGCGGGCGACCCCGACGAGGCCCGTAGACTCGCCGCGTGGCAGGACTGATCCGGGACGACGACATCGCGCTCGTGCGCGAGCGGGCCCGGATCGACGAGGTGGTCTCCGGCTACGTCACCCTCAAGCACGCCGGCGGCGGCTCCCAGAAGGGCCTGTGCCCCTTCCACGACGAGAAGTCCCCGTCGTTCAACGTCAACCCGTCGAAGAACTTCTTCCACTGCTTCGGCTGCGGCGAGGGCGGCGACGTCATCGCCTTCCTGATGAAGATCGACGGACTGTCGTTCGCGGAGGCGGTCGAGCGGCTCGCCGACAAGTACGGCGTCCAGCTGCGCTACCAGGAGGGCACCGACGGTCGGCCGGTCAAGCGCGAGGCCAACCTCCGGCCGCGGATGCTCGAGGCCCACAAGGTGGCGCAGGCCTACTACGCCGAGCAGCTCGCGACGCCGGACGCCAAGCAGGCCCGCGAGTTCCTGACCAGCCGCGGCTTCGACAAGGACGCCGCCGACAAGTTCGGCGTCGGGTTCGCGCCCCGGGGCGGCGAGGAGCTGTTCAAGTACCTCCGCCAGAAGGGCTTCGACGACGCCGAGCTCGTCACCGGCGGCCTCGTCGGCCAGGGCCAGCGGGGGCACTACGACCGGTTCCGCGGGCGGCTGCTCTGGCCGATCCGGGAGACCAACGGCGACACCATCGGCTTCGGCGCCCGGCGGATCTTCGACGACGACCGCATCGACGCGAAGTACCTCAACACCTCCGAGACCCCGATCTACAAGAAGAGCCACGTGCTCTACGGCATCGACCTGGCCCGGCGCGACATCGCCCGGGCGTCGCAGGCGGTCGTCGTCGAGGGCTACACCGACGTGATGGCCTGCCACCTGTCCGGCGTCAACACCGCCGTCGCCACCTGCGGCACCGCCTTCGGGGACGACCACGGCCGGGTGCTGCGGCGGCTGCTGCAGGACCACGACGAGTTCCGCGGCGAGGTGATCTTCACCTTCGACGGCGACTCGGCCGGCCAGAAGGCCGCGCTGCGCGCCTTCGAGGGCGACCAGAACTTCGCGGGCCAGACCTACGTCGCCGTCGAGCCGGGTGGTCTCGACCCCTGCGACCTGCGCCTCCAGCACGGCGACGCGGCCGTGCGCGAGCTCGTCGCCCGGCGGATCCCGCTCTACCGCTTCGTGCTCAGCAACGTGGTCCGCCGCTACGACCTCGACCGGGCCGACGGCCGCATCGACGCGCTGCGCGAGGCGGCCAAGCTCGTCTCGGCGATCCGCGACCGGTCCAAGGTCGAGGGCTTCTCCCGCGAGCTGGCCGGCATGGTCGGCGTCGACGTCGAGCAGGCCCGCTCCGAGGTCAAGCGCGCGGTGGCCCGCGGCCCCGAGCAGCAGCGCACCCGCCCGGAGGACCGGCGGGCCGCCGAGCAGGCCCAGGCCGCCGAGCCCCAGCGCCCCGCGGCGGCTCCCGCTCCCGGACCTGCGGGACCCGCGCTTCTCCCTGGAGCGCGAGACGCTCAAGCTCGTCGTACAGCATCCCGAAGCGGTGGGCCGGATGGCCAAGGACGTCGACGGCGACGACTTCACCCACCCGACCTACCGCGCCGTGTGGGACGCCGTCACCGCCCACGGCGGACCGTCGAACGCGCCCGGCGGCGACGTCTGGGTGGCCAAGCTCCGCGACAGCGTCACCGACCCGGCCGTCGGCCAGGCGCTGTCCGCGCTGGCCGTCGAGCCGCTGCTGTCCAGCAAGGAGCCGACGACGGCGTACGTCGCCGCGCACGTCTTCCGCCTCCAGGAGATCACCGCGATGCGCCGGATCGCGGACCTCAAGTCCCGGCTCCAGCGGACCAACCCGGTCGAGCACGCGACGGAGTACAACCGGATGTTCGGCGAGCTCGTCGCGCTCGAGCAGCACCGCCGGACCCTGCGCGAGAAGGCCATCGGCGGCGAGCTGTGAGAGCACCCTTCCAGCGGGCCGCCCCGGTGCCCGCCGACGTGGTCGCGCGGGCCGGTCTCGGCCGCGGCGACAAGGTCCTCGCGCACACCGGCGCCGCCGACGGCACCTGGCTGCTCGGCACCCGGTCCGGCCTGGTGGTCGTGCCACCACCTCCGCTGTCCGAGCTGGTCGAGACCATCCGCTGGGAGCAGGTCGAGACCGCCGACTGGAACCGCGACGAGGACCGGCTGCGGATCGCCGAGGTGGGGGAGTTCGGGCAGCCCCGGCCCGACCCACGAGTTCACCCTGGCGGACCCCGGCAAGCTGCTGCAGCTGATCCGCGAACGGGTCACCGCCAGCGTGCTGCTGCAGCGGCGGGTCACCCTGCCCGGGTCCCGGTCCGGCCTCACCGTGGTCGCCCGCCGGTCGCCGCACCGGGACGGCGAGATCGCCTGGGCGGTGGAGTACGACGTCGAGGTGGATCCCGCGGATCCCGCCGTCGCGGGAGGCCGCGGAGGCCGGTCTGCGCGCCGCCCAGGACGAGGTCGGGTCGATTTAGCGTCGCCGACGAGGACTTGCTAGCCTCTGTCGCGCACGATCCCCTGTAGCTCAATTGGCAGAGCATTCGGCTGTTAACCGGAGGGTTATTGGTTCGAGTCCAATCGGGGGAGCCAGCAGAAGCGGCCTGACCAGCGATCACTCGCCGGTCGGGCCGCTTCGTCGTCGGCGCCGGCCCGGGTCGTCCGATCGAGAGTGCGCCCTGGCTCCCTCTCGATCGGACGACCACGGCCGAGGTGCCTCCGACGAGCCCGCGCACCAGACCTGCTTCACCCCGCCCCAGGGCTCGAGGTCGTCGGCGAGCTCGTCGCGCTCGAGGGGGAAGGGGTTGCCGACGGGGTGGCGGACGGGGTGGCGGAGGCTGCTGACTGTGCCGTGGCGATCGCCTTCTCCACTGCCGCGATGGTCGCCGCGTCGACGGTTCCCGTCGGTTTCACCGCGAGCTCGGTCTGGAACGTCCTTGAGGGCCTTGGTCAGCTCAGGTGTCCACTGTCCGTCGACCGGACCGTCCCAGAACCCGGCGAGCCTGAGCGTCTGCTGGACGGCAGCCGTCGACGCCACCGCGTCCTGGGCGATGGCCCCGCCCTTGGCTGCCAGGTCGTCCTGGAGCGCGGACGCGGTCGCCTTGTCGACCGTGCCCGTGACGGGCAGGCCGTGGGCCTTCTGCAGCGACTCGATGGCGTCGACCGTCGCGGGGCCGTACACGCCGTCGACCTCGCCGTCGTAGTAGCCCGTGTCGCGCAAGGACTGCTGCAGCGCCGTCGTGTAGTCGCGCACCGCCGCCTCGGCCTGCACCTGTTGTCCGTCTGTGAGGCAACCGGCGTCTGCGAACAATCGCAGCCACGTCATCTCCAGCGCGACGGCGGCCGCGTTGAACTGCTCTGAGGCCTGCGACAAGGGGGTTTCGTCGGTCACCCCCTGCTGGACGGTCTTGAACTCCGAGTCTGCCTGCCGGACGCGGTCGACCGTAGCGGCCGGCGCGAGCGGTTTCGGGCTGCTTGTGCCCGCCGACCCGCTCGGGGACGCGGAACCGGTGTCCTTGGCCGACGCGAGTGCGGCCTGGGCCGCGGCCAGCTCCTGCTTCGCCTTCGTCACGGCCTGCTGAGCTTCGACCGCCGCCTCGGCCTTGGCTGATGGCATCTGCGCGCGGTTGCTCGAGATCGGTGCCGGCATCCTTGACGTCGCCCACGGTCGGGGCGGTCTGGTTCAGCACGTCGCCGTAGCGGTCCAGCGCGAGGATGTAGGTCTTGCTCGCTCCACAGAACTGCGCTGACGTGTCCGCGAGCTCAGCCTTGGCGTCGGTGACGGCCTTCTCCTTCGCCGAGACCCGGGCCTCGGCCACCTTGACCGCTGTGCTGCCGCCCTCTTGGCCGCCGCCGCAGGCAGACAGGGCGAGCAAGGCCCCCGCTACTGCCAGGGCCCGAGCGTGGAGGATGTGGCGCCGCCGCAGGTTCCGTCGCATCTCGGTCCTTCCCAGAGCTGCCGTCCTGGCCGTGCGTCTCCGACTGGGACCCGGCAGGGCTCGCGGCGCCACGGTAGGTACGCCCGGATGTCACGACACCGCCCGTAGCGGGTGAGGAGAGAGCTCGCGAGGGGCGTGACGTCAGCTGTCCTGAGGGGTTGACGCTGCAGCCGGCCGGTTCTTGCGCATCCTGGCCCACACGAGGTCGAGCCCGACCGCGAGGACCAGGATCGCGACCATCCCGACGAAGGTCTCGGGTGCGTCCCGGAGGGTCTGGATGCTGAAGACGACCAAGATGAACGCCGTTGCAGCGATGGCAGCGAGGATCATCACCAGGCTCGAACCGGTCTCGGCGCGGAGCCGCAGCGCCGCAATGGCCACCACCAGGAAGATGGCAAGGGCGACGACGCTGCCCAGGGAGGCGATAGCGGTGAGGTCGACGAGGTTCGCCAGGACCAGCACCAGCACGCACGAGATGACCAGTCCGCGGGTTCCGCCGATCCGAGCCTTCGCGCCGAAGACCGGCGGGAACTGCCCGGTCTCGGCCAGCTTCTTGGTGGATCCGACTGCGGCATAGATGTTGGCGTTGACCGACGACGAGGTCGCGAGCATGGCCGCGATGGCCATCATCGCGAAGCCGGCTTGACCGAGCGATGGCCGTGCGGCGACGGCCAAGGCCGTGTCACCGTTGTCGATCACTTCCTGCACGGTCAGGGTGCCGAACACCCCGATCGCGACCAGGACGTAGAGAGTGGTCGTCACTGCCAGCGCGAGGTAGGTCGCCCGAGGGAGGTTCTTCTTCGGGTCGGGCAGGTCGCCCCCGGTGAAGCTGATCACCGCGAAGCCGAGGAAGGCGAAGAAGGTCAGCGCGACGCTGGAGACGATGTCGACCTTTGCCGGGTACGTCGAACGCGCCAGCATCGACGGGTCCATCTCCTTGAGCGTGACCACGATGAAGACGGCGAACACCGCCAGCAGGATCATCACGATGACGGTCTGGATCCGATCGATGAACGTGGCGCCCGCGATGTTGATGGCAGCGACGACCAGGATCACGGCGGTGGTGAAGATGTGCGCCCAGATCGGGTCCGCGTCCTCGCCGATGACCAGCGAGGCGGTGTAGCTGCCGAACGAGACCGAGACCATCGCGGTCACGATGATCGAGGCGAAGTAGAGCAACCACGAGGTGACGGCCGTGAGATGTCCGCGGCCGAAACCCTGGAGGAGGAAGGTGATGATGCCGCCCGAGGACGGATAGGTCGCCCCCAGCTTCGCGACTGCGTATCCCTGCAACGAGGCCACGGCGCCCGCAACGAGGAACGAGATCCACACCGCTGACCCGGCGACCGCTCCGGCCTCGCCCAACAAGGCGAAGATGCCGGCGCCGACCATCGAGCCGATGCCCAGAAAGGCAGCTCCTCGGACCGACATCGTCCGCGCGGGGACTTCCGGACCGGCGGCATCGCCCCGGTCGATCGAGCTGTTCATCGTCCTGTCCCTCCCTGGTGCCAACACGTGAGAAGTCCTCGTAGGGACGGCCGCGTGGTCGTCGTACGGATCGAGAGCCGTTTCGTGAACCTGAGCCGCCCTGGGGCCACGTCACGGCGGCTCGCTCAGCTCACCGGCCAGGTCCAGCCTGCATCAGCCGGCGCACCTCGTCCGGTGTGTGGTCGTTCGTGAGGACCATGAGCTTGGTGAGGGCCGCCTCGAAGGTCATGTCGCCCCCTGAGACGGCACCAGTGGCGAGGAGTGCAGCATTGGTGGCGTAGAGGCCACCGACCACACCCCCCGCGCGGCACTGAGTGGTGACGACCACGGTGACTCCTCGATCGACGGCGGAGCGCAGGGGATCGAGGAACCAGCTGTCGGTGGGGCCGTTCCCGGCTCCGTACGCCTCGAGCACGAATCCGCGCAGACCGGGTCGGGCGAGCACCGCCCCGAGGTCGTCGCCGTCGAGGCCGGGATGCAGCCGCAGCCCCGTGACGGCGACGCTCAGGCCGTTGTTGCGGCGGATAGGGCCGAGGCCCGGGGGACGGATCAAGGTCTGCTCGAAATCGATCGAGGCCCCTATGGTCGCCAGCGGAGGATGGTTCGGTGACGCGAAGCCGTGGTAGCTGTCGGCGTGTACCTTCACTGCCCGGTTCCCGCGGATGAGGACGTCGGAGAAGGCGATGGCCACTTCTGGCACGAGCGGGGCGCCGCGCAGGTGGCCGGCGGCGATGGCCAGGGCGGTCACCAGGTTCTCTCGGCCGTCGGACCGCAGCTCCGTGACCGGTCGCTGCGCACCGGTCAGCACGACGGGGACGTCGATGCCTTCGAGCAGGAAGCTGAGCGCCGACGCGGTGTAAGCCATCGTGTCGGTGCCGTGGAGCACCACCACCCCAGCATGGCCCGGTGCATGGGTGACGATGGCGTCGGCAATGTCGAGCCAGGCTGTGGGGCTCATGGCCGAGGAGTCGATCGGGTCGACGAACGTCGCCACGGTGAGGGCGAGAGGCAGCCGCTTGAGGAACGGCAGATGGTCTCGGAGCTCACGCAGGTTGAGCGGTACGAGCGAGCCGTCGGCGCCCGGACCCATGCCGATGGTTCCACCGGTGTACAGCAGGAACAGGGCGGGACCGGGTGGTCCGAGCTGCCCGAGAACCTCGACCTCGCTCATGTCGGTCTCTCACGACGTGGCGTCAATGTCCGTCACCCAGGACGATCGCCCCGATCACGACCACGCCCTGGAGAGTGATCTCCGTGGCTTCCATGCGCCCTCCTCGTGTCAGCAACGTGGCAGGCGGCTCCCGGAGACCAGATCACCCTCTACGGGTGATCGGGTGCGTCCGCACGACGCGGCGGTCTGCGCAGGACTCGGACCAATCACCCTCCGGGTACCGGCCGCCGGTCCGCAGAGGTTCGCGTAGGGCTGCCGGCGGCGGAGAGGGCTACTCGCCCCAGCCCATCGAGAACACCTCGAAGCTCACCGCGTGCGCCACCCCGAGCCGCTGCCCGGTGGCCCGCGACATGCCCTCGAGGAACTCCGCCGGGTCGAAGTCCTCCCAGCCGAGCCCGTCGATGTAGGCCTGGTGGGCCCGCAGCGACTCGACGCCCTTGTCGAAGGTGTCGGTGATGTCGACGGCCGACGTGCCCTCCGGCGAGCCGGCGCACCAGACCTGCTTCACCCCGCCCCACGGCTCGAGGCCGCCGACGAGCTGGTCGTTGAAGACCCAGCGGTTCCCGGCGTCGCGTACGGCGTCGAGGACCGCCTTGCCGGTGGCGATGTGGTCGGCCTGGTTGAGGTTGCGGCCGCCCCACGTGTCGCGGAAGTTGTTGGTGACCACGATCTCCGGTCGGTGCAGCCGCACCTCCTCGCAGATCGCGCGGCGCAGGTCGACGCCGTACTCCAGGATGCCGTCGGGCAGGCCCAGGAAGTCGACCTGGTCGACGCCGACGATCCGGGCCGACTCGACCTGCTCGCGCCTCGCGCACGCGTCCGGCTCTCGTCGGGCGTCATCCCGTCGATGCCGGCCTCGCCGCTGGTCACCATGCAGTAGACGACCTGCTTGCCCTGGCCGGTCCAGCGCGCGACCGCGGCGGCGCCGCCGAACTCCAGGTCGTCGGGGTGCGCGACCACGCAGAGCGCGCGCTCCCAGTCCTCGGTGAGCGGTTCGAGCGGGGCGGGCGTCGGCGTCGGTCATGACCCGAGCATGCACCCGCTGGGTTCCCGGCGGGAAGCCTCAGCCGGGCAGCCAGCCCACGTGCCCGGCCAGCAGGGCGTAGCCGATGAACGCGAACACGTCGAGGATCGTGTGCGCGACGACCAGCGGCGTGACCCGGCCCCACCGCGTGTAGAGCCAGGCGAACAGCACGCCCATGACCGCGTTGCCGACGAACCCGCCGAGCCCCTGGTAGAGGTGGTAGCTGCCGCGCACGAGGGCGCTGGTGCCGATCGCCCACTGGTCGCGGAGCCCGATCTGCCGCAGTCGCAGCACGAGGTAGCCGACCACCACGAACTCCTCCAGCAGGGCGTTCTGCAGGGCGGACAGCAGCAGCACGGGGTAGCGCCACCACACCGACGGCAGGTCCTCGGCGACCACCTCGAGGTTGACGCCCAGCGCGTAGGTGACCAGGTAGAACGCCAGTCCCGTGCCGCCGACGACCGCCGCCAGCACGAGGCCGCGCACGGCGTCGCGGCGGTGCTCGGCCACGCCGGTGGCCCAGAGGCTGCGGGGGTGGTCGTCGGAGCGGGTGAGCAGGTAGCCGACCAGGAGGACCGGGACGACCCCGAAGAAGAGCGCCAGCAGCTGGTAGGTCAGGTCGAGCCACGGCCGGCCCGGGGCGAGGCTGCCGTTGAGCACCGCCTTCTGGCTGGACAGGTTGCCGGGGGCGGTGGCGGACGCCACCAGGTTCACGAGCGCGTAGACGCCGGACCGGCCCAGCGACAGGGCCAGGACCAGCAGGACCTCGAAGACCAGGAGGCGTCGGGCGAGCCCGGCGGCAGGTGGCGACGTGCTCACGCTCATGCCCAGAGCATCCCAGGCTGTCCTAGCCCCCGTTGGACGAGAAGTGCTGGTAGTCCGGGTGGCTCCAGCGGGCGCCCCACGGCCAGCCCAGCCGTCGCATCGAGGTGGCGATGACGCCGCCGCTGGTGATCATCCCGGTGCGCACGTTGGAGCGTCGCAGGTAGGTGCGGGCGAACCCGGGGAACACGCGGCTGCCGACGACGTACGGGTTGCGGACGGTGTTGATGTCGATCGCGTTGCCGTAGGAGTGCTGCGAGACGCGGTAGGGGTTGCCGGTGACCGGGCGGCAGTTGAACGCCGAGGTGTTGTCGGCGCGCATCGCGGCGAGGTCCGACCCGGTCGGCGTGCGCCGGCCCCCGGCGTAGAACGCGTCGGCGGGCCGCATCGAGCGCAGCGGGAACCGCTTCGCGAACGCCGTCGGTGAAGACCTTGACCAGGTCCGGCACGGCCGAGGCGCGTACGACGAGGGAGCCGCGCGCCACCACGTGCCCGTAGGTGAACCGGTTCATGGTGATGCGTCGCAGGCCGCTCGGGGCGACCGGGCAGCCGGGCCGGTAGGACCAGCGGACGTCGGAGGCGCTCAGCGGGCCGGAGACCGAGACGTCCGCGCGGGCGACGACGGTGCGCGCGACCTGGCTGCTGGTCGCCTTCTTGGCGTCGCCCCAGGTCGCCACGGCCCGGAACACGTAGCGCTTCGGGGCGTTGGTCGAGAACGGCACGGACCACGCGCCGCGGGCGTCGGTCCGGGTCTTCTTGTAGGTGGCCCAGCGGCTGCCGGTCTTCCGCTGCACGACGACGGTGACCGGTCCGGGGGTGTTCCGGTTGACCGCGCCCGCGATCGAGTAGGAGCGCAGCGCCACGACCGGCGACGGCACGGCCAGGGTGACGAGGCGCTTCGTGGGCACCGGCGTCGGGGTCGGCGTGGGTGTCGGGGTGGGGGTCGGCGTGGGAGTGGGTGCGGGGTTGATCCTGACCGTCACGGTGGCCGGGGCCGACGTGGCCTGACCGTCGCCGGCCGTGTAGGTGAACGTCACGGTGCCGTTGTCGGTCGCGGCGCTCTGGAAGCTGATCGTGTCGCGGGTGCCGTGCACGATCGTGGCCCGGCCGTCGGTCGACGGACGTGATGGTGAGCGGGCCGCCGTCGGGGTCCGTGTCGTTGGCCAGCACGTCGATGGACACCGACTGGCCGGCCGGTGACGGTCCCCGCGTCGTCGTCGGTGGCGACCGGCGGTTGGTTGTCGGCGGCGGACGCGCCGCCCGACGGGGGCGACCAGGGCGCACGCCAGTGCCAGGGCGACGGCGGTGAGGGGGACGCGGTTCATCGGCTGAAGGCCTCCACGAGTCGGCGGCTCTGGGTGGGGGAGAGCGCGTCGCGGCCCTGGACCGCGAGCAGGACGACGGTGTCGCGGTCGAGCACGGCGAGCTCGCTCCACGGGTCGGACTTGGGTGTGCGGTCGGACAGCACGGCGGTCGGCGACAGCCGGTCCACGACGGTGACCAGCGGCCCGATCGCCGGGCTGCCGCTCCGTCCCCGGCACCCGGCCAGGGTGCGGGCCCGGTCGCCGAAGAACGCGGACGCGGCGGCCGGGTCAGCGAACTTCCCGCGTACGGCGATCGCCTTCGCCCCGCGGACGGTGTAGTCGACCTCGAGGGCGTGGCGCGGCGGCTGCAGCTCGTAGGGCCGGTCGCAACCGAAGGGCACCGCGGTCTGCAGCACCTCCTGGGGGTCCCGGGCGAGGGCGGGCGTGCCGTTGCCGGCGTAGCCCTCCTCGGCGTTGCCGGGGTCGACCGCGTAGCGCCAGCCGTCGCCCAGCCGGCGCGGGGCCGGGAAGGACCGCTGCGAGAGCGACCCGGAGGTCTCCGCGGGCTTGTCGAGCGAGCCGGGGGAGGGCGCGTCGGTCGTCGGGGTCGGGGTGTCCGCGGGTTCGGGAGTCGCCCGGTCGGTCGGCTGGTCCGTCGACGTGGTGGCCGCTGGTGACGGCCGCGCGTCCGGCTCCTCGCCGCTGCACGCGGACGCGCCCAGCAGCACGACGACGCCGAGCGCCGTCCGCGAGAGCACGCCCGGGATCACGCAAGCAGAGTAAAGGAACTCCCGGTCCGATGTGGGGCGATCAGCGCGCGTCGAGCGCCGCGGCCAGCTGCCGGACGGTCTGCTCCAGGACCGGTCGCGGCGTCGCGAAGTTCAGCCGGGCGAACCCGGCGCCCACCGCTCCGCAGGCCGGGCCGTCGGTCAGGGCGACGCCGGCGTGCTCCAGGAAGAACTCGGCCGGGTGGTCGCCGAGCCCGAGGCGGCGGCAGTCCAGCCAGGCCAGGTAGGTGCCCTCGGGTGGCCGGTAGCCGACCTCCGGCAGGTGCTCCGCGAGCAGGTCGCCGAGGAGTACGCGCGCTGGCCGTCGAGGTAGGCCACCAGGTCGGCCAGCCACGGGCCGCCCGCGTCGTAGGCCGCGGTGTTGGCGACCACGCCGAGGTTGGCCGCGCCGTGCTCGGCCATGAACCCGACCTCGGACCAGAGCGCCGCGTCGGCGTCGTTCGCCGAGCACCAGCTGGGCGCACTTGAGCCCGGGCAGGTTCCACGCCTTCGACGCGGACACCGCGGTGACCGTGTGCGACGCCGCCGCCTCCGACACCGTCGCGTAGGGCACGTGGACGTGGCCGTCGTACACGAGCGGGGCGTGGATCTCGTCGGAGAACACCCGGCCGCCGTGCCGCTCCACCACCTCGGAGACGGCCACCAGCTCCGAACGCTCGAGCACCCGACCGATCGGGTTGTGCGGGTTGCAGAGCACCAGCAGGCTGCCGCCCGCGCGGTACGCCGCGTCCAGCGCGTCGAGGTCGTAGACGTACCGATCGCCGTCGCGGGCCATCGGCACCTCCAGCACCTCGCGGCCCATCCACGGCGGCACGGTGAAGAACGGCATGTACGCCGGCGTCGGCACGATCACCGGGGCGCCGGGCGCCGAGAAGAACGAGATCGCCGACGTCAGGCCGGCCACCACGTCCGCCAGCGGGCGGACCCGGTCGGGGTCGACCGTCCCAGCCGTACGACGCCCGCGCGAACCGGCTGAACGCCTCGGACAGACCCACCCGCAGCGCCTCCGGGAGGTAGCCGAGCTGCCCGAGGTCCAGGGAGCGGTGCATCGCCTCCAGCACGACGGGCGCGGTGCCGAAGTCGGTCTCCGCGACGAACGAGCCGATCGCGTCCGGGTGCTGCGACCACTTGAGCCCGCCGGCCGCGCGCAGCTGCTCGACGGTGATGTCGTCGAAGGGGTGGCCCATGCGGCTCCTCGTGCTGGCTGGGCCATCACCGTACGTCGCGCCGGGTAAAGGACCGGCCGAACCCCTCATACGACGGACCGGATGCGCCGACACTGACTTCGTCAGGTGTTGAGGGGCACTACGTCGTCGAGCAACGAGGAACCACCATGAACGCACGCCATGCCCTTGCCGCCGCCAGCCTGTCCGTCCTCGCGGTGCTCGGCACCGTCGCGCCGGCCAGCGCGGCCGACCCGGCCTGCGACGACGCCGTCGCGCTCCAGGCCTCCGTCGACGGCGCCCGGACGGCCCTCACCGACGCCCAGGCCGCGTTCCACGCCGCCAACCGCCCGCTCGGGCGACTCGTGGCCGCCAAGCGGCACGAGGCCAAGGCCGAGCTGGCGCAGTCCCGCGCCGCGATGCGCACGCTGACGGTCGCAGCTGAGGGGCAAGCAGGCGGCCGAGACCCGTGCGGCCGTCCTGGTGCAGCTCCGGGCCGAGCGCCGTGACGCCGCCGAGGCCCGCAACCTGCTGACCTTCAAGCGGGCGGCGCTGGCCCAGGTCAAGGCGGACCGCCTCGCGGCCCGCGCGGCCGTCACCGCCGCCCGGACCGCGCTCGAGGGCCTCGAGGCCACCCAGGAGTCGTGCGCGACGCCGACCCCCTGACCGGAACAACGACCCGCCTCGGTGGGTTGGCACGACCATGAGCACCCACAACACCTACGCGTTCGACGGCAAGGTCGTCCTGGTCACCGGCGGCGGCAGCGGCATCGGCCGCGCCATCGCCCGGGCGTTCCTCGACAACGGCGCCCGGGTCGCGGTCGTCGGACGGCGCCGCGACCGGCTCGACGAGACCCTCGAGGGGTACGACGAGGCGCGCACCCTCGCGGTGCAGGGCGACGTGTCGACCGACGCGGCCGCGGTCGTCGGCACCGTCGTGGAGCACTTCGGTGGCCTCGACGTCCTGGTCAACAACGCCGCGAAGTACTCCGCCCAGGACTTCGCCGACCTCTCCGTCGACGAGTGGGACGCGTTCAGCGCGACCAACATCGACGCCTTCGTGCACCTGGCCCAGGCCGCGCTGCCCGAGCTGGAGAAGACCGGCGGCAACCTGGTGGCGGTCGGTTCGGTCTCCGGGCTGCGGGGCGACTGGGGCCAGGCGGCCTACAACGCCACCAAGGCCGCGGTGATGAACTTCGTGCAGTCGTTGGCCCTCGACTACGGCCCGCGCGGGGTGCGGCTCAACTCGGTGGCGCCCGCGTTCACCTTCACCGAGGCGACCGCCGGCGTGGGGCGCGACGAGGAGTCGCTGCGGCCGTTCGTGAACCGGATCGCGCTCGGCCGGGCCGCCGAGCCCGACGACATCGCCCCGGCGGTGCTGTTCCTGGCCAGCGAGGACGCCCGCTACGTCACCGGTGCCACCCTGGCCGTCGACGGCGGCACCACCGCCTCGACCGGCCAGCCGCACGTGGAGTGACCGCGGGCCTGAGTAGGCTTCGCGTCGCGCACGCGGGGCGGTAGCTCAGTCGGTCAGAGCAGAGGACTCATAATCCTTGGGTCGTGGGTTCGAGCCCCACCCGCCCCACTCACGTCCGGACCTGTCGGTGGGCCGTGGAAGCATCGCGTCCACGCGAACAGCAAGGAGTCGTCATGCAGATGAAGCTCGAGCTCATCCCGCTCCCGGTGTCGGACGTGGACCGGGCGCTCGCCTTCTACGCCGACCAGGTCGGTTTCACGAAGGACCACGACGTGCAGCCCGCCGAGGGCATCCGGGTCGTGCAGCTGACGCCGGAGGGCTCGGGCTGCTCGATCGGCTTCGGCACCGGGCTCGACGTCTACCAGGGCGAGCCCGGCAGCGCCCGAGGCGTGCACCTGGTGGTGGAGGACATCGACGCGGCGCGGTCCGAGCTGCTCGGGCGTGGGGTGGAGGTCGGCGAGATCCGGGACTTCGGGGGAGGCGTCAGGGGAGCGGACTTCGCCGATCCCGACGGCAACACCTTCGAGCTGCAGGAGATGGCCTGGCGTCGGGGCGAGACCTTCTGAGAGGCCGCCGACGCCCCCGGCCGAGTCCCACCCGCCCCATCCGACTCGCCCAAAGCAGAGACCTCGCGTCCGATCACGAGTACCTTGGGTTTCGTTCGTCCCTACTCTCGGATAGAGACCTTCGCCGATGACCCACCTGCCGACGCGTGCTCTCGTCGCCGCGCTCACCACCCTGACCCTGACCGCGGGCGCGCTGACCGGCCTGCAGGCGCCGGCCGCCGCCGTCGACACCTACGTGCCGGTGGCCGGGCCCGCCTTCGGGGATCCCACCGCCGCGTCGAACCGGATCCTGTCCCGGCTGCTGAGCAACATCAAGCACACGCCGCGCAACGGCACCATCCGGATCGTGGGCTACTCGTTCTCCCTGGGCCGGGTCGCCGACGCCCTGCTGGCGGCCAAGAAGCGCGGGGTCCACCTGCAGATCGTCCTCGACGGGCACTCCCGGGTCTGGTCGCCCTCGAAGCGGCTCGACGCCGCCCTCGGGTCCGACCCGTCCCGCCGTGACTACCTGGTGCTGACCAAGGGCTCCGCCCGGGGCACGCGCGGCGTGACCCACCAGAAGTCCTGGCAGTTCTCCAAGGTCGGCCAGACGCCGTACGTCACCATGGTCGGGTCCACGAACCTCACCGGCTACGGCCTCGAGGTGCAGTACTCCGACATGTACACCTACGTGAACCGCAAGGACGTCTACGACGCCTACGCATCCGTCCAGAGCCGCCAGAAGCTGGACACCCCCGTCCCGGAGCCCTACGCCACGAGGACGTGGACCAACGGCTCGGGCTACTGGTTCCCCTACGTGGCCGGCAGCGCCGAGACCGACCCGGTCGTCGCCCGGATCAACGCGCTCCCGTCGGACGCGAACACCACCATCCGCGTCGCCCAGTTCGCGTGGTACGACCCGCGCGGCATCTGGATCGCCAACGCCCTCGCCGCCAAGAAGGCCGCCGGGGCGGACGTGAGCGCCGTGGTCGGCGAGTCGGTCGGCACCGGCGTGAAGAACATCCTGACCCGCGCCGGCATCCCGATGTACCCCGGCGTCTTCACCAACAAGAAGCGCATCCACAGCAAGCTGATGCTGGCCTCGTACGTCGACGCCACCGGCCCGCACACCCGCATCTGGACCGGGTCGGACAACTGGACCGACCAGTCGTTCCGCAACGAGGACACCATCATCGAGGTCGACGACGACCAGGCCTCCTACGACGCGTACGTCGGCTTCTACGACGGGCTGATCACCGCCGGGCTGCCCCCGGTCGTCCCGCCGCCTCCCACGACGCCTGCCCCGGAGCAGCACACCACCGTGATGACCGGCAAGGTCGACAAGACCCGCGTCCGCCGCACCCGGTTCGCCGTGATGACCGGGACGGTCGGCCCGGACTTCGCCGGCCGCATCGTGAAGATCCAGCGGCTCTACCGCACCGACCACGCCTGGCACAACGTCTCGGCGACCGCACCCCTCACCACCGGCGCCTACCGGATCAAGGTGCCCACCGGCCGCCTCGGGCTCTGGAAGTTCCGGACCGTCACCGCCGCGACGACGTCCCCGACCCTGGTGACGACCTCGGCGGTCTCCCCGACCCGGACCGTGCGGATCGTCCGCTGACCCGGGACGAGAGCTGCCCCTGCGGCAGCGGCCGGCCGTACGTCGGATGCTGCGGCCCCCTGCACGACGGGGCGGCCGCCGGCACGGCCGAGGAGCTGATGCGGTCGCGCTACGCGGCGTACTCCCTCGGCCTGCTCGACTACGTCTTCCGCACCTGGCACCCCCGCACCCGACCGGACTCGGTCGACCCCGTGCCGGGCCTGACCTGGACGGGGCTCGACGTGGTCGACACCGCCGACGGCGGGCCCGACGACGAGACCGGTGTCGTGGAGTTCCGGGCCCGCTTCACCGAAGGGGTCCGCGACGGCGTGCTGCACGAGACGAGCCGGTTCGAGCGGCGCGGCCGGCCGGTGGGTCTACGTCGACGGCGTCGTCGACTGACCCGAACCGCCCCCTGAGGCCGTCGTGCGCCGTTAAGGTGCACGCGTGACCCACCGCCGCGCCCACCGCTCCCGGCGCGCGCACGGCCTCGCCGGGCACGCTCGGCGTCACGGCGCTCGGGACGGTGCTGCCCGGGGCCGGCCTGCTGTGGGCGGGCCGCCGGGTGCTGGGCCTGCTGCTCCTGGTGCCGTTCCTCGTGGCCGTCGGCGTCGATCGGCTGGTACGTCGTCCGCGCACCCGCAGTCGGCCGTCGACCTCGCCTTCGACCCGGGGCGGCTGACCGTGCTCACGGCCGTCGCGGTCGCCGTGCTCGTCGTGTGGGTGGCCAGCGTCGTCGCGACGTACCTCCTCGTCCGGCCGCGCGAACGGCGGCGCGGCCACGGGCTGCTCGGGTCGGCGTTCGTGCTGCTGATGTGCCTGGCGGTGGCCGCGCCGCTGGGGCTGGTCGCGCGCTACTCCACGGTCCAGAAGCAGGTGGTGCACAAGGTCTTCGAGCACAACCGCACGGCGACGGCGCCGGTGCGGGTCACCGAGGAGGATCCCTGGGGCGGCCGCGACCGGGTCAACGTGCTGCTGCTCGGCGGCGACGGCAACGTGCACCGCGAGGGCGTGCGCACCGACTCGGTGGTGCTCGCCAGCATCGACGTCCGGACCGGGAGGACGGTGCTGTTCAGCCTGCCCCGCAACCTCGTGCGGGTGCCGTTCGCGAAGGGCTCGCCGCTGGCGTCGGTCTACCCGGCCGGGTTCACCGGCGCGGGCGACCCCGCGGAGTGGATGCTCAACGCGGTCTACCGCAACGTGCCCGCCCTGCACCCGGGGATCCTCGGGAAGAGCGACAACGAGGGCGCCGACGCCGTCAAGCAGGCGGTGTCCGGCGCGCTGGGCCTGCCCGTCGACTACTACCTGCTGGTCAACCTGGCCGGCTTCCGCAGCATCGTGCAGGCCATCGGCGGGGTCACCGTCAACATCAACCAGCGCATCCCGATCGGCGGGAACACCGACGCCGGCATCCCCCCGGACGACTACCTCGAGCCGGGGCCGGACCAGCGGCTCGACGGCTTCGAGGCGCTGTGGTTCGCCCGCGGCCGCTACGGGCTCGACGACTACCAGCGGATGGAGCGGCAGCGCTGCATGATCGACGCGATCATCAACGAGGCCAAGCCGCTCAACCTGCTGCGCCGCTACGAGTCGCTCGCCGCTGTGGGGCAGGAGATCGTCCGCACCGACATCCCGCAGGACCTGCTGTCCGCCTTCGTCGACCTGTCCGGCAAGGTCAAGGACAGCCAGGTCCGGTCGGTGGTGTTCCGGCTCTCGGACCAGTTCTTCCCCAGCAACCCGGACTACGACTGGGTGCACCAGAAGGTACGGCGCGCCCTGCACCCGAAGGCGAAGCCCGCGGCGCCGTCGACCACGACGCCCTCGACGCCGTCCGCGTCACCGACCGTCGATCCCGCCGAGGCGGTCGACGCCGCCGACACCTGCGCCTACCACCCGGTCTCCTGAGTCCGTCCGGTCACCACGGTCGCGCCGAGGTCCTCCGAGCGGACCACCCGCGGCTCGAGGCCGTCGGCCCGGAGCACCGCGGACATCGCGTCCACCTGCCCCTCGCTCGACTCGAACAGCACCGCACCGCCGGGGGCCAGCCACTGCAGGGCCTCCGCGCTCACCCGCCGCATGAGGTCGAGGCCGTCGGGCCCGCCGTCGAGGGTCGCCCGTGTCTCGTGGTCGCGCGCCTCCGGCGGCATCAGCGCGATCGCGTCCGTCGGCACGTAGGGCACGTTGGCCAGCAGCACCCGGACGTGTCCGCGCAGCCCGTGGGGGAGCGCGTCGAACAGGTCGCCGGTGAACACCTGCCCGCCGGCGGCCGCGACGTTGACGCGCGCGCAGCGTACGGCCGCCGGGTCCACGTCCGCGGCGTACAGCTCGACCTCGCGCCGCGCCGCCAGGGCCGCGCCGAGCGCCCCCGAGCCGCAGCAGAGGTCCACCACGACCGGCCGCCCGCGACGGCATCAGCCGCTCGGCCTCGTCGACGAGCAGCTCGGTGCGGTGCCGGGGCACGAACACGCCGGGCTCCACGACCATCCGGATGCCGCAGAACGCCGCCCACCCGACGACGTACTCCAGCGGCTCGCCGGCCACCCGCCGCCGCACCATCGCCTCGAGCTCGTCCCCGTCGCCCGCCGCTTCGACCAGCAGGTCGGCCTCCTCCTCGGCGAACACGCAGCCGGCGGCCCGCAGCCGCGCTGACGACCTCGTCGCTCATCGCACCGCCCCGAGCAGCCGCTCGGCCTTCCAGCGGGTCTCGGCGTACTCCTCGTCCACGTCGGAGCGCACCGTGATCCCGCCGCCGGTGCCCAGCTCGTAGCGCCAGCCGGTCCCAGCCGCGGTCGCGACCAGCGAGCGGATCACCACCCCGAGGTCGGCCCGGCCGTCCGCGCCGACCCAGCCGAACGCGCCGGCGTACACCCCGCGCGCCGTGTCCTCCACGGCCTCGATGATCGACATGGTGCGCAGCTTGGGCGCCCCGGTCATCGAGCCGGCCGGGAACAGCGCCCGCAGCGCCTCGACGGTGCCGACGCCCTCGCGCAGCCGCCCGCGGACCGTCGAGACCAGCTGGTGCACCGACGCGTAGGACTCGACCTCCATCAGCGTCGGCACGGTGACGGTGCCGGGGGCGCAGACCATCGAGAGGTCGTTGCGGAGCAGGTCGACGATCATCAGGTTCTCGGCGCGGAACTTCGGGTCGGTCGCCAGCGAGACCCGCAGCGCCTCGTCCTCGTCCGGGGTGCCGCCGCGCGGGGTGGTGCCCTTGATCGGCTTGGTCTCCAGCCAGCCGTCGCGGTCCACCAGCGCGAACCGCTCCGGGCTCGAGCTCAGACAGGTGCGTGCCGTGGTGCTGCAGGTAGCCGGCGTACGGCGCCGGGCTGGCCGCGCGCAGCCGGAGGTAGGCCGTGACCGGGTCGACGGCCGACGCCACCGCCTCCCGGTAGGTCAGGTTGACCTCGTAGCTGTTGCCCAGCCGCAGCTGCCGCTGCACCTCGCCGAACGCGTCGGCGTAGCCCTCCGGGGTCGTATGCGCCAGCGCGCCACGGGGAGCGCGCTCACGCCTACGACCCGGGTCGGGGTGGTCCACGAACAGGGGGTCCCGCACCCGCATCCACACCGCGTCGGGCACCCCGCTGCCGGTGTGCGCCGGCAGGTCCGGACGGCAGGCGTAGCCGAAGTAGCCGACCCAGCTCACGGCCGGGTCGCCTGCGTCGCGGGCCAGCTCCTCGGCCAGCACCGCGAACGGGTCGTCGCCGACGACCTCGGCCCGGCCGTGCTGGTGCCGGGTCACCTGGTGCGCCGTCGCGTCGTAGGTCAGCGACACGTCCTCGTCCCGCAGGAACCCCAGGATCGACCGGCGTCCCGACCACGCCCGCGACCCGCCGCCGTCGAGCCAGAACATCCGCTCGTGCGAGGCGGCCAGGCCGACGAACCGGTCGACCAGGTCGTCGCTCATGCCCGCTCCAGGAAGTTCCGGACCAGGGCCTCGCCGTGCCGGGTGAGGATCGACTCGGGGTGGAACTGCACGCCCTCCAGCGGCAGCGCGGTGTGCCGGACCCCCATCACCACGCGGCCGTCGTCGCCGTCGCACCACGCCGTCTCCAGGAGTACGTCGGGCAGCGCGACCGCCGCGAGCGAGTGGTAGCGCACCGCCTCGAACGGCGACGGCAGCCCCTCGAAGACACCGGCCCCCCGGTGCTGCACGAGGGCCACCTCCCCGTGCGCCGGCTCGACCTGGTCGACCCGTCCGCCGTACGCCGTGACGAGGGCCTGCATCCCGAGGCACACGCCGAGCACCGGCAGGCCGAGCCCGAACACCGCGGACCCGAGGGAGAAGTCCCGCGGGTCGTCGGGGCGGCCGGGGCCGGGGGAGAGCACGACGTGGCTGAATCCCCCGTGCAGCAAGGCGTCCGGGCTGGTCTCGTCGTGCTGCAGGACCGTCGGGAGCTCGCCGGTCACCGCCGCGACCAGGTGGACGAGGTTCCACGTGTAGGAGTCGTGGTGGTCCACCACGACGACACGGGGAACCGGCATGCGGTGACGCTACCGTGCGCCCAGCCGGGCGATCAGCCGCATCGCGTCGTGCGGCGCGAACCCCTTCAGGTCGTTGTCGAAGTAGACGAACGCGTCGAGCCCGTCGGCGTCCCAGGCGCGGCACCTCGTCGCCCACTCGTCGAGGGCGGCGTCGGTGTAGCCGCTGGCGTAGAGCTCCTTGTCACCGTGCAGCCGGGCGTAGGCGAAGTCGGCGGTGACCTCGTCGACCCGGGGCCACTTGCCGGCCGTGTCCGCGAGCACGCAGGCCACCCCGTGCCGGCGGAGGATCTCGTAGGCCGCGTCGTCGGCGAAGGTCGTGCTGCGGAACTCCAGCGCGTGCCGCAGGGGTACGTCGGCCTCCGTCGACGTGAGCGAGCGGCCCTCCTTGACCTTGTCGTCGTGGTGCTCCGCGAGGGCGGCCGCCTCGCCCGTCGTACGCGGCAGGCCGGCGAGGAACGCGTCGAGCACGCCGGCGTCGAAGCGCAGGTTCTCGGGCAGCTGCCACAGCACCGGGCCGAGCTTGGGTCCGAGCCCGAGCACGCCCGACGCGAAGAAGTTCGCCAGGGCCACGTCCACGTCGACGAGCCGCTTGAGGTGCGTGACGTAGCGCGGGCCCTTCACCGAGAACACGAAGTCGTCGGGCGTCTCGGCCCGCCAGGACGCGTAGGACGTCGGCCGCTGCAGGGAGTAGAACGACCCGTTGACCTCGATCGAGGTGAGTCGCTCCGCGGCGTGCTCGAGCTCGCGGCGCTGCGGCAGCCCCGCGGGGTAGAAGTCGCCCCGCCAGCCGGGGTAGCGCCACCCGGCGATCCCGACCCGGACCGTCACGGCAGGTCTTCGCGCCGCTTCCCGACGGTCTCGCGCACCCGGTCGGAGGCGTCCCAGTCGTTGGCGTGCATGCCCGCGACGACGACGCCGTCCTTGACCCAGAACGCCGTGAAGGTGCGGCTGCCCTCGGTGTCGCCGTCGATCAACACCTCGTCGTAGCCGTCGGGGCCGACGCTGCCGACGTACTCCATGCCGAGGTCGTACTGGTCGGTGAAGAAGTACGGCAGCCGGTCGTAGGTCACGTCGTGGCCCAGCATCGCGTGCGCCACCGTCTTGCCCTGCTCGATCGCGGTGTCCCAGTGCTCCACGCGGATCCGTCGCCCGAGCACCGGGTGCTGTGCGTGCGCGACGTCGCCGGCCGCGAAGACGTCGGGGTCGGAGGTGGCCAGGTGCTCGTCGACCAGGATCCCGTTGTCCGTGGCGAGCCCTGCGGCCTCGGCCAGCGCCACGTTGGGGCTCACCCCGATGCCCACCACGACGAGGTCGGCCTCGACGGAGTCCCCGTCGGCCAGGCGTACGACGGCCCCGGACCCCGCTTTCTCGATGCCGGAGACCTGCACGCCCAGGCGCAGGTCGACCCCGTGCTCGCGGTGCAGCCCGGCGAAGACGGCGGCCACCTCGGGGCCGAGCACCCGCAGCAGCGGCAGGTCGAGCGACTCCAGCACGGTGACGGTCGCGCCCGCCGTGCGGGCCGCCGCCGCGGTCTCGAGGCCGATCCAGCCGGCGCCGATGACCGCGATCCGGGCGTCGGCGGTGAACGCCTCCTTGAGCCGTTGGCTGTCCTCGATGGTGCGGAGGTAGGCCACCGGGGCACCCGACTCGTCGGCCGTCGCGAGGTGCCGCGGAGTGGACCCCGTGGCGACCAGCAGCTTGTCGTAGTGCTGCTCGCCGTCCCGCGTGCGCACGACCCTGGCGTCGAGGTCGATCGCGGTCACGCTCTGCCCGAGCCGCAGGTCGACGTCGTTCTCGTCGTACCAGTCGGGGTCGTGCACGAACGCGGTCTCGAGCTCGTCGTTGCCGAGCAGGTAGCCCTTGGACAGCGGCGGCCGCTCGTAGGGCAGGTGGTGCTCGTCGCCGAACACCACGACCGGTCCCTCGAACCCGGTGGACCGGAGCTCCTCGACGGCCTTGCCCGCGGCGAGCCCGGCTCCTACGACGACAAAGGTCTGGGTCATGGGCCGAGCGTACGACCGATCCCGGCTACGCGGGGAGCTGCAGGCCGCTCGGCTCGGCCGGCAGCGGGACCGAGACCTCGAGGATCCCGTCGACCAGCGTCGGGACCCCGTCGAGGCCCGCCCGACGGACCGTGGGCAGGATCGACTCGTTGTCGGACTCGGCCAGGCACAGCAGGGTCCGGAAGCCGCGCACGGCCGCTTCGTGTGCCAGGTCGCGGAGCATCCGGGACCCGACGCCGGTGCCCTGCGAGAGGTCCTCGACGAGGAGGCCCACCTCCAGGGTCCGGTGGGTGATCGGTCCGGCCACGCCGAGGCCGACGAGCTCGCCGCACTGCTCGGCGACGACGCTCCAGCCGTCGCGAGGGGCGACCAGCTGCCGGGCCAGCCGCGCCGACACGTGCGTCACCGGGACGTGGAAGCGCCGCCGCAGCGTCTCGGGGGAGCAGCGGTCGTGCAGGGCGACGACGGCGGGTACGTCGTCCAGGGAGGCGGGTCGCGTGCGGACCAGGGTGGTGGTCATGTCGACCAGCCTGCGCGAGGAAGGTTTCCGGAGGGCCACGGTGGTGTTTCGGGAGGACGAAGAGTCGTTTGACCTCGCTGAGAGACTGAGGAACGTGAGCACGTTCGAGGCTGTCCACGAGCCGCTCGTCGCCCGCGACGTGCTGCTCGGCCGGACCACGCACGTGCGGCGGCTGGTCCCCAACAAGACCCGCCGGATGATCGGCGCCTGGTGCTTCCTGGACCACTACGGACCGGACGACATCAAGAAGACCGGCGGCATGTGGGTGCCGCCGCACCCGCACACCGGGCTGCAGACGGTCACCTGGCTGTTCGAGGGGCTCGGCCTCCACACCGACAGCCTCGGGTCGCGACAGCTGATCCGTCCCGGCCAGCTCAACGTGATGACGGCCGGGGCCGGGATCTGCCACGCCGAGGTGTCTCCGGACGACGCACCCGCCACGCTCCACGGCGTCCAGCTGTGGGTCTGCCTGCCGGACGCGGTCCGCGACAGCACCCCACCCGCGTTCACGCACCTGGCCGACCTGCCGACGTACACCGAGCACGGCGTCACCCTCCGCGTGCTGGTCGGCTCGCTGGCGGGGGAGACGTCCCCGGCGCCGACGCACAGCCCGCTCGTCGGGGTCGAGGTCACCCTGGAGCCCGGGGCGGAGGCGACGGTGCCGCTGGAGCGCTCCTTCGAGTACGGCGTCCTGGTGGCCCAGGGCTCGGCGGAGGTCGACGGCGTCCCGGTCGAGCGCAACGCGATGAGCTACCTCGGCGCCGGCCGCGCGGGGCTGTCGTTCCGGGCCACCGGCGAGGAGCCGACGATCCTGATGCTGCTCGGCGGTGAGCCGTTCGAGGAGGAGATCGTGATGTGGTGGAACTTCATCGGCCGCAGCCACGACGAGATCGTCGAGCAGCGGGAGGCCTGGAACGGCGACGGCCTCGGTTTCGAGCCGCCGCGCTTCGGGGTGGTCCGGGACTTCGACGGGGACCGGCTGCTGGCCCCGCCGATGCCGAACACCCGCCTCAAGGCGCGGGGCCGCTCCGCCTGACGGCCCGCTCTTCCTGGGGCGCTAGGTAAAATTGAGGCAAATGTGGCGCGTGGGCCCCGATCGGGGGCACAATGGGAGCACAACTGCACATGCTCGTGAGGCATCGGACCACTTGATCCACGGAGACCGCTGGGGAAGGCGTATCTCACGCCGGATCTAGGAGGCCACGGTGACCACACGAACCGCGACACGGGGCGTGCTCTACGTCCATTCAGCGCCGTCTGCGCTGTGCCCTCACATCGAGTGGGCAGCCGGCGGTGTGCTCGGCAACGCCGTCAGCCTGGACTGGACGCCCCAGGCGGCCCAGCAGGGCACCTACCGCGCCGAGTTCTCCTGGGCCGGGGACGCCGGCACCGCGGCCGCGCTCGCGTCCGCCCTGCGCGGCTGGAACCACCTCCGCTTCGAGGTGACCGAGGAGCCCACGCACGGCACCGAGGGCGCCCGGTTCTCCTACACGCCCGCCCTCGGCGTCTTCCACGCCGTCACCGGTGTGCACGGCGACATCCTGATCCCCGAGGACCGGCTCAAGGCCGCGGTGGTCAAGTCCGCGCTGGGCGACACCACCATCAACACGGAGATCGACAAGCTCCTGGGCAAGCCCTGGGACGACGAGCTCGAGACCTTCCGGTACGCCGGCGACGGCGCACCGGTGAGGTGGCTGCACCAGGTGGTCTGAGTCCTCCCACTGAGACCTACCTGACAGT
>CAVZTB010000004.1:0-143329 GCA_963778095.1 uncultured Actinomycetota bacterium | reverse complement strand
CAGAGACTGTCCCCCCCTTGGCGACGCGGCGACCGGGCTTGCGGGGCGGCGAATGGCGCAGGATGTCCGTCGTACCGCGCCGCGCCACCTGTTACCTCGGGGCGTCGCGGCTGAGGAAGCGGCGTTCACCGAGCTTTAGCCGTCATCGGCCCAAGTCCGCGAGCGCGACGGGAGGCGCGAAGAGGGGGGCCGCGATCCGCGATGAGTACGAAGCGACCGCCGATGACCTAGTCTCGCGCGTCTGGGGTTCATTTACACGCGCGCGGCGACGGCTGCTGTGTTCGATGACCCGAATCTGGTGTCGGCGGCGGGGCTGGTCCCAGTTGTTGGCGCTGGCGGACTCGGCGGGCCTGTCGAGGTTGTCTCTGGTGCTCACCTCAGCGTGCCAGGCGACAAGGGCGCCAACGCCGGGTTGAAGGTCGCCTCGCTGGTCGGCGGGATGGTCGCCGGCGCCGACAGCATCGACGACATGGCCCTGCTGCGGCACGGTGGGATGGGCCGGGTCTTTCAGCGGGCGTACGCACCCTCGACGCTGGGGTCGTTCCTGCGCTCGTTCACCTTCGGTCACGTCCGCCAGCTGGACGCGGTCGCTTCCAGGTTCCTGACCAATGGGAACTGTCGTTCATGGCACGGCAGGGACGTGGGTGCCTACCTCAGCGGCGGGAGAAGTAGACGAACTGAAGGAAGCCGCCGAAGTCGGGGTTGGTATCGCGCATGTCTGTCCACGCCATGTTTGCGACACCGTCGGCCCCGTAGTCCAGGCCGAGGTAGTCACCGTGGAACGTGGCGCAATCGGTGCACTCGGGGATGCCGGCCTGGAAGAAGGCAGACTCGTTCGGGTGCGATGCCGCTTGGCTGACAACCGTGTGCGAGAAGGTCGTGCCATTGCCTTCGGCCAGTTCCGCGTCATATAGGTCACCTGGCCGTCGGTCGTTGTAGATCACACCGACTGTGCCGTCGGGCCCAATATCGATCCACGGGAACCAGGACTCATTCGCGTCCGGATCGACCATCGACGGTGCTGACCATGCGGCGCCGTCCGGTGAGCTAACGACGAACGCCTCCGACCGCGTCACGGGGTTGCTCACGTCGTGTATGCCGGCCGAGTTGTCAGAGTAGGAGAGGTACAGGCGACCCGAAGTCTGGTCGATAGCCAAGGTCCCGGCGCCCCAGACACGAAGCTGCATGCCGGAGAGCGTCTGCCTGCCGTCGACGTTGAGGGGGTAGTCCGCCGTGCCGTCCTCGAGGTCGACGATGTGGACAGGGTCGCTGAAAGTCAGGCCGCCGTCGTGCGAAGTCACCAGCATGTACTGGTCCTCAAACTGCTCACCTGGCTCCCAAGCCATGGTGTTTTGTGCATTGAGGAACGCAACGTAAAGGACGCCCCCTGGACCCACACGGGGAGCGGAACCCTGGTCTTCATCGCAGACCCCGGCAGGCCCGGTGGTCTGGAAGGTGCAGTACTTCCCGTTGGACCCGGAGATCACTCGGGGCTTGGACCAAGTGACCCCGCCGTCGTCGCTGTGGGCGGCCAGGATGGGCGATGAGTCGGTCCGCTTAGCCGACCCGAAGAAGCCCGTCCAGGTCACATACACCCGACCGTAGAACGGCGAGTCGGGGTCTGTATCCACGGTCGCGTCCTCCTTGTCCGAGAACAAGTGGGCGCCTTTCCCGTGCCCCACAACGGTAGGAACCTGCCAGTTGAGGCCTCCGTCGCGTGAGACCGATGCGACGACGTCGCCGTTGACCGCTGGTACCCCGGAGCTGACGTGGTAGTTGATCGAAAGATGCACGACGGTGCCGTGCTTGGGGTCGAAAACCGAGATGGGGTCGCTGCCGGTGACGTTGGGTCCACGGGACGACATGTTGCCGGTGCTCCAGGTTCGGCCGCCGTTGAACGTGGTGTAGTACTGATCGCAACACGAGCCGTAGTCGTTTGAACTGACGACCACGTGCTGCGGATCAGTTGGATCCACGGCCACATTTGGCTCGTTGTTGGGGAACGGATCGTCACAGTCGAGCCTGACGTCGGCAGCAGGCTCGCCGGTCGCCATGCACTCGAACGCCGACGGCGAGTTCGGCGGAGTCTTCTGCGTCACGAACGGCACCTTGGCGTCGTCCGCGTCCTCGGCGACTGCCGTGGAGGCGAAGGCTCCCGACGCCAGCCCAAGGACAGTCGTCCCGATCAGAACTGCGATTTTCAGCCTCATGAGGACCCCCACGGCTCCTTGACGAATGCCGTAAGAGTAGGCCCGCTGTCAAGGCACAGCACCTGCTCGTTGTCTGGCGGCGCCCGAGCCGGCACAGATGGGCCATCGCCGTGGCCACTTGCACCGACCCCATCCCGGAAGGACCGCGCCGTTGTGACCAACGCCATCGCCCGCCCGACGCGCGACGCGACCACGATCGGGTACCTAGGGGTACGCGCTGCGCGGGACCCCGCTGTTCCCATGGTCTGGCACCAGACACATGAGGACTTGCATATGTGTCGGGACTCCTCATCAAGGGCTGGGCATTCGGTGGTGGGGCCGTAGAACGAGACCGCGGCATTCTGCGCTCGGAACAACCAATAGCTCCCTATCGCTCTCAGCCGACTGAACAACCATTCTCTACGAAGCCGCCGCAACACAGCGGTCGAGGTGGTGTCGCGGTCGTGGGTTATGCGCGGCAAACTGACCGCTTGGCGATCTGGGCGCTTCGCCCGCGCGACCTCTTTCGCGGCGAGGCAGGTAGCGGAGTCGTCACGTTCTCGATGAGGGCAACAGCCGTTGACCTGAGGACGCCTTAAGGCAGAGGTTCGACCGGGCAGATCCGGGGGCCTGAGGTCCTCGGGGTTGCCGAGCCGGAGGTGGCGATGGTGATGTTGGCGCCCTCCCGAGGCTTCGAAGAGTGCCCTTGGCGACCGCCGCTCACGGTGGCGACAGGACTGCGCTTGATGACTGTGTGAGGAATGGCCCCGTGGTCTACCGTTCGCGCGGAGGTGGTGGCCTTGTCGAGTGAGCTACAGCGGTTGGGTGATGAGAACACTCGCTTGGGCGGACACGACCGAGGGGCCTGTCCGCTATGCGACAGACCCCTCGGGATGCAGAACTACGGAACCGGCTGGCTCACTGCCGGGCCGGTCACCCGGCGACCGTGAACGGACCCGCGGTGCCACCCAGGCTGGACTCGATCCAGATGGTCGTCGGCTTGGTGTCGAGCGGGGATGCGGTCGACTTCGACCGGAAGTCGAACGTCCCTCCACCGGCCGGCGGCGCTGCCGCGGTGATGGGGGCCTGGCCGAGCGACACGCCGCTCAAGGCTCCCTTGTGGATGGTGATGGTGCCGGCCACCGAGGAGGTGGCGCCGGTGACCCGGAAGTCTCCGAGCTTCCACTTGGCCGTCCCGATGTTGACCTGGTCAGGCACCGGCGTCACGACGACGTCGTCGCTCTTGCTCCCGCTCCCCGTGGTGACGGTGAGGCGGAAGGCCAGCGGGTTGTTCGTCATCGGGTACTTGAACAGCCGGAGCGAGAAGCTGGGCGTCGCCGTGTTCGCACCCGTGAAGGTGACGAAGTCAGCGTTCGTGCTCGGCATCGGGGTGTTGCTGCCGGGGGCGAGCAGCTGAACCCACGCGTAGCTGCCACCGGGGGTGGAACCGTTGGCGGTCAGAGTGACCGTCGTCGCGGTGACGGCGCGGTTGATCCGCTGGTCGGGCCCGGCATTCGCGACCACGGAGCCCTGGGGGCTGAATGGCCCGACCTTCGGCGACGGGTCGCTGGATCCGTTGGCGTTCACCGCGGTGACGGTGAAGAACACCGGCACGTCGGGCGTGAGCCCCGTGATCGTGACCGCCCGAGCCGCTGTCTCCTCGGGAGTGGTGACCCGTGGGGCGCCCACCGTGCCGCCGGCGGCATCGAAGGCCTGCACCGAGAACGAGGTGATCGAGGGGTCGGGAGCGTTCAGGTTCAAGGTGACCGACCCCAGTCCGACGCTGGTGCTGGCCACCACGGGCGCCGCAGGCGTCGGAGTGTTGGTGATCCGGTACTGCTCGTCACCGATCAGTGAGACGTTGCTGGCCGGGTCGAAGGCGACGAACTTCAGCCGGGTGTCGACCGTGATGGGGATCGGCCCCGTATACAGCGTGGCGCTGGGGTCCAGCACGTCACCCACGACGGGGTCGACACCGTTGGTGGTGAAGTAGATGTCTGACCCGTTCTCGTTCGCCGCAAGCACGACGTCGCGAGCTGTGGGGTACGAGCCACCAGCCGGTGAGGCCGCGACCGTGGGAGGCTTAACGTCGGTGACCGGCAGGGCGTGCACGGCCGGGAAGGTCTGTCCCACGCTGCTGACCGAGACGACCTCGATGTCGTAGCTCTCGCTCGCCGACAGGCCGGCGATGGTCGTTCCGTTGGCAGCTGGATTGGTGACCCGCTTGCCGACCTCGACCTGCTCACCGGAGGCGCTGATGGTCTGGGCCACCGCCGTTGCTCGGTAGCCGGTGATCGCGGGGGTGCCGGGTACCGGCGCGGCCGGAGTCCAGGTCAGCTTGACCCCACCCGACACATTGACCGCCCTGACGTCGGTCGGTCCGGGAGGACCCGACTGCAGCGGCCCGTTGGGGCATCCGCCGAACCCGGGGCCACCCGGCTCGCCGAACTCGGCGATGGAGACGCCCTGCCGGTTGCCCAGAGGGTCGGTGAACTGCCACGACAGCAGTCGCTCACCGAGTCCGGCGTTCGCGGCGATGACCGCGGTGGCCTCGGTGTCGAACACGTAGGTGGCGCGGAAGGTGTTGGGGCCGTCCAGGCCGAACTCCAGTGCCGAGGAGTACCCGCCCCTGGGTGCGGGCGTCAGCGGCCCGGGGATGGCGCGGATGTCGCGACGGGCGACGTCGGTGTCGACCAGGCCCGGCTCGACGATCCGCTGCTCAGTGTTGTTCGGGTCGACGCCGGGCCCGATGTGCCCCTTCACGACCAGCGTCGAGCCGCTGAGGGTTGAATCCTCCGTGACGAAGGCGTCCTGCACCTCGGTGTCGCCCACCACCGATCCCGCGAAGCTGATGGCCGCGACGTCACCGGGCTGGATGTCCGGCGTAACCTTGAGCGAGGTCCCGTTCCCCCAGCACACCCCGCCGGGGTGGTTGATCTCGAAGGCGACGTCCCCGCCGGACACGACCCCCGTGGCCGAACCGACGACCTTGTTGCCCAGCGAGGGGCGGGTCACAGTCACTGTGGCGGTCTGACCCTGGTGCTCGCTGTAGCCCTCGACGGTGATGAAGTCGCGGTTGGGAAAGACGAGGAGGTTGTCCGGGAAGGTCGGGATGACCGCCGCGGACGCAGTCTCGGCCATGACCAGGGCGCCGCCGGCCAGACCGACGAGCATGAGCCCGGTCAGGGCGACACGAGCACCATGCCTGCCCCTTTCGGGAGGTCTAGGGCGATTCAGTTTCATCAGATGGCCTTTCTGTGTACAGGTACGATCGGGGTCTGGTACCGAGCGTCCAGTAGTGCCGTGACGTGGTCGTGAAATCGGACGATGACGGTGCCGACGAGAACGCCAAAGCATCCGACTCACGGCCATGAAGGGTCACTCGGGCACCCGCGCCCCAGGTCTAACTGGGCGATTTGGGGCGGGCCCTGCTCTTGGGCGGGCGGCCCCGTCCCGTCGCGGTTAGGTGTGGGTGTCGGCCTACTGGCGGAGGTAGTGGGCCAGGGCGGTGGCGCGGGGCAGGAGGGTGGTGGCCGAGGGCCCGGGGCGCCAGGTGTCCGAGCGCATGCCGGTGCCGAGGTCGGCGAGGTCGAGGGCCTGCATGAGGGGGGCCGTGTACCGCAGCTGGCGGCGGAGGTCGTCGGTGTTGACGGGGTGGCCGCCGATGGCCCACCGGTCCAGCCAGGGCAGGGCTGCTTGAGCGAGGTCGGCGCTGGTGGCCGGGCCGTGGGTGGCGAGGAGGGCGGTGATGACGCCGATGAGGGTGTCGTGGAAGCTGTCCGGCTCGAGGACCTGGCGGAGCCGGCGGATGGTCTGCAGGTCGTCGGCGGCGGCCTTGGTCGGGGTCAGGACGCCGTGGGCAAGCCGGAGCAGTCCGGCGCCGCGGAGCAGGTCGTGCAGCGCGGCCAGCGGGGGCAGGTCCTCCTCGATGGAGGCGGGCCGGTCCAGCATCGACCAGGTGGGGCGTTCGGCCTGAACGCCGCGCACCACGACCCGGGGCAGCCGCCCGCCCGGGGTCAGTCTGACCCCGCCGTCGAGCAGGCCGAGCAGCAGCCGGACGCTGCGGGGGACCTGCCCGACGGTGGCACGGACCAGGGCATCGGTGCCCTCGCGGTCGAAGGCGTCGGTCCAGGGCCCGGCCCACGAGGTCAGGTGCTCGTGCTCGGGGTGGGTCGGTTCGGCGATCGCGTCCCGGAAGTGCTCGTAGCCGGGCCACCCGCCGCAGTCCTCCGGCGGGCAGGCGCCCTGGCCGTCGACGCATCCTGGTTCGGGTCCGCCCGGGCCGAGGTTCTCGATGTCGTGGTGCCAGCTATCGCCGAAGTCGTAGAGGTAGCCGAACGTCTGCGGGAGGTCACGCAGGGTGGCGGAGCGTTCATCGCGCAGGTCGGGGTCGTCGGCGGCGAAGTCGGGGTCGGGTATGCGGTAGCGGGCCTGGCCGGCCTCGAACTGGTGCAGGTGGCTGTCGGTCCAGCCCATCGCGGCCTGAAGCAGGTCGTGCACCTCGGGCAGGGTCGCGGCGCTCGGCACGTCGAGCACACGCACCACCGGCGGCTCCACGTCCAGCAGCCTCACCCGCAACCGCGTCGTCCTCACGGCGAACAACCCTACGACCCAGCCGGCGGGCCGTCGCCGGGTGCGCGAGCCCGCCGTCGGGCCCGCTCAGGTGCGTCGGTTGCGCAGGGTCGAGGCGGCCGCGGCGGCGTCGAGCTCGCCGCGGAAGGCGACGTGCCGGGGGAACCGTGTGCGGACGGCGGCGAGGTAGGCGCGGGCCTGGGGCACCTGGCCGAGGCCGGCGAGGGTCTCGGCGTGGGCGTGGGCCAGGGACGCGGCGCGGGCGTACGCGCTGCGGTGCTTGCCGGAGACGATCGCGGTGATCCTGGCGTCGGTCACCGCGGCCGCGGCGGTCAGCCACGCCTCGCGGCGCTTGGCGTCGGGGGCCATGGCCCCGATGGCGTCAGCGAGTAGGCCGGTCAGGGTCGGGCCGGCCGGCTCGGGCCGGTCGGGCCGGGCGCTGGGCTGGCGGGTGGGGGGCCAGTCCTCCAGCCGTGGCAGGACGGCGGGGTCGAGGTCGATGTCGGCGAACAGCGCCCCGAGGTGGCCGGCGTCGGGGCCCGGTGCCGCGCCGAGCGCGGCGGCCCACAGCACGGGCAGGACAACCGGGCCGGGGTGGTCGGCGTGGTGCCAGCCGAGCGGGTCGGCGGCGGTCAGCGCGGCAGAGACCTCGTCGACGCGTCCGGCGAGCAGCAGCAGCTCGCAGCGGAGCCGGCCGGTGCCGCCGCCGGCGCTCCCGGTCACGGTGAGGGCGTCGGCCTCGGCGGCGAGGGTCTCGGGGAGCACTCCGGCCTCCTGGCTGGTGGCGGCCATCGCGAGCAGCCGTCGCCGGGTAGGCCCGCTGGCCCAGGCGCGCCGCCTCGCCTGCACGGCCGCACCGGGGTCGCCCAGGTCCGCCTCGAGGTCGGCGAGCCGGTCGGCGGCCTCGGCCAGGTGCCGGGCATCGACACCGGGCAGGTCGAGGGTCTCGCGGGCCGCCGTCCTCGCCTCCTCCTGCCGGCCGTCGGCGTTCAGGGAGTCGACCCAGGCCAAGCCGACGCCGCCTTGGTGCGTTCCGGGGCGCCTGGCCAGGTCGGCCAGCGCATCCACGCCGCCGGCCAGAGTGGCGGCCTCGGTGAGCAGCCGGACCCGCTGCGGCAGCGGCGGGTGTCCGGTCTCGGTCAACAGGCACTCAATCCAGCCCGGCAGGAAGGCGTCCAGGCCGGGCAACTGCTCCCGGCGGGTGCCCGACACCTCGGCCAAGGTCAGCGTCCAGTGGCAGGGCAGATCTAACCAGGTGCGGTGCACCGCGGCGGCGCGGGCATCGGCCGCGGTGGTCTCAAAGATGCAGCGCAGGTACCGGGCCAGCGTCTCGGGCACCTCGGTCGACTCCAGCTCCCACAGCTCCAGCGACCAGCCATCGCCGCCGCCGACGCCGAACGGCGCCAGCAGCCGTTCGTATGCCGCTCGGGCGGTCTCGAGGTCGCCCGCCAGGAACACCTCGCCGACCGCGGCGAACAACGCGTCGGCGTCAGGGGCCCAGGTCGAGGCCTCCTCGTCGGCCCAGCGGGAGCCGTCCCAGCGGTAGCCCTCGTCATCGGCATACTCCCCGGCGGCGACCCGGGCCGCGAACGCGTCGATCCCGGCCAGCAGGTCCGCCGACGAGGCCGCCAGCGCAGGGGTCGGCGCGGCGGCGGGGTCGGGGAAGATGTCGAGGAAGGCCTGCCGCTGCGCCACCGGCAGGCGCTCGGCGTGGCCGACCAGGGCGGCGAGCAGGTCCTCCCGGGACAGGTCCCGAGTGCGGTCGTGCAGGGCCGCGAGGAACACGCCCAGAGCCGGTCCGCCGACCCTCCCGCCTGCTGCCACGCCTTCGCCTCCTCGCCTGCCCGGGCCCATGTCAGGGCCACATCGATCATCCTGGGTACCGATGCTGCTGGTCCGATCCAACCCGGCGGCGCCGACACGCCCGGTCGCGGCCGCCGGACGCAGGCCCCTTACAGGCAGGCCGGGCCGTCGCGGTCGGGTGGAGCTACAGTCGCCGTTCAGGCCACACAGGACTTCAGGCCTCGGGGATCCAGACCCGTGGAACTATCCCCTCAGCAGCAATCAGTGGGGCATCGGCGACGCACCCAATGACCACCGCGTGAGCCAAGGCAGGGAATGGGGCAGGTCGGCCTTGCGCCTTCGGTAAGGAATCTGAAGGCTTCCCGCCTGTCTCACCCGACTTGACACGTTCCGAGGCGGCGAAGTGACGCGTGGGCGCGCCACCTCAGGTCATGTCTGGCAAGCGGGGTGCCGTCGCCACGTGGGGCGAGCGCCCTGGGGACTAGCACTGACTCGAACCCCTCCGTGTCCGTCGCGCCGTCCTGTTCAAGCGGGTCTCCGGTATGAGCCACGCATCCGAGGTTGCAAGACAGCGCGTCCGAAAGGGGATTCCCGATGGTCGTATCTACGACAAGGCAAGGGAAGGCAACGACGGCTAGGTTTCGCCTATGCCCGAACCCGTCACGCTGGCCTTGGGTGTCGCGATTGGCAAGCTGCTGCTGCGCTGGGCCGACCTGAACGACACCGCTGATGCAGTCGGCGACGCCCAAGCCGGCTTCAGTGTCCTCAAAGCGCTGCGCTCAAAGAGCGCTGTCGACCCGGTAAGCACCGCCATCACGGACCTTCTTGAGCAGCGCCTCACCGGAGTCCGAGACCGAGACCGGAGAGAACAGATGGAGATCGCAGTTCTCAACGTTGCTGCGGTCTTCGCTGGATTGAGCGACGACAACATTCGCTCCGCGGCACAGCACCCGGACGGGTTCGATGCTTCGTTCCACGGCCCAGGCAAGAACCTCCTCGCAAATACAGAGGAGGCGTTGACGCCGTTTACTCGAATGTTGCTCGATGCCGGGGCAGAGGTATTCGCTGAACTCGCCCCCCGCTCGGGGCGGTTTACTGCCGGCGCCCTTCTTCGGCTGTTGGACCAAGTCGACTCGGTAGCGACTGGAGTAGCCGAACTCCATCAAGACTTGCTGACCGCCCGCACAGACCTCCTGTCGGCCATGGATCGCCTCGGAGATCGCATCGAAGAACTGCGAGCTAGGTCCGATCAGTTCCTCGAAGTCACCGTAGCGTCGGACATCGAGACGCTCCGTGAGCGATCTGCCGCGAACCTGCCCGCCCTGCAGAAGGCGCGATGCTGCCGATCGGTGACGGCCTATACATCACGCGCACCGTCGCCAAGACACTCCGCGAAACGGCCGGGCGTGAGCCCGTGCTCATCGTGGGCGATGCGGGCTCCGGTAAGTCGGCCGTCATTCAGGACCTGGCATCAGCAAGGCTCGCGGACGAGGAGGTCGTCGTCCTCCGCGCGTCCGATGTCGCCGGCGCGAACCGACTCGTAACGAACGCACCGCTGCAAGAGGTCCTGCGAGCTTGGGTGGGACGACCGGGCCTGTCGTGATTGACGGCGTGGACGCATTGCGTGGGTCAGAGGACCGTGAGCCTCTGAGCAGCACCGGTCGCCGCCTTGGCCGGTACTCGACTGGCAGGTCGTCGCAAGTGCTCGCTCCTTCGACACGCGCAACAGCCAGCCTCTCCAGCACGCGTTCGCCGGCGAACCGGTCTCGACAGACACGAGCATGGTCGATCCGAGACTTTCTGCGGTGCGGCACCTGCTGGTGGGCGACTCTGAGCGACGACCGACCTGGGGCAGCGCGATTCTCCGCCACTGCCGCTCGCCGCGATCCTCGCCGAGGCCGGCCCTGACCTGCGGAAGCTGTTGCGCAATCCGTTCAACCTGCGCATTGGCGGCGAACCTCGCCGAACAATATGACCGCCGGCCAGCACTGCCGAACTCCTCAACGTGCGGAGTCGAGTCGAACTGCTGGGCCCGTACTGGGCGTGGCGTATCCGCAACGAAGACAAGACCGCGCGCGACGGCACCTCCTCAAGCGTCTGGCGATCCAGCATGCTGACGGGACGCCGCTTACAGACCACCGAGGAGGAGCCGACCGTACGCGAGACCGACAGCGCGGCACTCGAAAGCCTCCTCAGCCAAGGCGTTCTCGACCGCGCCCTGGATGGCCCGATTCCTGGTGTCGGAAGGGTCTTGGCGTTCTCACACAACATCCTGTTCGACTACGCCACCGCCATTTATGTCCTATACCACCCGCTCGACGCGGCAGGTCTCGTGAAGACCCTCGACGCCGACCCGACTCTCCCGTTGGTTGCTCGCCCAAGCTTCGACCTCCTGGTCGACATGCTGTGGCAGGCTCGGGCCACCGGTGGGTTCTGGCCCACGCGCTTTCGAGTGGCAGGGAGTGGTCATGTGCTCGCGTCGCTTGCGGTCGCTTCACGCGTCATCAACTTGGTGCAAGACGAAGGCGACCTCCTCGAACTCGCAGAGCGCGTCGAGGGTAGCGCGGCCGCCACGGAGGTTGCGTCGCGGCGACAGTTCACCCATCAACTCATCGGAGCGGTTCGCGCCCGAGCGGTAGCTCCAGATACAAGGCGCGCCATGCTGCCGCTCGCCGCCCTCGCGAAGTCGCTTGCGCAAAACGCGGGCAACTCGTATGAAGATGCCGCTTTGGCTACCGAGCTCCTGATGGTCCTAGATTCGCGCGGCCCAGGAGTGCCGGAGGGACCCGTCCCCAAGGAGATCAGCCATCGTGCGGAGACGATTGCAATGCTGTTGGATGCGGCGCGCTCGGACCCTCCGCGCAGAGAACGTATGGCCGGGATTCTCACGCGCCACGCGGCGCCCTTCATCGCTGTGAGCTCCGAGGTGCGCGCTGCTTTGCACCGCCTTATCGATGATGAGACCGCGCTCGATCAGTGGGGCGGGACCGTTCTCACCTGGTTTCCCGAAGCCGTCGTTCCCGCATTGACCCAAGACCCCGACCTGGCTCGAAGACTTGCGGTCATCTCGGTGACGTTCGAAGAAGATCGAGACGAGGACGTTGCCTTGGGCGTGAGCTCCGTTATGCCCATGCGCGAGTCCCGCAAGCAGCAGTCGCAACATGCTGCTTGGCGGCTAGCCAGGGTCTTCCCCGAAGTCTGTGCTGCTGACATCTTCACTGCTACCGCAATCGTCTGTGAAGCCTTTGGAGCTGCAGGCGAAACCGAGGATCGACGGAAATGGCCTATGACCGGGAGCAACGCAACGGGCTGGCTTGAACATGGCTATGGCTACGGGATGAGGAAGTACGGGTACGACAACGAGAGGAAGATGCTTTCCGCCGTCGCCGACGTCGTTTCCGAACAGGCGGATGAGGCATCCGACTCCGTCGTTGATCTACTGGTGGGAAGAGTTCACGACGCTGGCGTGTGGGGTGCACTGATGGAGAAACCGAAGCGGCCAGCAGCGCTGTGCCACAAACTCTTCCCCGCGTTTATGTCGGGAACTCTTCTTGCTCACCCTGACACCTTCTCGCAGGCAGCCATCCTGTTGAAGGCTGCTGCGATGCAAGGCATCCTTCCCAACCAAGCCCTCGAGGCAGCTGTAGCTCAAGCTCTGGACCTAGTGGACAGGAACGGCCGTGGCGATTACGTGAAGGACGTGCTGGTCTGGTGTCTCGACCGAGAGGCCATCGCAGATGAATCCATCGCAGCCCGGCGCGCAGCCATCGGTGACGACGTCCCAGAGATCCCTGCACCCCTGGCGATCGATGCCGAGTGGAGCGAGTACTCGACAGTCGACCATGTGCTTGAGACTGGCGTTCTCCTCGAGCCGGAGCTCGAGGTCGCAGCACGCGACCTCGACAGGGCACTCGTAGCAGTTCAGAACGACACAGCATCAGACCCCCACACCATCAGGCAGTTGGCTGATGCATTTGTGGTGGCCAACGACGTGTTCGCGAAGGCACCATCAACTCCTTCCCGACTTCGGTTCCTCGTCGTGGACGCCGCAGCTCGGCTGGCCTCGGTGCCAGACATCACACCTGAGCACAGCTGCGGACCGGTCGTCATTCAAGTGCTGCTTGACGGCTCTGGCAGCAATGACGCAGGGCACATCATGTCCCCACGGGCGTGGAGTCCAGGCATACGCGACAGAGCCGTCGAGGGCCTCGGGACTCTTACGTCGCGCCAGACGTGGCGGGAAGGTCAAGGCGACCAGGTCGTAGACGTCGTGAGGGGCGCGATCTCAGACGAAAACCCCCTAGTTCGCATGTCAGCGGCACGGGCGTTCCGCTCTGTGTTCCTCGACGAGCGTTCGCATGCTCGGGTCGGCCGGCTCAGCAGCTTGCTTGAAGGCGAATCGGACCCCAGCGTGCGAAACGCGTACATGAGGAACCTCTCGGATCGAAGCGCACGACTCGCCCCTGTTGGTGGACGACGTGTTGCGCAAGCTCTCAGAGAAGTCAGAGCCACTCGGCGAAGGGGAGGAGGACAACGAAGAGGCGTTGGAATTGCCAGTGGAGATCCTGACGTTCCTTGCGTTGGTGCATGCGGCGCCGTTTGCAACCGACACGGTATTCGGCTGGGCTGTCAACGCACCGCTGACAGACGAGGCGCTGAGGGCCACGCGTCTTGTCCGTGGGTACCTTGCACCAGGTTCGGATCATGCGGTTCAAGACCGCGCCTTCATTATGGTCACGAAGGCCGCTGACTCGTGTCTGGGGTACTGGAACGACAAACTGGAACAGAAGGCAATTGCCGATGCGGCGGAAGCTAACCACGAGCGAATCGAGCACACTTGGTCCGTACTTGACGTCATCGCACACGAGTTGTACTTCGCCAGCGGCGCGTTCGACCAAGAGGAGCACGCGGCTGACCGAAGGGCATCCCGAACCGAGCAGGAGCGTTTTGCCGACTTGGCCACCCCAGTCCTGGTCACATGCGCCCGCTCAAGGCGTCGCAGGCACCGTCCACTGCGTCGTGGAGACGCTTGTGTTCCTCGCTCCACTGAATGAGGAGCGAGCACTCATTTCACTGACGGAGGCGGTTGCAGGGGGATCGGAGTATGCGTACGACTCCATGGCCGGCGATGAAATCATCCCGTTCCTGAGGCACCTCTTGGCGGAGAATCGAAACCTTGTCCTCTTCGATGAAGACGGCGTCAGGTAGGCCAGCGCGTCCTTCATGGCCTGCACCACCAGCGGGTTCGCGGCGTTCAGGTCACGCGGGGCGTTCACCGGGTCGGCGGCGTCGAACGGCACCTGCCAGAGGCCCTGCACGTCCTGCGCCCGCTTCCAGAACTCCTGGAAGATCTGGGTCCCCCGGCTGCCGATGTCGGAGTGGCCGTCCCAGGCGTGCAGGACGTCGCAGGAGCGGCCGCCCTGGGCCGCCTGGCACACGGCGTCGAGGTCTCCACCGGCGCGGGCCACCTCGGCGCCGTACACGCGGTTCTCGTGCTCGGTGGCCATCAGCGTCCGCTGGCTGACCTTCCGGTCCTTCGCGAGACCGTCGGTGCCGGCGAGCCGGTCGAGGACGTAGCGGTAGATCATCCGGGTGCGCAGGGTCCGCTCGCACTTCTCGCAGCCGATGATCCCGGCGTACCCCTCGAGCGGCTGCTTCGGGTTGGCAGCCAGTAGCTGTCGTTGGCGTTGGCGACCCAGTCGCGACGGATCTCCTTCGGCAGGTTCGACGGGCCGAAGATGCCGGGACGCTCGGCGTCCGCGTCGTTGCGCCACGCGCAGTCGCTCCGGGCGCGCGTGCCGTCGAGCACCGGGAGACCGGCGAGCTTCTCGAGCGCGACACCGGTCGGGGTGCTGCACTTCTGCACCAGGTCGTCCGGGACGTTGGGTACGACGGAGTGGTCGGCGTAGAGCACCCGGCCCTTCCGGTCGGCCGCGATCGTGTTCACCCACGGCATCCCGGCGCCGCGGTCCTGCGCGGCGAGCAGCGAGGAGACGTCGCGCGCCTTGGCCATGTCGTGGAAGGTGTCCAAGGTGCGGAGCTGCTCGGCGTTGGCATCGCGCATCGCGAACACGCTGGTCCGCGACCAGGGCATCAGGGCCTCGGGGGCGTCCATCACGTAGCCCTCGTGGGTGCGGTAGACACTCCTCGTCACGGTGCGGACCGAGCCGTCGGGCTGCTTGACCGCGACGGCCACGGCCCGCTTCTCCAGCTCGGTGGGGCCGGCCTCGGTCAGGTACGTCGTGCCGGAGCCGGGGACCAGCCGGTACTCGTAGGGCGTGAACCGGTAGGCGGTCGAGACGGTGTGACTCCAGGCCACGTTGTTGTTCCAGCCGATGTTGACCACGGGAGAGCCGATGAGTCCGGCGCCGGCCACGTTGTAGTGGCCAGGGATCGTCAGCTGGAACTGCGTGAACCGGTAGCGACCGCGCCACGGGAAGTGCGGGTTGCCGAGCACCATGCCCTGCCCGGTCGAGGTGGTCCCGGAGCCGACCGCGGTCGCGTTCGAGCCGAACGGCGCCGACGCGTCCTTGCCCAGGGCGGCCTTCAGCGTCTTGGCGGACGGTAGGTCGGCCGGCGGTGTCGCGAACGAGAGCGGCGCCGACGGGGTCGCCACCGGCGCCTGAGGGAGTCCGTCGGTGGGATCGGTGGGCGACGGCGGCGCCGCGTCGGCGATCTGCGGCACGAAGACGCCGGCGGACGCGAGCAGGTTGGCGGTGTAGATCGCCGACCAGATGTCGAAGGGGGTGACGTCGGCGCGCACCCACGGCTTGTTGCGGCAGGTCGGGTCGGTGACCCCCCTGGCGCCACCGACCGAGCGGAGGTACCGGTTGACCCCGGCGGCATAGCCGCGCACCAGCGCACGGGTCTCCTGGCCGGGACCGGCCTTCGGGTCGGCGAGCAGCGTGCGGACGACGCCACGGTTGCGGATGTCGGTGAACAACGTGTCGGTCTGGAGGTTCGTGGCGTCCAGCGTCACGTGGTCGTCGTACCTCGCGTCGGGTCCGAGGTAGCGGGAGCGGTGGCCGCGCGCGGTCATCACCGTGTCGGCCAGGGTGCAGATGCTGCTCTGCGCGGTGACGAACCCCTCGCCGTAGCCGAGCGACTCGTAGTCGCCGGCGACGATGTGCGGGATGCCGTGCTTGGTCACGGTGATCCTCGCGTGCGGGACACCACCCGCCGGGTGCAGCAGCGACACGGCCCGCACGGCCGGCGCACCGGTGGAGGCCTGCCCCACGCCCTGGAGGGCGACCAGCCCGGGCACCAGCGTGATCGTGGACACCGCGGCGACGAGCCGGCGCGAGGGGCGCATGTGGGACCTTTCGACGGACGTCCCGCGAGCGGGCGGTCCCACCACTAACGGAGCAGAACTAGAACGAGTTACGGTCTGCCGTTTGTCCGGGGTCCGGACGGGTACGGCCCTGGGACCGAAACGAGAGGGAGTCTCATGCCGTCCTGGTCGATCTGGGTCATCGTCGCGATCGTCGTCATCGCGGTCATCGCGGCCGTCGTGGTCGCGTCCAACAAGAAGAAGCAGGAGCGCAACCGCACCCGCGCCACGGAGATCCGCGAGGAGGCGGCCGAGAAGGCCACGACCCTGCAGCAGCGCGAGGCGCGCGCGAAGGAGACCGAGGCGCAGGCCGCCGCGGCCCGCGCCGAGGCCGACCGCAAGCAGGCCGAGGCCCAGCGGCTCGAGGCGGAGGCGACCGAGCGCCAGCGCGCCGCCGAGCAGCACCGCCTGGAGCACGAGGAGCACCTTCGCCGCGCCGACGAGCTCGACCCCGACGTCGACACCAGCAGCGACGAGTACGCCGGTCCCCAGTCGGGAGTTCACGAGTCGACCGTTCACGACTCGACAGTTCACGAGTCACCGGGCCACGCACGGCCGGTGACATCGCCGGGCCCGAGTCCCGGGACGACGGGCCGAGTCCTGGACGACGGCCACCACCGTCACGCACCCGGACGGCACGACCGAGACCGTGAGCGACCCGGCTGCCCAGGCGCAGACCGACGGCGGCACGCACCGCGCCTGACACGGACCCGCACCGCGGGGATGCACACAGCAGGGCCCCGGCCGTCAGGCCGGGGCCCCTGCTGTGTGCCGGGACAGGGCGAAGGTCTAGAGGTAGAGCCCGGTCTGCGCTGTCGCCGAGCCGCTCGGCGGCGACCGCGTGGATGTCGCGCTCGCGCATCAGCACGTAGGTCTCGGCGTTCACCTCGACCTCGGCCTTGTCCTCGGGGTCGAAGAGCACCCTGTCGCCGACCTCGACCGCGCGCACGTGCGGACCGATCGCGGCGACCCGCGACCAGGACAGCCGACGGCCGCCCATCGCGGCGGTGGCCGGGATGACGATGCCGCCGCTGGAGCGGCGCTCGCCCTCCGCGTCGACCGGGACCAGCACCCGGTCGTGCAGCATCCGGATCGGCGTCTTGTCGGCCACGGCCTACCGCGTCGACCTTCCGCATCACGACGACGAACGACGACGAAGCCGACGACCCCGCCGGCGACCTTGAGGATGTTGTCGGTGCGCGGGTTGCCCTGCGCGTCGACGAAGTGCGCCTTGACGCCGTTGACCTCGCGCCGGACGATCGTCTTCGGGCTGGCGCGGTAGACGAGCTGGTCGATCGTGGCGGCCAGCCGCTCGCGGGTCTCCTCGATCTCGCGCTCGAGCGTGCTGGGCCTGGCATCCGATGGCGCCACGGTGGTTCTCCTCGGGTCGGATCCTGCCCGCGCGGGCTCGGCGGGGTCGATGCAGAAGGTTACCCGGCGGCGGGCGTCCGAAGCGTGCGGGGATCGAAGCCGAAGGGCAGCTCGAGCCGGTGGGCGCGCATCAGGGCGTCGTCGGTCAGCAGGTCGTACGTCGGCCCGTCGGCGACGACCACGCCGTCGGAGAGGATCACCGACGCGCGGGCAGAGCTCGAGGGCGTAGGGCAGGTCGTGGGTGACCATCAGCACCGTGACGTCGAGGGAGCGCAGGATGTCGGCCAGCTCGCGGCGCGAGGCGGGGTCGAGGTTGGACGACGGCTCGTCGAGCACCAGGATCTCCGGCTCCATGGCGAGCACGGTGGCCACCGCGACCCGGCGGCGCTGGCCGAAGGAGAGGTGGTGCGGCGGCCGGTCGGCGAAGTCGGCCATCCCGACCTGGTCGAGGGCGTCGCGCACCCGCCGCTCGAGCTCCTCGCCGCGCAGCCCGAGGTTGGCCGGCCCGAAGGCGACGTCGTCGCGCACGGTGGGCATGAACAGCTGGTCGTCGGGGTCCTGGAAGACGACGCCGACCCGGCGGCGGACCTCCGGCAGGTGCTGCTTGGTCGACCGGCAGGCCGGACGACCGTGACGGTGCCGGCGCCGGCGGCGAGGATGCCGTTGAGGTGCAGCACCAGCGTGGTCTTGCCGGCGCCGTTCGGGCCGAGCAGCGCGACCCGCTCGCCCCGGTGGACGTGCAGGTCGACGCCGTACAGCGCCTGGTGCCCGTCGGGGTAGGCGTAGGCGAGCCCGTGCACGTCGAGGACCGGGATCACGGCTGCTGCTCCGACCTGACGGGCGGCATGGTGCCGGTGTAGCCGCGGCCAGCATCGCGAGGTGGACCCGCTCGCCGCGCTCGTAGGAGCGGATGAACAGCGCGCCGGCCGAGCGGCGCCAGGATCGGCCAGTGCCGGACGTTGCGGGCGGTGAAGCCGCGGGACTCGCGGGCCATCCGCATCCGGCGCATCTCGTCGGTGACCACGTCGAGGTAGCGGATCATGAAGGCCATGATCTGCACGAGCAGCGGCGGCGACGTGCAGCCGCTCGAGGCCGGCCAGCAGGTCCCGCGGCTCGGTGGTGGCGGCCAGCGGTCGAGGCTGGCGAGGACGCCGAGCGTGCCCTTGACGAGGAGCGCTCCGGCGGCGGCCAGAGCCCGGACCGGCTGACGCTCAGCCCGAGCACCTCGACCTGCGGCCCGGTCGCGACGAACGGCATCAGCAGCGCGAAGACGACGAACGGCACCTCGACGACCATCCGCTTGAGGAGGTAGGCCGGCGGGCACCGGGCTCGCGGCGATGACGCCGACGAGCACCAGCAGCGTACGCCGACGAAGGCCGGCCACCAGCCGCGCGGGCGTGCGACGACGAGCAGCATGAACGCGACCAGCGCGACGATCTTGAGGTGCGCCGGCGCCCGGTGCACCGGCGAGTGGCCGTGGAAGTGCAGCTGGTGGCCGTGCCCGGCGCCCACGTCAGCCGCTCCCGCGGTCGACGGCCTGCGCTCGGCGGCGACGCCGCGCGGCGTACCACGAAGGTCAGGCCGCCGGCGAGCGCGAGCACGACGACGCAGCCGACGACGCCGGCGACGCCCCCGGAGAGCCGGCCGTCGGCGACGCCCTCGGTGCCGTAGCCGGCGAGCGGGCTGCCGTCGCGACGGCGTGCTTCTTCTGCGGTGCTCGAGAAGCCCTTGTCCTCGGCGACCCGGTTGAGGCCGTCGGGGCTGGTCGAGGCGTAGAAGCTGACCACGCCGGCGAGCAGCAGGGCGACGAGCAGCCCGGTCAGCGACGAGCAGCCTTGCGTGCTGACCCTGGCTCATGCGGCCGGCGCCGCCGCGGCGGTCGCGGACCTCGAGCGTCGCGCTTCGGCGCAGGACCCGGCGGGCGCCGTACACGAGGTCGGGGCGGACGGCGACGACGCTGCCGACCGCGAGCGCCGGTGATCACCGCCTCGCCGATGCCGATCAGCACGTGCCAGCCGACCATCGCGGTGGCGAGCGCGCCGAGCGGGATGTCGGCCTGCGCCGCCGACGGCGTAGAGCCCGACGAAGCCGAGCGCGGCGGCCGGCACCGAGACCAGCGGCGCCGACCGCCGCGGCCGGCGCGACCAGCGAGAGCCGCTTGGGCAGCACCGCTGCAGCAGCCGGAAGACCAGCCAGCCGACGGCGACCGTCGACCAGGCCCATCAGGTGATGTTGGTGCCGAGCGCGGTGATGCCGCCGTCGGCGAAGAGCAGCGCCTGGACCAGGAGGACCACGCTCATGCAGAGCAGCCCGGTCCACGGCCCGACGAGCACCGCGGCGAGCGCGCCGCCGAGGAGGTGCCCGCTGGTGCCGGCGCCGACCGGGAAGTTCAGCATCTGGGCGGCGAAGACGAAGGTCGCGACCAGGCCGGCCAGCGGCGCGGTCTGGTCGTCGAGCTCGTGCCGCGCCCCGCGCAGCGCCACCCCGACCGCGACGACGGCCACCGCGCCGGTGGCGACCGACGTCGGCGCGTCGAGGAAGCCGTCGGGGACGTGCATGTCGGGCTCCTGCCGCAGTCGGTACGTTGACGGGTCGCACCGTTTCCGGTGCATGATGCCCACACTATGTTATTGCACATCATGTGCAATAGCCCTCGCCGTCTGGTCAGGAAGGACCTCCCGTGAGCGACACCCGCCTCTCCCCCGGCGACACCGCCCCCGACTTCACCCTGACCTCCGACACCGGCGAGGAGGTCTCGCTGTCCGGCCTGCGCGGCCGCAAGGTGATCGTGTACTTCTACCCGGCCGCGATGACGCCCGGGCTGCACCAAGCAGGCCTGCGACTTCACCGACTCCCTCGACTCCCTCAAGGCCGCCGGGCTACGAGGTGCTCGGCATCTCCCCGGACAAGCCGGAGAAGCTCGCGAAGTTCCGCGAGCGCGACGGCCTGACGCATCACGCTGCTGTCCGACCCGGACAAGCGAGGCGCTCGAGGCGTACGGCGCGTTCGGCGAGAAGAAGCTGCTACGGCAAGACCGTCGCAGGGCGTGATCCGCTCGACCTTCGTCGTCGACGAGGAGGGCGCCGTCGAGCTCGCGCAGTACAACGTCAAGGCCACCGGCCACGTCGCCAAGCTCGCGCCGGGACCTCGGGCTCGCCGCCTGAGCCCGCCCTACACTGGCCCGGCGCGCCCGTAGCCCAATGGCAGAGGCACACGGTTTAGGTCCGTGCCAGTGTGAGTTCGAGTCTCACCGGGCGCACCCGCACCGTGCCATGATCCCGTGCTCATTCGCAGCGCCGGGTCAGCGCGGCGGCGACCACGCGGGGCGATCGCGCGCAGCGCCTTGCCGCGGTGGGAGATCGCGTCCTTCTCCTCGACCGGGCAGCTCGGCCGGTGCGTGACGTCGTCGCCGTCGGCGCAGAACAGCACGTCGTAGCCGAAGCCGCCGCTCCCGCGCATCTCGCGGATGACCCGGCCGGGCATCTCGCCGTGGACGACGTGCTCGGCGACGCCGCCGGCGCCGACCGGGTAGGCGAACGCGACCGCGCAGGTGAAGTGCGCGGCCCGACGCTCGTCGGGCACGTCGGCGAGCTGGGCGAGCAGCAGCCGGTTGTTGCGCCGGCGTCGTCCTTGGCCGCGCCGGCCCAGCGCGCCGACAGCACGCCGGGCATGCCGTTGAGCGCGTCGACGCACAGGCCGCTGTCGTCGGCGAGCGACGGCAGCCCGGTCGCCGCGACGGCCGGCGTGCGCCTTGATCAGGGCGTTGCCGTCGAACGTCGGCTCGGTCTCCGCCGGCTCGTCGTACGGCGCGACGTCGTCGAGCCCGAGCACCTCGACGTCGGGGACGTGCTCGGCGAGGATGCGCTGCATCTCGGCGAGCTTCTTGGCGTTGCGGGACGCGAGGAAGACCTGCGGGCTCACTCCGCGCGAGCGCCGCGAGCTGCATCGCGGTCAGGTCCGCGCAGCCCTTCTCCGCCAGGACGAGCAGGCTGTCGAGCATCGCGCGGTCGAACGGCGCGCCCTCGGCGGTGCCCTGCACCTCGACGAAGCCGCCGTCGCCGGTCATCACGACGTTCATGTCGGTCTCGGCGCGCACGTCCTCCTCGTAGGGCAGGTCGAGCCGCGGCTCGCCGTCGATGATGCCGACCGAGACCGCGGCCACCGAGCCGGTCAGCGGCTCGCCCTTGAGCGCGCCGATGCCCGCAGGTGCGCGACCGCGTCGGCCAGCGCGACGTAGGCGCCGGTGATCGCCGCCGTGCGGGTGCCGCCGTCGGCCTGGAGCACGTCGCAGTCGAGCACGATGGTGTTCTCGCCGAGCGCCTTGTAGTCGATGACCGCGCGCAGCGAGCGGCCGACCAGCCGGGAGATCTCGTGGGTGCGGCCGCCGATGCGGCCCTTGACCGACTCGCGGTCGGAGCGGGTGTTCGTCGAGGCGGGCAGCATGGCGTACTCCGCGGTCACCCAGCCGAGGCCGGAGCCCTTGCGCCAGCGCGGCACGCCCTCGGTGGCGGACGCGGCGCACAGCACCCGGGTGCTGCCGAACTCGACCAGCACCGAGCCGGCGGCGTGGTCCAGCCAGTTGCGGGTGATCGTCACCGGGCGGAGCTCGTCGTTGGTTCGTCCGTCTGCTCGGGTCATGCCCGCGACCCTATCGACGGCTCCCCCGGTCAGCCGAGTGGAGTACGTCGACCCGGTGACGCGCCGACGCTCGAGGCGGCCCGTCGAAGGCCTCGCGCGGCCTCGGCCAGCGGGACGTCGGGGTCGTGCCAGGGCGGGATGTGGGTGAGCACGAGCCGCCGCGCGCCGGCCTCGGCGGCGGCGACGCCGGCCTGCTTGCCGGTGAGGTGCAGGTCGGCCGGGTTGTCGCCGCTCTCCACGAAGGCCGCCTCGCAGAGCAGCAGGTCGGCGCCGGTGGCGAGGTCGACGAGCTCCTGGCAGGGGCCGGTGTCGCCGGAGTAGACGAGCGACGCGTCCGTCGGCCTCGACGCGCAGGCCGTAGGCGGTGATCGGGTGCACGACCCGGTGCGGCGTGATCGTGAACGGGCCGAGCCGGATCGGCTGGTCGTCGTACTCGTGGAAGTCGAACTCCGCGGTCATGCCCGGTCGTCGGGTCGAGGCCGTAGGCGCGGGCGCACTGGGCGGCGACGCCCTGCGGGCCCCAGACCGGGATCGGCGGCCGGGGGCCGTCGGGGTGGTACTTCCACATGACGTAGAGCCCGCTGATGTCGAAGTAGTGGTCGGGGTGCAGGTGGCTGAACAGCACCGCGTCGATGGTCAGCGGGTCGACGTAGCGGTGCAGGGTGCCGAGCGCGCCGCTGCCGAGGTCGAGGAGCACCCGCCAGGTGCGGCCGTCCTGCTCGCCCTCGAGGAGGTAGCAGCGAGGCGGCCGAGTCCGGGCCGGCGAACGAGCCGGAGCAGCCGACGACGGTGAGCTTCATACGGTCACCCACGAGGTGGCCTGCGCGAGCTGGTGCGACGGACTCGAGCTCGGGGCCGAGGAACCGCCGCCCGATCGCCGCGAACTCCGACGGCTGCCCGGTGGTGAGGAACCGGTGCACCGGCGCGCGGCAGGGACGGGTCGCGCTCGAGGTCGTGCTGGACGAGCAGCCGGTAGACGTCCTTGGCGGTCTCCTCGGCGCTCGACACCAGCGTCACCTGGTCGCCCATCACGTAGGACACGACGCCGGTCAGCAGCGGGTAGTGGGTGCAGCCGAGGATCAGGGTGTCGATGCCGACCGAGGTGAGCGGGTCGAGGTACTCGTGGGCGACGCGCCATCAGCTCCGGGCCGCTGGTGACCCCGGCCTCGACGAACTCGACGAAGCGCGGGCACGCCTGGGTGTGCAGCGTGACGTGCGGGGCGGCGGTGAACGCGTCGTCGTAGGCCATCGAGTCGGCGGTCGCGCGGGTGCAGATCACGCCGATCCGGCCGGTGCGGGTGGCGGCCACCGCGCGACGGGTCGCCGGGTGGATCACCTCGACGACCGGCACCGGGTAGCGCTCGCGGGCGTCGCGCAGCACGGCGGCGCTGGCCGAGTTGCAGGCGATGACGAGCGCCTTGACGCCCTGGTCGACGAGGTGGTCGAGGCACTCGAGGGCGTACTCGCGCACCTCGCCGATCGGCTTCGGGCCGTAGGGCTGGCGGGCGGTGTCGCCGAGGTAGAGCACCGGCTCGTGCGGCAGCTGGTCGAGCACGGCCCGGGCCACGGTGAGTCCACCGAAGCCTGAGTCGAAGATGCCGATCGGAGCGTCTGCCACGCGGACAGGCTAGTGCCCGCGACCCCCGGGAATGCGGCTTACGCGACGGACGTCACGCCGTGACCTGCGCCGCCGCTCAGGCCTCGGGCGGCCGCTCGTTGTAGACGCCGGCGAACGGCTGCCCGGACAGCTTCTGGATCTCGTTCATGACCACGTCGGTGACCTCGCGGCGGGCCCGGCCGGCCGGCACCCCGTCGTACCGGCCCTCGAAGCGCGAGCGGCTCGCCGAACCGCACCGTGACCTCGGCCCGGCGCGGGAAGCGTCGTGCCGACCGGCTGGATGTTCTCGGTGCCGGTGACGCCCGACGGGTACGACGGGCGCGCCGGACGTCAGCGCCAGGTGCGCGACCCCGGTCCGGCCGCGGTAGAGCCGGCCGTCGCGCGAGCGGGTGCCCTCGGGGTAGATGCCGAACGCCTCGCCGCGGCCGAGCACCTCCAGCGCGATGTCGAGGGAGGCCAGCGCGGCCTTGGTGTCGTCGCGGTCGACCGGGACCATGCCGATGCCCTCGAACCAGCCGCGGACCAGCGCGCCCTTGATGCCGGTGCCGGTGAAGTAGTCCTCCTTGGCGAGGAAGACCACCTTCCGCGGCACGAAGAACGGGATCACCATGCTGTCGGCGAACGAGAGGTGGTTGCTGGCCACGATCACCGGGCCGGTGCTCGGGATGTTCTCGAGCCCCTCGATCCGGGGTCGCCAGTAGAGCTTCGCCAGCGGCGGCAGCACCGCGTGCACGACCTCGTACAACATCCGCACCCTCCACGTTCCGAGAGCCAAGATGCCAGGTGCGCCGCGGGCCGGACGTGCCCGCCTGGCGGCTCAGGCGTCGAACGGGCAGCTTCGGCTGCGGCGGACCGAGCGACGGGTCGACGCCGTCGAACAGGCTGCTGACCGACTCCCCGGCGTGCACCCGGGAGATCGCCTCGGCGAACAGCTCGGCGACCGAGCGGACCTTCAGCTCGGGCCAGTCGCGACGGGCGCCGGGACGGTGTCGGTGGTGACCACCTCGCGGATCATCGGGTGGTCGCGCAGCCGCTCGACGGCCTTGCCGACGAACAGCCCGTGCGTGCAGGCGACCGAGGCGCCGGTGCAGCCGAGCTCCGCGAGCTTGTCGAGCAGCTCCACGATCGAGCCGCCGGTGGCGATCTCGTCGTCGAGGACGATCGCGTGCTTGCCCTCCACGTCGCCGACGATCGCGTCGATGACGACCCGGTCGTCGGCCAGCCGCTGCTTGCTGCCGGCCGCGACCGGCAGCCCGAGCAGCCGGGAGAAGTGCGTGGCGGTCTTGGCGTTGCCGAGGTCCGGGGAGACCACGACCGCGTTGGAGAGGTCCTGGTCGCGGTAGTGCTCGGCGAGCACGCCCAGGGCGGTCAGGTGGTCGACCGGCACCGAGAAGAAGCCGTGCACCTGCGGGGCGTGCAGCGTCATCGTCAGCACCCGGCTCACGCCGGCCGTGGTCAGCAGGTCGGCGACGAGCCGGCCGCCGAGCGAGATGCGCGAGGCGTCCTTCTTGTCCGAGCGGGCGTAGGCGTAGTGCGGGATCACCGCGGTGATCTGCGCCGCCGCGGCGCCCTTGGCGGCGTCGACCATCAGCAGCAGCTCCATCAGGTGCTCCTGCGTCGGCGGCACCAGCGGCTGGACGATGTAGACGTCGCGCTGGCGGCAGTTCGCCTGGAGCTGCGCCTGGAGGCAGTCGTTGCTGAACCGGGTGATGTCGACCGAGGACAGTCCCACCCCGAGGTTGTCGCAGATGGCGCGTGGCCAGCGGCCGGTGGGCGCTTCCGGAGAAGACGACGATCTCACGCACGCGGCGCTCCCGGGTCTCGGCGTGGGGTGGGCGGGCCACGATACCCGCGGACGCGGTCGGGACGCCCGGCCGGCGAGGCGACCTCAGCACGGCCGTCGAGCCGGGACCTGTCAGCCTAGGCCCAGAGCTGGCCCTCGAGGCGGTCCTCGGCCTCGTCGACGGTGCCCTCGTAGGCGCCGGTGGAGAGGTACTTCCAGCCGCCGTCGCAGACCACGAAGACGATGTCGGCGCGCTCCCCGGCCTTGACCGACTTCGCGGCCTGGCCGAGCGCGGCGTGCAGGATCGCGCCGGTCGAGATGCCGGCGAAGATGCCCTCGGCCTCGAGCAGCTCCCGCACCCGGCGTACGGCGTCGCGCGGACCGACCGAGAAGCGGGCGTCGATCAGCGACGCGTCGTACAGCTCGGGGACGAAGCCCTCGTCGAGGTTGCGCAGGCCGTAGACGAGCTCGCCGTAGCGCGGCTCGGCGGCGACGATCCGCACCTCGGGCTTGTGCTCGCGGAAGAACCGGCCGACGCCCATCAGCGTGCCGGTGGTGCCGAGCCCGGCGACGAAGTGCGTGACCGCGGGCAGGTCGGCGAGGATCTCGGGGCCGGTGCCCTCGTAGTGCGCGAGCGCGTTCGCGGGGTTGCCGTACTGGTAGAGCATCACCCAGTCGGGGTGCTCCTCGGCGACCTGCTTGGCGACCCGGACCGCCTCGTTGGAGCCGCCGGCGGCCGGGCGAGGAGACGATCTCGGCGCCCCACATGCGCAGCAGCTGGCGGCGCTCCTCGGAGGTGTTCTCCGGCATCACGCAGACCAGCCGGTAGCCCTTGAGCTTGGCGGCCATCGCCAGCGAGATGCCGGTGTTGCCGGACGGTCGGCTCGAGGATCGTGCAGCCGGGCCGGAGCGTGCCGTCCTTCTCCGCCTCCTCGACCATCTTCAGCGCGGCGCGGTCCTTGATCGAGCCGGTCGGGTTCCGGTCCTCGAGCTTGGCCCACAGCCGCACGTCCGGCGACGGCGACAGCCGCGGCAGGCCGACCAGCGGCGTGCCGCCCGACGGAGTCGAGCAGTCGAGTCGAAGCGCATCGTCAGCGCGTCAGCCGCCGGCGACGGCGGGCAGCACGACGACCTGGTCGCCGTCGCTCGACGCGACGTGTCCGAGGCCGCCGGTGAAGCGGACGTCCTCGTCGTTGACGTAGACGTTCACGAAGCGGCGCAGGTCCGTCGCCGTCGATGAGGCGCTCCTTGATGCCCGGGTGGTTGCCCTCGAGGTCGTCGATGACCTCGGAGAGCGTGGCGCCCTCGCCGGGGACGGCCTTCGCGCCGTCGGTGTAGGTGCGCAGGATCGTGGGGATGCGGACCTCGACTGCCATCAGTCCTGGCTCCTCAGTCTGTCTCGTTGGGGGTCGACGACGTCGACCTCTTCCTCGGTCACCTCGCCGTCGACGATTCTGTAGGACCTGAACTCCACAGGGCCGTCACTATTCCCGTGCTCGCGTGTGCTGACCAGCACGTAGTGGGCGTTCGGCTCCATCGGCGAGGCCGATGTCGGTGCGCGACGGGTAGGCCTCGGTCGCGGTGTGCGAGTGGTAGACCACCACCGGCTCCTCGTCGCGGTCGTCCATCTCCGGTAGAGCCGCGAGCAGCTCGGTCGGAGTCGAACTCGTAGAACGTCGGCGAGCTCGCGGCGTTGACCATCGGGACGAACCGCTCGGGGCGGTCGGAGCCCTCGGGTCCCGCGACCACGCCGCACGCCTCGTCGGGGTGGTCCCGCTTGGCGTGCGCGACGATCGCGTCGTAGGTCTCCCGGTCGATCCTCAGCACGCCGGTCCAGGGTAGGAGGCGCCCGGTGGCGGCCCGTCGTACCCCGGCCGGGTCCGCATCCTGAGACCTGCCGGCGCTCAGCGGGAGAGGGCCTCGACCAGGGTCTCCTGGAGGTAGCCGACCCACTGGTAGATGTCGTAGACGTGCGCCCGCGGGTCCTCGTCGGGCAGCGCAGCCAGTAGTCCTCGTCGCCCTCCTCGACCCCGAGCCGGGTGGCCAGGGCGAGCCGGATGTCGGTGAACGACTTCATCCAGGTCACGCGCCTCGGCCCGGTCGAGCTCGACGTCGATGACCAGGCCGTCCTCGCCGAGCTCGGCGGGCAGCCCGGCCTCCTCGAGGGTGTCGATGACCGCGACGGCGGCGCCGGCCTTGCTGGTCGCGCAGCTCGCCCTCGGTGAAGCGGCGGAACTCGCCGGCCGCCTCCTCGTCGTCGCGGGTACGCCGTGCGGGAACAGCCGGGCCAGGACCGGGTCCTCGGGCTCGGTCGTCGGGCCGGAGAAGTCGAGCAGCTGCCTCGAGCGGGTCGTCGCCGTGCGTTCGGCGCGGCCACCTCGTTGCGCAGCAGCTCGACGAGCTGCGAGGCCAGCGACCGGAGCAGGTCGGCCTCGAAGCCGGTGAACGTCGCGACCGCGCCGCCGCCCGCGGCGGCGCTGGAAGCCGTCGCTCATGCGATCAGTCCTGCTTCTCCAGCGTGGCCCACAGGCCGTACTCGTGCATCGCCTGGACGTCGCGCTCCATCTCCTCGCGGGACCCGGTCGACACCACCGACTTGCCGTCGTTGTGCACCTCGAGCATCAGCTTCTCGGCCTTCTTGCGGGTGTAGCCGAAGTACGTCTGGAAGACGAAGGTGACGTAGGTCATCAGGTTGACCGGGTCGTTCCACACGATCGTCACCCACGGCTGGTCGAGCGGCCGTGAGGTCGCTCGGTCTCCGGCTCCTCGAGCTCGACGGGCGATGGGGCGGACACGGCCACTCATCCTAGGCTGTGGGCCGGTGACGACCGCAGTCGACCGCGCTGCTGACCGACCACTACGAGCTCACGATGCTGCAGGCGGCGCTCGCGGCGGGCACCGCCGACCGGCGCGCGGTCTTCGAGCTGTTCCCCCGCCGGCTCCCCGAGGGACGGCGGTACGGCGTCGTGGCCGGCGTCGGACGGGCGCTCGACGCGATCGAGCGGTTCCGCTTCGACGACGAGGTGCTCGACGTGCTCGCGCGAGCACCAGGTCGTCGACGAGCCGACGCTGGAGTGGCTGGCCGGCTACCGGTTCGGCGGCGACGTCTGGGGCTACCCCGAGGGCGAGACCTACTTCCCCTACTCGCCGCTGCATGGTGGTCGAGTCGACGTTCGCCGAGGCGGTGCTGCTCGAGACGCTGCTGCTCTCGATCCTCAACCACGACTCGGCGATCGCGTCGGCGGCCTCCCGGATGACCTGGGCCGCCGGCGACCGGCCGTGCATCGAGATGGGCTCGCGCCGCACGCACGAGGAGGCGGCGGTGGCGGCCGCCCGCGCGGCGTACATCGCCGGCTTCGTCACCACCTCGAACCTCGCGGCCCGGCAGCGGTACGGCGTCCCGACGGCCGGCACCAGCGCGCACAGCTTCACGCTGCTGCACGACACCGAGAAGGACGCGTTCACCGCGCAGGTGCACGTCGCTCGGCAAGGGCACGACGCTGCTGGTCGACACCTACGACGTCGCCGAGGCGGTGCGGCTCGGGGTCGAGATCGCCGGCCCGGAGCTCGGCGCGGTCCGGCTCGACTGCGGCGACCTCGGCGTGCTCGCCCAGCAGGTGCGCGAGCAGCTCGACGGGCTCGGCGCGATCGACACCCGGATCGTGGTCACCTCCGACCTCGACGAGCACGCGATCGCCGCGCTGGCCGCCGCCCCGGTCGACGGCTACGGCGTCGGCACCTCGCTGGTCACCGGCAGCGGCCACCCGACCTGCGGGTTCGTCTACAAGCTGGTGTCCCGCGAGGGCGACGACGGCGGCGAGATGGTCGACGTCGCGAAGAAGAGCAAGGACAAGATCTCCATCGGCGGCCGGAAGTACGCCCTGCGCCGCCGCAACGCCCGCGGCGTCGCGGAGGCCGAGGTGGTCGGCATCGGCGAGCCGCCGGTCGACGACGGCGACGACCGGTCGCTGCTGGTGCCGCTGGTCCGGGCCGGCGAGGTGGTCGGGCGCGAGAGCCTGGAGACGATCCGGGCGCGGCACGCCGCGTCCCGCGACGAGCTGCCGCTGCAGGCCCGGCAGCTCTCGCGCGGCGAGCCGGTCATCCCGACCGAGCACGTGGGGGGCTGAGCGTGGCCCTGGTCCGCTGCGACTTCTTCTCCGAGGTGCTCGAGGTCGGCACGTCGATGACGGTGCTGCTGCCGCAGGCGAGCGAGGAGCAGATCGGGATCTCGGCGACCAGCTCGACCGACGGGGACTTCCCGGTGCTCTACCTGCTGCACGGGCTCTCCGACGACAGCTCCGCCTGGCTGCGCTACACCAGCATCGAGCGGTACGCCGCGCCGCTCGGCGTCGCGGTCGTGATGCCCCAGGTGCAGCGGTCGTTCTACGCCGACGAGGTGCACGGCGAGCGGTTCTGGACGTTCCTGTCCGAGGAGCTGCCCGAGGTCGTCGCCTCGTTCTTCCGGGTGTCCGGCGCCGCGAGGACACCTTCGTCGCGGGCCTGTCGATGGGCGGCTACGGCGCGCTGAAGTGGGCGCTGCACCAGCCGGAGCGGTTCGCCGCGGCGGCCAGCCTGTCCGGCGCGCTCGACCTCGACGTGCTGAGCCGGCGACGCGTGGCCGGCAGCCGTTGCTCCAGCGGGTCTTCGACGGCGAGGTCGGGCCCGCACGACGACCTGTTCGCGCTGCTCGACGACGCCGACATCGAGTCGCTGCCGTCGGTCTACGTGGGCTGCGGCACCGAGGACCACCTGTTCGCCGGGAACGTGCGGTTCGTCGACGAGGCGACGCGCGCCGGGGTCGACGTGCACGTGGACTTCCGGCCCGGCGAGCACGAGTGGGGGATGTGGGACGCGACGATCCGCGACGTGCTCGCCTGGCTCCCGCTGGCTCGCTAGGGTCGCCGCCATGAAGCGCGCACTGATCGTGGTCGACGTCCAGAACGACTTCTGCGAGGGCGGCAGCCTGGCCGTCACGGGCGGCGCCGAGGTCGCGTTCCGGATCGGCGAGCTGCTGCACCACTGGTCGCAGCAGGACCCGAAGGCACCCGACTACGCGGTCGCCGTGGCCACCCGCGACCACCACGTCGACCCCGGCGACCACTTCAGCGACGACCCCGACTTCGACCGCTCCTGGCCGCCGCACTGCGTGGTCGGCACCGACGGCGAGGCGTTCCACCCCAACCTCGACCCGCAGCCGTTCGACGCGGTGTTCCTCAAGGGCGAGCACGCGGCGGCGTACTCCGGCTTCGAGGGCCGCGCGCGCCGACGGCTCGACGCTGACCGACTGGCTGCGCCGGCACGACGATCAACGCACGTCGACGTGTGCGGCATCGCCACCGACTACTGCGTGCGCGCGACCGCCCTGGACGCGGTCCGCAACGGCTTCGAGACCCGGCTGCTCGAGTCGCTGTGCGCGGGCGTCGCGCCGGCGTCCACGCGAGCCGCCCTCGACCGAGATGCGCGACGCGGGCGTGACGATCCGATGACCGCAGACCCCGCCGCTGTCGACAGATGTTCACCGAGCTCGCGGTCAGCCGCCGCGACCACCCGGCCCTGGTCGGCGCGGCCCGCACGGTGACCTACGGCGAGCTCGAGCGAGCGCGGCAACCGGGTCGCGAACGCCCTGCTCGGCCTCGGGGTCGGCGAGAACGAGCGGGTCGCCTACCTCGACCTCAACAACCCCGAGTTCTTCGAGGTGATGATCGGCGCGGCCAAGATCGGCGCGGCCATCGCGCCGCTGAACTACCGGCTGACGCCGGCCGAGATGGGCCGCATCGTGCACGACGCCGGCGCCACCGTGCTGGTGGTCGGCCCGGCGTTCGAGGCCGCGCTGCCCGCGATCCAGGCCGAGGCGCCCGGGCTGCACCGGGTCGTGCGCACCGGCGAGGACTTCGAGTCCTGGATCGCCGCCGCCAGCGACGAGGACCCGGGCCGCGAGTCGACGTACGACGACGTGGTGCTGCAGCTCTACACGTCCGGCACCACCGGGCTGCCCAAGGGCGTGCAGCTGACCAACGGCAACTGCTCGGGGCTGATGGACGTCGCGAACGCGTGGGACGTCGACGAGACGTCGGTGTCGCTGGTCGCGATGCCGCTGTTCCACATCGGCGGCTCCGGGCTGGGCCAACGTCGCGCTGGCCCGCGGCGGCACCGACGTGCTGGTGCCGATGATCGACCCGGCGGGGCTGATCGACACCATCGAGAAGGCCGGGATCACCAACGCGTTCCTGGTGCCGGCGGTGCTGCAGATGATGTGCGCGGTGCCCGGGCGCCGACGACCGCGACTACTCCAGCCTGCGGTCCATCGCGTACGGCGCCTCGCCGATCACCACCGCGGCGCTGAAGCGGTCGCTCGAGGTGTTCAGGGCGCCGCTGTTCCAGGTCTACGGCCTCACCGAGACGACCGGCGCGATCACCGAGCTGTCCTCGGGCGACCACGACCCGGGCGGCCCGCGCCAGCACCTGCTGCGCTCGGCCGGCAGGCCCTACCCGTGGGTGGAGATGAAGGCCGTCGACCCGGTCACCGGCGCGGACTGCGGCCCGGGCGAGGTCGGCGAGATCTGGACCCGCTCGCGGCAGAACTCCCCCGGCTACTGGAACAAGCCCGCCGACACCGCGGCCGTCGTTCGACGCCGACGGCTGGCTGCACACCGGCGACGCGGGCTACCTCGACGACGAGGGCTTCGTGTTCCTCACCGACCGGATCAAGGACATGATCGTGACCGGCGCGGAGAACGTGTACCCGATCGAGGTCGAGTCGGCGCTCTCCGAGCACCCCGACGTCGCCGACGTCGCGGTGATCGGCGTGCCCGACGAGAAGTGGGGCGAGACGGTCAAGGCCGTCGTCGTACGCCGCCCGGGGTCGACGCTGACCGAGGACGAGCTGATGGACGTGGGCCCGGGACCGGATCGCCGGCTTCAAGCGGCCGCGGTCGGTCGACTTCGTCGACGAGCTGCCCCGCAACCCGTCCGGCAAGCTGCTCAAGCGGGTGCTCCGCGAGCCCTACTGGTCCGACGCCCGACGGCCGCCACATCGGCTGACGCCGACCCGTCACGTTTGCAGCAGGAAACGCGGCGTGTCGTCGCAGACGTGACGGCTCGACCGACGCTACTCGCCGCGGAACACCGGCCGGCGCTTCTCGCCGAAGGCCCGCATGCCCTCGGCCACGTCGGCGGTGCGCAGCAGCACCGTCTGCCCGGTCCGCTCGCGCTCCAGCGCGTCGTGCAGGTGCGCCGAGCGTCGCGGCGTTGACGGCCTTCTTGGTGGCCGCGTAGGACAGCGGCGGTCCCGCGGCGAGCCGGGCGACGACGCTGCGCGACGGTGTCCTCGAACGCGTCGTCGGCCGACGAGGTGGCTGACCAGCCCGGCGTCGTACGCCTCGCGCGCCGGCAGCGCCTCGCCGAGCAGCGCCATCCGCATCGCCCGGGCCCGGCCGACCGACGCGGCGACGGTGGCGGTCGCGCCGCCGTCGGGCATCAGGCCGATCCGCGCGAAGGCCAGCAGGAACGACGCGGACTCCGACGCGACCACCAGGTCGCAGGCGAGCGCGGCCGAGCAGCCCACCCCGGCGGCGACCCCGTCGACCGCCGCGACGCACGGCTTGTCGAGCGCCACGATCGCCCGGACGATCCGGTTGGCCCGGTCGAGGCTGGTGACGTCGAAGTTCTCGTGGGCGTCGGCGCCGGACAGGTCCGCGCCGGAGCAGAACGCGCCGCCGGCGCCGGCCAGCAGCACCACGCGTACGTCGTCCCGGGCGGCCGCGCCCTCGAGCTCCGCGGCGATCCGGTCGCTCATCGCCGCGGTCATCGCGTTGAGCTGCGCCGGCCGGTCCATCGTGATGCCGGAGCACCGCCGTCGTCGTACGCGATGTCGAGGCCCTCGGTGCGTGCTGCGTCCATGCCGCGACCCTAGTGGGACGACTCCCCAAGAAGTGTTTGACAGTCGGCCCGGAGATCTGCTCGCATACTCCCCAACGACTCTTGGACAGTACGACGGAGGCAGCTCATGTCCGACGACCCGACGCGGTCTCGTCCCTGCGGGCGATCGCCCACCCGCTCCGGCTGCGCATCCTGTCCCTGCTCACCGGCGCCGAGCTCAGCGCCGCCGAGGTGGCCCGCGAGCTCGACGTCACGCACGCCAACGCGTCCTACCACCTGCGGGTGCTCGCCGAGGCGGGCGAGGTCGTCGTCGCCGGCGAGGAGAAGATCCGCGGCGGCGTCGCGAAGAGCTACCGGCACCCGTGGCAGGAGGAGCGCGTCCAGCGCACCGGCCGGACGCCCGCCGGCGACCGCGAGGTCTACCTGCGGGCCATGGGCGAGGAGCTGGTCCGCCGCGGCCGGTCCCGCAAGCGCGGCACCCGGTCGCAGCTCACCGACGCCGAGCTCTGGGTCACGCCCGAGGTCTGGCAGCAGGTGATCGGCCTGGTCGAGCAGGCCTCCCACCTCGTGCACGCCGAGGCGCAGCCGCCGCGCACCCCCGGCACCGTCCACGTGAACCTGACGGCCGCGACCTTCGAGATGGCCGACCCGGAGAGGAGCGACGCATGAGGATCCCCGAGGCCCTCGCCCCGCTGCGCGAGCGGCGCTTCGCCTGGTACTACGCCGCCCGGGTCACGTCCATGGCCGGGTCCACGATGGCGCCGATCGCGCTGGCGTTCGCGGTGCTCGACCTGACCGACTCGGCCAGCGCCCTCGGCATCGTGCTCGCCGCCCGGACGATCCCGATGGTGCTGTTCCTGCTGCTCGGCGGCGTGCTCTCCGACCGGTTCGACCGCTCGACGGTGATGCGGGCGTCCAACCTGCTCTCGGCGCTGACCCAGGGCACGGTCGCCTACCTGGTGATCACCGGGCACGCCGAGCTCTGGATGCTGATCGTCCTCGAGGCCGCCAACGGCACCGTCGCGGCGTTCACGATGCCGGCGATGGAGGGGATCATCCCGCAGCTCGTGCCGCGCACCCACCTCCAGCAGGCCAACGCCCTGCTGTCCTTCTCGCGGGCGGGCTCACCGTGATCGGCCCGACGATCGCCGCCCTGCTGGTCGCGTCGGTCGGGTCGGGCTGGGCCCTGGCCGTCGACTCGCTCAGCTGGCTGGTCGCCGCCGCTCCTGCTCACCCGGGTCAAGCTGCCGCGCCCGGAGCGCGGCACGGACGAGCCGAGCATGCTCCGCGAGCTGCGCGAGGGCTGGTCGGTCTTCACCGGCAACACCTGGCTGTGGGTCGTGGTGGCCGGCTTCGGGGTGATGAACGCGCATCCACGCCGGCGCCTGGTTCACGCTCGGGCCCGGCGATCGCGCGGGACGTCGTTCGGCGTGAAGGGCTGGGGCTACATCCTCTCCGCCGAGTCGGTCGGCCTGCTGCTGATGACCCTGGTCATGCTGCGCGTGCGGATCGGGCGGCCGCTGCTCGCCGGGATGATCGGCATGGCGACTGTTCTGCCGTCCCGCTGCTGATGCTCGGCCTCGACCCGCAGGTGCTCCCGCTGATGGTCGCCGCGTTCGTCGCCGGCGCCGGCATGGAGGTGTTCGGCATCGGCTGGAGCGTCTCGATGCAGGAGCACATCGACGAGCACGTGCTCTCCCGGGCCTACTCCTACGACGCCCTCGGGTCGTTCGTCGCGATGCCGCTCGGGCCAGATCATCTACGGGCCGCTGGGCGAGGCGTTCGGCTACCGGCCCGTGCTGGTGGTCAGCGGCTGCGTCTACCTCGGCGTCGTCCTGCTGGTGCTGTCCTCGCGGTCCGTGCGCAACCTCCGTCGTACGACGGTGCCGGACGTCGCGCTCACGAGCCCCCACAGCTCGTTGAGCTTCGTGACCACCTTCAGGTCGCGGTTGGTGCCGGGCGCCAGCGCCTTCTTGAAGGCTCCGAAGAACTTCGCCTCCATCGTCGGGCGGTTCAGCCAGATGTGCACGGCCCGGCCGATCACGACCGCCGACTCCCCCGGCTCGTCCCAGTCCGCGATCTGCTGCGGCGACGTCGGCCGACGGGATGTGGCCGGTCTTGAAGAACGTCACGTAGCGACGCTGCTCGCCCTGCTTCCCGAACGACGGCGGCTCGATGCCCATCGCGTCGTCGTACACCTCGCGCAGCTGGGCGGGCGTGAAGATCACCGACGGCACCTCGAACTTGCAGTGCTCGCCGAGCACCTCCTCGACGTGCTTCTCGACCTTGGCCGCCGACCGCATCGACGAGCGGAAGCGGACGTTGCCGGTCTGGATGTGGGTCTCGACGTCCTCGAGCCCGGACTCGGTGAGGTGGTCGCGCAGGTCGGCCATCTTGTAGTAGCGGCCGCCCACGTTGACGGCCCGCAGCAGGGCGACGTACGTCGGCATCCGCCTATCCTCGCCGAATGGAGATCCGCCCCGCCACCCCCGGCGACGTCGACGGCATCGGCCGGGTGCACGCGCTGAGCCGGCAGGCGTCGTACGTCGGCCTGCTGCCCGCCGACGCCCTCGCGCTGGTGACGCCCGAACGACAGGCCGAGGTGTGGCGCAGCCGGCTGGCCGAGGCGACCACCCCGCACGCGGTGTACGTCGGCGACGGTCGACGACGAGGTGCAGGGCTTCACCGTCGGCGAGCAGGACGGCCGCACCGGGCTGCTGACCGCCATCCACACGCTGCCCGCGCTGCACGGCACCGGCGCCGGACAGCGGCTGCACGACGTGCTGCTGGCCGACTTCGAGGCGTGGGGCTGCACGGCGGCCGAGCTGTGGGTGCTCACCGGCAACGAGCGGGCGCAGTCGTTCTACCGCCGCAACGGCTGGACGCACGACGGGACGACCAAGCGGCACACGGTCGGCGGGGTCGACGTACCCACCCTGCGCTACCGGCGACCCGTCACAACTGCGACGACACGCCGCTGAAACTGCTGCATTGCTGACGGGTCGGCGTCAGGAGTTGCTGAAGAGGGCCGGGCCGCCGTCACCGGAGTCGTCACCCGAGGCGGGGCCGCGGCCGGCCCAGGTCCAGGCGTAGGCGGGGTCCTCGGAGGCCAGGCCGGCCTCGCCGAGCTCGAGGGGCCGGAACGTGTCGACCATGACCGCGAGCTCGTCGAAGGACTCCGCCCCGATCGACGCCTCGACGGCCGAGGGCTGCGGGCCGTGCGCGTAGCCGCCGGGGTGCACCGAGACCGACCCGATGTTGATGCCCGACCCCTTGCGCGCCTCGTAGTCGCCGCCGACGTAGAACATCACCTCGTCGGAGTCCACGTTGGAGTGGTAGTAGGGCACCGGGATCGACAGCGGGTGGTAGTCGACCTTGCGCGGCACGAAGTTGCAGATCACGAAGTTCCAGCCCTCGAAGACCTGGTGCACCGGCGGCGGCTGGTGCACCTTGCCGGTGATCGGCATGAAGTCCTCGACGTTGAACGTGTAGGGGTAGAGGCAGCCGTCCCAGCCGACCACGTCGAACGGGTGCGTCGCGTAGGTCATCCGGGTGCCGACCAGGCCGCGACGGGCCCTGGCCGCGGTGCTTCACCAGCACCTCGACGTCCTCGCCCTCGACCAGGAACGGCTCGCCCGGGCCGTGCAGGTCGCGCTCGCAGTACGGCGCGTGCTCGAGGAGCTGGCCGTACTTCGACAGGTAGCGCTTCGGCGGCGCGACGTGGCTGTTGGCCTCGATCGCGTAGAGCCGGGACGGCCCCTCGGTCGTGTCGGGCAGCCACCGGTGCGTCGTCGCGCGCGGCACGACCACGTAGTCGCCGCTGCGGTAGGGCAGCACGCCGAACACGGTCTCGACGGTGCCGCTGCCCTGCTCGACGTAGACGCACTCGTCGCCGACGGCGTTGCGGTAGAGCGGCGAGTCCGCGTCGGCGACCACGTAGGAGATCCGCACGTCGCCGTTGCCGAGCACCAGCCGGCGGTGCTCGACGGCGTTGATCGAGCCCACGTTGGTTGACGCCCTGTCGAAACCGCCGAACAGCCCGTGCAGCTTGAGGTGCCGCGGCTTGAGCGGGTGGTTGGCGGTGACGGTCAGGTCGGGCAGCTCCCAGACCTGGCTGTCCACGATCGCGGACGGCACGCCGCGGTGGTAGAGCAGCGACGAGTCGGACGAGAAGCCCTCCTCGCCCATCAGCTCCTCGAAGCGCAGGGCGCCGTGCTCGTCGCGGAACGCGGTGTGCCGCTTCTGCGGGACGGCGCCGACCTGGCGGTAGTACATGAGCGGTCCTTCGGTTGTCGAGCCTGTCGAGACACCGATTATCGAACACGTTCGTTCGCTATTCGCGTCCTGGTTAGGGTATCGCCATGGAGACCCGTGATCCACGAGACCTGGTCCCGACCTGGGTCGGCCTGGTCGACGACGCCGCCATCTTCCCGCCCGGCAACGCACCCCTGGCCGAGGCGGTCGCCGAGCACACCGCCCGCCGCGACGCCTGGTGGTCGGACCTGGTCGGCAGCCTCGTGCTCCGCGACACCGACCTCGCCCAGGTGGCCGGCACCGACGCCCGGCTGTCCGTGGTCGTCACCGGCGGCGCCGGAGCGGTGGCCGGCGCCGCTCGGCCTCGCGCGGCCGGCTCGGGCTGGACGTGGCCGGGGTCGAGATCGCCCTGCGCGACCTCGACGACCTGGCCGGCAACGCCCGGCGGGTGGTCGCGGCGGTCGACGCGGCGCGCGCCGAGGGCGTGCTCGACGAGGACACCCCGGTCCACGTCGAGCTGCCCCGCACCGAGGTGTCCGCGTCCTGGCTCGCGGCCGCCGACGAGGTGGCCGGCGCCGAGCTGCGGCTGAAGTTCCGCACCGGTGGGACCGAGGCCTCCGCCTTCCCGTCCGCCGCCGAGGTCGTCACGTGGGTCGACGCCGCGCTCGACCGCGAGGTGCCCTTCAAGTGCACCGCCGGCCTGCACCGGGCGGTCCGGCACCGCGACCCGGAGACCGGCTTCGAGCACCACGGCTTCCTCAACCTGCTGGTCGCCACCCAGCACCTGCTTCGACGGCGCCACCCTCGGCGACGCGACGGCGATCGTCGACGAGGCCGACGTCGCCACCCTCGTCACGACGGCCTTCGACACCCACCTGGCGAGCGCGCGACGGTGGTTCACGTCGTTCGGCTCCTGCTCGGTGACCGAGCCCCTCGAGTCGCTGATCGCGACCGGACTTCTGGAGGACGTATGAGCAGCCCCCGCACCACCTGGGTGGAGGGCGCCGCCGGTTCGCTCTTCGACGTCGACAACCTGCCCTACGGCGTGTTCGCCCACGGGGACGAGCCGCCGCGCGTGGGCGCCCGCATCGGCGACCAGGTCGCTCGACCTCGCGCCGGTCGCGGCCACCGACATGCTCGAGGTGGCGCACGTCTTCGAGGCGCCGTCGCTCAACCCGCTGCTGGCGCTGGGCCGGCCGGCCTGGACCTCGGTGCGGGCCTGGCTGACCGGGCTGCTGACCGACGAGGCCGAGCGCGACCTGGTCGAGCCGCACCTGGTGCCCGTCGACGAGGTCACCCTGCTGATGCCGTTCGAGGTCGCGGACTACGTCGACTTCTACTGCTCGCTCGACCACGCCTCCAACGTGGGCAAGATCTTCCGGCCCGACGACGAGCCGCTGAAGCCCAACTGGCGGCACCTGCCCGTCGGCTACCACGGCCGGGCCGGCACCGTCGTGGTGTCGGGCACGGACGTACGGCGCCCGAGCGGCCAGCGCGCGGGCGACGGCGGACCCACCTACGGCCCCAGCACGCGGCTCGACATCGAGGCCGAGATGGGCTTCGTGGTGGGCACCCCGACCCGCATCGGCGACCGGGTCGGCACCGACGGGTTCGCGGACCACGTCTTCGGACTCACGCTGCTCAACGACTGGTCCGCGCGCGACATCCAGGCCTGGGAGTACGTCCCCCTCGGCCCGTTCCTCGGCAAGTCCTTCTCGACCTCGGTCTCCGGCTGGGTCACCCCGCTCGACGCCCTGGCCGCGGCCCGCGTCGACCTGCCCGGCCAGGACCCCGAGCCCCTCGACTACCTGCGCGTCGGCGCCGGTGCGGGCTTCGACATCGACCTCGAGGTGCTGCTCAACGGCGAGACGGTCAGCCGGCCGCCGTACTCCTCGATGTACTGGTCGCCCGCCCAGATGCTCGCCCACCTCACCGTCAACGGCGCCTCGCTGCGCACCGGCGACCTGTTCGCCTCCGGCACGGTCGAGCGGGCCCGAGAAGGACCAGCGCGGCTCGTTCCTCGAGCTGTCGTGGGGCGGCACCGAGCCGTTCGGCGACGGCCGGACCTTCCTGCAGGACGGCGACACGGTGACCCTGCGCGCCACCGCGCCCGGCGCGGACGGCGGCCGCCTCGCGTTCGGCGAGGTCACCGGGACGGTCACCGCCGCGCTCGACTGATGGACCTGGAGTTCGACGGCGACGTCTGGTCGTGGCGCGGACCGGCGCCCTACCACTTCGTCTCGGTGCCCGAGGACGACTGCGTCGAGATCGCCGACGCGGCCTCGCTCGTGACCTACGGCTGGGGCATGATCCCGGTCGCGGTCCGGATCGGCGGCACCTCGTGGACCACGTCGCTGTGGCCCAAGGACGGTGGGTACGTCGTGCCGCTCAAGGACCTGGTGCGCAAGGCCGAGGGGCTCGACGTCGGCGACACCGTGACGGTCCGGCTGACCATCGACGTGTGACCTAGGGCGCGGGCTGGGAGTCCAGGACGTTCCAGGTGTTCGGCGATCGACCGAGCACGGCCGGGCGGAAGCCGGCGGCGACCAGCAGCGCGTCGTACTCCGCCTTGCTGCGCTCGCGCGCACCGAACATCACCAGCATGTGCAGGTCGACGAGGTGCACGTCGCGCTGGTGCTCGGCCGTGCGTCCCGGCGCGTCGAGGACGTTCTCCACGACGAGCAGGTGGGCCTCGGGCGTCATCGCGGCCCGGACCGAGCGCAGGATCTTCACGGCCTGCGCGTCGTCCCAGTCGTGCAGCACGTTCGACAGCACGTAGACGTCGCCGCCGGTCGGCACCGAGACGAAGAAGTCGGTCGCCTCGCCGTGCGCTCGGTCGCCGAACCCGGCGCCGGCCAGGGCGTCGGTGGCCGACGAGGCGACCTCGGGCCGGTCGGCGACGAGACCGTGCAGCGCGGGCTCGTGGTCGAGCAGGCCGGCCAGCATCGCGCCCTTGCCTCCGCCGACGTCCACGACCAGCCGGGACCGCGAGAAGTCGTAGGCGCAGCGCAGCGCGACGACCTGCAGGGCGGCCCGCCGGGCCATGGCCGCGTTGAACACCGACTCCTCCTGCGGGTCCGCCGCCAGCCACTCCCACGTCGTCTGCCCGTGCAGCTCCTCGTAGACCGCGCCACCCCGCCGTACGGCGTCCGCCAGGTGCGTCCAGGCCGTCAGGTTCGGCGCCACGGTCTGCATGAGCGCGAGGTCGCGCAGACCGCTCGGGTGACCTGCCCGGAGGAGCTCACCCCGCGACGTCACCGCGAAGCGGTCGCGCCTGCGGACGAGCAGGCGGAGGTCGACGAGCACCCGCAGCAGCCGGGCCAGGGTCGACGGGTCCGACGAGGTCCGGCCGGCCAGGTCGGCGAGGTCGCGCGGCTCGTCGAGCGCGTCGACGACCCCCAGCTCGCAGGCGGCGCGCACGCACAGCGAGACCCAGGCCCCGCGCACCATCCAGACGACGTCGTCCGTCTCGGCCATCCCGCCTCCCTGCCCCGAGGGTGGCACGGTCTCAGCGGTAGCGGAAGCCGTCTCGGAAGCGACGGAACAGTCCGCCCTTCTGGGGCAGGGCCGGCTCCGGCGGCGGGGTGGTGGACTTCCGCGTGGCGATCGGCTGGTCGTAGTCGGTGCGCAGGATGGCCTCGACGACCTGCTCCTCGGTGTAGGAGTCGGAGCCCTCGATCTGGGGGACGAAGCCGACCAGCATGCCGTTGCGCATCACCTGCGCCTCGAGCGACGCGGTGCCGTCGGAGTCCCAGGTGGCCAGCCGGCCGTCGGGCAGCTTGATGTCCACCCCGAACTGGTAGACCCCCACCCGCGCCAGCTCGGCGTTCGTGCCCCGCTCCCGCAGGATGTCCACGACGCGGCGTGCCTTGTTCTCGTCCACCTCGCCGAGCGTACCCGCGGCTCCCGGCGCGGCGGGCTAGGCAGCAGCTCCCCTGGGGCCGCTACCGCGTCGGGGGACCGGGCGACCGCCGTTCTCCGTCTGATCGGGGGTGACCTACCAGACACCACCCCGGCGTGGCATGCATAGGACTCCTATGTAATATTGGTTGGGTGAGCCAATCAACCGTGGAGCGCACGACGCTCGAGGAGCTGAGCGCCGAGCTGGTGCTCTACACCGGCCGCCTGGTCCGCGCCGTCACCCGGCACTCCTCGACCGACGTGCCGACCGCGAGCCTGCGGCTGCTGTCCCAGGTCGACGAGCTCGGCCCGGTCACCGTCGGCGCGCTCGCCCGGGCGGACCGCTGCTCGCAGCCGACGATGTCCGCCGGCGTGCAGGTGCTGTGCGACCGCGGCTGGGCGGTCAAGCGGCCCAACCCGGCCGACGCCCGCTCGAGCCTGGTCTCGCTCACCGACGGCGGCCGCACCGTGCTGGCCGAGGCCCGCCGCGAGCGCGCCGACATCGTGGCCGCCCGGCTGCGCTCCGACCCGCGGCACACCGAGTCCGACCTCGCCACGGCCGTCGCCGTGCTCCGGGGCCTGCTCGCAGGAGACCGACACCGACACCGACACCGCACGAGAAGGAACCGCGTGAGCACCCGCACCGCACCCGCACCCACCTCGACCCCGGACGAGGCCGCACCCTCGATCCTCAAGCAGCCGCGCGCCGTGTGGGCGGTCGCGTTCGCCTGCGTGATCGCGTTCATGGGCATCGGTCTCGTCGACCCGATCCTCAAGCCGATCGCCGACCAGCTCGACGCGACCCCGAGCCAGGTGTCGCTGCTGTTCACCAGCTACATGGCGGTCACCGGCATCGCGATGCTGATCACCGGCGTGGTCTCCAGCCGGATCGGCGCCAAGCGCACGCTGCTCACCGGCCTCGTGCTGATCATCATCTTCTCGGCCCTCGCCGGGTCGTCGAACAGCATCGGGGCCATCGTCGGCTTCCGGGCCGGCTGGGGCCTCGGCAACGCGCTGTTCATCGCGACCGCCCTGGCCACGATCGTGTCCGCCGCCAGCGGCTCGGTGGCGCAGGCGATCATCCTGTTCGAGGCCGCGCTGGGCCTCGGCATCGCGGCCGGTCCGCTCGTCGGCGGCCAGCTCGGCTCGATCTCCTGGCGCGGCCCGTTCTTCGGCGTCGCCGGCCTGATGCTGATCGCCCTGGTCGGCACCGCGTTCTTCCTGCCGAAGACGCCGCCGAGCGAGCACAAGACGTCGATCCTCGACCCGTTCCGGGCCCTGCGCTACCCCGGGCCTCGCCACGATCGCGGTCACCGCGCTGTTCTACAACATGGGCTTCTTCGCCCTGCTGGCCTACGCGCCGTTCCCGCTCGACATGACCGCCTCGCAGGTCGGCTTCATCTTCTTCGGCTGGGGCCTGCTGCTCGCCGTCACCTCGGTGTGGGGTGCGCCCTTCCTGCAGCGGCACCTCGGCACCGTGCCGTCCGTGCTCATCGCCCTCGTGCTGTTCGCCGCCGACCTCGCGGTGATGGCGCTGTTCACCGACTCCAAGACCGTGCTGGTCGTCGGCATCATCGCCGCCGGCGCCTTCCTCGGCATCAACAACACCCTGATCACCGAGGCCGTCATGGGCGCCGCGCCCGTCGAGCGGCCGGTCGCCTCCGCGGCGTACTCCTTCGTGCGCTTCTCCGGCGGTGCCGTCGCGCCGTACGCCGCGGGCAAGCTCGGGTGAGAACGTCAGCATCCACGCACCGTTCTGGATGGGCGCCGGCGCCGTGCTGCTCGGCGTGGTCGTGCTGTTCGTGGGCCGCCACACGCTGCAGGGCCACCTGCACATCGCCGGGCTCCAGCGAGGGCGAGCAGGAGCAGGAGGACGAGGCGCAGGTCCTGGCGCTCTCCGAGCTGGACTGACCCGGGCCCTGACGGCGCGAGGCGCGTCAGAGGTTGCCGCGCTTGTCCTGCTCCCGCTCGATCGCCTCGAAGAGCGCCTTGAAGTTGCCCTTGCCGAAGCCGAGCGAGCCGTGCCGCTCGATCAGCTCGAAGAACACCGTCGGCCGGTCGCCGAGCGGCTTGGTGAAGATCTGCAGCAGGTAGCCGTCCTCGTCGCGGTCGACCAGGATCTTGCGCTTCTGGAGCTCCTCGATCGGCACCCGCACGTTGCCGATGCGCTCGCGCAGCGCCGGGTCCTCGTAGTAGGAGTCCGGGGTGTCGAGGAACTCCACGCCGTTGGCGCGCAGCGCGTCGACCGAGGCCAGGATGTCGTTGGTCGCCACGGCCAGGTGCTGGGCGCCGGCGCCGCGGTAGAACTCGAGGTACTCGTCGATCTGCGACTTGCGCTTGGCGATCGCCGGCTCGTTGAGCGGGAACTTCACCCGGTGGTTGCCGTTCGCGACGACCTTGCTCATCAGCGCCGAGTAGTCGGTGGCGATGTCGTCGCCGATGAACTCCGCCATGTTCACGAAGCCCATCACCTTGTTGTAGAAGGTGACCCACTCCTCCATCCTGCCGAGCTCGACGTTGCCGACGATGTGGTCGAGCGCCTGGAACAGCCGCTTCGGCTGGCCGTCGCGCGGCTCCCAGGAGCTCTCCGCGGCGACGTAGCCGGGCAGGTACGGGCCGTCGTACCGGCTGCGGTCGACCAGCGTGTGCCGGGTCTCGCCGTACGTCGCGATGGCGGCGACCCGGATGGTGCCGTGCTCGTCGGTGACGTCCTCGGGCTCGCGTACGACGGTCGCGCCGGCCTTGCGGGCCTGGGCGATGCAGCGGTCGACGTCGGGCACCTCGAGGGCGATGTCGACGACGCCGTCACCGTGCCGGCGGTGGTGGTCGGCCAGCGCGCTGTCGGGGTCGACGGCGCCGTTGATCACGAAGCGGATCGAGCCGGAGCGGAGCACGAAGGACTTGTGGTCGCGGTTGCCGTTCTCGGGGCCGGAGTAGGCCTCGAGCTGCATGCCCCACGCGGACTGGTAGTAGTGCGCGGTCTGGGTCGCGTTGCCGACCACGAACACGATCGAGTCCCACCCGGTCACCGGGAAGACGTCGCGGTCCTCGTCGTACTCCACCAGCCCGACCAGCTGCTGGAGCTGCTCGAGGGTGAGGTCGGCCTTGAGCTCGTCGGTGGTCAGTGCATGCGTCGGTCAGGGAGTCGGTCATGCCCGCAGCATGGTCGGCACCGGACGCTTTGTGCAACAGTGGCCCGAAACACTGTGCAACCTGACCAGTCCGAGAGGCGATCATGGACGATCTGGACGCCACCTTGCTCCGTCTGCTCGCCGATCAGCCGCGCATCGGCGTGCTCGAGGCGTCCCGCCGGCTCGGCGTCGCCCGCGGCACCGTGCAGGCCCGGCTCGACAAGCTCGTCGCGGCCGGCGTGATCTCGGGCTGGGGACCCGAGCTGGAGCCCGAGGCGCTGGGCTACCCGGTCACCGCGTTCCTGACCCTGGAGATCCGCCAGGGCGCCGGTCACCAGTCGGTCGCGCGAGCACCTGGCCCGCATCCCGGAGGTGCTCGAGGCGGTCACGATCACCGGCGCCGGCGACATGTGGGCCCGGGTCGTGGCCCGCTCCAACACCGACCTGCAGCGGGTGATCGACGCGGTGCTCTCCGACGCCGGCATCGTCCGCTCGTCGACGGTGATCGCGCTCGCGACCCAGATCCCCTACCGCGTGCTGCCGCTCATGGACGCCGCCGTCACGGCCCGCCGCGCCCGGGTAGTCTCGCCCGCGTGACACTCGTGGCGGGCGTGGACTGCTCCACCCAGAACACCAAGGTCGTCGTGTGCGACACCGAGACCGGCGAGGTCGTGCGCGAGGGCCGGGCCCCGCACCCCGACGTCACCGAGGTCGACGCGCCGCGTGTGGTGGCGGGCCTGGGACCAGGCGTCCGCCGGCATCCTGGACGGCGTCGAGGCGGTCGCCGTCGGCGGCCAGCAGCACGGGATGGTGCTGGTCGACGAGACGGGTACGCCGGTCCGCGACGCCCTGCTCTGGAACGACAACCGCTCGGCGCCGCAGGCCGCGACCCTCATCGAGGAGCTCGGCGGCCCGCAGGCCTGGGCCGACACCACCGGCATCGTCCCGGTCGCCAGCTTCACCGTCACCAAGCTCCGCTGGGTCGCCGAGCACGAGCCCGACGTCGCGGCACGCGCGCAGGGCGTGCTGCTCCCCCACGACTGGATCACCCACCAGCTGCGGGGCGGGGCCGGCGAGCCCACCACGGACCGCGGCGACGCGTCCGGCACCGGCTACTGGTCCGCGGCCGACGAGCGCCTACCGTCCCGACCTGCTGCGCACGGCGTTCGGCCGCGACCTGGCCGTGCCCCGGGTGGCCGCGCCCCGGGAGGCGGTCGGCGAGACGCCCGACGGGATCGTGCTGGCCCCCGGCACCGGGGACAACATGGGCGCCGCCCTCGGCCTCGACCTCGAGCCCGGCGACGTCGTGGTGTCCCTCGGCACCAGCGGGACCGTGTTCGCCGTGTCGGACCGGCCGGCGGCCGACCCCTCGGGCATCGTCGCCGGCTTCGCCGACGCGACCGGTCGGTTCCTGCCGCTGGTCTGCACGCTGAACGCGGCCCGGGTGATCGGGGCCGCGCTGCGGATGGCCGGCGCCGAGCTCACCGACCTGGACCGGCTCGCCCTCTCGGTCGAGGACACCGAGGGCCTGGTGCTGCTGCCCTTCCTCGACGGCGAGCGCACCCCCGCGCTGCCCGACGCGACCGGCCTGCTGCACGGCCTGACCCGCCACAACGCGACGCCCGGCGCACCTGGTCCGGGCCTCGGTCGAGGGCATGCTCTGCGGCCTCGCCGACGCGGTCGCGCCGCTCACCGCCTCCGGCGTGACGCCGCGCCGCATCGTGCTGATCGGTGGCGCGGCCCGCTCGACCGCCGTGCAGCGGATCGCGGCCGGGCTGTTCGCGCTGCCGGTGGCGGTCCCCGAGCCCGCGGAGTACGTCGCCCTGGGCGCGGCCCGCCAGGCGGCCTGGACCCTGTCGCAGGACGAGACCGCTCCCCGCTGGAGGCGGGAGGGCACCGTCGTGGAGCCCGACGCGTCCGCGACCGACTACTACGCCCGGGTCCGCGCGGCGTACTCCTCCGTGCTCGCCGGCGCCCGGCCGCTGCTCACCCGCTGACCGACGGATCTGGTCCGAACGAGGGGTGCCCTCGGCCCGGCTCCCTTGCGAGACTGCGGGGAGGGGGACCGTCCGTGAGGGAAGGGAGCTCGCCATGTTCATCCAGATCTTCCAGGGCCACGTGCCCGACCCGGCCAGGGTCCGCGCGCTGCTCGACCGTTGGGTCGCCGAGGTGGCGCCGGGCGCCGAGGGGTGGCTCGGCAGCACCGCCGGCGTGACCGACGACGGCCTGCTGGTCGCGCTCGCGCGCTTCGAGTCGGAGGACGCCGCCCGCCGCAACAGCGACCGACCGGAGCAGTCCGCCTGGTGGGAGCAGCTCAGCGCCGAGTTCACCGACGAGCCGGTGTTCCGGGAGAGCTCGACGGTCGACGTCGACACCCCCGGCGACCCGAGCAGCGCCGGCTTCGTGCAGGTGATGGAGGGCCGCACCAGCGACCCCGACCGCGCCCGGCAGCTGATGGCCGACGACCCGACCGACTGGCAGGCGTTCCGGCCGGAGATCCTCGGCACGCTCAACATGGGGCACGAGGACGGCGCCTGGTCGATGGCGATCTACTTCACCTCCGAGGAGGCCGCCCGCGAGGGAGAGCGCAAGGAGCCGCCCGCCGAGATGCAGCAGCTGATGAAGGAGATGGAGTCGCTGACCGTCGGGGAGCCCACCTTCTACGACCTCAAGGACCCCTGGCTTCACGCCCCGGGCTGAGCCCCGGTCCGCAGCCGCACCACCCGGCGCGCCAGCGCGGTCCGCTCGCGCACGCTCGTCGACCTCCGGGCCGCGGCTTCGTAGTGCGCGATCGCGCCGTCGACGTCCCCGGCCAGCTCGAGCAGATGGGCGCGCACGGCGTCGAGCCGCGGGAGACCGGCCAGCCGCTCGGCCTGCTCGTCGAGGACGGCGAGCCCGGCCTCGGCCCCGGCGGCCATGCCGACCGCGACCGCCCGGTTGAGGGTGACCACCGGGTTGCCGGTCAGCGTGTCCAGCGCGCCGTACAGCGCGCTGATCTGCGGCCAGTCGGTGTCCTCGGCCCGGGCCGCGCGGTCGTGGAGGGCGGCGACGGCGGCCTGCAGCTGGTACTCCCCCACGGCACCGCGGACGATGACGGCGTCGACGAGGGCGGTCCCCTCGGCGATCTCGGCCCGGTCCCACCGCGAGCGGTCCTGCTCGCCGAGCGGCACCGACTCCCCGGCTGTCGTCCACGCGGGCCGCCCGCCGCGCGTCGACGAGCAGCATCAGCGCCAGCAGCCCGGCCACCTCGTCGTCGTCGGGACGCGCACGGCGCACCCTCCGGGTCAGCCGGATCGCCTCGGTCGACAGCTCGACGCGCTGGACGTCGGGGCCGCTGGTGGCGGTGTAGCCCTCGTTGAAGACCAGGTAGAGCACGTGCAGGACCTGCCGCAGCCGGGCCGGCAGCTCCTCCGGGGTCGGCCGGCTCCACGGCTGCCCGGAGGTCCGGACCCGCTGCTTGGCGCGGGAGATCCGCTGCGCCATCGTCGCCTCGGGCACCAGGAACGCGCGGGCGATCTCCGCCGTGGTCAGGCCGCCGACCGCGCGCAGGCTCAGCGCGATCGCGCTGGCCGCGGTCAGGGCGGGGTGGCAGCACAGCAGCAGCATGGTCAGCGTGTCGTCCTGGTCGGGGACCTCGACCGGCTCCGGCTCCCGCAGCGCGGTCAGCGCCTCCCGGTCGCGGCGGGACCGCTCGGCCCGCCAGGCGTCGACCAGCCGGCGCGACGCCGTCGTGACCAGCCAGCCCTTCGGCTCCACGGGGATCCCCTTGCGCGACCAGTGGTCGGACGCCGCGAGCAGCGCCTCCTGGACCGCGTCCTCGGACCGGTCGAAGTCGCCGTACCGACGGACGAGCACGCCGAGGACCTGCGGCGCGAGCTCGCGCAGCAGGTCCTCGATCTCGGTCGGCGTGCTCAGGATCAGTACCCCTCCTCGGTGAGGTACTCCCGCATCTCCTCGCCGCCGGCGGGTCCCTGCTCCATCACGCGCCGGACCTGGATCGGCTGCTGCAGCGGGACGCCGCCCCGGCCCGGGACCGCGGACACCCTGGCCGCGATCTCGAGGGCCCGCTGCTCGGACTCGACGTCGACGACCTGGAAGCCCGCGATCCACTCCTTGAACTCCTGGAACGGACCGTCGGTCACGACCGGGGTGCGGCCGTCCCCGGTCACCACCTTGGCCACGTCGGGACCGGTGAGGATCGTGGTGTCGACGAGCTCTCCGCCCTCGGCCAGCTCGCGGTTCAGGGCGGCGTAGTAGTCCATGTGGGCGGTGATCTCCTCCGGCGCCCACTCCGTCATCGGGGTGTCGTCGACGCCGGCCTGGAAGTCGACGATCAGCAGGTACTTCGTCATGGTGGTGCCTCTCGTTCGTGGGCGCCCCGGTGGGCGCTCTCACCTGGGGTACGAAGCCGGCGACGGGTTCTCGACATCGCCGTCAGGACAACCGGTGGGCCACCTGCGCCGCCGCGGCGACGACCTTGGGGCCGAAGTCGAGCGCGTCGAAGTCACCGAGGGACACGATGCCGACCGAGGCCTCCAGCCCCTCGACGCCGAGCACCGGGGCCGCGACGCCGTGCGCCCCGGCCTGGATCTCGCCGGTCGTCTCGACGTACGACGCGCCGTCGGGGTCCGCGCGGCCGAGCAGGATCGCCTTGCCGGCGGCCCCCTGCTCCAGCGGGTGACGCGCGCCGACCCGGTAGGCCACGTGGTAGTCGGTCCAGCTCGGCTCGACGACCGCGATGGCCAGCGCCTCCCCTCCGTCGGCGACGGTCAGGTGGGCGGTGCTGCCGAGCTGCTCGGCGAGCGTGCGCAGCACCGGCCCGGCCAGCTCGCGCAGCACCGGCTGGAGACCGCGGGCCAGGGCGAGCACCCCGAGCCCGACGTGCAGCCGGCCGGACGCGTCCCGGCGGGCCAGCCCGTGCTGCTCGAGCGTCGCCACGAGGCGGTAGACCACCGTGCGGTTGACGCCGATCTCCGCGGCCAGGGCGGTGATGCTCAGCCCGTTCGGCGTGGCCGCCAGCGTGCGCAGCACCCGCAGCCCGCGGTCCAGGGTCTGCGAGGTCTCGGCGGCCATGCCTGAGGCTAGCCGGACCGGCGCTTCGCGCGCCCAGTCCCGGATCCGGTCGATCCGCGCCTGGAGCTGCTCCGCGGTGGCGATGGCGGCGGCGGGACCGCCGCAGTCCTTGCGCAGCGCGGCGTGCGTGACGCCGTGCGGCTGGCCGGTCCGGTGGTTCCAGGCGGCGACCAGGCCGTTGAGCTCGCGCCGCAGGGTGGCGAGCTGCTCGTGCATGGAGACGTCGCGGACCACGTCCTCGGGGGTCGAGCGGGTGCGCCGCTGCAGCTTGGCCCGCTCGCTCTGCCGGGAGTGCAGCAGGTCGCGGACCTGGTCGGCCTCCAGCAGACCCGGGATGCCGAGGAAGTCCATCTCCTCGTCGGAGCCGACGTGCACCTCGCCCTCGTGGCCGAACTCGCCGCCGTCGTACAGCACGCGGTCGAAGCGGGCCTCCGAGCCCATCGCCTCGAAGGTGCCGAGCTCGTCGTCGCTGGCGCCCTCGGCGGCGTTGGCCTGGGCGAGCAGCTCGTCCTCGGCGGCGAAGATGTCGCCCTCGTCGTTGACCTTGCGCTTGAGCACGTGGTCGCGCTCGACCTCCATCTCGGAGGCGAAGCCGAGCAGGTTGGGCACCGACGGCAGGAAGACCGACGCGGTCTCGCCGCGGCGCCGGGCCCGGACGAAGCGGCCGACCGCCTGCGCGAAGAACAGCGGGGTCGCGGTGCGGGTGGCGTAGACCCCGACGGCCAGGCGCGGCACGTCGACGCCCTCGGAGACCATCCGGACCGCGACCATCCAGCGCTGCTCGCCCTCGGAGAACGCCGCGATCCGCTTCGAGGCGGCCTTCTCGTCCGACAGCACGACGGTGGGCTTCTCGCCGGTGATGGTGGTCAGCAGGGCGGCGTACGCCCGGGCGGAGTCCTGGTCGGAGGCGATCACCATCGCGCCCGCGTCGGGCACGTGCCGGCGCACCTCGGTCAGCCGCTTGTCCGCGGCGGCGAGCACCGACGGCATCCAGGCGCCGGTCGGGTCGAGCGCCGTGCGCAGCGCCTGGGCGGTGAGGTCCCGGGTCAGCGGCTCGCCGAGCCGGGCGGCGATCTCGTCGCCGGCGCGGGTGCGCCAGGACATCTCGCCGCTGTAGGCCATGAACAGCACCGGCCGGACGACGTGGTCGGCCAGCGCCTGGGCGTAGCCGTAGGTGTAGTCGGCCAGGCTGCGGCCGACCCCGTCCCGGTCCGGCTCGTAGGACACGAACGGGATCGGGTTGATGTCGGAGCGGAACGGCGTGCCGGTCAGCGACAGCCGCCGCTGCGCCGGGTCGAAGGCCTCGCGCACCGCGTCGCCCCACGACATCGCGTCGCCGGCGTGGTGCACCTCGTCGAGGATCACCAGCGTCTTGAACCGCTCGGTGCGGATCCGGTGCGCGAGCGGGTTGACCGCCACGCCCGGCGTAGGTGACCGCGACGCCGACGTAGTCCTGGCTGGTCTTCCCCTTCTTGCCCGAGTACGACGGGTCGATGGGGATGCCCGCACGGGCGGCCGCCTCGGCCCACTGGGTCTTGAGGTGCTCGGTCGGGGCCACGACCGTGATCCGGTCGACCACGCGCCGCGACAGCAGCTCCGCCGCCACGGTCAGCGCGAACGTCGTCTTGCCCGCGCCGGGCGTGGCGACGGCCAGGAAGTCCTTGGGGTTCTCGGTGAAGTACGCCTCCAGCGCCGCCGTCTGCCAGGCGCGCAGCTTGGTGGCGGTGCCCCACGCGGCACGGTCGGGGTAGGCCGGGGGGAGCTCCTTGGGCGGAGCGGGAACGAGTCCGGGCAGTTCTGAGTCGGTCAAGTCTCTCGAGACGGGGTGCGCGGGTCGACAGGGCGGCCGGGTGCAGCGGCTACTCGGCGTCGTCCTTCTTGAGGTTCTCCCACGCGTCCTTGCACTCGGGGCAGACCGGGTACTTCTCCGGGTCGCGGCTCGGCACCCACACCTTGCCGCACAGCGCCACGACGGGCGTGCCCATGACCATCGCCTCGGTCAGCTTCTCCTTCTCGACGTAGTGCGAGAAGCGCTCGTGGTCACCGTCGTCGGTCGGCTGGGTGCGACGGTCTTCGATCGTCTCGGTGCCGGGGCTCATCTGGGTGGTCACAACGAGGAAGTCTAACGTCCAGCCGGTGAGCCGGCGGTCAGTTCATGGTCGGGTCGGCCGGTTGGGTCGAGACCCAGGCGAGCTCACCGGGCTGCCGGCGCAGCACCCGCCGCCAGAGCCCGAGCGGGTCGGCCCCGAACAGGTCCGGCGCGGTCGACGGCACGACGAACCAGGAGCCCTCGGCGATCTCCTCCTCGAGCTGCGCCTCGCCCCACCCGGCGTACCCGGCGAAGATCCGCAGCCCGGTCAGCGCCGGACCGACGATCTCCGTGGGCGTGTCGAGGTCGATGATCCCCACGTCGTCGTACAGCCGGCGGAAGCCGACCGGCTCCACGTTGGGGTCGGTGCCGTGCATCATCGAGGCCCCGACGGCCAGCGCGGAGTCGGTGCTGACCGGACCGCCCTGGAAGAGCACGTCCGGGTTGCCGGTGACGTCGGTCCAGTCGGGCAGGATCTCCCGCACGGGTACGTCGGACGGGCGGTTCAGGACCACGCCGAGGGCGCCGTTCTCGTCGAGGTCGAGGATCAGCACGACCGTGCGGGCGAAGTTCGGGTCGAGCAGGGCCGGGGTGGCGACCAGCAGGTCACCGACGCGCAGGCGCGCTCCCCCGTGGTGGGGCCTGGAGTCAGGCATCGGCCTGGGACGCGTCGAGGGTCCGGACCCGGGTGCTCGCCTCGGCCGCCTGCCGGACCGCGGTGGCGACGGCGGTGTGCACGTCGGCGTGGAAGACGCTCGGGATGATGTAGTTGGCGTTGAGCTCGTCGGCGCTCACGACGCCGGCGATCGCCTCCGCCGCGGCGACGAGCAGGGCGTCGTCGATCTGGTTGGCCGAGGCGTCGAGCAGGCCGCGGAACACCCCGGGGAACGCCAGCACGTTGTTGATCTGGTTGGGGTAGTCCGAGCGCCCGGTCGCCACGACGGCGGCGTGCTCGCGGGCCACGCCGGGGTCGATCTCGGGCACCGGGTTGGCCAGCGCGAAGACGATCGCGTCCTCGGCCATGCCCGCGACGTCGTCGCCGTCGATGACGTTGGGCGCGGAGACCCCGACGAAGACGTCGGCCCCGACGATCGCCTCGCGCAGGGTGCCGGTGAGGCCCTTGCGGTTGGTCGCGTCGGCCAGCGCGAACAGCGACGGGTGCAGCCCGGGCCGGTCGCGGTAGACGACGCCCTCGACGTCCGCGACGACCACGTCGCGCGCGCCGGCCTCGAGCGAGCAGCCGCAGGATCGCCGTGCCCGCCGCTCCGGCCCCGGACATGACGATCCGCACGTCGCCGAGGTTCTTCTTGACCACGCGGAGCGCGTTGGTCAGCGCGGCCAGCACCACGATCGCGGTGCCGTGCTGGTCGTCGTGGAAGACCGGGATGTCGAGGATCTCGCGCAGCCGGGCCTCGATCTCGAAGCAGCGCGGCGCGGAGATGTCCTCCAGGTTGATGCCGGCGAAGCCCGGGGACACGGCGCGGACGATCTCCACGATCAGGTCGGGGTCCTGCGTGTCCAGGCACAGCGGCCAGGCGTCGATGCCGGCGAAGCGCTTGAACAGCGCGGACTTGCCCTCCATGACCGGCAGGGCGGCGGCCGGGCCGATGTTGCCCAGGCCGAGCACCGCCGAGCCGTCGGTGACGACGGCGACCGAGTTGCGCTTGACGGTGAGCCGGCGGGCGTCCTCGGGGTTGGCCGCGATCGCCTCGCACACCCGGGCCACGCCCGGGGTGTAGACCATCGAGAGGTCGTCACGGTTGCGGATGGGGTGCTTGGAGGCCATCTCGATGGTGCCGCCGAGGTGCATCAGGAAGGTCCGGTCGGACACCTTGTGCACGGCGACGCCCTCGATGCCGCGCAGCGCGTCGACGATCCGGTCCGCGTGGGCGGTGTCGGAGGCGGCGCAGGTGACGTCGATGCGGAGCTTGTCGTGCCCCGAGGCGGTGACGTCGAGGGCGGTGACGATGCCCCCGGCCTCCTCGACACAGGTGGTCAGCCGGCTGGTCGCCGAGCCGCCGGCCGGCAGCTCGAGCCGGACCGTGATCGAGTAGGAGATGCTCGGTTGACCGGTGCGCGTTTCGTTAGCCACGCGCACATCGTGTCATGTCGGGACGCGCGAAACCCCGGCGACGACGCTCCTGGGAGGGAGTCGCGGAGGGAGACCGCGGGCGCGTCGTCGCCGGGGTGGTTCGGGGGTCGGCCTCAGGCGGCCGTCAGGTGCGCCTTGATCCGCTCGACCAAGGTGGGCCGCTCGGCGCCGTCCGACCGGTCGTCTGCCCGGTCGTCCTGCCAGGTGGCGCGGCGCCGTCTGCGGCCGGTACGCCGCACGCGCGGTCGGCCTCGAGGCGCTCGCCGATCCGGACCGCGGCGGGGTCCGACGGGCTGGCCAGCCCGGCCATCGCGGCCATCAGGACCGCGTCCTTGCGGTGCGCCTTCTCGAACGCCTCGGCCATCTCCGCGCTGGGCGGGGTCTCGCGCTGGGCGTCGAGGATCACGCGCACGCCGCCGAGCTCGTCGGCGGTGGCGCGCCAGGCGCCGACCACGGCGGTCTCGAGGTCGTCGGGCAGCTCCATCAGGCTCCGCTCGACGTGACCGGCGAGGCGGGTGCTCCAGCGCAGCTGGAGGGCGGCGACGAGTGCGGACTCGTCGCCGAAGGTCTCGGTGACTCCGGGCAGCTCCGTGGGGAGCGCCCCGTCGTGACGGCGGTTGGCCTCGTCGACGACGTCGCGGAGAACGTCTCCGCGGTGGTGGAAAGCATCCCAGGTCATGGTCTGCTCCTCTCTCACATACCGTTGGTACGTACTGAGAGTACGTCAACATACTCACGGTATGCAACCGACCCATCGGTGACGCCCGGCACACCGGCCCGACCTGCGCCTTTATGCTGCTGGGATGACCGCCAAGGTGCCCCGGGCGCCCAAGCCGAGCGTGGCCAAGAGCGCGCTGCGCAAGGTGCACGGCACCTCGCGCCGGCAGGAGTACTCCGCCTCCACGCGCCGCGCCCTCGTCGACGTCGCCACCGAGCTGTTCACCGAGCGGGGCTACGCCGGGACCAGCCTGGACGAGATCGTCGCCGGGGCGCGGGTCACCAAGGGCGCGCTCTACCACCACTTCAGCGGCAAGCAGGCGCTCTTCGAGTCGGTCTTCGAGAAGGTCGAGGAGCGGGCCGCCAAGGACATCCACCGCGCCGTCCGCGTCCACCGGGACCCGTGGGAGAAGGCGATGGGCGGGCTGCGGGCCTTCCTCGACGTGCTCCAGGAGCCGCGCTACCGGCGGATCGTGATCGCGGACGGGCCCGGCGGTGCTGGGCTACGAGAAGTACCGCGAGCAGGAGGAGCGCACGACCTTCGGCATCGTGCAGGAGATCGTGTCGGCCGTGCTGGCCACCTACGAGCTCGAGCCGAGCATGGTCGAGACGTTCAGCCGGGTCTTCTTCGGCGCCATGTCGGCGGCCGGCGCCGCCGTGTCGTCGGCCGAGGACACCGCCAAGGCCAGTGCCGAGGTGGAGGCGGCGATCGCCTACATCCTGGCCGGGCTGCGGGCGATGGCCGAGTCCGGCGCACCGCTCCCCGTGCCGGCCGCGCCCGCCGACCCGGACGACGGGGCCGAGGACCAGGACGACGAGGACCCCGACGAGGGCTGAGCCGGGCTACTTCGTGACGGTGACGTTGCCGCCGTTCTCCGGCACCAGCTCGACCCAGGTGTGCCCGGCGGGGACCGCCAGCTCGCCGGCGCGGGTGCTCAGCGAGATCGTCGAGTCCAGGGACTTCTTCCAGGTGCCCCGGACGACCCGGCCGCCGTGGAACAGCATCGCCTTGCCGGTGCCGGTGAACTTGGTCTCCGGGACCGGGTTGCCGGCCGGGTCCTTGTAGCCCGCGTCGCCGACCTGCACGCGCAGCACGAGCACGTTGTCGGGCCGGAACTGGTCGCCGGACGCGGCGAAGCTGTTGAGGTTGGTGTACTTCCCGCCCTGGTACTTCCAGTTCGTGGTGTGCCCGCCGGAGAACGTCGCGGCCAGGCCGGAGGCCTTCTGCCCCTGCGGCAGGTCCTTCGCGGAGCCGAACGGCAGGTAGGAGTCGACCGTGTCCTTGGCCTTGACCTTGCGGGCCAGCTGGTTCAGGTGCATGAACAGGTTGTACGGCGCCCGGCGGCTGTTGTCGCGCTGGTAGCCGGTGGCGCCCTCGGTGAAGGCCTTGATCCCGGCGTCCTTGATCCGCCGCACGGTCGGCGGCGCACCGCCGCTGGCGACGAGCACGGCCTTGGCCGGCTTCACGATGCCGATGTCGGTGGCCCGCATCGACCGCACGGGCCCGACCAGCTTGGGGACGTGCTGGTAGAAGAACACCGCCAGCCGGGTCGACCCGCCCTCGACGAGCTCCTCGGTGATCAGGTCGGCCTTGCTCAGGCCGACCTGGGGGCTGCTGCTGGCGGTGTTGTCGATCTTCACGATCATCACCGGGTGGCCGGGCGCCTCGCCCGTGGCCTTGAGCCCGGTGAGCGGCCACTCCCCCGCGACGGTGAGGCCCTGGGCCGTCTCCTGGGCGTCCGGCGTGCCGTTGCCGTTGGCGTCCTCGGTGGAGTCCTTGCCGCTGCACCCGGCGAGGGTCAGGGCGGCCACCAGGCCGAGGGCGACGACCGCACGACGGCGGGAATCACGAGTGAGGGCAGGGATACGGGGGGAATTGCCAGCCATGCGCTCCAGTGTGGCGCAGGGGGTGGCCGCCGTCGGCGACCACCCCCTGCAGCGCAGGCGTGTCGTGCTCAGACCTTGGCGCCGCCGTCGACGTAGAGCGTCTGGCCGGTGATGAACGAGGCCTCGTCGCTGCACAGGAAGGCCGCCGTGGCGGCGATGTCCTCCGGCTGGCCGACCCGGCGGACCGGGGTCGCGCCCGCGGCCGCCTCGCGGTAGGCCTCCGGCTCCATGCCGACCCGGCGCGCGGTGGCGTCGGTCATGTCGGTGACGATGAACCCGGGGGCGATCGCGTTGACGTTGATGCCGAACGGGCCGAGCTCGAGGGCCAGCGTGCGGGTGAACCCCTGCAGGCCCATCTTGGCGGCCGAGTAGTTCGCCTGGCCGCGGTTGCCGAGGGCGGAGACGCTCGAGAGGTTGAGGATCTTGCCGTACTTCGCGGCGACCATGTGCTTCTGGACCTCGCGGCTCATCAGGAAGCTGCCCTTGAGGTGCACGCCCATGACGGCGTCCCAGTCGTCCTCGGTCATCTTGAACAGCAGGTTGTCGCGCGTGACGCCGGCGTTGTTGACCAGCACGTCGATCCGGCCGAGCTGCTCCACCACGGTGGCGACGGCGGCCTCGACGGAGGCGGCGTCGCTGACGTTGCACGCGACACCGATCGCCTGGTCCGCGCCCAGGTCGGCAGCGGTCGCGGCGGCGGAGTCCTGGTCCAGGTCGAGCACGGCGACCGCCGCACCCTCCTCGGCGAACCGGCGGGCCGTCGCGGCCCCGATCCCCCGGGCGCTCCCGGTGACGACGGCGACACGGCCCTCATAGCGACTCATCTGTTCGGTCTCCTCCAGCAGGTCGGGGGTCGCGCGGGCGGGACTTGTGCCCCGCGCGGCGCCCACTCTAAGGTGCCCCGCGGACCCCCGGGCACGCGGATGTCGGGATGCGGTCCGGTCGGAAAGTAGGATCATCGGGTGCGCACAGGTGGGTTCCGGTTTGCGGTGCTCCTGTCGCTGGCCCTCGCGGCCGCGGCAGTGGCCGTCGCGGCGACCTATCACCTCCCCCTGCGCGACCCGGACGGGGTGGCCGTCCCGACGTACGTCCGGCTCCCGATCATCCTGCTGCTGGCCTTCCTGACCGACGTCGTCCCGCGGGCCGTGTGGCGCGGCGCGCCGGTGCCTGCTCCGGGCTCCCCGGCGCGCTGGTCTCGGTCATCCGTGAGCGCTGGGGCTGGGAGCACGTGCGGTTCGCGCTGGTCGGCCTCGGCGCGTGGTACCTCACCTACGCCGCGTTCCGGAACCTCAAGAGCTTCGTGCCGTTCGTCAACCGACGGCTCTTCGACCGGACGCTGGAGCACCTCGACCGGATCCTGTGGCTCGGCCACGACCCCGCGACCGTGCTGCACCACGTCTTCGGGCTCGGCTGGGCGGCCCAGTTCTTCTCGTTCGTCTACGTCGCCTGGATCGTGTTCGTGCCGTTCTCGCTGGTCGTCGCGCTGGTCTGGTCGCGCGACCGGACCGCGCGGCTCGTGGTACGTCACGGCGGTCGCGGTCGACTGGGTGCTGGGCGTCGCGACGTACTTCGCGGTGCCGACGCTCGGACCGGTCTACGCGCAGCCGCAGCAGTTCGACGCCCTGCCGCACACCTACGTCTCCACGCTGCAGGACAACATGATCCAGGACCGCTACACGGTCCTGTTCGACCCGTTCGCGACCCACGCGGTCCAGACCATCGCCGCCTTCGCGTCCCTGCACGTCGGGGTCATGGTCACGGTCTGCCTGATGACCGAGCTGCTCGGGATGAAGCGCTGGGTGCGGATCGCGATGTGGGTGTTCCTGGTGCTCACCGTGCTCGCGACCGTCTACCTCGGCTGGCACTACTTCGTGGACACCCTCGGCGGAGCGGTGCTCGGCGCCGCCGGCGTCTGGATCGCGGCGCTCGGCACCGGCAACCACGACCGCGGCTGGCCCCGGCTCAAGGTCCGGGAGGCCGAGCCGGCCGTCGAGCGTCAGTCGGTCTCCGCCCAGCCCAGGTAGAGGTAGCCCAGCGGTTTGGGGCCGGGTGCGTAGAACGTCTCCAGGTCGCCCGTCCGGAAGCCCGCCTCCTCGACCAGCCGCGCGATGGGCCGGTCCAGGTGGCAGCCGCCCGCGAGCGCGTGCTGGACCGGGGCGAGCCGGTGCTGCCAGCCGGCGACCCGCGGCTCCGGGGAGAGCCCGTGCTCGACGAAGTGCAGCCGCCCGCCCGGCCTCAGCACCCGCCGGACCTCGGTCGAGCGCCGCCTCGACGTCCGGGACCGTGCAGAGCGTGAACGTCGACAGGGCGCTGTCGACCGACGCGTCCGGCAGCGCCAGCCGCTGGGCGTCCAGCCCGGCCCGGCGCACGTCGACCGGGCCGGCCGCGATGCGGGGAGCGGCCCGGCCCCAGGCCACCTCGTTCGGCTCGACCGCGTCCACCGACGAGACCGCGGCCGGGTAGTGCCCGACGTTCAGCCCCGACCCGAAGCCGATCTCGATGACCCGTCCCTCGAGGCCGGCGCACGTCCTGGCGAACGGAGCTTGTGCACCTCCTGGTTGCCGAGGGCTGAGGTCGACCAGGCGGGGCACGACCTGCTCGTCCCACAGGCGCACGTCAGGCCCCGTCGAGCGCGGCGCGCAGGCGGTCGCCGTACTCGGCCCGCTCGGCGTCGGAGGCGTAGGTCGTCCGCGGCCAGAAGAAGCCCCGCAGGCCGTCGCCCTTCGTCCGGGGTACGACGTGCAGGTGGAGGTGCGCGACGCTCTGGCTCACGGTGTTGTTCATCGCCACGAAGGACCCCTGCGCCCCGAGGCCGGCGACCATCGCCGTGGCCAGCCGCTGACCCGCCTCGAGGAACGGGTCGCGGAGCGCGGCCGGCAGGTCCGGCAGGGTGACGACGTGCTCGCGGGGCACCAGCAGGACGTGGCCCTTGAACACCGGGCGGACGTCGAGGAAGCCGACCACGTGCTCGGTCTCGAGCACGGTCTCCCCCGCGACGTCCCCGGTGACGATCCCGCAGAACAGGCAGTCCGGCACGGGTCGGTCAGGCGTGCGTGCGGTTCTTGCCGGACACGCCCTCGAAGACGCCGATCAGCAGCACGGCCGCGATGATCGCGACGATGGCGCCGATGATGTTGAGCTCGGTGAACTTGCCGGTGCCGAGCGCGGTAGCCACGACGCCGCCGATCAGCGAGCCGGCGACGCCGAGCAGCAGCGTCATGAAGACGGAGAGGTTCTGCTTGCCGGGCTTGATGAGCCGCGCGACGGCGCCGACCACGAGCCCGAAGACGAGGAATCCGATGATCGCGAACATGTGACCGCCTGGAGGGAGGGGATGGGGCTCTTCGAGCCTACCCAGCGGCCGGGGCGCCCGGCGGGACGCGCGCTCAGACCACTCCCCCGGTGCGCCAGCCGAGCGCGGCCGCCGTCGCCGCCAGCTGGTTCCAGTCCTCGTAGTCCGCCGTGCCCTCGGGACCGCAGGGCACGCTGACCGCCGGTGGCACCGCCCAGCGGGGTGCCGTCAGGTTCGGCGCCCGGGAGAAGTCGAGCACCTCGGCCATGTTGCGGGCGGCGGCGTCGCGCGGGGTCAGCGGCTGGAGGCCCCAGCGCCACTCGATCATCTTCAGCACCGAGGTGTGGTCGTAGACGTCGTGGGAGACGTAGCCGCGGCGGGCCCGCGGCGACACCATCAGGGCGGGCGTCCGGAAGCCGCGCATCCCGGTGCCGGCCTCGGGGGTGGCGTCCGGCGCGACGGTCGGCGGCACGTGGTCGAAGAACCCGCCCCACTCGTCGTAGTTCACGACCAGCGCGGTCCGCGCCCAGCCCGGGCCGCCGGTGACGGCCTCGTAGACCTGGTTGACGAACGACTGCCCGGCGCGGATGTCGGCGTGCGGGTGGTCGTCGGCCGAGCTGCCGCTGCCCTCGTCGAGGAACTTCGGGTCGAGGAAGGACACGGCCGGCAGGGTCCCGGCGGCGGCGTCGGCGAGGAACTGCGGGTAGGTGCGGGCGATGTCGAGGTACTTCGTGCCGTAGAGCGCCAGGAACGGCACGTCGACGTAGTAGTAGGCGTGCGAGACGCCCTTGTCCGCCAGCCGGTCCCAGATCGTCGGCATGCGTGGCGATGTCGGTCGAGTTGTGGATCCGGTCGGTCCGCGCGCTGTGCTGGTAGAACCGGTTCGGGTAGGTCTCCGCGAGCGTGGCCGAGAAGTAGCGGTCGAAGGTCGTCCAGTAGGGCACCGCGTGGCCGTAGAACCCGAGGTCGCCCTGCGTGTAGTAGCCGATCGCGAACTCGTCGTTCTCCCCCGAGCGCAGCCAGCCGTCGCAGCGACCGCCGTTGTACTGCACGCGCCCGCCCTCGAAGGAGTGGTCCGGGTCGGGGTGCGCGCAGCCCTGGTAGTCGGTGAGGTGGTGGGTCTGCCTGGTGACGCCGTCGCGGTCGACGTACGAGAGACCGGCCTGCTTGCCGTCGGCGCCCTTGAGCCAGCCGAGGTAGTGGTCGAACGAGCGGTTCTCCATCATCAGCACGACGATGTGGTCGATCCCGGACGCGCCGGGGGCGGGCAGCCTGCTCGCGGCGGCCGCGGCGGTCTCGGTCCGGCTGCCGACGGCGAGCGCGCCGGCGACACCGGCGGCCCCGGTGAGGAGCCCGCGGCGGGTGAGGTCGGGAGGAGGCGTCATCGTCCGGCCCCCCAGACGTCGTAGCCGAAGCCGCGGGCGGTCTCCGCGTAGCCCAGCGGCGCGAGGCCGAAGGTGTCCTCGATGGTGCGGAGCAGCGAGTAGTGGTTGTAGCCGGTGTCGTTGATGGTGCCGGCCTTCAGGAAGGGCGAGAGCAGGACGGTGCCGGTGCGGCCGCCGCCGGGGCCGTAGATGCCGGGCAGCGGGGAGTTCGGGCCGGGGCCCTCGCCGCAGCACGCGTCGGCGCCGCTCTGGGTGCCGGTGTCGGCCTCGTCGAAGGTGACGACGAGCAGGCCGTCCTTCTTGAACGCCGGGCGAGGCCAGGATCTTCGGGATCCAGGTCTTGAGCCACTCGTCGGCGGTGACCAGTCCGCCGGGACGACCGTCCACGCAGGGGCTGTCGTGCGCGTCGTTGCAGAGGTTCGGCGTGATGTAGGTCAGGTTGCGCGTCGTCGCGGTCGAGGCCAGGTCGGTCGGCAGCTGTCGACAGGTCGACGTCGTTGGCCGCGCAGGACGCGCGGTCGGTGATGCTGTGGAAGTAGACGAACGGGTTGTGCCGGGCCGCGTACTGGTCGCCGACCTTCGCCTTCTGGGTGTCGTCGAGCGGCGTTGGCGGCGGGGTGCCGGCACGGCGTGCCCATGTCCTCCATGTAGCCGCGCCAGGTCAGGCCCTTGGCCTCGAGCTGGTCGGCCACGGTCTTCACGCTCGGCCGGGTAGACGCAGCCGTTGCCGACGGCCTGCTGCGGCGCGACGGTCCCGGCCTGCACGAAGTCGGAGTAGGTCTGGCAGTCGGCCTGCGTCTGGGCGTTGGGGCCCTGTCCGCTGATCTGCGCGACGTAGTTCGGCAGGCTGTTGTGGGCGGTGCCGAAGTACTGCGTCAGGAGCTGGCCCTGGTTGCGCAGGGTCTTCGAGAGGTACGGCGCCGGCGAGGTCGGGCCGAACGTCTCGTCGTACCCCTTGTTCTCGAGGTTGACCACGAACACGTGCCTGACCGGTGGTGGCTTGGTGGCGGCGCCCTTGGCCGGCGCGGCGGCGACCCCTCCCCCGGAGGCGCTGACCAGGGCGGCGATGACGCCGGCGGCGAGCAGGAGCCCGGCGGTGCGGACTCGGGTGGCATGACGCTCGGGACATCGAGTGCTTCCTCCTGGTTGGCGGGGACCTTGCGGACCGTTCCCACCCCGGACAACGACGCGGGGGCCCTGTGGTGACGGGCGGATGAACGTACGCTGACCGGCCATGAGCCTGCTCGACCACGTCGTCGCCGTCGTGCTGGCGGCCGTGCTCGGCGCGACGTCCACCGCGGCGCCGGCGGCACCACCGGCCGGCGACCTGGTCGTGGGCCGGGACGTGAGCTGGCCGAACTGCCCGAAGGGCCTGGGCATCCCGTCGCGTCCGACGCAGGGCAAGCCGATGCCACCGTCGTCCGCGCGCTTCGTGGTCGTCGGGCTCACCAACGGGCCGGCGTTCCACCCCAACCCGTGCCTGGAGGAGCAGGTGGCGTTCGCCCGCCTGCAGCACCTCTGGACCGCGGCCTACGCCGTCGTGACCTACCCGACCCGCCGGCAGCTCGAGGAGTACGGCGGGCAGGGATCCCTCGCGCAGCGGTTGCGCCGGACCGGCGACGGCGCAGGCCGAGCAGAACGTCGCGGCGATGCGAGCCGTCGGGCTGTCCTCGCCGATCGTGTGGGTCGACGTCGAGCCGGTCAGCCCGCCGTCGCCGTGGTCGTCACGGGTGCCGGCCAACCGGGCGGTGCTCGACGGCGCGCTCGCGGCCTACCGGGACGCCGGGCTGCGCGTCGGGTTCTACTCCACGCCGTCGATGTGGCGCGACATCGTGGGGACCGGTCCGCTACGGCTTCCCCGAGTGGCGCACGGCCGGCCTGTCGACCCGGCGGGCGGCCCTCGAGCGTTGCCGACGGCCCGCAGTTCCAGGGCGGTCGAGGCGGTGCTGGCGCAGTGGTACTCCACCCGCGAGGACTTCGACCTGCTCTGCCCCGGCCGGCCGGCCGAGGACGTGCTGGCGGAGTTCTTCACCCGGCTGTGACGACGCGCAGCGGCGAGCCGTCGAGCCACGCGGCGACGTCGTCGACGGCGTCGCCGTAGAACAACCGGTAGCCGCCGTCCGTGACGTAGCCCAGGTGCGGCGCGAGCACGGTCCGCGGTGCGGTGCGCAGCGGGTGGTCCTCGGGCAGCGGCTCCTCGTCGAACACGTCGAGGCCGGCCCCGGCGATCTCCCCCGCGTGCAGTGCGTGGAGCAGCGCGGCCTCGTCGACGAGCGGACCGCGGGAGGTGTTGACCAGGAAGGCCGTGCGCCGCATGGCCGCCAGGTCCGGGGCCGCAACGATGCCGCGCGTCCGGTCGCTGAGCCGCAGGTGCAGGGAGACCACGTCCGACCGCGCGAGCAGCTCGTCCTTGGACACCGGCTCGACGCCCTGCTCGCGGGCCACCGCCGGGTCGAGGTTCTGCGACCAGGCCAGCACCTCCATCCCGAAGGCCAGCCCGACCCGCGCGACCCGGCTGCCCAGACGACCGAGCCCGACCAGGCCGAGCACGGCGCCCTCCAGGTCGGTGCCGACCGTGTCCTGCCAGCCGCCGGCCCGGACCGTCGCGTCCGCGTGCGGCACCTGGCGCAGCAGCGCGAGGATCAGCGCCCAGGTCAGCTCGGCGGCCGGACCGGGCAGGCTGCGGGTGCCGCAGACCGTGACGCCCCGGCCCTGCGCCGCCGCCACGTCGATCGAGGCGTTCGCGGCGCCGGTCGTGACCAGCAGCCGCAGGCCCGGGAGCCGGGCCAGCAGGTCCGCGTCGAACGGGGTCCGCTCGCGCATCACCACCACGACCTCGGCGTCGCCGATGCGCTCGACGAGCGGGTCGCCCAGCAGGTGCTCGCGCACGAAGTCGACGTCGGCGCCGAGCCGGTCCCAGTCGGCGTACGACGACGCGCAGCCCTGCCAGTCGTCCAGAACCGCCACCTTCATGGTGCGGATCATAGGCTCGGGCCATGCTCAGCGACGCCGCCCCTCCGTCCGGACCGCCCGGCCTGCTGGCCGGCGTCGGCGAGGTGCGCGCCGGGCTCCAGGTGCCTCGGCTCGTCGCCGCCAGCGCCCGCCTGGCCCGCGCTCCCCGGGGTGACGGCGGGGTCGTCGTCGACGTGCCGGGCTGGCTCGCGGCCGAGGTGACCAACGCACCGCTGCGCCGGTTCCTGGTCCGGCTCGGGCACGACGCGCGGGGCTGGGGCCTCGGCGTCAACCGCGGCCGGCCCGAGCGGGACGCGCGGCTGCTGGCGAAGAAGGTGCTGGCCGCCGCCGGCGAGTCCGGACGCCCGGTGGCGCTGGTCGGCTGGAGCCTGGGCGGCCTGGTCGCGCGCGAGGTGGCCCGGCAGCACCCCGACGCCGTGCGCCGCGTCGTCACCTACGGCACCCCGGTCGTCGGCGGACCCACGCACACCGTCGGAGCCCGTCACTACGGGCCGGACGAGTCGCAGCGGATCACCCGGCTGGCGCAGCGCCTCGACGCCGAGCACCCGATCGAGGTGCCGGTCACCGCGATCGTGTCGCGACGCGACGGCGTCGTGTCGTGGCGGGCGTGCATCGACCGGACGTCGCGCGACGTCGAGCACGTCGAGGTGCGCTCGACCCACCTCGGCATGGGGCTGGACCCGGACGTCTGGTCCGTGGTCGCCGACCGGCTCAGCCGGCCCTGACCAGCTCCAGGTCGAGCCAGCCGGCCAGGTCCTCGATCTCCCGGTCCACGGCCGCCGCCACCAACTTGTCGAACGGCGCGTCCTCGTGGACGGCGTTGACCTGGAACACCCCGGCCTTGCGGTCCGAGCGGGCGTCCAGCTTCCCGACCAGCCGGTCGCCGTACAGGATCGGCATGGCCCAGTAGCCCCACACCCGCTGCTCGACGGGCTTGTACATCTCGAGGATGTAGTCGAACTCGAAGACGTCGTCCATCCGCTTCCGGTCGTGGAGCAGGCGGTCGAGGGGCGAGAGCAGCGCCGCCCGTGCCTCGAACGGCTCGCCGAGGCGTTCCAGCTGGGCCGGGTCGACGCGCCACGGGCCCTTGACGCCCTCCACCACCGCGGGCTCGCCGGCCTCACCCACGTGCAGCGGCTCGAACGGGTGCCCGGGAGCCTTGACCCGGGCCAGCCCCAGCGAGGCGAGCCGCCGCTCGTTGCGCAGCCGCAGGGCCTCCTCCTCCGGCGGGTAGGGGTCGTCGGGGTAGATCCGCTCGGCCAGGTCCCAGAGCCGGTTCTTGCCGGTGCCGCCGGCGGCCGCGACCTCGCCGCGCTGGGCGAGCATGGACAGCATCATCCGGACGTTGCGGTTGTCGTTCCAGCCGCTCGACTTCCACGGCCGGACGCAGGTGTCCGGGAGCTCGCTGGTCGGGAGCGGTCCGTCGGCGCGGAGACGGTCGAGGATGTCGAGCCGGCAGGCGTCGTTGGCCCGCACCCACGCGGCGAGGTCCTCCTCCCACGGGCGCAGCTCGCCGGACCCGGGCCACTCGTCCATCTCCGCGCGGAACAGCGCGATGTCCTCGGGCGCCTTGAGTGCGCCGCGCAGCTCGACGAGGCGCTGCTCGTCGAGCGCGTCCCACAGCTCCTGCGGGTCGAACGACGAGCCCAGCCGGCTCCACATCACCACCTCGGCGCTGGGCGCGACCGCGGCGGTCGGCTCGACCTGCACCAGCCACAGCCGGCGCACCACGTCGACGAGGTCGGTCGGCCGGTCAGCGGTCAGCAGCTGCGCCCGCACCGCGATGCGCCGCGCGTCTGCGCGACTGAGCTCGTGGACCCCGGTCATGACGGCAGACTAGAGCGCGGCGGACAGCAGCCGGTCGGTGAACGCGCTGGCGAACTTCCGGTCCGGGTCGGCCGACTCCCGCAGCCGCACGAAGTCGGGCAGCCGCGGGTGGGCCTTGGCCAGGTCCGCGCCGCTCATCGTGAAGCACTTGCCCCAGTGCGGGCGCGCCCCCAACGGCACCAGCCGTTCCTCGACCAGCGGCAGGACGTCGTACACGGCCGGGACGTCGCGGACCCAGGTGAAGTGGAAGCCGACGGTGTCGCGTCCGTAGGCACCGCTGAGCCACGAGTCGTCGGCGGCCATCGTCCGGATCTCCCCGACCTGGAGGACCGGCGCCATCGCCGCTCCCAGCTCGCGCAGCCCGGCGAAGGCGGCGCGGGCCCGGTCGCGGGGCACGAAGTACTCGCTCTGCAGCTCCTCGCCGCGGCTCGGGGTGAACTCCAGCCGGAAGTGCGGCAGCCGTTCGTGCCACGGGCCCGGGCACGCCCTGCTGCTGCGTCACGGCGACCGGGTCGGCGCCGTCGAGCATGTGCAGCGTGGCCGTCGCCGGCCGGGCCCCGAACAGGTCGCGGACCGGGTCGGCGCCGCGGGCCTTGACCCAGGCCTGGTCGACACCGTCGGTCCAGTGCGTGAAGAGGCTGACGCTGTACGCCGCTGCCATGACCTCGTCGAAGTGCCGGTCGAGCTCGGCCCAGCCGAGGCCGGTGAACTGGGTGCTGGCGACCTCGAAGGTGGGCTCCACGTCGAGCTCCAGCCGGGTGACGATGCCCAGCAGGCCGAGCGAGACCACGGCGCCGTCGAAGTCCGGGTCGCCGCGGCGCCAGGTCCGCAGCTCGCCGTCCGGCCCGACCAGGTCCAGCGCCCGGACGGCGGCCGAGAGCGGCCGGTTGCCGTCACCCGAGCCGTGCGTGCCGGTGGCGACGGTGCCGGCGACCGAGATGTGCGGCAGCGACGCCAGGTTGGCCAGCGCCCAGCCCTCCCGGTGCAGGTGGGCGGCGAGCTCGCCGTACCTCACGCCCGGCGCCGACCGACACCGACCGGCTCGCGGGGTCGACCTCGATGCCGGCGGGCAGGGCGTCGAGCTGCACCAGCTCGCCCTCGCTGTCGGGCAGGGCGGTGAAGGAGTGCCGGGACCCGAGCGCCCGGATGCGGTCGCTGCCCGCGACGAGGCCCTGCAGCTCCTCGAGGGACGTCGGGCGGTGGATCCCCCGCGCGCCGTACGTGACGTTGCCGGCCCAGTTGGTCTCCACGCAGCCAGTCTGTCAGGTCATTCAGGCGGCGAGGATCAGTCGGGCGAAGGCGCGTTCGAGGGCGCTCTCGGACCGCTCGGCAGCCGCCAGGACCGTGCTCGTGTGGATCGGGTAGGTGCCGCGCTGGTCGACCCGGAACCAGGTGGCGTCCACCTCAGCGATCCACGAGATGTCGAACATGAATTCGGTTCTAGACAAGGTCGCCGACAGTGCCGGCCCCTCGCGCGACAAGGCCGTGCGACCCTGGTCCGAGGTCACGATGACCCCAGGAGGCGCTGTGACGAACACCCGAGCGGCACGGCTGGGCGTCGGCATCGCCGTGACCTGGCTGATCGTGCTCTCCGTGGTCGACCTCCTCGCGCCGCCGAGCATCTCTCCCGACCCGCTGTTCGCGCTCGCTCCGCTGGCCGCGGCGGCGGTTCTGTCGGCGCGTGCCACCGCGGCGTTCGCGGCGGCTGCCGTCGTCCTGGTGGCGCTGTCGGGCCTGTACAACGTGCACTGGAACACCACGCAGCAGTGGGTGCTGCTCCTCGACGTCGTGCTGGTGGGAGTCGCCGCGGTGGTGATCGCGGAGGTGCGAGTGCGACGGGAACGCCGCTTCGGACACGTGGCCACCATCGCCGAGGTGGCTCAACGGGCCGTGCTGCCCACCCTGCCGGCCTCCGCCGCCGACGTACGCGTGACCGCGCGCTACCAGAGCGCCGTCGAGGACGCCGTCGTGGGCGGGGACCTCTACGACTGCTCGCTGGTCGGCGCCCGTGTCCGGTTCCTCGTCGGTGACGTGCGCGGCAAGGGGCTAGCGGCGGTCGAGCAGGCCGCACGAGTGATCCGCGCGTTCCGTCAGGCCGCGGCCGCCGACACGTCGCTGCCCGTTCTCGCCCGCGACATGGACGACTACCTGACACCGTTCATGGGTGACGAGGACTTCGCTACCGCCGTGATGGTCGATGCGTCCCAGCACGACCGGGTGACGGTCCTCGCGTGCGGCCACCCACCGCCGATGCTGATCCGTGTCGGCGGCGCCGCCGAGCTGCTGACCGTGCCGCCCCGACTGCCACTGGGCCTGGGCGGGGAGGACGGCGAGGTCGTCACGGTGCCGTGGGGAGCCGGCGACCGGCTGCTGCTCTACACCGACGGCCTCAGCGAGGCGCGCGACGGCGAGGGGCGGTTCCTGCCGCTGCTCGACCTGGAACGGACACTGCGGGCGACCGAGCCGGAGGTCGCGCTCGACGGTGTTCTCGACCACGTCCGGCGACACATCGAGGGCGGTCAACTCGGCGACGACCTCGCGATCGTGCTGCTGGAGAACACGGCCGGGGGCAGCCCGACGTGAGAACAGAGCCGCACCGACTGTCATCGGTGCGGCTCTGGTTCAAGAGGGATCGGTGGAGCTGGCGGGAATCGAACCCGCGTCCTTCGGCGCCGCTCCAGGGCTTCTCCGGGTGCAGTCAGTGGTGGCGTTTTCTCAGTCCCGGCGCTCTCACTGACACGTCGCCGACGAACTCAGCCACAGAGAAGTCCCGGCGAGTCGTCGTGGCCCCGACTCGCCAGCAAGCCTCCTAGATGAGGCCAGGTTCTAGAGCGGAGGCGCCTCTAGTCTGACCCGTTGCCCCGCCGTCAGGCGGCGAGGGCGAACGAACTGCGCTGTGAATTGGCAGTTATTGGTTTCCAGGGAGCGTTAACGAGATAACCCTGGATCCTCGACCCGCTTCCCCTGGAACTAACGTCCCAAGTCGAAACCGATCAGCCCCTCTTGAGTTGTCAATCTGTGCTGCTCTCGCAGTCTAACGGTCCAACGGTCGAACCCGCGCCTGCATTCCCTCGCAGAGCGCTCAGCCGAAGAGACGGACGGCGTTGTGCCAGCAGACCGCCCGCAGCCAGTCCTCCCCCAGGTCGAGCCGTTCGAGGGCCTCGAGCTGGTGGGCGTAGGGGTAGGGGAGGTTCGGGAAGTCGGAGCCGAGCAGCACCTGGCCCTGCAGGTCCACCAGCCGCGGCAGCAGGTCGCGCGGGAACGCCGCCATCTCCTCGAAGAAGTCCGTGAACGCCATCGTGGTGTCGAGGTGCACCCGCTCGAAGTCCTCGGCGATCGCGAGGAAGCCGGCGTACTCCGGCGCCCCCAGGTGCGCGATGACGGCGGTCAGCGTCGGGTGCCGCTCCAGCAGCGCGCGCATCGGGCCCGGTCCGGTGTGGTCGTTGCCGACCGGTCCCCCGCTGGCGTGGATGACGACCGGGGTGCCGGCGTCGGCGATCGTGCCCCACGCCGCGTCGAGCAGCGGGTCGACGAGGTCGAAGTCGCCGACCTGGACGTGCACCTTGAAGATCTCCGTGCCCGCGTCGACGAGCCGCGGCGACGTACTCCCCGACGCCCTCCTCGGGGAAGAACGTCGCCGAGGACAGGCACTCGGGTACGGCGGCGGCGAACTCGGCCGACCAGGTCGTTGAGGTAGTCGGCGATGCCCGGCCGGTGGGCGTAGGGCAGCGAGCTGAACCGGCGTACGCCGAGGGCCCGCAGCTGGGCCACCCGCTCGTCGTCGTCGCCGCGGTAGACCAGCGGCCAGGCGCGGCCGATCAGCGGTCCTGCGCTGTCGAACTGCTCACGGACCTTGCGCAGGACCGGCGGCGGCAGGAAGTGCACGTGCACGTCGAACAGCCCCGGGAGGCCGAGCCGTTCCCACCAGCCGGGGACGTCGGTCGTCGGTCGCAGGGGCTCAGCCAACGCTGCGGCCCTTGAGCCGGCGGCCGATCGCCTGCTCCGCCTCGCGGTTCGCCTGTGCGCTCGGCCAGCGCGTGCCGCTTGTCGTAGGTCTTCTTGCCCTTGGCCAGGGCGATCTCGATCTTGGCCCGGCCGTCCTTGAAGTACAGCGACAGCGGCACGATGGTCAGGCCGCGCTCGTTGACCCGGCGCTCGATCTTGTCGATCTCGGCGCGGTTGAGCAGGAGCTTGCGCTTGCGGCGGGCGGGGTGGTTGGTCCAGGTGCCCTGGGTGTACTCCGGGATGTGCACGCCGTGCAGCCAGGCCTCGTGGTCGTCGATCTCCACGAAGCCGTCGACGAGGGACGCGCGACCGGCCCGCAACGACTTCACCTCGGTGCCCTGGAGGACCATGCCGGCCTCGTAGGTGTCCTCGATGAGGTAGTCGTGGCGCGCCTTCTTGTTCTGCGCGACGAGCTTGTGCCCCTCCTGCTTGACCATGGGTCAATCCTCGCAGGTCGACTCAACCGGAATCTCGACAGGCTCGATCTACCGGCGAGACTCGCGTGTCAGAACCAGTTGAACGGGTTCACCGGGCTGCCGTTCTGCAGCACCGTGTAGTGCAGGTGGCAGCCGGTCGACCAGCCGGTCGTGCCGACGTACCCGACGATCTGGCCGCGCTAGACGTGCTGGCCGACGTTGACGATCGCGGGACCGACCATGTGGTTGGTGATCGTCGCGAGGCCGGCGCCGTGGTGGAAGCCGTGGTCGATGATGACCCGGTTGCCCCAGGCGGTCTGGAAGTACTTCTCGATGACGGTGCCGGACGCGGCCGCGTGGATCGGGGTGCCGCAGGCGGCTCCGAAGTCGACGCCGTCGTGCAGCGAGCGGTAGCCGTAGATCGGGTGGATCCGCCAGCCGAACGGCGAGGTGACCGGACCCTGCACGGGGTAGTCGAGGAAGCCGTTGGAGTGGATCGGGCCGTTGTCGCTCAGCAGCGGCCCGGTGGCCTGGCCGGCGCGGCGGGCGGCGGCGATGGCACGCCGGCGCGCCTCCTCGGCCCGCTTCCGCAGGACCTCCTCGATCCGGTTGCGCTCCTGCTGCAGGCCCTCGAGCTGGGCCAGGTCGGCCTGGCGGGCCTTGTCGGCCTCCGCCTGGGCGTCGGCGCGGAGGTCGACGAGGTTCGAGACCTGCTGCTCGGCGGCCGTGGCCTGCGCCTCCAGCCCCTGCTTGGTGAGCAGGTTCTGCGGCCGCCGCCTTGCGCTCGGTGGCGACCTCGGCCTTGGCCTTCTCGACCTCCTGCTCCTGCACGGTGAGCAGGGCCCGGGAGGCCTCGAGCCGGTCGAGGACGACCGACTCCTTGTCGATGACGTTCTGCACGGAGTTGAGCTGGCCGGTCAGCTGCGCCGGGTCCTGGGAGGTGAGCACCATCGAGAGGCCCATCAGCGACGGGTCGCCCTGCTGGTAGTTCTGCACGACGATCTCGCCGAGCGTCTCCTGCTCGGCGACGATCTTCTTGCGGCCGGTCACCAGGTTGTCCCGGGCGTCCTGGAGCCGGGCGATCGCCGCGTCGAGCTTGGACTGCATCTGCTTGTCGAGAACCTCGGCGGCGGCGAGCTGGCCGCGCGTCTGGGCGAGGTGCGCCTGCGCGGAGTCGAGCTGGCCCCTGGCCGCCGAGAGCTTGGCGGTGGCGTCCCGGAGCTGGGCGCTGGACTCGTCGAGGGCCTCGTTGGCGCCGCTGATCTTCTTCTCGACCTGGTGCTTCTTCTTCTTCAGCTCCCCGGACTTCTTCGCCATCGGCTTGACGGCGTGCTTCTTGCCACCCTTGTGGTCGTCCGCGGAGGCCACCGGGACGGCCGCCACCCCGAGCAGCAGGCTGCTCGACAGGAGGGCCGCGAGGACGCGCGACCGCTTCGTGCGGGGGAAGGTGCGAAGCACGGGATCTGCCTTGTTGACTCGGGGGAAGAGGCAACTCGACGGTAACCCAGCGGAGTCACACTTTGAGGTATTTCCGCGTCATTAGGAGGGTCGGGATCAGGGTCAGCCCGAGGCCGATCAGGGAGATCAGGATGACGGCCTGGACGCTGTCGCCCCAGTCGATCCAGGCGACGATGTTCGAGGTGGGTCTCAGCGTCTGGTAGATCACCACCCACATGAAGAGCATGATCGCCCCCGCGGCCAGGCCGACCCCGATCAGGGCGGCGACCAGCGACTCCATCAGGAACGGCAGCTGGATGTAGAGGCTGGAGGCGCCCACCAGGCGCATGATCCCGATCTCCCGGCGCCGCGCGAAGGCGGCGAGCCGGATCGTGTTGCCGACCTGCAGCACCGCGGCGACCATCAGGAACGCGGCGACCGAGATCGCGCCGGCCCGCTTGACGTTCATCCAGAAGTAGATCGGCTTGAGCACCGAGCGCAGGTCGCGGACGGTGTTGACGCCCTGCAGCCCCTGTACGGCGCTCTTCACGCCCTGGAACTTCTCCGGGTCCTTGAGCTGGACCCAGTACGACTCCTGCATGTCGGACGGCTTGATCGACTGGTAGACGCGGCGCTCGGTGTCGTCGTTCGACACGTAGGCGGCCTTCCACTTGTCGTAGGCCTCCTGCTTGCTCTCCAGCCGCACCGAGGAGACCTCGTTGTTCGTGGAGAGCGTCTTCTGGATCTGCGCCTTCTGGGCGTCGGTCACCTCACCGTCGACGCAGTTGGCGCCGACGGAGTTCTGGTTGCAGAGGAAGACGGTGATCTGGAGCTTGCTCGCCCCAGTAGTCCTCGGCCTTGTGGGCCTGGGCGTTGAGCAGCAGGCCCATGCCGACCAGGGTCAGCGACACGAAGATCGTGACGATGACCGCGATCGTCATGGACACGTTGCGCTTGAGCCCGTTGCCGAGCTCGGAGAAGACGTAGGTCAGCTGCATCAGTTCAGGGGTTCCCGTCGAGGCTCAGTGCTGGTAGCCGTAGACGCCGCGCGACTGGTCGCGGACGACGGTGCCGTTGGACAGTTCGATGACGCGCTTGCGCATCTGGTCGACGATGCCGGAGTCGTGGGTGGCCATCAGGACCGTGGTGCCGGTCCGGTTGATCCGGTCGAGGAGCTTCATGATGCCGACCGACGTGTTCGGGTCGAGGTTGCCGGTGGGCTCGTCGGCGATCAGGATCATCGGCCGGTTGACGAACGCCCGGGCGATCGCGACCCGCTGCTGCTCGCCGCCGGAGAGCTCGTCGGGCATCCGCTCGCCCTTGCCCTCCAGGCCGACCAGCTCGAGCATCTCGGGGACCACCTTGTTGATCTCCGAGCGCGGGGCTTGCCGATGACCTGGAGCGCGAACGCGACGTTCTCGGAGACGGTCTTGTTCGGCAGCAGCCGGAAGTCCTGGAACACGGTGCCGATCTGGCGGCGCAGGCCGGGGACCTTCCAGCCGGCGAGCCGGTTGATCTCCTTGCCGGCGACGTAGACCTTGCCGTGGGTGGGCCGGGCCTCGCGCAGCACCAGCCGGAGGAAGGTCGACTTGCCGGAGCCGGACGCGCCGACCAGGAAGACGAACTCCCCCTTCTCGACCTCGACGGTGACGTCGTCGAGGGCAGGGCGGTTGAGGCCGCCGTACTGCTTGGTGACACTTTCGAATCGGATCACGAGGGGGCCTCGGCCGGGCTGGGGGACAGAGACGAGCATGCCGAACCACGCTCATCCGTCCTGAGCCGTGGCGGCATCCGGCCAACTCCGGAGTCTAGGCGACGTTCCTGAGACCACCGAATCACCACGCGGCAGCGTGTTCGGGCGCACACCTTAGGGTGGCGCCATGTCCGGGAGCAGCCCGCGCCGTCGCGCCCGCAGGAGACGGACCGCGCGGAGGCTCCTGCTGCTGGCCGTGGTCCTCGCGGTCACCGTCGGGGTCGTGTACGTCGGGATCCGGGACCGGACCACGGGGCCCACCGGGGCCGAGGGCTCCTCCCCCAGCCCCTCGTCCACCCCCAGCCCCTCGAGCAGCGTGGACCTCAGCGACCTGCCGATCGAGCGCGGCGCGTTCTGCGACCAGCTCGACCAGCGCAACGTCGAGGACGCCCTCGGCGGGCCGGTCAGCGACACCTCGCACTACGACAGCGGCGACCGGGTGGCCCTCGCCCCGGGGGTGACCGACGTCTCGCACGAGTACGACTGCACCTTCGAGGCCGCCGACGGCACCGAGGCCCGCGTCTGGGTGTTCGCCGAGCCGGTCACCCCCGCCGTAGGGAGGCACGATCGTCGCGGACGCCCGCTCGGAGAAGGACTGCACGGTCCGCCCGGACCCGCCGACGTTCGGGACGCCGTCGGTCGGGACCGTGTGCCGCACGACGAAGCCGGACGCCCGGTCGGTGACGCTTCGCGGGCTGTTCGGGGACGCCTGGCTCAGCTGCCGGCTGAGCACCCCCGGTGCGACGGACGCCGTCGAGACGGCGCAGCGCGCCGACCAGTGGTGCGTCCGGGTCGCCACCACCCTCGGCGCGAGGCCCTAGGCGCTCAGGACTCGGTGACGTCGGCGCCCCGGCGCCAGCGGATGCCGGCCTCGAGGAACGGGTCGATGTCGCCGTCGAACACCGCCTGCGGGTTGCCGCTCTCGTACTCCGTGCGCAGGTCCTTGACCAGCTGGTAGGGGTGCAGCACGTAGTTGCGCATCTGGTCGCCCCACGAGCCCTGCACGTCGCCGCGCAGCTCGTCGAGGTGGGCCCGCTCCTCCGCCCGCTTCAGCGCCAGCAGCTTGGCCTTGAGGATGATCATCGCGCTGGCCTTGTTCTGCAGCTGGCTCTTCTCGTTCTGGCAGGAGACCACGGTGCCGGTGGGGATGTGCGTGAGGCGTACGGCGGAGTCGGTGGTGTTCACCGACTGGCCGCCGGGACCGGACGACCGGTAGACGTCGACCCGGATGTCGTCGTCCGGGATGTCGATCTCGTCGGTCTGCTCGAGCAGCGGCACGACCTCGACCGCGGCGAACGACGTCTGCCGGCGGCCCTGGTTGTCGAAGGGGCTGATCCGGACCAGCCGGTGGGTGCCCGCCTCGACCGACAGGGTGCCGTAGGCGTAGGGCGCGTGCACCGCGAAGGTGGCGCTCTTGAGCCCGGCCTCCTCGGCGTAGGAGGTGTCGAAGACCTCGACGGGGTAGCCGTGCTGCTCGGACCAGCGGGTGTACATCCGCATCAGCGTCTCGGCGAAGTCGGCCGCGTCCACGCCGCCGGCCCCCGACCGGATCGTGATGAGGGCGTCGCGGACGTCGTACTCGCCGGAGAGCAGGGTGCGGACCTCGAGGGCCTCGACGGCCTTGCGGATCTTGACCGAGGTCGGACTCGGCCTCCGTGATGGTGTCCGCGTCGCTCTCCTCCTGGGCGAGCTCGAGCAGCACGCTCGAGGTCGTCGAGCCGGTCCTGGAGGTTCGTGAAGCGGTCGAGGTCGCCCTGGAGCAGCGAGAGCCGGCCGGTCACCCGGGTGGCGTTGGCCTGGTCGTCCCACAGGTCGGGTGCGGCGACCTGCTCCCCGAGGTCGGCGATCTCGGTGCGCATCGCACCGAGGTCGAGCACCTGCTCGATGGTGTGCATCGTCGCCTGGAGCTGCTTGATCTGGGTCTCGAAATCTGGGCCTGCCACAACAGCGACCCTACGCGACGGGCCGGTCGTCCGCATGCGCCAGGGGCGACGGGTACCCGCGGGTCCGCGACGAGAGGAGCACCCGATGCCGCAGCAGGCCTGGAGCCAGAAGCGTGAGCGCCAGTACGAGCACATCAAGGAGGGCCTCGAGGACCGCGGTCGCAGCGAGGCACGGCCGAGGAGATCGCGGCCCGCACCGTGAACAAGGAGCGGGCCCGCTCGGGGAGTCCGAGCAGGCCAGCCGTACGTCGACCGACGACGTCTCCTCGGACGACGCGGCGGCTCCGGTCGCACCAGGGCTCGGGCGGTCGCACCAAGGCGCAGGAGCTGCGGTCACCCAGACGTGGGCAGATCCTGACCGGGTTCCTGCTGACCCTGCCGTTCACGACCCGCTTCTCGAGCCTCGACCGGTGCAGCGGACGTCGTACCTCGCGATGCTGTGCGGGTCGGTCCTCGCGACCGGCCTGATCATCGCCCCGGTGGCGTTCCACCGCGTGCTGTTCCGGCACGGCAGCGGCCCTGGCTGGTGAGGCCGCGAACCGGGCGGCGCGGGCCGGGCTGGTCTTCCTGGCGCTGACCACGTCCGGCGTGGTGTGGCTGGTCTTCGACCTGGTGACGAACAGGACCGCTCGCCACCGTGGCGGGGGTCCTGTCCCTGGTGTTCTTCGGCACGCTGTGGGCCGTCGTACCGCTGCGGGCGCCGCGCTCCGAGCACCCGACCGGCTGAGGTCGGTCAGGTCAGCTCGGCGCGCAGGTCCTTGAGGATCCGCGACAGCAGCCGCGAGACCTGCATCTGGGTCACACCGATGTCCTGGGCGATCTGCTCCTGGGTCCAGCCCTCGAAGAACCGCAGCTCGAGGATCCGGCGGTCGCGCGGCGCCAGGGCCCGGACCGCGGGGCCGAGCATGACGCGGGCCTCGGCGCTCTGGAAGTCCGAGCTCCTCGTCCGGCATCAGGTCGCCGAGGGTGGCGGCGCCGTCCTCCCCGACCGGTACGTCGAGCGAGGCCGGCGTGAACGCGCCGTCGGCGGCGAGCGCCTCGATGACCGACTCGACGTCGAGGCCGACGTGGTGCGCGACCTCGCTCGGCTTCGGGGAGCGACCCAGCTTCTGGGTCAGCTCGGCCGACATCTTGGCGATCTGGCCCTGCAGCTCCTGGACGCGACGGGGCGGCCGGACGGCCCACCCGAAGTCGCGGAAGTAGCGCTTGACCTCACCGGTGACCGTCGGCACCGCGTAGGACAGGAAGTCCCGCTCGTGGCTGGGGTCGAAGCCGTTCACGGCCTTGACGAGCCCGACGTACGCGGCCTGCACGAGGTCGTCCTCGGCGAGCCCCCGCTGGCGGTAGCGGTGGGCGATGGCCCGGGCCACGCCCATGTTGAGGACGACGACCTCGGCGCGCAGCGCCTTCTTCTCCGCGTCGTCGTCGGTGCTGTGCAGCTCGGCGAGCAACCGGGCCGTGGTGGTGCCACGGTCGGGCTCGGGATAGGGCTGGGTGGCGGGCCTCTGGGTGCGTGCCTGCTGCGGCACGGCCTGGGTATCCGGGATCGTGGTCATATGCGTCGCGCCTGCTTCCGTCACCTTCACGGGGTAGGGGCGTCTGCTTGACCACTACGAACTGCTTCTTGAGTGAAGCACTCCGGGGAGCCCACCACAACCGTCGGAACGGACAGGTTGTCCGGTTTGGGGGGTTTGCGCCAAGCGCCGAAATGTCGCGCAGGCCCTCCCACCTGCACGAACACCGCGGAGGACGTCCACCGAGAGACTGTGCAACACGCACAACATTGGTGACAGCGCGGCGTCGCTCAGCCGCCCTCGAGGCGCCCTTCGGCGTGATGCAGGAGCTCCAGGTCGGCGAGGGCCGCCACGGCGGTGCCGTCCTCGTCGTACCCGACCAGGACGGGATAGCTGCCGTCACCGGCCCCGCAGTCGAAGGCGATGCCGACGACCTCGCCGTCCCAGAGGAGCGGGAAGATCACGGCGTCGCCACGCCGCTCGAACAGGTCCAGCACGGCTTCGTCGGTCGACAGGGACTCCTTGAGTGCCGCGAACCGATCGACGTCGAAGGCACATCCGATCCCGCCCCCGACGTCGAACACCGCGGGTGTCGTCGCGTCCGCACCCAGGGCCGGTCGCCACTCGCGGGCGTCCCCCGGTCGACCGACCACCGCGGCGCGCTCCTCGGGTGATGCGGTCGGTGGCCACCGGCGCCCGGAGCTCCAGCCCGCTCAGGCACGTCGGCTGGCGGCCGGGCGTCAGCTCGACGACGAGCTCCACGTCGGTGAACCGCACCCAGCTGGGGTCGCAGAACCCGAGCCGCCCCGCCGTGAGCATCAGGGGCTCTCCGGCCACCTCCACGAGCGTGCTGGACCGACCCGGCTCCCACGCGTAGACGTCTCCGAAGCCGAAGAAGTCCTTCGGGGCCACGTCACGACTCATCTGCTCATCTCCACCCGACGTTCCAGATCGTGGTCGCGTCAGCCTGTCCCGTGTTCGTCGCGTAGGCAAGCCAGCCCGGCGCGCCGGGCCTGCCGGCCCGCGGCGACATCCGGGACACACAACACCCGCGGGCGGGTCGGGCCGGCTACGGGCTGACCACCACGAACGACGCGGCGGTGCCGGAGATCACCGGCCGCCGCTCCCAGCCGGGCGGCGTGATCGGCAGGTCCAGCGGCGCCGCGACGTGTACGACGACCCGGTCGGTCCCGGCGTCGACGTCGTAGGACAGACCGGGATAGCGCCGGGCCGCCCCCGTCGCGCGCAGGTAGTCCTCGACGTACCCGCGCGCCACCTCCGGGTCGATCTGCGCCCGCTCGCCGAGCCCGCCCTCGTAGACCTGGCGGCCCTGGATGCCGTCGGCCGCGGCCAGCGCGGCACCGTCGGCCAGCGAGTCGAGGCCCGAGCGGCGCAGGTAGGCCGCGGAGGAGTCGACCACGACGCCGATCATCATGATCGCGACGACGGCGAAGCCGACGATCATCAGGGACGCGGTGCCGCGCTCGTCGCGTCTCACCGGTGCTCCCGGAAGCTGCCGTAGGGCACCAGGTGCTCGGCCTCGACCCGGACGCTCGGGGCGCCCCCGCCGAGCGCGTCCGGCACCAGCGGCAGCACGACCGGCACGACCATCCGGACGTGCACGACCGAGCCGGGCGAGAGGCAGTCCCCCGGGTCGGGCTCGCAGGTCAGCGTCAGCCGCCCGTCGGAGAGGTCGAGGCCCTGGTCGCGCAGCGCGACCTCGGCGGCCGCCCGGGCCCGGCACTCCGCCCTCCTCGTCGGTCGCGGCCAGGGTGTAGGCCCGGCCGGCGGCGCGGGTGGCCGCGTTGACCGCGAAGGACGAGCGCTGCACGTCGAAGACCGCGAGCACCAGGTAGACCAGCGGCACCAGCAGCAGGACCGACAGCCAGGTCACCTCGACCAGGGCGGTCCCCCGCTCGGTCCGGACCCGCCGGCGTCACGGGGCGACCTCCTCGATGGCGTGGCCGGTGACGTCGAGCCGCACCGCCGGGACCCCACAGCCCGAGCGCCGGCACCTCCGCGGTCGACCTCGACCTCGACACCGGGCGCGCCCTCGACCGCGGTCGGCCGGGCGGTCACGGCGCGGGCGTAGCGCGCCGCCAGGGCACCGGAGATCTGCTCCCGGGTCCGCGTGGCGCCGGCGTCCACCGGACGGTCGACCGTGGCGGCGTACCTCGCCCCCTCGGAGGCCGCGGACGTCAGGGTGTTGCGGACGTGCAGCACCAGCGCCACCTGGAGGATGCCCAGGAACAGCGGCACGACCACGACCAGGACCAGCACGAAGTCGACGACCGCGGCGCCGCGCTCGGAGCGCCGTGCGCGCGGCACGGTCAGCCGCGCACGGACCGCAGGGCGTCGCGCAGCATCTGGCTCAGCTCGGGTCCCGGCGATCGCCCAGAGCGCGGCGACCAGGCCGGCGGTCATCACGGTGATCAGCACCCAGCCGGGCACGTCGCCGCGCTCGTCCCGGCGGGCCCGGTCGTGGACGCGGAGCGCGAAGGTCGCGATCAGCAGCAGCAGGTTCGTCATGTCGGTCCAATCTCTCTGCGGGTCATCAGGGGGTCACCAGGTGGAGGCCGACGACGCCCGGCCAGAACGCGAAGACGACGGTCACGGGGAGGACGAGGAACACGACGGGCACCATCATCGCGACCTCCTTGCGGGCTCCGGACTCGATGAGCGCGCGGCGCCCCGCCTCGCGCACGTCGGCGGCCTGCGCGTGGAGCACGTCGGCCAGCGGGGTGCCGCGCTCGATGGCGACCGCCATGCCCTCGGCGAACCGCGCGACGACCGGGAGCCCGGTCCGGCGGGCCAGCGCGTCGAGCGCCGCCGCGACCGGTGTGCCGGTGCGGATGTCGGCGAGCACCGCGCCGAGCTCGGCGGACAGCTCCCCGCGGGACCGGGACACCACCCGGTCGAGCGCGGCGACCGGCCCCTCCCCGGCGCCGACCGACAGCGCGAGCAGCTCGGCGACGGTCGGGAACTCGGCGAGGATGCGCCGCTCCCGCTCGGCCACCTGGGCGGTCAGCCGGTTCTCGCGGAGCAGCACTCCGGAGGCGAAGGCGACGGCGCACAGGACGAGCAGCGGCACCGTGCGGCCGGGCGCGCGCAGCGCGACGAGCACGGACAGGGCCGCGGTCGCGCCGAAGCCGACGAGTCCCCACAGCACCTGCTCGACCCGGAAGTCGTGCACGGTGGCCGGCAGGCCGGCCCGTTCGAGGCGCCGGCGGATCGAGGCGTTGCCGCCGAGCACCCGCTCGAGGGTCTGCGCCGCCGAGGTCAGCGCCGGGCCGAACAGGGCCCGGAAGGGCGCCCGGCTGCGACACCGGCGCGGCCAGGGGCCGGTCGGCCTGCGGCAGGTCGCGGACGTAGGGCAGCACGCGCAGGTCGAGCTGCGGTCGGCGGAGCGCCAGCACGCGGGTGACCACCAGCGCCAGGCCGAGCCCGACCCCCGTGCCCATCAGGGCGCCCCACGCCGCGAGCGTCACGACAGCACCCGTCGCTCGGTCGGCAGCCGGCCGATCCGGACCATCGCGCGGTAGGCCACGAAGCAGAGCGCGCCACCGGTCGCGAGCACCACCACGCCGGCCGGTGACGCGTAGCGCGCGATCACCTCGCGCTGGAAGCAGAGCATCAGCAGCACCAGCCACGGCGCCGCCACCGCGAGCCGCGCACCGTTGACCGTCCAGGCCTGTCGCGACTCCAGCTCGGACCGGGTGCGCGCGTCCTCGCGCAGGAAGCCCGACAGGTTGCGCAGCAGGCTGCCCAGCTCGCCGCCACCCACCTCGCGGGCGATCCGCAGGCCCTCGACGACCCGGTCGCCGACCGGGTCGGACAGCCGCACCTTGAGCCGGTCGAGGCTGTCGGTGAACCGGCCGGTGACCTGGTAGTCGGCGCCGAACGCGAGGAACGGCTCGCGCAGCGGCTCCGGACCGCGGTGCCCGAGCTGGGTCAGCGCCTCCGGCAGCGACAGGCCGGCCCGGACCGCGCTCGCCAGGTTGTCGACCGCCTCGGGCCACACCTCCGCGAGCTCGCGCTGACGCCGCCGGGCCCGGCCCGCGAGGGTGGCCAGCGGGAGGTAGCCGGCCATCAGCCCGAACGCCAGCGCCACGGTCGCCGTGCGGGAGACGACCTGGATCGCCACGAAGGTCACGACGGCACTGATCGCGCAGACCGTCCACACGCCGCCGACGGTGGTGCCGGCGAGGCCCGCCCGGTCGAGCAGGTCGCGGACCCGGCCGGTGCGCTCCTCACGCTCGACGGCGGCGGGCGGCGAGGTGACCGCCAGCCAGACCAGGAGCAGCCCGACCCCCACCCCCAGACCGAGGACGGCGCCCACGTCAGGCTCCGCCGTTGAGCAGGGCCCGCACGTCGACCCCGACCCGGTCGTAGCGCTCCGGTCGCGGCGGCATGCCCTGCGTGCGCACGAGCCGGTCGTGCTGCCGGACGAAGATCGGCTCGGTCTCGATCACGTCGTTCTCGACCCGGCCGGGGACCGCGACGATCTCCTCCACCCGGCGTACGCCGTCGACGCCGATGCCGAGGTGCACGACCAGGTCGACCGACGAGGCCACGGTCGGGACGACGAAGCGCGCCGAGATGTTCTCGCCCGCGAGCAGCGGCAGGGTGCACATCTTGACCAGGGCCTCCCGGGCACTGTTGGCGTGCAGCGACGCCATCCCGGGAAGGCCGGCGTTGAGCGCCAGCAGCAGGTCGAGGCACTCCTCGGCCCGGACCTCGCCGACGATCACCCGCGACGGCCGCATCCGCAGGCTCTCCTTGACCAGGTCGCGCAGCCTGATCTCGCCGGTGCCCTCGAGCCCGCGCTGCCGGGTCTGCAGCGCGACCCAGTCCGGGTGGCTGAAGCGCAGCTCGAAGACCTCCTCCACCGACACGACCCGGTCGCGGCCGGGGATGCTGGCCGCCAGGCAGTTCAGCAGCGTCGTCTTGCCCGCCTGGGTCGCGCCGGCGACCACGATGTTGAGGCCGGCCCGCACCGACGCGTCGAGGAAGGCGGCGGCCGGCTCGGTCAGGCTGCCGAGGCCGACGAGGTCGTGCAGCCGCGCGGCGCGTACGACGAACTTGCGGATGTTGACGGCGGAGAAGCCGCGCGAGATGCCCTCGAGCACGACGTGCAGCCGGTGACCCTCGGGGAGCATCGCGTCGACGAACGGCTGGGACAGGTCGACCCGGCGGCCGCTGGACTTCAGCATCCGCTCGACGAGCTCCTGGACCTGCGCGGCGCTCAGGATCGTCGAGGTCAGCTCGTGACGTCCGCCGCGGGCGACGAAGACCCGGCTCGGGTCGTTGATCCAGACCTCCTCGACGGTCGGGTCGTCGAGGTAGCGCTGCAGCGCACCGAACCCGGAGACGCGGGCGACCAGCTCCTCGACCACCGCGTCCTGGTCGCCGACCGGGAGCACGGCACCGGTGAGGCTGCGCTGGTCGTGGTCGCCGACGACGCGCTCCGCGAGGCGGCGGACCACGCCGGTGTCGCGCTGCGGGTCGACCGCCTCGGCCCGGACGGCCGAGCGCAGCTGGGCGTCGAGCGACTCGATCAGGTCGCCGTGCGCGTCGGCGTAGGTCAGGCTCATGAATCCCCCGAGATCCCGAGAAGGTGCTGCTCTGCAGCCAGGCTCAGTCCGTGTTTCGGAGTATCACCCGGCGAAATGTCCGAGAACCAGGCCCGGGACCAGATCTGTGGACAACCTGCGGCGGCAGTCAACGCCTGTGACCAACGATTGCCCTGAGGTCATAACCCGGACGTGGTTGGCTCGTTGTGCAGGGCGTGCTGGTTTCAGCCGGCGGAACGAGGGAATCCTTCTTCCAACGGGCACCAGCCTCTCTGCGAATCACCGCCGTCTCTCGGGAGCGGCGGGTTTCGTGCTTAACGGGGTCGTTCAGCCGCCGCCGAGCAGGTCCCCGAAGATGTCGCCGTCCTCGTCGACGCGGGCCAGCACGTCGTCCATCTCGAGCTGCCCGAGCCCCTCGTCGGCGCCGTCCTCGATCTCCTGCCAGGTCCGCGGCGCCGCGACGTACGGCCGGTCGCGCCCGCGCAGGGAGTACGGCGAGATGGTGGTCTTGGCGCCGGTGTTCTGGCTCCAGTCGAGGAACACCTTGCCGCCGCGCAGCGACTTGGTCATCTTCCAGACCACCAGCCGCGGGTGCTCCCCCGTCGAGCTCCTGGGCGATCTCCTGGGCCTGGTCGCGCACCTCGTCCGAGCCGAGCTTGCCGGGCAGCGCGGCGTACAGGTGCAGGCCCTTGCTGCCCGAGGTGACCGGCGCGGACGACAGGCCGCGCTCCGCGAGCTTGTCGCGCACCAGCAGCGCCACCTCGCAGCACTCCTGGAGGCCCGCGGGGTGGCCGGGGTCGAGGTCGATGACCATCCGGTTGGGGCGCTTGGGCTGCCCGTTCTTCCCGACGGTCCACTGGTGCACGTGCAGCTCGAGCGAGGCCAGGTTGGCGAAGTAGGTCAGCTCGGCCAGGTCGTCGATGACCGGGTAGCTGATCGTGTCGCCGCCGCCGCGCGAGCCCGTCGACGGGACGGTGACGGAGTGCAGCCACTTCGGCGCACCGGAGGGCAGGTTCTTCTCGAAGAACTGCATGTCGCCGGTGCCGTGCGGCCAGCGGATCCGGGTCACCGCGCGGTGCGCCAGGTGGGGCAGCAGCACCCCGGAGACGCGGGCGTAGTAGTTGAGCACCTCGCCCTTGGTGGTGCCGGTGGTCGGGTACATCACCTTGGCCAGGTTGCTGATCTTGAGCGTGCGCCCGGCGACCTCGACCATCACCTCCTCGGCGTCCTTCTTCTCAGCCATCGGAGGGCTCCAGGTCGTCGGGGCTCAGGTCCTTGCGGATGCCGCGGTAGGCCGGCTGCCGCAGGCGCTTGGCCGGGGTCATCCCGAGCGCGGCGATGTCGACCACGACCTCGGGCCGCACCCAGACGGTGCCGAGCGCGTCGACCTTGGGTACGTCGTCCGCGAACGGGCTCGCGTCGGCCAGCAGCGGCTCGAGCACCCCGAGGAGGCGCTGGCCCTCCTTGCCGGCGATGCCGGACCCCACCCGGCCCCGGTAGACCAGGCCGTCCGCCGTGGGCTCCCCCACCAGCACCGCCCCGATCCGGGTGGTGCTGTCCGTCTCGTGGCGCCAGCCGCCGACGACGTACGACCCGATGTTGCGGTGCGGGAACTTCAGCCAGTCCGGCCGACCGGAGCCCGGGGCGGTAGGTCGAGCGACCGCTTCTTGCTGACGATGCCCTCGAGCTTCTGGGCGGCGGTGGCCTCCAGCAGCATCGGCCCGTCGTCGTACGTCGCCGGCACCTGCCAGTGCACGTCGAGCAGCCCGAGCCCCTCGAGCAGCTCACGCCGCTCGGTCAACGGACGGCCCGTGAGGTCCTCGCCGTCGAGCCGCAGCAGGTCGAACACCAGCAGGGTCACGGGATTGGACTCCGCGAGCAGCGCCGCGCGGCGGGCCTGCCCGACGTGGATGCGGTCGGCCAGCGCGCCGAACGTCGGGATGCCGTCGAGGAACGCGACGACCTCGCCGTCGAGCAGCACGTCGCGGCCGAGGTCGGCGAGACCGTGCAGCTCGGGGAAGGAGACGCGGCACGTCCTTCTCGTTGCGGGAGCGGATGTGCAGCTCACCGTCGGCACTGACGTCGACGAGCACGCGCATGCCGTCCCACTTGACCTCGTGCAGCCACTGGTCACCGGTCGGGACGTGGGTGCCCTTGGTGGCGAGCATCGGACGCATGCCGCCCATCCTGTCGCACGGACCCTCCCCCGTGTCGGTGACCTGCGTCATGATGGGTACAGGACGATCCGGTCCCCGTCGTACTCGTGATCAGGAGCTGCCCATGCGTGCCATCTGGAAAGGCGCGGTGTCGTTCGGACTGGTGAGCGTGCCGGTGAAGCTGTACGCCGCCACGGAGAGCCACGACATCTCGTTCCGTCAGGTGCACGCCAAGGACGGCGGCCGGATCAAGTACCAGCGCGTCTGCAGCATCGACGGCGAGGAGGTGGCCTACGCCGACATCGCCAAGGGCTACGAGACCGAGGACGGCCAGATGGTCATCCTCGACGACGACGACTTCGCCGACCTGCCCGCGAGCAGCAGCCGGGAGATCTCGGTCGAGAAGTTCGTGCCGACGGGACAGATCGACCCGCTGTGGCTGGAGAAGTCCTACTACCTCGAGCCGGACAAGGCGGCCGCCAAGCCCTACGCCCTGCTGCGCGAGGCGCTCAAGGACGCCGACCGGGTCGCCGTCGTGACGGTGTCGATCCGCACCCGGATGACGCACTGCGGTGCTCCGCGTGCGCGACGACGTCATCGTGATGCAGACGATGCTGTGGCCCGACGAGGTCCGCAAGCCCGACTTCGCCGGCCTCGACGCCACCGAGCACGCGGCGTCCAAGAACGAGCTCAAGATGGCCAAGCTCCTCGTCGACACGCTGGCCGGCGACTACGACGCGTCGGAGTACGACGACGACTACGCCAACGCGGTCGAGGCGCTGGTGCAGGCCAAGCTCGAGGGCGGCGAGGTGAAGGCGCCCGAGCAGCCGAAGAAGTCCACCGGCGAGGTCGTCGACCTGCTCGCGGCCCTGCAGCGGTCCGTCGACGCGGCCAAGACCTCGCGCGGGGAGAAGCCCGCGGCGAAGGCCGAGTCCGCCGAGGACGACAAGCCGGCGAAGAAGACGGCCAAGAAGGCGGCGGCCAAGAAGGCACCCGCCAAGAAGACCGCGAAGAAGACGACCAAGAAGGCCGCCGCCAAGAAGGCCAGCTAGCCCGCGACCCCGCAGCGGCGCAGCGCCAGGACGGTGAGCGCGCGGGTGACCTGGAACAGCTGCTCGAGGTCGACCTTCTCCAGCGGGGCGTGCGCGTCGGCGATGTCGCCGGGCCCGTAGTGCAGGGTCGGGATGCCGCCGATGCCGGTGTAGAGCCGGAGATCGCTGCCGTAGACCCCGGCCGCCAGCGGCGGGTGCCCGCCACCGGTCGAGGCGGCCGCCGCCGACATCTCGCCGATCAGCGGGTGGTCGGAGTCGGTGCTGCCGCTGGCGAACTGGCCGCCCGGCCAGGTGACGATCGGGCGGTTCTCGCGCAGCCACGGGTCCTTGACCGCGACCTCGCTGACGACGTCCTCGAAGCGGGCCCGGGCCAGCCGCGGGTCCTCCCCGATCTGCACGCCGAAGCGGCCCTCGGCGACCAGCCGGTCGGGCACGTTGCTGGACCACTCGCCGGCGGTGACCATGCCGACGGACAGGGCGTAGGGCACCTCGCCGACGAACAGCGGGTCGGGGTCGCGGTTGCGCTCGGCCTCGAAGTCGAGCAGCGCGGCGTGGATGGGCAGGAACATCTCGAAGGCGCTGACGCCCTCCTTGCGCATGCTGCCGTGCGCGGACCGGCCGGCCACCTCGATGCGGAAGGTCAGCGCGCCCGCCGTCGCGGTGAGGATCTTGGCGCTGGTCGGCTCGGTGATCACCGCGGCCTCGCCGATGTGCCCGCGCCGCAGGGTCGCGAACGCGCCGAGCCCGCCGTCCTCCTCGCCGACGACGAAGTGCAGCGCCAGCGGCCGCTCGAGGCGGACCCCGGCGGCCTGCAGGGTGCGCGCGACGGCGAGGTTGGCGGCGGCGCCGGCCTTCATGTCGCAGGTGCCGCGGCCGAACATCGCACCCTCGCGGATCTCCGCGGAGAACGGGTTGGAGCCGAGCCAGTTGTCCGGGTCGCCGGGAGGTACGACGTCCAGGTGGCCCTGCAGCACCAGACCGGGCATGCCCTCGCCGGGGGTGACGCCGACGACGCCGACGGCCTGCTCACGGGCGACCTCGACGCCCGGGAACCAGGGGTCCTCGGCGAGCTCGGCCAGGTCGATGTCCCAGCGGTCCACCTCGGTGTCGAGGTCGCGCAGCATGGCCGCGGCGTGCTCCTGCACCTCGACCTCGGCGTCGGTGCCGCCCATGCTCGGGATCCGCACGAGCTCCATCAGCGACTCGACCAGCGCGGCCTCGTCGAGGTGGCCCAGCACGGCGCGCTCGGCGGCGGTCAGCTCCTCGGGAGTGCTCATGCCACCGAGTGTGCCGTACTCCCCCGGCTATCGTTCGCGGGGTGGTGACTGTTGCGGTGTGCGAGGACGACGCCGCTCTGCGGTCCGTGCTGACCCGGTCCGTCAAGGCCGCCGGCCACGACGTGGTGGTCGCCCACACCGGCGCCGAGGCGCTGCGCAGCTTCCCGTCGGCGCGTCCCGACGTGGTGATCCTCGACATCGGCCTGCCCGACAGCGACGGCCGCGACGTCTGCCTCGCCCTGCGGGCCGGCGGCCTCACCGCGCCGGTGCTGTTCCTGACCGCCCGCGACGGCGTGCACGACAAGGTCGCCGGGTTCGAGTCGGGCGCCGACGACTACCTCACCAAGCCGTTCGAGCTGCCCGAGCTCCTGGTCCGGATCGCCGCGCTGGCGCGCCGGGCGGGCGCGGCCGCCGCCCCCTCCGACGGTCTGCACCTCGACCCCGCCCGGCACGCCGTCACCGCCCACGGCACGACGGTCCCGCTCACCCCGACCGAGTTCCGGCTGCTGGCCAAGCTGCTGGCCAGCCCCGAGCACGTCGTACGACGGCACGGGTTGATCGCCGCGGGCTGGCCGATGGGGGCCGCCGTGCACGACAACACCCTGGACTCCTACATGGCCCGGCTGCGCCGCAAGCTCGAGGACCTGGACGGCGTCGACCGGTCCATCGAGACCGTCCGCGGCGTCGGCTACGTGTGGCGCTGAGGTGAGCCGCCTCGGCCTGCGGGGACGGCTCGTCGCCATCACCGTGATCGCGGCCCTGCTCGCGGTGACCGTGCTGGTCGTCGGGCTCCAGCTGCTGCTCGCCCACCAGTCGTCGCAGGAGTCGCTGGCGGCGCTGCGGGGCCGCGCCGACGCGGCCGCGACCACGGTGCGCTTCCGCCACGGGGTGCCGCGGGTGCTGGAGACGCCGGCCGACTCGCTCGACCAGAACATCTGGATCTTCGCCACGGACGGCCGGCGGATCGACGGCGGCGACCCGCCGCGGCGGCTGCGGGCCGACGTCGACGCGCTGGGCACGTCCGCGCGGACCGGCGAACGGTTCGTCGGCGGCAGCTACCGGCTGCTGTCCCGCCCGGTGACGCGTCCCGACGGCAATCCGTGGGCGCGGTCGTGGTGGCGGCGCTCGACCTCACGCCCTACGAGTCGTCCGAGCGGCGCGGCCTGCTGCTGAGCCTGGCGCTGAGCGTGCTGGCGGTGCTCGGGGCCGGGGCGGCCGCCTGGGCCGCCTCCGGCTACGCGCTGAGCCAGGTGCGCCGGATGGCCCGGTCGGCCGACGACTGGCGCGAGCACGACCTGTCCGGCCGGTTCGACCTCGGTGCCCCGCGCGACGAGCTCACCGAGCTCGCGGACACCCTCGACCGGATGCTCGACCGGATCGCGCAGGCCATCCTGACCGAGCGACGGCTCACCGACGAGGTCGCCCACGAGCTCCGCACCCCGTTGACGGTGATCCGCTCCGAGGCCCAGCTCGCCCTTCTGCAGGCCGGCCCGGACGCCGTACCCGCGGCCTCGCTGGACGCGATCGTGGCGGCCACCGACCGGATGACCGCGTCGATCGAGACGATGCTGTCGCTGGCGCGCTCGACGCACGCCGACGAGGCGTCCTGCTCGGTGACCGACGTGCTGGCGCAGGTCCGCGCGCACGCACCCGCTCGTCCCGACGTCGAGGTGACCGCCGAGGAGACTCACCGAGGACCTGCTGCTCGCCGCGCCGCTCCGGGTCGTCGCGGCGGCCGTCGTACCCGTGCTCGACAACGCCGTCCGGCACGCCGCGCACCGGGTCCGCGTGCACGTCACCGACGACGGGCGACGGGTGCTGCTGCACGTCGAGGACGACGGGGACGGCGTGGACGACGACCACCGGGACCGGATCTTCGAGCCCGGGCACTCCACCGAGCCCGACGGGTCGGGACTCGGTCTCGCGCTCTCCCGGCGGCTGGCGCACTCCGTGGGCGGCGAGGTCGACCAGCGCGACGGCGGGCACGGCCACTTCGTGATCACCGTGCCCCGGGCCTGAACCCCACCCTGGACCCAGCCTGACGGCGACGGTCAGGTTGCTTGCAGGTCCGCGATGTCACGGTCTGCTCCATGACGAGAGATGTTTCCGAGACCGCGGCGCGTACGGCGCGCACCATGCTGAACAAGGTCCCCGAGGTCACGCTCTACTTCTGGGTGATCAAGATCCTGTGCACCACCGTCGGGGAGACGTTCGCCGACTACCTCAACGAGACGCTGGGCTTCGGTCTCGACAACACCGCGATCCTGATGACCGCCGCACTGGCCGTGACGCTGGTCTTCCAGTTCCGGGCCCGTCGCTACATCCCCGGCGTCTACTGGCTGGCCGTCGTGCTGATCAGCGTCGTCGGCACCCTGCTGTCCGACAAGCTGGTCGACGACCTCGGCGTGCCGCTGCAGACCTCCACGATCGCCTTCGCGATCCTGCTCGCGATCACCTTCGCGGCCTGGTACGCCAGCGAGCGCACGCTGTCGATCCACTCCATCGTGACCACCCGCCGCGAGACGTTCTACTGGCTGACGATCCTGTTCACGTTCGCCCTGGGCACGTCGGCCGGCGACCTGTTCGACGAGCAGATGGGCGTCGGCTACTGGCCGACCGTCGGCCTCGTCGCGGTGGTCATCGCCCTGATCACGGCCGCGCACTACTTCCTCAAGCTCGACGCCGTGCTCGCGTTCTGGCTGGCCTACATCCTGACCCGGCCGCTGGGCGCCTCCATCGGCGACGGCATGTCGCAGGCCAAGAAGGACGGCGGCCTCGGCCTCGGCACGACCGGCACCAGCGTGATCTTCCTCGTGGTGATCCTCGCCCTCGTGGTGTTCCTCGCGGTCACCAAGGTCGACCAGACCGAGCGGCTCGAGCAGCGCGACCCCGACGACGACCTGGACCAGGTCTCCGTCTGAGGCTCCCCTGGTCGTCGTGCGCCTCCCTACCCCTAGTCCGCTTCCCAGCGGAAGAGGCGTACGGCGACCAGGGTGATCACCGTGGCGAAGGTGAGCAGGATGGCGATCGGGACCAGGGCCGTGCTGGGTCCCTGGCCGCGGACCATCACGTCGAGCATGGCGTCGTTGAGGTGCCGCAGCGGCAGCAGCAGCGAGACGGTCTGCAGCCAGTCCGGGGCGCCCTCCAGCGGGAAGAACGACCCGGACAGGAAGGCCATCGGCAGCACCAGGAAGTTCGCCAGGTTGACCGCGCCCTCCTGGGTCTTGGCCAGCGCCCCGGCGAGCAGCCCGAGGGACATGAACGCCAGCGTTCCCGCGACGAGCAGCGGGACCGACATCCACCACGAGCCGGTCAGCTGCAGCCCGAAGGCGGCCATCCCGAGGCCGACGAAGATCGCCATCTGGAGCAGCGCGATCAGCACCGTCACCACCACCCGGGCGCTGACGACCGTGCGCGCGGAGACCGGGGACAGCTGCAGCCGCCGCAACAGCTTGCTGTTGCGCCAGCCCTGCAGGGTCGCGGCCGCCCCGAAGGCGGCGCTCATCGCCACGGCCCAGCCGAGCAGCCCCGGCGTCACGAACTGGATCGTCTTCAGCGACTTGTCCTCGACCCGCACGGTCTCGAACGAGTAGCGAGGCGGCTGCCCCGACGCCTCCTGGTTGGCGCCGTTGACGAACGCGTCCAGGGTGCCCTGGGTGATCGCGGCCTTGACCTGGTCGGTCTGCGTGTAGTGCGCGACGAGCGTGTCGCCCCGCATCTCGACGGCGGCGTCGGCGTCGCCCTTGCGCACCTTCGTCACCGCGGCGTCGAGCGAGCCGGTGTGCGAGACCGCGAAGGTCTGGTCGAAGGCTTCCTTGGCGCCGGGCGAGAGGCCGTCGACGAGCGTGACGTGGCCGACCTCGACGAGGTTGATCTTGGGGCTGGACTCGTAGTTGAAGACGCCGCCGAACAGCACCAGGAACATCAGCGGGAAGACGACCGCGAAGAACATCGACATCTTGTCGCGCACGAAGCCCTTGACGATGGCCAGCGCGACGGCCCGGAAAGCGTCACGCCCGAGTTCCCGTCACGCTCGGTACTCGCGGCCGGTGAGGTCGAGGAACACGTCCTCCAGGGTGGCCGCCTTGACCTGCAGGCCCTCGAGGACCTCCAGCTCGGCCAGCCGGGTCAGCACGGCGGACGGCGCCCGCGTGGAGAGCACCACGGCCGAGCCGTCGTGCTCCACCCCGTCGACGCCGGCGATCCGCTCGGCGTCCTCGACCGGCAGCAGCTGCGGCGCGACGGAGATCCGCACCGGGGCGTCGAGCCCGCGGACGAGGGCGGCGGGCGAGTCGAGCTGCAGCACCCGCCCGCGGTCCATGATCGCGACCCGGTCGCAGAGCGCCTCGGCCTCGTCCATGTAGTGCGTGGTGAGCACGACCGTCCGGCCGGCCGCGCTGAGCGAGCGGAGCAGGTCCCACAGGTTGCGCCGGGCCTGCGGGTCGATCGCGGCCGTCGGCTCGTCGAGGAACACGACCTCGGGGTCGTGCACCAGCGCGCAGGCGATCGCGAGCCGTTGCAGCTGGCCTCCGGAGAGCCGTTCGGTGCGGGTGCCGGCCTTCTCGGTGAGGCCGACCTCCTCCAGCCACTCGTCGGCGCGGGCCGGGGCGCACGTCGTACAGGGCGGCGAAGGTGCGGATCTGCTCGCGGGCGGTGAGCCGCTCGAAGAACGCCGAGGCCTGCAGCTGCACGCCGATGCGGGGCAGCAGCCGCGGGTTGCGCGGCCAGGACGGCTCGCCGAGGAGCCGGACCTCGCCCTCGTCCGGCCGGCGCAGCCCCTCGATCATCTCCAGCGTCGTGGTCTTGCCGGCGCCGTTGGGGCCGAGGATGCCGAAGAACTCCCCGCGCCCGACCGTGAACGACACGTCGTCGACCGCCACCAGGTCGTCGTAGCGCTTGCGGAGACCGATCACCTCGATCGCCGCCTCCCCCGTCGGCGCGCTCACGGCGTCGACAGCAGCGTCCTGACCACCCGCAGGCCCACCGACAGGCGGGCGAGGTCGGCGTGGTCGTCGGAGCAGATCTCGTCGAGCGTCCCCACCGCGCGGCCGATCACCACCGTGTCGTCCTCCTCCCAGTCCGCGACCCGCACGGGCACCGGCTGGTCGGACGAGGTGGCGGCGAGCACCTGCGCGGTGAGCTGCGCGTGCACGGCGTGCAGGTCGTCGCGCAGCGCCGCCCGCGCCATGGTCTGCCAGCGGTCGTCGCGGGGCAGCGCGAGGATCCGGGCGACCAGCAGGGACAGGCCCAGCCGCTCCCCCAGCGCGAAGTGCACGCGGGCCACCTCGAGCGGGTCGACGTCCTCGCGCTTGGAGGTCTCGACGATGTTCAGCGCCTGGTACGCCGGCGGCAGGATCGCCACCCGGACGGCGAGGTCCTCGGGGACGCCCTGCTCGACGAGGGCGTCGCGCCGCGCGTGGAACGCGTCGGCCTCGCGTCCCCCGAGCAGGTCGGGCAGCGCGGTGACGACCTGCTGGGCGACCACGCCGAAGAAGTCGACGGTGCCCTCGCTGTCCATCGGCGGACGCCGGTTGTTGATCAGCCACCGCGACGCCCGCTCCACCAGCGTGCGCATCTCCAGGCGCATCCGGGTCTGGACGGCGGCCGAGATCTTGTTGTCGTAGGAGTCGATCTCGTCGATCAGCGCCCGCGACCCGAAGATCTCGCGGGCCACGAAGTTGGCGCGCACGAGCTCGTCGGCGGAGGCCGCGGTCTCCTCCGACAGCCGGTGGAAGAACGTGATGCCCGCGCCGTTGACGAGGTCGTTGACGACCTGGGTCACGATGATCTCGCGCCGCAGCGGGTGGGTCTCCATCCAGTCGCGGTAGGTCTGCCGCATCTTGGTCGGGAAGTAGCTGAACAGGTCGTTGCGCAGGAACGGGTCGTCCGCGAGGTCGGTCTTGATCAGCTCGTCGGCGAGCACGATCTTGGTGTAGGCGAGCAGCACCGAGAGCTCGGGCGTGGTGAGTCCCTGCTTGCGGTCGTGCCGCGCCGCCACGGTCTTGCGGCTGGGCAGCGCCTCGAGCGCCCGGTCGAGCAGGCCCTGCCGCTCCAGGCGACGGATCCAGTCCTCGTGCACGTGCAGCAGCTGCGGAGCCTGGATCGCGGCGTTGGCGAGGGCGTGGTTCTGCTCGTAGTTGTCGACCAGCACCAAGGTGCCGACCTCCTCGGTCATCGAGGCGAGCAGGTCGTTGCGCTGCTTCTCGGTGAGGTCGCCGTTGGCCACCACCCGGTCGAGCAGGATCTTGATGTTCACCTCGTGGTCGGAGGTGTCCACCCCGGCCGAGTTGTCGATGAAGTCGGTGTTGATCCGGCCGCCCGCGGCGGCGTACTCGATGCGCCCGCGCTGGGTGAGCCCGAGGTTGCCGCCCTCGCCGACGCACCGGCACGCGGAGGTCGCCGCCGTCGACCCGGATCGCGTCGTTGGCCTTGTCGCCCACCTCGGCGTCGGTCTCGGTCGCGCTCTTGACGTAGGTGCCGATGCCGCCGTTCCACAGCAGGTCGACGGGGGCCAGCAGGATGGCGCGCATCAGCTCGGCCGGCGTCATCGCCTGCACGCCGTCGTCGAGCGTCAGGGCCGCCCGGACCTGCGCGCTGATCGGGATCGACTTCAGGGACCGCGAGTAGACGCCGCCGCCCTCCGAGATCACGGTCGCGTCGTAGTCCTGCCAGCTCGACCTCGGCAGGGCGAACAGCCGCTTCCGCTCGGCGTACGACGTGTCGGCGGCCGGGTCCGGGTCGAGGAAGATGTCGCGGTGGTCGAAGGCGGCCACCAGCCGGGTGTGCTCGGAGAGCAGCATGCCGTTGCCGAACACGTCACCGGACATGTCGCCGATGCCGACGCAGGTGAACTCCTCGGCCTGGCAGTCCACGTCCATCTCGCGGAAGTGCCGCCGGACGGACTCCCACGCGCCGCGGGCGGTGATGCCCATGGCCTTGTGGTCGTAGCCGACCGACCCGCCGGACGCGAACGCGTCACCGAGCCAGAAGCCGTAGTCCTTGGCGACGCCGTTGGCGATGTCGGAGAACGTCGCGGTGCCCTTGTCGGCGGCGACGACGAGGTAGGAGTCGTCGCCGTCGTGGCGCACGACGCGGTCCGGCGGGACGGTCTCCTCGCCCTCGAGGTTGTCGGTGATGTCGAGCAGGCCGGAGATGAACGTCTTGTAGCAGGCGACGCCCTCGGCCATCCACTGGTCGCGCTGGCCGGGGTCGGGCAGCTGCTTGCAGAAGAAGCCGCCCTTGGAGCCGACCGGCACGATCACGGTGTTCTTGACCATCTGCGCCTTGACCAGGCCGAGCACCTCCGTGCGGAAGTCGTCGCGCCGGTCGGACCAGCGCAGGCCGCCGCGGGCCACCGGGCCGAACCGCAGGTGCACGCCCTCGACCCGCGGGGAGTAGACGAAGATCTCGAACTGGGGCCGCGGCTCGGGCAGGTCCGGGATCGCGTCCGGCTTGAGCTTGAGGGAGATGTAGGACTTCGACAGGCCCTCGCCGTCGACCTGGTAGTAGTTCGTGCGCAGGGTCGCCTTGATGAACGTCAGGTAGGACCGCAGGATCCGGTCGTGGTCGAGGCTGGCGACGTCGTCGAGGGCCCGGTGGATGCGGTTCTCGATCTCCTGGGTCTTGGCCCGCCGGCTCTCGCCGTCGGCGGCGATGTGCCCGTTGCGGCCCGGGTCGAAGCGGGCCTCGAACAGCGCGACCAGCGCCCGGGTGATGTCGACGTTGTGCTGGAGGGCGTCCTCGATGTAGTCCTGGGCGAACGGGGTGCCGCCCTGGCGCATGTACTTCGCGTAGGCGCGCAGCACCGTCGCCTGCCGCCAGGTCACCCCGACGGCGAGGACGAGGGCGTTGAAGCCGTCGACCTCGTTGTCGCCCTCCCACACCGCGTTGACCGCGTCCTGGAACAGCTCCCGGGCGTCGCTGGGCAGCGGACGGTGGTAGCGCAGGCCGAAGTCGTAGATGTGCGACTCGCGCTCGAGGCCGTCGAGGCCGTAGGGCCGCTCGTCGACCACCTCGACGCCCATCGAGGACAGGGTCGGGAGCACCTCCGACAGCGACATCGGCGACCCGGTGCGGAAGATCTTGAGCCGCGCCTCGGTGGGACCCGTCTCCGGGGACTGGTAGAAGGACAGGTCGAGGCCGCCGTCGACCGGGATGCCCTCGAGGCGGCCGAGGTCGACCGCGCCCGTCCGGGGCGGGTAGTCCTCCTTGTAGGCCTCGGGGAACGAGTCGGCGTACTTGCGGGCCAGCAGCGCGCCGTCCTCCTCGCCGTACTCCGCGTGGGCGGCGGCCACGAAGTCGTCGCGCCACGAGCGTGCCGCCTCGGCGAGCCGGCGCTCGAGGTCGGCCTGGTCGAAGTCGCCGATCATGCCGCCGGGCTCGGGGCGGATCACGAAGTGCAGCCGGGCGAGCAGCGACTCGCTGACCCGGGCGGTGTACTCCAGCGACGCGCCGCCGAGCCGCTGCTTGAGGATGCCGGCGATCCGCTCGCGCACGGCGGTCGTGTAGCGGTCGCGGGGCAGGTAGACCAGGCAGGACAGGTAGCGGCCGTAGGTGTCGCGGCGCACGAAGAGCCGCACCTGGCGGCGCTCGCGCGTGTTGAGCACCGACTCCGCGATCGGCACGAGCTCCTCGATCGGGGTCTGGAACAGCTCGTCGCGGGGGTAGGTCTCGAGCACGTCCATGAGCGCCTTGCCGGTGTGGCTCAGCGGCGCGAACCCGGCCGCGTCGATGACCTGCTTGGCCTTGACCCGGATCACCGGGATGCGGGTCAGCGACTCCGTGTAGGCCGCGGACGAGAACAGCCCCAGGAAGCGCCGCTCGCCGACGACCTCGCCGCTCTCGTCGAACGTCTTGACACCGACGTAGTCGAGGTAGACCGGCCGGTGCACGGTCGCCTTGGAGTTGGCCTTGGCCAGCACCAGCAGCGTCTTCTCGCGGGCCTTGGCCCGGACCAGCGGCGGCAGCTTCGCGAAGGACGTGGACATGTCCTGGTCGGAGCGCAGGATCCCGAACCCGGTGCCGGGCACGGCCCGCAGCGCCACGTCGTCCGGGTCGTCGCTGCCCTCGACCGCCTCGAGGCGGTACTCGCGGTAGCCCAGGAACGTGAAGTGGGTGTCCGCGAGCCAGCGCAGCAGCGCCTGCCCCTCGGCGATCTCCTCGGCCGGCAGCGGCGGCGGGTTGGCGTCGAGGTCGTCGATGATGTCCTGCGCCTGCTGGTGCATCTTCGGCCAGTCCTCGACGGCCTCCCGGACGTCCTGGAGCACCTTGGCCAGCGCGCGCTCGGTCTCCTCGCGCCCCGCCGGGCTCGACTCGCGGCCGATCTCGATGTGCATCCACGACTCGCGGGAGATGTCGTGCGGCAGCTCGGCCCGGTCGACGGCCGAGTCGTCGCCGGTGAGGATCTCCTGGAGCTGGCCGGTGATGTCGCGGCGGACCAGGATCTGCGGGTGCACGACCATGTGCACCTCGCGGTTCTGCTCGTTGAGCTCCATGGTCACGGAGTCCACGAGGAACGGCATGTCATCGGTGACCACCTCGACGACCGTGTGCCCGCCGGCGGACCAGCCGTGCTCGGCGACGGTCGGGGTGAAGACCCGGATGTTGGCGGTGCCCTGGGGGCGGTACGACGCGGTGCGGTACTGGCTGACCGCGGCGCCGTACAGGTCCATCTCGGTGCGCTGCGCGATGTCCTCGGTGGCCACGTGGCGGTAGAAGTAGCGGAGCAGGGCGCCCGCGGTGTCACCGGGCAGGCCTCCCGTGCCCTTGCGACCCGCGGCGAAGGCAGCGGCCTTCTCGATCAGGTCGTCCCGTTCGGCGTTCGCGGTCCCGTCCAGCGTCGTACGCACGCAGCATCAACCTCTAAATGCTCTGTCGACGTCACGTCGTTGTGCCGTCAGCCCGACCCTAGGGCTTCCACACGGGCCCCACCAACCCCGGGCCGGACCCGCGTGTCAGGGCCGTGCGAGGGCCGGTCTCAGAGCACCGAGCGGAGGTCCCACAGGAGCGGGAAGTAGCGCAGGTCGAGGCGGCTGCGGAGGTAGTCGGCGCCCGACGACCCGCCGGTGCCGGTCTTGGTGCCGATCATCCGCTCGACCATCACCACGTGCCGGGCCCGCCAGGCCGCGGCGAGCTCGTCGTGCTGGAGCAGCGCCTCGGCCAGCGCCCACACGTCGGCGTACGACGCGCGGTCGTGGGCCGCCCGCCGCACCGAGTCGGTCACCTCGTCGTCGTCGCCGACGGGCAGCCCGCGCGCGGCCAGCACCTGGAGGAACGCGTCCCACAGGGTCGGCTCGTCGAGTCGGCGCCGCAGCCGCGCCTTCTCGTCGTCGGTCAGCCCCTTGAACCGCTGCACGAACGACGGGTCCTTGGACCCGGACAGGAACTCCAGCTCCCGGAACTGCACGGACTGGAAGCCGCTCGCCGGGGCCAGCGCCTGCCGGAAGGCGAGGAAGTCCTGCGGGGTCATCGTCTCGAGCACGTCGACCTGCTGCACGAGCACGCGCTCGATGACGTGCATCCGCTGCAGCAGGTGCTGGGCCCACCACGTGTTGCCGGCTGTCATGGCGTCCCGGGCCGCGGTCGCCTCGTGCAGCAGCTGCTGGAACCACAGCTCGTAGACCTGGTGGATGGTGATGAAGAGCAGCTCGTCGTGCGCCTGCGGCTCGGACTCCAGCTGCTGGGCCGAGAGCAGCCGCTCGAGCTGGAGGTAGCTGCCGTAGGTCAGCCGGGCGCCCTGCTCCCCGAACTGCACGGCGTCCTCGGGGGTGCCGCCCCACCGTCCGGCCGGGTCGGCCCCGCTGTCGGTCTCGTCGCTGGTCGTCACCCAGGGAGCGTAGCGGCGCCGGGCGGGGGTACGTCATGATGACGCCCGTCCCGACACCCACCCCCGCACAGGAGCGCAGCCGCCGATGAAGTTCTCGCACCAGATGACCTACGACGCCCCGCCCGCCGACGTGCAGGCGATGCTCGCCGACCCGGCGTTCCGCGAGAAGGTCTGCGCCGCGATGAACGCGGTGCGCCACGACGTCGACATCTCCGGCAGCGGCGCCGGCATGAAGGTCGTCGTCGACCAGACCCAGCCGGCCGACGGCATCCCGTCGTTCGCGAAGAAGATCGTGGGCGAGCAGATCCAGATCGTCCAGAGGGAGACCTGGAAGGACGCCTCGAACGCGGAGCTGGTCGTGGAGATCCCCGGCAAGCCCGGTGACTTCCAGGGCGGCATCGACCTCGCCGGTGACGACGACGGCACCGTCGAGACCGTCGCCGGCGACATCAAGGTCAAGATCCCGATGCTCGGCGGCAAGCTCGAGGGCCTGATCGGCGACCTGCTGAAGAGCGCGCTGAAGTCCGAGCAGCGGGTCGGCCGGGCCTGGCTGGCGGGCGACCGCTAGGGCGTGTCTCTCAAAGATGTCGCGTCAGCGGGCGCGGTCTCCGCGCCCGGTCCGGCCAGGCGGAGGTGCGAGAGCGCAGCGTGCTGCGCCGAGTGCCGACAACGCAGCCGGTCGGGATGCGGGGCCGCGGACGCCGCGGCAGATATGAGAGACACGTCCTAGGGCCTCAGCGGTCCGCAGGGTCCGGGAAGGGGCGGGATCTCGGTCTCGCCCCGCTGGCGCGGCACCTCGCGCGTCGGCGTCCCCGGTCGCTCCTGTCCGGCGGCTCCGACGCTGCCCTCGAGCTCGAGGTCCGGCAGGACCCGGTCGAGCCAGGCCGGGAGGTACCACGCCCGCTCGTCGAGCACCGACATGACCGCGGGCACCAGGACCATCCGGACCACGCTGGCGTCGATCAGCACGGCGACGGCCATCCCGACCGCGAGCATCTTGATGGTGGGGTCGTCGTCGAGGACGAAGCTCGTGAACACCACCACCATGATCGCGGCGGCCGTCGTGATCACCCGGGCGGTGCTGCCGATGCCGAGCGCCACGGCGCGGTGCGCGTCCCCCGTCCTGACCCACGCCTCGTGCACCCGCGAGAGCAGGAACACCTCGTAGTCCATGGACAGGCCGAAGACGATCGCGAACATCAGCATCGGCACGAACGCCGGGATCGGGAGGTCCTGGTCGACGCCCAGCAGCCCGCTCCCCCAGCCGAACTGGAACACCGCGATCACCACCCCGTAGGCCGCGCCCACCGACAGCAGGTTGAGGATCGCCGCCTTGACCGCGATCACGGGGGCCCGGAACGCGAGGGTGAGCAGGACGAGCGAGAGCAGCACCACCGCGAGGATGAGCCACGGCAGCCGCTGGGCGGTCTTCTCGGTGAAGTCCACGTAGCCCGCGACGGTGCCCACGACGTACGTCGCCGGCGCGTCGAGCGACGGCAGCACGTCGTCGCGCAGGGTGTCCACCAGGGTCGAGGTCGCGGCCGCGTCGGGCGCGGTCGTGGGGACCACGTTGAACAGCGCGGTCGACTTCGACGGGCTGAGCGACGGTCCGGTGACCGACGCGACCCCGTGCGTTCCCTCCAGTGCGGTCTGCGCGCGGGTCAGCAGGTCCTGGGAGTCACCGGAGGACGGGAGCGCGAGGACGACCGTGAGCGGTCCGTTCGCACCCGGGCCGAAGCCCTGCTCCACCAGGTCGTAGGCCCGCCGGCTGCTGTCCTCGGGAGGATCGGTGCCCGCGTCGAGCTGGCCCAGGCGCAGGGAGAGCAGGGGTACGGCGAGCACGACCAGCACGACGACGCTGGCGACGCCCCACGGCCAGGGGTGGTCGGACACCCTCCGGCCCCAGCGGGCGAACGCGCTGCTCTCGGGGTCGGGCGTCGCGGCGGCGGGGTCGTGCCGTCGATCGCCCCGCGAGCGCACCCGGGACCCGGCCAGGGCGAGCAGGGCACAGGTCAGGGTCAGTGCCGCCGCCATCGTCACGGTCACGACGATGGCGGAGGCGGCACCCAGGGCACCCACGAACGGCACCCCCGAGACGTAGAGCCCGAGGATGGCGATGACCACGGTGCTGCCGGCGACCACGATGGCCGCTCCCGACGTGCCCGCGGTCCGGGCGATCGAGTCCTCCTCGCCCACGCCCAGGTCGACCTGCTCGCGGTGCCGGGCGACCATGAACAGGCCGTAGTCCACCGCCACGCCCAGGCCGAGCAGCGTCGCGACGGTCGGCGCCGTGGTCGGGAAGCTGGTCAGCGAGGCCACCAGGCCGACGAGCGCCAGCCCGCTGCCGACGCTGAAGACGGCCGCCAGCAACGGGATCGCGGCGGCGACGAACGACCCGAACATCAGCAGCAGGAGCAGCAGCGCACACGCCAGCCCGATCGCCTCCGAGAGCCGGTCGTCGGCCTGCTGGCCGATCTGGCCGGCGCCGCCGCCGTACTCCACCACCAGGCCGGCGTCGCGGGCCGGCTCGACCGCGCGGTCGAGCCGGTCCAGGTAGTCGGTGCCGAGCGAGGCGGGGACGGTCGACCAGGCCACGGTGCCGTAGGCGATCGTCTGGTCCGCGGACACGGCGGGCGTGCCGTCCGTGGTGAGCGGGTCGGTGGCGCGCAACACGTCGGGCAGCGCCCCCACGTTCTTCATCGTGGTCGCGATCGCGGGGGACGCGTCCACGACGGTGCCCCGCTCGGCGTGGAACACGATCTGGCCGGCGTACCCGCCCGCGGACGGGTCGTCACGGTCCAGCCGGTCCAGCCCGCGCGAGGACTCGCTCCCCGGCACCGTGTAGTCGTTGGCGAACGTCCCGCCCCAGGTCCGGTCGGCGAGGACCAGCCCGACGAGCACGAGCAGCCAGGCCGCGACCACCTGCCACGCATGCCGCGCCATGAACCGTCCGAGGCGCTCGAGCAGGACGTTCATCGCCACCTCCGGCACGGGCAGTCCTCCGGACGGGCAAGGACCGGTCATCCCGAGACCAGCGGCCACTATGCCGTCGGGCCCGCGAACCCGGCGGGTCATTCGCCCGGATGGGACCGACCGGTGCCGAAAAGTACCGGCGGCCGGTTCAGACCAGTCGGTCGTCGCGCCCGGGCGCTCGGACCGCTCGGCCGTCTCCTCGGCGACGTCGCGCCGGCGGACGACGTACACGACGACGAAGAGCACCACGAACGGGCCGAACGCGACCAGCGCGACCAGCAGCTGCTCGAAGGGGTGCAGCGCACCCAGGTGCAGCGGCAGCGACTCAAACACGTCGTTCATCACACCGCATTCTCCCCCCTGGCCGGAATGTCGCGTCGCGACGGCCTCGTTAGTACGACGTTCAACCGTTGTCTACGACAAGGAACGCACCCGTGCCTGACCTCTTCGACCCGCTCCAGCTCAAGAGCTGGAACCTCCCGAACCGCCTCGTGATGGCGCCGCTGACCCGCAACCGGGCGACCGAGGGCATGGTGCCCGGCGACCTGGCCGTGGAGTACTACGCCCAGCGCGCGAGCGCCGGCCTGATCATCACCGAGGGCACCCAGCCCAGCGCCGTCGGCCAGGGCTACCTGAACACCCCCGGCATCCACACGCCCGAGCAGGTCGCCGGCTGGCGCCGGGTGGCCGACGCCGTGCACGCGAAGGGCGGCCGGATCGTCGTCCAGCTGATGCACGCGGGCCGCATCGCGCACCCCGACAACAAGAACGGGCTGGAGTCGATCGCGCCGAGCGCGCTCGCCGCCCCGAACCAGATGGTCACCGCCGAGGGCCAGAAGCCGCACCCGGTCCCCCGCGCGCTGGAGACCGACGAGATCCCGGGCGTCGTCGAGGACTTCGTGCACGCCGCACGGTCCGCCGTCGAGGCCGGCCTGGACGGTGTGGAGATCCACGCCGCCAACGGCTACCTGCTGCACCAGTTCCTGGCGCCGGGCTCCAACGAGCGCACCGACACCTACGGCGGCAGCCCCGAGAACCGGGCGCGCCTGACCGTCGAGGTCGTGCGCGCCGTCGCCGAGGCCATCGGCCCCGAGCGCGTCGGCATCCGCATCTCCCCGGCCCACAACATCCAGGGCGCCCTCGAGGAGGACCCGGCCGACGTCGAGGCGACGTACACCACGCTCGTCCAGGACATCGCCCCCGTCGGCATCGCCTACCTCAGCGTGCTGGCCGACCCGAGCCTCGACCTCGTGCAGCGGCTCCGCAAGGAGTTCGGCGGCGTGCTGATCGCCAACGACGGCTTCGGCTCGCTCACCACCCGCGAGTCCGCCCAGGCCGTGCTCGACGACGACCTCGCCGACGCGGTGGCCGTGGGCCGGCTGTTCCTCGCCAACCCCGACCTGCCGCAGCGCTGGCAGACCGGTGCCGACCTGAACGAGCCGAACCCGGACACGTTCTACGGCGGCGGCGCCGAGGGGTACACCGACTACCCGGCGCTCGCGGGCTGACCTCCCCGTCCGGCAGATTCACTGGGTACCCGGTTAAACGTGCACACCCCCGACGTTGCAACGTCGGGGGTGTGTCCTTTTCCCTGGGTACCCAGGGAATCTGGCACCAGGGTCAGCCCAGGTCCATGAACGGGTACCGGTAGTCCTTCGGCGGGTCGAACGTCTCCTTGATGGAGCGCGGCGAGGTCCAGCGCATCAGGTTCTGCGGTGCGCCGGCCTTGTCGTTGGTCCCGGAGGCGCGGGCCCCGCCGAAGGGCTGCTGGCCCACGACGGCGCCGGTCGGCTTGTCGTTGATGTAGAAGTTGCCGGCCGCGAAGCGCAGGCTCTCGCGGGCCCAGGCGATGACGTTGCGGTCCTGGGCGATGATCGCGCCGGTCAGGGCGTACGGCGCGAAGGACTCCATCTGGGCGACGACCTTCTCGAAGTCGCGGTCCTCGAAGACGTGCACGGCGAGGATCGGGCCGAAGTACTCGGTCGAGAACATCTGGTCGGTCGGGTCGCTGCTCTCCACGACGGTCGGCCGGACGAAGTAGCCGACGGAGTCGTCGACCTGGCCGCCGGCCAGCACGTCGAGGTTCTTCGACCGCTTGGCGCGCGCGATCGCCTTCTTGTGCTTGGCGAACCCGCGGTCGTCGATGACGGCGCCCATGAAGTTGGAGAAGTCGGTGACGTCGCCCATGGTGATCGACTCGACCTCGGCCAGGAACGAGTCCTTCATCTTCTTCCACACCGAGCGCGACACGTAGGCCCGCGACGCGGCCGAGCACTTCTGGCCCTGGAACTCGAAGGCCCCGCGCAGCAGCGCGACGCGCAGCACGTCCGGGTCGGCCGACGCGTGCGCGACGACGAAGTCCTTGCCGCCGGTCTCGCCGACGATGCGCGGGTAGGAGCGGTACTTCGCGATGTTCGCGCCGACGGTCGACCACAGGTGCTGGAAGGTCGGCGTGGAGCCGGTGAAGTGGATGCCCGCGAGGTCGGGGTGGTTCAGCGCCACCTGCGACACGTCGAGACCGTCGCCGGGCAGCATGTTGATGACGCCGGGCGGCATGCCGGCCTCCTCGAGCAGCTCCATCGTGAGGTGCGCCGCGACCTGCTGGGTCGGCGACGGCTTCCAGATCACCGTGTTGCCCATCAGCGCCGGGGCGGTCGGCAGGTTGCCGGCGATGGCGGTGAAGTTGAACGGCGTGATCGCGTAGACGAAGCCCTCGAGCGGCCGGTGGTCGGTGCGGTTCCAGATGCCGCGGCTGTTCGCGATCGGCTGCTCGGCCAGGATCTGCTTGGCGAAGTGCACGTTGAAGCGCCAGAAGTCGATCAGCTCGCAGGCCGCGTCGATCTCGGCCTGGAACGCGGTCTTCGACTGGCCCAGCATCGTCGCGGCGTTGATCCGCTGGCGCCACGGACCCGCGAGCAGGTCGGCCGCCTTGAGCAGGATCGCGGCGCGCTCGTCGGCGGGCAGCGCACGCCAGCCGGGTGCCGCCTCCTGCGCGGCGGCGATCGCGGCGCGGGTGTCGGCCTGCGTGGAGTTCTTCAGGACGCCCGAGCACGTGCCGGTGGTCGTGCGGCTGCACGACCGGCGTCTCGGCGCCGCCGCCCATCTTCTTCCTGCCCCCGATGGTGGCGGTCAGGTCGAGCTGCCGGTCCTCCTGGGCCTTGAGCTCCAGCTCCAGGGCGGCCCGCTCGGGGCTGCCGGGGGCGTAGGTGAGGTTGGGCTCGTTGACGGGAGCCGGCGGGTAGGTGATGGCGTCCATGAGCCCGATCGTGTCAGACGGCGATGGTTACGCCCAAGTCACCTCAGATGACGCCGGTCGCCGCGAGCAGGTCGCCGATCTCCTGCGCCGCCCACCAGCCGAGCTCGTGGTCCAGGCACCGCTCGGCAAGGTCCTCGGCGTCGGGGGTGCCGACCGCGTCCCGCGCCGCCGCGACGTCGGGCTCCGCCTCGGCCGCGTCCGCCAGCACGGCGCCCACACGGCGGAACGGCACGACGTCGTCGACCTCCACCACGGTCGGGTCGGCGGTGCCCGCCGGCCGGGCGGAGGGTACGTCGACCGCGATCACCACGCGGCGGGCCGGCTCGTCGTCCTCGAGCATCGCGAGCGACGACTGCGCGGCGGCCGTCGACGCGGCGTACTCCCACTCCTCCTCGCCGACGTCCGGCAGTCCTTCCCGCACGCCCGGCGTGACCGCGTGGCCGACGAACGGCGCGGGTCCGATGCCGTCGGCCGTGACGACCGCACGGAGACGGGTCAGGGTCGTGGGGACGTAGACGCGCGTGCTCACGTGGTCACCGGCTTCTTCTTGGGGGCTGCCTTCTTGCGGCCGCGCGGGGCGCGCTGGCGGCTGGGCGAGAGGCTGTCGACGAGCTCCTCGAGGGACTCGGTGACGCACTGGCCGAGGACGTCGAGGTCGGGCAGCGCGTCCCGGTCGCCGTTGAGGCCGAAGTAGACGCCGCCGTCGTACGACGTGACGCCGATCGACAGCGCGTGCCCGGGGAGCAGCGGCTGGACCGGGTAGCTCTCGGTCATCTGCGCGCCGGCGGCGTACAGCGGGAACTGCGGCCCGGGGACGTTGGTGATGACCAGGTTGAAGCCGCGCCGCGCCTGCGCCGCCGCCACCCGCGAGCCCAGGGCGTGGAACGTCGTCGGCGCGAAGCCGGCGACGCCCGCGAGCCGGTCCGCCGCCACGGCGTGCCCGGTCTCCTTGTGCGCCTTGAGGGCGTAGGACACCTGGTGCAGGCGGACGACGGGGCTCGCCTCGCCGATGGGCAGCGACAGGAAGTGGCCCGCCACCTGGGAGCCCAGCGAGGTGGGCTCGAGCTCGCTGTCGATGACGCCCATCGGGACCAGCGCCCGCAGCGAGCGGCTGCCGTGCACCGACTCGGCGCGGGTCATCAGCCAGTTGCGCATGGCGCCGGTGATCGTGGCCAGGATGACGTCGTTGACGGTGCCGCCGTGGAACCGCCGCACGTCGCGGTAGTCCTGCAGCGACGTCTTCACGGTCACGAACCGGCGCTGCTCGGACAGCGTCGTGTTGATCGGCGACTCGGGGGTGACCCGCCGGTTGGAGAGCGCGCCGGCGACCTCGACGACCCGGCCGCCGACCGCGCCGGCGGTGCGGAACACGCTGCCCGCGTTGCCGGACAGGGTCGCGAACGCCTGCCGCGGGTCGCGCACCGAGTCGCGCACCGCCCCGGCGACCAGCGCGGGCGACGTCGGCACGTGGGCGGGGTGCCAGTCGACGTGCACCGTCTCCTTGGGTGCGGGGTCCACGTCGAGGATCACCTGGCCGAGGTCGATGGTGGCGACGCCGTCCACGAGGATCTGGTGCGACTTCGACAGGATCGCGAACCGGCCGCCCTCGACGCCCTCGATGAAGTACATCTCCCACAGCGGCCGGTTGCGGTCGAGCCGCCGCGACATGATCCGGGCGGTGAGGTCGCGGAGCTGGTCGATCGACCCGGGGCGCGGCAGCGCCGAGCGCCGCACGTGGAAGGTCAGGTCGAAGTCCTCGTCGTCGGCCCACACCGGGTTGGCGAGCCGTCCGGGCACCGAGCGGAGCCGCTGCCGGTAGCGGGGCACGAACGCGATGCGGTCGGCGATCAGCGCCAGCAGCCGGTCGTAGTCGAAGCCCGCCGACGGCGGCTCGAAGATCTCCAGCGTCGCGTTGTGCATCGGCGTGCTCGCGGACTCGGTGACCAGGAAGGCCATGTCGTCCGCACGGAGCCGCTCACTCATCGTGACCCCTCTCAGGACATCTTCAGCGCGTCATGCGATTCTGACAGAACGCGCTGTCACGGTCGACGTCCGCCCAAGCCAGTCAAGGAGAACTGATGGTCTTCGCGCACGGCATCGGGGGTGCGAAGGACCTTCCGATCCCCGCCGAGTACGCCATCGCCGGAGCCGGCGCCGCGCTCGCCGTCTCGTTCATCGTGCTGGCCCTGGCCTGGCGCACCCCGCGCTTCGACGCCGCGCACAAGGGCCGCCCCGCCCCGGCGTGGCTCGCGTCCCTGGTGGACAGCACCGCCGTTCGCCGTCGCGCTGCGGGTGCTCGGCTTCGCGTTCTTCGCGTACGTCGTCTGGGCCGCCGTGCTCGGACCGGACCTGCTGGTGAACCCCGCCTTCGGCGTCGTCTACGTGCTGCTCTGGGTCGGGATCGTGCCGATGTCGCTGCTGTTCGGCCCGTTCTACAAGGCGGTCAGCCCGCTGCGCACGATCCACCTCGTCTTCACCCGGCTCACCGGCGGCGACCCCGACGACGGGCATCCTCACGCTGTCGCCGCCGCGTCGGCTACTGGCCCGCCGCCTTCGGCCTGCTGGCCTTCGTGTGGCTCGAGCTCGTCTACCCGGGCTCGACGTACCTCTCCCCGGTGCGGCTGTGGTTCGCCGGCTACATCGCCATCGTGATCATCGGCGCCGCCGTGTTCGGCAGCGCCTGGCTCGAGCAGGCCGACCCGTTCGAGGTCTACTCCACGCTGGTCGGCCACCTCTCCGTCTTCGGCCGCACCGAGGACGGCACCCTGGTGCTGCGCAGCCCGCTGGGCAACCTCGACGGCGTCAAGGCCGCGCCGGGGCTCACCGCGGTGGTCGCGGTGCTCTTCGGCAGCACGGCGTTCGACAGCTTCAAGGACTCCAACGAGTGGCTGAAGTTCACCCAGTCGGTCGAGCATGAGCTCGACCTGGCTCGACTTCCTGGCCCTGCTGTTCTTCTGCGCCGTCGTCGGCCTGACCTTCGCGGGCGCGACGATGGCGACCGGCGTGGACCCGGGGGTGTCCCGCCGTACGCTGCCGAACCTGTTCGCGCACTCGGTGGTCCCGATCATCGTGGGCTACATCGTGGCGCACTACCTCAGCTACTTCGTCGAGGTCGGCCAGCAGACCGTCGTGCAGCTGTCCGACCCGCTCGGCAAGGGCTGGAACCTGCTCGGCACGGCGGACTGGAAGGTCAGCTACTGGATCTCCACGCACCCGACGTTCCTGGCGATCCTCAAGGTGCTCTCGGTCGTCACCGGCCACGTCCTCGGGGTGATCGCCGCGCACGACCGGGCCATCAAGCTGCTCCCCCGCCGGCACCAGCTCACCGGCCAGCTGCCGCTGCTGTTCGTGATGGTGTTCTACACCGTCACCGGTCTCTACCTGCTCTTCGGCGCCTGAGGCCGCGGCGCCCGGCCGGTTCGGCGGGCGACCCGTGCACGCTGCTCGCGAGCGCGGCCATCGCCGTACGCAACGGCGACTCCCCGGACTCCACGAGGCTCTGGCCCGCCATCAGGGCCCGGTCCGCGGCCGGGCGGTCGTCGGGCAGGAAGTGCACGGCGACCGGTGTCACGAAGCCCTCGACCATCCCGGTGATCTCGCGGTCGCTCCAGCCCAGCGACGGCCGCGTGCGGTTGACCACGACGTGCGGACGCACCCCGGGGAGCAGCGTCGCGCAGCTCGACGAGACCGCGGGCGAGCCGGGCCAGCCCGACCGGGTCGGCGGCACCGACGACGAGCACCTCGTCCGCGGCGCGTACGGCGTCCAGGGTCATCCGGTTGCGCTGCGGCGCGGCGGCGAACGGGTCCGCGAGGTCGTTCTCGAGGCTGAAGCCGGTGTCGAGCACCACCAGCCCGGCCGGACCGGCCAGCCTGGTCGCCTCGTCGAGGACCTGCTCGAAGGCCGCGGGCCGCACCTCCGCCCAGCGGTCCGCCCGCGGCAGCCCGGTGAGCACGCGCAGCCGGTCGTCGACCTGGCGGGCGTAGGCGCTGAGCCGGTCCGGGTCGAGCAGTCCCGAGTTCGCCGACCGGGCCGCGGCCAGCAGCCCCGAGACCTCGTCCAGGACGCCGAGGTGCTGCGCCACCGCACCGCCGTAGGGGTCCACGTCGAGCAGGAAGGTGTCCCGCCCCGCCCGGGCGGTCTCGGCCGCCAGGCCCACCGCGACGGTCGTGCGCCCGGGCGCTCCGGCCGGTCCCCAGACCGCCACGACGCGGGCCCGGTCCCCGTCGGCCGGAGCCGGCGCGACCGGCCCGGCGCCGTTCGCCTGCGGGTCCGGGCCCGTGCGCTGCTCCGCCTCCCGGACCCGGTCGGCCAGCGAGTCGAGGTCGACGGTGCTCAGCAGGTGCTCGACGCCGAGCCGGCGCAGCCGCTCGACCTCGCCGTCCCGCAGGTCCTCGGGGGTGCCGACCAGCACGACCCCGAGACCGGACCGCCGCAGCGCCTCGACGCTGTCCGCGTCGAGCCCCGGCAGGTCGCGGCGCGACCACGGCGACCGACGCGGTGCCGGTGCTCGCGGTGGCCAGCAGGTCGGTGAGGTCGACGCACCGCTTCGCCAGCGCCACGGCCGGACGGCCCCGCTCCAGGTGGTCGAGCGCCGCGGCCTCCCACGGCGCGCCGGCGGCCGCGACCAGCACCGAGACGCGGACCGCACCCGGCGGGGTCATCGCTGCGCGGTGAGGACGACGGTGCCGCCGGCCAGGGCGGCCAGCGACGTCGGCAGGCGGCCCTGCTGGTCCTCGCCGACACCGACGATGACCTGGCGCGTGGCGGTCGGCCCGAGCGACGTGCTGGTGCGCGGGACCGAGAGCACGGCGACGTCGTCGAAGACCAGCACCGAGCGGGGCGCGGCCCCGTCCGAGCCGTCGGCGTCGGTGGCCGCGGTGTCCGGGGTGACCCAGACGTCGACGACCGTGCCCACCCGCAGCGTCGAGGGGACGGCCTCCGTCTCGCACCGACAGCGGCACCTCGGTCAGCGACCCGGTGCCGGCGTCGCCCAGGGCGGCCCGGGGCAGCAGCTCGCCGGCCCCGACCGGCCGGGACAGCGTCGACCGGTCGGGCAGCGGGGCGTCGGCGGAGAGGTAGGCGTCGGCGTCCTCCTGGTCCCCGAACGCCACCTCGCGGCGGACCAGGTCGGACGCGCCGACGCCCTGGCCGGCCTCGAGGGCGTCGCGCGCGGCCCAGACGCCGACGGTGTCGTCCGCGCCGCCCAGGAAGCGGGCGCCGACCAGCGCGCAGGCCGCGACGAGAGCGATGCCGACCGCCAGCCGGGGGTCCTTCCAGCGGGACCGGGGTGCACGCTGGGCGGGCGGTGACCCCGGTGGTGCGCCGCGCGTGACGTGCTGCTGGTCGGTGCTGGTCCCCCGTGCTGACATGGGCACATCATGCTCCGTTCGTCCGGGTTCGACACCTGCTCGTCCACAGCCAAACGCGACCAGGGTCGCCGAAACGTCGGCAAACGCTGGCATGATGGGGGCATGCCCAGCACGACGGCCGGGTCCCCCGGTCCCCGGTTCCTGACGCTGCCCGACGTCGCGGAGATCCTGGCCACCTCGGTCGCCCAGGTGCGCGCACTCGTGCAGTCCGGCGAGCTGCGCTCCATCCAGATCGGCGGTCGCCAGCAGTACCGCATCGAGGCCGTCGAGCTGGAGAACTACATCGCGCGCATGTACGCCGAGTCGGACGCCAAGAAGGACCGCAGCACTCGCCAGCAGTCAGCCGCCGGCGCACGAGGCGGCGACCGCCCCGAACGGCACCACTCCGACCCCGCCCGGGGCGCCGAGCTCGACGAAGTCGCGGCCGACCCGGCCCAGGACGCCCCGCACCACCTGGCCGTCGCGCCGGTGCAGCACGACCTCGTCGCGGTCCTCGGCGATGCCGCGCAGCACGGACCCCAGCCCCAGCCGGGTGGTGACCGGACGCGCCGCGTCAGCGACTCCCCCGGCGGCCAGGCCCCGCAGCGAGACCACCGCCGCCAGCGGGACCAGCCAGTCCTGGCCGGCGACGTCGAGCAGGCACCAGCCGTCGCCCGCCGAGGCGAGCGACCCGTCGAGGGCGCCCAGCCCGAGGACCTCCAGCCGCAGCGGCGCACCGGTCGACGCGTGCAGCCGCGCGGCCAGGTCGACCTCGGCGTACTCCGCCCGGCTCAGCTCGGCCACCTGCGCGTCCCGCTCGCCCAGCGCGAGCCCGGCCGCCTGCTGCTCGAGGTCGTCGAAGAGGTCGAGGAGCCGTTCTTCCCACCGCATCCCCGAACGCTGACCGCTTCCGGGCGGTGTCAATCGGCTGTGGACAGTCGATTGACGTCGAGCTCGTCCGATGTCTAAATAGATCAAACGTCATCAAACAAGAAGGTCAGCCATGATCGCAGCCGGCATCCTCCGTGCCGCGCGGGCCTGCCTCCTGCTGGCCGGCTGCGCGGTGGCGGCGGTCGCCGCCTGGCTGCTGGCCGGCGAGCCGCTGCTGGCCGTGGTCCGCCCGCTCGCCGCCGACGGGCCGGCAGCGCTGTCGACGCTTCCCTTCCCCGTCGTGCTCTCCGGCTGCTGCGCGGCCGCGCTGCTGGGCTGCGCCGGCTGGTTGCTCGGCGCAGCGGCCCTGCGTGGCGCTGTGCCGGCTCGCCGTGCTGCGCGGCTCCCGGCAGCCCGGTGCCCGCCGCCTGCGCCCGGTTCGCCGAGGCCGCCTGCCCGCGGATCGCCCGCGGCGCCGTGGTGGGCGTCCTCGGGCTGGGGCTCGGTGCGGCGGTCACCGGCCCCGCGCTGGCCGACGCCTCCGGCACCGCCGCCGGCGACCGGTGTCCTCGACGGGCTCGCCGTCCCCGACCGCGCGACCGGCTCCGCACCCCAGGCCGCCGCCCGCCCGGTCGTGCGCGAGACGCGCCCGGCGGTGCGGGTCCGTCCGGGCGACTCCCTCTGGGCGATCGCGAGCCGGCTGCTGCCGGCCGGCGCCGACGACGCCCGCGTCACCGCGGCGTGGCACCGCCTGCACCGCGCCAACCTCGCCCGGATCGGCGACGACCCGGACCTGATCCAGCCCGGGACCCGGCTCGTGGTCCCGGACCTCCGCACACCCGACGACGCCGCACCCCACCGAGAGGAACACCCGTGAACCCGACCCGCACTCCCGTCCCCGTACGACGCCCGCCGGCCCCGAACCGCGACCTCGCCACCGTCACGCGGCTGGTCCCACCCGGCGACGAGCGGGAGACCGTGCCCGTCGCGGAGGTGCAGGGCAGCCTCGCCCTGGCCGTGCGACCCACCCTCGCCGCGCCGGCCGTGCCGGACCTCCGGCTGGTCGACGGCGCCGGCTCCCGCGAGCACCGCGAGGTGCAGGCGTGGGCGGCACGGTTCGCCCAGGCCTGCGTCGAGGTGCTCGGCGGCGACCGGCCGCTCGCGCAGCTGCTGCGCTGGACCACCGCGCGCGTCTACCACGACCTCGACCGCCGGGTGCGCATCCTCGGCCGGACCTCACCCGCCACGCAGCGCCGGCGGACGATCCGGCCCCAGGTGCGCAGCGTGCACGTGTTCCAACCCGAGCCGGGCACGGCCGAGGTCAGCGTGCACGTCCAGCACGGTCACCGGTCACGCGCCCTCGCGGCCCGGCTGGAGCGCCGCAACGACCGGTGGACCTGCGTCGCGCTGCAGCTCGGCTGACGGCTCAGCCGGCCGGCACCGCGACGTCGAGCTCGACCGTCGCGGCGAGACGGTAGGGCCTGCTCTCCACGACGCTGCCGAGCACCCTGCGGAGCCGGGAGACCTCGGCCCGCACCGCGACGAGGTGCTCCCCGTCGCCGTACACCTCGCGGCTCAGCGCGCCGGCGCTCAGCCCGGCCGGTCCGGCCGCGCCCAGCAGCCGCAGGATCTGCGCGTGCCGGGCGGTCAGCCGCGCTCCGCCAGGGCCGCTCGCCGTGCACCTCGACCGCCGGCGGCCCGGTCAGGTCGAGCGTCATCCGGATCCGCGTCTCCCGGCCGGCCGGCCGGACCAGCCAGCCGTCGCCGATCGGCTCCGGCAGGCACAGGCCGAGCCCCGGCACGGCCAGCGGCCGGTCGCCGTGCGGCACCGCGATCCGGGCCTGCGCGGCGACGCCGGCGGTGTGCGCCACCCAGCCGTGGTCGTCGACCAGCAGCAGCGGGCCGGTCACCGACGCGAGCACCGGCGCCGCCGCCTGCCGGAGCCGCTCGAGCCGCAGCTCGTGGTGCCGCCACAGCTGGGACTCCGCGAGCCGCACGGCCGTCTCGACCAGCGCGATGATCGCCGGGTGCAGCGTCATCGCCGGCCCGCTGACGTCGACGATGCCGAGCAGCGCCCCGGTGCGGGGGTCGTGGATCGGCGCGGCGGTGCAGTACCAGGGGTGCTGGTCGGCCTCGAAGTGCTCGGCCGAGAACAGCTGCACCGGGCTCGCCTCGGCCAGGGCCGTGCCGATGGCGTTGGTGCCGACGAGCTCCTCGGTCCACTCGGCACCCTCCGCGAACCCGAGCCCGTCGGCCCGGCTGCGCACCCGCGCCGCGCCCTCGCGCCAGAGGATGATGCCGTCGGCGTCGGTGACCACCATCAGGAACTGCGACGCGTCGGCGACCGAGGAGATGATCGCGCGGAGCTCGTCGATGACCAGCGCGATCGGCGAGGACCGGCGACGGGCCAGCACCTGGTCCATCGGCAGCGGGTCCCGCGGGTTGCGGCCGTCCGGGTCGAGGCCGGCTCCGAGCACCCGCGACCAGGACCGGGCCACCAGCGCCCGCGGCTGCAGCGCGGACCGGCCGCCTCCGATCACCGCGTCGTGCATCCGGACCAGCTCGCGGGCGTAGAGCGGCAGGTTCGTGCCCGGCCGGATCGCGCTGAAGTCACCCACGCCGCGAGCGTAGGCCCGCGACCGGTCGCTCGGCACCGTCCGTTCGACGGGGTCTGCAACGCGGTGCAACCCTTGTCCCGGCGTACGGCGAGGTGTGCGCTGGGTCACATGACGCAGACCCTCGACGCCCCCGACACCACCGACCCCGTCCAGCAGCGCGTGGACGCCTGGCTCCACGACTTCGAGGAGGCGCTCACCGCCGGCGACGTCGACCGGGCGGCCGGGATGTTCGCGGCGACCAGCTTCTGGCGCGACCTCGTCGCGTTCACCTGGAACCTCAAGACCGTCGAGAACCCCGACGGGGTGGCCGACCTGCTGCGCGAGACCCTCGAGCGGACCGCCCCCAGCGGCTTCCGGACCGCCGAGCCGCCGGACGAGGCCGACGGGATCACCACGGCGTGGATCGAGTTCGAGACCGCCGTCGGCCGGGGCCGCGGGCTGCTGCGGCTGGACGCGGAGGGCAAGGCGTGGACGCTGCTCACCACGCTCTACGAGCTCAAGGGCCACGAGGAGCCCAAGGGCGGCGCGCGTCCGAAGGGCGCCGAGCACGGCGCCAACAAGGACCGCGAGACCTGGGCCGAGGCGCCGGGAGCGGGAGGCCCGCGAGCTCGGCTACGAGACCCAGCCCTACGTGCTCGTGGTCGGCGGCGGCCAGGGCGGCATCGCGCTGTCGGCGCGGCTGCGGCAGCTCGGCGTGCCGACGATCGTCATCGACAAGCGCGCCCGGCCCGGCGACCAGTGGCGCAGCCGCTACAAGTCCCTGTGCCTGCACGACCCGGTCTGGTACGACCACCTGCCCTACATCAAGTTCCCCGAGAACTGGCCGGTGTTCGCCCCCAAGGACAAGATCGCCGACTGGCTCGAGTCCTACACCAAGGTGATGGAGCTCAACTACTGGTCGAGCACCGAGGCGAAGTCCGCGTCGTACGACGAGAAGACCCAGGAGTGGACCGTCGAGGTCGAGCGCGAGGGGCAGCCGCTCGTGCTGAAGCCGAAGCAGCTCGTGCTCGCGACGGGCATGTCCGGCAAGCCCAACCTGCCGTCGTACAAGGGGATGGACACGTTCCGCGGCGACCAGCACCACTCGTCGGCGCACCCGGGTCCCGATGCGTACGCCGGCAAGAAGGCGGTGGTGATCGGGTCGAACAACTCGGCCTTCGACATCTGCGGGGCCCTGTGGGAGAAGGGCGCCGACGTCACGATGGTGCAGCGCACCTCGACGCACATCGTCCGGTCGGACTCGCTGATGGACATCGGCCTCGGGGCGCTCTACAGCGAGGAGGCCGTCGCCTCCGGGATGACCACGGAGAAGGCCGACCTGGTCTTCGCCTCGCTGCCCTACCGGATCATGCACGAGTTCCAGATCCCGCTGTACGACGCGATGCGCGAACGGGACCAGGACTTCTACGACCGTCTCGAGAAGGCCGGGTTCCTGCACGACTGGGGCGACGACGGGTCGGGGCTGTTCATGAAGTACCTCCGCCGCGGCTCGGGCTACTACATCGACGTGGGGTCCGCCGACCTGGTGGCCGACGGCGAGGTCAAGCTCGCGCACGGCCAGGTGACGGAGCTGACCGAGGACTCCGTCGTGCTGGAGGACGGCACGGAGCTGCCGGCCGACCTGGTCGTCTACGCCACCGGCTACGGCTCGATGAACGGCTGGGCCGCGGACCTGATCGACCAGGAGACCGCCGACAAGGTCGGCAAGGTCTGGGGCCTGGGCTCGGACACGACCAAGGACCCCGGGCCGTGGGAGGGCGAGCAGCGCAACATGTGGAAGCCCACGCAGCAGGAGGCGCTGTGGTTCCACGGCGGCAACCTGCACCAGTCCCGGCACTACTCGCTCTACCTCGCGCTGCAGCTCAAGGCCCGCGCCGAGGGCATCGACACCCCGGTCTACGGGCTGCAGGAGGTGCACCACACGGGCTGAGGGTTGGAGCTGCCCGGCAGACTGACGGGATGCCGGAGCTGCCCGAGGTCGAGCTCGCCCGCGCGACGATCGAGCGGGCCGCGCTGGGCCGCCGGATCTCCGACGTGGACGACGCCGACACCTACGAGTGCCGGCCGCACAGCCCCGGCGAGATCCGCGACGCCCTGGTCGGCCGCTCCCTGACCGGCGCGTTCCGGCGCGGCAAGACGATGTGGTGCGAGACGTCCGGCGCCGGCCGGTCGCGCACGCCCGGTCCGGTGCTCGGCCTGCACCTCGGGATGAGCGGCCGCATCGTCGTCTCGGACCCGACCGGCGCCAGCACCGAGGGCGGCGACTGGCTCGGTGGGCGCTACGGCAGCGCGGCCGAGCAGGAGGGCCGCAACCCCGCGTGGGACCGCTTCACGATCGTCTTCGCGGACGGCGGCTCGCTGCGGTTGTTCGACAAGCGCCGGCTCGGCCGGGTGCGGCTGGACCCGGACCTCGACGCGCTCGGGCCGGACGCCGAGGAGATCGGGGTGGCCGAGTTCCGCGACCGGGTCGGCCGCGGCACCACGGCGGTGAAGGCCCGGCTGCTCGACCAGTCCGTGCTCGCCGGCGTCGGCAACCTGCTCGCCGACGAGACGCTGTGGCAGGCCGGGGTCGACCCGCGCCGCCGCGTCGACGAGATCGGCCACGACGGGCTGACCGACCTGCACCGGGCCCTGCGCCGCGCCACCAAGGCGGCGATCCGGAAGGGCGGCGTGCACACCGGCGAGGTGATCTCCTCCCGCCGCACGGGCGGGCACTGCCCCCGCTGCGGCGCCGAGATGCAGCGCGGCACCGTCGGCGGCCGGACCACGTGGTGGTGCCCCGCCGAGCAGACCTGACCCGCCGCCCTGCCGTTGTCTCCGACATCGGATGCCGGGTGACCCTGGGTCACGGCCAGCTCCGATGTCGGGACCGGGGGTCAGGAGAGCCGGGTGACCTGGACCTCGACGGCCATCGACGAGGTCGTCCCGCCGGAGAAGATGCCGGTCAGCGGCGGGACGTCCTTGTAGTCCCGGCCGCGGGCGACCACCACGTGCCGGTCCCCCGGCACGATGTTGTTGGTCGGGTCGAAGCCGACCCACTCGCCGTCCCACCACTCGATCCACGCGTGCGACTCGCCCACGACCGTGTCGCCGACCACCGGCTCCCGCTTGGGGTGCAGGTAGCCCGACACGTAGCGCGCCGGCACGCCCGAGGCGCGCAGCACGCCGATCGCGACGTGGGCCATGTCCTGGCAGACGCCCTTGCGGGCTTCCCACGCGTCCGACGCGTGCCCGTGCACCTGGGTCGAGCCGGACTGGTAGGTCATCTCGTCCCAGACCAGCCGGCACACCGCGCGGGCGAAGTCGCTCGGCCCCGACGACTCGGCGGCCAGCTTCTCCCCCAGGGCGGCGAGCTCGTCGTCGGGTCGCACCCGGTCGTCGACCACGCGCGTCTCGCAGAACCGGTCGCTGACCTCGGCGGACCGGAGCTCGTCCCAGGTCAGGCCGCCCGGCTCCTGCTCCGGCCGGGTGACCTGCACGGTCGAGGTGGCGGTGACCGTCAGCTCGCTGTGCTGGTCGAGCACCTCGAAGGCGGTCACCTCGGTGCCCCAGTAGTCGCGGTAGGACTGGCTCCACGGCGTCGGGCTGACGTCGAGCCGGGTGTGCACGACGACCTGCTGGGCGCTGGTGAGCGGGGTCATCCGGGCCTCGTTGTACGACGCGGCCACCCCGCCGTCGTACGCGATGCGCGTGGTGTGCACGACGCGGAACTGCATCGTCATCGGGCTCCTCCCTGCCAGCTCATCGCCACGGCGTGCGCGAAGTAGCGGTGCGTGACCGCGTCGCTGGCCGCCGCGCAGGTGCGCTGCAGCCGCTCCATCTCGCCCGGCAGGTCGGTCACGATGTCGGCGATGCGAGCGGTACTCCAGCTCGGCCCGGGCCCGGCCGAGCAGCCGCTGCGCCTCGTCCTGGAAGCCGACCCGCTGGCCGCTCGCCTCGAGGTTGGCCAGGCACTGCTCGGCGCGGGTCAGGGCGTGCACGACCGAGCGCGGGAACAGCCGGTCGAGCAGGAGGAACTCCGCGGCCTCCCGGTCGGTCTCGAGGCCGCGGTAGGTGCGCAGGAACGACTGGTAGGCGCCGCAGGCCCGCAGCGTCGTGGCCCACGCGGAGTTCGGTCCCGGCGACAGCGCCGAGGTGGCGACCAGCCGGGCGGTCATGTCGGCGCGCTCCAGGGACCGGCCGAGGACCAGGAACTGCCAGCCCTCGTCGCGGCTCATCGTCGCGTCGGCGGTGCCGTTGATGACCGCGGCGCGCTCGCGCATCCAGCGGAACGCCTCCTGGCTCCGCATCGAGCGGAACCGCCCGCGACGACGTGGTGCGGTAGGTCGAGTTGATGACCTCCCACAGGTCCGTCGACAGCGTCTCGCGGGCCCGGCGCGCGCTCTCCCGCGCGCCGCCGATGGCCGAGGAGATCGAGGTGCCCTCGTCGGTGTCGAACGCCAGCCGGTAGAGCGACGACTCCAGCGTCAGCCGGCCCTCGGGGATCGTGGTGCCCATGACGCCGAGCAGCGTGCGGCAGGCCGAGTCGATGTCGACCGTCGGGTCCTCGACCATCATCTGGGTCTGCACGTCGAGGATCCGCGCGGTGTCCTCGGCCCGCTCGACGTAGCGCCCGATCCAGAACAGCGACTCCGCGATCCGGCTCAGCATGACGCCTCCTGCTGCTGCTGCTGCTCGGCCTGCATCGACCGGGTCTCGATGGCCGGTCCGGTGTCCAGGGGTGGTGCGTGCACCTCGGGCGCGGGGGCGACCGGGGCGGGGGCGACCGCGCGGCCGCCGGCCAGCACCCAGGTGTCCTTGGAGCCGCCGCCCCGCGACGAGTTCACGATCAGCTCGCCCTCGGGCAGCGCGACCCGGGTCAGCCCGCCCGGGAGCACCCACACCTTGTGCCCGTCGTTGACCGCGAACGGCCGCAGGTCGACGTGCCGCGGACGCATGCCCTGGTCGAAGAGCGTCGGCACGGTCGACAGCTGTACGACGGGCTGGGCGATCCACGCACGGGGGTCGGCGAGCACCTTGCGGCGCAGCACCTCGAGCTCGGCGGGCGACGCACTGGGCCCGATGACGATGCCCTTGCCCCCCGAGCCGTCGACCGGCTTGAGCACCAGCTCGTCGAGGCGGTCCAGCACCTCCTCGCGGTGCGCCGGCTCCCCGAGCCGCCAGGTGTCGACGTTGGCCAGCACCGGGTCCTCGCCGAGGTAGTAGCGGATCAGGTCGGGCAGGTAGGTGTAGACGAGCTTGTCGTCGGCGACGCCGTTGCCGACCGCGTTGGCGATCGTCACGTTGCCCGAGCGGGCCGCGTTCATCAGGCCGGGGCAGCCGAGCATCGAGTCCGACCGGAAGTGCACCGGGTCGAGGAACTCGTCGTCGACGCGGCGGTAGATCACGTGCACCTGGGCCAGGCCGCTGGTGGTCCGCATCATCACGCGGCCCCGCTGGCAGACCAGGTCGCGGCCCTCGACGAGCTCGATGCCCATCGTCCGGGCCAGCAGCGCGTGCTCGAAGTAGGCGCCGTTGTAGACCCCTGGGGTCAGCACCACGACCGTCGGGTCGTCCACGCCGGCGGGGGCGCTGGCCCGCAGCGCGTTGAGCAGCCGGCGCGGGTAGGACCCGACCGGGCGGATCCGGTGGCCGGCGAACGCCTCCGACAGGGCCGCCGAGATGGCCCGCCGGTTCGTCATCACGTAGGACACCCCCGACGGCACCCGGACGTTGTCCTCCAGCACCCGGAAGCTGCCGTTGGCGTCGCGGATCAGGTCGATGCCGGCGACGTGGATGCGCACCCCGTTGGGGGTCTTGACGCCGGCGGCCACCCGGTGGAAGTGCGACGAGGTGGTGACGACCGAGCGCGGGATCACGCCGTCGTCGAAGACCCGCCCGGTGTCGTAGACGTCGTCGAGGAACAGCTCGAGCACCTTGACCCGCTGCTGCACGCCCTGGTCGATCACCGACCAGGCGTCCTGCTCGATCACCCGGGGCATGATGTCGAGCGGGAACGCGCGCTCCTCGCCGCCGATGTCGAACGTGACGCCCTGCTCGAGGTACGACGTCGTCAGCGACTCGGCCCGCGCCTGCACCTCCGGCGCACTGACCTGCGCGAGCGTCTCGGCCAGCGCGCGGTAGGGACCGCGGAGCTCGTCGCCGTCGAACATCTCGTCGTAGGCGTCGCCCGCCCCGTCCAGGTAGTTCTCGAAGAGCTCCATCACGAGCGAGACCCTAGCGGGAGACCGTGACGCGCGGGACTCCCGACCGAACGCTGGCCCTCAGCCGTTGACGCGCGTGGTGAGGCCGGTGGGCCCGCCCGGTGCGCCGTGGCACTTCTTGTACTTCTTGCCGGAGCCGCACGGGCACTCGGCGTTGCGGCTGGCTCCCGCGAACACGTCGTCCTCGGCCGTGGTCGTCGACCCGACCACCGCGGCCTCGCCGTCCTCCGAGGGCGCGGAGTAGGAGAGGTTCTGCGGACGCTTCGGCGCCTCGAGCCCCTTGGCGCGGATGGCCGGGTGCTCCCCGTCGTGGGACGAGGCGGCGGCCTGCGCCAGCGCCGGGCCGACCTCGACGCCCTGCTCCTCGAGCGTGTGCGCGTGGCCGGTGTGGTCGATCTCGGGCTCCTCGAGCTGGACCTCGAGGTTGAAGAGGTAGCCGACGGCCTCCTCCTTGATCCCGTCCATCATGGCCCGGAACATGTCGAAGCCCTCGCGCTGGTACTCCACGAGCGGGTCGCGCTGGGAGTAGGCGCGCAGCCCGATGCCCTCTCGCAGGTAGTCCATCTCGTAGAGGTGCTCGCGCCACTTGCGGTCGAGCACGGACAGCAGCACGCGCCGCTCGAGCTCGCGCATCACGTCCTCGCCGAACTCCTGCTCGCGCGCGTCGTACGACGCGTTGGCGTCGGCCTGGAGGTCCTCGATGAGCGACTCGCGGGTCAGCCCGTCGCGGCCGCCGGCGTCCTGCTCGACCTCGGCCAGCGTCTTCGACACCGGGTAGAGCTGCTTGAGGGCCGTCCACAGCGCCTCGAGGTCCCACTCCTCCGGGAACCCGTCGGTGGCGGCGGTGACGTAGCCCTCGACGGTCTCGGCGATCATCTCGCGGATCTGGACGTGCAGGTCCGCGCCCTCGAGCACCGCGCGGCGCTCGCCGTAGATGACCTCGCGCTGCCGGTTCATCACGTCGTCGTACTTCAGGACGTTCTTGCGGGAGTCGAAGTTCTGCGACTCGACCTGCGCCTGGGCCGAGGCGATCGCCCCGGTGACCCGCTTGTTCTCGATCGGCTGGTCGTCGGGGACCTTGAGGGTGGTCAGCACCCAGTCGACCCAGTCGGACTTGAACAGCCGCATGAGCTCGTCCTGCAGGGACAGGTAGAACCGGGTCTCGCCCGGGTCGCCCTGGCGGCCGGAGCGGCCACGGAGCTGGTTGTCGATGCGGCGCGACTCGTGGCGCTCGGTGCCGACGACGTAGAGGCCGCCGGCGGCCTTGACCTCGTCGTGCTCGGCCGCGACCTTGGCCTTGATGCGCTCCACGGTCGAGGACCAGGCCTGCTCGTAGGCGCCGCCGTCCTCGAGGGGGTCGAGGCCCTGGCTGCGCAGCTCCTGGTCGGCCAGGAAGTCGACCGAGCCGCCGAGCATGATGTCGGTGCCGCGGCCGGCCATGTTGGTCGCGACGGTGACCGCGCCCTTGTGGCCGGCGAGCGCGACGATCTTGGCCTCGTTGTCGTGCTGCTTGGCGTTCAGGACGGTGTGCGGGATGCCCTTCTTCTTCAGCAGGCCCGCGAGCAGCTCGGACTTCTCCACCGAGACGGTGCCGACGAGGACCGGCTGGCCGATCTGGTGGCGGTGGGCGATGTCCTCGACGACGGCGACGTACTTCGCCTCCTCGGTGCGGTAGACGAGGTCGGACTCGTCGAGGCGCACGAGGGGCTTGTTGGTCGGGATCGGGACGACGCCGAGCTTGTAGATCTTGTCGAACTCCGAGGCCTCGGTCATCGCCGTGCCGGTCATGCCCGAGAGCTTGTCGTAGAGCCGGAAGTAGTTCTGCAGCGTGACGGTCGCGAGGGTCTGGTACTCCTCGCGGATCTCGACACCCTCCTTGGCCTCGATCGCCTGGTGCAGGCCCTCGTTGTAGCGGCGGCCCGCCAGCATCCGGCCGGTGTGCTCGTCGACGATGAGCACCTCGCCGTTGAGGACGACGTACTCCTTGTCGTTGCGGAACAGCTCCTTGGCCTTGATCGCGTTGTTCATGAACGAGATCAGCGGCGTGTTCACCGAGTCGTAGAGGTTGTCGATGCCGAGGTAGTCCTCGACCTTGGTGATGCCGGGCTCGAGGACGGAGATCGTGCGCTTCTTCTCGTCGACCTCGTAGTCGGTGTCCTTGACCATGTTGCGCGCGATGGTCGCGAACTCGCCGTACCACCGGACCTCGTCCTGGGTCGGGCCGGAGATGATCAGCGGGGTGCGGGCCTCGTCGATGAGGATCGAGTCGACCTCGTCGACGACCGCGAAGTTGTGGCCGCGCTGCACGCACTCCTCGATGGAGTTGGCCATGTTGTCGCGCAGGTAGTCGAACCCGAGCTCGTTGTTGGTGCCGTAGGTGATGTCGGCGGCGTAGGCCACGCGACGCTCGTCCGGACGCATCTCGGGCAGGATGATGCCGACGGTGAGGCCGAGGAACTGGTGCACCCGGCCCATCCACTCGGCGTGGTACTTCGCGAGGTAGTCGTTGACCGTGACCACGTGCACGCCGTCGCCGGAGAGCGCGTTGAGGTAGGCCGGCAGGGTGGAGACCAGGGTCTTGCCCTCACCGGTCTTCATCTCCGCGATGTTGCCGAGGTGCAGCGCCGCGCCGCCCTGGATCTGGACGTCGTAGTGCCGCTGGCCGAGGACCCGCTTGGCGGCCTCCCGGACCGTCGCGAACGCCTCGGGCATCAGGTCGTCGAGGGTCTCGCCCTCGGCGAGGCGCCGGCGGAACTCCGCGGTCTGGCCCTGGAGCTCCTCGTCGGTCATCGCGACGAAGTCGTCCTCGATGGCGTTGACCGCCTTGGCGATGGCCTCCAGCTGACGGAGGATCTTGCCCTCACCGATGCGGAGGATCTTGTCGAGGATGGCAGGCACTGCGGGGACTCCTGTGGGTCAGGCGCTGGGGGGTCGGCGGGCTCGTGGCCACGCTGGGCACCACCCGCCGGTTCGTACAACGGTCACCGGACGGCTGGTGTTCCGCCTGTCATCGTAACCGGGATCCCTGGCAGCCGTGAGCCGCCCGCCAGCGGCGCACGGCGGCGGCCGGGGAGCGCTCGCCCCCGTGCTGCCAGCTCCGCAGGAACGGGTACGGCGCGACCGTCCCCCGCCGCACCCGCCAGTCGCCGGTGCCGCGGCACACCGGGGACAGGCCGAAGTGCAGGTGGCAGGCGATGCCGCGGGCGTCACCGGTGTTGCCCACGTGCCCCAGGAGGTCGCCGGACCGGACCTCCGACCCGGCGCGGAGCCCGGGCGCGAGCCGGCGCAGGTGGCTGCCGTAGTAGCGCACGCCGTCGTGGCCCCGGATCGAGAAGGAGAGGCCGCCCCGGTCGGCGCCCCGGTCGGTCGCGGGGTCCCACCGGTCGGTCCGGGTCACCTCGAGGACCGTGCCGTCGGCCGGCGAGACGACCCGCGCCCCGCAGGCGGCGAAGACGTCGGCCGCCGGGTAGTCGTGGTGGGCGGCGCCGAAGTCGACGTGGCCGACGACCGGGAAGGTCGGCGGCCTGGCGGGCTCCGCGGCGGGTGGCGCGGCCGGGAGCACCGGCTGCACCGCCAGCAGCCACCCGACGACCAGGCCCCAGAAGCCGTCAGGCACCCCGGCCGGCCTTCACGGCCACGGCGAGCTCGGCGGCCAGGTCGCCGCGGTGCCCGACCACGACGTCGTCCAGCCCGAGCCAGCCCGCGAGGTCGCGCAGCTCGGCGGCGAGCTCGTCGGCGGTCTCCTCGGGAGCACCGGGCTCGGCGAACGCCCCGGGCACCAGCAGGAGGCCCGCCTTGCGGTCGGCCTTGAGGTCGACCCGGCCGACGATCCGGTCGCCGAGCAGGAACGGCAGCACGTAGTAGCCGTGCACGCGCTGGGGCTCGGGGACGTAGATCTCGATGCGGTAGTGGAAGTCGAACAGGTGCTCGGTGCGGTCCCGTTCCCACACCAGCGGGTCGAACGGCGACAGCAGCGCACGGGCGTGCACCCGGCGGGGCAGGGCGGCGTCGCGGTGCAGGTAGGACTGGTGGCGGCGGCCCTCGACGGTCACCGGCAGCAGCTCGCCGGACTCCACCAGCGTCGCGAGGGCCGGCTTGGTCAGCTCGGGCCGCATCCGGAAGTAGTCGCGCAGGTCGAACTCGGTGCCGACGCCGTGCGCGACCGCGGCCCGCCGCAGCAGCTCGACGGACGCCTCCTCCACGGTCGGCTCGGGCGCCTCCAGGTGCTCGCGGGGGATCACCCGCTCGGGCAGGTCGTAGAGCCGCTCGAACGCGCTGTTGCGGCCGGCCACGGCGAGCCGGCCGCTGGCGAAGAGGTACTCCATCACCTTCTTGGTGTCCGACCAGTTCCAGCCCCAGTGCACCTTCTCGCGGGGGCCGCCCTCGTCGAGGTCGCGCGGGGTCGACGGTCCCCGGTCCGCGACCTCCGCCAGCACCGAGTCGACGAGCTGCGGGTTGTGCCGGACCGCCTCCCACTCGAAGCCCCGGGCCTCGTAGGAGCGCATCCGGTGCCGCATGTGCGGCCACAGCTCGACGGGCATGAAGGCGGCGACGTGGGCCCAGTACTCCACGATGCGGCGGGGCCGCTCCTCCGAGGCGCGGCGCAGCAGGTCGGTGTCGTAGGGACCCATCCGCGAGAACAGCGGCATGTAGTGGGCGCGCTGCAGCACGTTGACCGAGTCGATCTGCAGGACCGCGGTGCGCGAGAGCGTGCGGTTGAACGTGCGCATCGTCGGCACGGTGTGCCGCGGGTCGCGGAAGCCCTGGGCGACGAGCGCGATGCGGCGCGCCTGGGCGCGCGAGAGGGTCGGGCCGTCCGTCATGCGCCCATCATGCCGAGCGGCACCGACAACGGTGACGAAACGTGACCCAGGGGTCACGGTCAGGCATCCGATGTCGGAGCAGGTCAGGGGATGTCGAGGAGCTTCTCGCGCACGGCGTACATGACGGCCTCCATGCGGGAGTGCAGCTGGAGCTTCTCGAGGATGTTGCGCACGTGGTTCTTGACGGTGTTCTCGCTGATGAACAGCCGCTTGGCGATCTCGCGGTTGTTCAGGCCCTGGGCGACGAGCTTGAGCACCTCGAGCTCGCGGTCGGTCAGCCGCGGGCTGGGCACCTGCTGCCGGTCGGAGCGCGACATCTGCTTGAACTCGTCGAGCAGCTTGATCGCCATCGACGGGCTGATCAGCGACTGGCCGTCGGCGACCACCCGGATCGCCTGGGCGACCTCGTCGATCGAGGAGTCCTTGAGGAGGTAGCCCGACGCGCCGTTCTTCACGGCGTCGTAGAGGTCGGCCTCCTCGTCGCTGACCGTCAGCATGATGATCCGGGCGGTCGGCGCGACCTCCTTGATCGCCACGCAGGCCTCGATGCCGGAGCGCTTGGGCATCCGGACGTCCATCAGGATGACGTCGGGCACCGTGGAAGCGGCGAGCTCGGTCGCGGCGACGCCGTCGCCGGCCTCGCCCACCACCTCGATGTCGTCCTCGACCCCGAGCAGCATCGTCAGGCCGCGCCGGAAGAGCTCCTGGTCGTCGACGACGGCGACGCGGATGGGCTCGCCACCCGCCTTGGGGCCCTTCTGGACATCTGCCACGGGATGATCATGGCATGACCCACGGGTGTGCGGTCCGAATTCCGGAACCCGTGCCCGGTGGGCACGGTCCCGGAGCTCCGGTGCCTCAGGCGACGTCGAGCGTGATCACGCCGTAGTCGTAGCCGTGGCGGCGGTAGACCACCGAAGGACGTTCGCTCTCCTTGTCCACGAACAGGAAGAAATCGTGCCCGACCAGCTCCATCTCGTAGAGCGCCTGGTCCAGCGTCATCGGCTCGGCCGCGTGCACCTTCTCGCGGACCACGAGCGGACCGTCGCCGAGCACCGTGATCGGCCCGACGTGGCGGGTGGTCTCGCCGCTCGCGTCGGTCTCCGGCCCGGCGCCGTTGCGGAGACGGGTCCAGACCAGCGAGCGCCTTGGCGACCGACGTCGGCGTGTGGCGGCCGCGGTGCACGCGCTTCCGGTCGGCGGCACGGCGCATCTGGCCGGCCATCTTGTCCAGGGCGAGGTCCAGCGCGGACATCTTGTCGTCGGCCGCGGCCTCGGCCCGGATGACCGGGCCCTTCGAGAACGCGGTGAGCTCCACGCGGACGGCACGGTCGGCCTGGCGCGGGTTGCGCTCGGCCTCGACCTCCACCTCCATCCGGATCACGCGATGGTCGTGCTTCTCCAAACGGGCGAGCTTCTCCTCCACGTGGGCCCGGAACCTGTCCGTCAGCTCGCAGTGCCGGCTGTTGAGCACGATGTCCATCGACGCCTCCAGATTGTTCGGTGAGTCAGTTACCTTGCAGGTGATTCCCCGTCTGAGATGTCTTGGGAGGAGCCCGTCCGGCCGACCTGGTCTTCGACCCCACAATCGCCTGCTGAGGCTTCCGCAGCTTCTCCGCCACTACCGGCCTTCTCCCCCGGGCTCGCTGCATCTGGCAGCGGGTGGGGGGCAGGACTTACCTCTAAGCCGCACCGTGATCGACGGTCCGGGAGCGAGTCCCGGGACGTCTTACGTGGACCGCTTCGCCTGCGACTGGCATCGGCTTGCCGGCAGGGGGTCTCGCGGGTCCCGAGCCCGGTCGTGAGACCGCACCCGTCCTCGCGCAGAACTCCGCCGACGCAACCACGGACCCGGACGGACTCCATACACAGACGTTAGTGCCCGCTTGTCCTCAGAACGGTAGGGAACCCCCCGAATGTTGACTCCCGGACGGCGACGTGAGTCGGCGCGTGCGCGGCCACCGCGGCGACACCCGTCACGGCCAGCCCGGCCTCCTCCAGCGCCCGCTGCGCCTCGCGGGCCGTCGACCCCGTCGTGAGCACGTCGTCGACCACCACGAGCCGGCCCGGGAGTCCCCGGTGCGAAGCCGGCGGGCCCGCATCGACCCGGCGAGGTTCGCGGCCCGGGCGGCGGCGTCGAGCCGGGCCTGGTCGCGCACCCGGCCGACGGGGACGAGGGCCTGACGGACCCGGGCGTCGACCCCCGTCCTCCGCAGGCGTACGGCGGCCCGACGGCCGACCCGGAGCAGGGGGTCGTGCCCGCGGCTGCGGACCACGGCGCGGCGCGACGGCACGGGGACGATCAGCACCGGACCCGTGACGGGACCCGTGGTCCTGGCGTGGGCGGCGAGCAGGTCGCGGACCACGTCGGCGAGCACCCGGCCCAGCGGGACCGCCAGCGCGTGCACGGCGTGCTCCTTGTGGGCGTTGACCAGGGCCTTGAGCAGGCCGTCGTACGGGCCGGCGGCGAAGGGCAGCGCCAGGCCGGGTGGGGTCGGGGTCGGCCAGGCGGCGGACCCGCCCCGCGGCAGGGTCGTCTCGCAGACGCGGCAGAGCACCCGGCCCGGCGTCGCGCAGCCGACGCACGCACTGCCGAGCAGCAGGTCGCGGGCCGCGTCGGGCACCGAGTCCGGGAGGGCGGGCACACCCCCACGGTGCCCGGCCGGACCGGCGTCGCGGACCCCGACGCCGGGCGCCTGGGGACGGCTGCCCGGCGCCGGCACCTGGGGACGAGCTCCGGCCGCCGCCGGTCCGTAACGTCCGGCCGTCTCGCGCGTTGACTGCTCCGGAGGCCGGCTGTCCGCGTTCGGAGCGGAGGGAGCAGCGGCCCGGAGGATCAGCAGAGGGAGCACCACATGCGTCACCAGGTCCTGCGCGCGAGCGCCTTCGCGCTGTGCGCGGCACTCCTCGGGCTCGCCGCGGCACCCGCGTCCGCCGCCACCGTCGTCGCCCGGGCCAGCGCCTCGGCCGCCGTGGTGACGGTCGCCGGGACGCCCACCGACTCGGGCACCTACAGCGTCACCAACGACGGCTCCTCGCAGACCGCCACCGGCAGCAACCGCCCGGTCGTGTCCGCCCTGACCGGTCAGTCCCTCGTCTCGGCCGGCGTGCTCGCCCAGGACGCCACCACGCGGACCTCGGGCCGCTCGGCGGCGTGCGCGGGCATCGCCGGCGAGGGCGCCACCGTCGCCGCCGTCGGGGACGGCCAGTGCCTGACCCCCGGCGGCACGCTCGCCCTCTCGGCCGGCCACCTGGACCTCAGCCACCTCCAGATCGTGCAGTCCACGGTGCTCCAGGGCCTCGACCAGCAGGTCGCAGGCCGCGCTCAAGCCGGTGCTCGACCCGGTGCTCGGCGCCCTCCAGGGCGGCCTGCAGACCGGTCTCCGGCAGCTCGGCGACCCCGGCCTGTTCGTCGGCCTGGGTGCGGTGCAGAGCCGCTGCACCGCGGCCCCCGGCTCGGCGCAGGGAGACGCGACGCTGGCCGGCGTGGGCGCCTACGTCCAGGTCGGCGGGCAGCGGGTCGACCTGCTGTCACTGCCGGTGCACCCGGCGCCGAACACCAAGATCACCACCGGCCTCGGCGACGTGGCGCTCGCGGTGGAGAACGCCCTGCGCAGCCAGCTGTCCACGGCGCTGGCCGGGTCGCTCGGGCCGCTGGGCGGCGCCGTCGACCAGGCCGCGGTGCTGAACAACGTGCTCGCCAACGTGGGCAGCCAGCTCGCGCCCCTCGACGCCAACGTGCTCTCCGGCACGCTCAACCGCCAGGTCCGCCCGGCGGCCGGCGCGATCGAGGTCACCGCGCTCTCCCTCGACGTCCTGCCCGCGGCCGCCGCCTTCGGACCGCAGCCGCTGTCGGTCCAGCTCGGCCGGTCGACCTGCGGTCCCAGCGACCGGATCGCGCCCGTCGCCCGGGCCGAGCCGGTGACCGCTCCCCAGGCACCCCACCGGAAGAAGCAGGTCGTCCCCCGCCGGGTCACGGCCGGCCTCGCGCACGCCGACGCACCCGGCGACGGCCACCGCCCGCTGGTGCTCACCCTGGGCGGGCTGCTGGTCCTGGCCGCCGGAGCGGGTGCCCTCGACTTCCGGCGCCACCTCCGCCGTGGCTGAGGCGGGCAGCGTCGCGGACGCCCGCAACGCCGGGATGCGGACGGCCCTGCTGGTCGTCGTCCTCGGCCTGGTCGCGGCCTGGTTCCTGCTGCCCCGCAGCGAGGCCGGTCCGGCGTACGGCGAGATGGACGCCGCCGCCCCGGTGCGCCTGAAGGTCGCGGCGCTGCACCTCGACGCGGCCGTCGTGCCGGTCCGGGTGTCCGACGACGGCGTGCTCGACCCGCCGGGCGACTACCGCGAGGTGGGCTGGTGGACCGGCAGCGCCAAGCCCGGCGCCGGCTCGGGGCAGACCGTGCTGACCGGGCACACCGTGCACACCGGCGGCGGCTCGATGGACCACATCGGCCGGCTGCGCCCGGGGCAGAAGGTCGACGTCGTGACCCGGCGCGGCACGATGCGCTACGCCGTACGACGGGTGCGGGTGTTCAGCACCGAGGCGGTCGCGCGCCGGGCGGTCCGGCTGTTCGGGCAGCGGGGCGGCGAGGGCCGGCTGGTGCTGATCTCCTGCACCGACTGGAACGGCGCGTCCTACGACAGCAACGTCGTCGTGTTCGGCGACCCGCTCGGTGTGCCGCCGAAGCGGCCGCTAGCCCACGAACGTGGGTGAGTCGAGCCCCGGCTCGATGCTGGTGCCGGTCCACCGGCCGGTGGCGGCCAACGAGAACAGCTGGCCGCCGGATCGTGCGGATGTAGAGCGGCGCCCCCACCGACGGGGCGGTCACGAGTCGCACCGCCTGGTCGCGGAACAGCTCGGCGTCCGTGCTGAGGTCCTCCGGCCGCGACGACCCGTCGATCTTGACGACCAGCACCTGCGACGTGCCGGCGTTGGGGCCGGACAGCACGGCGAGGGAGCCGGGGGCCCGCCAGCCCAGGTCACGGATCTGGTCGCCCTCGAACCCGGTGAGCGGCAGCGGGGCCGCGGGCAGCAGCCCGCGCACGCGGCCCGTCGCGTCGCGCTGGACCCGCGAGACGAACAGCCGGTCGACGCCGTCGCGGCGGACCTGGGAGACCAGCCGGGTGCCGTCGCGGCTGAGCACGAAGCGGACGACCGGCTCCCCGGTGAGGCCGGGCGCGGTGAAGGTCCGCGCGGTGCCGGCGCGCACCACCGAGAGCCGGGCGCCGCCGGTGCGTCCGGTCGACGACGAACAGCTGGCCGTAGAGGTCGTAGGCCGGCCGCAGCAGGTCGGTGCCCCGCGGGTAGACCGTGCGTACGTCGGACAGGGTGGCCGGCTTGCCCGCGGCTGCGGTCCTTGTCGGACTCGAGGACCCGCGTCCCGTCGGACGTCACCCCGGCGACGTGCTGGGCGGGGAGGTCGACCGCGATGGAGCGCAGTCCGAGCGGCAGGGTGCCGAACGGGCCGCTGATCCGGCTCTCCCGGTTGCCGGCCAGCGTGACCACCCGGCGGTCCCGGGTGCCGAACAGCGACGTGGACGCCCACGCCAGCGCCGGGTCGAACTCGGAGCCCTGGGTGACGGCGACGTCGACCCGGCCGCCCGCGAGGTCGACGGGCGTGCGGCCGACGGTGACCCGCATCCGCTCGACCCCGGAGATCTGGCCGAGGGTCCAGGACAGCTGGGCGAAGAGCAGGTTGAGCTGGTCGTCGCCGAGGTCGAGCACCTCCTTGGACAGCGGCACCTCGGCGGTGTTGTCGCGGGTGACCGGCACGGAGATGCCGTCCAGCCGCGTGCCGCGCGGCACGAAGGTGGTCTCCACGCCCTGCAGCGCCGGCGCCGGTCCCTTGAGCAGCGCGGCGACGAGCAGGGTCGGCGCCTGGAGCCCGCGCGGGACGTAGACCGGCTCCGGGACGAGCACCTGGGCGGACTTGTCGAAGAAGTAGAGGAAGTACTGCTGGTACTCCGTGTCGAAGTGCGAGCGCGGGATGATCAGCCGGTCGGGCGGGTCGCTGATCCGCCACTCGCCGCCCTCCTTGACCAGCTTGAGGGTGTAGTCGCGCCCGGCGCCGCCGGTGGGGTCCCCCAGCCAGGTGCCGCGGCCGTCGAGCTCGACGACGTCGCTCAGCCGGAGCGCCACCCGGCCCTTCGGACAGGGTCTCGATCGTGCTGCCGGCCGTAGACGACGGTGCCCCGCTCGGGCACCCACGAGCTGCTGCTCCCCGAGGTGAGGTACTGCTGGGCCACGTGGGTGCTGAGCGGGGTGGCGGTCATCGCGCGCAGGAAGTTGTTGACCAGCGGGACCGGCCCGCTGCCCGGCTTGGGTCCGCCCGGCGTGAAGTCGACCAGGGCGTCGGAGTCGCTCTGGTCGCCCACGGTCTGGGTGTGGACCGCGCCGTCCTGCGGCAGCGAGACGCAGCCGCTGAGCGCGAGCGCCAGCACGGCCAGCAGCCGGCGACGGCCCGGCGACGGCCGGTCACGGGGTGCCCGCCTTCCGGCCGGACGCACGCCGGTCGAGGCGCGCGTAGTCGGCGCCCACCCGCCCCACGGCGGCGTCCTCCGGCACGAGCGGGAGCGGGCTCGCGCCGATCCGGTCACCGGCCCGCCGCGGCAGCGTGAGCCGGAACTGCGCCCCGCCGCCGGGCTCGCCCCAGGCCTGCAGCCAGCCACCGTGCAGGTGCGCGTCCTCCAGGGAGATCGAGAGGCCCGAGGCCGGTGCCGCCGGTGGTGCGCGCCCGCGCCGGGTCGGCCCGCCAGAACCGGTTGAACACCATCGCCGCGTCGCCGGGCCGCAGTCCGACGCCGTGGTCGCGGACCGCCAGCGCGGTGGCGTCGTCGTTGGACTCCACCAGGACCACGACGTCGCGGCTGTCGGCGTAGTCGATCGCGTTGGTGACCAGGTTGCGGACGATGCGCTCCACGCGCCGGGGGTCGACCTCGGCGATCGCCGGCCGGGTCCCGGGTGCGTACGACGACCACGGTGCCGCGGCGCTCGGCCAGGGCGCGCGTCGACTCGACCACCCGGTGCGCGAGGTCGACGAGGTTGACGTCCTCGAGGTCGAGCACGGCGGCGCCCGGCGTCGAACCGGCTGATCTCCAGCAGGTCCGCGAGCAGCATCTCGAAGCGGTCGAGCTCGTTCTGGAGCAGCTCGGCGGCCCGGGCCGTCGGCGGGTCGAAGCGGTCGCGGGCGTCGTGCAGGACGTCGCCGGCCATCCGCACCGTCGTCAGCGGCGTGCGCAGCTCGTGGGACACGTCGGCCACGAACCGGCGCTGCACGCGCGAGAGCTCCTCGAGCTGGCGGATCTGCTTCTGCAGGCTCGCCGCCATCTGGTTGAAGGACGTGCCCAGCCGCGCGATGTCGTCGTCGCCGCGCACGTGCATGCGCTCCTCGAGGCGTCCGGACGCGAGCCGCTCGGCGACCCGCCGGGCCAGCCGCACCGGGGTCACGACCTGCCGCGTGACGAGCCAGGTGAGGCCGCCGACCAGGACGAGCAGCAGGCCGCCGCCGGTGACCAGCGCCCGCCCTACGAGGGTGAGGGTGTCCTGCTGCTCGCTCATCGGGAAGAGGTAGTAGAGCGTGTAGGTGCCGCCGTCGGCCGGCAGCGTGACCTGCGAGCCGGTGACCACTCCCGGGCACCGGGGGCCGCCCGGTGGTGGCGGCGTAGCGGATCGTCGAGTAGGTGTACGCCGTCTCGCTGGCGTCGCCCTGCTCGACGGTGGAGCGGAGCCGCTCCGGGATGCTGTCCGGCGAGCACGCCCCGGGTGTTGCGGGTGCCGGCGCCCGACGCCACCCCGGAGCTGGTCCCGGCGATGGGGCCGGTGAGCACGATCTCGTAGCCCTGCACCGACCCGCGCGAGACCAGCGTCGCGACGAGCTGGGTCAGCTGGGTGCCCGCGTCGAAGTCGTTGCCGTTGGCGGCCGAGAGGGCGCGCTGCGCCTCGGCGGTCGCCCGGGTGGTCTCCTCGACCGCCGACTCCGTCTTGCGGTGCACGAGGCCGTCGGTGATCTGCTGGAGGAGCACCCAACCGACCAGCGACACCACGACGGCCGAGAGCAGGAGCGTGCTGATGACGACGCGGGCCTGGATCGACCGGCGCCACACGGTCGCGGCTCGTCGCAGAGGCGCGCCGACCTTCACGGGCCCGGCCATGGCTAGCCGTGGTCCCGGCCTTGTAGCCGACGCCGCGGACCGTCACCACGATCTCGGGGTTCTCCGGGTCGTGCTCGACCTTGGAGCGCAGCCGCTGCACGTGCACGTTGACCAGGCGCGTGTCGGCGGCGTGCCGGTAGCCCCACACCTGCTCGAGCAGCACCTCGCGGGTGAACACCTGCCAGGGCTTGCGCGCCAGGCAGACGAGCAGGTCGAACTCGAGCGGCGTCAGCGCGATCGGCTCCCCGGCGCGGGCCACGACGTGGCCGGCGACGTCGATGGTGAGGTCGCCGATGGTCAGCGCCTCGGGGGCCGGCTCGTCGAACCGGCGCACCCGGGCCCGGATGCGGGCCACCAGCTCCTTGGGCTTGAACGGCTTGACGACGTAGTCGTCGGCCCCGGACTCGAGGCCGACGACCACGTCGATCGTGTCGCTCTTGGCGGTCAGCATGACGATCGGGACGCCGGACTCCGCCCGGATCTCCCGGCACACGTCGATGCCGTCCTTGCCGGGCAGCATCAGGTCGAGGAGCACGACGTCGGGGTGGTAGTCACGGAAGTCCGCGAGCGCCCGGTCCCCCACCGGGCACACGCGCGAGTCGAACCCCTCCTGGCGCAGCACGATCGTGAGCATCTCGGCGAGGGCCGCGTCGTCGTCGACGACCAGCACACGGCCACGCCCGCCCTGGGACGTCACGTCCGTGTTCGCCACCCTCGCCTGCTCTCCGACCCTGCGCTGACCGATCCGGGCGGATCAGTAGCGGTACTGGTCCGACTTGTACGGGCCGGCGACGTCGACGCCGAGGTAGGCGGCCTGCTTGTCGGTCAGCGTGGTCAGCGAGACGCCGAGCGCGCCGAGGTGCAGCCGGGCGACCTCCTCGTCGAGGTGCTTGGGCAGCACGTAGACGCCGACCGGGTACTCGTCGGTCTTGGTGAAGATCTCGATCTGCGCCAGCACCTGGTTGGTGAACGAGTTCGACATCACGAACGACGGGTGGCCGGTCGCGTTGCCGAGGTTCATCAGGCGACCCTCGGAGAGCACGATGATCGTGGTGCCCTCGGGGAAGGACCACACGTCGACCTGGGGCTTCACGGTCTTGCGGTGCACGCCCGGGAAGGACTCGAGGCCGGCCATGTCGATCTCGTTGTCGAAGTGACCGATGTTGGCGATGATCGCCTGGAACTTCATCTTCTGCATCTGCTCGACGGTGACGACGTCCTTGTTGCCCGTCGCGGTGATGATGATGTCGGCGGAGGAGATGACCTCGTCGAGGGTGGCGACCTGGTAGCCGTCCATGGCCGCCTGCAGCGCGCAGATCGGGTCGATCTCGGTGACGATGACGCGGGCGCCCTGGCCGCGCAGCGACTCCGCGCAGCCCTTGCCGACGTCGCCGTAGCCGCAGACGACCGCGACCTTGCCGCCGATGAGGACGTCGGTGGCGCGGTTGATGCCGTCGATGAGCGAGTGGCGGCAGCCGTACTTGTTGTCGAACTTGCTCTTGGTCACCGAGTCGTTGACGTTGATGCCCGGGAACAGCAGCGAGCCGTCGCGCATCATGTCGTAGAGGCGGAGCACACCGGTGGTGGTCTCCTCGGTGACGCCCTTGATCTCGTTGGCGACGGTCGTCCAGCGGGTGTTGTCCTCGACCAGGGCGTCGTTGAGCACCTGGAAGATGATCCGCTGCTCGGCGCTCTCGGCGGAGTCGACCTCCGGGGCCTTGCCGTCCTTCTCGGACTGCACGCCGAGGTGGACCAGCAGCGTGGCGTCGCCGCCGTCGTCGAGGATCATGTTGGCGTGCGCACCGGGCCACGCGAGGATCTGCTGGGTGCACCACCAGTACTCCTCGAGGCTCTCGCCCTTCCAGGCGAACACCGGGACGCCCTGGGGGTCCTCCGGGGTGCCGTCGGGACCGACGACGACGGCGGCCGCCGCGTGGTCCTGGGTCGAGAAGATGTTGCAGGAGGCCCAGCGGACCTCGGCGCCCAGCGCGACCAGGGTCTCGATGAGGACCGCCGTCTGGATCGTCATGTGCAGCGAGCCGGCGATGCGGGCCCCGGCGAGCGGCTTGGCGTCGCCGTAGCGCTCGCGCATGGCCATCAGGCCGGGCATCTCGTGCTCGGCGAGCGTGATCTCCGTGCGGCCGTAGTCGGCCAGGGTCAGATCGGCAACCTTGAAGTCCATGTGAATGTGGGTCCTCTGCGACGAGTCGTGGGTCAGTACAGCGCTTTCAGCGTACCGGTGGGATCCTCAGACGCCGAAACGGTCGGCGCCGGGTCAGTGCGACGGGGCGGCCGGCGGCTCGGGCCGCGGGTCGGGCTGGTGGCTCTCGCTGTAGATGTCCGGCTCGACGTAGATCACCTGGGCGGCGGGCTCCGCCTCGCGCATGGCCCGCTCGGCCGCGTCGATGCTGGCGGCGACGTCCGCGGCCGTCGCGGTGCGGGGGACGCCGATCTTCACCGCGACGAGCAGCTCCTCGGGACCGAGGTGCATCGTCCGCATGTGGATGACCCGCTCGACACCCGGCGTGGACTCAGAGCCGCTCACGCAGCCGGTCCTGGGCCTGCGGGCTGGCCGACTCCCCCAGCAGCAGGCTCTTGGTCTCGATCGCGAGGACGAACGCCACCGCGACCAGGAGCAGGCCGATCGCCGCCGTACCGGCCACGTCGAAGTAGCCGTTGCCGGTCACCTTGGACAGCACCACGCCGAGCAGGGCGAACACGAGGCCGATCAGCGCCGCGAAGTCCTCGAGCAGGATCACCGGCAGCTCCGGCGACTTGGCGCGCCGGATGAACTCCACCCAGCCGGCCCCCTCGCGGGTCTTGTTCGACTCGACGATCGCGGTGCGGAAGGAGAAGCTCTCCATCACGATGGCGCCGACGAGCACGACGACCGCGACCCACCACCACTTGCCGTCGATGAGCTCGTTGGGCAGACCCTCGTGGACCTCCTGGGCCTTGTGGTAGGCCTCGTAGAGCGCGAACAGGCCGCCCACCGAGAACAGCACGATGGCCGACCAGGAACGAGTAGATGTAGCGCTCACGCCCGAACCCGAACGGGTGCTGTGGCGTCGCCTCGCGCTGGGCGCGCTTGCCGCCGACGAGCAGCAGGACCTGGTTGCCCGAGTCGGCGACCGAGTGGATGCCCTCCGCGAGCATCGAGGAGGCGCCGGTGAGCGCGAACGCCAGGAACTTCATGACCGCGATGCCCGTGTTGGCGAGCAGAGCCGCCACGACCGCCTTGTTCCCGCCCTCGGCTGACATCGGCCGGTGCTCCTCGCTGATCGTCGTGCGCTCGCAGGTGAACGAGCAGCCTAGCGGCCACCCGGTCGAGCGTGTCGCAACCACGCCACCCGCTGGTTGAGGTGGCCGAGGCGCTAGCCGAGGCCCTCGACGCACGACGCAGAGGTCTCGAGGCGCCTCGCGCTGCGCGCTCGGCTTTCGAGGCCCTCGCGCTTCGCGCTCGGGCACCTCGACCAACCGGGGGCCGGCGGTGGGTCAGGGGCGGGCTTCGAGGGTGGCGAGGTCGCGGAGGGCGAAGCGGAGGTGCTCGACCTCCTCCTCCATCACCACGCTGACGCAGGACCAGACGGCGCGGTCCTCGTCGGGGTAGCCGGGCGCGGGCGAGCGGGTGCAGAGGCGGCCGAGGTCGGAGTCGGCCAGGTCGCTCGACGATCCGGCGTACGACGGCCTGCCGGTCGGCGCGGGCCGCCAGCACCTCGGCGTACGACGGACGGGCGGCCGGGTCCAGGCCGAGGGCGACCGCGTCGGCCGGGGCGTAGGCCGTCTGGGGCAGGCCGAGGGGGTGGAAGGGCGCCGGCTCGTCGAGGATCGTGCGGGACGCCCACGAGTCGGCGATGAACACGAGGTGGCGCAGCGTCTCCACGAAGGACCACTCGTCGTCGACGCGCTCCTGGCGGGCCGCCTCGGGCAGCCGCTCGGCCCGCGTCACGGCGTCGGCCCAGAGCCCCTCGAGCGTGTCCCACAGGGCGCGGAAGTCGTCGGACCCGCGCACGTTGCGCAGCTGCACGCGCTCGGGGTGCCGCCGGTCGAGCTCGGACTCGACGAACTCCGTGACGTCGACGCCGTTGACCACGAGGTGGTCGACGTAGCCCGAGAGGTCGACGTGGACCAGGGCCGCGTCGACGACCTTCACCCCGGTGAGGTCGCAGTCGACGAACCGCGCTCCCCGGAGGTCCTTGACGTCGAACAGGGCGCCCGCGAGATCGCCGTTGTGGCCGTCGTCGCGGTCGCCGGCGGACCAGCGGTGGGGACCGTACTGAGGTGGCATCGCAGCAGTCTGGCCGACCCCACCGACACCCACAACGGGTCAGTGGTGCGAGAGCCCCACGCCGAGGTAGGCCGCGGCGTAGGTGCCGGTGCTCAGCAGGGCCGCGTAGCGCGCGACGTCGTTGCCGTCGTGGTTGGCCAGCATCTCGACGCGCACGTGGCGCTGCTGCGCCTCGGCGACGAGCCGGCCGCGCTGCTCGCGGATGGACGCCTCCTCCGAGCCGTCGTCGAGGATCACCAGCGCCGGTCGACGCGAGCCGCCCTCGTCGTCGTCGAACGGGTCCGCGAACAGGTCGCTGGTCGGGGCCGCGGCGATCACCGGCAGCAGGTGCTCGGCGTCGCCCGCCAGCGCCGTGCGCCCGCTGGAGCGCCGGATCGACTCCGCCACCCGCCGGGCGGCCCGGGCCGCGAGCACGGAACCGCCCCAGACCAGCGGGGTCACGTCGGCGAGCGCGATCGCCAGCATCTTGGCCGGGTTCACGGCGAGGTCGCGGTGCGGTGAGCAGGCGATGGCCACGTCGTCGAGGGCCTGGGCGACCGCCTCGGGGTCGGAGCTGGGACCGAGGTCGAGCTGGTCGAGGAACTCCAGCATCACGACCGCGGCGGCGAGCTGGTCGCCCGAGGAGCAGGGCAGCACCGTGCAGTCGCGGCCGACGGCGTGGTCGGCGACGAGCGAGCGCGGCGGGCAGGCCACCACGACGCGGCAGCCGCGACGGACCGCCTCGGCGACCGCGGAGGCGGCACCGGAGTCGCTGCCCTCCGGTGCGAGCACGACGACGAGGTCCAGCCCGCCGGCCCAGCCGGGCAGGGACGGACCCGGCCAGGCCACGAACGGCACCGGGCACCAGGGCTCGAGCACCGAGCGCAGCAGCCGGGAGTCCGGGCCGGCCGCGACCACGGCGCGGGGGCGGGACTCACCGAGGGCACCGGCCACGGCGGCCGCGATCGCCTCGGCCGCGGCGCCGGCCTCGCGGCGCACCCGGGCCCCGGCCTCGGCCAGCGACCGCAGCACGGGGTCGGCCGACGCGAGCGCGGCCTCGTCGTCGAGCCGGGACTCGTCGAACAGCTCGACCATGGCGGCGGACCTAGCCCTGCCCGGGGCGGCGGGCCTCGTCGACGAGCAGCACCGGGATGTCGTCGCGGACCGGGTAGGCCAGCCCGCAGGCCGTGCAGACCAGCTCGGAGGCGTCCTCGTCGACCGCCAGCGCACCGCGGCAGTCCGGGCACACGATGATCTCCAGCAGGGCGGGGTCGAGGTTCATGAGTCTCTCCTGATCGTGGCGAGCACGTCGTCGCGGAGCCGGTCGAGCGTGGCCTGGTCGCCCGCCTCGGCGTTCAGCCGCAGCAACGGCTCGGTGTTGGACGCGCGGACATTGAACCACCAGTCGTCGTGGGTCACGGTCAACCCGTCGAGGTGGTCCAGCGTGACGCCGTCGAGCGCGCCGTAGGTCTCCTCGATCTCCGCGACGACCGCGGCCTGGTCGGTGACCGTCGAGTTGATCTCCCCCGTCGCGACGTACGCGCGAGTACTCCGCCAGCAGCCCGGAGAGCGGTCGGTCCTGCTCGGCCAGCGCGGCCAGCACGTGCAGCGCCGCGAGCATGCCGGAGTCGGCCCGCCAGAAGTCGCGGAAGTAGAAGTGTCCCGAGTGCTCGCCGCCGAAGACCGCGTCGGTCTCGGCCATCGTCGCCTTGATGAAGGAGTGCCCGACGCGGGTGCGCACCGGGGTCCCGCCGAGCTCGGTGACCAGCTCGGGGACCGCGCGGGAGGTGATCAGGTTGTGGATCACGTCGGAGCCGGGCACCCGGGCCAGCTCGCGGGACGCGATCAGCGCGGTGAGCACCGACGGGCTGACGATCGCCGCCGCGCTCGTCGACGATGAAGCAGCGGTCGGCGTCGCCGTCGAACGCGAGCCCGATGTCCGCTCCGGTCTCGAGCACCTTGGCCTGCAGGTCGGCCAGGTTCGCCGGCTCGATCGGGTTGGCCTCGTGGTTCGGGAAGGTGCCGTCGAGCTCGTAGTACATCGGCACGATCTCGAGGTCGAGGCCCTCCAGCACGGCCGGCGCGGTGTGCCCGGCCATCCCGTTGCCGGCGTCGACGGCGACCGTGAGCCGGCGGCCGCGGACGGGTGCGAGGCCCAGCAGGTGCTTGGCGTAGTCGGCCAGCAGGTCGCGCTCGACGATCTCCCCCGCGTGCTCGGCGACCAGGGGTTCGCCGGCGGCCACGAGGTCGCGTACGGCGGAGAGGCCGGTGTCCATGCCGAGCGGCACGGCGCGGGCCCGGCACATCTTGATGCCGTTGTACTGCGCCGGGTTGTGGCTCGCGGTGAACATCGCACCGGGCAGGTCGAGCGTCCCGGAGGCGAAGTAGAGCTGGTCGGTCGAGGCGAGACCGATCATCGTCACGTCGGCCCCGGCGGCGGCCGCGCCCTCCGCGAACGCGCGGGCCATGCCGGGCGAGGACGGCCGCATGTCGTGGCCGACCACGACGCCCGTCGACACCGCGTCGGTCACCTGCACGAAGGCGGACCCCACGGCGCGCGCGAGGTCCTCGTCGATCTGGTCGGGAACGGTGCCGCGCACGTCGTACGCCTTGAACACGGCGGAGAGAGCGGCGGCCGAGGTCGCAGACATGTCCCGAACCCTAGCGGCCCCGGACGTGGTGCTCAGGACTCCGGGGTGGGCAGCACGCGCAGGTGGCCGCGTCGGCCGACCTCGCGGGCGCCGTCGGGGGCCACCCCGAACGCGCGCACGCCCTCCGCCACGACGGGCGGGGCGGGCCGGGCGGCCTCGCGCACGGCGTCGGCGAGGGCGAGGAGGTCGTCGGTGGAGGGGCCGAACGCGTCCGGGTCCGGGGCGAGCCGCAGCACCTCCCACCCGCGCGGGGCGCTGAGCCGCTCGCTGTGGGCGTCGCAGAGGTCGTAGGCGTGCGGCTCGGCGTAGGTGGCGAGCGGCCCCAGCACGGCGGTCTGGTCGGAGTAGACGTAGGTGAGCGTGGCGACCGCCGACCGCGCACAGGCGGTTCTCGAGCAGCGGCGGGCAGGACTCACGGAGCAGACGGTACCGGCTGGGTGGCACCGCCACGACTAGGCTCGCGGGCGTGACCCACCCCGCTCCTCCGACGGACCAGTCGACCGGCCAGCGGCCGCCCGACCGACCGGCCGCACCGCGCGCCGCCGGGACCGCCGCGGCCGTGGGATGCGCGGCCCGGCGCTGCTGCCGGGCCCGCTGGCCCCGGCGGGCGTCCCGGCCGCGAAGAGCCCCAAGGCCGCCTTCGACGCGATCGTGGTCGCCGTCCTCGAGGAGCTCGAGGAGCGGTGGGCCGCCGAGCTCGGGCTGGTGGAGTTCGCCGTCGAGGAGACGCCGATGGTGCCCGACGACTGGGACGCGGACACCGTGCCGCTGGCGTCCCTGGTGCGCGGCACCGGCGGCGCAGCCGACCCGGCTCGTGCTGTTCCGGCGGCCGATCGAGCTGCGGGCCGAGACGCGCAGCGACCTGTCGGCGATGGTGCTGACCGTGCTGGTCGAGCAGGTCTCGGAGCTGCTCGGGCGCTCCCCCGAGGAGGTCGACCCCCGCTACGAGGGCGACTGACCGACGGCTCAGTGCAGCCCGGGCGTGACCTCGGGCCGCTCGACGCGGACCGGCAGCGCCGTCAGCGGCACGGTGGCGAGCCCGCGGCCGGCGTAGCTCACCGCGCCGTGCACCGTCCCGGCGCTCGGCGTCGACGGCGTGACCACGACGTAGTCGGCGCCCTTCCGGGGTGACCAGACCGCGGTCGCCGTCGCGTCGAGGGACAGCGTCGTGCCGTCGACCCGCGCACCCTTCGCGTCGTACGCCACCACGGAGGCGCGGGTCGCGACGGCGCCGGCGGTCAGCTGGACGGTCGTGCGCACGCCGGGTACGACGGGCGCGGCGGCCGGGCCCACGAGCGGGGTGACGGGTGTCGCGTAGGCGTGGTCGGTCCCGTCGGTGACCCGCACCGACGCGACCACCGGGCACCCGCGAGCGCAGCCGGATCGCGACGGGCTCCTTCTTGGGCAGCACGCGGGCGAGGTCGACCGACTCGATCGCGCCGGGGGCGACCGTGATCGTGTCCAGGCCGGTCGGGGCGAAGGTGCCGGACTTCCCGGCGACGCGCACGTCGACGGTGGCCTCGAGGTCGGAGGGGTTCGCGACCAGCAGCGTGCTCGACGACGACGTCGCGGGCAGGCCGTCCACGAAGAGGAACAAGCGTCGATTTTCCGGCGCCGTCTGGCCCGATGAGGCCGAGCACTTCGCCTGACGAAACTGATAGACTTATCTCGGTCAGCGCTTGCAAGCCGCCGAACCGCTTGGACACGCCGGATAGCTCGAGCACGCTCATTTGCGCAGCCTCTCGATGAGACCGCCGATACCCGAGGGCAGGAACCAGAGCACAAAAAGAACCATCGTTCCGTAGACGAGCAGACGATAATTATCCTCGCCAAGCACTCGCAAGCCTTCGGGGATCATGGTGAGCATCAAGCTCGCGACGATACCGCCGAGCGGACTGCCGATGCCGCCGACCACCGCCATCATCATATAGCGGAACGATTCCTGTTCATTGAACAGGTCGGGCGTTAGAAACCGCACATAGGCGGCGAACAGGACGCCAGACAGTCCAGCCATGCCCGCCGAAACCGTGAAGGCGATCAGCTTGACGGCGAAGATGTTGATGCCGCTCGCCTGCGCGGCGATCTCGTCGTGCTTCACCATCTTCAAGACGACGCCGAGCGCGCTGTAGCGGTCGATATAGGTGAGCGCAGCCAGCATCGCGAGGCACACGCAGAGCAGGATGAGGTACCAGGTCTGCCTGTCGATGCCCCCGGTCGGAATGCCGGTCAGGCCCATCGGACCGCGCGTGATGTCGACCGAATTGGTCAGTAACTGGTAGACCAGAATACCAAAGCCGAGCGTGCCGATCGCGAGATAATGCCCTTTCAGGCGCGCGGCCGGCAGTCCGAGCAGGAAGCCGCACAGCATCGCGAGCAACACGCCATAAAGGCCCGCAAGCATCGGCGGATGGCCTTGCTTGGCCAGGACGCCCAGCGCGTAGGCGCCGATGCCGACGAAACCGGCCTGTCCGAACGACAACAACCCGGTCAGGCCGGTCAGCAGATTGATGCTGAAGACGGCGATGCTGAAGATCAAGGCGGTGATCACCATGTTGATCCAGAACGTGCCGAAGGTGAGCGGCAACGCCGCGAGAACTGCAACGGTTGCGACGAGCAGGACGCGCCGGCAGCCTTTCTGTTTCGATTAAATCGAAACGGGATTTTCCTGATTTTTGATTTGACGCGTTTTCTTGACGCGAACCGGTGTCCACTTCGCTTGACAACGTCGCCCTAGACATTTTCGTCGACCCTTTCGGCACCAGCCCGCGCGGGAAGAAGATAAGCGTCAACACCAGCAGGCCGAACGCGATAGAGGTCGAATAGGCATTCGAAATGTAAACAGCGCCAAAGCTTTGAATCATCCCGATCAGCAGCGCGCCGAGGATGGTGCCGTTCACATTCCCAAAGCCGCCAAGGATGATCGCCGCGAACGCATTGAGCATTTCGGTGCGGCCCATGTCGGGTGCAATCATGTTCACGGGGCCTGCGAGCGCGCCGGCTGAGGCCGCCATCATCGAGCCGATCACCAGCGCGAGGCGCGATACCTGGTTGACGTCGATGCCCATGGCAGAGGCGGTTTCGTGATCCTCGGACACCGCCCGGAACTTTCGGCCGAGGCTCGTGTACTGGACCAGCCACCACAGGCCGATCAGGATCGCGGCACTTGCGGCAACGCAGATGATGCGTTGCACGCTGATGCCGACGGTGCCGAAATTGATCGACGTTTCGTTATAGATTGTCTCGAACGGCCGCGGCGTCGTGCCCCAGACCAGTTCAGCAATGTTCACCAGAATGATCGACATGCCCATCGAGGCGATCAGGCCGTTGAGCTCGACGCCGCGAAACGGACGGAACGCGGTGCGCTCCAGGATGATGCCGAGCACGGCGTTCACGGCCATCGCGGCGGCGATCGCGCCGACATAGCCGACGTGTGGCACGGTCGAGGTGATGAACGCGCCGATCATCACGGACTGGCCTTCGGCGAAGTTGACCATGCGCATCACGCCGAAAGTCAAGGTGAGGCCGACGGCGACTAACGCGTAGCCTCCGGATAGCACCAGACCGGTCATGAGAATTTGGCCGAACATCCTATTGAACGACTTCGATGCTGCCATCCGGTTTGGTGCGGATGAAGACGAAGTTCAGTCCTTCGGGTTTCGCCCCGCGCGTTTCGTCGAACTCATAATGCCCCAGCACCAGGTCGATTTTCGTTGCGGCCATCGCTTTCAGATAGCTGGCTGCCTGGCGGTCCGCCGCGCTTGATCGCATCGGCGACCAGGCGCACGGCGTCGTAGCTCGCAACGTCCCAGTAGGTCACGTCATGCGCTTCGTTCAGCTCCTTCTGCGCACGCGCTTCGAGCTTGGCGACGAAATCCTTCTGGGCCGGCGTGTTGGTCTCGCTCTTGACGAAGAAGGCCGCGCGCACCAGGCCGATCTTGCCGGCCTGGGCACCTACCTGGCGCTCGAAGATGCGCGGCGGCGGCGGATAGTCCGAGAACAGCGGCGTGGTAATGCCGGCCTCGGCATATTGCTTGACGAAATTCGCCGCCTGGACCGCGGAGATCGACACAATGACAAGGTCCGGCCTGGAAGCCGGAATTCGCGTAATGGTCGCATACCAGTTCGTGTCGTTGCGATCCTGCGTGACGTCGAGAACGACCTTCTTGCCGGCCTTCTGCATCAACGCGACCATGTTCTTGCGGAACGTGAGGCCGAAATCGTTGTTCTCGACGATGATCGCGACCGATTCGAATTTGAAATCCTTTTCAAGTAGTGCCGCCTCCCGTTGCTGCGAGTAGCGGTTCTGCATGGAGCTCTGGAATGCATACGGCCCGGCGTTCCCCGCAATCTGGTCGGCGGTCGAGATATTGACCAGCAGCGGGACCTTTTCGTCGTTCGCGACCTGTGCGACTGCG
>CAVZTB010000003.1:0-92199 GCA_963778095.1 uncultured Actinomycetota bacterium | reverse complement strand
TGTTCTAGGGCGCTGCACCGCCTCCGCGGTTGACAGCCGGCGCGAGATTCCTGGCGACGCTCACGTCTCGACCGGCCGACCGTAGGTGACGGCCTCCCGGACCTGCACCGGGAGGCCGTCGGCCGGGCACGGTCCGGCCGGGCGCCGAGCGCGTCGTTGACCGTCGAGAACGCGATCCGGGCCGCGGCGTAGACCGTGACGGCCAGGATCTGCCGGTCGTCGAAGCCGGCGTCGCGGAGCGCACCGACGTCGGCCGCCGTTGTCGCGTTGGGGTCACGCGCCAGCCGTCGCGCCCAGGTCGCAAGCGCCGCTCCGCGGGGTCGAGGCCCGAGTCGTCACCGCGCAGGATCGCGGCCGCGAGGTCCGCGTCGGTCTTCGCCGCCAGCTTCCCGCCCCAGGCGAGCGAGCAGTACGAGTCCCCGAGGGTCGACGCGCACGCGGTGACCAGGACGGCCCGGTGCCGGAAGCTGAGCCCGCCGGCGTCGGTCACCGTGTCGAGCAGGCCGAACAGCTCGGCGGACGCCTCGGGGATCCGGCCCCACAGGCGGGTGCTGTTCATGACGTAGCCGAGGCCGTCGACGTCCTCGGCGTAGAGCGCCTCGACCGCCGCCGTGACCTCCGGCTCGGGCAGGAAGCTGCGGGCTCCCAGCGGTGCGGCCGGTTTGCGGGCGACGTACCCGACGACCTTGATCTCGGCCCGCAGCGGCAGCCCCGCGCGGACCCGTTCGCGGGCCAGGCCCACAGCGTACGCCGTGAACGCCTCCTCCCCGACGGACTGGATCGCTTCGTACGCCGGCCCCGTCGAGCTCAGGGCCCGGGCGTAGGCCTCCGGGTCGGCGAACTCCCAGGCGAACGGCACCTCGACGCGGCGGACGCCCTCGAACCCCCAGGAGGCCAGGAGCTCCTCGCCGGCACCGGGCCGCCCGAGCGCGACCATCGCGGCCTGGTTGGCGACCTTCGCGTCGGTCGGCCAGCGTGAACGGCTTCAGCGCCCAGGCGCCGGGCGACGCCTTGATGTGTCCCCAGACCGTGAGGCCGAGCCGGCCCCCGGGGGCGAGCACCCGCCGCACCTCGGAGAGCGCGTCGGGCGTGGTGCCCCAGATACCGCGGAAGCTGGTCACCACGTCGAAGGAGTCGTCTCCCACGGCAGGGCGTGCATGTCCCCGACCCGCAGGTCGGCACCCGGGCGTCCGGTCCCGGGCGACCTCGACGAGCCGCGGCGAGGCGTCGATCCCCGAGCACGTCGCGCCGCGGGGGTGGCGAGCTCGACGGCGAGGCCGGAGCCGCAGGCCACGTCCAGCAGCCGGTCGCCGCGACCGGACTCCGAGCTCCTGGTGCATCGCGACGTACTCCCGGCAGTTGCCCGGCTCGCTCAGGGTGGCGAAGTCGACCGCCCGCCGACCCCAGCCCTCGTCGACGCCCCGCCACTGTTCGCCCGTGTTCGTCATGAGGGAAAAGTACGGCGGGCCGGTGGCCGGGTACAGAGCCGGCGGACGTGGACTACCCGAGGACGGCGGTGCCCTGCACCTCGACGAGCGCCTCGACGTCCCACAGCCGGGCCACGCCGATGCCTGCCATCGCGGGGTACGTCGTCCCGACCAGCCGCTTCCAGACGCGGCCGATCTCGCGGGCGTGGGAGCGGTAGTCGTCCATGTCGACCACGAAAACCGTCAGCGTCACGAGGTCGGTCGGCGCTCCCCCGGCCTCGGCGAGGGCGGTCAGCAGGTTGCTGAGCGCCTTCTCGAACTGCTCGACGACCCCGTCGCCCACGACCACCCCGTCGGCGTCGAGGGCGGTCTGGCCGGCCAGGTGGACCGTCGTACCCGTCGCCACGACCGCGTGGCTGAACCCCGACGGCTCCGCCAGCGAGGCCGGGTTGACTCTGTATCACCTAATGGGTCCCCGAGGTACCGAGAGAGCGAAGCGAGCGCAGGAGGTGGCTCATGACTGCACCGCGCCGCCGTCGATGTTGATGCCCTGGCCGTTGAGCGCGCCGTTCTCGACGCACAGCAGGATCGTCTCTGCGACCTCGCCCGGGTCCACGAGCCGGTGGTTCGCTGCCGACGGGCGAACAGGTCCCGGACCTCGTCGAGCGACTTCCCGGTCCGGGCGGTGATGTTCCGATCGACTCGTCGGTCATCGGGGTGTTCACGTAGCCGGGGCAGACCGCATAGACCGTCACGCCCTGGACGCCACCTCCCGCGACGCGGACCGACCAGGCCGAGCACGCCGTGCTTGCTGGCGGTGTAGGCGCTGATCATCGGCTCCCCGCGCTTGGCCACCACCGAGGCCGAGTACGGCGATCACCCAGACCCGCTCGGTGGTGAGTCGGGAGCGTGCCGACGATCACCGGGAACGGCGCTGATCAGGTCCATCAACCGCTGCCAGGTCTCGTGGTGGTTCCACGACCGAGGCGGCCGCGGCCGCGCCGGCGTTGACGACCAGCACCTCGACCGGGCCCCAGGCGGCCTCGACCGTCGCGACATCGCCCTTGACTTGCGCGGGGTGATCGTCGTCGATGAAGTCCTGGCCAGCAGGTACGGCAACCGGGCCACGTCGCTGGGGCTCGTCGGCGTTGCGGGAGGCGGAGGCCTCTGCCCCTCTGGACAGCGCGTGGACGGCGGTCCTTGCCGCCCGTGCGACGGCAGACCAGGGTCACCGGAACGCCCGGATGCCCGTGATCGCGGTACCTATGCTCAACATGTGAATGTCGTCGGTGCCCTCATAGGTCATCGCCGCTCGAGGATGCACATGTGACGCGTCGCGTGTCGTCGACATCATCCCCGCCGCCGAGCGTGTCACGCCGTCCGCGCGATCTCGACGGCGACGTGGACGTTGATCGCTTGCCGATGTGACGTGCGAGGGGTGCAGCGTGCCCGCGTCCTCCACCCGGCCGATCCGGAGTGCGGCCAGCGACGCGTTGTTGACCGCGATCACCATCAGGCCAGCTTCTTCTGCGACAGCTGAAGGAGGCGAGGGGCTTGCCGAACTGCGAGCGCTCGAGTCGGCCAGGCCTCCTCGTCGCACGCAGGGCCGCGCCGACCGCGCCCCAGAGGATGCCGTAGCGGGCCTCGGTCAGGCAGGACAGCGGACCCTTAGACCGCGGACCTCCGGGAAACCGCGTCCTGGGCAAGTGAGGTCGTCGAAGGAGAGCTCGGCGTTACCGAGCACGGAGCGACAGCTTCCCCTCCATCTCCGGGCGGCGAAGCCCTTGCTGTCCGTCGGGACGACGAAACCGCGGAGTCCTTCGGCCGCTCTGCGCCCAGACCACCGCGACTGCGCCAGCTTGCCGTTGGTGATCCACATCTTGCTGCCCGTTGAACCCAGTGACCGCATGTCCTTCTTCGCCCACGTGCGCATCGAGGCGGATGGCTGCCGCCGTCCGCCTCGGTCAGCCCGAAGCGAGCCGAGGGCCTCGCCCGTCGCCATCGGGGCCGCCGCTCCTCCTTCTGCACGTCGCTCCCCAGCGGGATGAAGGCATACATCGCCAGCGAGCCCTGCACGGACACGAAGCTGCGCAGGCCGGAGTCGACGGCCTCGAGCTCACGGCAGGCGACGCCGTACGCCGTGGCGGTCATGCCGGCGCAGCCGTAGCCTTGAGGTGCATGCCGAGCAGCCCGAGCTCGCCGAGCTTGGGGCCGAGGTCGTCGGGCAGCGTGCCCTGGTCGTACCAGTCGGCGACGTGCGGCGCGAGCTCCGCGTCCGCGAAGGCGCGGACGGTGTCGCGGATGTCGCGGTCCTCGGTGCTCAGCAGCGAGTCGACGTCGAGGAAGTCGTGCGGGTCGATCGGCATGGGCGTCAGCGTCCCTTCCAGCGCGGCGGTCGTCCGTCGTTGAACGCCGCATGGAACTCCGCATGGTCGTCGGTGGTCATCAGCAGCGCCTGGGTCATCGCGTCGAGCTCGACGCGGCCGACAGCGACATGTCCAGCTCCCGGGTCAGCAGCGACTTGGTCTGGGAGTACGCCAGCGTCGGCCCGTCGCGATCCGTCTGGCCAGCGGCGTACGGCGTCGTCGAGCTCCTCGTCGGCGACCAGCTGCGACACCAGGCCGTAGCGGTCCGCGGTCTCGGCGTCGATCGTGTCGCCGAGCATGAGCAGCGAGGTGGCGCGGCCGGCGCCGACCACGCGCGGCAGGAGGTACGCCGCGCCCATGTCGCCACCGGAGAGCCCGACCTTGGTGAACAGGAACGCGAAGCGGCCCGAGCGGGCCACGACCCGGAAGTCGGCCGCGAGCGCGATCACGGAGCCGGCGCCGGCGGCGATGCCCTGGATCTTGACGATGATCGGGATCGGGCACTCGCGCATCGCGCGGATGACGTCGCCGGTCATCTTGGTGAACCACATCAGTTCGCCGGCCTTCATCTTCAGCAGCTCGCCGATGATCTCGTTGACGTCTCCGCCGCCGCAGAACCCCTTGCCCTCGCCCTGGATCACGAGCACCGACACTCCGCGTGGTGCGGAAGCTCGGCGAGCAGGTCGCGCAGGTCGGCGTACGACTCGAAGGTGAGTGGGTTGAGCTTCTCCGGCCGGTTCAGCGTGACGGTGGCGACGCCGTCCGCGACCGCGAAGTCGAAGTGCTCCCAGTCGTGGTCAGCGGTGCGGAGCCGAAAGCGGGTCACGGTCCCTCCGGTGATCCTCCTGAACAGCTCGCGGGCGATGATCGAGCGCTGCACCTCGGAGGCGCCCTCGTAGATCCGTGGGGCGCGGACGTCACGGTAGAGGTGCTCGAGCAGATGGCCGCGCTCCAGGGCGCGGGCGCCGTGCAGCTGCACGCACTGGTCGACGATCGTCTGGGCCGCCTCGGTGGCGAACAGCTTGGCCATGGCGGCAGACCTCGTGATCTTGCCGCGGTCGGCGCCCCGTCGTAGGCGGCCGCGGCCGCGGACCAGCAGGCGAGCGGCCTCGACGCGCGTCGCCAGGTTCGCCGAGGGTGTGCGCCACGGACTGCTGCTCGGCGAGCGGGCCGCCGTGCACCTCGCCGGGTCGACGTGGTCGAGCGTCGCGTCGATCGCGGCCTGGGCCATGCCGACGGCGAAGGCGCCGACGCTGGGACGGAACAGGTCGAGCGTGCGCATCGCCACCCGGAAACCCGCGTCGACCTCGCCGAGCACGTCGTCCGGCGTGACGCGCACGCCGTCGAAGACGAGGCGGCCGATCGGGTGCGGTGAGAGCAGGTCCAGGTGCTCGCCGCTGAGTCCCTCCGCGTCGCCTGCCACCGCGAAGGCGGTGACGCCGCGGCGCCGGCGTCCGCGGTGGTGCGGGCGAAGACCGTGTAGACGTCGGCCTCGGGGGCGTTGGAGATCCACATCTTCTCGCCGGTCAGCCGCCACCCGTCGCCGTCGGCTTCGGCCGCGCAGGGACAGGGCCGCTGCGTCGGAGCCGGCCTCGGGCTCGGTCAGTGCGAACGCCGCGACCAGGTCGCCGGCCACGACACCGGGGATCCACCGCTCGACCGTCTCGGGCGAGCCGGACTGCAGGATCGGGTAGCTGCCGAGGCCCTGCAGCGCGAGCGCGGTCTCGGCCTCGGGCGGAACGCCGGCGATGGTCTCGCGGAGCAGGCACAGCCGCATCGCGGCGGCGGCGCTGCCCGGCGTCCGGTCGGCGGGTCGCCTCCGAACAGGTCGCGCAGCAGCCCGTGCCCGCCCACTCGCGCAGCAGCGGCCGGTTGACCCGGCCCTCGTGCCCGCCGGGCGCGGGTCGAGCCCCTGCGCGACGCGCCGGACGTGGTCACGTACTCTGCTCGGCCGTCGCTCAGCGCGTACTGCGTCATGCGATCGACCATATATCGCCTTGACAACGTCCGTCAAGAAAGCAATATACTCGGACGCGTGGTCCAGGCGCTGTTGTGGAGGACATCGGCCCCCATTTCGGCTCGCTCCCACTCACAGCGCTCGAGGAGCCCATGCGGATCGCAGTCATCGGTGGCGGGCCGGGCGGGCTGTACTTCGCCGCGCTCGCCAAGCAGCTCGGCACCGGACGCACGAGATCACCGTGTGGGAGCGCAACGCCGCCGACGACACGTTCGGCTTCGGCGTCGTGTTCTCCGACGAGACGCTCGGCGGCATCGCGCACGCCGACCCGGTCATCCACGCCCCGATGGAGCGCGGAGTTCGCGCGCTGGGACGACATCGACGTGCACTTCCAGGGCGAGGTGCGTCACCAGCGGCGGGCACGGCTTCGCGGCGATGGGCCGCAAGCGACTGCTCGCAGATCCTGCAGCGACGGTGCGCGGACCTCGGCGTCGACGTCCGGTTCCGCACGGCCGCCCCGGACGTCGCGCGAGCTGTCCCGCCGACTACGACCTCGTCGTCGCGGCGGACGGCGCTCAACTCGCGCGTGCGCACCACGTACGCCGACCCGTTCCGGCCCACGCTCGACGTGCGCGACTGCCGGTACATGTGGCTCGGCACCGACAAGGTCTTCGACGCGTTCACCTTCGACATCCGCGAGACCCCGCACGGCGTCATGCAGATGCACGGCTACCCGTTCGACGCCCACGGCAGCACCTTCATCGTCGAGATGAACGACGACGTCTGGCGAGCGGCGGGCTTCGACGCGCTCCCGCCGCGACGACTCGCGCCGGGCGAGTCCGACGAGGCCTCGGATCGCCGCAGGTCCGCGAGCTCTTCGCCGACGTGCTCGACGGACACGAGGTGCTCGGCCAACAACTCCCGCTGGGTCAGCTTCACCACCGTCCGCAACGAGCGCTGGCGCCACGGCAACGTCGTGCTGCTCGGCGACGCCGCGCACACCGCGCACTTCTCCATCGGCTCCGGCACCAAGCTGGCCATGGAGGACGCGCTGTCGCTGGCCGCCTGCCTGCACGAGTAGCCCGACGCTGGACGCCGCGCTCGAGGCGTACGAGAAAGAGCGCAAGGCCGGTCGTCGCTCTCCACCCAGCGCGCGGCGCAGGCGAGCCTCGAGTGGTTCGAGAACCTCGGCCAGTACATCGACCAGGACCCGCTGCAGTTCGCGTTCAACATCCTCACCCGCAGCCGCCGGATCACCTACGACAACCTGCGGCTGCGCGACCCGGAGTTCGTCGCCCGGCGTCGACGCCTGGTTCGCCGGACGCAGCGGAGCCGGGCACGGTCCGGGACCGTGCCCGCCGATGTTCCAGCCGTTCCGGCTCGGCGCAGCTCGACCTGCCCAACCGGGTCGTCGTCTCGCCGATGGACATGTACGTCGCGACCGACGGCATGCCGGGCGACTTCCACCTCGTCCACCTCGGCGGCAAGGCGCTCGGCGGTGCCGGCCTGGTGATGACCGAGATGGTCTGCGTCTCGCCCGACGGGCCGGATCACCCCCGGCTGCGCAGGATCTGTGGACCGACGAGCAGGCGCGACGCCTGGCGGCGGATCTGCGACTTCGTGCACGCCCCCTCGGCGCGAAGGATCGGCGTCCAGCTCGGCCACTCCGGACGCAAGGGCTCGACGAAGCTGATGTGGGAGGGCATGGACGAACCGCTCGCCGAGGGCAACTGGCCGGTCGTCGCGGCCTCCCCGGTCGCCCTACCGCGAGGGCGTCAACCAGATGCCGTCGTGAGCTGACCGCGCCGACCTGGACGCCGGGTCGGCCGACTTCGTCGCCGCCGCGCGCCGCGGCGCCGAGGCCGGGTTCGACCTGCTGGAGCTGCACTGCGCGCACGGCTACCTGCTGTCGGCTTCCTGTCCCCGGTGACCAACCGCCGCACCGACGAGTACGGCGGCGACGTGCACCGGCCGGCTCCGGTTCCCGCTCGAGGTGTTCGCCGCGGTGCGCGAGGTGTGGCCCGCCGACCGGCCGATGACGGTCCGCATCTCCGCGACCGACTGGGTCGAGGGTGGCCAGACCCTCGAGGACACGCTCGACGTGGCGCGGGCCTTCGACGAGGCCGGCGCGGCCGCCATCGACGTCTCCACCGGCCAGGTCACGCCCGACGAGCGGCCGGCGTTCGGGCGGTCCTACCAGACGCCGTTCGCCGACGCGATCCGCAACAGCCTCGCACATCCCGACCATCGCTGTCGGCGTGATCTCCTCGTCCGACGACGTCAACACGATCGTGCTCTCCGGCCGCGCCGACCTCTGCGCGCTCGGCCGGGCCCACCTCTACGACCCGAGCTGGACCCTCCACGCCGCCGTCGAGCAGGACTACGACGGACCCGGCGTGCGGTGGCCGACTGCCGTGGCGCGCCGGGCGCCGCAAGCCGCAGACCGGACGATCCGACGGGCCCGAAGCCGCGGCTCGAGCTGATCCGCGACCCCGCGCGGCCGCACCGGCACCGCCGCTGGACCCTCCTGACGCCGACCCGTCAGGCATGGTGGGTTTTTCGCGGCGTGTCGTTGCAGAGATGACGGCTCAGCCGCCCCGGCGCGACCCCCGCGGCAGCAGCCCCACCAGGAAGCCGCCGGTGCCGCCGAGCTGCTCCGCGAGCGTGCACCGGCGCAGGACGTCGAGGTCGAGGCTGGTGGTCAGGCACCCCGTCGCGAGCTGCAGGTCGTCACCCAGAGGTGTGCCCGCGGACGGCACCGCCTGCGCGGCGGCACCGACGAGCGCGCCGGCGAGGCTGCGCAGCTCCTGCCCGGCACCACGGTGCGACCGACCGGCCTGCGCGGTGTCGACCTCGGCGCTCGACCGCGCGGAGCCGAGGACGCCGGCCGCCGCCGCGGTCGCGGTGCTGCGCGAGGCGAGCCCGGCCGCAGCGGAAGCGTCCGAGGACCGCCGTGCCGCGGCGACACCCGCCGACGAGGCGCCGGTCGGGCCACCCCCGCGTCGGCGCCTGCCGCCGTCCCGGCACGGCTCCCGGACGCGCTCGCCGTGCCGCGCCGGCGGCGCCCGTGCTCGATGCCGCCGTGCTGCGGACGGACGAGGAGACCGGCCGGGTCGCCGACGCGACCGGAGCCGTCACCGCCTTCACGACCGGCTGCACCACCGGTGCGGCCGCCTTCACCACCGGCTTCACGACCGTCTGCGCGACCGGCTTCACCACCGGCGCGACGACCTGGTCGACGACCGGCTTCACGACCGGCTTCACCACCGGGGCGACCGGTTTGGTCACCGGCGTCACCACCGTGGTCACGACCGGCTTCACCGTGGTCGTCACCACCGGCGGTGGAGTCGTGGCCACCGGCAGCGGCGGCGGTGTGACCGGGCCGACCGTCGACCCGACGACGTTGCCCAGGTCGGCGGACGCCGCCCCCGGGACGAGCACGACGAGCGCGGCTGCGGCCACCCCCGCCAGCAGGATCCTTCCGAATGACATGTCGAACACGAGAACGTTCCCTCCACCCGTCGCGCGACGACCCCCCGCCGCACGTGTGCTTCAACGAGGAAGATGCCCCCGTGTCACAGGTCACACGCACTGGTCCAGACCGGCTCCGGCGGCCGGCGGGCGCGCCGACCCGTCACTCGTGCGACGACACGCCGCGAAAAGGCCTGCACGAGTGACGGGTCGGCCCGGATCGGCCAGATCGGGCCCGGCTGGCCCAGGGTCAGGCGCGGTTGACGGCGGAGATGACGGCCTTGAGGGAGGCGGTGACGATGTTCGCGTCGACGCCGACACCCCAGAGGATCTGGTCGCCGACGGCGCACTCGACGTACGCCGCGGCGAGGGCGTCGCCACCGGAGGACAGCGCGTGCTCGTGGTAGTCGAGCACCCGGATGTCGTTGCGGTTCTCGAACAGCACGCTGCCCTTGGACACCTCGTCGTCGGCCAGCTCGCCGATGGCGTTGACGAACGCCGCGATCGGGCCGTTGCCGGTGCCGCTCAGCGAGCGCAGCTCGCCGTCGACGTACACGTTGACGTCGAGGGCGTCCTTCTCGCCCGCCGCCGACGACGTGTGCACGGAGTTCAGCTTCAGCGGCGTCTCGCGGTCGAGGTACTCCGCGCGGAACGCCGACCAGATGTCGGTCGGCGACATCTCGCCGCCCTCGTCGTCGGTGTGCCGCTGCACGGACCGGCTGAACTCGATCTGCAGCCGCCGCGGCAGGTCCAGCTTGTGCTCGGACTTGAGGATGTAGGCCACGCCGCCCTTGCCGGACTGGCTGTTGACCCGGATGACCGCCTCGTAGGTGCGGCCCACGTCGTGCGGGTCGATCGGCAGGTACGGCGCCTCCCACGGCATCTCGCTGACCGGGCGGCCGGCCTCGGTGGCGACCTGCTCGAGCGCCTCGAGGCCCTTCTTGATGGCGTCCTGGTGCGAGCCGCTGAACGCCGTGTAGACCAGGTCGCCCGCGTAGGGGTGGCGCGGGTGGACCGGCAGCTGGGTGCAGTACTCCACCGTGCGACGGATCTCGTCGATGTCGGAGACGTCCACCTGCGGGTCGATGCCCTGGCTGAACAGGTTCATCGCCAGCGTGACCAGGTCGACGTTGCCGGTGCGCTCGCCGTGCCCGAACAGGCAGCCCTCGACGCGGTCGGCGCCGGCCATCATCGCGAGCTCGGTGGCCGCGACCGCCGTACCCCGGTCGTTGTGCGGGTGCAGCGAGATCGTGGTGCTCTCGCGCCGGGTCAGCTGGCGGGAGAACCACTCGATCTGGTCGGCGTAGACGTTCGGCGTGGCCATCTCGACGGTCGCCGGCAGGTTGAGGATGATCTCGCGGCCGTCCTCGGGCTGCCACACGTCGGAGACGGCCTCGCACACGTCGACCGAGAACGGCAGCTCGGTGCCGGTGAAGATCTCCGGGGAGTACTCGTAGCCGATCACGGTCTTGTCGAGGTAGGACTCGGCGAACTTCATCACCATCTCGGTCCCGCGTACGGCGATCGAGCGGATCTCGTCCTTGCCGGCGTGGAACACGACGCGGCGGAACAGCGGCGCGAGCGCGTTGTACAGGTGGATGTTGGCGCGCGGGATGCCGACCAGCGACTGCACGCTGCGCTCGATGAGGTCCTCACGGGCCTGGGTCAGCACCGAGATCGTCACGTCCTCGGGGACCCGGTCGCCCTCGACGAGCTGCCGGACGAAGTTGAAGTCGGTCTCGCTGGCCGACGGGAAGCCGACCTCGATCTCCTTGTAGCCCATCCGCACCAGCAGGTCGAACATCGCCATCTTGCGGGTCGGCGACATCGGGTCGATCAGGGCCTGGTTGCCGTCGCGGAGGTCGGTGGACAGCCAGCGGGGCGCCTGCGTGATCGTCGCGTTCGGCCAGGTCCGGTCCGGCAGGTCGATCGGCGGGAACGCGGCGTACCGGTGGAACGGCATCCGGCTGGGCTTCTGCTCGTGGGTGTCGCGGTGGAGCGTCATGGAGATCTCTCGCTGTCTGTGGGAGGTGGCCTGTCCCGGCGCAACACCGAACCCCGCAGCGAGGAGGTCCGGGTCAGTGAACCTCGCTGCGGCAGCGAAGGAGGAGGCTGCGGCGCGTCATGACCGCTCCACCATAACCCCGCGTCCGTGACCGTCTCGGCGGAATAGTCCAGCCCGAGGACGCCTTGGGCCTGGGTGGGGGACGCACCCGACGACCCGAGGAGAACATCTCGTGAGCACCGCCAAGACCTGGTTCATCACCGGCACGTCCCGCGGCTTCGGCCGCGAGTGGACCATCGCCGCCCTGGAGCGGGGCGACCGGGTCGCCGCGACCGCCCGCAACACCGACAGCCTCGACGACCTCGTCGCAGAAGTACGGCGACGCGCTGCTCCCGATCGCGCTCGACGTCACCGACCGGGCGGCCGACTTCGCCGCGGTCAAGCAGGCGCACGACCACTTCGGCCGGCTGGACGTCGTGGTCAACAACGCCGGCTACGGGCACTTCGGCATGGTCGAGGAGCTCAGCGAGGCCGACGCCCGCGACCAGATGGAGACCAACCTGTTCGGCGCCCTCTGGGTGACCCAGGCGGCGCTCCCGCTACCTGCGCGAGCAGGGCAGCGGCCACATCGTCCAGGTGTCCTCGATCGGCGGCATCTCCGCGTTCCCGATCGTCGGGCATGTACCACGCGTCCAAGTGGGCGCTGGAGGGGTTCAGCCAGTCGCTGGCCCAGGAGGTCGCCGACTTCGGCATCAAGGTCACGCTCGTCGAGCCCGGTGGCTTCTCGACCGACTGGAGCGGTCCCTCGGCCAAGCACTCCGAGCAGCTCGCGGCGTACGACGAGATGCGCGCCAAGGCCCAGGCCGTGGCGCGCCTCACGCAGCGCCGCCCCCGGCGACCCGACCGCCAGCGCCGCCGCGATCCTGCAGGTCGTCGACGCCGAGGAGCCGCCGCTGCGCGTGTTCTTCGGCGAGGCCCCGCTCGCCATCGCGACCGCGGACTACGAGTCCCGCCTCAAGACCTGGAACGACTGGCAGCACGTGGCCCTCACGGCGCAGGGGAGCTGACCGGCGCGTCCAGCCGGTAGACGACGTGCGGCCGCAGCACGTGGCCGCGCGGGATGCGGGGGTGGTCGAAGTGACCGTGCTCGCGCATCCCGATCCGCCGCATGACCGCCTGGGACGGGCGTGTTGGTGACGGCCGTCATCGACCACAGCCGGGGCAGCCGGAGCGGTCCGAACGCGGCGTCGACGGCGGCCCGCGCGGCCTCGGTCGCGTAGCCCTGGTGCCACGCGTGCCGGGCGAGCCGCCAGCCGATCTCGAGGTCGCCCTCCCCCGGCACGCCCTCGGGCATCGGGTTCAGGCCCGTGAACCCGAGGAACGCCCCGTCGTCCGTGCCGCTCGAGCGCCCAGAGGCCGAACCCGGTGTCCTCGAAGTGGGTCAGGTAGCGGTCACCGCCGTGTCGCTCTGCACCCGGTCCAGCAGGCGCCGGGAAGTGCCGCATCACCTCGGGGTCGGCGTTCAGCGCCGCGAACGGCTGCCCGGTCCTGCCGCCGCCAGCGGCGCATCAGCAGGCGGTCGGTGCGGATCTCGTAGACGTTGGCCACCCCGCGAGCCTAGGAGCAGGGCTGAGACGATGGCGGACATGACCACTCGGGGCTCGACCGGCAGGTCGCCGCCGTCGTGCTCCTGGTCCTCGCCTGGGGCTCGACGTTCGCCGCGGTGAAGATCGGGCTCGACAGCGCACCCGCCGGTCCTGTTCGGCGGGCTGCGGTCGCTCCTCGGCGGCGCGGTGATGGTGGTGCTGGCGGCGAGCCGGTCCGGCCGCCCGTCGCTGCGGCACACCTGGCCGGCGTACGCCGTCCTCACGCTGCTCAACGTGGTGCTGTTCTTCACCCTGCAGACGCTGGCGATCCTGGAGCTGCCGTCCGGGCTCGCGGCGGTGCTGATCTACCTGCAGCCGGTGCTCGTCGGCGTGCTGGCGGCACCCGCTGCTCGGCGAGTCCCTGACCGGCTCGAAGATCGCCGGGCTGCTGCTCGGCTTCACGGGCATCGTGGTGGTCAGCTGGGGCGCGTTCAGCGGGCACGCGTCGCTGCTCGGCGTGGCGTACGCCGTGGTGGGTGCGCTCGTCTGGGCGCTCGGCACCATCGCCTTCAAGAGGTACGACGGACGCGTGGACGCCCTGTGGTCGGTCGCGATCCCGTTCCTGGTGGGCGGGATCGTCCTCACCGCGCGGGGGCGCCGCCGTCGAGGGCACCTCGATCGACTGGTCCGGCGAGTTCGTCGTCGGCGTTCGCTCTACGCCGCCCTGGTCGGCACCGCCCTCTCGTGGTCGCTCTGGTTCGGGCTGGTGTCCTCGGGCGACGCCGGCCGCGCCGCGTCGTACATCTTCTTCGTGCCGCTGGTCTCGCTGGTCATCGGCGCGGTGTTCCTGCACGAGTCGCTCGGCCCGTCGCTGCTGGTCGGCGCCGCGCTGGTCATCCTCGGGGTCTACCTCGTGAACCGGCGTCGGCCCGCGGTGCCGTTGAATAGCCCGATGCAGCATCGAACGCGTCGACCCGCTCGACCTGGACCTGGACACCGCCGACGCCCTGGCCGGCGTGGTCACCGCGAGCGAGGCCGGCGACGGGCTGGACTTCCCGCCGAAGACCGGCCCCGACGTGCTCACCTCCCGCCGGCTCGGCTTCGACTCGCGGCCGGTGGACGCGATGTTCGTCGCGTTCGACGGTGACCGGGTCGTGGGCGAGGTCGCCGTCGAGCTGCCCTGGCGGGACAACACCGACCTGGCCGGCGTGCGCGGACGCGTGCACCCCGACGCGCGGGGCCAGGGCGTCGGCCGCGACCTGTGGCAGCGGTCGGTCGACTTCGCCCGCGAGCAGGGGCGCAGCCGGATCAGCACCGGCGCGTGGCTCGGCACCTCCGGCGTCGCGGTCCTCGACGGCTGGGGCCTGACCCGCACCGGCACCGGCGTGATCCGCCGCATCGACGTGCACGCCACGCCCGCGAGCACCTGGGACCGGTTGTACGACGAGGGCCTGGCCCACGCCGGCGACTACGAGATCACCCGCCAGGTGGGCAGCACCCCGGCCGACCAGGTGGACGCGATCGTGGCCCTGCACACCGCGATCAACGACGCCCCGTCCACCGACCCCGACGACGAGCCGACCCGCGTGGGACGCCGAGCGGCTCGCCGCCTACGAGGGCGCGATGGCCGGACGCCGGCAGACGCTCTACCGCGTCGTGGCCCGGCACCGCGGCACCGGCGAGCCGGCCGGCCACTCGCTGCTGGCGTTCAACGAGTTCTCGCCGTCGTCGGCGTTCCAGGAGGACACCGCCGTCGTCCGCGCCCACCGCGGGCACCGCCTCGGCCTGCTGATGAAGGCGACCATGCTCGCGTGGGTCACCGACCTGCGCCCGGAGCTGGCCACCATCGACACCTGGAACGACGCGAGCAACCACCACATGATCGCGATCAACGAGCGGCTGGGGTGCACCGAGGTGGCCACCCACCAGGGGTTCCGCGCGGACCTCTGAGGGCCCGTCGGGAGCGCCCGCCCGGCGGTTACCATCGCTGCACCGTCCGTCCACCCGATCGTGAGGTCGTCCTCCGTGCTCCGCACCGCCTGCATCGTCGTGCTCCTGCTCGCCCTGAGCGGGTGCACCCAGGGCCAGGCGGCCGACGGCGGCGGCAAGGGGAGCACGGCCGCACCCGAAGCTCGGCGCCTGCCGGGCCCTGGTCCCCGACGACATCGCCCAGGCCAGCAACGCCACCGCGCCGGTCGCCTGCACCGCGAAGCACACCGCCGAGACCTACTCGGTCGGCACGTTCCCGGCCGACCTCGCGAAGGACGACCCGGACGACCGGGCCCTCGGCGCCTACGTCTACGACCGGTGCCAGAGCGGCTTCCGGAGGTTCCTCGGCGGCGACGAGAGCCTGGTGCTGCGCTCGACGATGACCTGGGCCTGGTTCCGCCCCAGCAAGGACGCCTGGGCCGCGGGGCGCGCACTGGTTCCGCTGCGACGTGGTCGGCGGCGGCGAGCAGTCCAAGACCTTCGTCACGCTGCCCAAGACCGCCAAGGGCCTGCTGCTCGGCAAGCCCGACGACCGCTGGCTGGTCTGCGTCGACGGCCCCAGCGTCAGCGGGTCGGTGAAGATCCCCTGCTCCACGAAGCACACCTGGCGGGCGGTCACCACGATCAGCGTGGGCAAGGAGACCGACGACTACCCCGGCGACCGGCTCGTCGAGGTCCGCACCCGGGACTTCTGCTCGCGGTCGGTGGCCGCCTGGCTGAACTACCCCATCGACTACGACTACGGCTTCACCTGGTTCCACGAGGCCGAGTGGAAGGCCGGCAACCGCCGCTCGATCTGCTGGGCCAAGACCGACCAGTGACCGGACGCGCGATCCTGGGCGCCCTGGCGACGGTCCTGCTGCTCGCCGGGTGCACCGGCACGCCCGCGGCCGACCCGGAGCCGTCCGCGTCCTCCTCGCCGTCGGCATCCGCGTCGCCCTCGCCCTCGGCGACGCGACGACCCCGGCCGTCGTACCGCCCGCACCGGAGCGCTCCGCCTGCTACCGGCTGTCGACGACCCAGCTCACCAAGCCCACCAACGCCTCGGCCCCGGTCTCCTGCAGCAGCCGGCACACCGCCCAGACGATCTACGTCGGCACGCTCGACACCGTCGTCGACGGGCACGCGGTCGCCGTCGACTCGGCCACCGTGCAGCGGCAGCTGTCCAGCACGTGCCCCCGCAAGCTCGCGGAGTACGTCGGGGGGTCGGCGACCGCGCGCGAGCTGAGCCGGTTCAACGTGGTCTGGTACAGCCCCACCCTCGACCAGTCCGACGCCGGCGCCGACTGGTTCCGCTGCGACCTCATCGCGTTCGCCGGCCAGGACCAGCTCGCGCCGCTGCCCGCGCACCCGGCGGCTCCGCGGGGTCCTCGGGCGGTCCGGTGCGCTGGCCGACTACGGCCTGTGCGGCACCGCCGCCCCCGGCGAGCAGGGCTTCCAGCGGGTGATCTGCTCGCGCGGGCACTCGTGGAAGGCGATCGACACGATCGGCATCTCGGGCGGCCGGAGCCTACCCCGGCACCAGCCGGGTCCGCAAGGCCGGCGACGCGGGCTGCAAGGACCTGGCCCAGTCCGCGGGCCGAGCAACACCCTGAAGTTCAAGTACGGCTGGGAGTGGCCGACGCAAGGCGCAGTGGGACCGCGGCCAGCGCTTCGGCTACTGCTGGATCCCGGGCTGAGCCGGTCAGAAGCCGAGCTTGCGCAGCTGCTTGGGGTCGCGCTGCCAGTCCTTGGCGATCTTGACGTGCAGGTCGAGGTAGACCGGGGTGCCGAGCAGCGCCTCGATCTGCTTGCGCGCCTCCGTGCCGACGGCCTTCAGCCGCGAGCCCTGGTGGCCGATGATGATGCCCTTCTGCGACGACCGCTCGACGTAGAGGTTGGCGTGGATGTCCAGCAGCGGCCGGTCCGCGGGACGGTCCTCGCGCAGCCCCATCTCCTCCACCAGCACCGCGATCGAGTGCGGCAGCTCGTCGCGGACGCCCTCCAGCGCGGCCTCGCGGATCAGCTCGGCGACGATCGCCTCCTCGGGTGAGTCGCTGAGCTCGCCCTCGGGGTAGAGCTCCGGCCCCTCCGGCAGCTGGGCGACCAGCAGCTCCTCGAGCAGCTTGACCTGGTCGCCGGACTGCGCGGAGACCGGGACGATCTCCTCCCACACCGTGTCGGTCTCGACGCCGAGCGCGGCCACGTCGAGCAGGTGCGCGCCGAGCTGCTCCGGCCCGACGAGGTCGGTCTTGGTGACGATCGCGAACTTCGTCGTACGCCGGACCTTGCCGAGCTCCTTGACGATGAACCGGTCTCCGGGGCCGATCTTCTCGTTGGCCGGGAAGCAGACCGCGACCACGTCGACCTCGGCCCACGTCGTGCGTCACCAGGTCGTTGAGCCGCTCGCCGAGCAGCGTGCGGGGCCGGTGCAGGCCGGGGGTGTCGACGAGGATCAGCTGGGCGTCGGGCCGGTGCACGATGCCGCGCACGACCGTGCGGGTGGTCTGCGGACGGGAGGAGGTGATGACCACCTTGGACCCCACCAGCGCGTTGGTCAGGGTCGACTTGCCGGCGTTGGGCCGACCGACGAAGGACGCGAAACCGCTGCGGAACTCGGGCACGTGCGGATTGTGTCACTACCCGTCGGCGGGGCTCGCACCGTCCGTCGGGCTCTGGCTCGCGGGCGGGCCGCCGGAGTCCTTGGTGGGCTTGGTCTTGTCCTGTCCCTTGGCCTGGCCCTGGCCCGGGTCCTTGCTCGCGTTGGGGTTGGCGTTCGGGTTGGCGTTCGTCTGGCCGGCTGATGCGTCGCGGCTGGTGCCGGCGTCCGGGGACGCGACCGGGCCGGCGTCCTGGGCGGGCTGCTTGTCGGTGCCCTTGCCGGTGCCCCTTGCCGGTGTCCTTGCCGGTGTCCTTGCCGGTGGGCGGGGTGTCGCTGGGCTTCCCCGACGTGTCGGGAACGCCCTTGCCCGCGTCGCCCGTGCCGGCGAAGGCGTGCCCCTGGCCGGTCGTGGCGCCGGTGTCGGGCTCCGCCCCCTTCTCGGGGCCGGCGCCGGGTGCCGCCCCCGAAGCGGGCTTCCGCGACGGGGCGCTCGGGTGCTGGTCGCCGTTGCCCGAGCCGTCCGGGGCGGCGGCCGGTGCGGTGCTGCCGTCGGAGGCGCTGCGGGGCGTGGCGCCGCGGTCGGTCCGGCCCCGGCTGCGGGGTGGCGTGGCCGCGTGCCGGTGCCGGAGGACTTCGTCCCCGACCAGTGCCCGCGGGCGGGCTGGTGCGCGGGACCGGCGTCCCCGCCGTCGCCGGTGTGCGTGCCGGGCGTGGTGGAGGTGCCGTGGCCGGGAGCGTCGACGGCCGGAGGGTCACCGACGGGGCGCGGGAACGCGAACGGCAGGTAGGCCTCGGAGAAGTGCGCCACGGCCCGCTGCACCGGCGTCGGGAGCTCGTTGGCGAACGCGGCGGCGCCCGTCATGCTCAGCCCGGCGACCGCAGCGGCGGCCAGCGAGACGACCCGGCGGCGCGTGCGGACGGGACCGGGGACGAGCGGGCGGCGCACGGGCGCCTGGACGGACCGCGGGGGTGCCGGCCAGCAGCCGGGCGAGCTCGTCACCGGGAGCCGGCGCGGTGCCCTCGCCGAGGAGGGCGACGTCGTCGAGGAAGGACACCAGGTCGTCGGCGGGGCCGTCGAGGAACTCGGCGGCGTCGTCGACCATCTCGGTGATGACCAGCGAGGCGCTCACAGGGCCACCTCCCCGCGGTCCATCATGCTGCGCAGGGTCAGCAGACCGCGGCGCTGGAGCTGCTTGACCGCGCCGGTGGTCTTGCCCAGGATCTCGGCGGTCTGCTCGATGGTCAGGTCACCGAGGATGCGCAGGGTGATCACCGAGCGCTGGTCCTCGCCGAGCCGCCCGAGCATCTCGTCGAGCGGCCCGCCGTGGGGCGCGCTGAGCGCGGCGTGCTCGGCCGACTGCTCGCGGCGGTCGTCGAGGTCCGGCTCGTAGGCGTGCTCCGCGGGTCGGCGGGCGCGGCGTCGTACGTCGTCGACGAGGCGGGCGTGCGCCACCGAGAAGACGAAGGTCCGCAGACCGCTCGCTCCGCCCACCAGTCCTCCCAGTCTCCGCAGCACGTGCACGAACACGTCGTTGGTCAGTCCTTCCGGGTCCTCGGCCCCGTGGGCCCTGAGGTATCCCAGCACCTTCGGGGAGAGCACCGTGTAGATCGCCCCGAGGGCGTCGCCGTCTCCGTTGACGGCGTCCGCGACGAGGTCGTCGGTCAGCTCGAGGAGGGCGGTCACCTGCCACCCCCGTGCACACGTCCGGGCTCACGCCCGGGCTTGTGCGCCGGCCCGGTGGACGGGGGTCCCACCGGGCCGGCGCCCAGGGCGATGCGTCGGTGGAGGGCGAGGGGTTGCCTCCGCCGTGCCGGACCTGCACCTGACACAGGACTCATGCACCCTCCCACGTGTGGATGAGTCCTCGACGACGTAATCGTCGAGGACCCTTCGAAGGTTACGCGCGAGACGGGTGGTTTTCGGCCGGTGCGCGGAACCTCTCCGGTAAAGGGTTGGCCTTCTGGTGTCAGCCGAGCCAGGTGGGGCGGAGCGGGAATCGGGCATTCCCGTCCAAGTCGGGCTTCACGGCCAGGACCTGGTGCAGCTGGATCTCGTTGCGCTCGAACGACAGCCGCGACCCGGCCATGTAGAGACCCCACACCTTGGCCGTGCCCTCGCCCACCTCGCGCACGCACTCGTCCCAGTTGCGCCTCGAGGTTCTCGCACCAGCCCTTGAGGGTCAGCGCGTAGTGCTCCCGGAGGTTCTCCTCGTGGCGCACCTCGAGCCCGAGGTTCTGGATCTCGGTGATGATCCGGCCCGACCCGGTGCAGCTCGCCGTCGGGGAACACGTAGCGGTCGATGAAGGCGCCGGTGTCGGTGGTGGAGTTGTCGGGCCGGGTGATGCAGTGGTTCAGCAGCCGCCCGCCCGGCACCAGCTTGTCCTGCATGAACCGGAAGTACGACGGGTAGTTGCGGATCCCGATGTGCTCGGTCAGGCCGATCGAGCTGACCGCGTCGAAGCCGGTGTCGCGGACGTCGCGGTAGTCGCCGAAGCGCACCTCCGCGACGTCGTCGAGGCCCTCGCGCCTTGATCGCCTCCTGGGCCCAGGCGGCCTGCTCGCGCGACAGCGTGACGCCGACGACCTCGACGCCGTAGTGCTGGGCGGCGTGCCGGACCATCCCGCCCCAGCCGGACCCGATGTCGAGCAGGCGCATGCCCGGCTGCAGGCCGAGCTTGCGGCAGACCAGGTCGTACTTCGCGAACTGCGCCTCCTCGAGGGTGGCGTCCTCGTGGGGGAAGACCGCGCAGGTGTAGGTCATCGAGGGGCCGAGGACCATCTCGTAGAACCGGTTCGACACGTCGTAGTGGTGGTGGATCGCCCCGGCGTCGCGCGTCTTGGAGTGCCGGAACCCCTCCAGCAGCCGGCGCCACTTGGGCAGCGCCTCCTGCGGCGGCGGGGGCGGCGGCTTGAGGTAGCTCCAGCCGAGCCCCCGGACGATCTGGAACGCCTCGGCGGGCGGCGGGATCTTCATGCCGGCCTCGTGCTGCAGCAGCAGGAGCGCCTCGTAGGGGTCGCCCGGGTGCACGCCCTCGAGGGTCAGGTCGCCCGACACGTAGGCGCGCGCCATGCCCAGGTCGCCCGGCGCGGTGAGCAGGTAGGACAGCCCCCGCTCGTTGCGCAGGTGCACGTGGATCGGCGAGTCGGCCGGGCCGGCCGTGCTGCCGTCGTACGCGGTGAACCGGAACGGCACGCCGTCCGGCATCAGCCGTGTGATCGCCTGTCCGATGGTGATCTGCGCATCGGGACGGTTCAGAGTGCTCGTCATCGACGATTCACCGCCTTCTCGTAGAGGCCCGTGAGCCTGGTTTCCGGGTCGGTCTGCTGCTTGACCCTCAGCTGGTTGGCGACGCCGTAGAGCCGGTCGAACGTCTCCCGGTCGTAGTAAGCGTCGGAATACAGCGACTTGTGCCCGCCGAGCCGGGTGACCTCCGCCTCGACGGCGCGGTTCTTGTCCCCGTCGGCCGCGCCGGGCTCGATCGGGACGGTCCCCCAGAAGCCGACGTTGACGTAGGTCTCCCCCGGTGCGAGCGGGTACGACGGCCAGGCCCGGGTCGCGCGCAGCGGGCAGAGCCACACCGGGCGCATGCCGACGTGCTCGTCGAACCAGCGGACGAACTCGGCCGTGCGGCCGACCGGCACCTCGATGTCCTGGATGACCCGCTCGCGCTCCGGCTTGCCGCGCCAGCGGTCGATGCGCGCGGCGACGCCGAAGCGGTTCTCCAGGCCGATGATCCGGCTGTAGACGTCGCTGCGGCGCCAGCGGCGCGGCCAGAGCCGCCGGATCCGCGGGTTCTGCAGCCCGAACGCGCCGGAGCACCAGAACCAGTCGGTGTCCCAGCGCCACAGGTAGTCGTGCATCGTCAACGTGTCGGTCTCGCGCTGCTGCAGCGACCGGAAGTAGAGGTCCATGCCCGTGTAGTCGACGTCGTCGCGGCGCCGGCCGGCCGGTCGCTCGTCCCGCCAGGTCGCCAGCGTCAGGTAGGCCTCCCCCGGCTCGAACACCACGCCGTCGAGCCCGTCGACGCGGACGCCGTCGTGCTCGCCCTGCTCGACGATCACCTCGAGGGTCTTGGCGAGCGCGTCGAGGTCGTCGAAGCGCAGGTGCCGCAGGTCGACGTACGCCGGCGCCTTCTCGAGGCGGATCCGGATGCGGGTGGCGTAGCCGAGCGACCCGTAGGAGTTGGGGAACGCGTCGAACAGGTCCTCGCCGGGCGTGGTGGTGACCACGCTCCCGTCGCCGGTGAGCACGTCCATCTCCAGCACCGACTCGTGCGGCAGCCCGTTGCGGAACGACGTGGACTCGATGCCGAGACCGGTCACCGCCCCGCCCAGGGTGATGCTGCGCAGCTGCGGGACGACGAGCGGGACGAAGCCGTGCGCGAGCGTGACGTCGACGAGGTCCTCGTAGGTGCACATGCCCTGCACGTCGGCCGTGGCCGAGCCGTCCGGGTGCACGTCGAGCGAGATCACCCCGGCCAGACCGGCGACGTCGAGGCCGGGCGCGTCGACCCGGGACCGGGCCCGGAACAGGTTGGAGGTGCGCTTGGCCAGCCGGACGGGTGCCCCCGCCGGGATCGCGTCGTACGACGCGCGCAACCGGGCCACCGCGTCGGCGTGCGTGGCCCACCCCACCACATGTCTCACGAGGACAACCTAACCGTGCTCATCACTTGTAGGTTACACAAATGTTGCGGTTGTGAGACAGCGGGTCCGGTCAGGACAGCACGGAGGCGACCACGGTCCCGTCGCCGGCGGCCAGGTGGACGGGGACCCCGGCCCCGCCGAGGTCGCGCACGACGGACAGGTCGGCCTCGTCGAGCACGGCCGCGTCGCCGAGCACCACGACCGCCTCGAGGCCGCGCGCGCCGCTGGTGACCGCCATCGCCACGCAGACCTGCACCGCCGTGAGCCGCAGCGTCGGCAGGTCGACCGTGGCGCCGGCGTAGGTGCGGCCGTCCTGGTCCCGGACGCAGGCGCCCTCGGCGGCGCGGGTGCGGGCCCGGGTGGTGCGGGCCAGGGTGACGAGCTTGAGGTCCTCGGGGTCGGTGAGCACCAGGGGGTCGTCAGCCGGCATGGTGCTCAGCGTAGGGCTCCTCCGCGGGGCCCTCGACGACCGGCTCGAGCTTGGTGACCAGCACGGTGCCGATCCGGTTGCGCCGTCCGGCGGGGGCCTCGGCCTCGAAGCGCAGGCCGTGCACCTCGACGACCGACCCGGTGATCGGGACGCGTCCGAGGTGCTTGGCCATCAGCCCGCCGACGCTGTCGACGTCGTCGTCCTCGACCGGCGACGCCGGTGATGTCCTCGAGGTCGTCGACCGGGTAGCGGGAGCTGACCCGGGTCGCTCCGTCCTCGAGCTGCTCGACGTCGACGCGGGCGACGTCGTACTCGTCGGTGATCTCGCCGACGATCTCCTCCAGGACGTCCTCGATCGTGACCAGGCCGGCGGTGCCGCCGTACTCGTCGACGACGACGGCCACGTGCTTGCGCTCGGCCTGCATCTCGCGCAGCAGCGCGTCGATCGGCTTGGAGTCGGGGACGTAGAGCACCGGCCGCATCACCGAGTCGACGCGCTCGGTGGTCTCGGCCTCGTGGCGGTCGAAGACCCGCTTGGTGAGGTCCTTGAGGTAGGCGAACCCGACGATGTCGTCGAGGTTCTCCCCCACCACCGGGATCCGCGAGTAGCCGCTGCGCAGGGCCAGCGACATCGCCTGGCGCAGCGTCTTGCTCTTCTCGATGAACACCACGTCGGTGCGGGGCACCATCACCTCGCGCACCAGGGTGTCGCCGAGCTCGAAGACGGAGTGGATCATCTGCCGCTCGCCGGACTCGATGACGCTGCTGGCCTCCGCGAGGTCGACGAGCTCGCGCAGCTCGGCCTCGGAGGCGAACGGGCCCTCGCTGAAGCCGCGGCCGGGGGTGATCGCGTTGCCGACCAGGATCAGCAGGCGGGGCAGCGGGCCGAGCACCTTGGTGAACGCGATGAGCGGCCCCGACGACAGCAGGGCGACCCGCTCGGAGTGCTGGCGGCCCAGGGTGCGCGGGGCGACGCCGATCACCACGAACGAGACGACGAGCATGATCGCCAGCGAGGCGAGCATCGCCCACCAGCGGCCGCTCGTCGGTCTCGGGCCCGGACGTCGCGCCGCCGTCGGTCACGATGAGGTCGAGCATCACCACCGTCACCAGGATGATCGCCGCGATCTCGGTCAGCATCCGCAGGAACAGCGCGGTGTTGAGGTAGCGCGGCGGGTCCTCGACGATCACCAGCAGCTTGGCCGAGCCGGACTTGCCCTCGCTCGCGATCTCCTCGGCGCGGGCCTTGGAGAACGACGACAGCGCCGCGTCGGAGCTGCTGAACAGGCCGGCGACGAGCGCGAAGACCGCCGCGACGACCAGCAGCCAGACGTCGACGAGGCTCATGGCTTCGCGTCCTGCCACTCGGTCAGCAGGGTGCCCTGGAGGCCGAACATCTCGGCGTGCTCCTCGGGCTCGGCGTGGTCGTAGCCGAGCAGGTGCAGGATGCCGTGCACCGTCAGCAGGTCGACCTCGTCCTGGGTCGAGTGGCCGGCGTCCTTGGCCTGCCGCGCGGCCACCGCCGGGCACAGCACCAGGTCGCCGAGCACGCCCTCCTCGGGCTCCTCGGTGACCAGGCCCGGGCGCAGCTCGTCCATCGGGAAGGCCAGCACGTCGGTCGGCCCCTCCTTGTCCATCCACTGCTGGTTGAGCTCGGCGATGGTCGCCTCGTCGACGACCTTGATGCAGAGCTCGGCCAGGGGGTGGACGCGCATCCGGTCCATCACGAAACGTGACAGCCGGGACAGCTCGTGGGCGTCCACTTCGGTCCCTGACTCGTTGAGGACCTCGATACTCATGGGTGGATCATGCCTGCGTTCGTCGGGGGCGGGGGTCACGGTGCCGCGCGTCGGTGCGCGGGTCCTCCGCTTCGGAGCGGGCCTCGAACTCGTCGTACGCCGCGACGATGTGGCCGACCAGGCGGTGCCGCACCACGTCGTGGGCGGTCAGCCGGTTGAAGGCCACGTCCTCGATGTCGGTGAGGATCTCCTCGACGATCCGCAGGCCGCTGCGCGTGCCGGTGGGCAGGTCGACCTGGGTGACGTCACCCGTGACGACCATCTTGGAGCCGAAGCCGAGCCGGGTCAGGAACATCTTCATCTGCTCGGGCGAGGTGTTCTGCGCCTCGTCGAGGATGATGAACGAGTCGTTCAGCGAGCGGCCGCGCATGTAGGCCAGCGGCGCGACCTCGATGACGTTGGCGGCCAGCAGCTTCGGGATGGTCTCCGGGTCGAGCATGTCGTGCAGCGCGTCGTACAGCGGGCGCAGGTAGGGGTCGATCTTCTCGCTCAGCGTGCCCGGCAGGAACCCGAGCCGCTCCCCCGCCTCGACCGCCGGCCGGGTCAGGATGATCCGGTTGACGCTCTTGGACTGCAGCGCCTGCACGGCCTTGGCCATCGCGAGGTAGGTCTTGCCGGTGCCGGCGGGGCCGATGCCGAACGTGATCGTGTGCTTGTCGATCGACTCGACGTACTTCTTCTGGTTCAGCGTCTTGGGCCGGATGGTGCGGCCGCGGTTGCTCAGGATGTTCAGCGACAGCACGTCGGCGGGACGCTCGTGGGTCTCGGTGCGCAGGATGCCGATCGCTCGCTCGACGGTCTCGGCGGTGACGCCCTGACCGGTGCGGATGATCGTGACCAGCTCGTCGAGCAGCCGCTCCACCAGGGCGACCTCGGCGGGCTCGCCGCGCAGGGTGACCTGGTTGCCGCGGACGTGCACGTCGGCGGCGAAGGCCTTCTCGATCAGCTTGAGGTGCTCGTCGCCGGGCCCGAGCAGGGCCACCATCGGGATGCTGTTCGGCACCACGACCGCGTGGGCGGGCCGGTCCCGCGCCCGGTTCGGAGTCAGACTGTGTCATGGGCGGCGCTCTGGCCGACCTCCCGCTCTGTGCTGGATGCGCCCGTCCGGGCTGGTCCGGCCAGTTTACGGGATGCTCTCCCCGTCCTCGCGCCAGTGCGTTTCCCCTGCGGCGCGCGCCGGACCGGTGCCGTGGCCTAGAGTGCCTGCATGCAGGAGTACGACGAGCCTGAGCACCCCGAGGACGCCGGGGTCGAGCTCATCGAGCCCGAGGACTTCCTGGCCGCGCAACCCGTTCCCCGAGGACGCGCAGCGGATGGGCATCGACCGCTGGAGCGACAACGCCGGCATGATCGCGGTCGCCTCCTCGCTCGACTCCCGCAAGCTCTCCCACCGCATCGTCGCCTGGGTCATGCTCGTGGCGATCGCCGCCTGGCTGGTCGCCCAGGCGTCGTGTGGCAGCTGACCTGAGCGCCGGACGCGTCACCAGCAGGATGCCGAGGCACATCTCGTCGGTGGTGCCCTCGCCCCAGACGACGTACCTCTCCGGCTGGCCCTTGAACGACGGCAGCAGGTCGCGCAGGGACTGGTCGTGCCGGCAGGTGACCCGCACCGTGTCCCCGGTCTTCAGCGCGATCGGCCGGACCGGCTTGGCGCCCTGGTTGTCGAAGTCCCAGACCGGGATGTCGAGCACGGTCCTGGCCTTCGTGGTGCCGGGGTCGACCTCGATCTTGATCGAGCGGCCGAGCAGGTGCATGTGGCCCGCGGCCGCCCGGATCGTGACGGGTGAGCTGCACCTCGCGGTCACACGTCTGCACGGGCCCGGCCCGGCCCTGCCCGCAGAGCAGGTGCAGGTAGTTGGCGGTCTGCCCGATGTCCGACCCGAACCGCTGCTGCACGTCGGCCACGGCGGTCGTCCGGTCGCACAGCAGGCGACTGGTCGTGCCCGGGACGGCAGGGCAGCTCGACCGGGTGCGGGCAGCAGCATCGTCTCGAGCGGGGCCAGCTTCGGCGGTGCCCGGCGCCAGCCGCAGCTGCGCGGAGGAGACGTCCGGGCGCGGTCCGGCCAGCAGGTTGTAGTGCACCTGCATGATGACCCGCGACCCCTTCGCCACCGGCACGCCGACGTCCTTGGCCATCACCTGCTCGGAGCCGCCGGGTGCCCAGGCGCCGAGCCACGGCGCGTCGTCGAGGGACTCGCCGACGCTCTCCAGGCCGGTGCCGCCGAAGCAGGTCCAGCCCTCGCCGGCCTCGGTCGGCGTCCTTGGCCTCGGCCGCCTTCACCGACGACGGCGGCACGCTGAACAGGATCACGTGGTGCACGACCTTCGGCTGCCCCGGCAGGATGTTCAGCCCGGTGATGAACGAGTCGCGGGTCGAGGTGCGGGTCGAGCACGAAGCAGCGGTAGTCGTCGGTGCCGGTGCCGTAGGGCGCCGACGGGGTGTACGCCGTGGGCATCGACACCTTGACCCGGGTCTCGCCGGCGCGCAGCGGCTTGTTCCTCGACCGGTCGCCGGCTCGGCGGCGTGGTCCTCGGCCGTGCTGGGGGTGGCGACGGTGCCTGCTTGTCCGGGGCGGGCGTGCTCTGCGTGGCCGTGCTGCAGCCGGCGGCCGCGAGCACGAGGGCGATCGCCCCGACCGTCGTACGCAGGCGGCTCATCCGGGTGGCCAGCCCATCGAGCGGCCGCCGAGCACGTGCAGGTGGGCGTGGAACACGGTCTGGTGGGCGGCCGCACCGGTGTTGAACACCATCCGGTAGCCGTCGCCGAGGCCCTCCTGGTCGGCCACCGCGGCGGCGGCCTCGACGAGGTCGACCAGCTCGGTGGGCGCGGCGGCGGCGAGGGCCGCGGCGTCCGGCTCGTGGCGGCGCGGGATGACCAGCACGTGCGTGGGCGCCTGCGGCTCGATGTCGCGGAAGGCGACGGTCGTCGGGGTCTCGTGCACCACGTCGGCGGGGATGTCACCGGTGACGATCTTGCAGAACAAGCAGTCGGCCATGGCGACACTCTAGGTCGTGTAAACCCCGCGACGAGGCTGCGCGTGGAACTAGCGTGACCGTCATGACCGAAGCGCGGTGGGACGCCGACGCCGCCGTCGAGCAGCTCTACGCGAGCCACTACCGCCGCCTGGTGCGGCTGTCGGTCCTGCTGGTCCGCGACCCGGAGACGGCCGAGGAGGTCGTGCAGGACTCGTTCGTCGCGATGCACGGCGCCTGGCGGACGCTGCGCGAGCCGGAGAAGGGCCTGGCCTACCTGCGCCAGACCGTGGTCAACCGGTCCCGGTCGGTGCTGCGTCACCGCGGCGTGCAGGCGCGCTACGTCCCGCCGGTCGTGCGGGACCTGCCCGGTGCCGACGAGGACGCGGTGGTCTCCGAGCGGCGCGCGGCCGTCCTCGACGCGATGCGGTCCCTGCCCGACCGGCAGCGCGAGGTGCTCGCGCTGCGCTACTACCTCGACCTCTCCGAGGCGGACATCGCCTCGACCCTCGGCATCAGCCGGGGTGCCGTGAAGAGCCATGCCTCGCGCGGCGTCGCCGCCCTGCGCTCCCTGATGGAGGACGTGTCATGAACACCGACGACGACCAGATCCGCGCGCTGCTCGACGAGGCGGTCTCCGACGTGGAGCCGCGCCGCTCGCTCGAGGAGATCCGGTCCCGGACCACCGCGCCCTCCCGGTCCCGCCGGCCGTGGGTGTGGGGCGCGGGCGGTGCGGTGCTCGCCACCGCCGCGACGATCGCCGCGATCGTGGCCCTCTCCTCCTCCCCCGGTACGACGGGTGCAGGACCCGGCCCCGCCGCGGCGACCCAGCCCTCCGGCCCCACGTCGTCGAGCACCGACCGGCCGGCCCAGAGCGTGACCGCCTACTACGTCGTCGGGACGAAGCGCGGGCCCCTGCTCTACCCGGAGAGCTACCCCGTCGTGGGCGAGGCCCAGGTCGAGCAGGCCGTCGAGCGCGCCGTCACCGGCCAGGCCGACGACCCGGACTACGGCACCCTGTGGCCGGCCGGCACGATCCTGCAGAAGGCGCAGCTCTCCGAGGGCGTGCTCTCCGTGGACCTCGGCGGCGACCTGGCCCAGAGGCCGGCCGGGATGTCGTCCGCCGACGCCGAGCTGTCGCTCGACCAGGTCATCCGATCGGCTCAGAGCGCGTTCCGGTCGAGGCTCCCGGTGACCTTCCTGCTCGACGGCCGGCCCACGGCCACGCTGCTGGGCCTCGAGACCGCCCAGCCGGTGCCCGGGTCGTCCGACGAGAAGCTCTCCCCGGTGCAGGTCGACGCCCCCTCCGACGGCGCGACTGTCGACAGCCCGTTCACGGTCACCGGCCGCGCTTCGGCGTTCGAGGCCAACGTCCAGTGGGAGCTGCTGCAGGGCAGCACCGTGGTCACGAAGGGGTTCACCACCGCCGAGGAGTGCTGCACCCTGTCGCCGTACTCCTTCGAGGTCACGGCTCCCCCCGGCGACTACACGCTGGTCGTGCACGACGAGGACGCCTCCGGGGGCGCCGAGGGCGCCGGCCAGGTCGAGGACACCAAGCGGGTCACCGTCCGTTGACGGAACAACCCCGGCCCGTCCGGGGTTGAGCCCGGCATGACAACGATCGGGCTCATCGGAGCAGGCAACATCGGGCAGGCCGTCGCACGGCTCGCCGTGGACCACGGGTACGACGTCGTGCTCAGCAACTCGCGCGGACCGGAGACGCTGACCGACGTGGTCGCCGGACTCGGCCCCAACGCGCAGGCCGACACCGCAGAGGGCGCGGCCGAGCGCGGCGACCTCGTCGTGGTGACCGTGCCGTTCAAGGCCTACGAGGACGTGCCCGTCGAGCCGCTCGCCGGCAAGGTCGTGATCGACACCAACAACTACTACCCGCAGCGCGACGGCCAGTTCGCCGCGATCGACGACGGGACCACGACGTCCGCGTCGTTGCTCCAGGAGCACCTGCCGACCTCGCAGGTCGTGAAGGCGTTCAACCACATCCAGTCGGGCCACCTGACCGAGCACGCCCAGGCCGCCGGGACCGCCGACCGTCGGGCGCTGACCATCGCCGGCGACCACGACGACGCCAAGGCCGTCGTCACGAAGCTCATCGACGAGCTCGGGTTCGACGTCGTCGACGCCGGCCCGCTGGCCGAGTCGTGGCGCATCGAGCCGAACACCCCCGGCTACGGTCCGCGCCTCGACGCCGACGGGATGCGCGAGGCGCTCGCGGCCGCGCAGCGCTGACGCTGGCTAGGGTCGGCGGGGTGCTGAGCCTCCGGGACCTGAACCGCACGCTGCTGCTGCGCCAGCACCTGCTGGAGCGCACGACGATGCCCGCCCTGGACATGGTCGAGCACCTCGTCGGGCTCCAGGCGCAGGACAACCTGCCGCCGTACCTGTCGCTGGCGGCGCGCCTCGACGGCTTCGACCCCCACGAGCTGTCGGGCGCGCTCGCGGGGGCCGATGCGGTCCGCTTGCTGACCATGCGCGGCACCATCCACGTGCTCACCCCCGACGACGCGCTGGCGCTGCGCCCGTGGGTGCAGCCCGCGCTCGACCAGCAGAGCAGCAGCAACCAGATGAGCCGCCCGGCCCGCGACGTGCCCGCCGACGAGCTGGTGGCCGCCTGCCGTCGCCTGCTCGCGGAGGGGCCGCTGCCCCTGAAGCGGCTCGGCGAGCGGCTGGCGGAGGTCTTCCCCGACGTGCCGGCCGCCGCCCTGGCGCACAAGGCCCGAGAGCGCGCGCCGCTGGTGCAGCTGCCGCCCCGCGGGCTCTGGAAGCAGTCGGGCGGCGTCGTCCACCAGACCGTCGAGAACCACCTCGGCCGGCCGATGACGGAGATCGACGTGCCCGGGCTGGTCCGTCGCTACCTGCGCGCGTTCGGGCCGGCCACCGCCGCGGACATGACGACCTGGTCGCGCGTCACCCGGCTCGGGCCGGTGTTCACCGCGATGCGCGACGAGCTCGTGCCCGTCGAGTGCGAGGACGGCCGGACCCGGTACGACGTGCCGGATGCGCCGTACGCCGACGGGGACACGCCCGCACCCGTGCGGCTGCTCGGCGGCTACGACAACGTCTGGCTCTCCCACGCCCACCGGCAGCACATCGTCCCCGACGACGTACGCGGCCGCTGGGCCGGAGCCAACGGCGGCATCGGCCACACGGTCTTCGTCGACGGCCTGATGGCCGGGCTGTGGTGGAACCGCGCCGGCCGCGTCGAGCTGGAGCTGTTCCGCGACCTGACCCGCGCCCAGCGCGCCGACCTCGACGACGAGGTGGCCCGCACCGAGGCCCTGCTCGCCACCCCCGCCCATCACGCTGGTTGAGCCTGTCGAAACCACACGCTGGTTGAGGTGCGAGCGAAGCGAGCCTCGAAACCATCCCGGCGCCAGGCACAGAGGTTTCGAGACGCCTCGGCTCCTCAACCAGCGTGCCCTGGGCGGCGCTGGCTAGGGTCGGGACCATGAGCGACCAGACGCAGCTGCCCACCGAGTCCGTGACCCTGCCGAGCGGCGCGACGATGCCGCTGCTCGGCTTCGGCACCTGGCAGATCAAGGGCGACCAGGCCACCGAGTCCGCGGCCACGGCCCTGGAGGCCGGCTACCGACACCTCGACACCGCGACGGTCTACGGCAACGAGGCCGAGGTCGGCCGGGCCCTGGCGGAGGCCGGCGTCGCCCGCGACGACGTCTTCGTCACGACGAAGTGCCCGCCGAGCAAGCCCGGCCTCGACACCCTGCGCGAGAGCCTCGACCTGCTCGGCACCGACCACGTCGACCTGTGGCTGATCCACTGGCCGGGCGACAACGGCGACGTCGACCTCTGGAAGGAGTTCGTCTCCGCCCAGGAGCAGGGGCTCGCCCGCGACATCGGCGTCAGCAACTTCGACGCCGAGATGATCGACCGCTTCACGTCCGAGACCGGCACCACTCCCGCGGTGAACCAGATCGAGTGGAGCCCGCTGCTCTTCGACGCCTCCGTGGTCGAGGCGCACGCCTCGCGCGGCGTGGCCCTCGAGGGCTACAGCGCCCTGCGCGGCGGCACGCTCGACAACGCCGTGATCGGCGAGGTGGCCGACCGCCTCGGCCGCACGCCCGCCCAGGTGATCATCCGCTGGCACCTCCAGCACGGCACGATCGTGATCCCCAAGTCGGTCAACGCCGACCGGATCCGCTCCAACGCCGACGTCGGCGGCTTCGAGCTGAGCGACGACGACATGCGCGCCATCGACGCGTTGGGCGGCTAGCGCCAGCGGGTCCGGGCCAGCAGCGCGGCGGTCGCGGCGACGCCCGCCGTCGAGGTGCGCAGCACGGACGTGCCGAGCCGGACCGGCTCGGCCCCGACCTCTGCGAACGCCGCGAGCTCCTCGTCGCTGATCCCACCCTCGGGGCCGACGACGATCACGATCTCGCCGCGGCCGGGGACCGGCAGGTCGGCGAGCGGGCCGGACGCCGCCTCGTGGAGCACGACGGGCACGGACGCCTCGCGCAGCAGGTCGACCACCTCGGACGTGGTGACCATGTCGGTGACCTCGGGGAACCACGTCCGGCGCGACTGCTTCGCGGACTCCCGGGCGGTCGAGCGCCACTTGGCCAGCGCCTTGACCTGCTTGTCGCCGCGCCAGACGGAGACGCAGCGGGACGCGGCCCAGGGCACGACGACGTCGACGCCCACCTCGGTCAGCATCTCGACGGCCAGCTCGCCGCGGTCGCCCTTGGGGATGGCCTGGACCACGACGACGCGGGGCGTCTCGGGCTCGGTGGCGACGACCGCGTCGACCCGGGCGGACAGGGACGTCTTCGCGGTCGCGGTGACCGTGCAGGTGGCGGACGTGCCGGCGCCGTCGGTGAGCGTGACCTGCTCGCCGACCCGGATCCGCTTGACGACGACCGCGTGCCTGGCCTCGTCCCCGGTGACCTCGACGGACGCGCCCGCGGACGCTCCGGCCAGCCCGGGGTGCACGAAGACCGGCAGGCTCACGCCCGGCTCACCGGGGCCCGAAGGCGTTGCGGAGCTTGTCGAACACCGACTTGTGCGGCGCGTGGATCCGGCCGTCGGGCGACTCCTCGTCGCGGATCGCGGCGAGCTCGCGGAGCAGCTCCTCCTGGCGCTCGTCGAGCCGGGAGGGCGTCTCGACGACGATCTTGACGATCAGGTCGCCCCGCCCGGTCCCGCGCAGGGACGGCACGCCGCGGCCGCCGAGCGTGGTCTCGGTGCCGGACTGCGTGCCGGCCGGGATCACCAGCGGCACGGACGTCTCGACGTCGGACTCGGCCGAGGCCACGTCGCCCTCGAGCGTCGGCATCTCGATCGAGGTGCCCAGTGCGGCGGCGGTCATCGGGATCGTCACGGTGCAGAGCAGGTCGGCGTTGTGCCGGGTGAAGACCGGGTGCGGGTTGACGTGCATCTCGACGTACAGGTCGCCGGCCGGGCCGCCGCCGGGGCCGACCTCGCCCTGGCCGGACAGCTGGACGCGGGTGCCGGTGTCGACGCCGGCGGGGATCTTCACGGTCAGCGAGCGACGGCTGCGCACCCGCCCGTCGCCGGAGCACTCCCGGCAGGGCTCGGGGATGATCGTGCCGAAGCCGCGGCAGGCGGCGCAGGGCCGCATGGTGCGGATCTCGCCGAGGAACGACCGCTGCAGGTGGATGGTCTCGCCGCGGCCGCCGCAGGTCTCGCACGGCATCGGGTGCGAGCCCGGGGCCGCGCCCTCGCCGTTGCAGACCGTGCAGAGGACGGCGGTGTCGACCTTGAGCTCGTGGGTCGTGCCGAACGCGGCCTCGGCGAGGTCGACGTCGAGGCGGATCAGCGCGTCCTGGCCCCGGCGCACGCGGGGTCGCGGACCACGGCCGCCGCCCGCTCCGCCACCGCCGCCACCGGCCTGGCCGCCGAAGAAGGCGTCCATGATGTCGGTGAACGAGAAGCCCTGCCCCGCACCGGCGCCCCCGAAGCCGGCGCCTCCGAACGGGTCGCCGCCGAGGTCGTACATGCGGCGCTTCTCCGGGTCGGAGAGCACCTCGTAGGCACGCGTCACCTCCTTGAACTGCTCCTGGCTCGTCGGGTCGGGATTGACGTCCGGGTGCAGCTGGCGGGCGAGCCTGCGGTAGGCCTTCTTGATCACGTCACCGTCGGCGTCGCGCGAGACCCCGAGGGTCTCGTACAGGTCCTGGCTCACAGCTGGAGTTCTCTCATCCTTCGTCGAGGATCCGGGAGACGTAGCGCGCGACCGCGCGCACCGCCGCCATGGATCCGGGGTAGTCCATGCGGGTCGGCCCCACGATGCCCAGGGTCGCCAGCGCCTCGTCGCCCGGGCCGTAGCCCGTGGACACGACGGAGGTGGAGGCGAGCTCCTGGTAGGGGCCCTCGTGCCCGATGCGCACCGTCACCGTCGACGGCGACGACGCCTCGCCGAGCAGCCTGAGCAGCACGACGTGCTCCTCGAGCGCCTCGAGCATCGGTCGGATGGCGAGGTCGAAACCGTCGCCGAAGCGGGCCAGGTTGGCGGTGCCGCCGACGACCACGCGCTCGTCGGAGCGGTGGTCGGACATCGCCTCGACCAGGGCGGCCACGAGCACGGCGACCGGACCGCGCTGCTCGGCGTCGTACTCGTCGGGGAGGAGCACCAGGCTGGCCGACGCGTCGGCGAGCCGCTCCCCCACGATCGTGCGGTTGAGCCGGCTGCGCAGGTCCGCGATCCGCTCGTCCTCGAGCGGGGCCGGCAGCTCCACGACGCGCTGCTCCACGCGGCCCGTCGAGAGGATCAGCACGACCAGCACGCGGGCGGTGGTCAGCGGCACCACCTCGACGTGCCGCACGGTCGAGCGCGAGAGCACGGGGTACTGCACGATCGCGACCTGCCGGGTCAGCTGCGCCAGCAGCCGCACGCTGCGCTGCACCACGTCGTCGAGGTCGATGGCCCCCTCGAGCAGCGTGGCGATGGCCCGCTTCTCGGCGGCGGTGAGCGGCTTGATCTGGCTCAGCCGGTCCACGAACAGCCGGTAGCCCTTGTCGGTCGGGATCCGGCCGGCGCTGGTGTGCGGCTGGGTGATGAACCCCTCCTCCTCCAGCGCGGCCATGTCGTTGCGCACGGTGGCCGGGGAGACCCCGAGCCGGTGCCGGTCGACCAGCGACTTGGAGCCGACGGGCTCCTGGGTGGAGACGTAGTCCTCCACGATGGCGCGGAGCACGGCGAGCTTGCGGTCCTCGACCATCGCTTCCGCCTCCTTCGCTCGTCTTCGTCGCTGCTGGCACTCGTTCGGTCCGAGTGCCAAGGGTACTAGGGTCGCCCGCATGGCTGACATCGCGCACGACACCAGGGGGCTTCGTGGAGATCGCCGACCGCGTCTGGGTCGCCCGCTTCGAGTCCTTCGACGTCAACGTCGGCGTCGTCGGTGGCGAGCGCGGCCTGGTCGTCGTCGACACGCGCGCCTCGGAGCCGGAGGGCCGGGTGGCCCTGGACCTCGTGCGCCGGCTGGGAGCCGGCGAGGTGGTGGCGGTGGTCAACACCCACCAGCACTTCGACCACACCTTCGGCAACGTCGTCTTCACCGAGGCGTACGACGGCCTGCCGGTGATCGCCCACGACGCGGCCGCCGAGGCCCTCGCCACGACGGGCCCCGCCCTGCAGCAGCTCGCCCGGACCGACACGGAGACGCCGGGGGCCGCCGACATCGCCGCGGCCCGGATCGTGCTGCCCACCGAGACGTTCTCGTCGGCGCGGGCCCTGGACCTCGGGGACCGGATGGTCGAGCTGGTGCACCCGGGCCGCGGGCACACCGCCGGCGACATCGTGCTCCGCGTGCCGGACGCCGACCTGGTCTTCGCCGGCGACCTCGTCGAGGAGTCGGCGAAGCGGAACGCCGTTCCGGGCTTCGGCGACGACTGCTTCCCGATGGAGTGGCCGGCCACCCTCGACCTGCTGATCAGCCTGCTGACCCCGGACAGCGTCGTCGTCCCGGGCCACGGCCTGCCGGTCGGCAAGGACTTCGTCGACGAGCAGCGCAGCGCCATCGGCGTGGTCGCGGAGACGATCCGCGACCTGGCCTCGCGCGGCGTGCCGGTCGGCGACGCCCTGGCCGCGGCCCAGTGGCCCTACCCGCGCCGAGGACCTGGCGACGGCCGTGCGCCGCGGCTACGAGCACCTGCCCCGGTCGACCCGTCAGCTGCCGCTCATCTGACCCAGCCGTCGCGGCCGGAGTGACTGCCGGGGCCGCCGTGGTGGTGGCGGTGCGACCAGTGCCGGCCGGAGCGCGCCAGGAAGATCCAGGCCGCGATCAGCAGCAGGAACACCGGCAGGTGGGTGAACACGACCAGGAGCCCGAGCACGACGAGCACCGGCAGGAACCGGGCGCCGGCCCACCAGCCCGGATGACCGGGTGCGGTGCGTCCGGGCCCCGGGCGCGGCGGTGCCGGCGCGGCCGCGGGCTGCATCCGCGGCAGGTCCGCGAACAGCGGCGTCAACGCCGACATCGTCCGGGCCTCCCAGGCGCGCTGGCTGCGCTCGTCGTACTCGTCCTTGGTCAGCCGGCCGGCGGCGTAGTGCTCGCCGAGGGCGGTGACGGCGGCCTCGCGGTCGTCGTCACCGATCCTCAGCTCGGGGCCGTTCACGACGCGCTGCTCTCGCTGTCGTCGTCGGCGGCGTCGCCGGCGTCGTCCCCCTCGGCCAGCAGGCCGTAGAGCTTGCGACGGGTGTCGGCCAGGATCTCGGCCGCTTCTGCCTGCTGCTGCTTGGTGCCGGACACGACGACCTGCCAGACCGCGCCCATGACCTGGCCGATGACCGGCTTGAGGTCGCCGGGGCGGTCCTGCCCGGTCTCCGGCGCGGCGTCGAACGCCTGCCAGGTGCGGGCGAGCTCGTCGGGGTGCTCGTCGACGTAGGTGCGCCCGTCGGCGGTGAGCTGCAGCAGCCGGCGGCCCTCCCCCTCGACGCCCTCGACGAGGCCCTCGTCCTCGAGCTGCTGGACGGTCGGGTAGACCGAGCCGGGGCTCGGCTTCCACGCCCCGCCGCTGCGCTCGGCGATCTGCTGGATGATCTGGTAGCCGTTCATCGGCTCCACGGCGAGCACGTCGAGGATCGCCGCACGGACGTCCCCCCGTGCGCACCTTCGGGCCCCGGTGGCCCATCGGGCCGCGCGGCCCGAACTCACCGGGACCACCGGACCGGGCGAGGTTGATCAGGCCCTCGACCCACGGCGGCGGGCCGCCGCTCCACGATCCGCTGCGGTGGCCGCGGCGCGGTCCTCCCCAGGGCTGGTCCCACGGACTGTTGTGGCTCATGGTGGTTCTCCCTCCACAGTCGGTGAACATCACGACTGTTCTCGATACGTTGACGATATATCGCGAACGGTCGCCGGTCAAGGGCTATTTTTCGGCGGCGCGTCCGCGGGACCGGGCCGCGACCGGCCACTACCGTGCTCGGGTGCCATCCCACGACCGCTACGGCTCCGACGTCCTGAACACCGACTGGCGCGCGCCCCGCCGCGGCCGCGCCGTCGAGATCTCCGCGGACAAGGGGCTGGTCGTCGAGGAGGTGACCACCGACTGGTGCGGCGAGATCGTCGCCGTCGAGCGCGACCTCGGCACGGTCACCCTGGAGGACCGCCGCGGCAAGCGCCGCACCTTCCCGATCGGCACCGGCTTCCTGCTCGAGGGCGTGCCGGTCATCCTGGTGCCGCCCGCCCGCTCCGGCCCCCAGGCCGCCACGCGTACGGCGTCCGGCTCGGTCGCCGTGCCGGGCACCAAGGCGCGCGTCGCCCGGGCCAGCCGGATCTTCGTCGAGGGCCGCCACGACGCCGAGCTCGTCGAGAAGGTGTGGGGCGACGACCTCCGCGTCGAGGGCGTCGTCGTGGAGTACCTCGAGGGCGTCGACGACCTCGCCGAGCACCTCCGCGACTTCCGTCCCGGACCGGAGCGCCGCGTCGGCGTCCTGGTCGACCACCTCGTGGCCGGCTCCAAGGAGAGCCGCATCGCGCAGGCGGTGGCCAAGAGCCCCGTCGGGCAAGCACGTGCTGATCGTCGGCCACCCCTACGTCGACGTGTGGGCCGCCGTGAAGCCGCAGCGGTTCGGGCTCGAGGCCTGGCCGCAGGTCCCCCGCAACGTCGAGTGGAAGAAGGGCATCTGCCAGCAGATGGGCTGGCCGCACCGCGACCAGGCCGACATCGCGCGGGCCTGGAAGCACATCCTCGGCGGCGTCCGCTCCTTCGCGGACCTCGAGCCCAGCCTGCTCGGCCGGGTCGAGGAGCTCATCGACTTCGTGACCAGCCGCCTGACACTTTCCGTCCGGGGTCTCCCGTGCGACGCGCAGGAGTGGAACGATCGGCCCATGAGCATGGGTTCCGACGTACCCCCGCCCCCGCCGCAGCCCTACCGGCCGGGGCCACCGCCGATGCGTCCCGACGACGAGAAGCTCTGGGCCATCGGTGCGCACCTCGGCCCGCTGGTGCTGGGCGTCATCGCGCCGCTGGTCGTCTGGCTGGTGTTCCGCGAGCGCAGCGCGTTCCTCGACCGGACCGCCAAGGAGGCGCTGAACATGCAGCTCTCCTACCTGATCTACTTCCTGGTCGCCGGCTTCAGCATCATCCTGCTGATCGGGCTGGTCCTGCTGCCGGTCGTCGGCATCGCGTGGCTGGTGCTGATGATCCTGGCCACGGTGAAGGTCGGCCAGCTTCGAGGAGTACCGCTACCCGGCGATCATCCGCTTCCTCAAGTGAGCAGGTCGCGCACGACCGCGTCGGCCAGCAGCCGGCCGCGGGTGGTCAGCACCAGCCGGTCGTCGCGGAGCTCCGCGCAGTCCTCGCTCGACCTGAGCCGGGACGGCCGCGCGTCCGTCGTCGTCCAGCGCGTCGAGCGGCAGGCCCTGGCGGAGCCGGGTCTCCAGCAGCACCCGCTCGACGCGGCGCGTCCCGGCGTCGAGCGTCTCGCGGCCGTGGGCCGGGCTGAGGCCGTCGGCCACCCGCACGGCGTACGGCGCGGGGTGCTTGACGTTCCACCACCGGACGCCGCCGACGTGCGAGTGCGCGCCGGGGCCGACGCCCCACCAGTCGCCGTCGGTCCAGTAGCCCAGGTTGTGCCGGCAGGGCGGCACGCCCCAGTTGGAGACCTCGTACCACCCCAGCCCGGCCCGCTCGAACGCCTCGTCGGCCAGCAGGTACTTGTCGGCCAGGTCGTCGTCGTCGGTCATCGGCACCTCGCCGCGCCGGATCTGCCGGGCCAGCGCGGTGCCGTCCTCGACGATCAGGGCGTACGCCGAGACGTGGTCGGGCTCGCACGCGAGGGCGGCGTCGACCGAGGCAGCGCCAGTCGTCGAGCGACTCCCCCGGCGTGCCGTAGATCAGGTCCAGGCTGACCTGCTCGAAGCCGGCCTCGCGGGCCCAGCGCACCACCTCCGGCACCCGGCGCGGGTCGTGGGTCCGGTCCAGCACCCGCAGCACGTGCGGAGACCGACGACTGCATGCCGAACGACACCCGGTTGATCCCGCCCTCGCGCAGCCGGGCCAGGTCGCCGGCGTCGACGCTGTCGGGGTTGGACTCGGTGGTGACCTCGGCGCCGTCGGCCAGGCCGAACTCGTCGCGGATCGCCGCCGACGACCCGGACCAGGTCCTCGGGCGGCAGCAGCGTCGGCGTACCCCCGCCGAAGAACACCGTGTCCACCGGCAGGTCCACGTCGCCGAGGACCCTGCGGGCGAACCGGACCTCGGCGATCGCGGCGTCGGCGTACGACGTCCGCGAGGCGCCGGGCACGTCGGCGTCCCGGCCGAGGTCCGTCGAGGTGTAGGTGTTGAAGTCGCAGTAGCCGCACCGCACCGTGCAGAACGGCACGTGCACGTAGAACCCGAACGGCCGCGCCCCGAGCCCCTCGAGAGCAGACGCCGGCAGGGACCCGTCCGCCGGCGCAGGATCACCTTCGGGGAGCGCGGACGGCATGCCGCCCACCCTAGGCGGCCCGTCGGGTGCGCCGACGCGGGAACCTAGGGATCCCGCTGACGCAGACGACGCGGGGGCTGTGGACGAGGTACGACGGCCCGCCCGGCGATTTCGACGATGCTTGCCGGCCATGCCGACGTCACCCATGCTCTGGGAGCACGTCGCCGCACGTCCGGCCGGGCTGGTCACTCGCCGCGAACAGCTGAGCCTGCTCGGGCGTCGACCGCCACTACGTCGCGGGCCATGCTGCGCGCGCGAGCGGTGGCAGGCAGGTCGAGCGCGACCGGTGCGTGGCCACGACCACCGGGCGCCTCACCAGCGACCAGCTGGTCTGGGCCGGCGTGCTGCACGCCGGCGCCCACGCGCGGTCGGCGGCCTGACCTGCGCCGAGATGCACGGCCTGCAGGGCTGGCAACGACCGGAGGTGACCGTGCTGATCGGCGAGTCCGGTCGACGTCGAGCCGCTCGCGGGCGTGCAGTTCGTGAAGACCCGGCGCGACATCGCCGGGTTCCGGTCGGCGCCGGGCGTTGCCGACGTGGCAGCTCGAGCCGGCGATGCTGCTGTTCGCCGGCTACACGCGTTCCGACGCGGACCGCGGTCGGTGTCCTGCGGCCGGCGTCCAGCAGCGACTGACCACCCCGGACGGCTGCTGGGCTGGGCGGCCCGGATGCGCCCGCTGCGGCGGGCGCGGTGTTCCGGGTGGCTCGTCGACCTGGCCGGCGGGGCCCAGTCCGTCGCCGAGATCGACGTGGCCGCGTGTGCCGACGGTTCGATCTGGCCGCGCCACGCCGCCAGGTCTGCGCCGCGACCGCCGGCGGCGCCGCTACACCGACTGCGAGTGGGACCTGCCCGACGGGCGCGTGGTCGTGCTCGGAGGTGGACGGCGGCCTGCCACATGGACGTCGAGCACTGGGCCGCGGACATGGCCCGCGAACGCGAGCTCGTCATCGGTGGCCGGATAGTCATCCGGTGCTCGCGCCCGGAGCTCCGCACCACCCGTCCCGGATCGTCCGCGACCTCATCGCCCTCGGCGTCACCCGGTTGTACGCGTGAGCGCGGGCTCATAGCCGCGCCCGCGCATACGACGGGCGGGCTAGGAGTAGAGGCCGTTGATCTCGGACTTGTAGTTGTCCTCGACGACCTTGCGCTTCACCTTCAGCGACGGGGTGAGCTCACCGGACTCGACGGTCAGGTCGTGGTCGAGCAGGATCCACTTCTTGATGGTCTCCCACCGGTTGAGCCGGCCGTTGAGCGTCGCGACGTACCCGCCGACCATGTCCTGGACCGGCTGGGACGCGACGATCTCGGCGTAGCTCTTGCCGGCCATGCCGTTCTCCTTGGCCCAGCCCTCCATGGCGTCCGGGTCGAGGGTGATCAGCGCGACCACGAAGTTGCGCTCGGCGCCGTGCACCAGGAACTGGCTGGCGTAGGGGCAGATCGCCTTGAACTGCGACTCGATGGCCGAGGGGGCGATGTACTTGCCGCCGGACGTCTTGAACAGGTCCTTCTTGCGGTCGGTGATCCGCAGGAAGCCCTGCGCGTCGACCTCGCCGATGTCGCCGGTGTGCAGCCAGCCGTCGTCGCTCAGCGCCTCGGCGGTCTGCTCCGGGAGGTTGTGGTAGCCCTCCATGACCCCCGGGCCCTTGATCAGGATCTCGCCGTCCTCGGCGATCTTGAGCTCGCTGCCCGGGAAGATCAGGCCGACGCTGCCGAACCGGTAGTCGTCGGGGTGGTTCGACCACCGAGCCGGCCGACGACTCGGTCATGCCGTAGCCCTCGAGGATCACGATGCCGGCGGCGTGGAACCACTCGGCGATCTCGCGGTTCAGCGCGGCCGCACCGGAGATGAAGAAGCGCACGCGTCCGCCGAAGCGGTCGCGGATCTTGCTGAACACGAGCTTGTCGAACACCGCGTGCTGCTTGGCCAGCAGGAACGGCACCGGCTTGCCCTCGCGCTTGAGCCGGTCGACCTCGAGCCCGACCTTGAACGCCTGCTTGAAGATCTTCTCCTTCAGCCCGCCCTCGGAGGCCTGCATGGTCACGATGCGACCGTGCGCCTTCTCGAAGATGCGGGGAGCGGCACCCATGAACGTCGGGCGTACGACGGCGAGGTTGTCGATGATCTTGTCGACGCGACCGTCGACCGCCGTGGCGAAGCCGCAGGCGAGCTGCGTCGAGAGCAGCACCTTGCCGAACGAGTGCGCCATCGGCAGCCAGAGGAACTGCAGGTCGGTCTCGTCGAGGATGCCCTGGGCCTGGATCGCCGCGCCCTCGTAGGTCCACGACTTGTGCTGGAGGCGGACGCCCTTGGGGCGGCCGGTGGTGCCGGAGGTGTAGATCAGGGTGGCCAGCGAGTCGGGGCGGGTGGCGTCGATGCGCTCCTCGACCACGCCGGGCTGCTCGGCCAGCAGGGCCTCGCCGAGCTTCTCCAGGTCGGCCATCCCGATGATCCAGTCGCCGTCGGTCTTGCCGTCGAACGTGATCACCTTGTCGAGGTGCGGGCAGCTCGGACTTCCGCTCGACGAGCTTGGCGACCTGGCTGTCGTCCTCCGCGAAGACGAAGCGGCACTCGGAGTCGGCCAGGATGTAGCCCACGTCGTCGGCCATCGTGGAGGGGTAGACCGTCGTCGTCGCGCCGCCGGCGCTCATGATCGCCAGGTCGGCCAGGATCCACTCGTAGCGGGTGCCCGACGCGATGCCCACGCGCTGCTCGGGCTCGAGCCCGAGGGCGACCAGACCGGCCGCCAGCTTGGTGACGTGGTCACCCGTCTCCTGCCAGGTCTGCGACTCCCAGCGCTCCCCCACCGGGTAGCGGTAGGCCTCGCGGTGCGGGGTCGCCCGGACGCGGTCGAAGAACTGGCGGCCGACGTTCGCCGCCCGGTTCTCGATCGCGGACATGTCGTAGTTGACGGCGGTGCTGGCGGACATCGCTCTCCTGGGATCGGGGGTGCTGCACAAGGTAGATGACGGCGGCTACCGAAGGGTAGGTTAGCGGCCGATTTCGCGGGCCAGATCAGACGGGTTGGGCGCTGGTCCGCTTGCGCGCCACGGCGTAGACCGGCTCCGGCAGCCCGGGCACCTCCAGCAGCCCGGGCAGCAGGTCCGGCTCGGTGGTGAGGGCGCGGAACATCATCGACACCGTGAACGCGTGGTCGGGCCGGTGCTCCACGACGATCTCGTCCCCGGCCTGCAGGACGCCCTCCTCGAGCACCCGGAGGTAGGGGCCGGGCCTGCCCTCGGCCGTGAACCGCTTGGCCCACACGGCGTTGTCGAGGTGGTGCAGGCCCAGCCAGGCGGTGAACACCGAGCACGGGATGCGGACCTCGATCGGGGACAGCAGCGCCGTACCGATCCGCCAGTGCTCGCCGAGCACGGCCTCGTTGACGTCGAGGCCGACGGTCGTGAGGTTCTCCCCGAACATGCCCGGCCCGATCGGGCCGCCGATGCGCTCGGCCCAGCCGTCGAGGTCCTCCTGGGCGAACGCGTAGACCGCCTGGAAGACCCCGCCGTGGTGGACCCGGTCGGCCACCTGGTCGCCCTCGAGACCGAGCTCGTGCACGCGCACCGGCCCGGTCGACGGCGTGCTTGCGCATCGCCGTGCGGCCCTTGTTGCCGGCCCACCTCGCGGCGACCGGGGTGCCGACGTTGACGGAGAGGACGTGTCCCATGGCGTCATCCTCGTCGCTCGCGCGCGCGGTTGCACCCGGTTGGCTCAGCCCTGCACGGCCTTCGCGATCGTGATGGCGGCCGTGACGTAGTCGCGCTCCTCGGCGTCGAGCGCGCGCCCGGCCCGCTGCGCGTCCTCGACCGCCCAGAGCGCGTTGTGCACCTCGCGGACGACGACCCAGTCGCGGGCCCGGTCCTCGTCGAGCATCGCGGTGTCGACCGCGGCGAAGAAGCGGGTGCGTACGGCGTCGCGCACCGACCCGGACGCCACCACCTCGTCCCACCGGTTCCACAGCAGCGGCGCCACCTCGTAGTGCGGGTCGCCGGCCACCGGCTTGGGGTCGATCACCAGCCAGGGCTCACGATCACCGGCCAGCACGTTCTCGTAGTGCAGGTCGCCGTGGATCATCCGGGCGTCGGTCGCCTCGTCGGTGACGAACGAGCGGCCGAGCGAGACCGCCTGCTCGACGAGCCGCTTGGGGATGGGTGCGTCCGAGGGCAGGGCGGCCAGGTCGTCGGTCCACCTCGCGATGTAGGAGGACAGCGTGCGCAGCTGCGGGAGGGCCGGCACGTGCAGCCGCGCGTAGAACCCGGCGACGATCTCGCACGCCTCGACGACCTCGACCGAGCGAAGGTCCTCGTCGGCGTGCAGCCGCTCGAGCAGCAGCGCCCAGCGGTGCGGGTCGGCGCGCAGCAGCTGGACCGCGCCGTTGCCGTGCCAGGCCTGCAGGCCGAGGTGCTCGTGCTCGCCCTCGTCGTGCGGCCAGGTCAGCTTGAGCGCCGCGGGCCGGCCGCCGGCGGTGCGGACGGGCACGACGACCGCGCAGAAGCCGTGCCGGGCCGGACCGTCCGGCGTCAGCTGCCACTCCTCGACGACCTCGGCGAGCGTGCGCGGCAGTCCGTCGAGCCAGGCCGCGAAGTCCTCACCCCGGGCGGCGTACGCCAGGAACGTCGGCGGGATCACGATCGACGAGGGCACCGGGCCATCCTGCCGGGCGGGTGGTCGCGGCCCCGGCGGACGACCCGTACGACGCCCGCCGCGACGCCCGACGCAGGGTCGCCAGCACCGCCGGGCCGAGCACGACCAGGGCGATCGTGTTCGTCACCGCGCGGCCGGTGTCCCAGCCGCCGGTGGAGGTCAGCAGCGTGTAGACGGCGAACCGGCGCAGGTTCTCCGCCACCGGGGCGCCGGGCACGAAGGAGAGGGCGCCGGCGTGGCCGGGCACCGCGACGCCGAGCACGTAGGGCCACGACGACAGGTTCATCAGCAGGCCGAAGCCGTAGGCGCACACCACGCCGTAGACCACCAGCAGGGCGATCTCGCGGCGGCCGGTGAGGGTGCGGCGGCCGGGCAGCAGCCCCGCCCCCAGGCCGATCCAGGCCGCGCACAGCATCTGGTAGGGCAGCCACGGCCCGACCCCGGAGGTCAGCAGGGCCGAGGCGAACAGCGACGTGCAGCCGAGCACGAAGCCGAAGCCGGGCCCGAAGACCCGGCCCGCGAGCACCAGCAGGAAGAACACCAGCTCCACACCGGCGAGGCCCGCCCCGAGGCTGCGCAGCGCGGCGTTCACCGCGGTCAGCACGCCGAGCATGGCCAGCGCCTTCGCGTCCATGCCGCCCTCGGTCAGCTCGACGACCACCACGAGCACCAGCACCGGCAGCAGCGCGAGGAACACGAACGGCGGGCCGACCCGTGCGGCGTGCGGGTCGGGCACGAGCAGCAGCGGCCAGGTGAACATCATCAGGCCCGCCAGGCTGGCCAGCGCCAGCACCAGCGCCGAGCGCCGGCCGGCCGGCAGCGCGGCCCTCACGTCCGCACCTCCCGCACCTGGTCCACGGTGAGCCAGCCGGCGCCGAGGATCTTCGAGGTCTGCGGCGCGAACGCCGGCGACTCGGCCAGCACCCGGGCGGTCGGTCCCGACGACACGACCTCGCCGGCGGCCAGGACCACCACCTCGTCGGCGACCTGCGCGACGAACTCCACGTCGTGGGTGGCCACCAGGACCGCGCAGCCGTCGGCGCAGAGCCCGGCGAGGACGGCCGCGAGCGCGTGCTTGGCCGCGTAGTCGAGGCCGCGCGTCGGCTCGTCGAGGGCGAGCAGCCGGGGCCGCGGGGTCAGCACGAGCGCCAGCACGAGCGCGAGCCGCTGGCCCTCGGAGAGGTCGCGCGGGTGGGTCCGCCCGTCGATGCCGGGCACCATCCGGTCCAGCAGCTCGCGACACGTCGGTCCGGTGCCGGCCGCGGCGGACTGCGCGTCGGCCGCCGCGCACTCGTCGTCGACGGTCTCGAGGTAGAGCAGGTCGGCCGCGGTCTGCGGGACGAGGCCGACCAGGGCGCGCGCCCGGGCCGGGGGTACGGCGGCGGGGTCGGTGCCGTCGACCAGCACCCGGCCGGTGTCGCGGCGACCGCTGCCCTGCAGGGCCCACAGCAGCGAGGACTTGCCCGACCCGTTGCGGCCCATCAGCGCCACCACGCGTCCCGCCCCGACCTCGAGGTCGACGTCGCGCAGCGCCACGGCGCGGCCGTAGCGGACCCCCACCCCCGTCGCCCTCAACCGGGTCGCCGCCGGCTCGGGCACCGGGACCGCCGGCGGGTCGCCCAGCCGCGCCAGCAGGTCCGGCGCCTGCCGTCGGGCCTCCCGCACCGAGAGCGGCAGCGGCCGCCACCCCGCGAGCCGTCCCAGCTCGACGACGGGAGGCGCGACCGGCGAGTCCTCGAGGAGCAGGGCGGGTTCTCCCCCGCGCACCCCGCCCTGCTCCACGAGCACCAACCGGTCCGCGAACGGCACCACCCGCTCCATGCGGTGCTCGGCGACCAGCACGGTCAGGCCGAGGTCGTCGACCAGCCGGGCCAGCACCCCGAGCACGTCCTCGGCCGCGGTCGGGTCGAGCGCCGACGTCGGCTCGTCGAGCACCAGGAGCCGCGGGTGCATGGTCAGCACGGCACCGATCGCGACCCGCTGCTGCTGCCCGCCCGACAGCGTCGACAGCGACCGGCTCGCGCAGGTCGGCGATGCCCAGCACGTCGAGCGTCTCCTCCACCCGCCGGCGCATGGTCTGCCGGTCCAGGCCGAGCTGCTCCATGCCGTAGGCCAGCTCGTCCTCGACGGCCTCGGTCACGAAGCCGGCGAGCGGGTCCTGTCCGACGTACCCCACCAGGTGCGCGAGCTCCCGGGGCGAACGACCACGGACGCTCCGGCCGTCCAGCAGCACGTCGCCGTCGAGGTGCCCGCCGGTGAAGCGCGGCACCAGCCCGTTGACCGTGCCGAGGAGCGTCGACTTGCCCGACCCGGTGCGGCCGGCGACCAGCACCAGCTCGGCCTCCTCGACGCGCAGGTGCTCGACCACGAGCGCCGGCCCGGCCGACTCGTCGTAGGTGAGGCGGACGTCGCGCCACTCGATCATGCGGTCACCGCCCGGGTCTGCAGCGCCGGCGGCGGGGTGAGCACGGCGGGCAGCAGGCCGACCGAGACCGCGACGAGGGCCAGCGCGGACGAGCGGCGGCGCGAGGGCGACGTCGGGGATCAGGACCAGGGGTCGACGGCACTCATCAGCGCGGCGGCGGCGATCCCGGATCCCGCCGTCAACCACTCGGCGGTGCGCCAGGGGTCGGGCCGGTACGTCGTCCGCTGGACCCGTCGCCCGGCCGCGACGAACCCGGCCCCGGCCAGCAGCACACCGACGACGAGCAACGGAGTGGCGAGCACCCGCGGAGCGGTCGAGTCCAGGAAGGCGTAGGTGCCGACGCAGAGCCCGATCAGCCCGCCGACGAGCAGGGTCCCCGTGACGCGTCGCTCCCCCGGCGTCGCGGTCCCGGCCCGCCCGTAGCCGCGCGTGTCCATGCTCGCGGCCAGCTTCAGCGACCGCTCCAGCGCGTCCTCCAGCACGGGCACGACGAGGCTGCGCAGGCCGCGGGTGCCCTTGCCGGGTTCGCCCCGGAGCCGCCGGGCGCGACGCACCCGGCCGATGCTCTCCGCGAGCTGCGGGAACACCGCCAGCGCCACGACGAGGGCGGTGCCCACCTCGTAGAGCGCCGCCGGCAGCGCGGCGAGCAGCCGGCGCGGGTTGGCGAGCGCGTTGGCGGCGCCGATGCAGATCAGGATCGCGGCGAGCCGCATCCCGTCGTACAGGCCGGACAGCAGCGACTCCCGCGTCACCGGACCGAGCAGCGTGATGCCCGCGGCCCAGGACGGCAGCGGCACGGTCGGCAGCGTGAACAGGACGGTCGTCCCGTAGCCGCCGCCGAGCAGCACCCGGAACAGCACCCGGAGGACGACGATGGTCAGCCCGAGCCAGAGGTACAGCCGGAACGACAGCGCCCAGGGGGCGTCGGTGCGCCGCGCGAGCACGGTCACCGACGCCACCAGGACGACCAGCACCAGCAGCCACGGGTTCGTGGTCCGCGAGGCGACGGCCGCGAGCCCGAGGGCCCAGGTCCACCAGGCCGCGGGGTGCACGTTGCGCGGGAGCGGGGTGCCGATGGGTCAGACCCCTCTCCGGCGCCAGGCCAGGGTGCCCGCGGCGCCGGCCAGCGCGACCAGCAGCCCCCCGGCCACGATCGGCAGCCCGGGACCCGACGACGACCGCGCCTGCTCGCCGGCCGCGAGGTCACCCTGGCCCCCGGTCGCCGGGTCGCCCGGCGACGCCGACGGCGTCGACCGGACGCGGCCGCCGTCGCGCTCGCGGTGTCGCTCGGCGTCGGCGTGGCCGACGCCGATCCCGAGGCGGACGGTGCGCCCTTGGTCGGCTTCACCTTCTTGCTGGCGCTGCCGCTCGCCGACGGACCGGACTTGGCCGCGTCCGTGCCGCGCACGGTCGGTCCGCCGGAGGTCGCGCGGTTGCTGGTCGCGGAGGACGGCCGGGGTGCCGTCGACCGGGACCGGGTCGGCGTCGACGAGGACGCCGAACCGGCCCCGCCCCCGGACCCGGACGTGGGTCCGGACGTCGGCTGCGGCGCACTGCTGGTGGGTTGCGGAGCGGGGCTGGGGGCCGGGGAGACCGGGTCCGGGCCGGGGTTCACCCGCGACCCGCTGCCCTGGAACCGCCAGCCGATGAAGCCGCCGGCCGGCACCTTGAGGGAGCCGATCCCGACGCTGGCGTAGGTCCAGGTGCCGGAGTGGCCGTCCGACCAGAACAGGCCCCAGTAGGCGTCCGCCGGCGGGGTGTTGCCGCAGGACTCCCGGGAGGCGTCCGGCTGCCCCGCGACCCGGCACACGAAGCCGGGCTGGCGGGCGACGTACGACAGCGGGAACCCGGCCCGGGGCACGACGGTCGAGCCGGCCGTGTTCGCGCCGGCCGGGTCGCACCCGATCGACGTACCTCCGCCGAGCGGGCCGTTGTCGACGACGACGGTGACGCCGCTGCCCTTGTCGCAGTAGCCCGACGCCGCCGAGGCGGGTGCCGGCACCGCCACCCCCGCCGCGGCGCACAGCAGCGCCGCGGCGAGGGTGCCGACCAGCCGTCGTGCGGTCAACGCACGACCCGGACGTACGTCGTGACGCCGCGCCCGGCCACGGCCCCGCGCAGCGTGACCTGCTTGGTGCCGAGCGAGCGCCGCGCGTCGAAGGACCGCACGACCGTGCCGCTCTCGGTGGCCCGGCCGCTCCAGATCCGGTGGCCGCGGAACGAGAGCCGCGCGAACTCGTGCGGGGCCAGGCCGGTGACGGTGACGCGCTCGGTGTGCCCGCGCCGCACCGGCCGGTGCCGCAGCGTGACGCCGAACCGTTCGGGCGTCAGCGTCTTGAGCGTGTCGGCGCCCGTGCGCGACGCCGTCGAGCCGGTCGCGGTGACCCGGTAGGTCGCGGTGCGCTTCGGCAGCACGAACCGCGCCGTGCCGGCCCCGGAGGAGTCGGCCGTGCCCTGCTTCGAGGCGACGCTGCCGAGCGCGACCGTCCAGGCCTCGCCGGGCTGCAGCCCGCGGACGGTGACGGTGGCCGTCGAGCCCGCGGCCCGGTAGCCGCTCGGCGCCGAGACGCGCAGCGTCTTGGCCGGGAGGGTCGCCGGGGCGGGCGCCGGCAGGAACTGCAGAGCCGGGGCGGCCTGGCGCTGGCGCGCCGCCACTGGTCGCGCTGGTCGGTCGGAGACGCCGTCGCTCTTGCCGTGCGCCAGCGCCGTGTCGTCGAAGGCGATCGCGCCCACCTCGCCGGTCAGCGGCGGGTTGGCGGCGACGATCGCCTCTGACCTGGTGCTGCGACACCCACGTGGCCGCCTTGCGCGGCGGCGGTCCGACCGTCCCTGTCGGCCAGCGCCGAGGCGGCCAGGCCGGTGCTGTTGGTGTTCGGCCTTCCCGTCGTTCTGGAACGAGCCGTCGGCGGCTGCTGGCCGACGAGCCAGTCGGCCGCCCGGGTCGATCGCGGTCGTCGAGCTCCCGCCTGGCCGTCCGTGCTCAGCGACCGCCAGCGCCTGGACGGCGAAGGCAGTCGAGTCGACGCTCGGGCGTCTGCGCCCGGTGCGGCCGCGTCGCAGGTGAACGTGGAGGTCGCGGTGGACGCCTCGAGGATGCTCGCGGAAGAAGCCCGCGGCACACTGCTGCTTGAGCAGGAAGCCGGTGGCGTCGTCGGCCAGGGAGCTGTTCGGCCTCCGACCAGCCCGCGCACGACCCAGCGCCTGGTCGATGGTGTTGGAGAAGTCGCCGAGGAGCTCTGGTCGATGCCGCGGCCGAGCTGCGGCGTCGGCGCCGGTGTGGACCCGGTCCTCAGGCGGCTCGACGAGGTCCGACCCCGCCGAAGGCGCGGGGGTCGCGGCCGCCGAGCTCGACCGCGGCGGTCAGCTTGCCCGTCGCGCCGGCGTAGCTCGGGTAGCCGAAGTCGTCGGTGTAGTCCCGACGGATCCGGTGGCGATGCGCGTCCAGGACCGCCGCCCGGGCGGCCGGCCTGGTGTCGATCGCGTGCAGGGCGAAGAACACGTCGAGGCTCAGCCCGTAGTCGTCGTACCGACGTCCTTGAACTGCCGTCGTTGTGGACGACGAGACCGTCGGTCAGCTGGCTGGCGAGCCAGCCGGCGGCCTGGTCGGCGGAGGTGTTGGCGGGGGCGGCCTGGGCGGGTGCGGCGGCGAGCGCCGTCCCGGTGAGCAGGACCGTGGAGAGGGCGACGGCACCCAGCCGTCGCGCGGGTGTACGCATGTGGTGTCCTTCCCGCTGCGTGCAGGCAAGGACCGGTGAGGACCCTCGCTGCTTTCCTCGACAGCGTGGAGTGCCTTGTCCCGCACCAGGTGCTCCGGCTCGCCGTCCTGGGACGGCCTACGGTTGCGGGTCAGCGCCGGATTTCGACCGGCTTCCCCTGATGTCGTGCGGGACGCGAGGAGACCATCCCCTCGCGGCGAGAGGAACCTACCACCGGGACGCGCCGGTCCGGTACGTCGTCTCGCCGGCCTACTTCTTGGTCTTCTCCGAGCCGGCGCCCTCGGAGGACAGCGCGGCGATGAACGCCTCCTGGGGGACCTCGACGCGACCCACCATCTTCATGCGCTTCTTGCCCTCCTTCTGCTTCTCGAGGAGCTTGCGCTTGCGGGTGATGTCGCCGCCGTAGCACTTGGCCAGCACGTCCTTGCGGATCGCGCGGATGGTCTCGCGGGCGATCACCCGCGCCCCGATGGCGGCCTGGATCGGCACCTCGAACTGCTGGCGCGGGATCAGCTCGCGGAGCTTGCCGGCCAGCGAGACGCCGTAGGAGTAGGCCTGGTCCTTGTGCACGATCGCGCTGAACGCGTCGACGGTCTCGCCCTGGAGCAGGATGTCGACCTTGACCAGGTCGGAGGCCTGCGACCCGGTGGGTTCGTAGTCGAGGGAGGCGTAGCCCTTGGTGCGCGACTTCAGCTGGTCGAAGAAGTCGAAGACGATCTCCGCGAGCGGCAGCGTGTAGCGCATCTCGACGCGGTCGGCCGAGAGGTAGTCCATGCCCTCGAGCTGCGCCGCGCTTGGACTGGCAGAGCTCCATGATCACGCCGATGTAGTCGCTGGGGCTGAGGATCGTGGCCTTGACGACCGGCTCGCGCACCTCGGCGATCTTGCCGCCGCCGGGGTACTCGCTCGGGTTGGTCACCACGATCTCGCTGCCGTCCTCCATGAGCACGGAGTAGACGACGTTGGGAGCGGTCGAGATCAGGTCGAGGTTGAACTCGCGCTCGAGCCGCTCGCGCACGATCTCCATGTGCAGCAGGCCGAGGAAGCCGCAGCGGAAGCCGAAGCCGAGGGCGCCGGACGTCTCGGGCTCGTAGGCCAGCGCCGCGTCGTTGAGCTGCAGCCGCTCGAGCGCGTCCCGCAGCGTCGGGTAGTCGTCGCCGTCGATCGGGTAGAGCCCGGCGAACACCATCGGGTTGGGGTGCTTGTAGCCGCCGAGCGCCTGCGTGGCGCCGTGGTGCTGGGAGGTGACCGTGTCACCGACCCGGGACTGCCGGACGTCCTTCACCCCGGTGATGAGGTAGCCCACCTCGCCGACGCCCGAGGTCGCCGGACTTGAGCGGCTCCGGCGAGATGACCCCGACCTCGAGCATCTCGTGGGTGGCGCCGGTGCTCATCATCTTGATCTTGTCGCGGTGCGTGAGCTTGCCGTCGATGACCCGGACGTAGGTGACCACGCCGCGGTAGGTGTCGTAGACCGAGTCGAAGATCAGCGCGCGCGGCGGGGCGTCGGCGTCGCCGACGGGCGCCGGGGTCTGGGCGACGATGTGGTTGAGCAGGTCCTCGACCCCGAAGCCGGTCTTGGCCGACACCTGCAGCACGTCGGACGCCTCGCAGCCGATGATGTGCGCGAGCTCCTCGGCGTACTTCTCCGGCTGCGCCGACGGCAGGTCGATCTTGTTGAGCACCGGGATGATCTGGAGGTCGGCGCCGAGCGCGAGGTAGAGGTTCGCGAGCGTCTGCGCCTCGATGCCCTGCGCCGCGTCGACCAGCAGCACGGCGGCCTCGCAGGCCTCCAGCGACCGGGACACCTCGTAGGTGAAGTCGACGTGGCCGGGGGTGTCGATCATGTTCAGGACGTAGCCGCCCGCGGCGGCACCCGCGGCGTTGTCGGCCGGCACCGTCCAGGGCATCCGGACCGCCTGGCTCTTGATCGTGATGCCGCGCTCGCGCTCGATGTCCATCCGGTCGAGGTACTGCGCGCGGGAGCTGCGCTCGTCGACCACGCCGGTCAGCTGCAGCATGCGGTCGGCCAGCGTGGACTTGCCGTGGTCGATGTGCGCGATGATGCAGAAGTTGCGGATGATCGCGGGATCGGTCTGGCCCGGTGCGGGCGCGGACTTCGAGATGGGCACAGGGGTCTCTCGGTAGCTTGCGGGGATCGCGCTCATTCTCCCACAGCGGCGACGGCGTCCCGCACGCCCGGCGACCGGGCGGGTCAGGAGCCGTGCGAGTCGAGGAACTCCCGGGACTTGGCGATCGCGAAGCCCCAGCCCTGCGTCAGCGTCGGCTTCGGCGGGATGGCCACCTCCTCGGGGTTCGTGAGCACGTCGAGCAGCACCGGGCCTGGCCGGGCGAGGGCGTCGCGGACGGCGGCGTCCACGTCGTGCGGGTCGGTGACCCGGATGCCCTCCAGGCCGATCGCCCGGGCGACGGCGGCGAAGTCGGGGTTGGCGAGCTCGGTGCCGTACTCCGGCAGCCCGACCTGCTCCATCTCCAGCTTGACCATCCCGAGCCGCCCGTTGTCGAAGACCACCAGCTTGACCGGGAGGTCGTAGGTGACCGCCGTGATCAGGTCGCCCATCAGCATCGACAGGCCGCCGTCGCCGCAGAACGCCACCACCTGCCGGTCGCGGTCCAGGGCGGCCGCGCCCAGCGCCTGCGGCATCGCGTTGGCCATCGAGCCGAGGTTGTAGGAGCCGAGCAGCCGCCGGGTGCCGGTGAACCGGACGAACCGCGACAGCCACACGGTGGCCATCCCGGTGTCCGAGGTGAACACCGCGTCGCCGTCCGCGTGCCGGTCGACCGCCGCCGCGAGCAGCTCGGGCCGCACCCGGTCGTCCGGGTTGTCGACCGTGCGCCGCAGCAGCCCGCGGGGCGTGTGGTCGTAGTCCGGGTCGGTCAGGTGCTGCTGGCGCTCGCGCCAGGCGTCGTACGACTTCCGGGCCTTGTCGAGGTGGCTCGCGGTCCGGCTTGGCGGCGAGCAGCGGCAGCAGCTGCTGGAGCCCGAGCCGGGTGTCGCCGACGAGCGCGTGGTCGACCGGCGTACGGCGGCCGACGTGCGCGCCGCGGACGTCGAGCTGGACGACCGTCTTGCCGGTCGGGAGGAAGGCCCGGTAGGGGAAGTCGGTGCCGAGCATGACCAGCACGTCGCAGTCCTCGAAGGCGATCGTGGTGGCGTGGTTGCCGATCAGGCCGGACTGGCCGATCTCGAAGGGGTTGTCGTCCTCGAAGCCCTCCTTGGCCTTGAGCGTGAGCACCATCGGCGCACCGAGCCGGTCGGCGAGCTCGAGCACCTCGGCGCGGGCGTGCCGGGCGCCCTGCCCGACGAGCAGGGTCACCTTCGTCGGCGGCGTCGATCGCCGCGGCGGCCTCGCGCAGGCTGTCCGCCGACGGGGCCGCGAGCGGCCGCCGGTCGACGAGGACGCGGGGTCGGCGTGCCCTTGGGCACGTCGAGCCCGCCGACGTCGCCGGGGATGGACAGCACCGCCACGCCCTGCTCGGCGAGCGCGGTGTTGACGGCCTGCTCGAGCAGCCCCGGGAACTGCTCGGCGGTGGTGACGGTGGCCCGGAACACCGCGACGTCGGCGAAGACCGCGTCGTTGTCGACCTCCTGGAAGAAGTCGCTGCCGATGTCCTCCCGCGGGCACCTGCCCGCAGATCGCGAGCACCGGGGCGTGCGACTTCGCCGCGTCGTACAGCCCGTTGAGCAGGTGGATCGCACCCGGCCCGACGGTGCCCATGCAGACCCCGAGCGCACCGGTGAGCTGCGCCTGCGCGCCGGCCGCGAACGCGCCCGCCTCCTCGTGCCGGACGCCGATCCAGTCGATGCGGTCCTCCCGGCGGATCGCGTCGGTGACCGGGTTGAGGGCGTCGCCGACGACGCCCCACACGGAGCGGACGCCGTGCTCGGCGAGGGCGTCGACCAGCAGCTCGGCGACAGTCGTCACGGGGTTCTCCTCGGGTGGTGGTGGGTCGGTCAGGGTCGGAACGCGTCGGGGTCGGCGAGGGCCCAGTCGAGCGCCCAGGTCCGGGCGCCTCGGCCAGCAGCTGGCCGTCCTCGAGGTGCTCGAACAGCTCGGCGTAGCTCTCGGTGCGGCTGTGGTCGACCCGGCGGCGCAGCATGTGCGGCGCCAGCTGGTGGGGACCCTCGAGACCCATCGAGCCGATCACCTGGAGGGCCTGCCGGACCGCGGCGTCCTGGTAGCGGGTCACCCGCTGGGTCTTGTCCGGCACGTCGAGGGCCCGCATCCGCTTGGGGTCCTGGGTCGCGACGCCCACCGGGCAGGTGTTGGTGTGGCAGGTCTGCGCCTGGATGCAGCCGACCGCCATCATCATGGCGCGGGCCGCGTTGGTGTAGTCGGCGCCCTGCACGATCCGCTTGACGATGTCGACGCCGGTCGCGACCTTGCCGCTGGCCCCGATCTTGACCCGGTCCCGCAGCCCGACGCCGACGAGCGCGTTGTGCACGGTCATCAGGCCCTCGGTCAGCGGCGTGCCGATGTGGTCCTCGTACTCCAGCGGCGCCGCCCCGGTGCCGCCCTCGCCGCCGTCGACGACGATGAAGTCGGGGGTGACGCCCTCGGCGACCATCGCCTTGCAGATGCCGAGGAAGTCGGCCCGCGAGCCGACGCAGAGCTTGAAGCCGACCGGCTTCCCGCCGGCCAGCTCGCGCAGGTGGGCGATGAACAGCACCAGCTCGCGCGGGGTGGAGAACACCCGGTGGTAGGACGGCGACACGCACTTCTCGCCCTGCGGCACGTCGCGCGCCTCGGCGATCTCCCGGGTCACCTTGGCCGCCGGGAGCACCCCGCCGATGCCGGGCTTGGCGCCCTGGCTGAGCTTGAGGGAGACCAGCTTCACCTGGTCGTCGGCGGCCTTGTCGGCGAACTTCGCCTCGTCCAGGCCGCCGTCCTTCGTGCGCGCGCCGAAGTAGCCCGACCCGAGCTCCCAGACCAGGTCGCCGCCCTGGCGGTGGTAGCGGCTGATGCCGCCCTCGCCGGTGTCGTGGGCGAACCCGCCCTGGGCCGCGCCGGCGTTCAGGGCGGTGATCGCGTTGCCGCTCAGCGCCCCGAAGCTCATCGCCGAGACGTTCAGCAGCGCCATGTCGTAGGGCTGCGTGCAGTCCGGTCCGCCGATCCGGACCCGCGGCGGCTCGGGCAGCGGGTCGACGGGCCGGGTGGAGTGGACGAGGTACTCGTAGCCGATCTCGTTGACGTCGCGCTCGGTGCCGAAGGGCTGCTCCTCGTTCTCCCCCTTGGCCCGGGCGTAGATCGACGTACGGGTGTCGCGGTCGAAGGGGCGGCCGTCGTAGTTGCGCTCGATGAAGTACTGCTGCAGCTCGGGCCGGATCGCCTCGAGCAGGAAGCGCAGGTGCCCGAGCACCGGGTAGTTGCGCAGGATCGAGTGCTTCTTCTGCACCAGGTCGTGCACGCCGACCAGCGCCAGCAGCACGATCAGGGCCAGCAGCACCCACCAGCCCGGGTCCGCCGATGACCGCGGCCATCAGGGTGAGGGCACCGAGCACGACGAGCGCCGAACAGGACGTAGAACCTCAGCACGGATGATCCTTCCAGGGCGTCGACGGGCACCGGCCGCTCCGTTGTACTACCCAGACGTCCCGACGTGAGACAGGCGCGACGGTGATGTGCGTGACCTGGTGCAGACCGGCGGACACAATGACCGCCATGCCCCTCACCGCCGACGGACCCCGGGACCTGTCCACCCTGGAGCACGGTCCCGCACGGCCGCACCGCGCGCCGGCTCGACTGGCTGCTCCTGCCCCCGATGACCCGGCGCCGGGTCGAGGACCTGTTCGGCACCAAGGTCGTCGAGGCGGTCTCCTCCGACGCCGGCTTCACCCCCGGCTGCGCGTCGGTGCTCACCGGCGCCGACGGCCGGCAGATCTTCCTCAAGGCGGCCAGCAAGAAGGCCCAGCGGCCGTTCGCGGACGCCTACCGCGAGGAGATCCGCAAGCTCCGCAGCCTGCCGTCCGGCCTGCCGGTCCCCCGGCTGCTGTGGAGCCACGAGGACGACCTGTGGGTGCTGCTGGCCCTCGAGCACGTCGACGGCCACCAACCCGGTCCGGCCCTGGCGGCCCGACGAGCTCGACGCGAGCCTGGACACCCTGGAGCTGATGGCGCAGACGCTGACGCCCCCGCCGATGCAGCTCGCCGCCGTTCGCCGCGGAGTTCGCCGACTTCCTGGACGGGCTGGGACCACGTCCGGGCGACGTACCCCGGACTGGCCGCACCTCGACGAGGCCGTCGAGCTGGCCGCCCGGTTCGCGGCGGCGACGGCCGGCAACACGCTGGTGCACACCGACGTCCGCGACGACAACCTGGTCGGTCGCCGCGGACCGGGTCTACCTGTGCGACTGGAACTGGCCGGTGCTCGGGGCCGCCTGGATCGACACCGTCTGCCTGCTCGCCTGACGGCGCACGGCGACGGCCTCGACGCCGACGCCCTGCTGGCTCGCGCGCGCCTCACCCGCACCGTCGACCCCGACTCGATCGACAGCCTGCTCGCCCTGCTCTGCGGCTACTTCCTGGCCCGCCGCGACGAGCCCGGTGCCGCACTCCTCGCCCTGGCTGCGGGTGCACCAGTCTGGTACGCCGAGGTGACCTGGTCCTGGCTCGCGCAGCGCCGGGGCTGGACCTGAGGCCGCTCGATTTGAGGCGCACACCGCTGCGCTGGTAATGTGAGCGGTCGCGTGCGTGGCCCTCCGGCCCGCGGCGAAACCCAGACCAACGAACACTGATCCGATCGAGGCCTGCCCCGTGGCGAACATCAAGTCCCAGATCAAGCGCAACCGACAGAACGACGCTGCGCACGAGCGCAACAAGTCCGTGAAGTCGGCGCTGAAGTCTGCCGTGCGTCGCTTCCGCGAGGCCGCCGACGCCGGCGACGCCGACCAGGCGCGCACCCTCGCCGCTGCCGCGGGCCGCAAGCTCGACAAGGCCGCGTCGAAGGGCGTCATCCACAAGAACCAGGCCGCGAACAAGAAGTCCGCGATCAACAAGCGCGCCGCGTCGCTCTGACGCAGCACCTCGCACGAGGCGCCACTCCCCCGGGGAGTCGGCGCCTCGTTCGCGTTCCCGGCGCCGAACGGTCAGCGGCCGTGGGCGCCGGTGATGGTCAGCACCATCCGCTCGAGGGAGTACGCCGCGTCGCCGGCCGCGCCCTTGACGTCGGCGTCGGCCCGCGCGACGGCGGTGATCGCCGTGGCGAGACCCGAGGTCGTCCCAGCCGCGGGCCTGCTCGCGCAGCACCCGGATCTTCCACGGCGGCACGCCGGCCTCGCGCGCCAGGTCGGCCTCCCGGAGACCGCGCGGGGCGGACTTGAACCGGGCCAGGCCGCGCAGCCCGGTGGCGAACGCGCTGGTCACCAGGACCGGCGCCGTGCCGTTGTCGAGCGCCCAGCGCAGCTCCTCCAGCGCGGCCGCGGTGCGACCGGCGATGGCGGCGTCGGCGATCGCGAAGGACTTCACCTCGGCGCGTCCCCCGAAGTACTTCCGCACCACCGACTCCGTCAGCGGCTCGCCCGGGAAGTCGCTGGCCAGCTGACCGGCCGCCGCGGCGAGGGCCCGCAGGTCCTGTCCGACGGCCTGCACCAGCAGGTCGGCGGCGTCCTCGGCGATCCGGCCACCGTGCCCGCGGACCTCGGCGGAGACGAAGCGGGAGAACTCCGACGGCTTCAGCGAGGCGGACTTCACCTCGGTGACGGCCGGCAGCTTGCGCAGCCTGGTCGAGCAGGCCGGAGCCCTTCTGGCCGCCTGCGTGCACGAGCACCAGGCCGATGTCGTCCGAGGGCGCCGCGGCGTACTCCAGGAGCCCGTCGTGGGTGTCGTCCGGCAGGTCCTCGAGGCCGCGCAGCACGATGCACCGGATCGAGGAGAACAGCGACGGCGCGGCCAGCTCGCCCAGCGACGCCATGCTGACCTGCTCGGCGGTGGTCTCGCTCACCTCGGACTCGGGGTCGGCGGCGCGCACCGCGGCCACCGACCGCGGAGACCGTGCGCTGGTTGAGGAACTCCTCGGGGCCGGTCACCAGCGTGACGTGCCCGAGGACGTCGGTTGCTCGCGGGGTCGCCATGGTGGCGCCAGCCTGCCACACGCGGCCGACACGAGTACGTCGACGCCCGCTGGGTACGGTGCCGACGCACCCGAACAGCACTCGACGAGAGGACACGATGCAGCCGGAGCTCATCGGCGGCCGATACCGCGTGGGACGGGCGATCGGCCAGGGCGGCATGGGGACCGTCTGGCTGTGCCGCGACGAGACCCTGCACCGCGAGGTCGCGGTCAAGCAGGTGGGCCTGCTGCCCGGCGAGTCGGTGACCGACTCCGCCCGCGCGTTCCGCGAGGCGCGCTCGTCGGCCGCCCTGAGCCACCGCAACGTGGTCACCGTCTTCGACGTCGTCGAGGATCACGGCGCGATCTGGCTGGTCATGGAGCACGTGCCCGGCCGGTCGCTGTCGGAGATCATCAAGCGAGGACGGCCCGCTCGAGCCGGCGGTCGTCGCCGACATCGGCGCCCAGGTGGCCGACGGGCTCGCCGCCGCGCACGCCGCTCGGCACCATGCACCGCGACGTGAAGCCCGGCAACGTCCTGGTCCGTGAGGACGGCGTGGCCAAGATCAGCGACTTCGGCATCGCCCGCTCGGCCGGCGACCCGGCGCTCACCCAGTCCGGGTTCCTCACCGGCACGCCGAGCTACTTCTCCCCGGAGCTCGCCCGCGGCGGCGACCCCGGGCCCGGCACCGACGTGTGGGCCCTCGGCGCCACGCTGTACGCCGCCGTCGAGGGCCGCCCGCCCTACGAGCAGCGGCCGAACCCGGTCGCCGTGCTGCACGACATCACCTCCGGCCAGCCCCGCAAGCCGCGACCGCGCCGACTTCCTGGAGCCCGCGCTGCTGCGGATGATGGACCGCAACCCGGAGTCCCGCTGGTCGATGCCGGACGCCGCGCACGGCCTGCACCGCCTGGCCGACACGCACGCCGCCGGACGCACCCGCGAGAACACGGTCGCGCGCCGCCCCGGCGACCGCGGTCGTCCCGGCGGCGGCTGCGGCCACGGCGGCCGGGCCCGAGCCGGCGCCCGCCGAGGACGACCACGACTACTCCCGTCCCGCCTACGCCGCGCCGCAGGCGCCGCCGAGGTCCGGTGTACGCCGTCCTGGGCGCGCTCGCGCTGCTGCTGGTGCTCGGGGGCGTGGCCTACGCCGCGTCGCAGCGCGACGACACCCGGTCCGACACGGCGGGGGCCGGCGACACGAGCAGCGCCACGAAGCCGACCCCCAGCAAGACCCCGACGAAGCGCGCCACGACCAAGGCGTCCCAGCCGTCCACCTCGCCGACACCGACGCAGAGCAGCAGCCCGTCGCGCAGCACCACGCCGCAGGCCGGAACGGGGATCGCCGCCCAGCGGGCCTTCCTGGAGGACTACTTCTCCAAGGCTCCCGGCGGCACCGACGCGGCGTGGGCGATGCTGACCCCGGCCTACCAGGGCCAGCACCCGCGCAGCTCCTACGACGGGTTCTGGAGCACCATCTCCTCGGTGTCGGTCAGCAACGTGCAGTCCGCCGGGGACGGCGCCGTCGACGCCACCCTGACGTACACGAAGGACGGCGGCGGCACGACCTCCGAGCGGCACCGGATCGAGCTGGTGCAGTCCGGCGACGGCTACCTCATCGACGGCGACGGGCCGGCCTGACCCGTCACCTCACCCGGCCGGCCGCCCCGGTGCTGCACCCCCAGCCGTCCGTCGCGCACCGTGACGGCGACGTCGCCGTCCTGGTCGGTGCGCTCGACGCGCATGCCGGCGCGACGCAGCAGCGCGAGCGTGCTCCCGGCGGGGTGCCCGTAGTCGTTGTCCCGGCCCACCGACACCACCGCCAGCCGCGCACCGAGGCCGTCGAGCAGGTCGGGGTCCTGGTAGCGGCTCCCGTGGTGCGGCACCTTGAGCACGTCGGCCCGCAGCCCCGGCAGGGACGCGTCGAGGCGCTGCTGGGCCTCGGGCTCCATGTCGCCGGCCAGCAGCAGCCGCACGCCGTGCACCTCGACGAGCAGCACCAGGCTGGCGTTGTTCGCGACCGACCCCTCCTCCCCGCGGGCGCCGCCGGGCGCCGACGACACGGGGCCGATCACCTGCCAGGTCAGGTCGCCGACCCGGCGCACCTCGCCGTACGACGGCACCCGCACCGGCACGCCGCGCGGCGGCCGCCCACCGGTGCACCTCGACGGCGCCGTAGGCCGGGTCCTCGGTCGCGGTCACCTCCACCTCGCCGACGCGCCGGCCCCGCAGCACCGCGGGCAGGCCGTCGACGTGGTCGGCGTGGAAGTGGGTGAGCACCACCACCGGCAGCGCGGCCACGTGGAGCCGGTCGAGGCAGGCGTCCATCGCCGGCGGGTCCGGCCCGGTGTCCACGACGACCGCGGCGCCGTCGCCGGCGTTCAGCACCAGCCCGTCGCCCTGGCCGACGTCGCAGGCCACCAGCACCCAGCCGGGCGGCGGCCAGCCCGGGGTCGGCAGCGGCCGCACCATCACCACGACGAGCACGACGCTCAACGCCACCGACCAGCGTGCCCGGCGCAGCACCCGAGGTGCGGTGACGGCGATCGCGGCGCAGACCAGGCCGAGCAGCGCCAGCGCCAGCACCCCGGGCGTCCAGTCCACCGCGGCCGTCGGCAGCCGCGCCAGCCGCGTCGCCACCAGGATCACCCAGCCGGCGCAGAGTCCGGCCAGCCACCCGCACGCCAGTCCCAGCGCCGGCACCAGGAGCATCAGCAGCCCGCCGCCGAGACCGAGCACCGTCGCCGGACCGACCACCGCCGCGACCGCGAGGTTCGCCACCACGGCCACCAGGCTCACCTGTCCGGACAGCGCCGCGACCACGGGCGTGCAGGCGAGCTGCGCGGCGAACGGGACCGCCAGCGCCTCGGCCGCCCACCGGGGCAGCCAGGTCGTGAGCGCGTCGCGGAACGGCGGCCCGAGGAAGAGGATGCCCGCGGTGGCCAGCGTGGACAGCGCGAACCCGACGGAGACCGCCAGCCACGGGTCGAGCAGCAGGAGGACCAGCACGGCCACGCCGAGGGCGCGGACGCCGTGGTCGCGTCCGCGCGACCCGAGGCCGAGCAGGCCGACCGAGCCCATCGCCGCCGCCCGCAGCACGCTCGGCTCGGGTCGCGCCAGCAGCACGAACCCGGCGACGCCGAGCGCGCCCACCACGACCAGCCCCCGGGCCCGGACCCCCGCCCAGCGGGCGACGACCAGCAGGAAGCCGACGACGAGCGTGAGGTTGGTGCCGGACACGGCGGCCAGATGGGTCAGCCCGCAGGTGCGGAAGTCGTCGACCACCTGCTCGGACATCGACCGGTCGTCGCCGACGACGAGCGCGGGGACGAGCGCCCGGGCGTCGGGCGGGGCGCCGGCCACCGACGCCCGGATCCCGGCCCGGACCCGCGCGGCGCCCTCGAACAGCTCTCCGGGACGGTGCAGCACGGCGGGTGCACGGGACGTCGACAGGACGGCCGCCAGGTCCGGGCCGTCCGGGGCCGCGAGCCGGCCGCGAGGCGCGGATGCGGGAGCCGAGGCCGAGGTGCTGCCAGGACGCGTCGCCGATCACGAGGACGGGGGCCCGCGTGGCGTGCCGCACGCCGCGTCCGCTGACCTCGTCGACGGTCACCCGGGTCAGCGAGAACGACCCGAAGCGGCCGCTCCGGAGCACCGGGTCCGACGTCACCCGGGCCGTGACGGTGACCGCCGCACCCCGGTCGGCCAGGACCGCGACCGGGCCGTTCCGGTTGGCCTGCACCCGCAGCGCGGTGACTCCACCCACCGCCGTGGCCGCCAGCAGGCACACGGCGAGCGTGAGCACCGTGCGCCCGCGCCGCCGCCGGGCCACCAGCAGGACCGCCGCGAGCCCGACGATCACCGGGCAGGTCCAGTCCGGCAGGACGAGCACCGCGAGGCCCCGGCCCAGGCCGAGACCCCCAGCACCACGGCCCGCAGGTCGGGCGCCCGCATCAGAGCGTGACGAAGGGAGAGATCTGGGCCAGGGTCGCGTCCCCGATGCCGGACACCTCCAGGAGCTCGTCGACGGCGGTGAACGCGCCCTGCTCGGTGCGGAACGCCAGGATCGCCTGGGCCGTGACCGGACCGACCCCGGGCAGCTCCTCGAGCTGGGCCTGGGTCGCGCTGTTGAGGTTCACCATCGGCGTCGCGCCCGTGCTCCCCGCACCCGGGGCGGCCGCCGCCGAGGCGGCCACCCCCGGCACACCGGGCTGGCCCACCACGACCTGCTCACCGTCGGTCAGCACCCGGGCCAGGTTGAGCGCGCCGAGCCGGGCCCCCGGACGGGTGCCGCCGGCCGCCTCGAGCGCGTCGACCACCCGGGACCCGAGCGGGAGGGTGGCGATGCCCGGGCGACGCACCTTGCCGGTGACGTCGACCACGATGCTGCCGGTCGGCGACGCGGTCTGCGGCCGGTGGTGCCGCCCGCGACCGCCGGGACCGTCGGGCGCCGCGGACGGCACGGCTCACCAGTCCCGACGGGGTGGTCGCGACCGGCGGCAGCGTCGTGCTGCCCCCGTCGGCGCGCACCACCCACCAGGCGGTCAGCCCGAGCGCGCCGGCGACCAGCAGGGCGACGACCGCGAGGTGCCCCGCCGTCAGCCGGACCCGGCCCTGCAGCGGAGGCGGGCAGCCGGTCGTGGGTCCAGCCGCCCACCGACGCGGCCACCCCCACCGAACGGTGCGCGTGCCTCCCCGCAGCCGCGCGCGGCCGGGCGCGGGTCGGAGCGCCTGGCGGCTCGCCGGACCCGCCCGGGTCCCGGAGGTTCGGGGGGTCCTCCGGTGCCGGACGGATCTCGGCGAGCTCGGCGCTCAGCAGCTCCAGCCGTCGCCGTGCCACCTCGGCGACCTCTTCGTGGGCTGACTTCCGTGAGCGCATGCGTCGAACCTAGGAAGCGCCGGCCCCCGCCGGAAGCACCGGATCCGGGCCTGTGGACGGCCGCGGACCGCCGGGGCTGTGGACGGTTGCGGGCTCAGCGGGGCGAGACGACGACCGCGACCATGCCGGGCCCGACGTGCGCGCCGATCACGGCGCCGACCTCGCCGACCAGCACCTCGCGCTCGGACAGGTTGGCCCGCAGCCGCCTGCCCAGGTGCTCGGCGAGCACGTCGGCGCGGTCCTCGTTGGCCAGGTGCGCCACCGCGACGTCGACCTGGCGGTCCTCGGCCGCCGCGACCGCCAGCTCCTCCAGCCGGCTGAGGGCGCGGGCCGACGTGCGGACCTTCTCGCGCGTGGCGATCCGCCCGTCGACGATCTCGAGCAGCGGCTTGACCGCGAGCGCGGAGCCGAGCAGGGCGGCGGCGGCACCGATGCGGCCCCCGCGACGGAGGTACTCCAGGGTGTCGACGTAGAACAGCGACGTCGTGCCGTCGGACCGGGCCAGGGCGGCACCGGCCGCCTCCTCGGACGACCCGCCGCGCTCCAGCACCTCCGCGGCGGCCAGCACCGCGAAGCCGGTGGCCAGTCCGAGCTGGTGCGTGTCGACCGTGCGCACCGGCAGCGGCGCGTCCCGGGCGGCCAGCTGCGCGGACTCGTAGGTGCCGCTCATCTCCCCCGACAGGTGCACCGAGAGCACCTCCGTCGGCGCCGGCCTCGTGCGCGGCGGTGTAGGCCGCGAGGAAGACCGCCGGTGTCGGCCGCGACGTGCTCACCGGGGTCCACTCCCGGAGCGCGGCGGCGATGGTCTCCGGCGTGACGTCCGGGTCGACCCCCTCGTCGTACGACGTCGCCCCGATCACCACCTGCAGCGGCACCACCGCGATGCCGTGGCGCTCGACGACGTCACGCGGCAGCATGGCCGTGGAGTCGGTGACGAGCGCGACGGTCCGAGACATGCGCACAGGTTATCGGCCGGCGTCGGGAATCACGGCGCCGCTCAGGGGGTTCCCCTGGCCCTGAACCGCAACCCGAGGAGACCCATGCGCGTCGTCATCGCCGGAGGACACGGCCAGATCGCCCTGCTGCTGGAGAAGGTGCTCGCCGAGCGCGGGGACTCACCCGTGGGCATCGTCCGCAACCCCGACCACGTGGGCGACGTCGAGGCGACGGGCGCGGAGGCCGTGGTCCTGGACCTCGAGTCGGCCGGCGTCGACGACCTCGCGGAGGTGCTCACCGGTGCCGACGCGGTCGGTCTTCGCGGCCGGCGGCGGCCCCAACAGCGGGGTCGAGCGCAAGGAGACCGTCGACAAGGGCGCCGCGGTGCTGCTGGCCGACGCCGCCGAGAAGGCCGGCGTGCGCCGCTACCTGATGGTCTCGTCGATGGGCACCGACAAGGCCGACCCGACCAGCGACGACGTGTTCCAGGTCTACCTGCGGGCCAAGCTGGCCGCCGACGACGACCTCCGGGCGCGCGACCTCGACTGGACCGTCGTACGCCCGGGACGGCTCACCGACGACCCGGCGGCCCACCGGGTGCAGGTGGGCCGGCTGGCGCGGGGGGAGGTCCCCCGCGCCGACGTCGCCGCCGTCCTCGCGGCCGCGCTGGTCGACGACGCCACCGTGCGGACGACGTTCGACCTGCTGGCTGGGCACCAGACGATCGACGCCGCCCTCGCCGGGCTCGCGACCCACTGACCCGCCAGACCGCCTCCGGCGTCAGCCGGTGACGATGTTGACCAGCTTGGGGCTCCCGGACGATGACCTTGCGGACCGGGCGGCCGTCGACGGCGCGCTGGACGTGCGGGTCGCCCAGGGCCAGGGCCTCCAGCGCCTCGGCGGTGATGTCCGGGGAGACCTCCAGCTTCGCGCGCAGCTTGCCCTGGATCTGCACCACCGCGGTGACCGTGTCCTCGACCAGCAGCGCCGGGTCGACGACCGGCCAGTCGGTGCGGGCCACCGTCGGCTGGTGACCCAGCCGCGCCCACATCTCCTCCGCGGTGTACGGCGCGACCAGGCTCAGCAGGATCGCGACGGTCTCGGCCGCCTCGCGCACCGCCGGGTCGGCCGGCCCGCACCCGGAGTCGATCGCCTTGCGGGTCGCGTTGACCAGCTCCATGGTCCGCGCCACCAGCACGTTGAAGCGGTGCGACTCGACCAGCGTCTCGGCGTCGTGGACCGTCCGGTGGGTGACCTTGCGCAGGTCGACGGCGCCGTCCGCGGGGTCGGCCCCGGGCTCGCTCGTCACGTCGCCGCTCAGCCGCCAGGCCCGCTGCAGGAAGCGCGCCGAGCCGCCGGGCGACACGTCCGCCCAGTCGATGTTGTCCTCCGGCGGGCTGGCGAAGACCAGCGTCAGCCGCACCGCGTCGACGCCGAACTCGGTCAGCTGGTCGCCCAGGCTGACGCCGTTGCCCAGCGACTTGCTCATCTTGCGGCCGTTGTTGATCACCTTGCCCTGGGACAGGTAGGCCGAGAACGGCTCGTCCCAGTCGACCAGGCCCATGTCGCGCAGGGCCTTGGTGAAGAAGCGGGCGTACAGCAGGTGCAGGACCGCGTGCTCGTCGCCGCCGACGTACAGGTCGACCGGGCCCCACTGGTCGGCCAGCGTCTTGTCGAACGCCTGCGTGTCGTCCTGGGGCGAGACGTAGCGGAAGAAGTACCAGGACGAGTCCACGAAGGTGTCCATGGTGTCGGTGTCCCGGGTGGCCGGGCCGCCGCAGGTCGGGCAGGTGACGTTGACCCACTCGGTGGCGGCTCCCAGCGGGGAGGTGCCCTTGGGCTTCAGGTCCGCACCGCGCAGCTCGGGCAGCTCGACCGGCAGCTGGTCGTCGGGGACCGGCACCTCGCCGTGCTCCGGGCAGTGGATGATCGGGATCGGCGCGCCCCAGTAGCGCTGCCGCGACAGCAGCCAGTCGCGCAGCCGGAAGTTCACGGTGCCGCGGCCCAGACCCTTGCGCTCCAGGTAGGCGATCGTCGTGGACTTGGCCTCGTCGACGCCCATGCCCGACAGGTCGATCTCGTCGTTGGCCGAGCTGATGGCCGGGCCTTCTCCCTTGTAGGCCTCGCCCTCCCAGCCCTCCGGGCGGCTGCACGGTGCGCACGATGGGCAGGTCGAAGACCTGGGCGAAGTCCCAGTCCCGCTGGTCCTGCCCGGGCACGGCCATGATCGCGCCGGTGCCGTAGTCGGCCAGCACGTAGTCGGCGGCGTACACCGGGATCGAGGCGCCGGTCAGCGGGTTCCGGGCGTGCACGCCCAGGAAGACGCCGGACTTGGGCCGGTCGGTCGACAGCCGGTTGATCTCGGTCTCCTTGCGGACCTCGACCAGGTAGTCGTCCAGGGCTCCGCGCTGCTCGTCGGTCACCAGCTCGGAGGCCAGCGCGGCGTCGGCGGCGACCACCATGAACGTGGCGCCGAACAGGGTGTCGGGACGCGTCGTGTAGACGGTCACCGGCTCCTCGCGTCCGGCGACGACGAAGTCGACGTGCGCGCCCTCGGACCGGCCGATCCAGTTGCGCTGCGCGTTGACCACCTTGTCCGACCAGGTGGGCTGCAGCTCGTCCAGGCAGTCCAGCAGCTCCTGGGCGTAGGCCGTCGTGCGGAAGTACCACTGGGTCAGGTCACGCTTGGTCACCTCGGCCCCGCAGCGCTCGCAGGCACCGTCCACGACCTGCTCGTTGGCCAGCACCGTCTGGTCGTTGGGGCACCAGTTGACCGGGCTCTTCTTGCGGTAGGCCAGGCCCTTCTCGAAGAACCTCAGGAACAGCCACTGCGTCCACCGGTAGTACGACGGGTCGGAGGTGTTGAACCGGCGCGACCAGTCGAAGCTCACGGCGTACTTCTGGAAGGACTCCAGCTGGGTGGCGATGTTGCCGTAGGTGTAGTCGGCCGGGTGCGCGTCGTTGCGGATGGCGGCGTTCTCGGCGGGCAGGCCGAAGGAGTCCCAGCCCATGGGGTTGAGCACCTCGTAGCCGCGCAGCCACCAGTACCGCGCGATCACGTCGTGCAGCGCGGTCACCTCGGCGTGACCCATGTGCAGGTCACCGCTCGGGTAGGGGAACATCGTCAGCGCGTAGCGCCGCTCGCGGCTGCCGTCGTCGACCGCCTGGAACGGGTTCAGGTCGTCCCAGACCTTGCGCCACTTGTCCTGCGTCGCTTCGACGTCGTAGTGGTCGACCTGCTCCTGATCGCTCATCGTCCCTGTCTTCCTCGTGGTGGCCTGTGGGGTCCGTCGCCGGGGCACAAAAAAACCCCTCGGGAACGAGGGGTAGCCGCGTCGTCCTGCCCGTGAGGGGCACCGGTCAACGCGGCCTCGTAAGAAGAAGGCGCTTCCACATGCTTCGAGACTACCGCACCACCCCGGCGAGACGCCCGCGGGTTTGCGCGGGCGACGGCTCACCGACCGAGCGGGACGTCCTCGTCGAGCACCTTCTCCAGCCGCACCAGGGCGTGCGCCAGGCCGGCGTACACGTCCTGCCCCAGCGCCAGGGACCACTCCCCCTCGAGCCGCACCAGGGTCTTCTGGATCACCGCGAAGGCCGCCCAGCCGCGCTCGGTCAGCCGGACCACACGCGTGCGACGGTCGTCGGGGTGGGACTCGCGCAGGATGTAGCCACCGGTCTCGAGCTGGTGGAGCAGGTGGTTCATCGCCTGCTTGGACGCCGAGGTCCGCATGGCCAGGACTCCGGGTCGCTGGCCGTCGGGACCGGGGTGCTGGAACACCCCGAGGTGCGCGGGCAGCACGTCGTCGAAGCCCGCCTCGTGCAGAGCCGCCATCAGCTCGTGGCGCACCAGGACGGCCGGACGGCGCAGGAGCGCCCCCACCGGTGGCAGCGCAGCTTGGTCGTAGTCGATCGACATTTGTCCCCCCGGACACACTTCGTGAAGCAGGCCCCCCGGCCTCAAGGAAGAGTGTGCCCCAAATACGACAAATGAACGTAGATTTTACTGCCCTAAAATAGTCAAACTTTCTGCGGGTACGACGGGCTCACTGCCCGTCGGGGCGGCCGGCCTCTCCGTCCTCGTCGGGCACGACCACCGGACGCAGCCGGGCCCAGAGCAGGAACGCGGCGGCGACCACGACCATGCCGAGCCCGGCCCACAGGTTGACGTTGAGCCCGTCCGTCTTCTCGAGCTGGGCATCGGTGGGGCCGATCAGACCGGCGATGACCAGCACGACGCCGTAGATGCCGATCAGCAGGGCGATGAAGTTCCTGATGTCGAAGGCGCCCGCCCGGCGGGAGGAAGAGGTCTTGTTCTCGGTGCCGCTCATGTCCGGGCTCCCTTACCAGAAGATGATGTTGAGGATGATGACCAGGACGAGGCCGACGGCAGCGAGCTGCGTGGGCTTCTGGTACCAGGACAGGGCGCCCTCGTTGGCGTCGTGGAAGTCCTTCTTCGGCGTGAGCGAGTAGACCAGCCCCTTGAGCTCGGAGTCCGGCCTCGGCCGGGTGACCGTGCTGACGAGCACGCTGACGATGATGTCGACGAAGAACGCGGCGCCGGCGGCGACGAAGCTCGCGCCCTGGCCGGTCAGGCCGACCGCGCCGACCGACATCGGCCCGAGGGCGTCCTTGCTCAGCACGCCGACGATCACGGCGGCCAGGGTGCCGCTGACCAGACCGGTCCAACCGGCCGTCGGGGTCATCCGCTTCCAGAACATACCGAGGATGAACGTCGCGAACAGCGGGGCGTTGAAGAACCCGAACAGGGTCTGGAGGTAGTCCATGATGTTCGAGTAGTTCGACGCGAAGAACGCGGTGCCGATCGCGATCAGGGTCGCGGCCACCGTCGCGATCCGGCCGACCCGGGTGTAGTAGTCGTCGGGCTCGTCCTTCTTGACGTAGGTCTGCCACAGGTCGTAGGAGAAGACCGTGTTGAAGGCCGAGATGTTGGCGGCCATGCCGGCCATGAACGAGGCGAGCAGACCGGCGATCGCGACGCCCAGCATGCCGTTGGGCAGCAGGTCGCGCATCAGGTAGAGGATCGAGTTGTTGTAGTCCGGCGAGGCCCCCTGCGGCGGGTTGACCAGCTCGCCGACCAGCACGCCGGCGATCATGCCCGGGATGATCACGATGAACGGGATGAACATCTTCGGGAACGCACCGATGATCGGCGAGCGCTGCGCGGCCGAGATCGAGCTCGACGCCATCGCCCGCTGCACCTCGACGAAGTTCGTCGTCCAGTAGCCGAACGACAGCACGAAGCCGAGGCCGAACACGATGCCGATCACCGACAGCACCGGGTTCTCGATGCCGGTCAGGTTGGTGCCGGGCCACGAGTTCAGCCGGAGCTCCGCGTCGGGGAGCTGGTTGATCCGGTCCGTGAGGCCGCTGTAGCCGCCGACCTTGTGCAGCGCGACGATCGTCAGCGGCGTCAGGGCGGCGACGATCACGAAGAACTGCAGGACCTCGTTGTAGATCGCGGCGGACAGGCCACCCAGCGCGGTGTAGGTCAGCACGATGGCGGCGGCGATGATCAGCGAGGTCCAGAGCGGCCAGCCGAGCAGGACCTTCACGATGCTGGCCAGCAGGTAGAGGTTGATGCCGGCGATCAGCAGCTGCGCGACGGCGAAGCTGATCGCGTTGACCAGGTGGGCGGTCGGGCCGAACCGGCGGTTCATGAACTCGGGGACCGACCGGACCTTCGAGCCGTAGTAGAACGGCATCATCACGACGCCGAGGAACAGCATCGCGGGCACGGCGCCGATCCAGAAGTAGTGCACGGTCGGGACGCCGTAGTTGGCGCCGTTGGCGGACATGCCGATGATCTCGACCGCGCCGAGGTTCGCGGAGATGAACGCCAGACCGGTGACCCACGCAGGCAGCGAGCGCCCGGAGAGGAAGAAGTCGATGCTGCTCGACACCGACCGCTTGGCCAGGATCCCGATCCCCAGCACGAAGACGAAGTACGTCGCGATCAGCAGGTAGTCGACCCAGTTGGCATCGAGTCGCAGCTGCGCATCCGCCGCCAGAATCATGCTGTCTCCTTCGTCGCCCGGACCGAACCGTCCGCAGGTTACTCCCCCGTATCCGTCCAACCCATGCATGATCGGCGCATGTCGTCGGCCCGAACCCTCGGCCGGACCTTCGGCCGATAGGGTCGGCCTCCGGCGACGGGAGCCCTCCGTCGACGACCGATGGGATCCCCCTCATGACCGTTCTGGACCTGTTCCGCCTCGACGGCAAGGTCGCGATCGTCACCGGCGCCTCGTCCGGGCTCGGCGTCGCGTTCGCGCAGGCCCTGGCCGAGGCCGGCGCCGACGTCGTGCTCGGCGCCCGCCGGGTCGACCGCCTCGAGGAGACCAAGGCGCTGGTCGAGGCCGCCGGCCGCCGCGCGCTCGCGGTGCAGACCGACGTGGCCGACCCGGACGCCTGCACGGCCCTGGTCGACGCCGCGATCGAGAAGTTCGGCCGCGTGGACGTGCTCGTCAACAACGCCGGCATCGGCACCGCCGTACCCGCCACCCGGGAGACGCCCGAGCAGTTCCGCCAGGTCGTCGACGTCAACCTCAACGGGTGCTACTGGATGGCCCAGGCCTGCGGCCGGGTCATGCAGCCGGGCAGCAGCATCGTCAACATCAGCAGCGTCCTCGGGATCACCACCGCGCGGCCTGCCGCAGGCCGCGTACTCGGCGACGAAGGCCGGCGCTGATCGGGCTCACCCGCGACCTCGCCCAGCAGTGGACGGGCCGCAAGGGCATCCGGGTCAACGCGCTGGCGCCGGGCTTCTTCGCCTCGGAGATGACCGACAGCTACCCGACGGCTACCTCGACCAGGCGATGGCGCGCGTGCTCGCCGGCCGCAAGGGCGAGGCGCGTGGAGCTCGCGGCCGCCGCTGGTGTTCCTGGCCAGCGACGCCGGCGGCTACGTCACCGGCCAGACGCTGGCCGTCGACGGCGGGATGACGATCACCTGAGGCACTGAGGGACCTGACGCTCAGCCCCACCTTGGGAAACGGTGGGAGGATGGCGCCATGAGCAGCCAGCAGAACATCCGCAGCCTCAAGTCCGGGCTCACCTTGGAGTTCCCGCAGTCGCTGGGGGTCTACGACAAGTACGCAGCAGGCACAGAAGTCCGTCGACTTCCTCTCCGACCACGAGTTCCCGGTCGAGAACTGCATGATCGTCGGCACCGAGCTCAAGCAGGTCGAACGCGTCACCGGCCGGCTCACGACCGGACGGGTGGCCCTCGGCGGCCTGCTGTCCGGCGTGTGGATGGGCCTCTTCATCGGCCTGATCTTCTCGTTCTTCGGCACCGGCGGCGCGCTCGCGATCATCCTCTCGACGGTCGCCTTCGGCGCGCTGTTCGGCGTCATCTGGGCGCTCGTCGGGTACGCCGCGACGCGCGGCCAGCGCGACTTCAGCTCGGTCAGCCGGATCGTGGCCACCCGCTACGAGGTGCTCGTCGAGCACAAGCACGCGGCCGCCGGCCGGGAGCTGCTCGCCCAGCTCCCGGGCCACACGGCGTCGCAGCAGACCTTCTAGCGCGGCCCCCGGCGCGCGCATGCCGCGTCCGGGCCATTGCACCCCCCGTCCACGCGGAGCAGACTCGCGGTACCGCCTGGAGGAGGTGGACCGCGTGGCGGACGAGCAGGGCATCGCACCTGGGCACGACGGGGACGACGACGTCGTGTGGCGTCTGACCCGCGACCTCGCCGACGTCCGCGAGCAGTTCGCGGCCACCAGCGAGATCCTGACCGCCCTCGGCCGGGCCGGCGCCGACCCGAGCGCCATCCTCGACACGATCGTCGAGCGCGCCGCCTCGCTGTGCGGCGCCGACGCGGCCCAGCTCTACCTGCTGGCGAGGACGGCACCTTCCACATCTCGCGGGTGTTCGGCCTCGCGATGGAGGAGTACGCCCGCTACTGGCGGAGCACCCGTCCACGATGGCACCGGCCGGGCGACGCTGGTGGGGCGGGTCGCGCTCGAACGTCGGATCGCAGCAGATCGACGGACGTGCTGGACGACCCCGAGTACGGCCGCCAGGACCTGCAGCGGCTCGCCGGCTTCCGCACCATGCTCTCCGCGCCGATGATCGTCGACGACGAGGTGGTGGGCGTGCTCGGCGTGTGGCGCACCAGGTGGCCCGGTTCGACGAGCGCGCCGTCGAGCTGCTGGACGTGTTCGCGGCCCAGGCGGCCATCGTGCGTCGAGAACGTCGGGCTCGTGCGCGCCCTGGAGTCGCGCAGCGCCGAGCTGGCCACGAAGGTCGAGCAGCTGGAGGCGCTGCGCGAGGTGGGCGAGGCGGTCAGCTCGAGCCTCGACCTCGACGAGGTCCTCGAGCAGATCGTCGCCGAACGCGGTGCGGCTGACCGGCACCGACGGCGGCTCGATCATGGAGTACGACGAGCACGACGACTGCTTCGAGGTCCGGTCGGCCTTCGGCAGCAGCGACGCCCTCCTCGAGCGGCTGCGCGGCGATCAAGATCCGCCGGGAGTCCACGCTCGTCGGCCGGGCCGCGCTGGACCGCCGTCCGCTCGAGGTCGCGGACCTGGCCGAGGCGCCGCTCGACCCGCACCTCCAGACCCTGTACGACGACGGGTGGCGGTCGGTGCTGGCCGTGCCGATGTCCGGCAGGACCAGATGGTCGGCGCCCTGGTGATCCGCCGCAGGACGCCCGGGACCTTCGCCGCCGAGACCCTCGAGCTGCTCGAGACGTTCGCCAGCCAGTCGGCGCTCGACGATCCTGAACGCCCGGCTGTTCCAGCGAGCTCGAGGTGCGCTCGTCCGAGCTGGCCGTGGTGAGCCGGCACAAGTCGGAGTTCCTGGCCAGCATGTCGCACGAGCTGCGCACGCCGCTCAACGCGGTCATCGGCTTCTCCGAGGTGCTGCTCGACCGGATGTTCGGCGAGATCAACGACCGGCAGGACGGAGTACCTCCGCGACATCCGGAGCTCCGGGCTGCACCTGCTCGAGCTGCTCAACGAGATCCTCGACCTCTCCAAGGTGGAGGCCGGGACGGATGGAGCTGGAGCCCGCGGTGTTCCTGGTCCGGGACGCGTCTGCGAGTACACGCTGTCGCTGGTGCGCGAGCGCGCCGGCCAGCACGACATCACCCTGGAGCTCGACGTCGGCCGCCGACGTGCGGCGAGGTGCTACGCCGACCCGCTGCGCTTCAAGCAGGTGGTGCTCAACCTGCTGAGCAACGCGGTGAAGTTCACGCCCGACCACGGCCGGGTGACGCTGGCGCGCGTCGGTCGGGGCCGACGGCCTGCACGTGACCGTGACGGACACCGGGGTCGGCGTGCCCCCGGAGGACCGCGAGCGGATCTTCGAGTCCTTCCAGCAGGGCGGTCGCGGCACCACCGAGGAGGAGGGCACCGGTCTCGGGCTCACGCTGACCAGACGGATCGTCGAGCTCTTCGGCGGCCGGCTGTGGCTGGACAGCGACGGTCGGGGCCGGCAGCACGTTCGGCTTCTCGCTGCCGGTGGACCGGGTCGCCGGCACCGCCGACGGTCCGGGCGCCGGCGACGCGGCGCCCGCGGTGCTGCTGCGTCGACGACGACCGCGCGTCGCTCGACCTGGTCGACCGCCTACCTCGACGGCACCGGCGTCGACGTCGTCCGCGCCCGCGACGGCGAGGAGGCGCTGGCCCTGGCCGCCGCATCGTGCCGGCGGTGGTCGTGCTCGACATCCGGCTGCCCAAGATCGACGGCTGGGAGGTGCTGCGCGAGCTGAAGGCCGACCCGGCCACGGCGGACGTCCCGGTCGTGCGTGGTCTCGATCGTCGACGAGCCGGCGCGCGGCCTGCGCGCTGGGCGCGTCGGCCTACCTCACCAAGCCGGTCAGCCGCGAGAGCCTGCTGGCCGCGCTCCGGAGCGCGGGCCTGGTGCTGCGGCCCGTGACGCGACCGTCGGCGCCCGAGGGTCTCCCGTGACCGGCCCGCACGATCCTCGTGGTCGAGGACAACGCCCTCAACCTCAAGCTGGTCCGGGACGTGCTCGAGCACGCGGGCTACCGGGTCGTCGAGGCCACCACCGGCGAGGACGGCGTCCGGCGTCGCGAGCGAGGAGCACCCCGACCTCGTGCTGATGGACCTCCAGCTGCCCGGCATCGACGGGACCGAGGCGCTGCGCCGGCTGCGCACGGCTCGGACCGGCCGTCGGTGCCCGTCGTGGCGGTCACCGCCTTCGCGATGCCCGAGGACCGGGAGCGGGCGCTCGCGCGACGGCTTCGACGGCTACCTCGAGAAGCCGCTGCGGCGTCCGCGCCCTGCCCCGCAGGTCGCGCGGCTGCTCGCCGGGGAGCGAGCCCGATGCCGACTGACGTGACCGTCCTCGCGGTCGACGACCAGCCCGCGAACCTCCGGCTGCTCGACGCGGTGCTCGACCCCGCGGGGCTTCACCGTCCACCGCGCGGCAGCGGGCGAGGAGGCGCTCGCGTTCCTGGCCGACGCACGACGTCGACGTGGTGCTGCTCGACGTCGTGATGCCGGGCATGGACGGCTACGAGGTGTGCCGCCGGATCCGCGCGGACGAGCGCACCGCCTTCCTGCCGGTCGTGATGATCACCGCGAGCGGCGTCGCAGGAGCGGCTCACGGCCCTGGAGTGCGGGGCCGACGACTTCATCGCCGAAGCCGTTCGACCAGGCCGAGCTGGTGGCCCGGGTGACGTCGCTGTCGCGGGTCAAGCGCTACCACGACACGATCCGGCGACCAGGCCGCGCGAGCTGGCCCGGTGGAACGACGAGCTGGAGGAACGGGTGCGCGCCCAGGTCGGCCGAGCTCGAGCGGCTCGGACGGCTGCGCCGCTTCCTGTCGCCGCAGCTGGCCGACCTCGTCGTCGCCTCCGACGACGAGTCCCTGCTGGCGCAGCCACCGCCGCGAGATCGTCGGTGCTCTTCTTCGACCTGCGCGGCTTCACGTCCTTCGCCGAGACCAGCGAGCCCGAGGAGGTGATGGCCGTGCTCGGCGAGTTCCACGCCGTGCTCGGCCGCCTCGTGCACGCGCACGACGGGACGCTCGAGCGGTTCACCGGCGACGGCGTGATGGTGTTCTTCAACGACCCGCTGCCCTGCGACGACCCGGCCGGCAGCGCCGTACGCCTGGCGCTCGCGGTGCGCGAGCAGGTCCGCGCCGCCGCGGAGCGCTGGAGCGACCTGGGGCACGACCTCGCGCCTGGGCGCCGGCATCGCCCAGGGCTTCGCCACGCTCGGGCGCATCGGCTTCGAGGGCCGCTTCGACTACGCCGCCATCGGCAGCGTCACGAACCTGGCGGCCCGGCTGTGCGCGGAGGCGGCGCCCTGGCAGGTCCTGGTCAGCCGGCGCGTCCAGCTGGCCGTGGAGGGCCGGGTCGTCTCGGTCCTGGTCGGGGACCTGCAGCCGCGCGGCTTCAGCCGTCCCGTCCGCGTGTACGACGTCCAGCAGCTGCTCGACGAAGAGGTGAGCCGATGACCACGCACACTCCCACCCCGGTGCTGCCGGCGCAGGGCCGGACCCTGGCCGACCTCGACGACGACGAGAGATACCGCCGGTTCGACGAGCTCCAGGCGCCGGATGCCGCGGCGTCTGGGAGAGCATGCGGCTCGACCTGGCCGACGAGTGCGCCGTCGTGGTGCCGTCCGTCAGCCTGGCCCGGTCGACCGCGTCGAGCAGCGCCCTGGTGCAGGCCATGGAGGAGCGGGCCCTGTTCCTCCTGCTGCTGCTCCGGCAGCCACGGCTCCGGCATGGTCTACGTCACCTCGCATGCCGATCCCGGAGGCGGTCGTGGAGCTACTACCTCGCCCTGCTGCCCGGCGTGATCCCGTCGCACGCGCGGGCCCGGCTGGAGCTGGTCCCGGTGGGCGACGGCTCCGGGCAGCCGTTGAGCGCCAAGCTCCTGGCCCGCCCCCGCCTGCTGCGGCACATCCGCGCGCTGGTGCCCAACCCGGAGCGGGCGCACCTCATCGCCTACAACACCACCGAGCTCGAGCGGGACGTCGTCCATCAGCCTCGGCATCCCGCTCTACGGCTCGGACCCGCGCTTCGAGCCGCTCGGCACCAAGACGGGGTGCCGCCGGATGTTCGAGGAGCTCGGGGTGCCCTGCCCGCAGGGCGCGGAGGACCTGCGCTCCGTGCCGGACCTGGTGCGGGCCCTGGGCGAGATGCGGGCCGCCCGGCCCGCGATGGGCCAGGCGATCGTCAAGCTCGACGACGGCGTGTCCGGTGCCGGCAACGCCGTCGTCGACCTCGGCGGCCTGCCCGCGCCGGGCGACCCCGCCGAGGCGTCGGCGCTGGAGGACCGGGTGCGCTCGCTCGTCCCGGAGGACGCGGCCCTCACCCCCGACAGCTACCTGGCCGGCTTCGCCGCGGACCGCGGCATCGTCGAGGAACGCATCGCCGGGGAGGAGCTCACCAGCCCGAGCGTGCAGATGCGCGTGCTGCCCGACGGCACGCTGGAGCTGCTGTCCACCCACGACCAGCTGCTCGGCGGCTCGAGCGGGCAGAGCTACCTGGGCTGCGTCTTCCCGGCCGACCCGGCGCTACTCCCGGCTGATCGTGCCGCCCGCCCTGGCCGTCGGCCGGCACCTGGCGGAGCGCGGGGTGATCGGCCGGTTCGCCGTGGACTTCGTGGTGGTCCGCGACGAGGCGGGCGCGTGGACGCCGTACGCCATCGAGCTGAACCTGCGCAAGGGCGGCACCACGCACCCGTTCCTGACCCTGCAGTTCCTCACCGACGGCAGGTACGACGGGGACCTCGGCCTGTTCGTCACGCCGGACGGGCGGCCCAAGCACCTGGTGGCGACCGACCACCTCGAGCACCCGGCGCTGCGCGCGTTGACCGCCGAGGACCTGTTCGACCTGGTGGCCACGCACGGGCTGCACTTCGACCACGCCCGGGCGACGGGAGTGGTGTTCCACATGTTCAGCGCCCTCACCGAGGAGGGCCGGCTGGGGCTGACCGCGGTGGCCGACACCGCGGAGGCCGCCCGCGCGATGTACGACCGGATCTGCGAGCTCGTGGTGCGCGAGGGGCAGCGGGCGCTGCGCGAGGCCCCCGTCGTCTGACCGGCGGAACGCGAAAGGCCGGCTCCCGAGGGAACCGGCCTTTGTGTCGGTGGAGCTGAGGGGATTCGAACCCCTGACCCCCTCCATGCCATGGAGGTGCGCTACCAGCTGCGCCACAGCCCCGCCGCCCCGACGATCTCCAGGGCAACTCCGGAATCTTAGCCAACGTGCTCGACGGATGCGAAATCGGGTCAGAGGTCGGTCGAGCCCACCGGCCGACGGCCCCGCCTGACGGTTGTAGGCCACCAGGCGCACGCCGGCCGCCTGGCTCGACCTCGCTGAGCACCGCCCAGCCGCAGTTGTCCATGCCCTGCAGCGTGGTGCCGAGCTCGCTGCGGCCAGCCCAGCAGTGCCGCCAGCCCGACCTTGAGCGAGGCGCCGTGGGTGACGACCACGCCGGTCTCCCCCGGCTCCAGCGCGGCGAGGCACTCGCGCAGCGCCGGCACCAGGCGCTCGGCGACGTCGGCGGTGCTCTCCGCGCCCTCCACCTGGGGCAGGCCGGCGCCGGCCTTCCAGGTCGCCGCCTGCGGCCGGGAACGACTCGAAGAACTGGTCCATGGTCAGCCCCTGGCGGACGCCGACGTCGAACTCCCGGAGCCGCTGGTCCTGCTTGGCCTGGAGACCGGTCGCCTCCTCGACGTACGCACAGGTCTGCCGCGCCCGCGCCAGGTCGGAGGTCCAGAGCGCGACCGGCTGCGAGGGCGGCGATGGCACGGCGCGACGGCGGCCGCCTGGGCGTGCCCGATGTCGTCGAGCTCGATGTCCGCGTGCCCCTGGGCCCGGACGACTCGTTCCAGGCGGTCCGGCCGTGCCGGAGCAGGACGAGGCTGCGTCCCGGCGTCACTGTCCCCGGCCGGAGGTGACCGTGTCGGGCAGCGAGATCAGCGGGCAGTCGCGCCAGAGCCGCTCGAGGGCGTAGAAGGACCGCTCCTCCTCGTGCTGGACGTGCACGACGATGTCGGCGTAGTCGATGAGCACCCAGCGGCCGTCGCGCTCGCCCTCGCGGCGCACGGGCTTGGCGCCGATGGCGCGCAGCGCCGTCCTCGATCGCGTCGACGATCGCCTTGACCTGCCGGTCGTTGGAGGCGGACGCGAGCAGGAAGGCGTCGGTGATGACGAGCTGCTCGGAGACGTCGAAGGCCACGATGTTCTCGGCCTGCTTGTCCGAGGCAGCCTGGGCGGCGGTGCGGACGAGCTCGAGGGCCCGGTCGGTGGCGGTCATGCTTTTCCTAGCTTCGAGGTGGGTTTGTCAGGGGCGTAGAGGGCGTACTTGGTGATGTACTGCACGACCCCGTCGGGCACGAGGTACCAGACCGGGTCGCCCTTCATGCGGCGCTTGCGGCAGTCGGTCGACGAGATCGCCAGCGCGGGGATCTCCAGCAGCGTCACCTTGTCGGCGGGCATCCCGGTGAGCGTGGAGCTGTCGACCGCGAAGCCGGGCCGGGTGCACCCCACGAAGTGCGCGAGGTCGAACAGGTCGTCGCGCGTCGCGCCAGGTGAAGATGTCGCCGAGGGCGTCGGCGCCGGTGATGAAGTAGAGCTCGGCGTCCGGGCAGCTCGCGTGCGCAGGTCCCGCAGCGTGTCGATCGTGTACGTCGGACCGTCGCGGTCGATGTCCACCCGGCTGACCCAGAAGCGCGGGTTCGACGCGGTGGCGATGACCGTCATCAGGTAGCGGTCCTCGGCCGGCGAGACCTCGCGGGACTGCTTCTGCCACGGCTGGCCGGTCGGCACGAACACGACCTCGTCGAGGTCGAAGAACGACTGCACCTCGCTGGCCGCCACCAGGTGTCCGTGGTGGATCGGGTCGAAGGTGCCACCCATGACGCCGACCCGGCGGCGTACGCCCCCGTGGTCGGGCCCCCCGGGGTGCGGCCGTCACTCACGCGTCGTCGTCATCGTCGAGGTCAGGAGTGGTCGCGGCCGCCGCCGAAGGCGAGCAGGCCGCCGAGCAGGCCAGCAGCAGCACGAACACGCTGACGCCGACGACCCACGGGTTGATGCCGCCCGAGGCATCGGAGGCGGCGAGGGAGACGAGGGGCGTGATCGACATGGGCCGCACTCTACCGTGCTCTAGCGGGGCGGGACCGGCAGCCCGATGCGCCCGAGGCGGACCAGGGAGACGCTCTTCATGACCAGCAGGGCGGTCGCGATGGCGGCGCCGAGCCACACCCAGCCGGTGACCAGCAGCAGCACCGCGAACAGCGAGGAGTTGACCGCCTTGCCGGGCTTGGACCAGTTCCACAGCCACAGCGGACGGTCGATGACGTAGAAGTAGTTGGGGCTGCGCACCGGCCAGGCCAGGAAGGCCAGGGACAGGAAGCAGTCCACGACCATGAACTCCGCGAGGTAGATGAACACCGGGACCGCGAAGTCCGGCTTGAGCCAGACCAGCCCGAGGTAGAAGGCGGCGGCGCAGAACCGGTCGCACAGGATGTCGAGCACGGCACCGATCCGGGTCTCGCAGCCGCGGATCCGGGCCACGAAGCCGTCGAGGCTGTCGCCCGCCCAGTAGACGACGAGCGCCACGACGAGCAGGGTCAGGCTGGACTGCTGGGCGGCCAGCCCCGCGAGCACCACCGAGACGATCGTCCGGACGGCGGTGATGACGGTGGCGGACGTGCCCACCCGTTCCTGCTCGGGATGGGTCCAGACGTCGAGGGTGCCGGCGTCGACGGGTGCCGCGATGGTCATGGCGCCAGCCTAGGCGGTGGCTCCCCCGCCCCGGGACAGCGCGGCCGACACGGGGCTGGGGAAGCGCACCGTGAACCGGGTCTCGCCCAGCAGCGCGGCGAGCTCCTCGGCCCGCCGCGCGACCTCGGCCCGCCGGTCGGCCGGGACGTCGACGAGGTAGCGGGTGCGGATCTCGCCGTCGGCGGCCTGCCCCCAGCCGCCCACCACCCGGCCGTCGACCCAGACGGTGGGTCCGGCGTTGCCCATCCGGTCGAACGTGTCGGCGCAGGCGTCGGGGAGGTACCACCCCCGCTCCTTCCAGCCCATCGTCGTCGGGTCCAGGCCGGGCAGCAGCGCCACCCACGGCTCGACCGGCTCCACGGCCTCCACGTCGTCCGGGGCGACCCACGCCGGACCCGGTCCCGACCTGCACCTCGACCGCCCCCGCGTCGGCCAGGGCGTGCCGGGTGGTCGCGACGGTCCAGCCCGTCCACCACTGCAGGTCGGTCGAGGTCGCGGGACCGAAGGCGTGCAGCCAGCGCAGCGCGAGATCGCGGGCCGCCTCCCGCTCCGTGAGGTCCCCGAGGCCGCCGTCGAGCCAGTCGGCCATCGCGGCGTAGGTGTAGGCACCGTTGATCCAGGTGCCGGTGGGCCGGGTGCGCACGATCTCCCCCTCGAAGCCGAGGCTCAGCAGCACCCGGGTGTGGGCGGAGACGGTCGCGGAGTAGCTCTTGCCGGGCGCCATCACGATCTTGTGGGTGAGCGCGGGCACCTTGAGGCCGAGGGAGCGGGCGGTCAGCGGGCCGTGCTCGTGCAGGGCGGCGAGCACCTGGTCCCGGGCGTCGGCGAGCCAGGCGTCCGGGTCGTCGATGCCGTTGGCCTCCAGCAGCTTGGCGGTCCGGCGGTGCTCCGGTCCGACGAGCCTGCGGGTGGCGGCGGCGTGGATGAGGCGTACGACGTCAGGCGTCGCGACCCAGAGCGTGCGGCGCATGGCGTGGTGCCGGACGACCGTGCGGTCGTCGTACAGCGCCCGCTCGACGGCCTCGACGGACGGGTGCCGCATCCGCAGCACCGCCGACAGGTAGACGGTGACGGGGTCGGTCGAGTGCAGCGCGACCACGTCGTCGGCGATCGTCGCGACGTCGTCGGTGCGGAGCGCCGGCAGCAGCCGGTGCCGCCGGGCGAGCCGGGCCCGCCGCTCCGCGTCGTCGATCGTCCGCATCAGACGAGCAGCTAGCGGATCTGGCCGTCGCCGGTCACGACGTACTTCGTGGAGGTCATCTCCGGCAGCCCCATCGGCCCGCGGGCGTGCAGCTTCTGGGTGGAGATGCCGATCTCGGCGCCGAACCCGAACTCGCCGCCGTCGGTGAACCGCGTCGAGGCGTTGACGACCACGGCGGCCGCGTCGACGGCGGCCGTGAAGCGCCGGGCCGCGGCCTGCGACTCGGTGACGATCGCCTCGGTGTGCCCGGAGGAGTAGGTGCGGATGTGCCGGACCGCCGCCTCCAGGTCGGGTCACGACGGACGCGGAGATGTCGAGGGAGAGGTACTCCCGCGCGTGGTCCTCCTCCGTCACCGGCACGACCCCGTCGCGGGCCGCGAACGTCGCGTCGCCGTGCACGGTCACGCCGGCGTCCTGCAGGGCGGCGACCACCGATCGGCACGAACGCGTCCGCGACGTCGGCGTGCACCAGCAGGGACTCGGCGGCGTTGCACACCGACGGCCGGTGGGTCTTGGCGTTGAGCACGATGGCCAGGGCGCGCTCGAGGTCGGCGTCGCGGTCGACGTAGACGTGGCAGTTGCCGACCCCGGTCTCGATCACCGGCACGGTCGACTCCTCGACGACCGACCGGATCAGCGCCGGCCCCGCCGCGTGGGATCAGCACGTCGACGAGCCCGCGGGCCCGCATCAGCGCCTTGGCCGACTCGTGGCCCTCCCCCGGCACCAGCTGCACCACGTCGGCCGGCAGCCCGGCCGACGGCGGCGGCGTCGCGCAGCACGCGCGACGATCGCCTCGTTGGACCGGCGGGCGCTCGACGACCCGCGCAGCAGCACGGCGTTGCCGCTCTTGAGGCAGATGCCGGCGGCGTCCGCGGTGACGTTGGGCCGCGCCTCGTAGATGATCCCGACCACGCCGAACGGCACCCGCACCTGGCGCAGCTCGAGCCCGTTGGCCAGGGTCGAGCCGCGGACGACCTCGCCGACCGGGTCGGGCAGGGCGGCGACGTCGCGGAGCCCGTCGGCCATCGCCGCCACCCGCCCGCGCGTCGAGCGCGCAGCCGGTCGAGCAGGGCGTCGGGCGTGCCGCCCGCCTCGGGCCGCCTCCACGTCCTCGCCGTTGGCGGCCAGCACGGTGTCCGTCGCGGCCACCAGCGCGTCGGCCATCGCGGCCAGGGCGGCGTCCTTGGTCGCCCGGGTGGCCAGCGCCAGCTCGTGGGCGGCCTCGCGTGCGCGCGCCGCCACCGCCTCGAAGCTCATGGCGCCAGCGTAGGTGTCGGGGCCCTCAGAACGGCAGGGGTGTCACGTCGTGGAGGTCGACGATGGCGGTGTACTCCATGCCGCGGGACAGGAAGACCGACCGCTCGAGGACCTCGAGGCCGACGACCTCCCACCGGGGCAGGCCGGCGGACTCACGGTGCTCGTTCCAGACCCGCAGGGCGAGCGACGAGGCGTCGAGCAGGCTCTCGGCCTCCTCCCAGTACTGGATCTCGGCGCGCCCTCCGGCGTACTTCAGCGAGTGCAGGAACGGCCGCTGGTCGCTGAGCCGGCGCAACGCGTTGCGCACGATCAGGGGTTCGACGATCGTCGCCCGCGACGGTCACCGTCACGTGCCACAGCCGGCACAGCTCGCTCAACGACGTCACTCCTCGCAGGTCCCGATCCCCGTCACCACCGACCGTCCGACCCGCTTGTGCGTCCTGCACAGTCATCGGGGAGGCTCGCTCAGTCTGACGCGGTTGGCGGCCCCGTGTCGTCGGATTCAGCGAATTGGTCGGGGGTGGTCCGGGCGGGTGCGCGGGAGCAGGACGAGGTCGTCGCGGTGCACGACCTCCCGCTCGTACGACGCCCCGAGCTCGCGGGCCAGGTCGTGGGTGGAGCGGCCGAGCAGGGCCGGCAGCTCGTCGGCGTCGTAGTTGACCAGGCCCCGTGCGACCGGCACGCCCGTCGGGGTCGACCAGGTCGACCGGGTCACCGCCCACGAAGGTGCCGGTCGACCCCGGTGATGCCCGCGGGCAGCAGCGACGCACGCCGCTCGGTGACCGCCCGCACGGCCCCGGCGTCCAGCGTGATCCGGCCCTGCGGCTCGGTGGCGTGGGCCAGCCAGAGCAGCCGGGTGGGCCGGCGGCGGCCGGTCGGGTGGAACATCGTGCCCACCGGCTCGCCGGCGAGCGCGTCGGCGGCGCCGGCGGCCGAGGTCAGCACGACGGGGATGCCGGCCCCGGTGGCGATCCGGGCGGCCTCGACCTTGGTCTGCATGCCGCCGGTGCCGACGCCCGGCGGCCCCGGTCCGCCCGATGTGTACGGCGTCCAGGTCGGCGTCGGAGACCACGTCGGAGAGCATCGTCGTGCCGGGACGGGCCGGGTTGCCGTCGTACAGCCCGTCGACGTCGGAGAGCAGCAGCAGCAGGTCGGCGTGCACCAGGTGCGCGACCAGCGCCGCCAGCCGGTCGTTGTCACCGAACCGGATCTCGGAGGTGGCGACGGTGTCGTTCTCGTTGACCACCGGGAGCACGCCGAGCTCGAGCAGCCGGGCGAAGGTCCGGTAGGCGTTGCGGTAGTGGCTGCGCCGGGTCACGTCGTCCACGGTGAGCAGCACCTGGCCGACGACGATCCCGTGCCGGGCGAACTCCTCGTTGTAGCGGTGCACCAGCAGGCCCTGGCCGACCGCGGCGGCCGCCTGCTGGGTGGCGAGGTCGCCGGGGCGGCGGGCCAGCGCCAGCGGCGACAGGCCGGCGGCGATCGCACCGGACGACACCAGCACCACCTCGGCGCCGCGGGCCCGCGCCCCGGCCAGCGCGTCGACCAGCGCCCGGACGTGCGCGGGGTCGATGCCCCCGGACGCCGTCGTGAGCGACGCTGGAGCCGACCTTGACCACGACCCGCGTGGCCGTGGCGACCTGCTCGCGCACGGTCACTCCCCGTCCCGGTCCTCGTCCTCGGTGTCGCGGTGCGCCGGGTCGTCCTCGGTCCAGCCCCAGTCGGGGTCGTTGCGCTGCACGACGGTGTCGTCGGGGTCGACCACGCCGAGACGGCGGGCGACGTCGGCGCGGGTCTCGTTCTCGGCCCGGCCCGGCATCGCGGCGTCGATCTCGCGCCGGCGGACGGCCGCGGGACGGTCCGTCTCCAGCCGGGCGTCCTCGCCGCGGCGGCCGAGCAGCTCGGCGCCGGTGGTGACCATCGGCCGGAAGTCGAAGACCACGGCGTTCTCGGCGTCGCCGATGAGGACGGTGTCGCCCTCCTCCGCGCCGAGCTTGAGGAGCTTGTCCTCGACGCCGAGCCGGTTGAGCCGGTCGGCGAGGAAGCCGACGGCCTCGTCGTTGGTGAAGTCGGTCTGCCGCACCCAGCGCTCGGGCTTGGTGCCACGCACCCGCCACCCCTCGCCGGTCTGCTTGACGGTGAACTCCGGGCCGCTCTCGCTGCCGCGGGGACGGATCACGATGCGGGTGGCCTCGACGGCCGGCTTCTCGGCGCGGGCGCGGGCCACCACCGTCGGCCATCGCGAAGGACAGCTCGCGCAGGCCCTCGTGGCTGGCCGCGGACACCATCATCACGCTGAGGCCGCGGGCGGCGAAGTCCTCCTCGACGATGTCGGCGAGGTCGCGGCCGTCGGGCACGTCGACCTTGTTGAGCACCACCAGGCGGGGACGGTCCTCGAGACCGCCGTACGACGCCAGCTCGTGCTCGATGACGTCGAGGTCGGAGAGCGGGTCGCGGCCGGGCTCCATGCGTCGCGCGTGTCGATGACGTGCACCAGGGCGGCGCAGCGCTCGACGTGCCGCAGGAAGTCGTGGCCGAGGCCGCGGCCCTCGCTGGCGCCCTCGATGAGGCCGGGCACGTCGGCGACGGTGAACGTGGTGTCCCCGGCGGTGACCACGCCGAGGTTGGGGATCAGCGTCGTGAAGGGGTAGTCGGCGATCTTCGGGCGCGCCCGCGACAGCGCCGCGATCAGGCTGGACTTGCCCGGCGCTCGGGAAGCCGACCAGCCCGATGTCCGCGACGACCTTGAGCTCGAGCGTCACGGTCAGCTCGTCGCCCGGCTCGCCGAGCAGCGCGAAGCCGGGGGCCTTGCGCTTGGAGGAGGCCAGGGCCGCGTTGCCGAGCCCGCCGTGACCGCCCTCGGCGATCACCATCTCCGTGCCGGGACCGACCAGGTCCGCGAGGACGGTGCCCTGGGCGTCGTTGACGACGGTGCCCTCGGGGACGGCAGAGCACCAGGTCGTGGCCGTGCGCGCCGTTGCGGTTGCTGCCCGCCCCGTGGCCGCCGTTCTCCGCCTTGCGGTGCGGGCTGTGGTGGAAGTCGACCAGCGTGGTGACGTCGGGGTCGACGCGCAGGATCACGCTGCCGCCCGGTCCCCCGTTGCCGCCGTCGGGTCCGCCCAGCGGCTTGAACTTCTCCCGGTGCACGGAGGCGACCCCGTTGCCGCCGCTGCCCGCGGCGACGTGCAGCGTCACCCGGTCGACGAACGTCGGAACGGCCATCGGTCTCCTCCTCGCGGTCCGCAGATCCCGGGTCCCAGGATCGTGCAGGCCCTGCGTCGCAACGCCGGGGGTGTGCGGATTCCCTGGTACCCAGGACCGCAGGCGAGGCGCCCTGCCGTGTCAGCAGGGCGCCCCTTCGCGCTGTGTACTAGGTCCCGGCTGCGGTCAGTCGACCGTCGGGACGATGTTGATCACGCGGCGACCGCGCTTGGTGCCGAACTCGACGTTGCCGCCCACCAGGGCGAACAGCGTGTCGTCGCCGCCGCGGCCGACGCCGGCGCCGGGGTGGAAGTGCGTGCCCCGCTGGCGGACGATGATCTCGCCGGCGTTGACCAGCTGGCCGCCGTAGCGCTTCACGCCGAGACGCTGGGAGTTCGAGTCCCGACCGTTCTTGGTCGAGGCTGCGCCCTTCTTGTGTGCCATGAGTTCAGTCCTTCGTGCTCAGCGTTGTCAGCGGGGTGTCGGCAGGGATGACCCGGAGGTCAGGCCTTGATGTCGGTGACCTTGACCTGGGTGTACTTCTGACGGTGACCCTGGCGCTTGCGGTAGCCGGTCTTGTTCTTGTACTTGAGGATCGTGATCTTCGGGCCCTTCGTGGCACCGAGGACCTCGACCGTCACGGCGGCCTTGGCCAGCTGGTCGGCGCCGGCGGTCACCTTCTCGCCGTCGACGAGCATGAGGACGGGCAGGGTGACCGAGTCACCTACCTGGTGGGCCACCTTGTCGATCTCGATGACGTCGCCGACAGCCACCTTCTGCTGCTGGCCGCCACTGCGCACGATCGCGTACACCACGGACTCACTCTCTTCGTCGGACTACTCGTCGGGTTGCGCGGCTCGGCTGGCTCACCTGTCCCACCGGGAAGGAGGGAGGGAGGTGGCGCCGTACACGCACGACGGCGCGCGGAGGCGCCGAGGGTCAAGTCTACGGATGGCGGCCCGGTGGGTCAAAACGACGCTGGTACGTCGCCCCGGCCGCCGTCCCGACCCATGGTCCGGGGTCAGCGCTTGCGCGACCCCTTCTTCTTCACGGGGACGTGCACCTGCTCGGCCCCGCCGTCGGCCGACTCCTCGTCGCCCGTCCCGGCACCCGTCACGTCGGCCTGCTCGTGACCCGCTGCCGCGGACGCACCGACCGGCTCGCTCACCGGCGGACCGGCGGGACGGCGCGCGACGCGACGGCGGGAGGAGGTGACGATGCGGGGCCCGACGGGGACCGGCTCGGGCGTCGGCTCCGGCTCGGGAGCGCTCGCCTCCGGCTCTGGCGTCGGCTCGGGCTCGGGCGTCGGCTCCGGCTCGGGAGCGCTCGCCTCGGGTCGGCTCCGGCTCGGGAGCGCTCGCCTCGCGGCTCCGGGGTCGGCTCCGGCTCCGCGGCCGGCACGACGACGCTCTCGGCGACCTCGGCGGTCTCGGCGGCCGGCTCCGCGGCGACGTCGGGTGCGTCTTCCACAACGAACGAGACATCCTGGATCGCGATCTTGCTTTCGGGTTCCTGTCCGAATCTTTTTGTGACATTCTTGAAGACGACGACGTCCGGACGGCGTTCCGGCGCTGTCGGTGCTTGTGATGCGGACGCAGCCGGAGCAGCCGGGGCTTTTCCGGTTTCCGTTGGAGGTTGATCCTCGGGAGTTTTTGCAGGGTCCGTCATGGTCATTTACTGGTCTTCCGGTACGGAAACAAAAAGTCTCCGCCCAGTTTCCAAAGTTGATCGCAAGCGATCGCGATCAGCACGATGACGATGATGACTGCGAAGATGGCGTCGGTTTGACTGCGCCGTTCGGAAGTTGCGATCAGTGCACCCAGACCGTATTCGGGCCGCACAAAGACTTCCGCCATGATGATCCAGCCCCAGCCGACGCCATAGACGCCGCGCAAATGGTCCCAGATGTTGGCTTGGCGACGGGGAACAGCACATGGCGGACGAGCTGCCATTGGGATGCGCCTTTGGTGACCGCGACGTCAAGGAACGCCGAGGGGACATCGGCGATGTCTTTGATGACCAGCGGCAACAGCGCGACGAAGCAGCCGATAAAAAGAAAACCAATCTTCTGGGTCTCGCCGGTGCCGAACCAGGTCAGGCTCAGCGGAATAAAAACGACGATGGGCACGTAAGCGCCGGCCAGTGCGAGCGGACGGAAGAAAGCAGCGATAGGTGGAAAGGTCGCCATGTAAATGCCAAGCGGCACGGCGACGATCGCCGCCAGGGTGAAGCCGGTCGTGACGCGCAGCCAGGACGTGAACGCGCTGCGCACGAGGCCTTGTTCGAAGTGGAGTGGCGCGAACGAGCGCAACACTTCCATGGGAGAAGGCATGATGCAGCGGTTGGACGATTCGTTCGCTGACTTCGCCGCGCGTGAGGAACCACCAGACTCCCACCAGGAGAGCAATGAACACAATCGTCAGGCCCAGCGCACGCGAGTAATGCAATTCATCGCGCACGTGCAGCTTCGCGAAGCGCACGATCACCGTCAGCACGCCGACGAAAACGAGGGCGAAGATGAGGAAACCAATCATCGTATAGTTGTCGGCAGTCATGGCTGAAACCGCAGCAGCCGATTCGAGCCGGCTCTGCGTTGTCCCGAACGACGCGGACTCAGGTCCGCTGCTCGACGTTCATGGGACGGGAACGGTGCTAGTTCGATTCCAGCGGGAACACCTTCACCTCGACGCGGCGGTTCTTCTTGTTGTGCTCGGCATTGCTGGCGTCGGTCTGTCCGGCAATGGATTGTCCCAGCCATTGCCGATGACCTTGAACTTGTTCGGATCGAACTTGTATTTGTCCAGGATCGCACTTGCGCACCGAATCGGCGCGGTCGTAGGAAAGCTGGCGCACCAGGTCGGCGGGCACGATGCCTTTGCGGCTGGCGTCGGTGTTGCCTTCGATGACGATGTAGGCATTGCCGAATGTGCCGGCCAGCTTGCCGATCTCCTCCAATGTGCCGTCGGAATCGTCGGGTCGTATTCGGGTTGAGGACCGCTTGGTTCGGCTCGAAGGAAATGATGACCGACTTGGTGAGGATCTGTCCGCGCCAGCCTCGGCGGTCTTGGAAAGCGCGTCGGGCTTGAAGGTCGGCTGCGAGAGATCGCGCACGTCCTTGTATCTCTCGACAGTTTCGGCCAGGATCGGCGGCGGCTTTCACCTTGGCCGGCGGCACCGGCTGTCGAATCGCGCCGAGCGACTTGTAAATCGTCGAGGCGCGGTTCCAAACGACCTCGAAATTCGACGGGTTCATCGGGTCGAGGAAGAAGTTCGAGTTCTCGCGATAGTTGGTCAGATGCGCGTCGCCTTCGGCGATGCCGCCGTCCTTGCCGATCATGCTTGGTGCAATCCTCGACCGGGATGCTAAAGCCTTGCGAGAGCAGCTGCGCGCGCTGCGGGCACGTCCTTGCGCACCATGTCCATGCCTTCAAAAATTCCGCGGACCAGATTGGCGACGATGTCCGGATGATCGCGATAGAAATCATTGCGCACCGCCCAGACGTCGGCGATGAGATGGTTGGCGCTGCTCGGTGCGTGACGACGAGCGCGTGCCTGGCACTTTGTCGGTAACCGTGTAAATGTCCGGCGACCAGCCGACGAAGGCATCGAACGACTTGTCCTGCACGAAAATCTTCGCCGCCGACGGAGCGTCTGCCGGCCCATTTGAAATCCACCTCGCGCCGGATCAATGCCGGCATCGATCAGCAGCGACATGATCGAGGTAATGGCTGGGCGAGTTCTGCGCGAGCACGACCTTGCGTGCGCTTGCCGTTCTTCATGCGAAAATCGTTGATGCTGCGAATGTCGCCGCGCGCGACGATGCCGTCGCCGCCGCCCGGACCAATCGATCTGCTGGCAGACGACCGGCACGGTGCGCGAATCCTTCACCAGTTCCGGCGCGAACAGCGCCATCATGTCGAGCGTGCCCCAGAGGACATGGCTGTGGCCGCTGGCGAACAGGTCGCGCGCCTTGACCGGATCATCGACGATCGAGAGCTTCACGTAGAAGCCGTACTTCTTGAAGAAGACGCTGCCGTCGTTCGGTTCCATGCCGTTGTTGGCCACGATGATCGGCGCCCAGCCGGGCCAGACGTTGATCGGAAATTGCACGATCGAGCTTGCCGTCCTTCATCGGCTTGTCGTAATCGCTGACGCCGGCTGACGGGCGGGATGGCCGAGCCGTCCACGAGCGAGACGGCATTGGTCGCCCGCGAGCAGCTTGCTGGTGACGTCGGCGTCGGGTGCGGTGCTTCGCCTGCGTCGAGCGCCTTCTTCACTTCGGCGGGATCGACGGAGATGGTTGCTGACTTGCCGGCTGCGGAGCGATCTTGTCCCACCAGCGATAGACGCCGAAGCCGACGACGGCCAGGATCAGGATGGTAAGAACGATTTTGCCGCGAGTTGTCATAGGCAGTGTTAGGGATTAGTTGGAGTCGTTGACTGAGTTTCGAAGTCGAGCTGTTCCGGTCACTTATCTCGCGCAATCTTCTGTCGCTCTCCGGTTGAGCGGCTGGCGGCGGCGACCGGGCGTGGCGCGCTTCCGGCTGCACCATGCCCATCTTCTTTTTGTATTCCTGGAAGAGCATCGCGCCGCGCGCCTTGCGCATCTCCTGCTGGCGTGAAATGCCGGAGCCCATTTCCTTGGCGAGATCCAGCGTGGCGCGCATCTGGCCTTCGCCGCCGGCGGCGGACTGGCGGAGTTGCTGCATGGATTGGCCCATCTCGCCGCCCATCATGCCCTGCAGCTCGGTGATGGAGCTTTTCATCATGCCGGCCAGGCTCTCCAGCGAACGGCCGATGGCGACCTTGGCTTTGACCGCTTCGAACTCGCGCTGGAACTTCTGAATCTCGCGCAGGCTCTGCGCGATGATCTGCGTGTTCTGCTTGTAAAGCTGTTCGAGGCTGTCGACCTGGGCTCTTGTTCTCGTTGAGGTCCTGTTCGAGCGTGGCGAGTTCCTCGGCGTAATGCGCGCCGTTGGCCTCGTCGTTGGCGGCGGCGGCGGCCTGGAGCAGCCCCTGCAGTTCCTCCCGCTGGCGCTCCTGCCGTTTGATCTGATCCTTGAGCAGCGCGATCTGGCCGGCGAGCTGGCCGTTGGCGTAATGCGCCTTGTCGGCCTTGGCTTTGGAATCGCGAATGCCGCGCTCGACCACCGCCTGATTGATGGCGTCGGTCTCGGTGGCTTTCTCGGCCATCAGGCCCAGCCAGATGAACACTCGTTTGATGGCTCTGAACATAGGGTTCCTTTTTAGTTACTTCTGATTTCGGCGGCTCTTCTCCTCCAGCAGAATCTTCTTCTGCAGAATGAACTCCAGTTGCGTGTTGAGCTGCCTCTCGTTCGGCGCGCCCACGACGTCGCGCCCAGCCTCTTCACGCCGTCGAAAACCTTGGCGTCCACGTCGAACGCCACGAAATGGACGGAGACGGCGTGTGCTTCTGCTCGGCCTGGCTGCTTGAGTCCCGCCATGCACGTGGCCGGCGTCGGGCCGACGGTGTTCTTGCCGTCGGTGATCACCAGCACGTGTTTGCGGGTTGAGTGAAGAATCCAAAACGGTCTGTGTGGCAGCGGTGACTGCGTTGCCCAGCGGCGTGCCGCCACCTGGTTTAGAAAATGACTTTGCCCAGTCCTCGATCCGCTGAGCATCGAACGGCCCGAGAGGAATCGCCGCTGACGCGCCTTCACCCTGGAACGTGAAGAGGGCGCACTCGAATTTTTCGAGGCGCACCTGACGCGTTGTTAGTGGCGAAGCTTTGAATCTGATGCGCGATCGCAATGAGGGCACGGTTCGCAATCACATATTTCGGAGAGGAATTCCCTGAGCTGTCACGAACGGATTCCCTCATGCTGCCTGACGTGTCATAAACGATCGCCAAGGCCACGCCTTCTTCGTCGGCGCGGAGCGTCGTCGGCAGACTCAAAGCTGCCAACGCGGTCAGCATGGAAAGGAATGGAATAATCTTCATTGTTTGCCTTTCAATCTCCAACCGCCAGCGACGAATGCATCGTTAGCAATTGGTTCATACGGTGTCAACATATCGTTGAACGCGTGAAATCTGGCATCTATAAATCCACGAGGCATTTATAACCTCGACGAATTTTGAATTGAAACCATCCGGCGCGGTTCAACAATCGCCGCATGCCCGGCGGAAAAGTCATCGTCATCACTGGCGTCACGCAAGGTCTCGGCAGAGCGATGACCGATGAGTTCGTCCGGCGCGGTCACACAGTTCTCGGTTGTGGCCGTTCACAGGGACAAATCGAGAAACTCAACGCCGCTTTCGGCAAGCCTCACGAGTTCCATTCTGTCGATGTGTCTTTGAACGATGCCGTGCAATCCTGGGCGAACGTTTGCCTCAGCGCACACGGTCCACCCGATCTGCTGATCAATAACGCGGCCGTCATCAATCGCAATGCGCGTCTGTGGGAAGTTCCCTCAGAGGAATTCTCAAATATCATCGACGTGAATCTGAAGGGCACCGTCAATGTCATCCGACATTTCGTTCCGGCCATGGTTCGACGGAAGACGGGTGTCATCGTGAACTTCAGTTCCGGTTGGGGACGGATCCACGGATGCGGAGGTCGCGCCTTATTGTGCGACCAAGTGGGGGATCGAAGGGTTGACGCTCGCACTCGCGCAGGAACTGCCATCGAGTATGGCTGCAGTGCCATTGAACCCGGGCGTCATCAACACGCGAATGCTGCAAAGTTGCTTCGGGAGTTCCGCCTCATCTTATCCGTCGCCCGCGCAATGGGCGAAGCGCGCGGTTCCATTTCTCCTTGAGCTCGGGCCCGCTGAAAATGGGAAGCAACTCAGCGCGCCGTAAAAGGTACAGGGCGCGCACTCCGCTGCGCGCCGATTGGAATTTCACGAATTTGAATCGAATAATCTAAGGCCGGAAGACGGCGCGCACGGAGTGCGCGCCCTACCCAAATCGAAGCAATTAGCTGCGCCGTCGTAGGGTTCTCT
>CAVZTB010000002.1:0-269069 GCA_963778095.1 uncultured Actinomycetota bacterium | reverse complement strand
CCGGCCGCGGGTGTGGTTCCACGTCGCCGACCTGCCGCTCACCGCGGCCGGGAAGGTCGACCGTGAGGCCCTGGTCTCACTGGTGTCCGGCGCCGACGACCGCGCCACCCGGCTGGTCTAGCGTTCAGCGGGTGATCCCTGTCATCGTCGCGGCGCTGCGCACCCCGATCGGCACGGCCGGCGGGGCCTTCGCGTCCGTGCCGGCGGCCGGCCTCGCGGCACCGGTGCTCCGGGCGCTGGCCGACGGTGTCGACGAGCCGGTCCGCGACGTGGTGCTCGGCAACTGCACGGGTCCCGGCGGGGACCTCGCGCGGTTCGCCTCGCTGGCCGCGGGTCTCCCGGTCGACGTACCGGGGCTGACGGTGGACCGGCAGTGCGGCTCCGGGCTGGCGGCCGTCGAGGTGGCCTGCGCGCTGGTGCGGTCCGGCGGCGGGGTCGTGCTGGCCGGCGGGGTGGAGTCCGTCCTCCACCTCGACCCGTCCGGAGCGCGCGGCCTTCGCACCCGCCCCGCTGGGTGACCCGGACATGGGGCTCGCCGCGGACGTCCTGGCGGAGAAGGCCGGGGTGTCGCGGGAGCGCCAGGACGCCTACGCCGCCCGCTCGCACGCGCTGGCCGTGGCCACCCGGGACGCCGGCGGCTTCGACGCCGAGGTGGTGCCGGTCGGGGAGGTACGGCGCGACGAGCGGCCCCGGACCGGCCTGACCGTCGAGCGGCTGGCCCGGCTGCGGCCCGCGTTCCGGCCCGCGGCCGAGGGCGGCACGGTCACCGCGGGCAGCTCGTGCGGCGTCAACGACGGAGCGGCCGCGGTCACGGTCGTCGACGCCGACACGCACCGCCGGCTGGGTGTGCCCGGGCTGCGCGTGCTGGCCACCGCGACCGTCGGCGTCGACCCGAACCTCCCGGGCCTCGGCCTGGTCCCCGCCGCCGAGCAGGCACTGGACCTCGCCGGCCTCCGGGTCGGGACCTCGACGTGGTCGAGCTGAACGAGGCGTTCGCCGGACAGGTCCTGGCCTGCTGCGACGCGCTGTCCCTCGACCCCGCGCGGGTCTGCGTCGAGGGCGGGGCGCTCGCGCTCGGGCACCCGTGGGGTGCGTCCGGGGCGGTGCTGGTCGTCCGGCTCTTCTCCCAGCTGGTGCGGGCCTCCCGGGGACGCTACGGCCTGCGCGGCCATCGCGGTCGGTGGCGGCCAGGGCGTGGCGATGGTGGTCGAGCGATGCCGGTGATCGAGGCGCGCGGCGTCACCCACCGGTACGGCGAGCACACCGGCGCCCGCACGGTGCTGGCCGACGTCGACCTGCGGATCTCCGAGCCCCGGGTCGGCGTGGTGGGGGCCAACGGCTCCGGCAAGTCGACGTTCGCCCGGATGGTCAACGGCCTGGTGCTGCCGAGCGCGGGCACGGTCACCGTCGACGGGCTCGACACCCGCACCCAGGGCCGCGAGGTGCGGCGCCGGGTCGGGTTCTGCTTCACCGACCCCGACGCGCAGATCGTGATGCCGACGGTGGCCGAGGACGTCGCGTTCGGGCTGCGCCGCCGGGGGCTGACCGAGCCCGAGATCCGGGCGCGCGTGGACGCCGCGCTGGCGTCGTACGGGTTGGCCGGGCACGCCGACCACCCGGCCCACCTGCTCTCCGGCGGCCAGAAGCAGCTGCTGGCGCTGGCGTCGGTGCTGGTCACCGAGCCGGCGGTGCTGGTGATGGACGAGCCGACCACGCTGCTGGACCTCCGCAACGCCACCGTGATCAGCCGGGTGGTCGCCGAGCTGCCGCAGCAGGTGCTGCTGGTCACGCACCACCTCGACCTGCTCGACGGCTTCGACCGGGTGCTGGTCTTCGACGGCGGGCGGGTGGTCTGCGACGACTCCCCCGCGTCCGCGGTCGCGTTCTACCGGAAGCTGATGGCATGAGCCCGCTGGGGCTGTACGTGCCCGGGACCTCGCCCCTGCACCGGGCGCGGGCCGGGCTCAAGCTGCTGGTGATGATCGCCGCCGGCGTCGGGTCGGTGTTCCTGCACCACGCCTGGCAGGTCCCCGTCGCGCTCGCCGTCGTGCTGGCGGCGTACGTCGTCGCCGGGCTGTCGCTGCGCACGGTGGGCAGCCAGCTGCGGCCGCTGCTGTGGATCGGCCTGGTGACCGCCGGGTTCCACGTCGTGGTCAACGGCTGGGAGCGGGCGGTGGTGGTCGTCGGGGTGCTGGCCGTGCTGGTGCTGCTCGCCGCGCTGGTCACGCTCACCACCCGGACCACCGAGCTGGTGGACGCCGTGGTGTTCGCGTGCGGTCCGCTGCGGGTCTTCCGCGTGGACCCCGAGCGGATCGGCCTGCTGATCGCGCTGGGCATCCGCTGCGTCCCGGTGGTCGTCACCCTGGCCGAGGGGGTCCGGGACGCGCAGCGCGCCCGCGGCCTGACGGCGAGCCCGCGGGCGTTCGCCGTCCCGCTGATCGTCCGGTCGCTGCGGCACGCCGACGCCCTGGGCGAGGCGCTGTCCGCGCGCGGGCTCGACGACTGAGGGTCAGCGCTCAGGCTCCCACCAGATCCCAGGCACCACCGACAGGAACGGCTCGGCGGAGGCGGTCCGTCCCCGGGTGACGGGCTACTTCATGTCCGCCTGCGGGGTCTGGAACGGCACGGTCTCCTCCGCCGGCATCAGCACCCACAGGATCGGGTAGACCAGGATCTGGCTGCCGGGGACGACCATGAGCAGCAGGACGAACAGCAGGCGCGCGACCCACGGCGTCAGGCCGAAGCGCCGACCGAGGCCGGCGCACACACCGCCCAGGACGCGCCCGTCCTGCGGCCGGACCAGGCCCTGCTGGGCGAAGCTCTGGTGGATGTCGTTCATGTCGTCGCGCCTCTTCCTCGTCGGTGACCGGGCCTCTCCCTGTCACTCCTCAACTGTGCGCCGACGCGAGCCACGGGTCCATCGGGTGCAGCCCTGGTCCGACCCCGAGACCCCGGCGGGTCACTGGTGGACGGCTTCAGTAGCCGCTGCCCTGCGGAAGGCCCTGGGTGCCGAGGTACCAGACGGCCGAGGTCAGCACGGTCACGACGAGCACCGTGAACAGCGTGCCGCCGGCGACCGGGACCAGCCAGCGCGGTGCCGCGGCCGCGTGCAGCCCGACGACCTTCACCACGAACGCGCCGTAGACGAGGCAGCCGGCCAACGAGTGCAGCAGCACGCGGCCGGTGTAGGACTCGAAGCCGATCGACCAGAGGCAGTGGTAGGCGACCGGCAGGCTCACGACCAGAGCGGCCAGGCCGAGCGTCCGGTGCACCAGCCCGATCCGCGCCGGGGCCGGGCGACCGAGGTGCCCGTACATCCAGAGCGCGGTGACGAGCTGGGCCAGCACCAGCACACCGGTCACGAGCGCCAGCCAGACCTTCATCTGGATCATGCTGCCGAAGCCGAGCAGGACGATGGTCGCGCCGGTCGGAGTGTGCACCTTGCCGTAGACGCCGAGCGCCACGGACAGCAGCGCGCCGGCGGTCACCCCGACCAGCACGACGCGACCCCCGCGGGCATCCGCGCGCACGTCCATACCCTCGATGCTGCGCGTCCCGGGACGGCCGTGTCGATGGCCCGGACGGGCTGCTCCCCGACGTACCCGCCGGGCTGCGACCGCCTCTGCTAGCAGGCCTCGTGACCCGCGACGGCCTGGTCGAGCGTCTCGAAGGCCGGCAGCACCGCCTCGAGCTGGGTGATCGCGATCAGCCTGCGCACCCTCGGGGAGGGAGCGGCGATACGAACGGCACCGTGGGCCAGACCCTGGTTCGCGCGCGCGGCCACCAGGATGCCGAGGATGCCCGCGTCGAGGAACGTCACCCGACACAGGTCGAAGACCACGTGGAGCGGGTTCCCCACGATGAGGGCACGGAGCCGCGGGACCACCTGGATGTCGAGGTCGCCGCTCGCCTCGATCACCCGCCAGCAGCCCGCCTGGTACTGCTGGGCCGACACGGCAGGACGCTCACGCTGACGGACCATCGGAACCACGGGTTGGTTCGATGCCTCGGGGACGGGGCTGAAGTCGGTGATCACGGGAAGACACTCGTTCCGACGTGTGCGACATCGGCGGGGTCCGGGCCAACTGGAGGCCCCATGCTCCTCGCCGATCACGCGGATGTCTGTAGCCCGCGTGGGGCGGGACCAGTGCCATCCGGCGTTCGCCGGCAGCCGGGTGCTCAGACGCGGGCCAGCTGGATCCCGATGGCGACGCCGCCGATCAGGAGGAAGGGACGAACCACCGCAGGCACGGCGCGAGACCGTCGACGTCCACCTGCGCCCCGCGGCCGGAGGCCTGCCACTCCTCCGCGGTCAGCCGCAGGTGTGCGAGCTCGACGACGCCGCTCCCGGACGCGGTGAGGCTGACGCCGTTGTCCCGGTATCCCAGGTGCCGGGAGACACCCAGGGACGCGTGGTTGTCGCGACGGGCGGAGGTGATCGCCGCACGGGCACCGAGGTGGTCGAACGCGAGGCCGAGGACGGCCGTCCGCATCGCCACGCCGAGCCCGCGGCCGCGGACCTCCTGGACCAGCCAGGAGCCCGAGTCGACGGTGCGCAGCGCGAGGAAGTCCTCGGCCTCGATCGACTGGACCCCGACGACGGCACCGTCGTGCTCGACCGCGAAGCCCAGGCACCACGAGGCCGGCGACCAGGTGCCCATCGAGCGCCAGTACTCCTGGTGCACCAGGCGGCTCCGGTGCCGGCGCACGTCCATCCAGGGGAAGACCTCGGGCCGCGGGTCGTGCTCGTGGTCGTCGGGCTGGAGGGCGGCGAGGTGAGGGAGGTCCCGCTCGCGGACGGGTCGCAGGGTGACGTCGCCGCAGCGCAGCCGCAGGCCGAACAGCGGCCAGGTCGCCACCAGCGGGTCGTCCGGGGAGCCGGTCACGCGACCTCGATGGAGACGGAGGCGCCGTCGAGCACGGCCTGGTCGAGGACGGAGCGGCGCGGATCGGGCACGGCGAGCCACGGCTCCACCCGTACGTCGGACAGGTGCACGAGCCGCGGGTCCGAGAGCACGATGTCGACGGCGGGCCGGTCACCGCCGCAGACCAGGGCGGAGAGGCGGCCGACGAGGATCCGGTGCGCGTGCTCGTCGGCGGCCTCGTAGGCCTGCCGCGCCTGGTTGTCGCGCCGTCGGGCGAACCGCTGCTGGCTCTGCCCGCCGGCCTTGGTGCGCCCCTGGACGTGCCGCTGGCCGACCTTGGAGTCCTGCACCGCGAGCCCGGAGACGGTCGCGACGGCGAAGCCGCCCCGGCGCACCAGCAGCACGCCCCAGTGCGGGGCGGGGCGACGGCGGCTGCGAACGCCGCCGGGTCGGGCTGGCCGTCGTACGCCGCGCCGAACGGCAGCCGGGCGGTCGCCGTGGCCCCGTCGGCGGCGTCGCAACCAGGTGCCCCGACGGCACGGTCAGCGCACGACGCCGTGCCGGCCACGAAGTTGTCGAACCAGCGGACGACGCGGCCCGCCGGGATGAGCACGGTGCGCGTGGTGGTCACGGGCACCAGGGTGATCCGCATGACTGCACAGGAGCTCGCGGACCAGGCGGCCGAGGTCGCCGCGAAGCTGAAGCCGGGCACGTGGGACGCCGTCCAGGCGCTGGCGCTGGTGTCGATCGCGCAGAGCCTGGCCGCGATGGCCGAGCGGGGCTGAGCTCAGACGTTGAAGCCGAGCGCGCGCAGCATCTCGCGGCCGTCGTCGGTGATCTTGTCCGGGCCCCACGGCGGCATCCAGACCCAGTTGATCGTCACGTCGTTGACCAGGCCCTCGAGGGCCTGGTTGGTCTGGTCCTGGATCACGTCGGTCAGCGGGCAGGCCGCGGACGTCAGCGTCATGTCCAGGACGACGTTGGTGCCCTCGTCGAGGTGCACGTCGTAGACCAGGCCGAGGTCGACGACGTTGATGCCGAGCTCGGGGTCGACGACGTCCTTCATCGCCTCGGTGACGTCGTCCTTGGTCACCGTCATCGTGGAGCCGGAGGTGTCGACCTCGGGCAGGTCGCTGTGGTCGGGGGTGTGGGCGGTGTCGGTCATGACATCTCCTTCGAGTTGGTCTGGGTGCCGGCGACGATCTGGGACGTGGCGTCCTTCCAGGCCATCCAGGACAGCAGGGCGCACTTGATCCGGGCGGGGAACTTGGCGACGCCGGCGAAGGCGATGCCGTCCTCCAGCACCTCCTCGTCGGGCTCGACGGTGCCGCGGCCCTGCATCAGCGCCAGGAAGCTCTCGTGCACGGCCAGCGCCTCGGGCAGCGGCTTGCCGATCACGAGGTCGGTCATCACCGACGTCGCGGCCTGGCTGATCGAGCAGCCCTCGGCGTCGTAGGACACGTCCTCGATCACGGCGTCGTCACCGGTGCCGGACAGGTGCACGCGCATCGTGATCTCGTCACCGCAGGTCGGGTTCACGTGGTGCACCTCGGCCTCGTAGGGCTCGCGGAGTCCCACGTGGTGCGGGTTCTTGTAGTGGTCCAGGATGATCTCCTGGTAGAGCGCGTCGAGATCCATGTCAGTCCACCTTGAAGTACTTCTTGGTGTACTCCAACCCCTCGACGAGCGCGTCTATTTCGGCCGGCGTCGTGTACAGGTACGACGACATCCGGGTCGAGCTCTGCACGCCGTACCTCTTGTGCGCGGGCTTCGCGCAGTGGTGCCCGGCGCGGACGGCGATCCCGCGGCTGTCGAGCACCTGGCTCACGTCGTGCGGGTGGATGCCGTCGATCTCGAAGGAGATCGCTCCGCCCGCGCATCGCCGCGTCCTGCGGGCCGAGCACGGTCAGGCCCTTGACGGTGGCGAGCCCCTCGAGGGCGTAGCCGGTGATCGCCTCCTCGTGCGCGCGGACGTTGTCCATGCCCACGGCGGCGAGGTAGTCGAGCGCCGCGCCGAGACCGACGGCCTCGACGATCGGCGGCGTGCCGGCCTCGAACTTGTGCGGGATGTCGGCGTACGTCGACCGCTCCATCGCCACGGTCGCGATCATCTCGCCGCCGCCGAGGAACGGCGGCAGCTGCTCGAGCACGGACCGGCGGCCCCACAGCACGCCGATGCCGGTCGGGCCGGTGACCTTGTGGCCGGTGAAGACCAGGAAGTCCACGTCGACGGCCTGCACGTCGACCGGCATCTGCGGCACCGCCTGCGCGGCGTCGACGAGCACGACGGCCCCGACCTCGTGCGCACGGCGGGTGATCTCCGCGACCGGGTTGACGGTGCCGAGCATGTTGGACACCCAGGTCAGCGAGACGACCTTGGTGCGCTCGGTGATCAGCTCGTCGATGTTCGACAGGTCGAGCTGGCCGTCGTCGGTCAGCCCGAACCAGCGCAGCGTGGCGCCCTTGCGCTCGGTGAGCAGCTGCCACGGCACGATGTTGGAGTGGTGCTCCATCTCCGTGATCAGCACCTCGTCGCCCGGACCGATCGCCAGCGGGCCGGTCGGCCCAGGCGAGCGTGTTCGCCACCAGGTTGACCGCCTCGGAGGCGTTCTTGGTGAAGATCACCTCGTCGCGCGAGGGCGCGTTGAGGAAGGCCGCGACCTTGTCCCGGCCGCCCTCGAACCCCGCGGTCGACTCCGCGCCGAGCTGGTGCATGGCGCGGGCGACGTTGGCGTTGTGCCGCTCGAGGTGGTCGACCATCGCGTCGATGACGACCTGCGGCTTCTGCGAGGTGTTCGCGCTGTCGAGGTAGACCAGCGGGTGCCCGTCGGCCATCGTGCGCGCCAGGATCGGGAAGTCGGCCCGGATCAGGTCCAGCCCGTCCAGCAGACCGGGCAGACGTGCGATGTCGACAGTCATGGCGTCAGGCGCTCGCGGTGACGTACTTGTCGTAGCCCTCGGCCTCGAGACGGTCGGCCAGCTCGGGCCCGCCCTCCTCGGCGATCTTGCCGTCGACGAACACGTGCACGAAGTCCGGCTTGATGTAGCGCAGGATCCGCGTGTAGTGCGTGATCAGCAGGACACCCTTGTCGCCCTTGGCCTTGAAGCGGTTGACGCCCTCGGAGACGATCTTCAGCGCGTCGATGTCGAGGCCGGAGTCGGTCTCGTCGAGCACCGCGACGTGCGGGTCGAGCAGCTCGAGCTGGAGGATCTCGTGGCGCTTCTTCTCGCCGCCGGAGAAGCCCTCGTTGACCGAGCGGGTCGCGAAGGCCGGGTCCATCTTCATGGCGCCCATGGCGGTGTTGACGTCCTTGACCCAGGTGCGGAGCTTGGGGGCCTCGCCGTCGATGGCGGTCTTCGCGGTGCGCAGGAAGTTCGACACCGAGACGCCGGGCACCTCGACGGGGTACTGCATGGCCAGGAACATCCCGGCGCGGGCGCGCTCGTCGACCTTCATCGCGAGGACGTCGGCGCCGTCGAGGGTCACCGAGCCGCCGGTGACGGTGTACTTCGGGTGCCCGGCGATCGAGTAGGCCAGCGTGGACTTGCCCGAGCCGTTGGGGCCCATGATCGCGTGGGTCTCACCCTCGCGGATCACCAGGTCGACGCCCTTCAGGATCTCCTTGGGGCCGTCCTCGGTCTCGACGGTGACGTGCAGGTCGCGGATCTCCAGCGTTGCCATCAGTTCTCTTCCTCAGTTCTGTTGCTTCGAAGTCGGTGGTGGCCGGTGAGTCAGGGGTTGGCCGGTGCGGTGACGTCGACGAGCACGTCGTCCCCGTCGAGCTGTACGGCGTACACGGCGACCGGCTCGGTGGCCGGAGGGCCGCTCGGCTTGCCGGTGCGCAGGTCGAAGCGCGAGCCGTGCAGCCAGCACTCGATCTCGCAGCCCTCGACGTCGCCCTCGGACAGCGGGATCGTGGCGTGCGAGCACTCGTCGGCGATGGCGTACCAGTCGTCGCCGTCGTGCACGACCGCCACGTCGGTGCCGTCGACGTCGACCGCGAGGGCCGACCCGGACGCCACGTCGCTGACGGCGCAGGCGCGGGTGAACGTCATGACGCCGCTCCCGACACCTGCTTGGTGACGTTCTTCTCCAGCTCGGCCTCGACGGTGGCGAGCAGCTTCTCCTCGATCGCGGGCACGCCGATCTTGCGGATGATGTCCGCGAAGAAGCCGTGCACGACGAGGCGACGGGCCTCCTCCTCGGGGATGCCGCGCGACTGCAGGTAGAACAGCTGCTGGTCGTCGAACCGGCCGGTCGTGGACGCGTGGCCCGCGCCCTCGATCTCGCCGGTCTCGATCTCCAGGTTCGGGACCGAGTCGGCCTGGCAGCCGTCGGTGAGCACCAGGTTGCGGTTGGACTCGTAGGTCTCGATGCCCTCGGCGACCTTGCGGATCAGCACGTCGCCGATCCACACCGCGTGCGCGCCCTGGCCCTGCAGCGCGCCCTTGTAGTCGACGTTCGACCGCGTCTTGGGCTGGTTGTGGTCGACGAACAGCCGGTGCTCGAGGTGCTGGCCCTCGTCGGCGAAGTACAGGCCGAGCATCTCGGCCTCGCCGCCCGGTCCGTCGTAGCGCACGTTGGAGTTGAGCCGCACGACGTTGCCGCCGAAGGAGATGCACACGTGGCGGTAGGTGGCCGCGCGGCCGACGAGCGCCTCGTGCTGCCCGACGTGCACGGCGTCGTCGTCCCAGTCCTGGATGCTGATGACCGAGACGTTGGCGCCGTCGCCGACGATCACCTCGAGGTTGCCGGCGTGGATGCCGGAACCGCGGTGCTCGAGGACGAAGGTCACGTTGGCGTGGGTGCCGACCTCGAGGACGTAGTGCGCGTTGCTGCGCTTGTCGGCGGCTCCGGTCACCACGACGTGCACGGGCTCGTCGACGACCACGTCGGCGGGCACCTTCACGTGCAGCGCCTTCTCGGTGTTCTTCGAGGCGACGGCCGCCGACCGGTCACCCGGGACCAGGGCGGTGCCCCGCGGGGCCTCCCCCGGCGCCAGCGTGCCGACGTGCAGCGCGTCGGCGCCGGTGACGGCGTAGTCCGCGGCGGCGTCGTCGCTCGGCAGGTCGTCCAGCGCACCCCGCAGCCGCTTGAGCGGCGTGAAGCGCCAGACCTCCTCGCGGCCGGTGGGCATCGGGTGGTCGTCGAGGTCGAAGGACGCCGGGGGGTGCAGGTGGGACGCCAGCTTCGTGGTCGTCTCCACCGCGCCCGCGACGGCAGGGCTCTCGGTAACAGTCACTACATCGCTTTCGTGGTTCGGGTTTCGACAGGCTCAACCAACGGTTGGGGGGATCGGCGTCAGCCGACCGCGCCCTCCATCTGCAGCTCGATGAGCCGGTTGAGCTCGAGGGCGTACTCCATCGGGAGCTCCTTGGCGATCGGCTCGACGAAGCCGCGCACGATCATCGCCATCGCCTCGTCCTCCTCCATGCCCCGGCTCATCAGGTAGAAGAGCTGGTCGTCGGAGACCTTGGAGACGGTCGCCTCGTGCGCCATCGACACCTCGTCGTCGCGCACGTCGACGTAGGGGTAGGTGTCGGAGCGGCTGATCTGGTCGACCAGCAGCGCGTCGCACTTCACGATGCTCGCGGAGTGGTGCGCGCCCTCGTTGACCTGCACGAGCCCGCGGTACGACGTGCGTCCGCCGCCGCGCGCGACCGACTTGGAGATGATCGAGCTCGACGTGTGCGGCGCGGCGTGCACCATCTTGGCGCCGGCGTCCTGGTGCTGGCCCTCGCCCGCGAAGGCGATCGACAGCGTCTCGCCGCGGGCGTGCTCGCCCATCAGGTAGATCGCGGGGTACTTCATCGTCAGCTTGGAGCCGATGTTGCCGTCGACCCACTCCATCGTCGCGCCGGCCTCGCAGGTCGCGCGCTTGGTGACGAGGTTGTAGACGTTGTTCGACCAGTTCTGGATCGTCGTGTAGCGGCAGCGGCCGCCCTTCTTCACGATGATCTCGACGACCGCGGAGTGCAGCGAGTCCGAGCTGTAGATCGGCGCGGTGCAGCCCTCGACGTAGTGCACGTAGGCGTCCTCGTCGACGATGATCAGCGTCCGCTCGAACTGGCCCATGTTCTCGGTGTTGATCCGGAAGTAGGCCTGCAGCGGGATGTCGACGTGCACGCCCTTCGGCACGTAGATGAACGAGCCGCCGGACCACACCGAGGTGTTCAGCGCGGAGAACTTGTTGTCACCGGTCGGGATGACGGTGCCGAAGTACTCCTTGAAGATCTCCTCGTGCTCGCGCAGCGCGGTGTCGGTGTCGACGAAGATCACGCCCTGCTCCTCCAGGTCCTCGCGGATCTGGTGGTAGACGACCTCGGACTCGTACTGCGCCGCGACGCCCGAGACGAGGCGCTGCTTCTCCGCCTCCGGGATGCCGAGCTTGTCGTAGGTGTTCTTGATGTCCGCCGGGAGGTCGTCCCAGGTGGCCGCCTGCTTCTCGGTCGAGCGGACGAAGTACTTGATGTTGTCGAAGTCGATCGTCTCGAGCTCGCCGCCCCAGGTCGGCATCGGCTTGCGGTGGAAGAGCTTGAGGCCCTTCAGGCGCATGTCGAGCATCCACTGCGGCTCGCTCTTGAGCGAGGAGATGTTGCGCACGACCTCTTCGCTCAGGCCACGCTGCGCCGTCGAGCCGGCGACGTCGGAGTCGGACCAGCCGAACTGGTAGCGACCGATGCCCTCGAGCTCGGGGTTGCGCTGGTCGATGGTGCCAAGGTCCTGCGTGGTCATGAAGTCAACCTCTCGTGTGCCTGTGACGGTGACTGGTGCGACGTTTCTCGGGCGGCCGGGATGCAGGTGGTGCACACCCCGTCGCCGTGAGCGATGGTGGCCAGCCTCTGGACGTGCCGGCCGAGGAGCTTGGAGATGACCTCGGTCTCGGCCTCGCAGAGCTGGGGGAACTCGTGGGCGACGTGCGAGACGGGGCAGTGCTGCTGGCAGAGCTGCTCGCCGACGGGCCCCTGACGGACCGAGGCAGCGTAGCCACCCTGGGTGAGCGCCTGCGCGAGGGCCTGGCTCGGGGCCAGCTCCGGGTCCGCCGCGACGATCTCGTCGAAGTGGGACTCGATGCCGGCGACCCGGCGCCGGGCGAACGCGAGGACGGCGGCGTCGCCACCGGTCTCCTCGAGGAAGCGCAGCGCCTGGACGGCCAGGTCGTCGTACTGCTGGTCGAACCGGTCGCGGCCGGCCTCGGTGAACGCGAAGACCTTGGCGGGACGGCCCCGGCCCCGGGTGCCGTAGATGCGCGGCTCCCGCGCCTCGAGGGCGCCCTCGGCGACCATCTGGTCGAGGTGCCGCCGGACGGCGGCAGGCGTCAGGTCCAGTCGTTCCGCGAGCGCGGCCGCCGTGCTGGGCCCGAGCTCGAGGATCGACCGGGCCACCCGCTCACGGGTGGGGGCGTCGACTGCCTCGTGGATTTCCACAACATCATTGTGTCGTTATTGGTGGAGAGGTTCAAATAAGGCTGCCCTAACCCCCAGCGGGCGACCCGCGCGTTCCTACACTGGGCGGGTGCCTCCCCCCGTTGCGACGACCGCCGAGGCCGTCGTCGTCGAGGACCTCCGGATGGCGTACGGCGACAAGGTGGCCGTCGACGGCCTCAGCCTGACCGTCGCCCGGGGCAGCATCACGGCGGTCCTCGGGCCCAACGGCGCCGGCAAGACCACGACGCTGGAGACGTGCGAGGGCTACCGCAAGCCGCAGTCGGGCCGGGTGCGGGTGCTCGGCCTGGACCCGCAGGCGCAGCGCCGCGACCTGCTCCCCCGCATCGGCGTGATGCTGCAGAACGGCGGCGCCTGGTCCGGCGTCCGGGCGGTCGAGATGCTGCGGCACGTCGCCACCCTGCACGCCCACCCCCTGCCCGTGCCGATGCTCGTCGAGCGGCTGGGCCTCGAGTCGTGCGGGCGGACGCCGTACCGCCGGCTCTCGGGGGGCCAGCAGCAGCGGCTCGCCCTGGCGATGGCCGTCGTGGGCCGCCCGGAGCTGGTCTTCGTCGACGAGCCCACCGCCGGCATGGACCCGCAGGCCCGGCGCACCACCTGGGACCTGCTGGAGGAGCTCCGCGGCGACGGGGTCACGATCGTGCTGACCACGCACTACATGGACGAGGCCGAGCGGCTGGCCGACCAGGTGCACGTCATCGACCGGGGCCGGCTGATCGCGTCGGGCAGCCCGTTCGAGCTCACCCGCGGCACCGGCACCAGCACGATCCGGCTGGTCGTGACCGAGCCGTTCCCGCCGGCCGCCCCGGCCTCGCTGCAGGAGGTGCTCGGCGCGGGCACCGACGTGCAGGCGGTCAACGAGCACAGCCTGCTGATCACCGGGCCGGCCGACGCGAGCACGTTGGCCAAGGTGTCGCACTGGTGCGAGGAGAACGGCGTGCTCCCGGAGTCGCTGTCGCTGGGGCAGCGCACGCTCGAGGACGTCTTCCTCCAGATCACCGGGCGGGAGCTGGCGGTGTGAGTCTCGACAAGCTCGACGACCCAGGGACCTTCACCCCCCGGCCCGGGGCCGCGCCGCTGCCGCGGATGGTGCTGGCGCAGGCGCGGATGGAGACCCGGCTGCTGCTGCGCAACGGCGAGCAGCTGCTGCTGGCCGTCGTGGTCCCGCTGATCGTGCTCGTGGGCGGCATCACCGCCGCGGAGCACTTCGACCTGTCCTTCTCGCACAGCGCCGTCGACACCCTGACCCCCGGCATCCTGGCGCTGGCGGTCATGTCGACCAGCTTCACGTCGCTGGCGATCGCCACCGGTTTCGAGCGTCGCTACGGCGTGCTCAAGCGGCTGGGCTCGTCACCGCTCCCCCGTTCCGGCCTGCTCGCCGGCAAGGTGGGTGCGCTGCTGGTGGTCGAGGTGCTGCAGTTCGTGGTGATCGGCGGCGCCGCCGTCCTGCTCGGCTGGTCACCGGCCCTGTCGGCGGCCGGGGTGCTCGGTGCGCTGGCCTGCGCCCTGCTGGGCACGGCCGCGTTCGCGTCCCTCGGCCTGCTCGTGGCCGGTGCCCTGCGCGCCGAGGCGACGCTGGCCGCCGCGAACCTCGTCTACCTGCTGCTGCTGGCGGGCGGCGCCGTGGTGTTCCCCGCCCGGTCCTACGGAGCGGCCGGCGGGGTCCTCTCGCTGCTGCCGTCGGGCGCGCTCGGGACGGGCATGCGGACCGCGTTCCTGGACGCCGCCTTCCCGGTCGGGCCGCTGCTGGTGCTGCTCGCGTGGACACTGGTCGGCACGGCGCTGACCGCCCGCACCTTCCGCTGGGAGTGAGCCACCCGGTCTGAGCCGGCTCACGGCCTGACGTGTGCGGCGATGTCCGTGACCGAGAAGAGAAGCTCAGGACGCGCGCACTCGGCGTTCGGACAGCGGACCTGGATCCACTCGTCGGGCTGGTCCCCGGTCACCGGGTAGACCACGACGATCCTGGCGAACCTCGTCGACGAGGTGTCCTGCGAGCCACGCGGGTTCTGGCGGCCGGCGGACCAGGGCGCGATCTCCACGCAGAGCAGCGTGTCGACCTCGCTCAGCCTGAGCTCTCGGACACGAGGGCACTTGGCCCGGGTCAGGGCGATGAGACCGGCCTCGCTCGGCGTGGCCGGACGGGTCGCGTGCGACGTGGTGGTGCCGCTCGCACCGGCTGTCCGGGGCGGCCTCGAGCCCAGGTCCTGCTGCACCTCTGGACCCACCGAGACGATGATCGCCAGGAGCACTGCGACGACCGAAGCATGGGGCCACGCCGGCCTCTCGGCCCCTCGATGGCTGCTCAGCACTTCCTTCGCGATGCGCACATCGCCCGTCGCATCGGGCGGCCAGAGATCTTGCGGCCTCATGGCGTCACCCCATGGAAATAGCCCGAGAACTCCGATCTCTGGCCTGCTTTTCCGAGGTCGACAGCCCCCCGCTACTCGTTCAGAACCCGAACGTATTGGGCGGTCGCCCGCCCTGCATGACCAACATGAGCCATTCTCGGCAGTCGGGCAGGAACGGTGCCTCGTCCTAGGAGTGAGGCCGGGCGGCTCCGGCCGCGTCCACCTCGACCCACCCGGTGACCTCGACGCCCGTCCCCAGGACCTGCGTGATCCGGGCGAACCGAACCGCTCCGTGCCCACCGGTGGCGCAGGGCACCGGCTCGAAGAAGTCGGACGCGTCCAGGTCCGCGAGCCGCAGCCGACGCACCTGTGGGCACCGGCGGTGGACCAGCATCACGAGGGCCGCCTCGCCCTCCAGGTCCGGCGCCTTCGTCGACGAGGCGGCCGCGGGAACCGCCCGGGCCGTGGACCGGTCCGCCGTCCGGTTCGCCTGCAGCGCGAGCCCGGCCGGTAGCGCCGCGGCCAGCGCCAGCACGACCACCCGCGTCGTGCGCCTCCACGGCGCCGTGCGGCCTGGCGGGTGGCTGCTGAGCACCTCCCGGTCGCCGCTCGCCGAGACCGCTCGAGCCTGCACCGTGTCACCTCGGGGAAGCCGGCCCGACCGACGTCGGCTCCCCCGTCGGGCCTCGTCCGGGACCCACGCTAGGCAGCGGGCTCCCGGACCGGCATGACCAACGTGGGCCGTTTCGCGCAGCCGACCGGACCCCGGGTGGCTATGTAAACGTTGCTTTACCTCGCAAGTGCGGCGAGGAGGACGGCAGACGCGCCCTAGCGCAGCAGCAGGCCGACGGACCGCGAGGACCGCCACCAGCGCCACCGCGACGGCGGACAGCTGCCGACGCACGCTCCAGTGCCGGCGCCAGGGGCCGGGCTCGGGCCCGTCCGCTGCTGGGTCGCACCGAATCCGAGCTCCATGGGCGGGATGAACGACATGCGACCAGCTCCCCTCGTTCCCTGGAGTGAAGCACGTCACCTCCGGGCTCCACCAGGAAAATCTCGGCCCGGGCCCCGACTAGGGTTTCCGCGTGACCGTGACCCGCTGGATGCGACCCGCCGCGATCGCCTCGCTGGTGGTCAACATCGGCATCGTGCTGACCGGCGGCGTCGTCCGGCTGACCGGCTCGGGCCTGGGCTGCCCCACCTGGCCGCGCTGCTCCGGCCGGTCCTTCGTGCCGCACCGCGCCCTCGGCTTCCACAGCGCGATCGAGTTCGGCAACCGGATGCTCACCTTCGTGGTCGCCGCGGTCGCGATCGCCACGCTGGTGATCGCCTGGCGCCTCGGTCGCAGGGCGCTGACCCGGATCGCGTTCCTGCTCGCGCTCGGCGTGCCGGCCCAGGCGGTGATCGGCGGCATCACGGTGCTGACCGACCTGAACCCCTGGATCGTGTCGTTCCACCTGCTGGTCTCGCTGGCCATGGTCGGCCTCTCCGTCCTGCTGCTCCGTCGCGTCGGCGAGGGCGACGGACCGCCCGTCCCGCTCGTCCCGACCGGCGTCGTGTGGCTGACCCGCGCCGTGTTCCTGGTGGGCTGGGTGGTGCTGTACGTCGGGACGGTGGTCACCGGCAGCGGCCCGCACGCCGGCGACGTCCACGCCCCGCGCAACGGCCTGGACCCCCGAGCCCTCACCCAGCTGCACACCGACGTGGTGTTCCTGCTGCTCGGCCTCACGGTCGCGGCGGTCCTCGTGCTGCGGTCGGGCGGTGCCCCCTCCGCCGTACGCCGGGCGGCGGGCGCGCTGCTGGCCGTCGAGCTGGCCCAGGGTGTCGTCGGCTTCATGCAGTACTTCACCGACCTGCCGGTGGTGCTCGTCGCGATCCACCTGCTCGGCGCGGCCCTGCTGTCGGCCGCGATGACGTGGCTGCTGCTCAGCGTGCGCGAAAGGGACATCACGTCCAGGTGATGCGCACGAGCCCCTGGCGGACCTAGCCTCGAGGACCAGGGGGTCGCGAGGAGGGTCGGCATGACGACGACGCGCAGGTCAGCGGGGGCAAGGGACTCAAGGCAGGCTCGTTGGGCCTGCTCGGCAGCATCGTGATGGGGATCGCGTCGACGGCGCCCGGCGTACAGCCTGGCCGCGAGCCTGGGCTACGTGGTGATCACGCAGAACGGCGACGGGATCGTGGGGGTGAAGGCCCCGCTGATCATGGTGGTCGCGTTCGTCCCGATGTACTTCATCGCGGTCGCCTACTCCGAGCTCAACAAGGCGGAGCCGGACTGCGGCACGACGTTCACCTGGGCCGCCCGGGCGTTCGGCACCCGGACCGGCTGGATGGGCGGCTGGGGCATCATCATCGCCGACATCATCGTGATGGCGAACCTCGCCCAGATCGCCGGCTCCTACTCGTTCAGCCTGGTCGGGGCGGACGCGGCGGCGGCGAGCACCTTCTGGAGCACGGTCGCGGGCATCGTCTGGATCGTCGTGATGACCTACGTCTGCTTCCGCGGCATCGAGGTGTCGGCCCGGCTGCAGTACGTCCTCCTCAGCGTCGAGGTGGCCACGCTCCTCGGCTTCGCGGCGTTCGCCCTCGCGAAGGTGTACAGCGGCAACGCGCCGGCCGGAGACATCAAGCCGTCGCTGTCGTGGCTCTCCCCCGCCGGGCTCAGCGCCACCTCGATCGTGACGGCGACGCTCATCGCGGTGTTCATCTACTGGGGCTGGGACACCGCGGTGGCCGTGAACGAGGAGTCGGACGACCCCGGGTCCACCCCCGGCCGGGCCGCGATCATCTCCACCGTCCTGCTGCTCCTGACCTACGCCACCGTGTCGGTGGCCACGATCGCCTTCGCCGGGGTCGGGGACACCGGCATCGGCCTCGGCAACGTGGACAACGCCGACGACGTGTTCGCCGCCATGGGGCACGAGGTGTTCGGCGGCGGTGCCGTGGGCTGGGTGATGGTGCACCTGCTCGCGATCTGCGTGCTGACCTCGGCGTCGGCCTCCACCCAGACGACGATCCTGCCGACCGCGCGCACCTCGCTGTCCATGGCCGCCTACGGGGCCGTCCCCCAGCGGTTCGCCCGGATCCACCCCCGCTACCTCACGCCGACGGACTCGACCCTCTGGATGGGCGGCGTCTCGATCGTGTTCTACGTGGGGCTCACCCTGGTCAGCGAGAACATCCTGGCGGACACGATCGCGGCCGTCGGCCTGCTGATCGCCTTCTACTACGGCCTCACCGGCTTCGCCTGCGCCTGGTTCTACCGCCGGACCATGTGGTCGAGCGCCCGCAACGTGCTGATGCAGGGGGTGCTCCCGGTGGCGGGCGGCACGCTCCTCGTCGGGGCCTTCCTGTGGGCGGCCAAGACCTACGCCGACCCGGACTACGGCTACACCAGCATCGGCGGCATCGGCGGGGTGTTCCTGCTCGGCGTCGGGTCGCTCGCCCTGGGCGTCGTGCTCATGCTCGTCTGCCAGCGGTCCTTCCCGTCGTACTTCCGGGGCGAGACGTTGCCCAAGCGGGACGCCGCCGACCTGGTGCTCGCGCCCGGGCCCGGTGGGCCCACCCTGCGGCTGCCCGACTCGGCCGAGTCCACGGTGATCGCCGGCGACCTGTCGAACCTGCCTCCGGGCCAGAGCGCCGTCGACCCCGCGACCGGCCACGAGTACCGGCGCGACGACACCGACGAGCAGCCGCCGTCACCCTCGGCCTGAGGGTCAGGACGACGGCGCCGTGGAGCCGGGCGAACTCGGCGGCGAGCGCCTGGGGCGTGTAGTGGGCGTTGAGCCCGCTGGGGTTCGGCAGCACCCAGACCCGGCTGCGGCCGACCTCGAGGTCCTGCGGGCCGATCGTCGCGCGCGGGGAGGAGAAGGCGGTGCGGTACGCCGTCACGCCGACCACCGCCAGCCAGGCCGGCTCCAGGGCCAGCACCTTCTCGCGGAGCACCGCCCCGCCGGCGACCACCTCCTCGGCGGAGAGCTCGTCGGCCCGGGCGGTCGCGCGGGCGACCACGTTGGTGATGCCCAGGCCGAGCGCCAGCAGCTCGTCCTGCTCGTCCGGGCGCAGCAGCCGGGGCGTGAAGCCGGAGCGGTGCAGTGCCGGCCAGAACCGGTTGCCGGGTCGCGCGAAGTGATGACCGGTCCAGGCGGACAGCAGGCCCGGGTTGATGCCGCTGAACAGCACCCGCAGGCCCGGTGCGACCACGTCCGGCAGCAGCCGGCCCCGGGCGGACTCGAGCTCGGCGCGCGTCGGGCTCACAGGCTGTCGAGCACCAGCAGCTCGCGCTGGGTCCAGCGGGGAGCGCCGGCCGCGTCCGTCCGCAGCCGCTGCCGGGCCACGTCGAGGGGAAGCCACACGGGCGCGAGGCCGAGGTCCCGCTCGTAGTCCTCGAGGTCCTGCTCACCGAGGTCGTCCTCGATCGTGCAGGCGTAGTAGCGCGACACCATCGTGAACACGTCGACGTCCGGCTCCTGCGCGGGAGCGTGCTCGACGACCTCGAACAGCGGCTCGCCCACCTCGACGACGACAGCACCCGCCTCCTCGGCGAGCTCCCGGGCCAGCGCCTGCGCGTCGGTCTCGCCGGGCTCGACGCGTCCGCCCGGCAGCTTGAGGCCGCCGGGGTACTCGAGCAGCAGCACCGTGCTCCCCCGTCGTACGACGCCGCGGACCGCCACCCGCAGGATCTCCGACCCGGTCTCGGGCGCGCCCGGGTGACGCAGGGTGGCGAGCCGCCTCATGTCAGTGGAACAGCAGCGGGTCGAGCGCGACCGCGACGAACAGCAGCGAGAGGTACATGTTCGACCAGTGGAAGAGCCGCATCGGCTTGAGGGCCACCACGTCGTCGGTGTCCCGGGCCCGCAGCAGCAGCAGGTGCGACTCGACCAGGAACGCACGCGCCGAGCACCACCGCGACGAGCGGGGTAGAACCACCCGGTGCCGGCCACCGGCCACAGCAGCAGCGACGTCGCCACCATGACGTAGGAGTAGGCCACGATCTGGCGCGCCACCGTCTTGGCGCCCGCCTTGACCGGCAGCATCGGCACGTCGGCCGCGGCGTAGTCCTCGCGGTAGCGGATCGCCAGCGCCCAGAAGTGCGGCGGCGTCCAGAAGAACACCACCAGGAACAGCACGACCGGCGCCCAGGCCAGCTCGCCGGTCACCGCGGTCCAGCCGATCAGGGCCGGGAAGCAGCCGGCCGCGCCGCCCCAGACGATGTTCTGGGTGGTGCGCCGCTTGAGGATCATCGTGTAGCCGACGACGTAGAAGACGTTGGCGGCCAGCGCCAGGCCGGCGGAGAGCCAGTTGACGAGCAGGCCCAGCCACAGCGTGGAGACCACGCCGAGCGCCAGCCCGAAGACCAGGGCCGCGCGGGTGCGTGACCACGTGCCGCGGGCAGCGCCCGTCGGCGGGTGCGCCGCATCCGCTCGTCGATGTCGGCGTCGTAGACGCAGTTGAGCGCGTTGGCGCTGCCGGCCGACAGCGTGCCGCCGAGGACGGTGGCGACCACGAGCCCGAGGTCCGGGACGCCCGCGCTGGGCGAGGAACATCACCGGGACCGTGGTCAGCAGCAGCAGCTCGATGATGCGCGGCTTCATCAGACCGACGTAGGCCCCCAGCACGTCGCGCGCGGTCGGCCCGTCGGTCCGCGGCTGCACGGACACCTGGGGATCGACGGCGGTCACACGGAACCTCGGCAAGCTGGACGGCTGGTGGGTGCTGTCGGGCGTTTACGGACGAGCCCGACGGGCACCCGTGAGTCTAGTGGTCCGCCGCCGCCGACCCGGCACTGGGCGAGCGTGGGACGGTGTGCCACTCCTCACCCGGGCTGAGTAGGCTCGAGCCCGTTGGACCACCCCGTGTCGCTGAGAGGACTTTCGCTCGTGAGCAAGCTCGACTGGACCGATCTCGACCAGCGCGCGGTGGACACCGCCCGCGTGCTGGCCATGGATGCCGTGCAGAAGGTCGGCAACGGCCACCCCGGCACCGCGATGAGCCTGGCGCCGGTCGCCTACACCCTGTTCCAGAAGGCGATGCGGCACAACCCCGCCAACCCCGACTGGGCCGGCCGCGACCGCTTCGTGCTGTCCGCGGGCCACAGCAGCATCACGCTCTACACCCAGCTCTACCTCGCCGGCTTCGGCCTCGAGCTCGACGACCTCAAGTCGCTGCGCACCTGGGGCAGCAAGACCCCCGGCCACCCGGAGCACGGCCACACCGCCGGCGTCGAGACCACGACCGGGCCGCTGGGCCAGGGCGTCGGCAACGCGGTCGGCATGGCGATGGCCGCCCGCCGCGAGCGCGGCCTGCTCGACCCCGAGGCCGCGCCGGGCGAGAGCCCCTTCGACCACCAGATCTACGCCATCTGCAGCGACGGCGACCTCGAGGAGGGCGTCTCCGCGCGAGGCCTCCTCGCATCGCCGGCACCCAGCAGCTCGGCAACCTCACGCTGATCTACGACGACAACGACATCTCGATCGAGGGCGACACCGACATCGCCTTCACCGAGGACGTCGCGGCGCGCTACGCCGCCTACGGCTGGCACGTGCAGCGCATCGACTGGACCAACGGCGGCGACGGACTACGAGGAGGACGTCCAGGCGCTCTGGGACGCGATCGAGAAGGGCCGCCGGGTCACCGACAAGCCCAGCTTCATCGCCCTCAAGACCATCATCGCCTGGCCCGCCCCGAACGCGCAGGGCACCGGCAAGTCGCACGGCTCCGCGCTCGGCGAGGACGAGGTCGCGGCCACCAAGGAGATCCTCGGCTTCGACCCCGAGCAGACCTTCGAGGTCGCCGCCCGACGTCATCGAGCACACCCGCGGCGTCCTCGAGCGCGGCCGCGAGGCGGAGGCCGCCTGGCAGGAGCAGTTCGACGCCTGGGCGTCGCGCTACCGCCAGCGCAAGGAGCTCTTCGACCGGATGCGCACCCGCACGCTGCCCGCCGGCTGGGAGAAGGCGCTGCCGTCCTTCCCCGCCGACGAGAAGGGCGTCGCCACCCGCAAGGCGCTCCGGTGAGGTGCTCTCCGCGATCGCGCCGGAGCTCCCCGAGCTGTGGGGCGGCTCGGCCGACCTGGCCGAGTCCAACAACACCACCCCCAAGGGCGCAGCCGTCCTTCATCCCGGCGGAGCCTGTCCACCAAGGACTTCAGCGGCGACGCCTACGGCCGCGTGCTGCACTTCGGCATCCGCGAGCACGGCATGGGCTCGATCATGAACGGCATCGCGCTGCACGGCGGCACCCGCGTCTACGGCGGCACGTTCCTCACCTTCTCCGACTACATGCGGGGCGCCGTGCGGCTCGCGGCGCTCATGCAGCTGCCGGTCACCTACGTCTGGACCCACGACTCGATCGGTCTCGGCGAGGACGGCCCGACCCACCAGCCGGTCGAGCACCTCACCGCCCTGCGTGCGATCCCGGGCCTGGACGTCGTACGCCCCGCGGACGCCAACGAGACCGTCGCGGCGTGGCAGGCGATCCTGGAGAACGCCACCGGCCCGGCCGGCCTGGTGCTGACCCGGCAGAACGTCCCGACCTACCCGCGCGGCACCGACGGGTTCGCGACCACCGACGAGCGTCGCCCGCGGCGGCTACGTCCTGCTCGACGCCGAGGGCGGCGCGCCCGACGTGATCCTCATCGCCACCGGCTCCGAGGTGCAGCTCGCCGTCCAGGCGCGCAGCCACGCTGGCGGAGAAGGGCATCTCGGCCCGCGTCGTCTCGATGCCGTGCCGCGAGTGGTTCGACCGCCAGGAGCAGTCCTACCGCGACACGGTGCTGCCGCCCGATCGTCAAGGCCCGCGTCAGCGTCGAGGCCGGCATCGCGATGAGCTGGCGCGACCTGGTCGGCTCGACCGGCCGGTGCGTCTCGCTCGAGCACTACGGCGCCTCGGCCGACTACCAGACGCTCTACCGCGAGTTCGGAATCACCGCCGAGGCCGTGACGTTGGCTGCGGAGGGCAGCATCGCCGACTCCGCCGACTGAACAGAGGTCTGACGCGACCCACGACCCGACCCGGGAGGAACCCGATGTCCGATCGACTCAAGGCCCTGTCCGACGCAGGCGTATCCATCTGGCTGGACGACCTGTCCCGCGAGCGCATCGAGACCGGGAACCTCGCGGACCTGGTCGAAGAACAGCTCGGTGGTCGGCGTCACCACCAACCCGACGATCTTCGCCAGCGCGCTCTCCGACGGCGAGCGGTACGACGACCAGGTGCGCGAGCTCGCGGCGGCCGGCAAGGACGCCGACGAGGCGATCTTCGCGATCACCACCGACCGACGTCCGCGACGCCTGCGACGTGCTCAGCCCGTGTTCGACGCCACGCGGCGGCGTCGACGGCCGCGTGTCCATCGAGGTCGCGCCCGGGCTCGCCCACGACGAGGAGGCCACCATCGAGATGGCCAAGCAGCTGTGGGCGGCGGTCGACCGCGAGAACCTGTTCATCAAGATCCCGGCCACCACCGAGGGCGGCCCGGCCATCACCGACGTGCTCGGCGAGGGGATCAGCGTCAACGTCACGCTGATCTTCGGCCTCGACCGCTACGACGCGGTCATGGACGCCTACCTCGAGGGCCTCGAGACGGCCAAGGCCAACGGGCACGACCTGTCCAAGATCCACTCGGTCGCGTCGTTCTTCGTCTCCCGCGTGGACACCGAGATCGACAAGCGCCTCGGCCAGTCCGGTGACCCGCAGGCCGGCAACCTGATGGGCCTGGCCGGCATCGCCAACGCCCGGCTGGCCTACGAGGCCTACGAGAAGAAGTTCGCCGGCGACCGGTTCCAGGCGCTCGCGGCCGACGGCGCCAACACGCAGCGCCCCCTGTGGGCCTCGACCGGCGTCAAGAACCCGGACTACCGCGACACGATGTACGTCACCGACCTCGTCGGTCGCCCACACCGTCAACACGATGCCCGAGAAGACCCTGCAGGCCTTCGCCGACCACGGCGAGGTCGACGGCGACCAGGTCACCACGAAGTACGCCGAGGCCCGGCAGGTCATGGACGACCTGGCCAAGGTCGGCATCGACTACGACGACGTGATCGCCACCCTCGAGTCCGAGGGCGTCGACAAGTTCGTGGCGTCGTGGGACGAGCTCGTCGAGACCGTCAAGGGCCAGCTGGGGTCGGCGTCGCGGGAGTCGCAGCAGTGAGCGAGACCCTCGAGGTGACCGCCACCGGCGCGGCGGCCGACGCCATCCGCGCCCACGTCCCGGCCCTGGTCGCGGACGGGTTCGCGGGCTCCCTGTTCGCGCAGGACGCCACGCTGTGGGGCCCGGAGGCCGAGGAGGAGTCCGCCAAGCGGCTCTCCTGGGTCGGCCTGCCCCGCAGCTCCCGGCCGCTCGTCGGCGAGGTCGCCGCGCTGCGCAGCGAGCTCGCCGAGGCCGGGCGTCGACCACGTCGTGCTCTGCGGCATGGGCGGCTCGTCCCTGGCGCCGGAGGTCATCTGCGCGACGTACGGCGTCGAGCTGACCGTGCTCGACTCCAGCCACCCCGACCAGGTCCGCGCGGCGCTCGGCCGACCGGCTCGACCGCACCGTCGTCGTGGTGTCCAGCAAGTCCGGCTCGACCGTCGAGACCGACTCGCAGCGCCGGGCCTACGAGCAGGCGTTCACCGACGCCGGCATCGACCCCGTCGGCCGCATCGTCATCGTCACCGACCCGGGCAGCCCGCTCGACGAGTCGTCGCGCGAGACCGGCTACCGCGTCGTCAACGCCGACCCCGACGTCGGCGGCCGCTACTCCGCCCTGACCGCCTTCGGCCTGGTGCCGAGCGGGCTGGCCGGCGCCGACATCGGCGCCCTGCTCGACGAGGCCGAGGCGGTCTCCGACCTGCTCGCCGAGGACGACGAGGCCAACCCCGGCCTCCGGCTCGGCGCCGCGATGGCCGGCACCAGCCCGCTGCGCAACAAGCTCGTCCTGGTCGACCAGGGCTCCGGGCTCGTCGGCTTCGCCGACTGGGCCGAGCAGCTCATCGCCGAGAGCACCGGCAAGCAGGGCACCGGCGTGCTGCCCGGTCGTCGTCCCCGACGACTCCGCCCCCGAGGTCGCGCTGCCGCCGCACGACGTGACGGTCGCCCGGCTCGTCGGCGACGACGCGACCGAGGGCGACCACGACACGCCCGACCGACGACGGCGCCGACGCCGGGCGCAACCGGCTCCGACGTCTCCGTCACCGGACCGATCGGCGCGCAGATGCTGCTGTGGGAGGTCGCGACCGCCACGGCCGGCCGGATCCTCGGCATCAACCCGTTCGACCAGCCCGACGTGGAGTCCGCCAAGATCGCGGCCCGCTCGATGCTGGAGGGCAGCCCGGACAGCACGCCGCGCGGACTTCACCGACGGACCCGTCGAGGTCCGCGCGCTCGGCGGCGACTGGCTCGGCGACGCCTCGACGGTCTCCGGACGCCGTGGCCGCGCTGCTCGGCCAGGTCGACGCCCAGCAGGGGTACGTCGCGGTGATGGCCTACCTCGACCGGCTCGACGCAGGCCGACCTCGCCGACGTACGCAACACGCTCGCGCACCGCGTGCGCCGGCCGGTGACCTTCGGCTGGGGCCCGCGCTTCCTGCACTCGACCGGTCAGTTCCACAAGGGCGGCCCGGCCGAGGGCGTCTACGTCCAGATCACCGCCGAGCCCGCCGCAGGACCTCGCCGTGCCCGGCAAGGACTACACGTTCGGGCGGCTGATCGCCTCCCAGTCCGCCGGCGACGCCAGCGTGCTGGCCGACCACGGTCGACCGGTGCTGCGGCTGCACCTCACGGACCTCGCGGCCGGCGTCGCGGCGGTCCGGGCGGCGCTGGCGTGAGCCCACGTGAACCCGCTCCGGGACCCGCAGGACCGTCGCCTCCCCCGCATCGCCGGACCCTGCGGCATGGTCCTGTTCGGCGTCACCGGCGACCTGTCGCGCAAGAAGGTGATGCCGGCGATCTACGACCTGGCCAGCCGCGGGCTGCTGCCGCCCGGGTTCTCGCTGGTCGGCTACGCCCGGCGCGACTGGGCCGACGAGGACTTCGCCCAGGTCGTGCACGACTCCGTCAAGGAGCACGCCCGCACCGAGTTCCGCGAGGAGGTCTGGGACCAGCTCGCCGAGGGCTTCCGGTTCGTGCAGGGCGACTTCAGCGACGACGTCGCGTTCGACACCCTGCGGCAGACCATCCTCGACCTCGACCGGGTCCGCGGCACGCAGGGCAACCACGCGTTCTACCTGTCGATCCCGCCGAAGTTCTTCCCCGACGTGATCGGCCAGCTCAAGGAGCACGGGCTCGCCGACCCGGGTCACGACAGCTGGCGCCGGGTCGTCGTCGAGAAGCCGTTCGGCTCCGACCTGAAGAGCGCGCAGGCGCTCAACGCGACGATCCACGAGGTGTTCCCGCCGGAGTCGGTGTTCCGCATCGACCACTACCTCGGCAAGGAGACCGTCCAGAACATCCTGGCCATGCGGTTCGCCAACGCGATGTTCGAGCCGATCTGGAACGCCAACTACGTCGACCACGTGCAGATCACGATGGCCGAGGACATCGGCATCGGCGGCCGGGCCGGCTACTACGACGGCATCGGCGCCGCCCGCGACGTGATCCAGAACCACCTGCTCCAGCTGATGGCGCTGATCGCCATGGAGGAGCCGCCCTCGTTCGACGCCCAGCAGCCTGCGGCTCGAGAAGCAGAAGGTGCTGTCGTCCGTCGTACTCCCGAAGCGGCTGGACCTGCACACCGCGCGCGGCCAGTACACCGAGGGCTGGGCCGGCGGCGAGAAGGTGCTCGGCTACGAGCAGGAGCAGGACATCCCGGCCAGCTCCACCACCGAGACCTTCGCCGCGATCAAGCTGGGCATCGAGACCCGCCGCTGGGCCGGGGTCCCGTTCTACCTGCGGCACGGCAAGCGGCTCGGCCGCCGGGTCACCGAGGTGGCCGTGGTGTTCAAGCGGGCCCCGCACCTGCCGTTCACGGAGACCGCCACCGAGGAGCTCACCCAGAACGCGCTGGTGATCCGGGTGCAGCCCGACGAGGGCATCACCATCCGGTTCGGCTCCAAGGTGCCCGGCAGCGCGATGGAGATCCGCGACGTCAACATGGACTTCGCCTACGGCGGCTCGTTCACCGAGTCGTCAGCCCGGAGGCCTACGAGCGCCTCATCCTCGACGTGCTGCTCGGCGACCCGCCGCTGTTCCCGCAGCACGAGGAGGTCGAGCTGTCCTGGAAGATCCTCGACCCGATCGTGGAGTACTGGGCCAAGCAGGGGAAGCCCGACACCTACGAGTCCGGCACCTGGGGCCCGCCGTCCGCGGACAAGATGCTGGCCCGCGACGGACGCACCTGGAGGCGGCCATGATCGAGCTCACCGACACCAACTCCAGCGCGATCGCGGCGGAGTTCGTGCGCTCCCGGCGCCGCTCCGGCAGCCCGGCGATGGGCATGATCATGACGCTGGTCATCGTGGCCGACAAGGCCGACGCCGAGGAGGCCCTGTCGGCCGCCCGCTCCGCGTCGCGCGAGCACCCGGCCCGCATCCTCGTCGTCGTCTTCGGCGACAAGCGCGGCGCCGGGCAGGTCGACGCCCAGGTCGGGCATCGGCTCCGGCGTGTCCGGCGAGCGGGCGGTGCTGCGGCTCTCCGGCGAGGTGACCCGGCACGCCGAGTCCGTCGTGCTGCCGCTGCTGCTGCCCGACTCCCCCGTCGTCGTCTGGTGGCCCGGCCGCGCGCCCGAGGACCCGGCGGCCGACCCGCTCGGCAAGCTCGGCACCCGGCGGATCACCGACGCCGCCTCGGTGCCGACCGCCAAGGCCCAGGCGATGCTGACCCAGTGCCACAGCTACGCACCCGGCAACACCGACCTGGCCTGGACCCGGATCACCGGCTGGCGCGCCCTGCTCGCCGCGGCGCTCGACCAGAACCCGGGCAAGGTGACGTCGGCGTCCGTGACCGCCGAGCGGATCAGCCCGAGCGCCGACCTGCTGTCGGCCTGGCTCGGTGACCGGCTCAAGTGCGACGTGACCCGCGAGAACTCGCAGGGCCCCGGCATCACCGAGGTGGTGCTGCGCAGCAAGCTCGGCGACATCACCGTCACCCGCTCCGACGGCCGGCTCGCCACGCTGTCCTCCCCCAACGCTCCCGACCGGCCGGTGGCCCTCAAGCGCCGCGACCTCGACGAGCTGCTGTCGGAGGAGCTGCGGCGGCTCGACCCCGACGACGTGTACGCCGCGACCGTGAAGCAGATGGCCAGGACCGGCTCCCGAGCCGCGCCGCAACCCCCACGAAGAAGGGCTGACATGAGCGACTCCGAGGACCGCCCGAGGTCGAGACCTTCCCGTCCCCCGACGCCCTGGCCGCCGCGGTCGCCGGGCGCCTCGTCGTACGCCTCGCGGCGATCCAGGCCGCGGGCCGCACCCCGTCGATCGCGCTGACCGGCGGCACCATCGCCGACAAGATCCACGAGGCGGTCGTGACCGCCACCGAGGGCCACGAGGACGTCGACTGGTCCCAGGTCGACATCTGGTGGGGCGACGAGCGCTACGTCCCCGAGGACGACGCCGAGCGCAACGCCAAGCAGGCCTGGGACGCGATGCTCTCCCACCTCGACGTCAGCCCCGGCCGCGTGCACGAGATGCCGGCGTCCGACGGCCCGCACGAGACGCGTCCAGGAGGCCGCCGAGGCGTACGGCGACCTCGTGCGCTCCCGCGGCACCGGCCGGTTCGACGTGGTGATGCTCGGCCTCGGACCGGACGGCCACGTCGCGTCGCTGTTCCCCGGCTCGGAGCAGCTCGACGTGGACGACGCGATCGCCGTCGGCGGTCACCGACTCCCCCAAGCCGCCGCCGGAGCGGGTCACCCTGACCTTCGGCGCCCTGAACCGCACCGAGCGAGGTGTGGTTCGTGGTGGCCGGCGCCGGCAAGGCCGAGGCCGTCGCGAAGGCGCTCGCCACCGGCGACGACGCCGACCCGCACGACATCCCCGCCGTCGGCGTGCACGGCCAGGACGCCACCGTGTGGTTCCTCGACGAGGAAGCCGCCTCGCAGCTGCCGCGTGACGGGTCGCTGGCGCGCGGGGTGGCAGATTCACTGGGTGCCCAGTGAAACGTGCACACCCCCGCCGTTGCAACGGCAGGGGTGCGTCAGATTCCCTAGGGGCCCAGTGATCGTCACCGGCCGCCGCCAGAACGGCAGGGGGCGTCAGATTCACTGGGGACCCAGTGAATCAGCAGGCCGCGAGCCCGCTCAGAAGATGATCTCGCCGCGCTTGCGGCGGGCGCGCAGGGTCTGGATCGCCTCGTCGAGGATGTCCTCGGCCTCCTTGTCGGAGCGGCGCTCCTTCACGTAGGCGAGGTGCGTCTTGTAGGGCTCGATCTTCGGCGGCGGCGGCGGGTTCTCGGAGTCGAGGCTCGCCGGCAGGCCGCAGCGCGGGCAGTCCCACGACTCCGGGATCTGCGCCTCGACCGCGAAGGTGATCACCGGACTCGTGCTCGTGCGCAGCAGAAGTAGACGACGCGCTGCCGCGGGGCCGCCTCGCCGCGCTCGGCCTCGCCCATCGGTCCCGCGCCGACCCGGCTGCCCCGGATCGCGTTGCCACCACCTGCTGCCACGCTTCGTGCTCCTTCTGCCGGAAAAGCTCGGGTGAAGCGGTCGGTCAGCCCTGGGTCTTGAGCAACAGCCCGAGGGCGATGATGCACGCGAACCAGATCAGACCGGCACCGATCGTGATGCGGTCGAGGTTGCGCTCCGCCACCGACGATCCCCCGAGCCCGCTCGAGACGCCGCCGCCGAACATGTCGGAGAGCCCGCCGCCCCTTCCCTTGTGGAGGAGGACGAGCAGGATCAGCAGGAGGCTGGTCGCGATGAGCAGCACGGTGAAGGTGATAACCACGGTGGGAAAGCCTAACTCACGGGATGCGTGTCAGATGACGGGCATGTCGTAAAACCGGCAGATGCCGCCGAACTCGTCGGGCTGGAGGCTCGCGCCGCCGACGAGCGCGCCGTCGACGTCGGTCTTCTCCATGATGCCGGCGACGTTGGCGGCCTTGACGGACCCGCCGTACAGGATGCGGACGGCGCGCGCGGCGTCCTCGGACCACGCCTCGGCGATCCGGGCGCGGATCGCGGCGCAGACCTCCTGCGCGTCGTCGGGGGTGGCCACCTCGCCGGTGCCGATGGCCCACACGGGCTCGTAGGCGATCACGAGCGCGCCGACCTGCTCGGGGGTGAGCCCGGCCAGCGAGCCGTCGACCTGCGCGAGCGTGTGCTCGACGTGGCGGCCCTCCTTGCGGACCTCGAGCCCCTCGCCGACGCAGACGATCGGCGTCATCTTCGCGGCGATCGCCTTGACCGCCTTGGCGTTGACGGTCGCGTCGGACTCGGCGTGGTGCTCGCGGCGCTCCGAGTGCCCCACCACGACGTAGGAGCAGCCGAGCTTGGCCAGCATCGCGGCGGAGATCTCGCCGGTGTAGGCGCCGCCGTCGTGGGCCGAGACGTCCTGCGCGCCGTACCGGATCTCGAGGCGGTCGCCGTCGACGAGGGTCTGCACGCTGCGCAGGTCGGTGAACGGCGGCACGACGACCACCTCGACCTTGCGGTAGTCGTGCTTCTTGTCCGAGAGCGTCCAGGCGAGCTTCTGGACCAGGACCACCGCTTCCTGGTGGTTCAGGTTCATCTTCCAGTTGCCGGCCATCAGCGGGACGCGGTCGTGCTTCGCCATGCAGGTCCTTCGTTCGTGGGTGGGGTCAGGCGGAGAGTACGTCGATGCCGGGCAGGTCCTTGCCCTCGAGGTACTCGAGGCTGGCTCCCCCACCGGTCGAGATGTGCCCGAAGGCGGCCTCGTCGAAGCCGAGCTGCCGCACGGCCGCGGCGGAGTCGCCGCCGCCGACGACGGAGAGCCCGTCGACCTCGGTGAGCGCCTCGGCGACGGCGCGGGTGCCGCCGGCGAACGCGTCGAACTCGAACACGCCCATCGGGCCGTTCCAGAACACCGTCCTGGCGTCGGCCAGCGCCTCGGCGAACGCCTTGCCGGAGTCCGGGCCGATGTCGAGACCCAGCTGGTCGGCCGGGATCGCGTCGGCGGGGACGACGGTCGGGGTGGCGTCGGCCTTGAACTCCGGCGCGACCACGATGTCGGTCGGCAGCAGGATCTGCACGCCCGTCTCCTCGGCCCGCTGGAGGTAGCTGCGGCAGGTGTCGAGCTGGTCCTCCTCGAGCAGGCTCTTGCCGACCTCGTGGCCCTGCGCCTTGAGGAAGGTGAAGACCATCCCGCCGCCGATCAGCAGCTTGTCGGCCTTGCCGAGCAGGTTGTCGATGACGCCGAGCTTGTCGGACACCTTGGAGCCGCCGAGCACCACGACGTAGGGCCGCTCGGGGGTCTCGGTGAGCCGGCGCAGCACGTCGATCTCCTTGGCGACCAGGCCGCCCATCGCGTGCGGCAGCCGCTGCGCGACGTCGTACACGGAGGCCTGCTTGCGGTGCACGACGCCGAAGCCGTCGCTGACGAAGGCGTCGGCCAGCGAGGCGAGCTGGTCGGCGAACGCGCCGCGGACGGCGTCGTCCTTGCTGGTCTCGCCCTCGTTGAACCGGACGTTCTCCAGCACGGCGACCTGGCCGTCCTGCGAGCGCCGTCGACGACGCCGCGGGCGGAGTCGCCCACGGTGTCCTCGGCGAACGCCACGTCGGTGCCCCAGCAGCTCGCCGAGGCGGTCGGCGACCGGACGCAGGGAGTACTGCGGGTCGGGGGCGCCCTTCGGGCCGGCCGAGGTGCGCGGTCACGACCACCCGGGCGCCCGCGTCGGCGAGCTCCCGGATCGTCGGCACGCTGGCGCGGATGCGGCCGTCGTCGGTGATCCGACCGTCCTCGAGAGGCACGTTGAGGTCGGAGCGGACGAGGACGCGCTTGCCCCGCAGGTCGCCGAGGGCGTCGAGGTCCGTCATCGCGCTCAGAGGCTCTCGCCGACGAACACGATCAGGTCGACGAGGCGGTTGGAGTAGCCCCACTCGTTGTCGTACCAGCCGACGACCTTGACCTGGTTGCCGATCACCTTGGTGAGGCCCGCGTCGAAGATGCACGAGTGCGGGTCGGTGACGATGTCGGTGGAGACGATCGGGTCCTCGGTGTACTTCAGGATGCCCTTGAGCTCGCCCTCGGCGGCGGCCTTGACCGCGGCGTTGACCTCCTCGGCGGTGGTCTCGCGACCGGCCTCGAACGGTCAGGTCGGTGGCCGAGCCGGTCGGGATCGGCACCCGCAGCGCGTAGCCGTCGAGCTTGCCCTTGAGCTCCGGCAGGACCAGGCCGATCGCCTTGGCCGCACCGGTCGAGGTCGGCACGATGTTGAGCGCGGCGGCGCGGGCGCGGCGCAGGTCCTTGTGCGGCGCGTCCTGCAGGTTCTGGTCCTGCGTGTAGGCGTGGATCGTGGTCATCAGGCCCTTGCGATGCCGAACGTCTCGTGCAGCACCTTGGCCATCGGGCCGAGGCAGTTCGTGGTGCAGGACGCGTTGCTGATGATGTGGTGCGAGCCCGCGTCGTACGACGTGTGGTTGACGCCCATCACGATCGTGACGTCCTCGTTGGTGGCCGGCGCGGAGATGATGACCTTCTTGGCGCCGCCGTCGATGTGCGCCTTCGCCTTGGTCGCGTCGGTGAAGAAGCCGGTCGACTCGACGACGACGTCGACGCCGAGGTCCTTCCAGGGCAGCTGGGCCGGGTCCTTCTCGGCCAGGATCTTCAGGGTCTTGTCGCCGACCTGGATGCCGCCGTCGACGACGGACACCTCGGCCGGGAAGCGGCCCAGGATCGAGTCGTACTTCAGCAGGTGCGCCATCGTCTTGAGGTCGCCGAGGTCGTTGGCGGCGACGATCTCGATGTCGGCGCCGGAGGCCTGCACGGCCCGGAAGAAGTTGCGGCCGATCCGGCCGAATCCGTTGATGCCCACGCGAACGGTCACGGGATGGTCTCCTCGTTAGCAGTCAGGGTCGAGACGCCCGGGTGGCAGGCGTCACGGCGACCCTACCGGGTGCCGAGGGGGCCCCTGAACGGTCCGTCCGAGGTACGTGCGGGTAACTGACGCCTGCTCGGCGTCGGCCAGCATGTCCGGCGTGAGGCTGGCCTCGGTGTCGGGGATGCCCGAGGTCCGAGGCGCGCTTGTCCGCCATCGCCAGCAGCCGGCGGATGCGGCCGGCGATCGCGTCCTTGGTCAGCGGCGGGACGTGCAGCGCGCCGAGCTCCTCCAGGGAGGCCTGCTTGTGCTCGAGGCGCAGGTCGCCGGCCATCTTGCAGGTGGTCGGGGACCTCGTCGGCCAGGATCTCCAGGGCCCGCTCGACGCGGGCACCGGCGGCGACCGCGGCGCGGGCCGACCGGCGCAGGTTGGCGTCGTCGAAGTTCGCGAGCCGGTTGGCCGTGGCCCGGACCTCGCGCCGCATCCGCCGCTCCTCCCAGGCCATCAGGGACTCGTGGGCGCCCGAGCCGGGTGAGCAGCGCGCCGATCGCGTCGCCGTCGCGGATGACCACCCGGTCGACGCCGCGCACCTCGCGGGCCTTGGCCTGGATGCCGAGCCGGCGGGCCGCACCGACGAGCGCCAGCGCGGCCTCCGGGCCGGGGCAGGTGACCTCGAGCGCCGAGGACCGACCGGGCTCGGTGAGCGAGCCGTGCGCCAGGAACGCACCGCGCCACGCGGCGACGGCGTCGCAGCCGGCGCCGGAGACGACCTGGGGCGGCAGCCCGCGCACCGGACGGCCGCGTCCGTCGAGCAGTCCGGTCTGGCGGGCCAGCGCCTCGCCGTCGCGGACCACGCGGACGACGTACCGGCTGCCCTTGCGGATCCCGTTGCCGGACACCATCACCACGTCGGAGGGGTGGCCGTAGACCTCGGCGATGTCGCGGCGCAGGCGCCGCGCGGCCGCGCCGGTGTCGAGCTCGGCCTCGACCACGATCCGGCCGCTCACGATGTGCAGCCCGCCGGCGAAGCGGAGCATCGAGGAGACCTCCGACTTGCGACAACAGGCCTTCGTCACCTGCGTGTTGGCCAGCTCCGCCTTCACCTGTGCCGTCATCGCCATGCGTCCGATCCTGCCACGTCCTCAGACCTTCCCCGAAGTCGGGATCAACCCGACGCGTGGCCCACCACCACCGGGGCCGCGGCCACCCTATGCCTGGCGGAGAAACCCCGCATAGGCATTGGCAAGCTTGACCGGATCGTGCCGCGGGGTCCCGTCGCCGACGGCCAGATCGGCCACCACGAGGTCCGCGCCGAGCGAGCGCGCGACCGCCTCCAGCTGGGCCAGGTCGACGACCGAGGCCCGGTCGGCGAGCACCACGTCGAGCTTGAGGTCCGGGGCGTGCTCGGCGAGCACCTCGAGGTGCGTCTCGGGCGAGAACCCGTCGGTCTCGCCGGCCTGCGGCTCGAGGTTGAGGGTCACCACCTTGCGGGCCGGCGACGCTCACCAGCGCCCGGCGCAGGTCGGGGACCAGCAGGTGCGGGATGACGCTGGTGAACCACGAGCCCGGACCGAGCACGACCCAGTCGGCCTCGGCGACCGGCGACGAGCGCCTCGGGACAGGCGGGCGGGTCCGCCGGCTCCAGGCGGACGGCGTGCACCTGGCCGTCGGTGGAGGCCACCTGGACCTGCCCGCGGACCGTGGTCAGGGCGTCCCGGTCGGCCGGGTCGAGGCCGCGCACGTCGGCGGCGATGTCGAGCGGGGTGACCGACATCGGCAGCACCCGGCCCTGGGCGCCGAGCAGCCGGCCGACCCAGTCGAGCGCACCGACGGCGTCGCCGAGCAGCTGCCACAGCGAGACGATCAGCAGGTTGCCGACCGCGTGGTTGTCCATCTCGCCGTCGCTGTCGAACCGGTGCTGGAGCACCCGGGCCCAGGTCCGGCCCCAGTCGTCGTCGTCGCAGAGCGCGGCCAGCGCCTGCCGCAGGTCGCCGGGCGGCAGCACGCCGAACTCGCGGCGGAGCCGGCCGGAGGAGCCGCCGTTGTCGGCGACGGTGACGACCGCGGTGAGGTCGGAGACGACGCGGCGCAGCGCCGCGAGGGACGCCGAGAGGCCGTGTCCCCCGCCCAGCGCCACCACCTTCAGGTCGAGCGTGCCGCCGCCGGGGCCGGTGGTCACCGTCACTCCCGGCCCAGGTCTCGGTGGCTGGGGCGGGTGTCGATGCCCGCGGCCGAGAGCCGGCTTGGCGATCTCCTCGGTCATCGCGACGCTGCGGTGCTTGCCGCCGGTGCAGCCGATCGCCACCGTCATGAACCGCTTGCCCTCCACGAGGTAGCCGTGCGCCAGCGGTCTGCAGCACCGGGAGGTACTGGTCGAGGAACTCCTGGGCGCCGTCGCGGCTCAGGACGTAGCGCGAGACGGCCTCGTCGCGCCCGGACAGCGGACGCAGGTCGGGCACCCAGTGCGGGTTGGGCAGGAAGCGCATGTCCGCGACCAGGTCGGCGTCGACGGGGATGCCGTACTTGAACCCGAAGCTGACGATCGTGGCCTTCAGCGACGTGGTCTGGTCGGTGCCGAACGCGCGCGCGACCTTGTCGGTCAGCTGGTGCACGTTGAGGCCGGTCGTGTCGATCACCAGGTCGGCGTCGGCGCGCAGGTCGTCGAGCACGGTGCGCTCGCGGCGCAGGCCGTCGAGCAGCCGGCCGCCCTCCTGGAGCGGGTGCGGCCGACGGGCGGCCTCCTGCCGGCGGACCAGCACGTCGTCGCTGGCCTCGAGGAACAGCAGGGTGGTGCGGCGGCCGATCGAGCCGCGCGCGATGACCTCCTGCAGGCCGGTGAAGAACGAGCCGGAGCGTACGTCGACCACGACCGCGATCGGCTGCATGGGGCCGCGGCTCTCGTCCACGAGCCGCACGACGTCGGCCACCAGCTGGGGCGGCAGGTTGTCGACCACGAAGAAGCCGAGGTCCTCGAGCTCCTTGGCCGCGGTGCTGCGGCCGGCGCCCGTCATGCCGGTGACGACCACGACCTCGCCGCGGTGGTCGGGGTCCGCCGGCGGGCGGCCCGGATCGCTGTGGGGCATCAGGACTCCTCGATCTCTCCGGTCGCGGTGTTCACGCTCACGGCGGTGCGACCCTTCTGCTCGGCCAGCGCCGCGACGATAGCGTCGGCGGTCCGGGCCCCGATGCCCGGCACCTCCGCGATCTCCTCCACTGTGGCAGCGCGCAGCTTCTTCAGCGACCCGAACCGCTTGAGCAGGCTCTTGCGGCGCACCTCGCCCAGCCCCGGCACGTCGTCGAGCAGGCTCTCGACCATGCTCTTGGACCGCCGCGAGCGGTGGTGGGTGATCGCGAAGCGGTGCGCCTCGTCGCGGATCCGCTGGAGGAGGTAGAGCCCCTCGCTGGTGCGCGGCAGGATGACCGGGTCCTCCTGGCTGGGCAGCCAGACCTCCTCGAGCCGCTTGGCGAGGCCGCACGACCGGGACGTCGTCGATGCCGAGCTCGTCGAGGGCCCGCTGGGCGGCCGCGACCTGCGGGCGGGCCGCCGTCGACGACGACCAGCCCCGGGACGTAGGCGAACTTCTTGGGCCGCCCGGTGTCCGGGTCGATCAGCATCGGACCCTGCTCGTCGTCGGGGACGTCGCCGAACTCGCCGGTCTCCACCCGCTCGTCGAGCAGCCGGCGGAACCGCCGGGTGATCACCTCGTGCATCGAGGCGACGTCGTTCTGGCCCGTCGACGCCCTTGATCACGAAGCGGCGGTACTCGCTCTTGCGGGCCAGACCGTCCTCGAAGACCACCATCGAGGCGACCACCTCGGTGCCCTGGAGGTTCGAGATGTCGTAGCACTCCACCCGCAGCGGCGCCGTCGGCAGACCCAGGGCGACCTGGATCTCCTCCAGCGCCCGGTTGCGGGTGGTCAGGTCGCTGGCCCGCTTGGTCTTGTGCAGGCCGAGCGACTGCAGCGCGTTGCGGGCGACGGTCTCCTGCAGGGCCTTCTTGTCGCCGCGCTGCGGGACCTTGATCGACACCCGGGCGCCGCGCAGGTCGCTCAGCCACTGCTCGAGGGCCGGGGTGTCCTCGGGCAGCGCGGGCACGAGCACCTCGCGCGGGATCGAGTCGCCGATCTCGCCGTCGTACAGCTGGAGCAGGAAGCGCTCGACCAGCCCGGCGGTGTCGGAGTCGTCGGCCTTGTCGGCCACCCAGCCGCGCTGGCCGCGGATCCGGCCACCGCGGACGTAGAAGATCTGGACCGCGACCTCGAGCGGGTCCTCGGACAGCGCGACCACGTCGGCGTCGGTGCCGTCGCCGAGCACCACCTGCTGCTTCTCCATCGCGCGGTTCAGGGCGCCGATGTCGTCGCGCAGCCGGGCCGCGCGCTCGTAGTCCTGGTCGGCGGACGCGGCGTACATCTGCTTCTCGATGCGCTTGGTGAAGGCGGTGGTCTGGCCGGCCATGAAGTCGCAGAAGTCGTCGACGATGTCGCGGTGCTCCTCGGCGCGTGACCCGGCCGACGCAGGGCGCCGAGCACTTGCCGATGTAGCCGAGCAGGCAGGGTCGGCCGATCTGCGCGGACCGCTTGAACACGCCGTTGCTGCAGGAGCGCATCGGGAAGACGCGGAGCAGCAGGTCGACGGTCTCGCGGATCGCCCAGGCGTGGGAGTAGGGCCCGAAGTAGCGGGTGCCGCGCTTCTTGGCGCCGCGGCCCACCATCACCCGCGGGAACTCCTCGTTGAGGGTGACCGCGAGCCACGGGTAGGACTTGTCGTCGCGGTACTTCACGTTGAACCGCGGGTCGAACTCCTTGATCCAGGAGTACTCCAGCTGCAGCGCCTCGACCTCGGTGTTCACGACCGTCCACTCGACGCTCGCGGCGCTGGTCACCATGGTGGCGGTGCGGGGGTGCAGGTTGACGATGTCCTGGAAGTACGACGTCAGCCGGGACCGCAGGTTCTTGGCCTTGCCGACGTAGACCACGCGGCGGTGCTCGTCGCGGAAGCGGTAGACGCCCGGCGACGTCGGGATCGACCCCGGGGCCGGACGGTAGGTCGACGGGTCAGCCACGCCCCAACCCTACGGGGGGCCGCCGACTAGCTCGACCGCGTGGCGGACTTGGCGATCTAAGCCGTGTTCCTTAGTGTACTTACATGGGATGCGTGGACCGCTACGGGCTGCCGCTGACCGGCGGCGTCGACGCGGTCGCGGCCTACAACCGCGGCGTGGGCAACCTGCTGCGCCTCGAGGAGGGCTCGCTGGCCGCCGTGGCCGCCTCCGTCGCCCTGGACCCGACCTTCGCCCTCGGGCCACGCCGCCCTCGCCCTGCTCGGCCACGAGCTGTGCGCACCGGTCGACATCGAGGCCCGGCTGCGGGACGCCCGGCTGCACGTGCGCCGGGGCACCGACCGCGAGCGCAGCCACGTCGAGGCCGTCGCCCGGCACGTCGCCGGCGACTCCGCTCCCCTGGTCGCGCACCTGCGGCGGCACCCCACGGACGCCCTGCTGCTGTCGGTCGCCGTCCCCACCATCGCGTTCGCCGGCGTCACGACGGTCCCCCAGGACGCGTGGGAGATCGTCGAGCGCTGCGCGCCGGCGTACGGCGACGACTGGTGGTTCACCGGCCTGCTGGCGTTCATGCGCCAGGAGCAGGGCCGCTTCGACGAGGCGATGGAGCTCTCCCGCCTGTCCCTCGACATCGAGCCCGGCGCCGGCCACTCCGCGCACGCCCGCGCCCACGCGCACTACGAGACCGGCGACCACACCGGCGGCCTGGCCTGGATGGACGGCTGGATCACCGGCGCGGGCGCGCAGGTCGACAGCCTCTGCCACTTCTCGTGGCACGCCGCCATGCACGAGCTGTCCCTGGGCGACCTGGACGCCGTCCGGGTCCGCTACGACACCCAGCTGCGGCCGGAGCCCGGCATGGGCTGCCGCAGCCTGGTCGACTCCGGCTCGCTGCTGTGGCGCTGGGCGCTGACGCCGGGCAGCCGCGCGGTGCCGGGCATCGACGAGGTGCTGGCGGTCGTCGACGAGAGCCTGCTGACCCGGCCGCAGAGCCCGTTCATGGCGATGCACGCCGCGGTCGCGCTGTGTGCCGCCGAGGACGCGTCCGGCCTGGCGACGCTGGCCCGCTCCTGCGCCAGCCGGACGGACCTCACGCACGTCGAGGTCACCGCTCCCCTGGCCCTGGCGCTGCGGCGGCTGGTGCTCGGCGACCCGTCGGGCGCCGCCGACGCCATCGCCGCCGTCGAGCCGCGTGCTGTGGCGGGTCGGCGGGAGCGACGCCCAGCGCGAGGTCGTCGAGGAGACCAGGATCTGCGCGCTGATCAAGGCCGGCCGGTACGCCGAGGCGCTGACCGTCATCGACCGGCGCCTGGACCGGCGGCACTGCCGCCGCGACGAGTGGTTCCAGACCCAGGCTCAGCTGACGGAGATCTGGTCGCCCTCGACGGTGACCTTCTTCGACGCCAGCGGCGACTGAGCCGGACCGGAGACGGGGAGCCGTCCTTGATCGAGAAGTGGCTGCTGTGGCACGGGCAGACGATCTCGCCGCCCTCCACCTTGGACACGGTGCAGCCCTGGTGCGTGCAGACCGCGGTGAACGCCTTGAAGTCGCCCTTGGTCGGCTGGGTGACCACGACCTTCTGGTCGGCCAGGACCGTGCCGCCGCCCTCGGGTACGTCGGACGTGGCGACCGTGGCGCCGCCCGACGCACCCGAGCCCCCCGAGCCCTGCCGCCGGCCGTCCGTCGGAGCCCCCGCCGCCGCAGGCGGCGAGCAGCGGCAGGGCGACCCCGCCGACCGCCAGCCCGCGGAACACCGTCCGCCGGTCCAGCGCGCTCGTCGTGCTCGGGGTCTGCTCGGCGTCGCTCATGCGGCTCCCTGCGTTCTCGGATCACTTGAAGGTCACACTAGGCAGCGCGGCGCCACCGGCACCTGAGAGGTCCCTGAGGATCCGGTGACGGTCTGGTCACGCGGAGCGCCGGGCGGCCTTCTTCGCGGTCGCCTTCTTGGTGGTGGCCTTCTTGGCCGTCGACTTCGTGGTCGCCTTCTTCGTCGGTGGCCTTCTTGGTCGTGGTCGCCTTCGTGCCGCTCCTGGCCGCCGCGGACTTGCGGGCCGCCCGCGGCGGGGCCGGCTGCCGCGCCGGGTTGTCGGCCAGCAGCGGCGCCAGGAAGTGGCCGGTGTAGCTGTCCGGGTGCGCCGCGACCTGCTCGGGGGTGCCCTCGGCGACGACGTAGCCGCCCCGGTTGCCGCCCTCGGGACCCATGTCGACCAGCCAGTCGGCGGTCTTGATGACGTCGAGGTTGTGCTCGATGACCAGCACCGTGTTGCCCTGGTCGACGAGCCGCCCGAGCACCAGCAGCAGCTTGCGGATGTCCTCGAAGTGCAGGCCGGTGGTCGGCTCGTCGAGGACGTAGACCGTGCGGCCGGTGGACCGCTTCTGCAGCTCGGCGGACAGCTTCACCCGCTGCGCCTCGCCGCCGGAGAGCGTCGGCGCGGGCTGCCCGAGCCGGACGTAGCCGAGCCCCACGTCGACGAGCGTCTCCATGTGCCGGGAGATCGCCGGGATCGCCGCGAAGAAGTCGACGGCCTCCTCGATCGGCATGTCCAGCACCTCGGCGATCGTCTTGCCCTTGTAGTGCACCTCGAGCGTCTCGCGGTTGTAGCGCGCGCCGTGGCAGACCTCGCAGGGGACGTAGACGTCCGGCAGGAAGTTCATCTCGATCTTGATCGTGCCGTCGCCGGAGCACGCCTCGCAGCGGCCGCCCTTGACGTTGAACGAGAACCGGCCCTGCTGGTAGCCGCGCACCTTGGCCTCGGCCGTGGACGCGAACAGCTTGCGCACGTGGTCGAAGACGCCGGTGTACGTCGCCGGGTTGCAGCGCGGCGTACGCCCGATCGGCGACTGGTCGACGTGGATGACCTTGTCGACCTCGTCCAGGCCCTCGATGCGGCGGTGCCGCCCGGGGACCGTGCGGGCGTTGTAGATCTGCTTGGCCAGCGACGTGTAGAGGATGTCGTTGACCAGCGTCGACTTGCCCGAGCCGGAGACGCCGGTGACCGCGACGAACAGCCCGAGCGGGAACGTCACGTCGATGTCCTGCAGGTTGTGCTCGCGGGCGCCGCGCACGACGAGCTCGCGGCCCGGCGTGCGCGGTCGGCGGACCTCGGGGACCGGGATCGACTTGCGGCCGGAGAGGTACATGCCGGTCGAGGAGTCCGGGTGGTCGAGCAGCTCCTGGACGGTGCCGGAGACGACCACCTGGCCGCCGTGCTCGCCGGCGCCGGGCCCGATGTCGACGACCCAGTCGGCGACCCGGATGGTGTCCTCGTCGTGCTCGACGACGATCAGGGTGTTGCCGAGGTCCTTGAGCCGGACCAGCGTCTCGATCAGCCGGTGGTTGTCGCGCTGGTGCAGGCCGATCGACGGCTCGTCGAGGACGTAGAGCACGCCGACCAGGCCGGCGCCGATCTGGGTGGCCAGCCGGATCCGCTGCGCCTCGCCGCCGGACAGCGAGCCGGAGGGCCGGTCGAGGGAGAGGTAGTCGAGGCCGACGTCGAGCAGGAAGTTGCGAGCCGCTCCTGGATCTCCTTGAGCACCCGCTCGGCGATCTGCTTCTCGCGGTAGGACAGCTCGAGGGTGCGCAGGAACTCGGCCGACTCGTTGATCGGCATCCGGCACACCGCGGCGATGCTCTTGCCGCCCAGGGTGACCGCCATCGAGACCGGCTTGAGCCGGCTGCCCTCGCAGACCGGGCACGGCACCTCGCGCATGAAGCCCTCGTAGCGCTCCCGGCTGGTGTCGGACTCCGACTCCCGGTGCCGGCGCTCGATGTAGGGCCGGACGCCCTCGAAGTTCGTGTAGTAGGAGCGCTGGCGGCCGTAGCGGTTGGTGTGCCGGACGTGCACCTTGGTGGCGTGCCCGTCGAGGATCGACTTGCGGGCGCGGGCGGGCAGCTCCTCCCACGGGGTGTTCAGGTCGAAGCCGAGCTCGTCGCCGAGCGCGCTGAGCAGCCGGGTGAAGAAGTCCGCGACGTGCGCGCCGGACCAGGGGCCGATGACGCCCTCGCCGAGCGTGGCGCTGGGGTCCTGGATCACCAGCTCGGCGTCGACCTCCATCCGGGTGCCGAGGCCGTGGCACTCGGGGCAGGCGCCGAACGGCGAGTTGAACGAGAAGGACCGCGGCTCGAGGTCGTCGGTGTCGATCGGGTGCTCGTTGGGGCAGGCCATCTTCTCGGAGAACTTCAGCTCCCGGTCCGGGTCCTTGGCCGGCAGGTCGACGAAGTCGAACACCACCAGCCCGCCGGCCAGCCCGAGGGCGGTCTCCACCGAGTCGGTGAGCCGCCGCTTGGAGGACGCCTTGACCGCGAGCCGGTCGACGACCACCTCGATCGTGTGCTTCTTCTGCTTGTCGAGCTTGGGCGGCGTCAGTCGAGGGAGTACGTCTCGCCGTTGACCCGGGCCCGGGAGAAGCCCTGGGTCTGGAGCTGGCGGAACAGGTCGACGTACTCGCCCTTGCGGCCGCGGATCACCGGCGCGAGCACCTGGAACCGGGCGCCGTCCTCGAGGGTGAGCACCCGGTCGACGATCTGCTGCGGGGTCTGCCGGGAGATCGGCGCGCCGCAGGTCGGGCAGTGCGGGCGGCCGGCGCGGGCGTAGAGCAGCCGGAGGTAGTCGTAGACCTCGGTGATCGTGCCGACCGTCGAGCGGGGGTTCTTCGACGTCGACTTCTGGTCGATCGAGACCGCCGGCGAGAGGCCCTCGATGAAGTCGACGTCGGGCTTGTCCATCTGCCCGAGGAACTGGCGCGCGTAGGCGGACAGCGACTCGACGTAGCGGCGCTGGCCCTCGGCGAAGATCGTGTCGAAGGCCAGGCTCGACTTGCCCGAGCCGGACAGCCCGGTGAAGACGATGAGCGCGTCGCGCGGGAGCTCGAGCGACACGTCCTTCAGGTTGTGCTCGCGGGCACCCCGGATCACGAGCTGGTCAGCCACGGCACATCCTCATCGGTCGCGTTCGAACAAACGTTCGCCATGGTAGCGGGTGGAACAACCGTCGGCCCGGGCTTGGATGGGCGGATGACCACGTCCTCGGCCCTTCCGCAGATCGACGAGACGCTGCTTGCGACGACACGCTATCTGCAGGCACTGACAGTCCTCGACGACGAGTCCGCGCAGCGGTCCTCGGTGCTGCCCGGCTGGTCCCGTGCGCACGTCGTGGCGCACCTGTCCCGCAACGCCGACGCGTTCACCCGGGTGCTCGCGGAGGTGGCGGCCGGGCGCCGGCGTCGATGTACGCCTCGAACGAGGCGCGGGACGCCGAGATCGAGGAGACCGTGCGCGCCCACGACCTCGCCGGCCTGGTCGAGGACGCGATCGGCGTCCGTGGCCCGGCTCACCGAGGCCTTCTGGGCGTGCACGGCCGACCCGGCCACGCCGTACGCCCGGACTGCCGACGGGGACGCGGCACCTTCGCGCTGGACACCCTGGGGCCGCGCCGCCGGGCCGAGGTGGAGATCCACCACGCCGACCTCGACCTCGGCTACGAGCCGTCGGCCTGGCCCCCGGACTTCTCCCGCGCGCTGGTCAGGCAGCGGCAGGACGAGCTGGCCGCGCTCGCCGGCGGCGGCCCGTCGATGGTGCTGCGCTCGACCGACGTCGACGGGCTCTGGAAGCTCGGCGCCGGCCAGGGGCCGGAGATCCACGGCACCGTCGGCGACCTGGCCTGGTGGCTCGTCGGGCGCGGCGGCGGCCGGGGGCTAACCTGCTCGCAGGCACGCTGCCGATCCTGGGAAGGTGGAGATGAGCTATCACGGCAAGGTCAGCCCGGCGGTCCCTCGGACGTCCGGGAGCTCGCGGCGCTGACCATCACGAAGTTCTCGGTCAGCGAGATGGACAACAACGTCTACCTGCTGCGCTGCCGCGCCACCGACGAGCAGGTGCTCGTCGACGCCGCCGACGACGCCGCCGCACATCCTGCGGTGGTCGGCGACGACGGCCTGCGCCGGGTGGTCACCACCCACCAGCACTGGGACCACCACCGGGCGCTCGCCGAGGTCGTCGAGGCGACCGGCGCCGAGACGGTCGCCGGCACCGAGGACGCCGACGAGCTGCCGGTGCCCGTGGACCGCCGGGTCGGCGACGGCGACGTCGTCGAGGTCGGCGACTGCCGGCTCGAGGTGATCCACCTCGTCGGGCACACCCCCGGCTCCATCGCGCTGCTGTACGACGACCCCGACGGCACCCCGCACCTGTTCACCGGCGACTCCCTGTTCCCCGGCGGCGTCGGCAACACCCGGTCACGCCGCACGACTTCGCGTCGCTGGTGGACGACGTGTCGACGAAGATCTTCGACCGGCTGCCCGACGAGACCTGGTTCTACCCCGGCCACGGCGACGACTCGACCCTCGGCGAGGAGCGTCCGCACCTCGCGGAGTGGCGCGACCGCGGCTGGTGACCCAACCGCCCGCGCCCGGGTGGTCGAGGAGCCAGGTCGTTGGTTGAGGTGCCCGAGCGCGAAGCGCGAGGGCCTCGAAACCTCCCAGCCTCGGGCACAGAGGTTTCGAGGGCCTCGCCCAGCGCCTCGCACCTCAACCAGCGTGGGGTCGCCCCCGGGTGGTCGAGGAGCCGAGCGTCGTTGGTTGAGGTGCCCGAGACCCGATGCGTCGAGGGCCTGCGAAACCTCCCAGCCTCGGGCACAGAGGTTTCGAGGGCCTCGGCTAGCGCCTCGGCCACCTCAACCAGCGTGGGGTCGCCCCCCGGGTGGTCGAGGAGCCGAGCGCGAAGCGCGAGGCGTCTCGAGACCTCCCAGCGCCTACGACCATGGTTTCGACTCGGGCTCCGCTAGCGCTCCGCCCGGCTCAACCAACGCTGGGTCGGCTCAACCGACGTGGGCGCGCGGTCGTGCAGCTGCGCGATCTCGCTGCGGAGGGCGTCTGACCTGCTCGGACAGCAGGTGCACGTCGCGACGGGTGGCCGCCTGCGACTCCTCCTCCGCCTCGGCGACCCGCTCGAGCAGCCACGAGGCGATCGAGGCGGTCACCACGCCCAGCAGGGCGATGCCGGAGACCATCAGCGCGACGGCCACGACCCGGCCGGCGTCCGTGACCGGGAACCGGTCGCCGTACCCGACCGTCATCACCGTGGTGAACGACCACCAGACCGCGTCCCGGAAGGTCTCGATGTTGGCTCCCGGATGGCCGCGCTCGGCGTCCAGGACGGCCAGCGACGCCACGAGCACGACGAGGCCGGCCGCCCCGACGACGTACACCGCCACCCGTCCGCGCAACGAGGACCCGGCGGCCCGGTTGAGCACGCCGAGGGCCCGGACCAGCACCAGCAGCCGCAGCGGACGGAGCAGCGGCAGCCGCACCACGGCGAGGTCGAGCAGGTGCGTCACCACGAAGCGCTTGCGGGTGCGGGACAGCGCGAGCCGCAGCAGGTAGTCGCCCACGAACAGCAGCCAGGTGACCAGCGAGACCGTCCGGCAGACGTCCCGCCACGGCTGGTCGAGGGTCGGGTCGACGATCGGCCAGGCGTAGGCGACGAGGAAGGCCAGCGCGGCGATGGTCAGCGGCCAGTCGGCGCGCGCCTCCCAGCGCTCGCGGCGCGAAGGACCCACGGGTGCGATCGCGGTCACGGGGTTCTCCTCACGGCTGTGGGCGCCCGCCGGCGGGAAGCCGATTCGGCACAGAAGGCGCAAGTGTCACATCGCGGCCGAGTGCCGCAGCACGGGGATCCGCCGAACGGACGGGGCGGTGCCCGCGTCGGCTGCGTCACTCTTTACCCGAACGGCGGACGCACGGTCCCGGCCCTTTACCTTCGCTCCATGGGAAAGATGGTGGTGACCTGCGTCTTGGCGCTGGTGTTCGGTTTCGTGGGCGCGTTCGGCGCCGTGGCGGTAGTCCAGGAGTCGCTGAAGGGCCAGCAGGGCGAGTCGGGCCTGGTCGGTCCCCCCGGCGCCGAAGGGCGCCACCGGTGCCCGCGGCGCGGACGGGGCCGACGGTGCGGACGGCAAGGCGGGCAAGGCCGGCAAGGCCGGCAAGGCGCCCAAGGCGGTCGAGGCCCGGTGCCGGTCAACCTCGGCGTCAACGGGCTGCACGGGCCAGTCCGTCCAGGTGATCACCGACGTGACGATCACCGCCGACCAGAAGATCAAGCTGACCAAGAAGAACGTCTGCGTCGTCAAGTAGTCGCGGTCTCCGCCGGGTCCGTCCTCGAGCAGCCCGAGCAACCACTCCCGGACCGGGAAGCTCGATGCTCGGCCTGCGCCTCGACCGTGGCTGCTCGCCAGCGCCGCCCGGTAGGACAGCGCCTTCGCCGACGCATCCCGTACGACGGGCGAGGTTGACGGCGCGCACCAGGTCGGCGTGGCCGGCGTACCGCGTGAACGGCTCGAGGTAGGCGTCGCGCACCCGCAGGACGCGCCGGGTCGTCGATCGGCTGCCCGTCGACGTACGCCCGACGTGGTAGGCGATCGAGTTCAGCGTGGCCAGCATCGTGCCGAACGGGTGGCCCCACGTCGAGTCGCCCCAGTCGATGACCCGGGCGTCGACGCGTCCCGGACCAGCAGACGTTGGCGGAGTGCAGGTCGTCGTGCTGCACCGAGTCCGGCACCCCGGTCGCGGCGAGCTCGGCGCACCAGGCGTCCAGGGCGGGCAGGACCGCACCGAGCGGCTCGGCCTGCTCCCGCGTCAGCCCGCCCTCGGGCTCGGGCACCGCGTCCAGCTCGTCCCGCAGCTGCCGGGCCAGCGCCGGCGTCGTCGCCGGCCTGACCTCGGTCATCCCGGTGGCGAGCACGGCCGCCCGGTGCGCGGACAGCGCGACCTGCGCCTCGGCGTAGCGCGGCAGCAGCCCTCCCACGCGTCCCACAGCTCGCTCCGGCGGCGCGGAGGCTCGCGAGCAGCGGTCCCCCGTCGCGGCTGAGCGACCAGCCGCGCGCCGCGTCCACGGCGAGCACCTCCGGCACGAGGCCCGGCACCAGCTCGTCGACGAGCCGGACCAGGGCTCGCCTCGTGGGCGGTGCCGGTGCCGTTGACCTTGAACCAGACCCGGCCGCCGGTCGTCTCGAAGCGGATCGCGCTCGACCACGGCCGGGCGTGCGGCTGGTCCCACTCCCCCGTGAGCCGGAGTCCGTGCTCGGCGAGCCGGTCGGCGACCCACGCCCGCGCCTCGTCCTCGAACGCGGCGCTGGTCCAGAGCTCGACGGACATCTCACCGGCGCCGTGCCGAGCAGCCGCGGCCAGCGTCGCCAGGTCGGCGCGTACCGCGGCCTCGTCGGCCTCGAACGCCTCGTCGTCGTCCCGGGCGCCCGCCGCAGGGTGAACACGACCTCGCTGCCGGAGCCGTCGGCGAGGACGCGCATCGGGACGCTGGTGACGCTGCCGTCCGGGAGCGTGACGTCGTGGTCGGCGACGCCGTACGGGTTGTGCGGCGCGAACCGCACCTCCACGTCGCCCATCGGCGAGGTGGCGAACCAGCGCCCGTCGCGCTCCTCGATGCCGGAGCTCAGCCCGGCCGCCCACTCCGGCAGCCGGGCCGGGTCGCTGACGTAGGCGTAGACCTCGTCCGCCGGCCGGTCGACGTGCGTGCTCAGATGTCTCGACTCGCTCATCGACCGCACCCTACGAGGGACCACCCCCAGCCGAACAGGGGTCACCGGCGATCTCCGTGCCCTAGCCTGCCGGGGTGACCGACGTACGCCTCGTCCCGCTCACCGAGCAGCACCTCGACGAGGTGCGCGACATGATCATGACCGACCCGGTCGTCATCGAGTTCTCGCGGATCCCCGACCCGGTGCCGGACGGGTTCGAGCGGAAGTGGTTCGCGATGTACGCCGCGGCGCGGCTCGACGGGACCCGCGAGGCGTTCGCCGTGCTCGAGGACGACCGGCTCGTCGCGCTCGGCGTGGCCCCGACCATCGACCGCGAGCAGCGCTCCGTCGAGCTGGGCTACATGGTCGCCGAGCGCGCGCGGGGGCGCGGCGTCGCCACCGCCACCCTGCGCGAGCTGACCCGCTGGGCGTTCGCGGAGCTGGACCCGGTGCGGGTGGAGCTGCTCATCAGCGACGCCAACGAGGCCTCCAAGGCGGTCGCGCGACGCTGCGGCTACACGCTGGGAGGGCACGCTCCGGTCGAAGTACATGAAGCCGGGTGTGTGGGTGGACACGACCGTGTGGTCCCGGCTCGCGGGCGATGACCCCGCGCCGTAGGCTCGCCGCGTGATCGAGCTCCGAACCCCTGCCGAGATCGAGCAGATGAAGCCCGCCGGCCGCTTCGTCGCCGACGTGCTGACCCGCCTCCACGAGGCCGCCGACGTCGGCGTCAACCTCCTCGACCTCGACGCGCTCGCCCACCAGATGATCCGCGAGCGCGGCGCCGAGTCGTGCTACATCGACTACCACCCGTCCTTCGGCGCGATGCCGTTCGGCAAGGTGCTGTGCACCTCGGTCAACGACGCGGTGCTGCACGGCCTCCCCCACGACTACGTGCTCGCGCGACGGGGACCTGCTCAGCGTCGACTTCGCCGCCTCCGTCGACGGCTGGGTGTCCGACTCGGCGCTCAGTCTCGTGGTGGGCACGCCGGACCCGGCCGACCTCGCGCTGATCGACACCGCCACCCGGGCCCTGGACGCCGGCATCGCCGCCGCGCAGGCCGGCTCCCGGATCGGGGACATCTCGGCGGCGATCGCCGCGGTGGCGCGCGCCGACGGTCTCTCGATCAACACCGACTTCGGCGGGCACGGCGTCGGCCGCACCATGCACGGCGACCCGCACGTGCCCAACGACGGCCGGGCCGGCCGCGGCTACCCGCTGAAGCCCGGGCTGGTGATCGCCATCGAGCCGTGGTTCCTGCAGACCACCGACGTGCTGTACACCGACCCGGACGGCTGGACGCTGCGCAGCGGCGACGGCTCGCGCGGCGCCCACATGGAGCACACCATCGCGATCACCGACGACGGCCCGCTGGTGCTGACCGCCCGGGACTAGCCCCCAGCGACTTCTGGAACTGCAGCTCGCGGCCCATCACCTGGTAGCCGAGCGCCTCGTTGACCGCGATCATGTGGTCGTTGGACTCGGCGTTCCAGGTGTCCACGGTGGCCAGCTGGGGCTCGGCCTCGGCCAGCCAGAGCAGCATCCCCGCCTTGAGCAGCAGCCCGAGCCGGTGCCCGCGGTGCGCCTGCGCGACGGCGGTGTCGTGCTGGTCGCCGATCTCCGGGCGCTGCTCCTCCACGGCGATCACCGTGTGGCCGCCGAGCTCACCGGTCTCCTTGTGCCGCGCCACCAGCCGGTAGAGCCGGCTGCCCCGGGCCAGGGCGGCCTCCTCGTAGGCGGCCAGCCGCTCGGCTGAGAACACCTCGTCCTCGATGTCGAGGTCGTCGGTGGGGGCGTCGTTGATCGCGGCCACCAGCTCGACCATCGCGTCGACCAGGTCCTCCGGCGTCCGGCCGACGATCCGGACCAGCTCGTAGTCCGTGGCCGCGGCCGCCGCCTCGTCGTACAGCCCCTGCAGGCGGCCGGCCGGGATCTCCTTGAGGTGCTGGCGCCGCATGATCGCCTGCGACTTCTTCTCCAGCCCGTGCCTGGCCGCGAACCCGAGCGCCCGCTCGGACTCCCAGCCGTCGGTGCCGAGGCTGGTGCGGCCGGCGGCCCGGACCTCCGCGGTCACGTGCTCGAACAGCGCGCTGCCGTAGCCGTGACGGCGGTGCTCGGGCAGGATCGCCAGCCAGATCCAGCCGAGGTGGGTGTTGTCCCGCTCGGAGTAGAAGACGAAGGCGTCGCCCACCGGCTTGCCGTCGACGCTCGCCAGGTAGCAGACCGGCGGCTCGCCGTCCCAGCCCCGACGCAGGAACGTGTCGAAGCGGTCGGCCAGCCACGGGTGCTCCCAGGGCGCGTCGGCGGCGGCCACCGTGTTGGTGATCTCGAACGCGACGCGCACGTCGTCCGTGTCGTCGGGTCCGAAGCGGTGGATCTCGAGGTCGGCCATGGGTCCAGCCTGTCGCGCCGGGGGCCGGGGCGCGAGCGATTTTCGCAGGCTGCCGGTGCTACCGCTTCTTGCCCTTCGGGACGATCTCGACCATTGCGGCGGAGGACTTGGCGTCGGCCTTGGCGTGCTTCTCGGCCCGCTTCTCCTTCAGGGACTTGCCGTCTTTCTTGGACATGCTCTGTCTCGGGGACTTGTCGGCCATGGCGTTGCTCCCTGGTGGAGCGCTAGAGGCTCCTTGTCCTGGACCCTACGCGACCCCCGGCCCACTGCGTCGGTGCGGATGGTCTCGACAAGCTCAACCAACGCTGGTTCGCCCCGGTGGTCGAGGAGCCGAGCGCCCAGCGCGAGGCGTCTCGAGACCACGGCGCGTCCGTGCGGATGGTTTCGACAAGCTCGACCAACGTTGGTTGAGGTGCCCGAGCGCCCAGCGCGAGGGCCTCGAAACCATGGTCACCACTGCGCGAGAGGTCGCCGTCGTTCGAGGGCCTCGGCTAGCGCCTCGGCCACCTCAACCGACGTGACCGGCGGGCGACGCCTGCGGTGCAACACGTTCCAGTCCCGCCGGTAGCCTGGGAGACATGTCGGGATACCTCCTCCGCCAGGTCGTGACCGCGGCGCTGACCGCGAACGCCGTCCGCCCCGTGCCGGGCTACCGGGCCGCGGTGCCGTCGATGGCGGCCGGCTGGCTGACCGGCGAGCTGGCGCCGCACCTGCTCGCGCTGACGGCCGCGGACACGGCGTACGCCGCGGCGCGGGGCCGGAGCAGGACCGGCCGGGTGCTGGCCGCGGGCAGCTCGGCGGCGCTGGCCGCGATCGTGGTGCAGTCCGCCCGCTCGAGGCGGCACGTCGACCAGGCGCTCGTCGAGGCGCTGGGCGACGACTACCTCGACCGGCTGTCGGCGACGTACACCGACCTCGACCTCTCCACTCCCCTGCGCCAGCTGGCGATGCCGTTCTCGGTGCACGACGAGGAGGTCGAGATCCTCAAGGACATCTCCTACGACGCCGAGCACGGCAAGCGCGGGCTGCTCGACGTCTACCGGCAGCGCGGCGCCGACCTCACGGACGCGCCCGTCCTGCTGCACGTGCACGGCGGCGCCTGGTCGATCGGCGACAAGGAGCACCAGGGCATCCCGCTGATGCTGCACATGGCCGCCCGCGGCTGGGTGTGCGTCACGATCAACTACCGGCTGAGCCCGCGCGACCCGTTCCCGGCGCACATCGTCGACGTGAAGCGCGCCATCGCCTGGATCCGCGAGCACGCCCACGAGTACGGCGCCGACCCGGCGTTCGTGGCGGTCACCGGCGGGTCGGCCGGCGGGCACCTCGCGGCGCTGGCCGCGCTGACCCCGAACGACCCGGCCTACCAGCCCGGGTTCGAGGACGCGGACACGACGCTGCAGGCGGCGGCGCCGCACTACGGCGTCTACGACTTCGCCGGGGCGACCGGGGCCGCGCCGGCCCTCGCCATGCGGGACCGGTTCCTCGCTCCGAAGGTGCTGTTCAAGGACCCCGGCACCGAGCTGGCGGAGTTCGAGAGCGCCTCGCCGCTGCTGCGGGTGAACGCCGACGCGCCGCCGTTCTTCGTGGTGCACGGCCGCACCGACTCCCTCGTCGACGTCGACCAGGCCCGGCAGTTCGTCACGGCGCTCCGGTCGGTGTCCAAGGAGCCGGTCGCCTACGCCGAGCTCCCCGGCGCCCAGCACGCCTTCGACGTCTTCCCGTCCATCCGGTCGGCCCACGTCGTCCGCGGCGTCGACCGGTTCCTGCGCTCGACGTACGACACCTGGGTGCACGACCGGACCCGGCCGTGACCGGGATGCCCGCGGACCTGCTGGCCAAGGCCCTGGCGGCCAAGGGCTTCATGCCGGAGGACGAGGGCGACCTGCTGTACGACGTCGCGGTCCGCGCCCTCGCCGACGGTCCGGGCCTCGAGGTCGGCACCTACTGCGGCAAGTCGGCCGTCTACCTCGGGGCGGCGGCCCGCGCCGCCGGCAGCACCGTCTTCACCGTCGACCACCACCGCGGCTCCGAGGAGAACCAGGCCGGCTGGGAGCACCACGACGCGACGCTGGCCGACCCGGTGTTCGGCCGGCTCGACACGCTGCCGACGTTCCGGCACACGATCAAGGACGCCGGCCTCGAGGAGGAGGTGGTCGCGGTGGTCGGCCGGTCGACGACCGTGTCGGCGCACTGGCGCACTCCCCTGGCGCTGCTGTTCGTCGACGGCGGGCACAGCGACGAGAACGCCAGCAACGACTACACCGGGTTCGGCCGCTGGGTCGCCCGCGGCGGCACGCTGGCGATCCACGACGTGTTCGCCGACCCGGCGGACGGCGGGCAGCCGCCGTACCGGATCTACCTGCGGGCGCTGGCCAGCGGCTTCGAGGAGACGGCCGCGCTGGGCTCGATGCGGGTGCTCACCCGCACCGGCGGCGACGCGGGCGACCCGGTCAGCTGACCCGCTGGCGCGCGGTCGCGTCCTCGCAGCCGCACTCGAGCGCGAGCGCCGGGTGGTCGAGCGGCAGCGAGCTCCCCCGGAAGATGTCCGAGCCCGGCGTCGTCGCCGACAGGGCGTCGACGGCCAGGATCACCGCCGCCGCCGTGTACGTCGTGTGCTCGACCGGCCAGATCGCCCCGTCGTCGAAGACGTAGCCGGTCCAGTAGCCGCCGTCGTCGGCCCGCAGGTGCTGCATGTCGCGCACCAGCGCGGTCGCGCGGTCCCGGTCACCGACGGCGTCGAGGGCCAGCGCGAGCTCGCAGGTCTCGGCGCCGGTGACCCACGGGTTGGTGTCGACGCAGCGGATGCCGAACCCGGGCACCACGAAGTCGTCCCACCGGCTGTCGAGCAGCGCCCGGGCCGCGTCCCCGCGGACGGCGCCGCCGAGCACCGGGTAGTACCAGTCCATCGAGAAGGTGGACTTGTCCAGGAACAGGTCACGGTGCGTCCGCAGGGCGTGCCCGAGCCGTCCGACGGCGAGCTCCCACTCGGGCTGCGGCTCGTCCATCAGCTCGGACAGCGCCAGGCCGGCGGTGAGCGCCTGGAAGATGCTCGAGCTCCCGGCCAGCAGGGCGCCGTCGTTGACGGCGCCGGCCGGGTCGACCGACCAGGCGATGCCGCCGAAGGGCAGCTGCAGCCCGACCACGAAGTCGAGGCCGCGCCGCACCGCGGACCAGCAGCGGCGCACGAACGTCTCGTCGCGCCGGACCAGCCAGTGGTGCCAGACGCCGACCGCCAGGTAGGCGCACATGTTGGTCTCGCCGCTCGCGTCGTCGACGACCCCGGCGGTCACCTTCATCGGCCACGACCCGTCGGCCCGCTGCGTGGCCAGGCACCAGTCGTAGGCCCGGTGCGCCGCGTCGACCTCGCCGCCGACGAGCAGCCCCATCGCCGACTCGACGTGGTTCCAGGTGTCCGTGTGCGCCCCCGGCGTCCAGGGGACGGCGCCGTCCGGCTCCTGGGCCCGGGCGATGGACGCGGCGGTCGCCCGCACGTCGTACGCACTGAGCAGGCCGTCCAGCGCGGGGATCTCGACGCTCACGCGGGCTCCGGCTTGCGGAGGTAGAGCACCAGGCTCTTGCCGATCAAGGGGTTGAGCGCCCGCTCGGCGAGCCGGGTGGCCAGCGGCTTCTTCATGATGTCCCAGACCAGGACCCGGTGGTAGGCCTTCACCAGCGGGTGCTGGTCCTTGGTGACGCCGACGGCGCACTTGATCCACCAGTACGGCGAGTGCAGCCCGTGCGCGTGGTCGCGGCCCTCGTAGACCAGGCCGGCCGCCTCGAGCTTCCCGACCAGCTCGTCGCCGGTGTAGATGCGGACGTGCCCGCCCTCGACCTCGTGGTAGGCGTCCGACAGCGCCCAGCAGACCTTCTCCGGCAGCCAGCGCGGCACGGTGACGGCCATCGTGCCGCCGGGGCGCAGCACCCGGGCCAGCTCGGCGATCGCGTCGGTGTCGGCGGGGATGTGCTCGAGCACCTCCGACGCGACGACGCGGTCGAACTCGGCGTCGGCGAAGGGCAGCGAGAGCGCGTCGCCCTGCTTGATGTCGGCCTCGGCGCCCAGCGGCACCTCGCCGGCGTCGCGCATCGCGCCGAACAGGTCGAGCACCCCGGCGAGCTCGTCGCCGTCCTGGTCGAACGCGACCACGTCGGCGCCGCGCCGGAACATCTCGAACGCGTGCCGTCCGGCGCCGCAGCCCATGTCGATGACGCGGTCACCCGGCTGCAGGCCCAGGCGGTCGAAGTCAACGGTCAGCATGCTTCTCCTCGTGTACGTCGATCGCGTGCTGGTAGGCCGCGACGGTGGACTCGGCCACGGCCCGCCAGCTGAACTCGGCCAGCGCACGCTCGCGCCCGGCAGCACCCATCCGGGCCCGCCGGGCGGGATCGTCGAGCAGGGCCTCGAGGGCGTGCACCAGCTCGCCCACGTCCCCCGGTGTCACCAGGTCGGCGCAGAGCCCGTCGGGCCCGACCACCTCGGGGATGGCGCCGGCCCGGCTCACCACCAGCGGCGTCGCGCAGGCCATCGCCTCCGCGGTCGGCAGCGAGAAGCCCTCGTAGAGCGACGGCACGCAGGCGATCTCCGCCGAGCCGACGACGGCGGCCAGCTCCTCGTCGGTGATGCCGTGCACGAAGCTGACCGAGTCGCCGATGCCGAGCCGGTCGACGATCCGCTCGGTCTGGCCGCCGGGCTTGGGCCTCGAGACGAGCAGGAGCTGGACGTCGCGCTCGGTGCGCAGCTTGGCGAAGGCCTCGAGCAGGGTGGCGATGCCCTTCATCGGGGTGTCGGCGCTGGCCATCGCGACGATGCGGCCGGGCACCCGGGGCTCGCTGGGCGGACGGAACGCCTCGTCGACGCCCAGCGGGATGACCGTGACTCGCTCCCGGTCCACGCCGAAGTCGGTGACGATGTCGCGCGCCGAGCTGTCCGACGGGCACAGCACGGTGTCGAGGCGCCGGGCCACGCGGCCCTGCATGCGCAGGAAGCCGTACCACCGGCGCAGCGTGAGCCGCTTGCGCCGGGTCGGGGCGTTGGCGAGGTCGACGCGGCGGTCGAAGGTGATCGGGTGGTGGATCGTCGCGACCAGCGGCAGGCCGGCCCGCTCGACGGCGAGGATGCCGTCGCCCAGCGTCTGGTTGTCGTGCACCACGTCGAAGTCGTCCAGCCGTCGCTTCAGCAGCCGGGCGACGCGCAGCGCGAACGTCCGGGGCTCCGGGAAGCCCGCGGTCCACATGGTCGCGACCTCGAGCACGTCGACCGCGTCACGGAACTCGCCGGGTCGCGGCGTGCGGAACGGGTCCGGCTCGCGGTACAGGTCCAGGCTCGGCACCTCGGTCAGCCGCACGCCCGGGTCGAGCACCGGGTAGGGCTGGCCGGAGAACACCTCGACGTCGTGGCCCAGGGCCACCAGCTCGCGGGACAGGTGGCGGACGTAGACGCCCTGGCCCCCGCAGTGCGGCTTGCTGCGGTAGGACAGCAGGGCGATGCGCAACCGGACCTCCGGGGTGATTCGGGGACAGCCCGCCGGGCTGCGCAACCATGGGCAACGGGACTGGAACGTGTTCCTATTATGCAGGATCCCGGTGCTAGCCTACGGGGTGGGTGAGCCGCCCTCGACCGCGCAAACGTTCCTCGGCCCGACGGGAGAGCCATCGTGAGCAGCACCAACTCGCTGACCTCCGAGGAGCTCGGCTCCCCGGCGCAGCGGGAGCGGCGCCAGCGCATCCTCGACGCGGCGGTCGCGCTCGCCGCCAAGGGCGGCTTCGAGCAGATGCAGATGCGGGCGGTCGCCGAGCGGGCGGACGTCGCGCTGGGCACGCTCTACCGCTACTTCCCCTCCAAGATCCACCTGCTCGTCTCGGTGCTGGGCCAGCAGTTCGAGGAGGCCTACGCGTCCCTGGTCCGCAAGCCGATCCCGGGTGAGACCGCCGCCGACCGGGTGATGTTCGTGCTCGGCCGCACCACCCGCACGCTGCAGCGCGAGCCCAACCTCACCGAGGCCCTGACCCGGGCCTACATGTTCGCCGACGCCTCGGTCGCCGGCGAGATCCACGTCGTCGAGGTGCACGTCACCCGGATGCTGATGGCGGCGATGCGCAACACGCGGGAGGCCGCGACGCTCCAGCCGACCGAGGAGGAGCTCGCGATCACCAAGGTGGTCGGTGACGTCTGGCTGGCCAGCCTCGTGCAGTGGGTGACCGGCCGGGCCTCCGCGCACGACGTCGGCACCTCGCTGGACACCGCCGTGCGGCTGCTGCTGCGCTGATCCGCCCCGCCGGTCTCGAGACGGCTCGCGCTTCGCGCTCGCCTCCTCGACCAACCGGGTCAGAGCTTTCCGTGGTCCCAGCTCGCGGTCCTGTCAGCCGTGACCAGGACCGCGACCCGCTTGGGCACCTGCCGCTCCACCTCGGCGGCGCCGGCCTCGCCCAGGTCGGCTCCCCCGGCCATCCGGTCCGCGACCGCGGCGCCGACCGCGCGGACCCCGTCGGCGTCGCGCACGATCTCGGCGGTGCCGGTCAGCGAGACGCCGCGCAGCGCGAAGTAGTCGTCGCCGTCCTCGACCAGGCAGGTGATCCGCGGGTCACGCTCGAGGTTCCTCACCTTCTGGGAGCTGGCGTAGGTCCAGAACGCCAGCCGTCCCTCGGTGACGACGTAGAACAGCGTGGTCAGGTGCGGGCTGCCGTCCCTGTTGACGGTGGCGACCTGCACCTTCATCGAGCCGCGGAGGAACTCCTCCACCTCGGCGGGGCTCATCCTGACCCGGTCGCGTGCTCTGCTCACCCGCCGCAGCCTAGAGGCCGCGCGCCGATAGCCTGACGACGTGGCCCACGACCCCTCGAACTTCGACGACCTGCCGGTGCCGGCGACGGTCTCGGTCTGGCTCGGTGAGCCGGGCCGCGACGCGACGTACACCCACGCCGCGGACCGCACGCACTACGCCGCCAGCACCATGAAGCTGCCGCTGCTGGTCGCGGCGCACCGCCGGCACGAGCGCGGCGAGCTCGACCTGGACGCCGAGGTGGCGGTCCACAACCAGCACCGGTCGGTGTACGACGGCTCGCCGTTCGCGCTGGACCAGGACGACGACCAGGACGACGAGACGTGGGACCTGATCGGCTCGACGGCGACGCTGCGCGAGCTGGCCCGGCACGCGATCGTCAAGTCCGGCAACCTGGCCACCGACCTGCTCCTCGAGCACGTCGGCGCCGCCGAGGTCGCCGCCGTGCTGCGGGACGCGGGCTGCTCCCCCGCCACCGTCCTGCCCCGGGGCATCGGCGACTTCGCGGCCCGTCGACGCCGGCCTGGACAACCTGGTCACCGCCGCCGACCTGGCGCGGGTCATCGGCGCCGTCACCCCCGACGTCGAGCGGGTGCTCGCGGCGCAGGAGCACCGGGACCAGATCCCCGCCGGGCTGCCACCGGGCACCTACGTCGCGAACAAGACCGGGTGGGTCGACGGCGTCGCGCACGACGTGGCGCTGGTGCGGCCCGAGGATCGTCCGGCCTACGTGCTGGTGGTCTGCCACACCGCGGACGAGGACGAGGAGACGCTCTACGCGGCCAACGCCGCGGTCAGCGCCGCGGTCTGGGAGAGGTGGACGGCGTGACGACGATCGAGCGGGTCACCGCGACCCGGGTGACCACCCCGCTGCACACGCCGTTCGTCACCGCGCTGCGCAGCACCACCACGACCGACACCGTCGTGGTCCGGATCACCGACAGCGACGGCGTCACCGGCTGGGGCGAGGCGCCGCAGGTGTGGCAGGTGACCGGCGAGTCGCTGGCCGGCGCCCAGGCCTGCGTCGAGGGCCCGCTGACCGCCGTCGTGACCGGCCGCGACCCCGACGACCTGACGGACCTCTGCCGCACCGCTCGGCCGGGCCGTCGCCGCCAACCACGGCGCCAAGGCCGCGGTCGACGTCGCCCTGCACGACCTGGTCGCCCGCCGCCGCGGCGTCAGCCTGCCGGTCCTGCTCGGCAGCACCACGCTGCGGGTGCCGACCGACGTGACCCTGGCGGCCGGCGAGGCCGACGCGCTGGCCGGCGCCGCCGCGCGACCGGCTGGCCGACGGGTTCAGCGTCCTGAAGCTCAAGGTGGGCACCGACGCCGCCACCGACGTCGCGCGGGTGCGCGCCGTCCGCGAGGCGGTGGGTCCCGACGTCCGGCTCCGGCTGGACGCCAACCAGGGCTGGACCGCCCGCGACGCCGTGCGGGTGATCGGCGCCCTCGAGGACGCCCACCTGGACGTCGAGCTGGTCGAGCAGCCGCTGCCCGCCGCCGACCTGGACGGGATGGCCTGGGTGACCGCGCGGGTCTCCACGCCGGTGATGGCCGACGAGTCGGTGTACGGCGTCCGCGACCTCGTCGAGGTGATCCGCCGCCGGTCGGCCGACCTGGTCAACGTGAAGCTCGCCAAGTGCGGCGGGCTGTCCGTGGCCACCACCCTGCTCGAGCTCGCCCGCGCCCACGGGCATGGGCGGCATCGTCGGCTCGATGATGGAGACCCACATCGGGGTCGGGGCCGCCGCCAGCCTGGTCGCCGCCCACCCCACCTCGACCGTCTCCGACCTCGACGCGGCCTGGTGGGCCGCCCGCTCGCCGGTCGTCGGCGGGATGACCTACGACGGCGCGACCGTCGTCCTCCCGGACTCCCCCGGGCTCGGCATCGAGGAGCTGGCATGAACCGCGAGGTGTCCGTCCCCGTCAGCACCGTCTGGACCTCCCCCGAGGCGCCCCGCGACGTCGACGCGGCGGCCGTGACCGACGCGCCCGACGTGCACGCCTGGGCCGACTCGATGGGCCAGGAGGTCCGGCTGGGCCTGCACGGCCGCACCGAGACCCAGCTGCTGACGGGCGACCCCGTCGAGGTGCTCGAGTCGCGCGACGGCTGGTCGCGGGTCGTCGCGCTGGGTCAGGTCTCGTCGCGGGACGGGCGCGGCTACCCGGGCTGGGTGCGGTCCGCGCACCTCGGGGCGCCCGTGACGGCCCACGGTGACGCCGTCGCGACGGTCACGGCCCCCGCGACGTCCTGCACGGTCGACGGCCACTCCGTCGAGCTCTCCTTCGGCACCCGCCTCCGGGTCGCGTCTCTCGGCGAGCGGTCCGCGACGCCTGCACCTGCCGGACGACCGGCTCGGCGAGGTCCCGCTGGAGGCCCTGAGGCTCGACGACGAGGGACGGCAGCCTGTCCCCGACCCCGACGACGTCCTCGCGGCCGCCCGGCAGTTCCTCGGGGTCCGCTACCTGTGGGGCGGCACCAGCGGCTGGGGCCTGGACTGCTCCGGGCTGGTGCACCTGACGCTGCGCTCGTTCGGCGTGCTGGTCCCGCGGGACGCCCACGACCAGGTGGCGGCCGCGCACGTCCACGACGTGCCGCTGGACGACGTACGGCCCGGGGACCTGTACTTCTTCGCGCGTCCCGGCGAGCGGGTCTACCACGTCGGCTTCGTGACCCGCCCGGTCGCCGCCGACGGCACCCGCTGGATGCTGCACGCGCCGGAGGGCGGCGAGCTGATCGAGGACGCGCCGCTGGCCCCGCACCGCGTCGACCACCTGGTCTCCGCGGGGCGGGTGACGACGCCGGTCGGCTAGTCGGGCATCGAGATGAACGGCGAGGAGTAGGCCGGGTCGGTCGCCAGCAGCGCCTCGGCGTCCACCACGTCCATCCGGGCCTTCTCGGCGGCGATCACGTGCTTGAGCAGCGACACGTCGCCGGGAGTCGCGATGCCGGTGATCTCCGGACGGGACAGGCTCCACGAGACGGTCGCGGTGATCAGGTCGGGACGGTCGTGCGGCTCGTACCAGGTGGCGTACGGCGCACCGTCCGGCCCCTCGGGCCAGTTGCGGCGGGCCACCGTCTTGATGGTCATCAGGCCGGCGTCCTGCCGCTGCACCTCGTCGACGAGGGCCAGGTAGTCGGTGCGGTAGTCCTCGCGGAGCCACAGTGCGATGTTGATCGGGCTCAGCACCGTGCTGAACGGGTGCCGGCGCAGCGCCTCCAGGTGCGTCGACGGGGCGGTGTGGCTGTGCCCGGTGATGCCGACCGCGCCGGCCAGCCCCTCGTCGACGGCACGGAGCGCGGACTCGAGCGAGCCGCCGGTGCGGGTCACCTTGTCGAGCTCGTCGATGTCGCCGACGGCGTGCAGCTGGATCAGGTCGACGTGGTCGGTCTGCAGCCGCTCCAGGGACGTGTTGATCTGGACCCAGGCCGGCTCGGCGTCGCGCAGCCCGGTCTTGGTGGCCAGGAAGATGTCGTCGCGGATCCGGGGCATCCAGGGCCCGAGCCGCAGCTCGGCGTCGCCGTAGTCGGCCGCCACGTCGAAGTGGTTGATCCCCGCGTCCAGCGCCTCCTGGACCGAGGCGTCCGCGGTGTCCTGGTCGACCTCGCCGAGGGCGGCGGCGCCGTAGATCAGCACCGAGCTCTCGTGTCCGGTCCGTCCGAGTCGTCGGGTCTCCATCAGATCAGCCCTTCGCGTCCCGCGCGGCCGACGATCGCCCGCACGTTCTCCAGCCTGCCGCAGTCCTGGTCGAGCTGGTGGTTGCGCTCCTGGGCGAAGGCGGCGCCGAGGTCCCGTCGCACGCTCTCCTCGACGTCGTCGCGCGCCGGGTTGAGGATGGTGAGCTCCTCCTCGGTGAGGTGGTGGTTGACCTTGCCGGCGAGCTCCTCGACGAGGTCGTCGAAGTCCTCGCCCTCGACCTGCTCGGACTCCAGGACCGCGAGCAGCGCCTGGTTGCCCTCGGCGTGCTCCTCCTCGCCGTGCTCGGCCTCGTGCTCGCCGATCGCGTCCTTGCGCCGCAGGGTCGGGTAGACCTTCGCCTCCTCGGCCTCGGCGTGGGCCACGTGCAGCGCCGCGAACGTGCGGCGGACGGCGTCCCGGTCGGAGCTGCTGTCGCGCAGCTCCCGCAGCAGCGCCTCGAAGCGGCGGTGGTCGTCGAGGATCAGGTCGAGCACGTCGCCCTCGGTGGGGCGGGGCAGGTCGGTCGCGTCAGTCATGCAGGAGACCTACCCGTTCCCCACCCGGTCATGCTGCCCCGGTCATGCTGCTCAGCCGCGCTTGTCGGCCGCCTCACCCGCGGGCTCGACGTCCTCGGCCTGCGGACCGTCCTGGTCGAGCGCATTGGCGAGCTGGCTCTTGTTCTCCACGCCGCGGGCCGAGGCGATCAGGCTGGCGATCGTGGTGACGGCGAGGATGCCGACGATCGTGCCGAGCGAGACCAGGATCGGGATGTCCGGCGCCCACCCGATGGGCTCGCCGCCGTTGATGAACGGCAGCTCGTTCTCGTGCATCGCGTGCAGGATCAGCTTGATCCCGATGAAGCCCAGCAGGACGGCCAGTCCGTAGGAGAGGTAGACCAGCCGCTGCAGCAGGCCGCCGATCAGGAAGTACAGCTGGCGCAGGCCCATCAGCGCGAAGATGTTCGCGGTCAGGACCAGGTAGGGCTCCTTGGTCAGGCCGTAGATCGCCGGGATCGAGTCGAGCGCGAACAGCAGGTCGGTGGTGCCGAGCGCCAGGACCACGATGAACATCGGGGTGATCACGCGCTTGCCGTTCTCGCGGGCGAGGATCTTGACGCCGTGCCACTTGTCGGTGGCCGGCAGGTGCGTCTCGACCCACTTGATGAGCCGGTTCTCCTCGTACTCGTCGTCGTCGTTGGAGCCCTCGCCGGCCAGCTTGACGGCCGTGTAGACGAGGAAGATGCCGAAGATGTAGAAGATCCAGCTGAACTCGTTGATCGCCGCCGCGCCGACCGCGATGAAGATCGCGCGCATCACCAGGGCGAGCACGATGCCCACCATCAGGGCCTCTTGCTGGTACTGCCGGGGGACCCCGAACTTGGCCATGATGATGATGAAGATGAAGAGGTTGTCGACCGACAGGGAGTACTCCGTCAGCCAGCCGGCGAAGAACTCGGTGCCGTACTGGTGCCCGGCGAACACCCAGACCCCGATGCCGAAGAGGATGGCGAGCCCGACGTACACGCCGAGCGAGATGGAGACCTCCTTGGTGGAGGGCTCGTGCGGCCGCCGGCCGATGATGACGACGTCGAAGAGCAGGACCGACACCGTGACGATGATCGTGGTCCACCAGACCCAGGTGGGAACGTCCACAGACTGACCTTTCCGGAGTTCGCGGGCGCCACGCGGTCGCGTGGCGCGGGAAACATCCGGAGGTCTCTTCCGCCCGCCTCTCGGCGGACCAACGGCACCGGGACCGGCCCGGAGTCACACCCGGGATCGGTATCCGTGATGACGGCACCGTTGCGAAGGAATACTCCCCTCCAACGAGACCTATCCTCCCAGACGGTCCCCCGCGGCGGAAATCGGTCTCACGCTTGCTTGCAGTCTTCAAGCAGCGCCGCCGGGCGCCTAGCCTGTCCCGGATGCGACCACCGGCCGGCCCCGTGCGCGCCTGGGCGCTCGTCGTCGTCGTGACCGTGCTCGCCAGCCTGCTCTTCGGCGCTCTCCGGCTGCCCTCGCCGGTGCTGTTCGGGTCCCTGGTCGGCGGGATGCTGCACGCGTTGACCGCCCGCACCGAGCTGGACATGCCCCCGCTGGTCTTCCGGATCGGCCAGGCGCTCGTCGGGGCGGTGATCGGCTCGCTGGTGAAGCTGCCCACGCTCGCCCGGATCGCCTCCGACTGGCCGTCGGTGCTGCTGGTGACCGTCGGCACCCTGGCCATCAGCCTGCTCGCCGGTCGGCTGCTGGCCGTACGGCGCGACGTGTCGCCCGCCACCGGCGCGTTCGCGCTGATCGCCGGAGGGGCGTCGGGCATCGTCGCGCTGGCCCGGGAGCTCGGGGCCGACGACCGGGTCGTGACCGTCGTGCAGTACCTCCGCGTCCTGCTGGTCCTGCTCGCCATGCCGCTGGTCACCGGCCTCGTGTTCCATCCCGCCGTCCGGGCGCGGCGACCTGACCACCGGGCCCACCCGGTGGCTGCCCGACCTGGTGTTCGTCGCGGTCGCCGTCGGCGTGGGGCTGCTGCTCCAGCGGGTGGTGCGCGCCCCGGCGACCGCGCTGCTGGGGCCGATGGTCGTCGCGGTCGCCGTGTCGGCCAGCGGGGTGCTCGGCGCCGTCGCGGTGCCGCCGGCGCTCGAGCAGCTGGGCTACGCGCTGATCGGCGTGCGCGTCGGGCTCCGGTTCACCCGGGCCAGCCTGCGCAGCATCGCCCGGCTCCTGCCCCTGGCGACGGCGCTGATCGTGGCGGTCATCGTGGCCTGCGGGCTGCTCGGGCTGCTGCTGTCGGCGGTCACCGGCGTCGACCGGCTGACGGCCTACCTCGCGACCACCCCCGGCGGCCTGTTCGCGGTGCTCGCCACGGCCGCGGACAGCGGGTCCGACGTGACCTACGTGCTGGCCGTGCAGGTGATCCGGGTGTTCGCGATGCTGCTGTTCGCACCGCTGCTCGGACGGTGGTTCAGTCGAGGCAGAACTCGTGACCCTCGGGGTCGAGCATGACGAGGTGGCCGGCGTTCATCCCGCCGGGCTCGAACCGCTCCTGCCGGGTGGCGCCGAGTGCCACCAGCCGCTCGCACTCCGCCTCCAGCGCGGCCATCCGCTCGTCGCCCTGCAGGCCGGGTGCGGCCCGGACGTCGAGGTGCTGGCGGTCCTTGGCGGTCTTGCCCTCGGGGACCTTCTGGAAGAACAGCCGCGGGCCGGCGCCGTCCGGGTCGAGCAGGGCCGACCGGTCGTTGCGCGCCTCGGGCGGCACGCCCCACGCGTCGAGCGCCGCGTCCCAGCTGTCGAAGCCGGGCGGTGGCGGCTGCAGGACGTAGCCCAGCGCCTCCGCCCAGAACAGCGCCTGCGCGCCCGGGTCGGCGCAGTCGAACGTCACCTGGATCTCACGAGCCATCTGCGGTCCTCCTGGAGTGCGTGGGTCGGCCGGGGTTCACACCGCGTCCCACCCGTCGGGTCGGTGCTTCTTGGGCAGCTTGGACACCACGAGGGCGTAGGAGTCGTCGACCGCCGCGAGGATCTCGTCGTCCGGGATCGCCCCGCCGACGGTCAGCGTGTTCCAGCCGGAGCGCCCGATGTAGGGCATCACCGCTCGCGTCGTCGGGGTAGCGGGCCAGCCACTCGTCGGCCGCCTCCCGGGTGGCCGCGGCCTTGACGCCGACCGCGGCGTCGCCGAGGAACGCGAAGATCTTGCCGCGCTCCGCCTCGCCGACCTTGGCGACGTGGTCGCCCTCCCAGGGCTGGTCGGCCCACGCCCCCGGCTTGGCCAGGGCGTAGTCGCGGAGCTGCGTCCGGGTCCATCAGTGCGCCCCGGCCTCGACCATCTGGCGCAGCTCCTTCTTGAGGTCCTGGATCTCGTCGCGCAGCCGGGCGGCCAGCTCGAACTGCAGCTCGGCCGCCGCCGTGTGCATCTGCTCGGTGAGCGCCCTGCACCAGCTCGGCCAGGTCGGAGGTCGGCATCCCGGCGAGACCGGGTGCGGTCCGGCCCACGGCCTTGCTGGACAGCCCGGGCACGGGCGACTTGCCGCGGGACTGCTGACGGCCGGCGCCCCCGAGCAGCTCGGCGGTGTCCTCGTCCTCGCGCTGCAGCATCTCGGTGATGTCCGCGATCTTCTTGCGCAGCGGCTGCGGGTCGACGCCGTGAGCGGTGTTGTAGGCCACCTGCTTCTCGCGGCGCCGGTTGGTCTCGTCGATGGCCTTCTCCATCGACGGCGGTGACCTTGTCGGCGTACATCACGACCTGGCCGGACACGTTGCGGGCCGCGCGGCCGATGGTCTGGATCAGCGACTTGTCGGAGCGCAGGAAGCCCTCCTTGTCGGCGTCCAGGATCGCGACCAGCGACACCTCGGGCAGGTCGAGGCCCTCGCGCAGCAGGTTGATGCCGACCAGCACGTCGTACTGGCCCAGGCGCAGCTCGCGCAGCAGCTCGATGCGGCGCAGGGTGTCGACCTCGCTGTGCAGGTAGCGGGTGCGGATGCCGGCCTCGAGGAGGTAGTCGGTGAGGTCCTCGGACATCTTCTTGGTCAGCGTGGTGACCAGGACCCGCTCGTTCTTGTCGGTGCGCTCGCGGATCTCGTGGATCAGGTCGTCGATCTGGCCCTTGGTCGGCTTGACGATGACCTCGGGGTCGATGAGCCCGGTCGGCCGGATGATCTGCTCGACGACGTCGCCGCCGACCTTGGCCAGCTCGTAGTCGCCGGGTGTCGCCGACAGGTAGATGGTCTGGCCGATGCGGTCCAGGAACTCCTCCCAGCGCAGCGGCCGGTTGTCCATCGCGCTGGGCAGCCGGAAGCCGTGGTCGACCAGGTTGCGCTTGCGGGACATGTCGCCTTCGTACATGCCGCCGATCTGCGGGACCGCGACGTGCGACTCGTCGACGACGAGCAGGAAGTCCTCGGGGAAGTAGTCGATGAGGCAGTTGGGCGCCGAGCCGCGCTGCCGGCCGTCGATGTGCATCGAGTAGTTCTCGATGCCGGAGCAGGACCCGACCTGGCGCATCATCTCGACGTCGTAGGTGGTGCGCATCCGCAGCCGCTGGGCCTCCAGCAGCTTGCCCTGCTTCTCGAACGTCGCGAGCTGGTCCTCCAGCTCGAGCTCGATGCCGCGGATCGCGCGCTCCATGCGCTCCGGCCCGGCGACGTAGTGGGTCGCCGGGAAGATGTGCAGCTCGGTGTCCTCGGTGACCACCTCGCCGGTCAGCGGGTGCAGCGTCATCAGCCGCTCGATCTCGTCGCCGAAGAACTCGATGCGGATCGCCAGCTCCTCGTAGACCGGGAAGACCTCGAGGGTGTCGCCGCGCACCCGGAAGGTGCCGCGGGTGAAGGCCATGTCGTTGCGGGTGTACTGGATCTCGACGAGCCGGCGCAGCATCGCGTCGCGGTCGTGCTCCTCCCCCACCTTGAGCCGGAGCATCCGGTCGACGTACTCCTGGGGGGTGCCGAGGCCGTAGATGCAGGAGACGGTCGAGACCACGATCACGTCGCGGCGGGTCAGCAGCGAGTTGGTCGCCGAGTGCCGGAGCCGCTCGACCTCCTCGTTGATCGAGGAGTCCTTCTCGATGTAGGTGTCCGTCTGGGGGACGTAGGCCTCGGGCTGGTAGTAGTCGTAGTAGGAGACGAAGTACTCCACCGCGTTGTTGGGCAGCAGCTGGCGCAGCTCGTTGGCGAACTGGGCGGCCAGCGTCTTGTTGGGCTGCATCACCAGGGTGGGCCGCTGCAGCTTCTCGACCGCCCAGGCGATGCTCGCGGTCTTGCCGGTGCCGGTCGCGCCGAGCAGCACGACGTCCTTCTCGCCGCCCAGGATGCGGCGCTCGATGTCGGCGATCGCGGTGGGCTGGTCGCCGGAGGGGACGTAGTCGGACTCGACCTTGAAGGGGGCGACCCGGCGCTGGAGATCGGTCACTGGCCTCATGCCCGGAAGCCTACGACCCGGCACCGACACGGTAGGTTCACGTGCGTGATCACCCGTCGCAGGCTGGCCTCGGTCGCCCGGCGGACGACGCTGTCCGTGCTCGGGTTCCAGCTCGTGCTCGCCGTGGTCCTCACGCTGGTGGACTCCCGCCGGCGACGCGGCCGCAAGCCGAAGCCGTTCCCCACGACGCCGCCCGCCGAGGTGACGATCGGCGGCGGCACCGTCACGACGTACACCTTCGGCCAGGACCTGTACGACGACATGCTGGCGGCCATCGAGAGCGCCGAGCACCGGATCCTCTTCGAGTCCTACATCTGGAAGGCCGACGCGACCGGCGAGCAGTTCAAGCAGGCGCTGAGCCGGGCCGCCGGACGGGGCGTCGAGGTCTACGCGGTCTACGACGGGTTCGCGAACCTCGTGGTCTCGCCGCTGTTCAAGCGGTTCGGCCCGCGCCTCAAGGTGCTGGAGTACCCCGTCTACAACGCCGGGCTGCGCTTCTTCGACCTGCGCCGCTACGGGCGGGACCACCGCAAGATCCTCGTCGTGGACGACGCCTCCGACGACGCGGTCGGCTTCGTCGGCGGCTACAACATCGGCTCGGCCTACGCCACCGAGTGGCGTGACACCCACGTCCGGATCACCGGGCCGGGCGTGTTCGACCTCGCGCGGACGTTCGCGGACTTCTGGAACCTCAACCGGCGGCCCCGGCACGGTGCCCGCCCCCTGCTGCTGGAGACCGCCGCCGACTGGGAGCCGCGCATCCGGGTGCACCGCAACGTGCCCCGGCTGTGGATGTTCCCGATCCGGTCGATGTACCTCGAGGCGATCAACCGGGCCTCCCACCACATCTGGATGACGCACGCCTACTTCATCCCCGACCCGGACTTCGTCGACGCGATCGTCGCGGCGGCCCGGCGGGGGGTCGACGTCCGGCTGCTGCTGCCGGCGGTCTCGAACCACGTCGTGGCCGACTGGCTCTCCCGCGGCTACTACGGCGAGATGCTGGCCGCCGGCGTCCGGATCTTCCGGTTCCAGGGCGCGATGGTGCACGCCAAGACCTCCACGATCGACGGTCGCTGGTCGACCGTCGGCACGGCCAACATCGACCGGCTCTCGATGACCGGCAACTACGAGGTCAACGTCGAGTTCGTCGACGCCGTCGATGGCCGAGCAGATGGAACGGATCTTCACCACCGACCTGTCGAACTGCGACGAGCTGACCGCCGCGACCTGGGCGGCCCGCGGGCGTGCACCGCAAGTTCACCGAGACCGTGCTGGCCCCGCTGCGCCCCCTGCTCTGAGAATCCCGGCCGCCACCCCGCCGTCCTACACTCGGGGGCAGTCGCGCGCACGGGGGTGTGGATGAGGACTCGGACCGGTTCCGCAACAGGACGGCGGTGGGCCGCGCTCTGCTACGCCCTCGCGCCGGTCGTCCTCTGCCTCGACTCGGTGACGGAGCGGACGTTCTCCGCGGGGGTGCTCTACCTCCCCCTGGTGCTGATGGCGAGCATGAGCGACCGTCGTCGCACCGTGGTGGGCGTCACGGGCGTGGGCGTGCTCTTCACGCTCCTGGGCGCCGCTCGTGGCCCCCGCCGGGCCGGACGGCCCGGTGGACTTCGTCGTCGCCAACCGGGCCGTCGCCGTGGTCGCGCTGCTCGCCTGCGGCTGGCTGGCCGCCCGGCTGCAGAGCAACCGGCTGCAGCGCGGCGCGCCGACGCCCGGGACCTCCAGGAGGCCCGGGACCGGCTCGACGAGCAGCACGAGCTGCTGGCTTCGGCGGGACGGGTGGGCGGCTTCGGAGGCTTCACCCTCGACGTCACGACCGGCGAGGGCACGGGTGTCCCGGGAGGTCGACCTCATCACCGGGATGACGCCGGGTGCGCCACGCGTGGAGGACAGGATCGCGCGCTACCTCCCCGAGCACCGGGAGCGGCTGCGCGACGGCGCTCGCGGCGTGCCGCGACCGCGGGGAGCCCTTCGACGAGGAGCTCGCGCTCGTGCGCGGCGACGACGGGCGCGAGGTCTGGGTCGACGTCGTCGGCCGCGCCGAGCGCGACGCCGACGGCGCGGTGCGTCCGGGTGCACGGATCCCTGCACGACATCACCGCACGCAAGCAGGCGGAGCGCGTGGCCGAGCAGAGCCGGCAGCGCCTGCGCACCATGGCGGACTCGATGCCCGTGCTCGTCTGGACCACCACCCCGGACGGCGGCGATCGACTACTACAGCCGTGGGCTCACCGAGTACGTCGGGATCGGGCCCGACGAGGTGCTCGGCGACGCCTGGCTCGGTCTCCTGCACCCCGACGACCGGGCCCGGGTGCGGGAGACCTGGGCCGACGCGCTGCGGCACGGCACGCCGTACAGCACCGAGTTCCGGATCCGCCGCAGCGACGGCGTCCACCGCTGGCACCTGACCCGGGCGATGCCCGAGCGCGACGAGCAGGGCGAGGTGGTCGGCTGGTGGGGCAGCTCGATCGACATCCACGACCGGCGCGAGCTCGAGAACACGTCCCGGGAGCTGACCGAGCGGCTCACGGCCACCCTGGAGAGCATCAGCGACGCCGTCCTCGGCCTCGACCCCGAGTGGCGGGTGACGGTGATGAACGAGAACGCCGCCACGCTCCTGCAGCGCAGCCGGGAGGACCTGATGGGCCGCGTGGTCTGGGAGGAGTTCCCCGACGCCGATCGGCAGCGTCTTCCAGACGCGAGTACGAACGCGCGGTCGAGACCTCCGAGACGGTGCGCTTCGAGGCGGAGTACGCACCCATCGGCCGCTACCTGGAGATCACCGCCTACCCGCACGCGCAGGGCCTGACGATCTACTTCCGCGACCTCACCGAGGCCCGGCAGCTGACCGAGCGGCTCGGTCACGTGCAGCGGCTGGAGTCCCTCGGCCAGCTGACCGGCGGGGTCGCCCACGACTTCAACAACCTGCTCACCGTGATCCTCGGCAGCTCCGAGGTGCTGGCCCGCAGGCTGCCGGCGGACTCGCCGCTGACGCGGCCTCACCGACCGGATCTCCTCGGCCGCGCACCCGCGGCGCCGACCTGACCCACAGCCTGCTGGCGTTCGCCCGCCGCCAGCCGCTGCACCCGTCCGTCGTGGACATCGACGCGCTCGTCGTGGACACCGAGCGGCTGCTGGGCCGCACGCTCGGGAGCGAGATCACCGTCACCACCAGCCTGGGCGGACGCGGCGCGCGCTGCCTGGTCGACCGGGTGCAGCTCGACAACGTGCTGCTCAACCTGTGCATCAACGCCCGCGACGCCATGTCGCCGGTGGGCGGCACCCTGCGGCTCGAGACCTCCGAGGTGGTCCTCGACGAGCGCTACGCCCACCACAACGAGGGCGTGGTGCCCGGCTACTACGTGACGGTCGCGGTGTCCGACGACGGCGTCGGGATCGCGGAGGCCGACCTGGACCGCGTGTTCGAGCCGTTCTTCACCACGAAGACCGACAACCGCGGGTCGGGGCTGGGCCTGGCCATGGTCTACGGCTTCGCCAAGCAGTCGCGCGGTCACGTGACCATCGACTCGCAGCTCGGCGCGGGCACGACGGTCCGGCTCTACCTCCCGATGGCGGCCGCCGGTGTGCCGGCCCTGCAGGACGAGCGCGGATGACCGCCGTACGCCTCCTGGTGCTCGACGACGAGCCCGACGTGGGGGTCACGATCGCCCTCCTGGCCGAGGCGGCCGGGCACCAGGCGCTCTCCACCGTCGACCCGGCGGAGTTCCTGGAGGTGCACGCCAGCTGGCGACCCACGCACGTGGTCCTCGACCTGCTGATGCCCGGGATGGACGGGATCGACGTGCTGGCGGCGCTGGCCGACCAGGACTGCCGGGCGGCCATCCTGCTCATCAGCGGCGTCGAGCCCCGGGTGCTCCGGTCCGCCAGCCGGTACGCCGCCGAGCGGGGGCTGCGTGCATCGCCGGGGTGCTGCCCAAGCCCGTCGACCTGGTCGCAGCTCAACGCCATGATCGAGTCGTCGGGCGGGGACCCGGATCGCCGGACCGGAGGCGAGCCGCCTCGCCGACCTGGCCGCGGCCCTGCGGCCCGAGGACCTGGCCGCCGCGCTGGACGGGGACGAGGAGCGTGCACGTGGCCTACCAGCCGAAGGTGCGCTGCGGCTCCGGGCAGCTCGCCGGCTTCGAGGCGCTCGCCCGGTGGGACCACCCCACCCTCGGACCGGTGCCACCGGTCCTGTTCGTCCCGCTGGCGGAGCGGCACGGGCTGATCGACCGGCTCACCGAGCGGATCCTCGAGCAGGCCCTCGCCTGGTTCGCGGGCGCCCGGCCGTACGGCGGCGACCCGCCTCTCGGTCAACCTCTCGGCGCTCACCCTCACCGACCCGCGCTTCGTGGCCCGCATCGTGGCGCTCTGCCGGGCGCACGACGTGCAGCCGGCGTCGGTGATCCTCGAGCTGACGGAGTCCAGCCGGCCCGACGACCAGGTCATGTCGCTGCGGCTGCTCACCCGGCTCCGCATGCAGGGCTTCACCCTGTCGCTCGACGACTTCGGCACCGGCTACAGCTCGATGACGCGGCTGGCCCGGCTGCCGTTCTCCGAGATCAAGATCGACCGGTCCTTCGTGTCGACGGCCGTCGCGTCCGAGGAGTCGCGCACGCTCGTCCGGGCCGTGGTCGACCTGGGCCGGAACCTCGGGCTGACCACCGTCGCCGAGGGCGTCGAGGACCCGAGACCCTGGCCCTGCTCGACGACTTCGGCGCCGACCTCGTGCAGGGGTTCCTCATCGCGCGGCCCCTCCCGCCGGACGAGGCAGCTGACTGGACACCTACGTACCTGTGACCGTTCGTGTCGCATGTCGTCGCTCGGGGGTGGGGTATCCCTTCCGAGGGGACGACCGGATCCACGCGATCGAGGACGAGCTCCTGGGAGGGAGAACACGTGCATCTCGACAAGGGCGCCGTAGCGGCGGCGCTCCGACGACAAGGTGACCACGACCGGGCGCAGCAGGCGGAGTGCGCCCTCCCCCGGCACGTCGACACGAAGCGGGACGCGGGCATCCTGCACCGTCTCGACGTCGACATCGAGAAGATGGAGGCCGAGGCCGCGTCGACCGGCTGAGCTAGTCCCGGGCGCTCGACACGTCCAGCTCGCCGTCGGCGTACCACTTGCGGATGACCTTCTTGTCGAACTTGCCGACCGAGGTCCGCGGCACCGCCTCGATGAAGGTCCAGGCGTCCGGCAGCTGCCACTTGGCCACCGACGCGGCCAGGAACTCGCGCAGCTCCGCCGGCTTCACGGTCGCACCCTCGCGGAGCACGACGGAGGCGAGCGGGCGCTCCTGCCACTTCTCGTCGGGGATGCCCACGACGGCGGCCTCCAGCACGTCCGGGTGGGCCATCAGGGCGTTCTCGAGGTCGACCGAGGAGATCCACTCGCCGCCGGACTTGATCACGTCCTTGGAGCGGTCGGTGAGCCGGATGTAGCCGAGGGCGTCGAGGTTGCCGACGTCCCCCGTGCGCAGCCAGCCGTCCCGGAACTTCTCCGGGTCGTCGTCCTTGTAGTAGGCGCCGGTGACCCACGCGCCCCGCACCTCGAGCTCGCCGACGGCCTCGCCGTCGCGGGCCAGCACGTCACCGGACTCCCCGACGATGCGTCCCTCGATGCCGGGGAGCAGCCGGCCCTGGCCGCCGCGGTAGCGCCACTCGTCCTCGCCCTCGACGCCGACGGGAGGGCGCGCGACCGACGCCACCGGCGAGGTCTCGGTCATCCCCCAGGCCTGCACCATGTTGATGCCGTGCCGGTCCTTGAGCGCCTGCTGGAGCGCGACCGGGACCGCGGACCCGCCGCAGAGCACCAGCCGCAGGTGGGAGGACAGCTCGAGGTCCTCGTGCTGGTCGAGGTAGGACAGCACGTCGTTCCAGACCGTCGGCACGGCCCCGGAGATCGTGGGCCTCGCCTCGCCCATGAAGCGGCACAGCGGCTCGGCCTGGAGCCAGCGGTCCGGCATCACCAGCGACGCGCCCGTCATCACCGCGGCGTAGGCCAGGCCCCAGGAGTTGGCGTGGAACATCGGCACGATCGGCAGCACCCGGTCGGTCCACGTGAGCCCGCCGACGATGCCCATGCCGACGGCCATCGAGTGCAGGTAGGACGAGCGGTGGCTGTAGACCACGCCCTTGGGGTTGCCGGTGGTGCCGGAGGTGTAGCACATCGCCGCGGCGTCGAGCTCGTCGATCTCGGGCCAGTCGAAGGTGTCGTCGGCGGCGGCCAGCAGGTCGTCGTACAGGTGCACCTGCTTGCCGCTCGCCCGCAGCGCGTCGAGGTCCGCGGCCGCGGCGTCGGGGCCGGCCACCAGCACGTGCTCGACCGTCTCGAAGGTCGGGCAGCTGCTTGGCCAGCAGGTCGACGAGCGAGTCGTCGACGATGACGACCTTGTCGTCGGCGTGGTTGGCGATGTAGGTGAGCTGCTCGGGGAAGAGCCGGATGTTCAGCGTGTGCAGGACGGCGCCCATCGACGGCACCGCGAGGTAGGCCTCGAGGTGCTCGGCGTTGTTCCACTGGAACGTGCCGACGCGCTGGTCGCCGGAGATGCCGAGCCCCCGCAGGGCGTTGGCCAGCCGGGCGGCCCGGCGGCCCACGTCGGCGTAGGTCTGCTCGCGCGACCCGTCGGAGGTGGCGGTGACGACGCGGCCGTCGCCGTGCACCTGCGTCCCGTGGCGCAGGACGCCTCCGATCGTCAACGGGAACTCCTGCATCGTGCTGCGCATGGCGAGCCTCCTGGGCCTGGGTCCTCGGCGTGTCGTCGACCCCTGCCCGCATCCTGCCGTCCCCGTCCAAGGGGCGTCCAGGGAGCGTCCGAGAACCTCGTCCTATGGTCAGGGCATGGATGCCGAGCTGCTGCCCCTGTCCCGCAAGGCCTGGGGAGACCTGGAGACCCTGCACGTCGTCGGCTACTTCGCCACGGAGGTGTCCGAGGCGTACGTCGCCGAGGGCCTGGACCCGCGGCTGGCCTACTTCCCCGGCCGCGCGGCGGCGCTCGGCGAGGCCGGGCCCGGCCTGACCGTCGCGACGTTCTACGTGTTCGCCCCGTGGCTCGTCGAGGCCGCGCTGCCGTCCGCCTGGGAGTCCACGACACCGGCCCGGATGGTCGCGGCCCGGCGCGTCCGGGATGACCGCCGCCCTCGGGCGCGTGCTCGGCTCCCCCGACGTGAGCGAGGCGCTGGGCATCGCCCGCGACGTCTGCGCCGCGCTGTCCCCGCAGGGCCGCCCGCTGTACGCCGCGCACGCGGACCTCCCCTGGCCCGACGACGACCTGCTGGCCCTGTGGCACGCGGCGACCCTGATCCGCGAGCACCGCGGCGACGGCCACCTCTCGGTCCTCCAGTCGCACCGCATCGACCCGGTGGAGGCCACCGTGCTCGGCGGCACCTTCTCGGGCACGACCCGGTTCCTGCGCAAGACCCGCGGCTGGTCCGAGGAGGAGTACGACGCGGCCACCGCCCGGCTCCGGGAGCGCGGCTGGCTCGACGCCGACGGCGCGTTCACCGAGGAGGGCCGCACGGCGCGGCAGGACGTGGAGGACCAGACGGACGTGCTCGCCGTCGAGGGCTGGGCCGCGGTCGGGGCCGAGCGGACGGCGCGGCTGCACGAGCTGGTCAAGCCGCTGCGGGCCCAGGTGATGGCCTCCGACACCCTGCCGCGGTCCCTTCGCCCCAGCTCGTGACGGTTCGCCCCCCGCCCTGGGGGTAGGAGGACTCCCATGACCTCCCTCCTGCCGCTCGGCGACGAGCGCTTCGTCTCCCTCACGACGTTCCGCCGCACCGGTGTGCCGGTCTCGACCCCGGTGTGGATCGCCCGCGACGGCGCCGCCCTGCTCGTCACCACGCCGTCGACCAGCGGCAAGGTGAAGCGGCTGCGGCACACGTCCCGCGTCGAGCTCCGTCCGTGCTCGCGGTCCGGCAAGGTCGCCGACGACGCCCCGACCGCGACGGGCAGCGGCGTGATCGAGGAGAAGGACCGGCCGGCCGTCTTCCAGTCGAAGTACGGCCTGGAGTACCGCCTGTTCATGTTCGTCGAGCGGCTGATGACCAAGGGCCCGCGCGACCGGGTGATCGTGCGGATCACGCCCGCCTGACGGAAGGCTCAAGCGGAACCCAAGTCGCCCGCAAGCCACGAGGGCGAGTCTGGTGCCATGAAACCGCTGCGACTCTCGATGGCCGCCCTGCTCGTGCTCGACCTGGCGGGCGGCCTGCTCGCCGTCGCCGCCGGCGTGAACACCTGGGGCGAGGCGTGGGGCGGCGAGGCCCTGCTCGCGGCACCGCTCCCGATGATCGCCCTGCAGGTGCTGCTCACCTGGCTGGCCACCCGCTCCGACCGGGTCTCGGCCGTGGTGGCCGCCGCGCTGCTGTCCGTCGCGTGCCTGGTCAGCGTCGTCTCGGGGTTCTTCGACGGCGGGATCGGCAACGACGAGCTGACCCCTGCGCTCGCCGCGTTCCAGGTCCTGCTGCTCGCCGTGACCGCGGCGACGGGGCTCCTAGCAGCCCGACGGGCCGTCGCCGCGCACCGACACCGTGCTCGGGCCCGTGACGTGCGCCTCGGTTAGATCCGCGGCGAAACGGGGCACAAGACACCCATGCTGCTTTCGATCCTCGGCACCCTGATGAGCTCCGGCACCGTCCTGGCCCTCGCCCTCGACTGGCGACGCAACCCCGACGTCTGAGTCCCCGAGCGGACCCGTGAGGCTCAGGCCGGCAGGTGCCGGCGCGGGGCCATGCGCGGGCCGTGCCGGGGACGACTGAGCCCGGCGCAGCTCGACCAGCCGCTGCACGCGGTAGCGGTGCGGGCGGTAGGGCTCCAGGAGCTCCGCGAGCCCGTCGTCGTCGACCTCCTGGCCGGTCAGCGCCCAGCCGACGTTCTTGGCGATGTGGTAGTCCCCGAAGCTCACCGCGTCGGCGTCACCGTGGGCCCGGAAGCGGACCTCGGCGCTCGTCCAGACCCCGATCCCCGGCAGCGACCGCATGCGGCGGTCGGCCTCGTCGGCGGGCAGCCCGGCCGTCCGCTCGAGGGCCGCCGCCACCTGCGCGGCCCGCACCACGGTCCTGGAGCGGGCCGGGTCGATGTGCATCCGCAGCCACTCCCACGACGGGATCATCCGCACGCGTCTCCGCCGACGGCTGCACCCAGAGGTGCTGGTCGGCACCGGCTCCGGGCGCACGCTCCCCGAAGCGGTGCACCAGCTGCCGGAAGCCGCCGAGCGCCTCCTGGCCGGTGACCTTCTGCTCGATGATCGCGGGCACCAGCGCCTCCATCACCAGACCGGTGCGGCACACCCGCCAGTGCGGCTGGCGGCGGTGCGCGTCCGCCAGCACGCGGTGGGACGGCGCGAACCCGGTCGTGTCGTCGTCGGCGCCCAGCATCGACGGCACGCTGGCGAGGGCCCAGTCCGCGCCGTCGCCCCAGGCCGACGCGTGCACCTCGCCGTCGGCGGGACGGGAGCGCAGTCGCAGGGACGCCGTGCCCTCGGGCGTGCGCAGGCCCCGCCAGATCGAGCCGTCGGGGTCGGTGCGGAACGTCGGGTCGGCGCGGCCCTTGCGCAGGATCGACAGCGTCGTGCCCGTCGCGCAGGGCCACGACGGTCGCCACACGCGCTCCGACTCGGTCACGGCACGAGAGTATGTCGGCGCGGTCGGACACAATGAGGCCGTGCTGCTCGCAGACCTCGTCAGGGCGTCCGCCGCGGTCGGCGCCACCCGTTCCCGCAAGGCCAAGACGGCCGCGCTGGCCGCCGCCCTCGCCGAGGCCGCGCCCGACGAGGTGCTGACCGCGACGTCCTACCTGTCCGGCGTGCTGCGCCAGCGACGCACCGGCCTCGGCTGGCGCGGGCATGACGGACCTGCCCCCGGCCGGCCGAGACGGCCTCGCTGACCGTGTCCGAGGTGCACGACGCCTTCGAGGAGATGAGCGAGCTGTCCGGGGCCGGCTCCCAGGCCCGCCGCACCGAGCTCGTCGCGCACGCTGTTCGGGCGCGCGACCGCCGAGGAGCAGGCCTACCTGCGCGGCCTCGTGACCGGCGAGCTGCGGCAGGGCGCCCTCGACGGGCTGATGCTCGAGGCGGTCGCGCTGGCCGCCGACGTGCCCGCGGCCGCCGTGCGCCGGGCGTCGATGTTCGCCGGCTCGACCCCGCCCGTCGCCGTCGCCGCGCTCACCGGCGGGGTGCCCGCGCTCGAGGAGTTCGGGCTGCGGCCCGGACGGCCGATCCGGCCGATGCTCGCGTCCAGCGCCACCGAGGTCGCCGAGGCGATGGCCAAGGCCGGTCCCGACGGCGCCGCGGTCGCGGTCGACAGCAAGCTCGACGGCATCCGGATCCAGGTGCACAAGCACGACGGCGAGGTGCACGTGTACACCCGCAGCCTCGACGAGATCACCGACCGGGTCCCCGAGGTCGTCGAGGCGGTGGCGGCGCTGCCGGCGCACACCCTGGTGCTCGACGGCGAGGCGATCGCGCTGACCCCCGAGGGACGCGCCCGGCCGTTCCAGGAGACCGGGCGCCCGCACGCGCGAGCCGCGTCGACGTCGCGGCCCTGCGCGCGGCGGTCCCCCTCACGTCGTACTTCTTCGACGTGCTGCACGTCGACGGCGAGGACCTGGTCGACTCCCCCGGCCACGAGCGGTTCGCACCGGCTCGCCGCCGTGCTGCCGCCCGGCGCTGGTCGTGCCGCGCACGGTCACCACCGACCCGGACGAGGCGCGACGGCTGTTCGCCGAGGTGGTGGCGGCCGGTCACGAGGGCGTCGTGGTGAAGTCGCTCGACGCGCCCTACGACGCCGGACGGCGCGGCGCCGCCTGGGTCAAGGTCAAGCCCCGGCACACGCTCGACCTCGTGGTGCTCGCCGTCGAGTGGGGCAGCGGCCGCCGGCAGGGCTGGCTCTCCAACATCCACCTCGGCGCCCGCGACCCGGAGACGGGCGGCTTCGTGATGCTCGGCAAGACGTTCAAGGGCATGACCGACGAGATGCTGGCCTGGCAGACCGAGCGGTTCACCGAGCTGGCCACGTCGCCGGTCGACCGCTCGTCGTACGTCGTGACCGTGCGGCCCGAGCAGGTCGTGGAGATCGCCTTCGACGGCATCCAGACCTCGACGCGCTACCCCGCCGGCATGGCGCTGCGGTTCGCGCGGGTGCTCCGCTACCGCGACGACAAGACCGCCGACGAGGCCGACACCATCGGCACGGTGTTTGGACTGCACCAACCTGGTCAATAGATAGGTGTTGCGTCAGATCACTCGAGCGAATCTCCGGGGAGTGCCATGACAACCTGTTCCGCACGAAGACCATCGAGCAGTCCATCGCGGACACCGAGGAGTCGCGAGCACCAGCTGCGCAAGCAGCTCGGCGCCGCTCCAGCTGACCGTCTTCGGCGTCGGCGTCGTGATCGGCACCGGCATCTTCGTGCTGACCGGCGAGGCCGCCGGCGAGAAGGCCGGCCCCGCCGTCGCGCTGTCGTTCGTGTTCGCCGGCATCGCCTGCGCGCTCGCGGCGCTCTGCTACGCCGAGTTCGCCAGCACGGTCCCGGTCGCCGGGTCGGCGTACACGTTCTCCTACGCCAGCCTCGGCGAGCTGGTCGCCTGGATCATCGGCTGGGACCTGATCCTCGAGCTGGCGCTGGGCGCGAGCACCGTGGCGGTCGGCTGGTCGACGTACTTCGCGGACGTGATGAAGCAGGCCGGCATCACCATCCCGGAGCTGGGCGTACGGCGAGGGGCACAACCTCGTCGCCGCCGCGATCGTGCTGATCCTGACCGCGCGTCATCTGCGTCGGCGTCAAGATCTCCGCGCAGGTCAACTTCGTCATGGTCGTCGATCAAGCTCGCGATCGTGCTGCTGGTGATCGTCGCGGGCGTCTTCTTCATCAAGTGCGGCCAACTACTCCCCGTTCATCCCGCCGGCCGGCTCGGAGGCCGCCGCCGGTGGCGGCGCCCGACGCCGTCGCTGCTGCAGGACCTCGGCCTCGCGCCGGGCGCGTTCGGCATCAGCGGCATCTTCACCGGCGCGGCCCTGGTCTTCTTCGCCTACATCGGCTTCGACATCGTCGCGACCGCCGCCGAGGAGACCAAGAACCCGCAGCGCGACATGCCGATCGGCATCCTCGTCGTCGCTGGCGATCTGCACGGTGCTCTACGTCGCGGTCTCGCTGGTGGTGACCGGCATGGTGAAGTACACCGACATCAAGGTCGAGGCCCCGCTGGCCGAGGCGTTCCGGTCGGTCGGCCATCCGGGCTTCGCGACGGTGATCTCCGTCGGGCGCGCTGATCGGCCTGACCACGGTGATGATGATCCTGATGATGGGCCAGAGCCGGGTGTTCTTCGCGATGAGCCGCGACCGGCTGCTGCCGCCGGCGTTCGCCAAGGTCAGCCCGCGCTTCGGCACCCCGGTGCGCACCACGATCTTCACCGGCGTCGCCGTGGCGCTGATCTCCACGTTCGTGCCGCTGACCGAGCTGGCCGAGCTGGTCAACATCGGCACGCTGTTCGCGTTCGTGCTGGTCGCGATCGGCGTGCTCGTGCTGCGCCGCACGCGCCCCGACCTCGAGCGGGCGTTCCGCTGCCCCGGCGTGCCGGTCGTGCCGATCCTGGCGATGCTGGCCGCGGTCTACCTGATGCTGAACCTGCCCGCCGCCACCTGGGTCCGCTTCTTCGTCTGGATGGCGATCGGCTTCGTCGTCTACTTCGCCTACGGCGCGCGCAAGAGCCGGCTCGTCACCGACCCGAACTACTCGCGCGAGGCCGACGCGGCGGCGGCCGAGCAGCGCGCCGGCCGCTGAGCGAACGGACCCGTGCAACAGGGAGTTGCACGGCCGTAGCATGGGTCGCATGACCTCGCAGCCTGCCCTCGAGCCGAAGCAGGACGGGCGTCGTACGGCGGCAGCGGCCCGCCGCCGGCGTCGCGAGAAGGAGATCCTCGACGCGACCCGGGCCCTGTTCGACGCACGGGGCGTGCGAGACGCCCAGATCGAGGACATCGCCAACGCGGTCGGCATCAACCGGGCGATCATCTACCGGCACTTCTCCGGCAAGGAGGAGCTCTTCGCGCTGACCCTGGTCGGCTACCTCGAGCAGCTCGCGGCCGGCCTGCAGGACGCCGACCGGGCCGACCTCCCCGCGGAGGACCGGCTGCGGGCGATCACGGCGGCCTTCGTCGACTACGGCCTGGCCTACCCGGCCTTCGTCGACTGCGCGCTGACGCTGATGCGCCGTCCCGGTCCCGAGCTGCTCGACGAGATCAGCGAGGGCGCGATGTACCGCCTCGGCCGGGGCATCTCCACCTGCCTGGCCACCGTCGTCGACGCGATCGAGGCGGGCGTGGACAGCGGCGTGTTCCACACCGAGGACGTGAACCTGCTCGCGAACACGCTGTACGCCAGCGGGCTCGGCGGCATGCAGCTCGCCCGGGTCGGCATGCTCGTGAAGGAGGCCGCTCCCGGCATCCCCACCATCGCGAAGCTGTCCCCCGAGCAGGTCAAGGAGCACCTCATCGCCGCGAGCGTGGCGATGGCCGTCGGCGCCCGGCACTGATCCCGCGCGACTCGGCCCGTTAAGCTGCCAGAGTGAGCCCATGGCGCTGACGGGGACGGCCCTCGCACCGACGCGGGACGTCGGCTCGCTGCGCCTGACCTGGTGGCGGCGGCCGCCCGTGCGCTTCGTGGTCGGGGTGCTCGTCTTCGCCGGAGCGTTCGCCTTCCCCTTCCTCCTGCCCGAGGCGGGCTGGCACGTGCCCGTGAGCCGATAGCGGCACCCTCGACGTCATGCCCGAGAGCGCGCTGTTCTGGGTCGGGCTGCTGCTGATGCCGTTCCTGCGCAGCGTGTCGTACCGCAAGCGCGACGTGCTGCTGATCGCGCTCGTGCCGATCTACGGACCGATGGTGGTCGGCCTGGTCGTGTCCCGCCTGATGGCGCTGCCACGACGGGACTGGACCCCGCGCGAGGACGAGCTGCCCCGCGTCGTACGTATTCCGGGTGGTCGCGGCGCCTACGTCGTCGAGCGGACCTTCGGCGAGGCGGAGGCGCTGCGCACCGCGTGGTGCCGCAACCCGGAGCACACACATCCGTACGCGTCCTGGCGCGAGGCCCGGACGTTCTTCTGCCGGCACGACAACGACAACTGACGAAGGAGACGGACATGGACTGGACGCTGGAGGTCGTGGTGCTCCCGGTGAGCGACCTGGACCGGGCGATCGCGTTCTACCGCGACCAGGTGGGCTTCCACCTCGACCACGACACCCGCAACGAGCACATGCACGTCGCCCAGCTGACCCCGACCGGGCTCCGGCTGCTCCATCGTCATCGGCGACCTGCCGTCGCAGAGCGAGATGGCCCCGGGCTCGATGCGGGGCTCCAGCTCGTCGTGGCGGACGCCGCCGCGGCCCGCGAGGAGCTCGTCGGGCCGCGGGATCGAGGCCGGCGAGATCACCGTCTTCGACGAGCGGGACGGCGGCACGTTCTTCGGGTTCGCCGACCCCGACGGCAACACCTGGGCCGTGCAGCAGCTCAAGGTGCGCGGCGAGAAGCCGCTGATCCCGCAGGACCACCGGGACCGCTTCGGGGAGTAGCGCCTCAGCGCTCCAGGATCGCGGTGACGCCCTGGCCGCCGGCGGCGCAGATCGAGATGACGCCGCGGCCGGAGCCCTTCTCGGCCAGCAGCTTGGCCAGCGTGGCGACGATCCGGCCACCGGTCGCGGCGAACGGGTGCCCGGCGGCCAGCGACGAGCCGGCGACGTTGAGCTTGCGCGCGGTCGATCGAGCCGAGCGGCGCGTCGAGGCCCAGCCGCTCCTTGCAGAAGATCGGGTCCTCCCACGCCTTGAGCGTCGCGAGCACCTGCGAGGCGAACGCCTCGTGGATCTCGTAGAAGTCGAAGTCCTGCAGCGTCCTGCCCTCGCGCGTCGAGCATCCGCGGCATGGCGTACGCCGGAGCCATCAGCAGGCCCTCGCCGCCGTGCACGTAGTCGACGGCGGCCGTCTCGTAGGCCGTGAAGTAGGCCAGCACGTCCCAGCCGCGCGCCGCGGCGTACTCCTCCGAGCAGAGCAGCACGGCCGAGGCGCCGTCGGTGAGCGGCGTCGAGTTCGCGGCGGTCATCGTGGCGGCCTCGCCCCGGCCGAAGACCGGCTTGAGCTTGGCGAGCTTCTCCAGCGTCGTGTCGGCGCGGAGGTTCTGGTCGCGCTCGAGGCCCTGGAACGGCGTGACCAGGTCGTCGAGGAAGCCCCGGTCGTACGCCGCGGCGAGGTTCTGGTGCGAGGACAGGGCGAGCTGGTCCTGCTCCTCGCGGCCGATCTCCCACTCGAGCGCGGTCAGCGCGGCGGACTCACCCATCGACAGGCCGGTGCGCGGCTCGCTGTTCTGCGGGATGGCCGGCGCGAGGTACTGCGGGCGGACCTTGGCCAGCGCGGCCAGCCGGCCCTGGAGGGTCTTGGCGCGGTTGGCCTCGAGCAGGATCTTGCGGAGCTTCTCGTTGACCGCGATCGGCGCGTCGGAGGTGGTGTCCGTGCCGCCGGCGATGCCGACCTCGATCTGGCCGAGCGCGATCTTGTTCGCGACCTGGACGGTGGCCTGGATGCCGGTGTCGCAGGCCTGCTGGATGTCGTAGGCCGGCGTCTCGGGCGCCAGCCTGGAGCCGAGCACCGACTCGCGGGTCAGGTTGAAGTCGCGGGAGTGCTTGAGCACGGCGCCGGCGACGACCTCGCCGAGCCGCTCGCCCTCAGGCCGTAGCGGGTGACCAGGCCGTCGATCGCGGCGGTCAGCATCTCCTGGTTCGACGCGGTCGCGTAGACGGTGTTGGAGCGGGCGAACGGGATGCGGTTGCCGCCGACGACGGCGACGCGGCGGGTCTGGGCCTGCATGGGGATGCTCCTCACGGGTTGGTCTTGTTACTGCTGGGTACAGTTTGGCGCCGGACCACCCAGGAAGCAAATGGTCTGAGGACGTCACGAGTGTGGACCGTTCAACGGACGTCGACGCACAGGAGAGCGAACCCCGATGAGCGACCGCTACCAGTCCCTGATCCACACGCCGGTCGGCCAGCTGCTGGCCAAGAACCTCGGCCTGCCCAACCCGGTGCGGCTCGACCGCTGGACCGAGGGCTCCCCGCTGGTCACCGGCACCGTCGCCGTCGGCGGCGACGGCCGGCTCGGCAAGGCCGTGGTCGCGGCGCTCGACGAGCTCGGCATCGCCGCCGTCGAGGACGCGCCGGCCGACCAGAAGTACAAGGGCCTGGTCTTCGACGCCACCGGGATCACCTCCTCCGACCAGCTCGTCGACCTCCAGGAGTTCTTCACCCCGCTGCTCCGCAGCCTCGAGTCCTGCTCGCGGGTCGTCGTGCTCGGCACTCCGCCGGAGTCCACCAACTCCGCGGAGGAGCGCGTCGCGCAGCGGGCCCTCGAGGGCTTCACCCGCTCGCTCGGCAAGGAGGTCGGCCGCGGCGGCACCGTCCAGCTCGTGTACGTCGTCCCGGCGGCCGACGGAGCGCTCGCGTCGACGCTGGCGTTCCTGCTGTCCCCCAAGTCGGCCTACGTCTCGGGCCAGGTCGTCCGGATCGGGTCGCACGGCGCCACCGCCGTCGCCGAGGAGGTCCAGGACTGGGCCGCTCCCCTGGCCGGCAAGGTCGCGATCGTCACCGGCGCGAGCCGCGGCATCGGCGAGCAGATCGCCCGGGTGCTGCACCGCGACGGCGCGACGATCCTCGGGATCGACGTACCCCAGGCGGCCAGCGAGCTGCCAGGCCGTGATGGCCGAGCTCGGCGGCGACCACCTCACCCTCGACATCACCAGCAAGGACGCGCCGCAGCGGATCGCGCGGCACGTCAAGGAGAAGTTCAGGCGGCGTCGACATCGTCGTGCACAACGCCGGCATCACCCGCGACAAGCGGCTGATGAACATGAAGCGCGACACCTTCGCCGTCCGCGATCGCGGTCAACCTCACCGCGCCCGAGCGGATCACCGCCGAGCTGCTGAAGCAGAAGCTGGTCAACGCGAACGGCCGGATCATCGGCGTCGCCTCGATCGCCGGCATCGCGGGCAACCTCGGCCAGACCAACTACGCCGCCTCCAAGGCCGGCGTGATCGGCTTCGTCGACAGCCTGGCCGACGAGCTGGAGCGACGGCATCACCGTCAACGCGGTGGCCCCCGGGTTCATCGAGACGAAGATGACCGCGGCCGTGCCCTTCGCGCACCCGCGAGGTCGGCCGACGGCTCAACGCGCTGTCGCAGGGCGGTCTGCCGGTCGACGTCGCCGAGACGATCGCCTGGTTCGCCAACCCGGCCTCCACCGCCGTCAACGGCAACGTGGTCCGCGTGTGCGGCCAGATGATGCTGGGGGCGTGACGCGATGACCGGCACGACGAGCCGCGCGTGGTCGAGGGCTCCCCCTCGACGCTGCCGCTGATGCTCAAGGCCGCGCTGCCGGTGCTGCCCGGGCGTCGAACCTGCGTGCCCGGGCGTGCGCAAGAGCGGCGACACCCTGCCCGACCTGACGCTGACCCGGCACGACGTACCGGTGGACCGGGCGCACGTCGCGGCGTACTCCGAGGTCTGCGGCTTCACGCTCAAGGAGACGCCTCCCGGTCACCTACCCGCACCTGCTGGCGTTCGGGCTGCACATGCACGATCATGACCGACGGCTCGTTCCCGTTCCCGGCGATCGGCACGGTGCACCTCGAGAACACGATCACCCAGCACCGCCCGATCGCGGCGTCCGAGAAGCTCCAGGTGACCGCGCGGCCCGACCACCTGCGCCCGCACGCCAAGGGCAGCGTCTTCGACCTGCTCACCACCGTGCACTCCGGCGGCGAGCTCGTGTGGGAGGAGACCAGCACCTTCCTGCGGATCGGGAAGGGCGACCGCGACGCGGCCGGGAGCGAGCTCGACGGCCTCGAGCAGCCGGACTCGACGGGCACGTCGTGGAAGCTGCCCGGCGACCTCGGCCGGCGCTACGCCGCGGTGTCCGGGCGACCACAACCCGATCCACCTCTACGCGCTGACCGCCAAGGCGTTCGGCTTCCCACGCCAGATCGCGCACGGCATGTGGAGCAAGGCCCGCTGCCTCGCCGCGCTCGACGGCCGGCTGCCCGACGCGGTCACGGTCGAGGTCGCGTTCAAGAAGCCGGTGCTGCTGCCCGGCACGGTGCTGTTCGGGTCGGCCCGCCGACGACGGCTACGCGTTCGCGCTGTCGCGGCCGCAGGACGGGAAGCCGCACCTGCTCGGCCGGTTCGGGCCTGCGAAGCATCTGAGGATGGCCGCCTCACGCATCATGTCCCGGCGGGACCTCGAGTTCCTGCTCTACGAGTGGCTCGACGCCGAGGCGCTGACCACGCGGGCGCGGTACGCCGAGCACGACCGGGACACCTTCGACGCCGTCCTCGACCTGAGCGAGCAGATCGCGACCGACTCTTCGCGCCGCTCAACCAGCTCGCCGACGCCGCCGAGCCGTACGTCGGGGACGACGGCGCCGTGGTGCTGCCGCCGGAGGTCGGCCGCGCGCTCGCGGCGTACACCGACTCCGGGCTGCCGAGCAGCGTGTTCGACGCCGAGCTCGGCGGGATGCAGCTGCCGTTCGTCGTGCACCAGGCCGCGTCGACCTTCTTCCAGGCGGCCAGCGTCGGCGCGTTCGCCTACCCGTTCCTGGCCGAGGGCAACGCGAGCCTGCTCGTCGCGCACGGCACGCCCGGAGCAGGTGCGCCGCTACGCCGAGCCGGTGATCGCCGGCCGGTGGTACGGCACGATGGCGCTCTCCGAGCCGCAGGCCGGTTCGTCGCTGGGCGACATCACCACGCGCGCCGTACGCCAGGACGACGGCAGCTACCGCCTGACCGGCACCAAGATGTGGATCTCCGGCGGCGACCACGAGCTGGGCGACAACATCGTGCACCTCGTGCTGGCCCGCACCCCCGGCGCGGCGCCGGGGGTCAAGGGCATCTCGCTGTTCATCGTGCCGAAGCACCTCGTCGACGACGACGGCTCGCTCGGCGAGCGCAACGACGTCGCCCTCGTCGGGCTCAACCACAAGATGGGCTACCGCGCGACGACGAACACCCTGCTCAACTTCGGCGAGGGCCTGACCACGCCCGGGCGGCGTCGCCGGCGCCGTCGGTCACCTGGTCGGCGAGGAGGGCCGCGGCCTGGCCTACATGTTCCACATGATGAACGAGGCCCGGGTCAGCGTCGGCGCCGGCGCGGTCGCCCTGGGCTACACCGGCTACCTGCACGCCCTCGACTACGCCCGCGTCCGCACCCAGGGCCGGCCCGCTCGCAGGCGCAAGGACCCGGCGTCGCCGCCGGTGCGCGCTGGTCGAGCACCCCGACGTGCGCCGCATGCTGCTGGCCCAGAAGTCCTACGTCGAGGGCGGGCTCGCCCTGATCCTGTTCTGCGCCCGGCTCGTCGACGAGTCGCGGACCGCTCCCGACGCCGAGGCCGCGCGCGACGCCGAGCGGCTCCTCGGCCTGCTCACCCCGATCGCCAAGTCCTGGCCCTCCCAGTGGTGCCTGGCCGCCAACGACCTCGCGATCCAGGTGCACGGCGGCTACGGCTACACGCGCGACTACCCGGTCGAGCAGTTCTACCGCGACAACCGGCTCAACCCGATCCACGAGGGCACGCACGGCATCCAGGCGCTCGACCTGCTCGGCCGCAAGGTCGTCGAGGGCGACGGCGCGGCGCTCGGCCTGCTCGGCGACCGCGTCCATGCCACGACCCGCGCCGCCGCCGAGGCCGGCGGGGACGGCCGCGTCGTACGCCGGACGGCTCGACGCCGCCTGGGACGACGTGCTGCCGGGTCACCGCCGCGCTGTGGGCGAAGGGCGACCCGGCGCTGGCGCTCGCCAACGCCACGCCTCTACCTCGAGGCGCTCGGCCACCTGGTGGTGGCCTGGCTCTGGCTGGAGCAGCTGAACGCGGTGGGCGACTCGACGGGCGCGTTCTACGACGGCAAGCGCGCTGCGGCCCGCTACTTCTTCGCCTTCGAGCTGCCGACGATCGCGCCGAAGCTCGACCTGCTGGAGTCCCTCGACACGACCACGCTCGACCTGGATCCCGACGTGCTCTGAGGTCCACAGGAAGCACACAGCAAGGCCCCATGAACGTCCAAGACACGGACGTCATTCTCTACTCATCAGTGCTGGACCAGATGACAGGGAGACCTCGTGACCGAGGAGACCGGAAGCGGCAACCGCTGGGAGCCCGTCGGCGCACCATCCCCCGAGGCCCCGAGCCCCTGAGCCGGCTCGGAGCAGCCGGCGCCCGCCGTCACCCGCCGGTCCCGGCGCGAGACCGGCCTGCTGGCCGGGCTCGCCGCCGCCCTGCTGTTCGGAGGCGGCGCCGTCGGGTACACCGTCGGCCACGTCACGGGCGCCTCCGCCGACGACCGGCAGCCGGTCCAGCAGGTCCCGGCCTTCGGCCGCGACGGGCCGACCGGCCCCGAGGGCGGCCAGCCCCCGCCGCCCGGATCGGACGGCTTCGGCGACCACGACGACGACCACGGCGGCTTCGACCCGGCCAGGACGACGGCTCGAGCAGCACCGAGGACGAGACATGACCACGCTGAGCTCCGGCGTACGAGCCCCGGCGCGCGTGCGGACCGCCCGCTCGCTCGGTCGTCGGGCCCGCATCGACGCCGTCGTCCGCACCGCCGCCGGCGCCGGCGCTGTGGCTCGGCCTGCTGCTGGTGACCTACTGGTGGGTCGCCGACGGCGGCGTCCAGGACCTCGGCGGCTGGGCGACCGGCCTGACGTCGCTCGGCCGGCTCACCGGCCTGGTCGCCTCGCGTGCTGCTGCTCGTCGCAGGTGCTGCTGATGGCCCGGGTCCCGGTCCTGGAGTGCGCCTTCGGCCAGGACCGGCTCGCGCGCACCACCGGCTGGTCGGCTTCACCTCGTTCAACCTGATGCTGGCTGCACATCGTGACCATCACCTGGGGGTACGCCGCCGGGCGAGCTGCGGCCGCACGCCCGGCGACCCTGTGGGACCTGGTCACGTCGACTACCCCGGCATGCTGCTCGCCACCGGCGGCACCGTCGCCCTGGTCATGGTCGTGGTCACCAGCGTCAAGGCCGCCCGGCGCCGGCTGCGCTACGAGTCCTGGCACCTGCTGCACCTCTACGCCTACCTCGGCGTCGGCCTCGCGCTGCCGCACCAGCTGTGGACCGGCGCAGCAGTTCATGTCCTCGCCGGCCCGGACCGTCTTCTGGTGGACCGTCTGGGCGTGGCCGCCGGCGCCGTCCTGGTCTGGCGCGTCGGCCTGCCGGTGTGGCGCAACCTGCGGCACCGGCTGCGGGTCACGTCGGTCGTCTCGCGAGGGCGACGGCGTCGCGTCGGTCTACGTGACCGGCCGTCGCCTCGACCGGCTGCCGCGTCGAGGCCGGGCAGTTCCTCTCCTGGCGCTTCCTGGCCGGGCCCGGCTGGAGCCGCGCGAACCCCTACTCGCTGTCGGCCGCTCCCGACGGCCGCAGCCTGCGGATCACCGTGCAGGCCGTCGGCGACGGCAGCGCCGCCGAGCTTCGCGCCTGCGGCCGGGCACGCGCGCCCTGGTCGAGGGCCCCTACGGCCGGCTGAGCGCCCGGACCCGCACCCGGCCGCAAGGTCGCGCTGATCGGCGCCGGCGTCGGCATCACGCCGCTGCGCGCGCTGGCCGAGGGGCTCGACTACGCCCCCGGCGACGCGATCGTCCTGCAGCGCTACACCGACGAGCCGCTCTTCGCCCGCGAGCTCGACGCTGCTCGGCCGCGACCGCGGCCTGCAGGTCCTGCGGCTGCCCGGACGCCGTCGCGGCCGCCGACTCCTGGCTCGGCGACGCACATCGGCACCGTCGACGACCTGACCGCCCTGCGCTACTGGGTGCCCGACATCGCCGACCGTGACGTCTACGTCTGCGGACCCGAGCCGTGGACCGACCCTCGTCCGCGCGACGCTGCTCGACGCCGGCGTGCACCCCGACCTCATCCATCTCGAGACCTTTGCCTGGTGACCTCATGAAGCGCATCACGTTCTGGTTCCTCAGCACCCTGTCGGTGGTCGTGCTGCTGTTCGGGTACCACGGCTCGACGTCCGGCCACGACGACGGCCACGCCCGCCGCCGGCGTCGTGTCCGGCGGCACCTCGGCGAGCACCAGCTCGGCGTCCGCAGCGGCTCGTCCGGCATCGAGCAGCAGCAGCTCGTCCGGCTCGTCGCGGCAGCAGCGGCTCGACCAAGGCCACCGACCGTCACCGGCGCCGTCGCCTCCACCCAGTGGGGCCCGGTCCAGGTCGCAGCTCACGGTGAACGGCGGGAAGATCACCAAGGTCGCCGTCGTGCAGTACCCCAACGGCAACGGCCGGGACGCAGGAGATCAACAGCTACGCGCTGCCGATCCTGACCCAGGAGACGACCGACGGCGCAGAGCGCGAACATCGACATGGTCAGCGGCGCGACCGTCACCAGCAACGGCTACATCCAGTCCCTGCAGAGCGCGCTCGACCAGGCGAACCTGTGACCGTGACGCTCGACTGCCGCTCCGGCACCGCGTGGAGCAGATCATGGGCATGCCGGTCAGCCTGGCGCTGCGCGGCCGGCACGTCGACGACGAGGCCGCGGACGACGCCTGGGCCGCCGCCGTCGCGGCTGCTGCGCGAGGTGGACCGCGTCTTCAGCACCTACCGCGAGGACTCCTGGGTCTCCCGGCTCGGTCGCGGCGAGGTCGGCGTCGAGGACTGTCCCGCCGGAGGTGGCCGAGGTGCTGGCGCTCGGCGAGCAGGCCCGGCGTGAGTCCGGCGGCGCCTTCGACGTACGACGGACGGGCGCGGACGGGATCGAGGTCCTGGACCCCAGCGGCGTCGTGAAGGGCTGGGCGGTCCAGCGCGCGGCGCGGCTGCTCGCCGGGCTGGCCGACACCGACTCTGCCTCTCGGCCGGCGGCGACATGGTCTGCCGGACCGCGGCCCCCGGCTCCCCCGGCTGGCGGATCGGCATCGAGGACCCGGCCGACCCCGCGCGGGTCGTCGCCGTCGTGCCCGTCCGCGACGGCGCCGTCGCCACCTCGGGCGCCGCCCACCGCGGCGCGCACATCGTCGACGGCCGCACCGGGCGTGGTCCCCCGCACCGTCGCGTCGGTGACCGTCGTGGCCGACGACCTGACGTGGGCCGACATCGACGCCACCGCGGCCTACGCCCAGGACGCGCGACGCCCTCACCTGGCTGCGCACCCGGCCCGGCCGGCGTGGCCTGGTGGTGTGGGCCGACGGCCGCACCGACCTGTTCGGCGGCTGACCCCGGCGCGCGTGCGTGAAAGTGGCCGATGGCTGCACGTCCGCACGGCGTGTCGCTGCGGGGATCGGCCACAACCCAGCCAGCCCGCAGGGAAAGGCCACCTAGTTGCGGCGCAGACCCATCCGCGTCGAGGTGATGGCGTCGGGGTGGGCCGCAGCTGGTAGGTCGCGGTGCTCGGCGACCACACGCCCAGGTCGGTGGTGCCGTTGCCGTCCCAGTCGCCGGTGACCGGGAGGTCGGCCGACGTGCCGAGCACGACCGTCGAGGTGGTGATCACGCCGGCCCGGGTCCGGACCCGCAGCGTGAACGTCCCGGTCGAGGGCGTCCAGACCCCCATGTCGGTGATCTTGTCGCCGTTCCAGTCGCCGGTCACCGGCCGGTCGCCCAGGGCGCCGAGCGGCACCGTGTCCGTGCCGCCCCGGGTGCCGCGCAGCGTGAACACCCGGGTGCTCGGGCTCCAGACGCCGACCTCGGTGGTGCCGTTGCCGTCCCAGTCGCCCGTCACCGCCGACGTCGGTGACCTCGCCGAAGACGATCTGGGTGGTGGTCCGGTCGGCGTTGCGGAGCAGGAAGGTCTTCGTGCCCGGACGGCGCACGCCCACGTCGGTGGTGCCGTCGCCGTTCCAGTCACCGCTGACGGGCTGGTCCGTGCCGACGCCGTACCGGATCCGCAGCGGCGTGGTCCCGGTGCGGCGCAGGATGAACTTGGTCGCCGCGGCCCGGCGGAACAGGGCGGGCTCCTCGGTGCCGTCGCCGTTCCAGTCGCCGCCCTGCAGCACGGTGTCGCCGCAGCTCAGCGAGGTCTGGGTGGCTGCCCATCTTGAACGGCAGGCGGTGGAAGTACGACGGGAGGTCGCGGCGGTTCATCCGCTCCTCGAAGTGCAGGTGCGGGCCGGTGCTGCCGCCGGTGCTGCCGACCTGGCCGATGAGCTGGCCCTGGTCGACGCTCTGGCCGGTGGTGACCCACTGGGAGAGCAGGTGCGCGTAGAGCGTGGTCCAGCCGTTGCCGTGGTCGACCACGACGTAGCGGCCGTAGCTGCGGCTGCCGAGGTTCACCACGCTGGTCACCACGCCGGCCGCGGCCGCGGTCATCGGGGCGCCGAGGTCGTTGGTCCGGTTCCAGTCGATCGAGTAGTAGCTCGGGCTGTGGCTCGACGCGGCTGGAGCCCGTCCAGGTCTGGCCGCACCCGAAGGGCATCTCGAAGTCCGGGCCGTCGGCGGTCGAGCGGGCGTACGCCGTGCCGGGCAGCCCGCTGAGCAGCACCCCCGTCACCAGCGTCGAGATGGCGAGCAGCCGTCGGGACAGGCGCATCCGGTCTCCTCCCCAAGGCCGTGAGCCACAGGGGTCCCAGCAACCACTCGGACCCCAGAAACGCCCAACCGTAACCCGGCTCGGCGTGTCTGTCACACGTTCGGGAGAGAGTGTGCTAATGACACGCGTGTCATTCAGCGGGGACGGATCAGGCCCTCCTGGGCCACCGTCGCGACCAGCCGACCGTCCTCGGTGAACACCCGGCCCAGCGCCAGGCCGCGGGCGCCGCTGGCCGACGGCGACACCTGGTCGTAGAGCAGCCACTCGTCGGCGCGGAACGGCCGGTGGAACCAGATCGTGTGGTCGAGGGAGGCGGCCTGGACGTGCTCGCTGCCGATGGGGACGCCGTGCGGCACCAGCGACGAGCCCAGCAGGGTGAGGTCGCTGGCGTAGGTGAAGCGCCGCCTGGTGGGTCAGCACGTCGTCGTCGAGCGTGCCGTTCACCCGGATCCAGAGCCGGGCCTGCGCCGGGTGTACGTCGTTGGGCAGCCGCCCGCCGGGACGGGAGTCGCCGATGGCGCGCATCTCGAGCGCGGCCCACTCCTTGAGCCACTCCTCGGCGCCCTCCGGGGACCGGCGCCGCACGACCTCCTGCATGTCGATGGAGTCACCGGGCGCGGGCACCTCGGGCATCACGTCCTGGTGGTCGAACCCCTCCTCGGGCACCTGGAAGCTCGCCGTCATGAAGTAGATCGGCCGGCCGTGCTGGCGGGCCACGATCCGGCGCGTCGAGAACGACCGTCCGTCGCGCATCCGCTCGACGTCGTACACGATCGGGACGGAGGTGTCGCCCGGGCGCAGGAAGTAGGAGTGCAGCGAGTGCACGCTCAGCGGCGCGTCGACGGTGCGGGCCCCGGCGACCAGCGACTGCGCGGCGACCTGGCCGCCGAAGACCCGCTGCAGCTTGGTGTCCGGCTGCGTGCCGCGGAACAGGTTGACGTCGATGCTCTCGAGGTCGAGCAACGTGACGAGCTCGGCGGCGGAACTGGGCACAGGGCTACTCTCCCGTGTCGTTGGGTCGGTCGAGGCCGGCCAGGAAGCGCTCGAACTCGGCGCCGAGCTCCTCCCCCGTCGGCAGGTCGCGCTCCTCGGCGAGCGGCAGGGCGTCGCCGTCCTCCTCGGAGCGGTGGAACGCGTCGTACTGCTGCTCGAGGCCGGAGACGACGTCCCGCACCTCGGCGGAGTCCTCGATCTGCGCGGCGATCTCGACCAGCTTGGCCTGGCCGGCGGCCTCGATCTCGGCGAGGTCCCACTGCAGGCCGGTGACGATCTCGACGGACTCCAGCATCGTCGCGGCCGCCGCCGGGTAGTCGAACTGCGCGACGTAGTGCGGGATGTGCGCGACGAACCCCATCGCGGGGTGGCCCCAGCCGCCGAGCCGCAGCTCGAGCAGGGCCTGCGCGCTGGCGGGCACGCGGATCTGCCCGCGCCAGATGTTCTCGTGCAGCAGCAGGTCGGGCGACGGTCGCGTGGTTGGTCAGCATCACCGGGCGCGTGTGCGGCACGGCCATCGGCACGGCCCCCATCGCCACGGTGAGCCGCACCCGGAACTGCTCGATCACGGTGCGCACCGCGAGGGCGAACGCCTCCCAGTGCGTGTCGGGCTCCGGACCGTGCAGCAGGAGGTACGGCGTGCCGAGGCTGTCGTGGTTGAGGCGCACGACCAGACGGGGCGGCTCGTAGTCCTGGTAGCGGCTCTCCGAGAAGGTCATCGGCGGGCGCCGCGCCCGGTAGTCGTAGAACGCGTCGATGTCGAAGCTGGCGATCACCCGCCCCGACGACTGGGACAGCAGCTCCTGCGTCGCGAGGGCCGCCGCGTTGCCGGCGTCGAGGAACCCCTCCAGCGAGTGGATCAGCACCGGGCCCTGCTCCAGCTCGTCGAGCTCGGGCACGTCGTCGACGATGTGCACGTACCTCGCCGGCTCTGTCATCGGTTCCCTCTCATGCTCGCTCAACCCCGATACGGTCCTCACTATGCCCGATCCGGTCTCCGACCTCGTGCGCCTGGTGCGCGACCGGCTGGCCGACGCGGCGGACCCGGAGCGCGCCGAGCCGATGCGGGCCTACATGAAGTCCGCGATGCCCTACCGCGGCGTCACCTCCGTCCCGCTGCGCACGATCTGCCGGACGACGTACGACGAGCACCCGCTGCCCGACCGGGACGCCTGGGAGTCCTGCGTGCGCGAGCTGTGGGACGGCGCGACCTACCGCGAGGAGCGCTACGCGGCGATGGCGCTGACCCGGCACCGGCTCTACCGGGTGCACCAGGACCCGGGGACGCTCGACCTCTACCGGCACCTGGTCGTGTCGGGCGCCTGGTGGGACTTCGTGGACTCCGCTGGCCAGCCACAACGTCGGCGACCTGCTGGTCGGCCACCCGGCCGAGGTGACCCCGGTGGTCCGGCAGTGGGCCGTCGACGACGACCTGTGGCTGCGCCGCACCGCGATGATCTGCCAGCTGCACCGCAAGGACGACACCGACGTGGACCTGCTGCGCGAGGTGCTGGAGGCGAACCTCGAGGACAGCCGCTACGGGCGGGAGTTCTTCGTCCGCAAGGCGCTCGGCTGGGCGCTGCGCCAGCACGCCCGCGTCGACCCCGACTGGGTGCGGGCGTTCGTCGCGGAGCACGAGGACGACCTGTCCGGCCTGTCGCGCCGGGAGGCGCTCAAGCACCTGTAGGCGCCTAGGTGCACAGTGGGGTGATGGACACCGCCACCGCGCTGCGCGACAAGCTCGCCGAGATCGACGACCAGATGGGCCAGCTGGAGGCGCGGCCCGACGACCAGGGCTCGATCTCGTTCGGCAAGCGGGTCGGCGAGGGCACCTCGATGGCGGTCGACCGGCTCTCCCAGGTCGCGGTGCACGACAAGCTCCAGGTCACCCGGGCCGACGTCGAGCGGGCGGCGGCGAAGCTCGAGGACGGCAGCTACGGCGTCTGCGACGCCTGCGGCAAGCCCATCGGCGAGGGTCGGCTCGAGGCGCTGCCCTGGGCCGTCCTGTGCGTGGACGACGCCGGTCGGCGGTAGGTCCGGCGCACTAGGCTCACCGCGTGTCCGAACAGAGCGAGTACCAAGTCACCTACTGGCGCGACCTGCCCTCGCTGGTCGTCGCCCGCGCAGGGCGAGCACGTGACCAAGTCGCCGCTGGCGCCGCGCTTCCAGGAGGCCATCGACGAGGCCGCGATGCGGCTCGGCGACACCGGCAGCGACGACTACCTCGCCGGCTGGACGCCGCGGCGACTGGACCGCGCACGACGGCAGCACCGCCGAGGTCGCCGACCACGTCGTGGCCGCCCTCGAGGACGAGTGGCCGGCCGACAAGATCCAGACCTACCTCGACTCCCTCGGAGGCCCCGCATGAACCGGCTCGGCGCACTGCTCGGCGACCACTCCCCCGTGCTGGTCGACGGCGGCATGGGCACGCTGCTCCAGGACAACGGCCTCGACGACGGCGGTGCCGGCGAGCTCTGGAACGTCGATCGTCCGGAGGTCATCCGCGACTGCCACCAGGCGTACGCCGTGGCGGGGGCCCGGATCCTCACGACCAACACCTTCGGCGGCACCCGTCCCCGGCTGCAGATGCACGGCCTCGAGGACCGCGTCCACGAGCTCAACCGGGCCGCGGCCGCCATCGCCCGCGAGGTCGCCGACGAGCACGGCATCCTCGTCGCGGGCGACCTCGGCCCGACCGGCGAGCTGCTCGAGCCGCTCGGCACGATGACGTCGGCGGACGCGCAGGCCCTGTTCGAGGAGCAGCTGCGCGGGCTGGCCGAGGGCGGCATCGACGTGGTCCTGATCGAGACGATGAGCGACCTCGGCGAGGTGCAGGCAGCCGTCGCGGCCGCCCGGTCCGTCGTACCCGACCTGCCGGTGATCGCCACGATGTCCTTCGACACCAACCTCCGCACGATGATGGGCGTCCGTCCGGGCGACGCGGTCACCACGCTCGCGGCGGCCGGCGTCGACGCGGTCGGCGCCAACTGCGGCCGCGGACCCGAGGAGATGGCGGTCATCGCCGCCCAGCTCGCGGAGGCCCGCCCCGAGGGGCTGCTGCTGGTGGCCCAGTCCAACGCGGGGCTGCCCCAGGTGGTCGGCGACCACTTCGAGTACGACGCGACGCCCGCCGACATGGCCGAGCACGCCCGGGCGCTGCACGAGACCGGCATCGACCTGATCGGCGGCTGCTGCGGCTCGACGCCGGACCACGTCGCGGCGATGCGCGACGCCGTGGGCCGTCCGGTCGCCGGCTCCGCCTAGGAGGCCAGTCGCCGGAGCTCAGCCGTGAGGTCCGACACGACGTCGGCCGCGTGGAGGAAGACGAGCAGGCCGGTCACGGCGACGGCCGATGCCGCCACCATCCAGATCTCCTCCTCCGAGAGCCCGGTCCCGTCGGACAGGGCGTGGATGCTGTGGTGGTACGTCTCGAGCGGGGTCACGTCGGCCACGATGCGAGGGCCACCGCGGTCTGTCATCCCCCGCCGCGGATGAGGAGGAGCGTGGTCCGGCGTGACCACTGCCACAGCCGGCGGTGCTTCCCGGCGTTGTTACCAGCCAGTAGCCTGAGGCCTCCCACCCGCCTTCCCCGAGGAGTGCCCGCGTGCCCCGACAGCTGCGAGAGGTCGTCTTCGTCGACGGCGTGCGAACCCCGTTCGGCAAGGCCAAGGGCCAGTACGCCGAGACCCGCGCCGACGACCTGGTCATCAAGTGCATCCGCGAGCTGCTGCGTCGCAACCCGGGCCTGCCCCCGGAGCGGGTCGACGAGGTGGCGATCGCCGCGACCACGCAGATCGGCGACCAGGGCCTGACCATCGGGCGTACGGCGGCGCTGCTGGCCGGCCTGCCGCAGAGCGTGCCCGGCTACGCGATCGACCGCATGTGCGCAGGCGCGATGACGGCCGTCACCACGACCGCCGGTGGCATCGCGTTCGGCTCCTACGACGTGGTGATCGCCGGCGGCGTCGAGCACATGGGCCGGCACCCGATGGGCGAGGGCGTCGACCCCAACCCGCGGATCATGTCGGAGAAGGTCGTCGACCCCGAGGCCCTCTCGATGGGCAACACGGCGGAGAACCTGCACGACCGCTACCCCTCGATCACCAAGGACCGGGCGGACGCCTACGCGATCCGCTCGCAGCAGAAGACCGCGCAGGCCTACGCCGACGGCAAGATCCAGCCCGACCTGGTGCCGGTCGCGATCCGCACCGCCGAGGCCGGCTGGGGGCTGGCGAGCGTCGACGAGCCGCCGCGTCCGCAGACCACCCGGGAGGACCTGGCCGGGCTCAAGACGCCGTTCCGTCCGCACGGCCGGGTCACCGCGGGCAACGCCGCCGGCATCAACGACGGCGCGACCGCCGCGCTGCTCGCCGACGAGGAGACCGCCCGCGAGCTCGGGCTGCCCGTCAAGATGCGGCTGGTCGCCTACAGCTTCATGGGCGTCGAGCCCGAGGTGATGGGCGCGGGCCCGATCCCGGCGACCGAGAAGGCGCTGCGGCAGGCCGGCCTCACCATCGACGACATCGGCGCGTTCGAGGTCAACGAGGCGTTCGCCGTGCAGGTGCTGGCCTTCCTCGAGCACTTCGGCATCGCCGACGACGACCCGCGGGTGAACCCCTACGGCGGCGCCATCGCGATGGGCCACCCGCTGGCCTCCTCCGGCGTACGCCTGATGAACCAGCTGGCCCGCGCCTTCGAGGAGCAGCCGCAGGTGCGCTACGGCATCACCACCATGTGCATCGGCATCGGCATGGGCGGCACCGTGATCTGGGAGAACCCGCACTACACCGGAGAGGCCGCCTGATGGTTTCGACAAGCTCAACCAACGTGGACAGCTCAACCAACGTGGACAGCTCGACCAACGCTGGACGAACTGCTGGAGCGCGGCGCCGCGCTGTCCCCCGACGAGGTGGTGACCGAGGCCAAGTCGCGTGACGTGGCCCTGCCGCACGGCGCGGGCACGATGGCCCTGATCACCCTCGACAACGGCTTCGACCACACCCGGCCGAACACCTTCGGGCCGAAGTCGCTGGCGTCCCTGAACACCGCGATCGACGCGGCCCTCGGCCGCGACGACGTCACCTCGATCGGGGTCACCGGCAAGCCGTTCATCCTCGCCGCCGGTGCGGACCTCACGGGTCTGACCGGGCTGCGCGGCCGCGACGACGCGCTGCTGATCGCCCGGCTCGGGCACGGCGTGTTCCGCAAGCTCGGCGAGGGCGGCAAGCCGTCCTTCGCGTTCGTCAACGGGCTCGCGCTCGGCGGCGGCCTCGAGGTCGCGCTGCACTGCACCTACCGGACCGTCCAGGACTCGGCGCCCGCGCTCGGGCTGCCCGAGGTGATGCTCGGCCTGGTCCCCGGCTGGGGCGGCGCCTACCTGGTGCCGAACCTCGTCGGCGCGGCCACGGCCGTGAAGCTGATCCTCGAGAACCCGCTCAACCAGGGCCGCACCCTGGCCGGGCACGCCGCCTTCGAGGCCGGTCTCGCCGACGCCGAGTTCCAGGGCGCCGACTTCCTGGAGCAGTCGCTGCTGTGGGCCGCACGCGTGCTGAGCGGCGACGTCGTCGTCGACCGGCCCGAGGTCGACCGGGGTGACGCCTGGGACGCCGCGGTGGCCAAGGCCCGCAGCGTCGTCGAGTCCAAGACCGGCGGGGCCTCCCCCGCCGCGCTGCGCGCCGTCGAGCTGATCGAGGGTGCCCGCACGGCCACCCGCGACGAGGGCTTCGCCGCCGAGGACGAGGCGCTCGCCGACCTGATGATGACCCCGGAGCTGGCGGCCAGCCTCTACTCCTTCGACCTGGTGCAGAAGCGCGCGAAGCGCCCGGCCGGAGCTCCCGACAAGGCGCTGGCCCGTCCGGTCACCAAGGTCGGCATCGTCGGCGCCGGGCTGATGGCCTCCCAGCTGGCGCTGCTGTTCGTACGCCGGCTGGGCGTGCCCGTCGTGCTGACCGACCTCGACCAGGCGCGCGTCGACAAGGGCGTGGGCTACGTGCACGCCGAGATCGACAAGCTGCTCGGCAAGGGTCGGGTCTCCCCCGACAAGGCCAACCGGCTCAAGGCCCTGGTCACCGGCACCGTCGACAAGACCACCACGTTCGCCGACGCGGACTTCGTCATCGAGGCGGTGTTCGAGGAGATGAAGGTGAAGAAGCAGGTCTTCGCCGACGTCGAGGCCGTCGTGTCGCCCGAGTGCGTGCTGGCCACCAACACGTCCTCGCTGTCGATCACCGAGATGGCCGCCGACCTCGAGCACCCCGAGCGCGTCGTCGGCTTCCACTTCTTCAACCCGGTCGCGGTGATGCCGCTGCTCGAGATCGTCCGCGGCGACGCGACCGACGACGCGACGCTGGCCACCGCGTTCGCCACCGGCAAGGCCCTGAAGAAGACCAGCATCCTGGTCACCGACAGCCCGTCGTTCATCGTCAACCGGCTGCTCGGCCGGTTCATGGGCGAGGTCGGCCGGATCGTCGACGAGGGCACCCCGCTGACCGTCGCCGACGCGTCGTTCGCGGGGGTGGCCCCGATGCCGCCGTATCTTCCTGCTGTCCTTGGTCGGTCCGGCGATCGCGCTGCACAACAGCGAGACCCTGCACGGCGCGTTCCCGGAGCGGTTCCACGTCTCCCCGAACCTCAAGAGCCTGGTGGCCGCCGGGAAGACCAGCGTCTACGCCCCGGACTTCTCGATCGACCCGGAGGTCGCGGAGATCTTCGCGCCGGTCGAGGGCGGGACCGAGCTGGCCCCGTCCGACGTACGCACGCCGGACGCTGGAGGCCCTCGCCGACGAGGCCCGCCGGATGCTCGACGAGGGCGTCGTGGCGGCTCCGGAGGACCTGGACCTGGCGATGATCACCGGGGCCGGCTTCTCCTTCTGGAACGGCGGGCTGACCCAGCTCCTCGACCGCGAAGGCATCTCGGAGCGGGTCAGCGGCCGCCGGTTCCACTAGCACCAACGCTGGTTGAGGTGCGAGCCTGCGAGCCTCGAAACCACCCCGCAGCCGCCCGCCGTGGTGACCACGGCGGACGGCTGCGCGGGTTTCGAGGCTCGTCGCTAGCGCTCCTCGCACCTCAACCAACGTGAGGGCGCCGGGTGGCTCCCACCAGCGAGTAGGCGAAGACGGTCAGGCAGACGGCGGTCAGGGCGGCGCCCCACCAGGTCGCCATGCTCACCATGAAGACCACGAACGCGGCGACGGCGGCGACGAACGACCACCAGCGGACCAGCCGCGCCCGCCAGAGACCGGCGGCGGCCAGCGGCAGCGCGAGCGCGAGGCCGGGGAAGCCGGCGACCATGAAGCCCTTGAGGCCCCACATCGTCGTGATCATGTGGTCCTCGACCTGCTTGACGCCGTCGGCGCCGTAGGCGTGGCCGATGGCGGCCTGGTACCAGTCGCTGATCAGCATGCCGGGCAGCGTCACCATCCCGGCGAAGCCGATCACGGCGGCGATGGTGGCGAGCCAGGCGCCGCGGCCCCGCACCAGCGGCGCGACCATCAGCGCGGTGCCGATCCAGAGGGCGTAGGCCCAGTGGTAGCCGGTCGACTTCCACTGCAGGGGGTCCGGGTTGTCGATGTAGATCCGGGTCATCTTGTCGCCGCCGACCCCGGAGGCCGGGTCGGCGATCGCGCCGAGCAGGCAGAACAGCCCGGCGAGCACGGGGCTCGCGACGAGCAGCGCCCGGCGGACGGCGAGGGCTCGCGAGCGGACGGGCACGGCGGTGGGGCCGGGAGTCCGGTCTCGACGGTGGTGGCGGTCATGGTGGTTCTCCTCGGTAGGTCGTGTCGATGACCCCAGACTTCCGCCGCGCCGCCTCAACCGGATCCGGCCCGCGACGGAGATCCACCTCAGTCGTACGACGGATCCTCGGCCCGGTCACCGGCCACCACGACGCCGTTCTCGTAGGCGAAGATCACCGCCTGCACCCGGTCGCGCAGGCCGAGCTTCATCAGCACGTTGCTGACGTGCGTCTTGGTCGTGCCCTCGGAGACGAACAGTCGCCCGGCGATGTCGAGGTTGGACAGCCCGCGGGCCAGGAGCCCGAGGACCTCGGCCTCGCGCGGCGTCAGCTGGTCGACCCGCGGGTCGCGCGGCCGCGTGGACGGGTCGGCCCGGCGCACGAACGCGTCGATGACCCGGCGGGTCACCCCCGGCGCGAGCAGGGACTCCCCCGCGGCGACCACCCGGATCGCGGCCGCGAGCTCCTCGGCCGGCGCGTCCTTGAGCAGGAAGCCGGAGGCGCCCGCGCGCAGCGCCTCGAAGACGTACTCGTCCAGGTCGAACGTCGTCAGCACCAGCACCCGCGTGGGCACCCGCGGCCTCGACCAGCAGCCGGGTCGCGGCGATGCCGTCGAGCCGCGGCATCCGGATGTCCATCAGCGTCACGTCGGGCCGCAGGCGGGTGACCACCTCGACGGCCTCCTCGCCGTCGGCGGCCTCCCCCACGACCTCCAGGTCGGGCTCGGCCGCCAGCAGCGACCGGAAGCCGGCCCGGACCATGCCCTGGTCGTCGACGATCACCAGGCTGGTCATCGTGCCGTCTGGCTCATGGGGCCTCCCGCAACGGCAGGCTGGCGGCCAGCAGCACCCCGCCGGACGGTGCCTGCGTGACCTCGACCGTGCCGTCGTACATCGCCACCCGCTCGCGGACGCCGAGCAGCCCGTGGCCGGCGTCGCCGTTCGCGCGCAGCCCGTGCCCGTTGTCCTCCACCTCGATGTCGAGCCGGGTCGGCCGGTAGCGCAGCCGCACGTCGGCGTCGGTGGCCCCGGAGTGCCGGACGGCGTTGGTCAGGCCCTCCTGGGCGATGCGGTACGCCGCGAGGTCGACGCCCGGCGGCAGGTCGACCGGGTCGCCCTCGACCTGGAGCCGGACCCGCAGGTCACCGGCCCCCACCTTCTCGACGAGCCGGCCGAGCTCGGAGAGCCCCGGCTGCGGCGCGAGGGACACCGCCTCGCCGTCGGCCCGGAGCACGCCGAACAGCCGGCGCATCTCGGCCAGCGCCTCCCGGGCGGTGGCCTCCACGGCGGCGAGGTCGGCGGCCTCGGCGGCGTGCTCGGGGCCGAGCCGGCGCCGGACCGCCTGGGTCTGGATGGTCACCACGCTGATCGAGTGGGACACGATGTCGTGCAGCTCCCGGGCGATGCGGGTGCGCTCCTCGGTGGCCGCGCGGGCCGCCTCCCGCTCCCGCTCGGCCTCGAGCCGCTCGGCGCGGGCCACCGCCTCCTCGCTGCGCGCGATCCGGCTCCGGAGCAGCCCGCCGACGGCCCAGGGGCCGGCGAAGAACACCAGGGCGGCGGCCAGGTCGCTGGGCTCCAGGTCGTGCACGATGCTCGTGGCGAGGAACGGGACGACCACGACCAGCAGGCCCACGTGGCTGCGGGGCGGGTCGGTCTCCGCGCCGACGGTGAAGCAGACCAGCACCAGCGACAGCAGGGTGGAGAACTCGCCGCTCGGGTTGGTCAGCACGTCGACGGCGACCACGAGCGCGGCGACGGCCAACGGGGCCGAGCGGCGCCAGGCCAGCAGCCCCATCGCGAGCGTCCCGACCACGGCGTGCGCGACGGGCGAGGTGACCTCTGGGCTGTAGACGGACTCGGCCAGCGTCATCACGACGAACGCCGCGGCGAGCGCGACGTCGACCCGCGGGGGTCTCGGGATGCGGGGCACGTTCACGCCACGACCGTAGAAGAAGACGGCCGCTCGCGCATCGGTCGCGCGACCGAGACCGGTCCGGCTTTGGACGGGGGCGCAAGACTCGATGGCATGACCAACGAACCGAACCCCGCCCTGGGCACCCGCACCCTGGGCACCACCTCTCCCCTGACCGTCAGCGCCCTCGGCCTCGGCTGCATGGGCATGTCGGAGTTCTACGGCACCGGCGACGAGCAGCAGGGCATCGACACCATCCACCGGGCGCTCGACCTCGGCGTCACGTTCCTGGACACCGCCGACATGTACGGCCCCTTCACCAACGAGCGGCTGGTCGGCCAGGCGATCGCCGGCCGACGCGACGACGTACAGCTGGCGACGAAGTTCGGCAACGAGCGCAAGGAGGACGGCACCCGGGTCGGCATCAACGGCAGCCCGGACTACGTCCGCTCCGCCTGCGACGCGTCGCTGCAGCGGCTCGGCGTCGACCACATCGACCTCTACTACCAGCACCGCGTCGACAAGACCGTCCCCATCGAGGAGACCGTCGGCGCCATGAAGGAGCTCGTCGAGGCCGGCAAGGTGCGCCACCTCGGCCTGTCGGAGGCGTCCGTCGACACGATCCGGCGGGCGCACGCGGTGCACCCGATCACCGCGCTCCAGACCGAGTACTCCCTGTTCACCCGGGACCTGGAGGACGAGATCCTGCCGGTGCTCCGCGAGCTCGGCATCGGCCTGGTGCCCTACTCCCCGCTCGGCCGCGGCATCCTCACCGGCGCCATCACCCGGACCGACGACCTCGCCGAGGACGACTCGCGCCGCTCGGCGTACTTCCCGCGGTTCTCCGGTGACGCGCTGGAGTCCAACCTGGCGCTGGTGGCCAAGGTCCGGGAGATCGCGGAGACCAAGGGCGCGACGCCCGGCCAGCTCGCGCTGGCCTGGGTGCTGGCGCAGGGCGACGACGTCGCCCCGATCCCGGGCACCAAGCGCGTGAAGTACCTCGAGGAGAACGTCGGCGCCGCCGCCGTCACGCTCACCGCCGACGACCTGGCCGCCCTCGAGCAGGCCGTGCCGCGCGACGCGGTCGCGGGCGCCCGCTACGGCGACATGTCGTCGATCGACGCCTGACTCACGTGGTTGAGCCTGTCGAAACCACCCGAGGGGCACCCCGCTGTCGCGGGGTGCCCCTCGTCGTCTGCTCGCGTGGATCAGGGGGTGACGTTGATCCGGTCGGTGGCGACCGGGGTGTACGGGTCGTGCGCCGCCAGGTAGGCGGAGAACGCGTCGATGTCCAGGCCGCCGAAGTACTTCTCGGTCGCCCCGGCGAAGGCCGCGAAGCCGTCACCGCCGTCGGACAGGAACGAGTTGGCCACCACGCGGTAGCTGCGGGCGGCCTCGATCGGCACGCCGTTCACCCGAACGGACGCCGGGTCCAGGGTGTAGGTCGTGCCGGCCTTGGCGTAGGAGTAGGTGATCCCCGAGACCTGCAGGATCTTCGGGGCTCCCGCGTTCGTGCCGCTCCACTGCTGGTCGAGCAGCGTGAGGATCTGCGAGCCGGTCATGCTCATCGACACGTCGTAGTTGTTGAACGGCTGCACCGAGAACGCCTGCCCGTAGGTGACCGAGCCACCGGTGGACGCCAGGTCGGCGCGGATGCCGCCCGGGTTCATGAACGCGATCTCCGGGGTCTTGCCCGCGGTGACGGTGCTCGTGTCGGCCTTCTGGGCGTCGGCGATCAGGTTGCCGAGCGGGGACTCACCGCTGTCGTCGTTGGTCCGCGAGACGCTGGTGGTGCCGGAGGCGAGGTGCCCGATGACCTTGTTCGCGATCGGCGCGACCAGGGTCTTGAACTTCGAGATCAGGCTGGTGATCGTCGCCTTCGGCGTGACGTCGCGGGTGACGATGCGGTTCTGCGCGGTCTCCGAGGGCCGGATCACGTCGCCGGTCTTGCGGTCGATCGTGAGCTTGATGTTGGTGACCAGGCGGCCGAGGCTCGACCCGCTCGTGACCAGGCGACGGTTGTCGTCGGGGTCCTTGAGCTTGCAGTTGTAGGCCTGGTGCGTGTGGCCGGTGATCACCGCGTCGATGCGCGGGCTCAGGCCCTTGTTGATGTCCACGATCGGGCCGGAGATCCCCGGGCAGGAGTTGTACGCCGTCGGGTCGCTCGGGAAGCCGCCCTCGTGCACGAGCACGACGATCGACTTCACGCCGTTGCGGTTCATGCGCTTCGCGAGCCGGTTGGCGGTGGCCACCTCGTCGGAGAACTTGAGGCCCTCGACACCGGACTTGGTGACGATGTTGGGCGTGTTCTCGAGGGTCATGCCGATGAAGCCGACCTTCACGCCGTCGTACTTCTCCACCTTGACGGCCGGGAACACCGTCTTGCCGGTGTCGGTGCGCGTCACGTTGGCGGCGAGGTACTGGAAGTTGGCCCCGGGGAAGGTGCCCGCCGGGCAGGAGTTCTGGTTGTCCTTGCCGTCGCCGTCGGCCAGGCAGCCGCCGGTCTGCATGCGGCGCAGCTCACGCCAGCCCTCGTCGAACTCGTGGTTGCCGACGCTGGCGATCTGCAGCCCCATCCGGTTCATGGCCATGATGGAGGGCTCGTCGTGGAACGCCGCCGACAGCAGCGGCGTCGCGCCGATCAGGTCACCCGCCGCCACCGTCACGGTGTGCCGGCCGTTGGAGCGGGCCAGTGTGCGCAGCTTGCTCAGGTGCGTGGCGAGGTACTCCGCGCCGCCGGCGGGCGTCCCGTTGATCGTGCCGGAGGACGAGGACGTGCTCGGCTCGAGCTGGCCGTGGAAGTCGTTGAGCGCCAGGATCTGGAGCTTCACGTTGTGCTTGGCGGCCTTCTTGTGGGGCTTCGCAACCACAGCGTGGCCCTGCGCGGTCGCCGGCGTGATGCCGGTCGAGGCGATCAGCGCGACGGACGTGACGGCGGCGACGCCGAGGGCGGCGATCAGCCGCCGTCGGGGTGGGGACTGGGGCATGGTGGGACGTCTCCTCGTGGGCTCTGTGTTCACCGAGAATGTTCGGCGCACGAAAACGTCGCCATCTTGGCGCATCCGCCGCGGGTTGGCACCCCTCCGTGGGTAACGATCCCGCGAACATCGGTCGATCGGCCGCTCAGTGGCGGGCGGCCACCAGCCGCGCCGCCCGGGCGGCGAGCCGCGCGGAGTCCAGCCCGAACATCGACCGGAGCACCGGGTCGACGCCGCCCTCGGCGTCCCCGTCCGTGCGGGCGCGGGCGACGAGCCGGTCCAGGAAGGCCCACAGCCGGTCCTCGCCGAACCGGTGGGCGAGGTAGACGCAGGCGCCGAGGGACAGGTCGTACTCGAAGCCCGGGTCCGCGTCGCCGAAGAACGTGCTGCCCGGCATCGCGTCCGCCCCCCGCCGTGCCCGGTCCACGGTGGCCGCGGTCGGCTGCCAGTCGGTCGGGCTGCCCCCGTCGGTCGCGACGTAGTCGGCGAGGCCCTCCTGGACCCACGCCGGGGTGGACCCGTTCGTCGCGGCCAGCGCGACGTGCGTGATCTCGTGGGTGAGCAGGTAGGTGCCCTGCCGCTCGTCCTGCGGCAGGTACGTCGGGTTGATCACCACGCGGGTCGCCACCCGGCGGGTCGGCCGCTCCACGTCGTCCAGGACGGGGAACGCGACCGCGGCCCGGTCGAGGAACCGGGTGCCCATGGTGCGCAGCAGCCGTGGGCTCGACAGGGCGTAGAACACCACGGTGCCGGGCCACTTCCGTGGCACGCGCCGCTGGACCGCCGTGACGCTCTCCTCCGTCCACGCCATCAGCCGCTCCGGCCGAGGCCGCCGACCGGCGGTCGAAGATGCCGAGCGCGTGCGGCGACCGGCGTACGACGATCCGGGTGAGGTCCCACGGGAGGTTGCGGGAGCCGTCGGCCTCGCGGTCCGCGACGTCGTCGTCGGAGACGATCCGCCACCGTCCGTCCACCTCCGCGAACGTCACGCCGGTGGTCTGCACGACCGGCCCGTTGTCGAAGCCGCGCAGCTCGAGCGCCTCCTCCACGTAGGGGATGTAGGCGGTCTTCCGGAACCGCGCGTCGGCGAACCCGGACGGCCACGTCGCCGCCACCGCGTCGAGCTGGTAGGTCGCAAGGGGCAGCCGGACCAGGTTCTCGAACCGTCGTCGCTGGCTCGCCACCAGCGACCGGTTCGAGGGGTCGACGTCGGCGAGGTAGGCCGCCTCGTCGTCGGCGCGCACGGCCCGCTCCCGCTTGTGCAGGATCCGCTGCGCCATCTCGTGCAGCTGCGCCTCGGCGAGCTGCCCGTTGACCCGCGGGCTGGCCGACCCGGACGGCGCTGTGGCGGCCGGGGTGCCGGGCGGCGTGGGAGCCGGGGCGGCCGGCGTGCACGACGCCAGCAGGGCCAGCGCCAGCAGCGCCCCGACGGCGCGTCCCCCGATCGACGTCACGCGCGAATGCTAGTTCAGGACCGGAGGTAGGACGCGCCGTTCACGTCGATGATCGTGCCGGTCGCGAAGCGGGCGGCGGGCGACGCCAGCCAGAGCACCGCCGCGGCGACCTCGTCCGGGCGCGCGACGCGACCGGTGGGCGACTGGGCCCGGACCTCGTCGCCGCGTGGGCCGTCGAGGACGTGGCGCGCCATGTCGGTCTCGACGAACCCGGGCGCCACCGTGCCCACGGAGATCCCGTGCGGGGCCAGGGCCTGCGCCATCGACTGCCCGAACGCGTTGAGGCCCGCCTTCGACGCGCCGTACGCCGGGCAGTCGGGCTCGCCGCGGAAGGCGCCCCGGCTGGACACGTTGACCACCGCCCCGCCGCCGCGCGCCATCAGGTGGGGCAGCGCGCAGAACGTGGCGTTGGCCGCACCGGTCAGGTTGGTGGCCAGGGTGAGCGACCAGACGCGCTGCCACTCCGCGAAGTCGGTGGCCAGCGGCGGGTGCGCGACGAAGACGCCCGCGTTGTTGACCAGCACGTCGAGGCCGTCGAGCGCGGTCGCGGCCTCGTCGACCATCCGGCGCACACCGTCGGCGTCGGTCAGGTCGGCCTGCACGGCGACGTGACCGTCCCCGGACAGCCCGGCGACCACCCCGTCGGCGGCGTCGCGCGAGGAGCCGTAGTGCACCGCGACCCGGTCCCCCTGGTCCGCGAACGCCGCGGCGACGGCCGCCCCGATCCCTCGCGAACCGCCGGTGACCAGCACCGAGCGGCGGGTCATCGGGCCAGCTCGGCCACCCCGGCGAGCAGCCGGTCGACGTCGTCCTCGGAGGTGTACGGCGCGAGGCCGGCCCGCACCGCGCCGCCGTCGCCGAGGCCCAGCCAGCGCGAGGCCTCGAGGGCGTAGAAGCTGCTCGCCGGCGCGTTCACGCCCCGGGCCGCCAGCCCCTCGTGCACCTCCCGGCCGGTGCGGCCCTCCACGGAGAACAGCACCGTCGGCGTACGACGGGCGGGGTGGCCGTAGCGGCGCACCCGGTCGAGGGCGTCGAGCCCCGAGAGCAGCCGCTCGAACAGCACGTCCTCGTAGGTCTCCACCCGCTGCATCGACTCCAGCACCCGGCCCCGGCGCTCGACGGCCTCGCCGGGCGCGAGGTCGGCGATGAAGTCGACCGTCGCGGTGACCCCGGCCAGCAGCTCGTAGGGCAGCGTGCCGAGCTCGAACCGCTCCGGCACGGCGTCGGTCGAGGGCAGCAGCTTGTCGGGGTGCACCAGGTCGAGGAGCGTCGGGTCCGCGGCCAGCACGCCGAGGTGCGGCCCGAAGAACTTGTAGGGCGAGCACGCGTAGAAGTCCGCGCCCAGGTCGCGCACGGAGACGGGCGCGTGCGGCGTCAGGTGCACGCCGTCCACGAAGAGCATCGCGCCGGCCGCGTGCACGGCGGCCGCGATCCGCGCGATGTCGGGGCGGGTGCCCAGCAGGTTGGAGGCGCCGGTCACGGCCACCAGCCGGGTCCGCGCGGACAGCACACCCGGGGTCGAAGGACAGCTCGGCGCTGTCGCGGTCGAAGTCGACCCAGCGCACGGTGACGCCGAGCGCGTCGGCCACCCGCTTCCAGGGCCGGATGTTGGCGTCGTGGTCGAGGCGGGTCACCACGATCTCGTCGCCCGGCTCCCAGGTCTTGGCCAGGGCCCGGGCGAGGTCGAAGGTCAGCTGGGTCATCGAGCGGCCGAACACCACCCCGCCGGCGTCGCAGCCGAGGAGGTCCGCGACCGCCGCCCGCGCCCCGAGCGTGACGTCGTCGGCCCGGCGCTCCGAGGCCGTCACCGCGCCCCGGTTGGACAGCCCGCTGGTCATCGCGGTCGCGATCGCGTCCGCGACCTGGCGCGGCACCTGGGACCCGCCGGGGCCGTCGAAGTAGGCGGTCCCGTCGTGCAGGGCGGGGAAGCTGGCGCGCACGCGCTCGACGTCGTAGTCCATGCGGCCCATTGAACAGGACCGAGGGAGATCAGTCCTGGCCGAGCGGCCTCGACAGGCTCGACCAGCCCGAGGCGCTCTCGTCGATGGCGGTGACGTCCTCGACGATGCTGCGCGCGAGGGTCTGGGCGGTCAGCCCGATCCGCTCGAGGATCACGCCGCGCTTGGCGTGGTGCAGGAACTCCTGCGGGATGCCGTGCAGCCGCACGGGGGTCTCGATGCCGGCCTGGTTGAGGGTCTGCAGCAGCACCGCGCCGCAGCCACCGACGATGCCGTTGTCCTCGACGGACACGACCAGCCGGTGCTCGCGGGCCAGGTCGAGGACGGCGGGGTCGACCGGCTTGACCCAGCGGGGGTCGACGACGGTGACGCCGATGCCCTGGGCGACGAGCCGCTCGGCCACGTCCACCGCCGTGATCGCCATCGAGCCGACCCCGACGATGAGCACGTCCTTGGCGCCCTGCCGGACCAGCACGTCGCAGCCGCCGGCCGTGCCGACCCGCTCCACGTCGCCGCTGGGCGGACCCTTCGGGAAACGTACGACGGTCGGCGCGTCATCGACCTGGACGGCCTCGCGCAGCAGCTCGCGCAGCCGGGCGCCGTCCCGGGGCGCCGCGAGGCGCAGGCCCGGCACGACCTGGAGGATCGACATGTCCCACATGCCGTTGTGGGAAGCCCCGTCGTCGCCGGTGACGCCGGAGCGGTCGAGGACGAAGGTGACGCCGCACTCGTGCAGGGCGACGTCCATCAGCACCTGGTCGAACGCGCGGTTCAGGAACGTCGCGTAGAGCGCCACGACCGGGTGCAGACCGCCCATCGCGAGGCCGGCCGCGGACGTGGTGGCGTGCTGCTCGGCGATGCCGACGTCGAAGGTCCGCTCGGGGAACCGGGCCGCGAACTTGTGCAGCCCGACGGGGTGCATCATCGCGGCGGTGATCGCGACGACGTCGGGCCGCTCCGCGCCGATGGAGACGATCTCGTCGGCGAACACGTCGGTCCAGATCTGCCCCTTGGGGTTCTCCTCGCCGGTCTCGACGTTGAAGACGCCCGGGCTGTGGAACTGGTCGGCCTCGTGCTGCTCGGCCGGGTCGTAGCCGAAGCCCTTGCGGGTGATGACGTGCACGATCACCGGGCCGTTGAACTTCTTGGCCTGGGTGAGCGCGACCTCGACGGCCTGCCGGTCGTGGCCGTCGATCGGTCCGACGTACTTCAGGCCGAGGTCCTCGAAGAGGCCCTGCGGGGCGAGGGCGTCCTTCATGCCCTTCTTCATGGCGTGCAGCGCGTCGTAGACCGCCGGCCCGACGCCGCGGACGCCCTTGAGCCGCTTCTTGACGAGGTCGAGGACCTGCTCGTAGCGCGGGCTGGTGCGCAGCGTGGTCAGGTGGTTGGCGAGCCCGCCGACGGTCGGGGTGTAGGAGCGGCCGTTGTCGTTGACCACGACGACCAGCCGGCGGTCGTGGTCGGCGGCGATGCAGTTCAGCGCCTCCCAGGCCATCCCGCCGGTCAGCGCGCCGTCGCCGATCACGGCCGCGACGTGCCGGTCCTCGCCGCGCACGGCGAAGGCCTTGGCCAGCCCGTCGGCGTAGGACAGCGAGGTGGACGCGTGGGAGTTCTCGACCACGTCGTGCTCGGACTCGGCCCGGCTCGGGTAGCCCGACAGGCCGCCCTCCTGGCGGAGCTGGTCGAACCCCCGGGCGCGGCCGGTGACGATCTTGTGCACGTAGGCCTGGTGGCCGGTGTCGAAGACGATCCGGTCGTGGGGCGAGTCGAACACCCGGTGCAGCGCGAGCGTCAGCTCGACGACGCCGAGGTTGGGGCCGAGGTGCCCGCCGGTGCGGGAGACCTTGCGGACCAGGAAGTCGCGGATCTCGGTGGCGAGCTCGTCGAGCTCGGCGTCGGAGAGGTCGCGCAGGTCACGTGGGCCGGTGATCCGGTCCAGCACTCCCATGGGTGGTCCTCCTCGCGTCGGATACCTGTCGAGTCTAGGCGCTGGCTCTTGCCCGTTTCACGCCCGGGACCACCCGCGGCTGGTCTATCGTTCGGCGTCGCCGTCATCGTCTGGGTGCACCGGACCACGCCTCGGGGGAACATCCATGCGCGTCACGCGTGCTGCCGTCTGCCTGCTCACCACTGCGCTCGCGACGAGCACCCTGCTGCTCGTTGCCTCGCCTGCGCACGCCACCGGCGACGACGTGCTGCTGCCGGTGCGCCCGCAGCGGCACGGTTTCGCCGTGGTCAGTGGAGCCTCCCCTCACTACCTGCTCCGGATGCGTCCTTACCAGGACGCGGCCGTGGCGTACGGCGCGCAGGTGGTGCGCATCTCGGACGGTGCGGTGACCGCCGACGCCATCCCGGTGCCCGCGGACCCGAGCCAGCTGTTCCTGTCCGGCGACGACGTCGTGGAGGTCACGACCCGCACGGTGCAAGGCCACTCGGCGGTCACGTTGAAGCTGACCGCAGCCGACACGGGCGCTTCCGACGGCACCTTCGACCTGCAGCCGGACGAAGGCCTGGTCTCCGCACGTCCGACGTGGGCCCTGACCAGCACCTACGTCAGGAACACGAACGGACTCGACGAGCGAGCCCTGCGGATCCGGCACCGGGACGGCACCGCCGTGGATCTGCCCGGCCGGTACGGCACCGGGTCGCTCGTCGACGTGCCCGGCGACGACCGGCACGCCTTCGTCCGCACCGCCGACAACGACCTGTGGGACGTGGACGGGCTCGCGGGCACCATCACGCGGGTTGCGTCGCCGTTGTCCTACGAGCGGGTCCTCGTCGGCCCCACCCGCGTCTTCTTCCGGGGCGACGAGTCGGCCGGGCACGTCCCGCTCTCGTGGGTGGACCGGGACGGCGGGGGGTCGGGGAGCGTGGACCTGGCCACCTCCGACGTCAGCGACAACCCGACCCTGCTCCCCTTCGGCGACGGGGTCGCGTTCACGCGGGGGATCCCGGACCAGCGCGACCTGGTGCTCCGGCCGGTGGACCTCACGGACGGCACCCTCGGCCCCCAGGTCGGCTCGTCACCGGTCTACTCCGTCGTCCCCACCGGCGACGGACGCCTCGCCCTCGGGCTGGGCGGCGATCCCGCGGGACGTTTCGCGGTCGCCGACGCGAGCACCGGGGTGCAGGTCGTGGCCTCCTTGTCGCCGGCCCCCGTCGGCTACGGAGGGCTCCGGCTCGACGGCGGCGTCGCCCGGGTGACCGGTGAGGCCGGCGCCTCCGAGCGCGCCGCCGCCGACGGCTCCGGCAGCTGGGTCGTGGACGCGACTCCGGCCACCACGGCCGGCAGCACGTCGCTCCAGTCCCTGGTGGACGCCGACGGCTACGCCACTGGCAGCTGGCGGCTTCGCTGGCCCGGCGGTTCCCGCGACCTCGCGGCCTACGGCTCGAGCGTGCCGACGCTGGGCCACGGCGGAGACCTGGTCGGACTGTCCGTGCCGGGCCCGAACGGCCCGGTCTACCAGGTCCAGCGGGCCACCACCGGTGACGTCGTCTCCAGCACACCCCAGCAGGTCGGGGCCGACGGGGCCCGGGTGTGGTCCTGGGACCCCACCGGGCACGCCTTCGTCGGGACCGACGTCGACACCGGCGACGTGCGACGCGCCACCGGCACGGGGGCGGACCCGCAGTGCGGGGTCCGGGTGCGCGACGTGCGCGGCCGCTTCTTGATGTACGACTGCGGTGGTGACCTCTCGACGGTCGTCGACCTCGATGGCGTGCTGCCGCCCTTCACCGTCTGGCGGGACGTCCACGTCACCGCCGGCCCCCTGCTGGGCAACGGCTTCGTGGCCTGGCCCGAGCTCGTGTCCGACGTCCTGCACCTCAAGGTCGCCGACCTCGGCGCCGGGCGGGAGACCCGCGACCTGGGGGCCATCCAGCTCGACTGGCCCCGCGGCTCCACCTTCGCCGTCGACGAGGCGGGTTCGTCCCGCGTCGCACTGGTGGCGCAGGACCAACGGGCGCACGTGCGGCAGCTGCTCTGGCTGACCGCGGCACCGGACGCCCAGCCGGACGTGCTCGCCCCCGAGGTCACCGCGTCCTCGAGCCCGAACACGCTGCAGAGGGCCGACAGCCCGGTCAGCAGCACGTTCTCCTGGACCTACGCCGACCGCGGCCCGCAGTGGGGCGCGACCGCCGGGATCGCGTCGTACGACGTCCGCACCCGGCCGTGGACCCCGACGCAGGGCGGCTCCTGGACCACCGAGACCGGTCGCACCACGGCCACCGTGACCCGCGCCCTCTCGCCCGGTCAGGGCGTCTGCGTCGCCTCACGAGCGCACGACGCGCTCGAGAACGTCAGCGCGTGGACGGCCGAGGCGTGCAGCTATGCCGACGGCACCGCGCCCACGCTCGGCGCGACGAGCCTGCCGACGCTGTGGGCGCGTTCCCTGGGGGGTGCGGTGACGTACGCGTGGTCGGGCGGCGACGACACCGGGGCCCCGACCTACGTCGCGGAGTACCAGGTCGCCCGGGCGTCCGGCCGCCTGGGCTCCTGGACCACGTGGATGGGTCCGACGTCGGCCCAGTCGGGCGTCGCCAGGATCGGCCCCGGGGAGGAGTGGTGCTTCCGCGTGCGGCCCCTCGACCAGGTCGGGCACACCGGCGCCACCTCCGCCGCCTCGTGCACCACCGGAGCGCTCGACGACCGGAAGCTGGGAGTGCGCCACGCCGTGCGCAAGACCAGCAGCAAGGCGCTGGGAGGCACCTACACCGAGCTGCGCGGCAAGGGCGCGACGGCCGTCAGCGCCACCCAGGCCGGCCGCACGGTCGGTGTGTGGGCGCTGTTCGGTCCCGGACAGGGAAGCGCGGACGTCCTCGTCGGCAGCCGGGTGGTCGGCCGCCTGACGCTCGCCGCGTCCTCGACCCGTTCGGCCCTCCGGACGTTCACGGTGCCCGCGGCAGGCAAGGTGACCGTGCGGTCGCGCGGCACCAAGCCGGTGCGCGTCGACGGGTTGTCGATCATCAGGTAGCGCCGCTCAGTCACCCGGGCGCTGTCGGGGGAGCCCACGCGGCGGTTCGACCCCCAGGGCCTCGTCGATCACGTCCTGCTCGAGCTCTCCGGGCGCCATCGTCGCGACCACCATCAGCTCGGTGACCAGGCGGATCTCGTCCACCAGCTGGTCGTCCTGAAGCTCCACGTCCAGTGCGTTCTCCATGCAGTCCTCTCGTCGTCCCCAGATGACCAACGTCGGAGCCCCAGGTGCGTTAGTCGTCCGTTCGGATGGTTCCCCTAGTCCGTTCGGACTATGCCGCCGGAGCGGTACGAGTCCGAGATCAGTCCCACGAGGCGGGCGACTGCGTCCTCGTTGGGGGCGAACGGACCGGGCCGGAAGTGCGGGTTGGCCAGGCCCCGCTGCACAGACTCGCAGGCCGCCCAGTCCTGCCGGTTGGTCAGGTCCCAGAACTCCGTGGCGTACGTCGCGTCGGGGACCGTGCCGTCGGGGTGCGGCAGGAGGTACCACGAGCACTCCACCCAGGTCCGGTCCGGCGCGAGCGGCAGCAGGCGGTGCGCCATCACGTAGTCGGGGTGCGCGGAGACGAGGAGGTTGGGGAGCAGGTGGACGTACTCCACCGTCGTCGGGTCCACCCCCGGCAGCGGCAGCCCGCCCGACTCCCCGGTCAGCGACATGGTGGCCATCCCGTCGCGCAGCACCATCGAGCCGCCGACCCAGGACCCCGGGAGGTCGTAGTTGTCCCCCGACGTCGGCGGCGTCACCGCGCACAGCTCGGGGTGGATCAGCGGGCAGTGGTAGCACTCGTGGTAGTTCTCCGCGATCACCTTCCAGTTGGCGGCGACCTCGTAGGTGTGCCGGTCCGCGAGCCGGAGCCGCTCGGGCGCGTAGGGCTCGACGATGCCCGCCAGGGCGCCGAGGTGCTCCTCGAACGGCACGTCAGCGGTGGCCGCGACGGCGTGCCCGAAGACCCACCCGGCCCACTCGCGCACCGGCAGCTCGACCAGCCCGTGGCCGCGCGCGGCGCCGAGCCCCTGGCCCGCCAGGTCGTAGGTCCAGGCGTGGTAGGGGCACTGCACGCTGCGCCGCTCGGACGTCTCGCCCTCCGCGAGCAGCTCGTGACCCCGGTGCCGGCAGGTGTTGGCGAACATCCGGACCCGGTCGCCGTCGAGGACCAGCAGCGCCCCGACGTCGCCGACGCGGACCGCCTGCTGGGTGGCCAGCTCGTCGCGCCGGCCGAGGCAGGTCCACGACCCGGCGTACAGGTGGCGGAGCTCCCAGCCGAGCACCTCGGGCGAGGTGTACGCCTCGGCGGGCAGCATCAGTCCGTCGGTCAGCCTCATCCGGGCACGTCCAGCACGGCGATCGCCGGCTCCTCCAGGCTGCCGAGCCACACCCGGCCCGCGTGCTCGCGCACGCCGGTCACCAGGTGGTAGCCGGACGCGTCGCCGCTCAGGTCGTGCACGACCGTGCCGTCGTCGGCGAACGCCATCACCCGGACCGTCCGCTTCGGTTGCGGCTGCAGCGCCGACGGCAGCCGCCAGGCGAGCCGGCGCACCGGCCGCGGGCCGGTCATCAGCCGCTCGAGCACCGGGTCCCTGGGCGAGGCGACGGTCACCCACACGAGCCCGTCGCTGCCGCGGCTGATGTTGTCGGGGTAGCCCGGCAGGTCGGTGGCGAGGTGGTCGGACTGCCCCTGCCGGGGACCCGTCAGCCAGCGGCGTACGACGGACCGCCCGGCGGTCTCGGCCACCGCGACGTAGGACTCGTCCGCCGCCAGGGCGACCCCGTTGGCGAACCGCAGCCCGTCGAGCACCACCTCGACGGTGCCCTCTGGGGACCGCCGCAGCAGCCGGCCGGACGCGGTGTTCTCGACCATGTCCGCCTTCCAGCGGTCGATGCCGAAGACGCGGGACGAGTCGGTGAACCAGATGTCGCCGTCGCTGTGCACCGCCGCGTTGTTGCAGAACTCCATCCGTCGGCCCTGCACCGTCGTCGCCAGCTCCTCGATGCCGCCCGTGGCGGGGTCGAGGGCGAGCAGGCCACGACGGGCGTCGCAGACCAGCACCCGGCCGTCCGGCAGCAGCTCGAGGCCGAGCGGCCGCCCTCCGGTGTGGCCGACCCGGTCGATCCGGGCGCCGTCGGGGCGCACGCGGAAGACCGCGCCGTCGGCGGTGCCGGTGAGCACCCAGCCGTCGGCGTCCACGACGACGTCCTCGGCGCCGTGCCCGGGCACGGGGATGACGGTGAGCGGGAGGGTCATGAGGTGAGGCTACTCAGCCAGCGCGGCGTACTCCTCCGAGGCCAGGAACCCCAGCACGAAGTGCCGGCTCGACGGCGCGAGGTCGAGGGTCGGGACGACCTCGGGGGCGACGAAGACGATCTGCCGGCCCTCTCCGAGGACGATGTCGGCGTCGGTCAGCCGGGTGCCGGCGACCCAGACGGTGTAGCGCCGCGGGTCGCCACCCGGGGTCCAGGCGTGCTGCTCGTCGCGCCAGAGGGTCAGGTCGCCGGGCCGGAGCCGGATGCCGGTCTCCTCCTCGAGCTCGCGGTAGGCGGCGGGCTCGAAGTCCTCGCCGTCCTCGACGTGCCCGCCCACCATGCCCCACTGGTCCGGGTTGATCGGCGCCTCGGAGTCACGTTCCTGGAGCAGCAGCCGGCCCTGCGGGTCGACGAGGATCACCACCGCCAGCCTGGTCGTCGTCATGGCGCCCACCCTGTCAGAGGCGGGCGATGAAGCGCTTGCCGCGCAACGCCTCCTCGACCAGCCCGACGGCCCGCCGCTCGGCCATCAGCCGGGCGGACTCGGCGTGCCAGGTCTCGATCGCGGCCTCGACGGTGTCCTGCGTCGTGACGTCGCGCAGCTCCGCGCGGGCCTCGCTCAGGCCGCGCCGGACGGCGGCCTGGCAGGCCTCGACGTGCAGCACCGCGAACCGGGCGAGCACCACGTCGTGGCGGCGCAGCACCGGGTAGGACCGGAACTCCGGCGGGCAGATGTCCAGCAGCCACGAGACGGCGGAGTGCTCCCACCCCGGAGCACCGGGCGGGCGGACGGCCCGCGGCCATCCGGGCGGGGCGACGAGCTGGACCATGGGCCCAGCCTACGCCATGGTTCGAACACCTGTTCGATCTCGGCTGGTCGAGGAGCCGAGCGCGAAGCGCGAGGCGTCTCGAGACCACTGCTCGACCGGAGGACCGTGAGCCCGTACATCTCGCCGAGCGGGTCGGCGATCAGCTCGAGGCGCGCGCCGTCCGGGTCCCGGAAGTAGATCGACGTGCCGCTCTCCACCTCGTGGTCCACGCCCGCCTCGGTGAGCCGCGCACGCAGCGCGTCCCACCGGTCCGGGTCGACCGAGATCGCGAGGTGGTGCAGGCCGCCGAGCACCTCGGCGTACTCCCCCAGGTCGAGCCCGGGCAGGTCGAAGAACGCCAGCAGGTTGCCGTGGCCGATGTCGAAGAAGAAGTGGCTGGACCCGGCGTAGTCGCGGTTCTCGACGATCTCGGTCAGCGGGAAGCCGAGCACGTCCTGGTAGAAGCGCACCGTCCGCTCCACGTCGGTGCAGATCAGGGCCGTGTGGTGCAGCCCGCGGGCCGACGAGACCGGCCGCTCGCCCAGCGGGAGCAGGTGCGCGTCACGGATCCGGCCGCGTTCCTGCGCGAGGGCGTCCAGGTCGATCGTCGTCACGTGCTGCTCCTCGCGGTGGATGATCGTTCAACGATACCGCCGCGGGCCGGGTTCAGGTCCAGGCCTCCGCGAGGAGCGCCCGGGTGTCGGTGAGCAGCTGCGGCAGGGTGCGGGTCCGCCCGATGATCGGCATGAAGTTCTGGTCGCCGCCCCAGCGCGGCACGACGTGCTGGTGCAGGTGGGCGGCGATGCCGGCCCCGGCCACCGCCCCCTGGTTCATCCCGACGTTGAAGCCGTGCGCACCGCTCACCTCACGCACGACGCGCATCGCGGTCTTGGTGAACGCCGCCACCTCGGCCGTCTCCGCGTCGTCCAGGTCGGTGTAGTCCGCGACGTGCCGGTAGGGGCAGACCATCAGGTGCCCCGGGCTGTAGGGGTACAGGTTCAGCACGACGTACGACGCGTCGCCGCGGTGCACCACGAGCCCGGAGACGTCGTCGAGCGACGGGACCCGGCAGAACGGGCACTCCCCCGACGACCCGTCCGTCGGCTTGTTCTCGCCCTTGATGTAGGCCATCCGGTGCGGGGTCCAGAGCCGCTCGAGGTCGTCGGCCTCCCCCACCCCGTCCTGCGTGAAGGACTCGGTCATACCTGGGACCGGGAGCGCACGGCCTCGACGACGCGGGCGATGGCGTCCTCGACGGAGACGCCGTTCTCCTGGTGCCCGTCGCGGTAGCGGAAGCTCACCGCGCCCGCCTCGAGGTCGCTGTCGCCGGCGATCAGCATGAACGGCACCTTCTGGAGCTGCGCGTTGCGGATCTTCTTCTGCATCCGGTCGTCGGACTCGTCGACCTCGACGCGGATCCCCTGCGCCTTCAGCTTCGCGGCCACCTCGTAGAGGTAGTCGTTGTGCCGCTCGGCGATCGGGATGCCCTGCACCTGCACCGGCGCGAGCCAGGGCGGGAAGGCGCCGGCGTAGTGCTCGACGAGCACGCCGATGAACCGCTCGATCGACCCGAACTTCGCGGAGTGGATCATCACCGGCTGCTGACGGGTGCCGTCGGCGGCCTGGTACTCCAGCGCGAAGCGCTCGGGCGACGGCTGGTTGAAGTCGTACTGGATGGTCGACATCTGCCAGGTGCGGCCGATCGCGTCGCGCGCCTGCACCGAGATCTTCGGGCCGTAGTAGGCCGCGCCGCCCGGGTCGGGCACCAGCTCGAGACCGGACTCGGTGGCCACCTTCTCCAGGATGCCGGTGGCCTCCACCCACTCCTCGTCGGAGCCGATGAACTTGTCCGGCTTCGCGTCGTCGCGGGTGGACAGCTCGAGGTAGAAGTCGTCGAGCCCGAAGTCCCGGAACAGCCCGAGGCAGAAGTCGAGCAGGTGCTTGATCTCCGCCGGCGCCTGCTCCTTGGTGACGTAGGAGTGCGAGTCGTCCTGGGCGAAGCCGCGCACCCGGGTCAGCCCGTGCACGACGCCGGACTTCTCGTGCCGGTAGACGTGACCGAACTCGAAGAGCCGCAGCGGCAGCTCGCGGTAGGACCGCTGGCGCGAGCGGAAGATCAGGTTGTGCATCGGGCAGTTCATCGCCTTGAGGCGGTAGTCCATGCCGTCGACGTCCAGGGCCGGGAACATCCCCTCGCCGTAGTACGGCAGGTGCCCGGAGGTGTGGAACAGCCCCTCCTTGGCGATGTGCGGGGTGCCGACGTACTCGAAGCCCTCGTCGATGTGCCGCTGCCGGACGTAGTCCTCCATCACCCGCTTGATCACCCCGCCCTTGGGGTGGAACACGGGCAGCCCGGAGCCGATCTCGTCGGGGAAGGAGTACAGGTCGAGGTCGCGGCCGAGCCGGCGGTGGTCGCGGCGCTCGGCCTCCTCGATCCGGTGCAGGTGCTCCTCGAGCGCCTCCTTGGACTCCCAGGCGGTGCCGTAGATGCGCTGGAGCTGCTTGTTCTTCTCGTCGCCGCGCCAGTACGCCGCGGCGGACCGCATCAGCCGGAACGCCGGGATGCGCTTGGTGGTGGGCAGGTGCGGGCCGCGGCACAGGTCCTTCCAGGCCAGCGAGCCGTCGCGCTTGAGGTTGTCGTAGATGGTCAGCTCGGCGCCGCCCACCTCGACGCTCGCGCCCTCGGCGGCGTCGCCCACGTCGGAGGTGCCGCCCTTGAGGCCGATGAGCTCGATCTTGTAGGGCTCGTCGGCCAGCTCGCTGATCGCGTCGCCGTCGGAGACCGGCCGGCGGGAGAACTTCTGGCCCTCCTTGACGATCTTGCGCATCCGCGACTCGATCTTCTCGAGGTCCTCCGGGACGAACGGGGTCGGCACGTCGAAGTCGTAGTAGAAGCCGTCGGTGATCGGCGGGCCGATGCCGAGCTTGGCCTCGGGGAACAGCTCCTGCACGGCCTGCGCCATCACGTGCGCGGTGGAGTGCCGCAGGATGTCGCGGCCGTCCGGGGAGTCGATCGCGACGCCCTCGACCCGGTCGCCGTCGGCGAGCTCGTGGGCCAGGTCCCGCAGCTCGCCGCCGACGCGTGCGGCGATCACCTGCGGGTCGTCGGCGAAGAGCTCCCACGCCTTGGTGCCCGTCGTCACCGCACGCTCGCCGGACTCGGCTGCGTTCAGGACGGTGACGTTGATGTCGGACACGGGTCTTCGACTCCTCGGTGGTGCGGGTGGCTGCCCGTCGTACGCGACGGGGAGCGGGACGGCTCGATCGTATCCGTGGGCGGCTCCCCGACGCCTGCGGGTTTCGCCCCCGAGGTCGTGCGCCGTCCGGGAACGACGAACGGCCGCCTCGAGGAGAGACGGCCGTGCGGTGGGGGTGGGCGATACTGGGCTCGAACCAGTGACCTCTTCGGTGTGAACGAAGCGCGCTACCACTGCGCCAATCGCCCCGGTCGGTGCGCCGGAAAGAGTAGCGCATGCCGTGGGTCGGCACACATCGCGGGCCCGGACCCCGTCGGCATCCCGACGTACTTCGTGCGGAACCTTTACGCATCCACGTCGTTGAGGCTGGTGAACACCGATGAGGCGGCCGTGACGACCGGATGAATACCACCGAAATCGGACAGATCCACCAGGTGACGCGCAGATTTGAAAAAAACTTTGATCAATTTGTTTGGTTTCCCGTCATACAGCCAACCCATCACCGTCTCCTTGGCAAGTCCGGAGGGGACGACCTGGGAGGAAGGCACCACAGATGATGGATTTCTCGATGAACACGGCTCCACTCACCGTCACGCAGACCGTGACGCTGGAGCTGATCGACCCGACCGGGGCAGTGACCCCGATCGACGCCGAGCTGCACTACGACCCGCGTGACCCGTACGCCGTGACGACCGTGTTCCGGACGGGCACGAGCACCGTGCGCTGGACGTTCGGGCGCGACCTGCTCTGCGAGGGGCTCTACGAGCCCTCCGGCGACGGCGACGTGCACGTCTGGCCCTGCCTCGACTCCGAGGGTCACGCCGTGGTGATCATCGAGCTCTGCTCCCCCGACGGCGAGGCGCTCGTGCAGGCCAAGACCGGCGACCTGAGCGGCTTCGTGGAGCGGATGAGCAAGGCCGTCGAGCCCGGCGCCGAGTCCGGCCACGTCGACGTGGACGGCACCATCGCCGCGATCTTCGCCGCCGAGGCCGCCTGACCCACGAGGCTCGACATGGCTAGGGTTGGCTGGGAGGACCAACTCGCCTGATCGACTCGGATCCGTTCGCGGATCGGCCTAGGGGGCCAGCGGTGCTGTTCAGTCACGACACCGAGCACTCGCTCGCGTGCATCGTCGACCTGGTCAACTCGGCGCCGTCGGCCACCACCGAGGAGCAGCTGACCGACCTCGACGCCCTGCGCGCCTTCGTGACGCGCAGCGAGATCAGCGAGGTCGGCGACCTCGGCGAGGCCGACCTGGTCGGCGTGCGGGCCCTGCGCGGCGTGATCGGCGCGGTGTTCGACGCGACCGACGACCGCGTCGGCCGCGGCGGCCGTCAACACGCTGGTGTCGCAGGCGGCGGTCACGCCCCGGCTGACGGACCACGACGGCTTCGACTGGCACGTGCACTACTTCACGCCCGGCGCGTCCCTGGCCGAGCACCTCACGATCGACTGCGGCATGGCCCTCGCCCACGTCGTCGCCTCCGGCGAGCGCGAGCGGCTGCGCCGGTGCGACGCCCCGGACTGCGACCAGGTCCTGGTCGACCTCTCGCGCAACCGCTCCAAGCGCTACTGCGACGCCCGCACCTGCGGCAACCGCCTGCACGTCGCGGCCTACCGCGAGCGCCAGCGCGCCACGACCGGCCTGAGCCCCGACGGATTCCTCAGGGATCGATCCCCTCCGCCTCCTTGGCCTCCCACACCCGCACGCACTCCTGCGTGACCGGCCCCGGCCCCACCAGGTCCCGGTCGTCGCACCGCGTCACGGCCTGCACGTCCCGGGTGGTGGAGACCAGGAAGATCTCGTCCGCGGCGTCGAGCACCTCGACCGGCTCGTCGACCTCGCGGCCGCCGTACCACTCGAGGAGCAGGGCCCGGCTGATGCCGGCCAGGCAGCCGGACGCCAGCGTCGGCGTGCGCAGCTCGCCGTCGACGACGTAGAACACGTTGGACCCGGTGCCCTCGCACAGGTGGCCGGCGAGGTTCGCGAAGACCGCCTCGGTCGCGCCGCGCTCCTGCGCGTAGGCGAGCGCCACCACGTTCTCGGCGTACGACGTCGTCTTCAACCCGGCCAGCGCACCCCGCTCGTTGCGCGGCCAGGGCACGGTGACGACCGTCGTGGTGGGCGCCGCGGGCTTGAGGGTGTCCGCGACCACCACGAGCGTCGGCGGGCTGTCGCCCCGGCCGGAGCCGAGCGGCGCGACGCCCCCGGTGTAGGTGATCCGCAGCCGGCCCAGCGGCAGGTGCTCGGCGCCCAGCACCGCCGCGACGCCGCGCCGCACCTCGCCGTCGTCCGGGGCCGGCAGCCCCAGGCCGGCGGCCGACCGCGCCAGCCGCTCGAGGTGCCGGGTCAGCGCGAACGGCCGGCCGTCGACGACCTTCACCGCCTCGAACACCCCGTCGCCCACGGTCATCCCGTGGTCGCTGACCGTGATGGCCGGACCCCGCGGATCCTCCAGAATTCGCCCGTTCACCCACGCATGCATGCCCCGACCCTAGAACCGCCGCACGGCCCGGACGACTCACGAACACGCAGCACAGGACCCGAATTTGTCATCTGGGGATCGTCCGATAAAGTTCCACTCGCACGTCCGGCCCGGGGCTTCTCGGAACGGATTGCAAGCGGACGTAGCTCAGTTGGTAGAGCGCAACCTTGCCAAGGTTGAGGTCGCGAGTTCGAGCCTCGTCGTCCGCTCGGAGAAGATGGTCGCAGCCTCCGTGGTGGAGTGGCCGAGAGGCGAGGCAACGGACTGCAAATCCGTCTACACGGGTTCAAATCCCGTCTCCACCTCCGATGACTCGGACACCAGAAGTTGGGGTCCCGGGTTGTTACGGGCGATTGGCGCAGCGGTAGCGCGCTTCCTTGACACGGAAGAGGTCACTGGTTCAAACCCAGTATCGCCCACCAGAATCACCGCAGGTGAGAGGCCGGTTTCAGGAACTGAACCGGCCTCGTGCCATGTATGGCCGCATCGAGGTCGTCGACGAGACGCCCGAGCTCGCCAAGAGCTGGCTGGCGAAACAACCCGAACAACCGGAACCTGCGCACGGCGGTGATCGAGTCCTTCGCGCGGGATCAGGACGCCGGCAAGTGGCCCTGAACGGCGACGATCGACCGTCGAAGGTCGACCACATGCCTCAGGACTGTCGCCGGCAGAGGCGCCAAGAGGTCCGTGCAGCGCCTTTCAGCGACGCTCTGCGACTACAGCGCGAGGAGCAAATCGCCGCAGCTGGCCGCGGTTCCGAGGCAACGCCCATCGACGGAATCAGCGGCGCCGAGACCGCCGAGATCCTGGGCCCGCCCGGCGAGCTCCGCGTGTCCCGCCTGGTTCAGCGGGCGTCCTCCACGAGGCGGTCCGCGGTCAACACAACAGCCTCGATTCGACCGAAAGCTTTACCGATTTGTCCTTCAGACTTGGCGATTCAAGTTTGTGTGCCCAACTGCGAACAGGAACTGGGTTCTTGACGTATTTTTCCTTCAGAACTCATCCGAAGCACGGGGGAACAGCATGTCTGCAACAGCGCGGCTGCGGCGCGTGAGCATCGCAACGAGCATCACTCTGGGGATGTCACTCCTCGGTTTGGTGACGTCAGCTTCGGCTGAGGACACGTGGTCGGCGCCGCAGACCAACTGCAGCTTCCCGGAGGAGCCGCAGATGGTGGACCGCCAGGGATCCGATCAGGACGAGTTCATCATCAAGGATCTGCCATGCGTGTCGTACTACGACGCGAACGGTCAGGGGTCTGTCCCCTGGCATTCATCCGGCTACCCGGGACCAGTCCTGGAACGTGGTGAACAGCCGGTACCTCAACCAGCAGGACCAAGTGGTTGACGGCCCCCCGTACACGCTGAAGTTCAACGCCTGGGGGGTCTTGCTCTGGACGCGGCCCGCCCGCAACAGCTACACACGCTGTCTACCGCCGATCGATCTGCAACCCGAACAGCGGGATGTGGACACCTGGACCTGATCGTCGGCCAAACGGCAGATTCCACACTGCGGTACGACAAGATCGGCGTCAGGACCCACGGCACGCAGCTGGTCACCGGCGGTCAGCTACGACATCGGCGAGCGGATCATCGGACGGCTGAGACCCGCGCCATCGTGCTCGGCAACGACACGGTCAACCACATCACCGGCCTGAAGCCCGACACCTTCACGTTCAGGGTGTACCGGTTCGAGCCGGACGTCGGGGCCATTCCTCAGCTGACGCTGAAGGCGTCCCTCGGACAATGCGGCAGCAACCTGCCTCCGGTGACGGCTACGCCGCCGACCACTCAGCCGCCGGCTCCTCGCGGGGCGCTGGTACAGAAGGCCGGTCGTCGCATGCAGGCAATCGCCAACAACACGAAGGTGGACTACACGTCCGCTTTCCGGGTGACCATGAACCCCCCGCGAGGCCTGACGGTGACCAGGTCCTTCTACGCCGGCGCGCGCAAGATGAGCTATCACGCCTACGCAAAGCGGCCCAAGGGAACGAAGTACACCCTGAAGGCCAAGGTGAAGGTGAGAAGCTCAACCGGATCGCTTACCTGGGCCTGGAAGAAACTGGCCTACGGCACTGTCCGCTAAGTCCCCGCCCGCGGTGCTCACCGCCGCCCACCAGCACGACGAAGGCCCCCGACCTGCAGGTCGGGGGCCTTCGTCGTGAACCGCCCCGGGACGCATGGTCCGGGTCGGATCGACTGCGTCCAGCGCGGCCGACACCCCCAAAGTGGGCCGGTTGAACACATCCCTCGTATGCGACAAACGCTACGTCGGCGGGCGCTTGGTCTGCATGGCCTGATCGGGGCATTTACAGGGCTCCGAGGCCTAGCCGCGTCTAGGTATTCCCGAGCCCGGACGTGCGACGACCCCAGTCCACTTGGGAGGAGGACTGGGGCCGCCGGGGTGCCGGGGTCACGTTGGGGGGCGACGTCCCGGCGCCGCGGACCGCTCGGGGGGCTGAGCGTTCGTCCGCGGGGTTCTGTGGCAAAGGATCGGTCTCCCGAGGGCCGGACTTGAGCCCGAGCCCGGGTCTGTCCGGATGGTCTAGCCGCAGGCGAGGTCCAGGGACGGATGTTCTGTGGGGTCAGGCCGAGCGGACCGTGTCGCTGGAGCCGTCGGCCGCGACGGGCGTGCAGATCAGGTAGCTGCCGGCCTGCGCCGGTCGGACCACGTGCGCGAAGAGCGAGTACCTGCCGTCGGCGGTGAGCGTCATCTCCTCGACGACGGCGAGCCGCGTGACGCCGTCCGGGCCGGTGACGAGGATCTGGTCCCCCGGGAGGTACGGCGCGGAGTCGGGCTCTGCGGGTGACCGGTGCGGGTGCAGCGACGTGATGCTCATGGCTCAGCCTCCAGATAGTCCCTCATGCGGACATTCGGCCTGGCCGGGTCACGACTGAAGTGATTGTTCAACCATCTAGTTAAAATCTGTACGACGTCGCCGCCGGACGGTCTTCACCCGGGCGAAATTGTCCAGACAACGCGTGCGGCGCCTCGGGAAGGGGTAAACCTGTCCCTAGGAGGGTTCACGCAGCTGCCCCTCCTAGGGGCGCCCCGCCTCAATCCCCCAGGTCCGGCGGGGCGCTCCGCTGCGTCGGGACGGTCTCAGGCCACCCGGTCGAAGATCGACAGCACGCGGCGCAGGAACTCCTCGTTGGGGTCGCCGTCGCGAGCCACCAGCTCGACCAGGCGGTCGGCGAGGTCGCGGACCTTGATGTTGCTGTCCTGCGAGTAGCTGCGCAGCAGCTGGAACGCCTCGTCGGCGTCCACCCCGTGGGCGACCATCAGCACGCCCTTGGCCTGCTCGATCACCGCGCGGTGGTCGAGGGCCCCCGCCAGCGCCTCCTGCACGTCGACCCGGCTGGCGTCGCGGCTGGCGTCGGTCAGGTCGATGAGGTAGCCACCGACCTTCTCGACCGCGGCCCCGTCGGTGCCCTCGCCGTGGCCCGCGAGCAGCACGGTCCGGGTGCGGCCGCGCTGGTCGACCATGCGGGTGTGCAACGTGAACGGCTCGCCGGTCTCGAAGACGTGCTGCAGGGCCTCGACGCCCCGGTCCATGGCGTCGGGCCGCAGGTGCGCGGCGAGCACGGCCAGCGAGGCCTGCGCCTCGCCCGGCTCGAAGCCGAGGATCCGCCCGAAGGTGTCGGACCACCACCAGCGCTCGGCCCGCACGTCGTAGGTGTACCTCCCGATGTGCTCGGGCCGGCCCACCACCGACGGCTCGGCCACGACGGACACGGTGGGTCCACCGAGGTCGCCTGAAGACACGTCTGTCACCGATCTCTCCACTCGTCGCGCTCGGTCGCGCGAGGAATGCAGGAAACATACCCGGCGAGGACACGGCGGGGACGCGACGAGGCCCTCCCCGGCTGGCGTGCAGCCGGAGAGGGCCTCTACTCAACACGCGACCACTGAGCCGGCTGCTTGACCCGAGATTGCTGCCGCGCTCCCTGAGGCGTGCCCAGCCGGGTGGGAACTATTCACTCCCCCGTGCGTCTATGCGGTCACCGAACGTGGTTCCGGACGGGCACGCGGGCGGCTTGGCACACCCGGGGCCGCTCGGTGTGTCATCCTGAGAGCCGTCGGGGGCTCTTCGCGTCCACCAGTCCAGGTGCGGCCGGTCCCGGCGATCACCGTCAGACGCCACCGGGATCAAGCAATCGTTTCGGCATCGTCAGGAAACAGGCCTTGTGCTCCTGAAAATCGATGTCTCTTCGCTCGACACCCACGCGACCGTCTCCCCGGTGGGCGAGATCGACCTCTCGTCGGTCGAGCTGCTGACCGCGACCCTCACCGACACCATCGAGGCCGGCGCGGTGCACGTCACCGTCGACCTCGACGGGGTGACCTACCTCGACTCGGCCGGCCTCGGCGCCCTCGTGGGCGCGAGCAAGCGGCTGCGGGCGGTCGGCGGCACCCTGGCGCTGCACTGCCGCCAGCCGCGCCTGCTCCGGCTGCTGACCATCACCGGTCTCGACAAGGTGTTCACGGTCGACAGCTCCGAGCCGGCCTCGGCCGGCTGACGGGTCGCTGACGGTCACTGACGGGCAACTGGTCACAGCGGCGTGAGCAACGCCGCGTCGACCCACTCCTCGACCAGCACCCACCGGCCGGGACGGGGCTGCGCGGCGTAGACCACGCGGCCCTGCCAGACCGGCCCGGCCTGCCGCCACTCGACGAGCAGCCCGGGGCGCTTGACCCCGAGGCCGTCGACGGCGTCTGCCACCCAGCAGTGCCGGGCCGGCCCCTCGTCGTACGACGCACGGCTGCGCGCCGAGGTCGCCCGCACCCGGTCGGACATCGGGATCCCGCCCCGCCCACCCATGCCGCCGGCCGCCATCACAGAAGTCTGACACAACTTCGAACATCTGTTCGACTTGCTGCGCACCGCCCAGCCGCCGGCTCGGTCCGGTAGCCTGGACGCATCCGCCCGGCACTCGTCGCGGGCACCCGCGTCGAGCCGCCGGCCGGGAAGTGCACACCATCCGTGCCACCAGGTCACCGACCCGAGGAACCCACCACATGCTCTTGCGCGTCGACATCGAGGACCGCACCGACCACGCAGTCGTCACCGCCGCCGGGGAGATCGACGCGGCCACCGCCGACACCCTCGCGAACGCGGTCGCCGGTGCGCTGAACGACGGCTACAAGCAGATCCTGCTGGACTTCGCCCAGGTCACCTTCATCGACTCGACCGGCCTCGGGGTGCTGGTGAAGTCGCACCGGGCCGCGGTCGCCGCCGACGCACGCTTCTCGGTCGTGCACCCCACGCCGACCACGCGCAAGCTGATCCGGGTGCTCGGCCTCGACCAGGTCCTGCACATCTACGACAGCCACGAGCAGGCGCTCGCGGACCGGGACTGACCCCCACCGGAAGCGCCCGCCCGCCGAGCCGTCCGGGTCATGGACAACGACCTGGCCCGGGCGTACCGTCTCGGGAGCCGAGAGCGCGCAGCGACTGCCACCAGGGCGTCACCGCTCCGGCCAGACAGTCGAGTCTCCACGGTCAAGCAACGGCCCGGGCTTCTCAGGATTCCGGGGTTACGGCATGACGTGGCAGCAACACCATGGTCCCTCCCCCTCCCGCGGGCGGCGCTGACGTGCGGGTCGACGTACAGCTCCCGGCGAACGGGACGACCGGCATCATCACGGCCGAGGGCGAGATCGACCTCGGCGGGGCGCCGCGGCTGCGGGAGGCGTTGAGCGACGTGCTCACCGCCGGCTGCACGCAGCTCGTGCTGGACCTGCGCAAGGTCACCTTCATCGACTCGACCGGGCTCGGGGTGATCGTCGGCGCGGGCAAGAAGGCGGCGGGCATCCGCGGGGCACTGCGTCTCGTCTGCGACGACAAGCGCACCCTGCGGCTGCTGGCGATCACCGGCATCAGCCGCTCGTTCGCCGTCACCGCGACCCTCGAAGAGGCGCTGGCCGGCGGGGAGTGACCAGTCCGGGTGCTACTCCTCCTCGTCGGAGAGCGCCTCGCCGTGCGTCCCGGGCCTCGGGGCCCACGGCAGCTCCTCGGCCGGGCGTACGACGACCAGCCGGTCGCCCCGCATCAGCTGGGTGACGGCCGGGTCGAAGTACCGGTACACGACCCCGTCGCGCACGACCGCGATCACCTGGTCGGGCAGCGACTGCGGCTGCTTGCCGACCTCCTGGACCAGCAGGTCGCGCTCGGCCACCTCGAGTCCCTCGCCGTAGGTCAGCAGGTCCTCCATCACGCTGCCGAGCGTCGGGCTCAACGACGAGAGCCCCAGCAGCCGGCCGACGGCGTCGGAGGACGTGACGACGGAGTCGGCGCCGCTCTGCCGCACCAGCTGGACGTTGTCGGACTCCCGGACCGCCGCGACGACGTAGGTGTCCGGGTTGAGCTGGCGCACGTTGAGGGTCGCGAGCACCGTCGAGTCGTCGCGGTCGGTGGTGATGATGACCTGCTTGGCCCGCGTGACCCCGGCCCGGCGCAGCACCTCGCGCCGGGTGGCGTCGCCGGTGACGACGGCGAGACCGTCGGCGTGCGCCTCGCCGAGGGCGGTGCTGCTCGGGTCGACCACCACGATCTGGTCGCGGTCGACGCCGTTGTTCACGAGGGTCTCGACGGCGCTGCGGCCCTTGGTGCCGTAGCCGATGACGATGACGTGGTCGTCCATGGTCTTCCTCCACCGGGAGATCCGGAACATCTCGCGGCCCTGGTTGGCGAGCACCTCGAGCGTCGTACCGATCAGCAGCACCAGGAACCCGATGCGCAGCGGTGTCAGGACGAAGGCGTTGATGAGGCGGGTGTGCGCCTCGACCGGGGCGATGTCGCCGTAGCCGGTCGTGCTGAGCGTGACGGTCGTGTAGTAGATCGCGTCGGTGAGGGTGAGCAGGCGGCCGGGGTGGGCGTTGTCGGCGTAGCCGGACCGGTCGAGGTAGACCAGCGCCACGGTCAGCCCCAGGATGGCGAACGCCAGCAGGACGCGGCGGCTCAGCTCCCAGACCGGCGAGCGGACGACCGCCGGGAGCCGGACCCGTCCCCGGGTCTCCTGGGCGGCTTCGTCATGCACGCTGAGAACCTACGGCACGGACGGGGCCGATCACCGCACCACGTCGCCGTAGATGACGACGGCCGGCTTCTCGGTGTCCCCGCTGTCGCCGCCGCTCAGGGTGACGAAGCGGAACCGGTCGCCCTTGCGCGGCGGGGTCGACTGCCCGGCGCGGCGCCAGGTCCCGCACAGCTGGTCGTCGTCGGCGCCCCCCTGGGCCTTGACGCCGTCACCGGTCAGGCACAGCTCCCCCGAGCCGGTGTCGTAGCTGACGACCGTGGCCGTCGTACGGCTGGTGGTGTCGGGTCCGGTGAGGACGCCGACGAGGTAGCCGCCGAGAAGACAGATCGCTCCTCCGGTGAGGGCGACCGGCGTGGGCAGGCTGACGTTTCCCATGGGGCCACAACCTACTGGCAGCCCCGGCGGCCTCACGCCTCCGGTCGGAGCCCGACGCTGTCCTGCCGCCACCAGACGTCCGGGTAGACCAGCGCCCCGGACATCCACGCCTGCTCGTAGCCGGGCAGCGTGGCGACCTGGAAGGCGGGCGCTGGGATGCGCACCGACGGCGGCGTGAAGCCCAGCTCGTCGCCCGCGATGAAGCCGAGGCGGGAGTAGAAGTCCGGGGACCCCTCGAGGAAGACCAGCGGCTCGGGGCGGCTCTCCAGCGACCGCAGCGTCTCGGTGACGAGCAGCGACCCGAGCCCGGACCGCTGCCGCTCGGGCCGCACCGCGAGCGGGCTGAGCACCAGCACCTCGACGAGCCGGGGTCGGGCGTCGAGCCAGCCGCGGGTGTAGGTGACCGACGCGAGGATCTCCTCCCGCTCCTCGACGACGAAGGACAGGTCCAGCCACCCGTCGGAGGCGCGGAGCGCGTCGAGCAGGTCCGGCACCTTCTCGCCGCCGAACGCCGCGGTCACCAGCCGCCTGACCTCGTCGTGGTCGTCGGGCGTCTCCTCGCGGACGACGGGCTTGCTCCTCACGGACGGCTCCTGCCCGCGTCGCGCGTGCGGCGACGCCACTCCTTGAGGCGGTCGGCGCGCAGCCGGGCGTCGGTCCGCGAGGCGGCCCACTGCTGCTCGCGCTGCAGCCGCTGCCAGCTCTCGAAGCGGCGCACCGGCAGCGATCCGTCGGCCAGGGCCGCGGCGACGGCGCAGCCGGGCTCGCCCGCGTGCGCGCAGTCGTTGAAGCGGCACTGCGCCTCGAGCGCCTCGACGTCCGCGAACGTCGCCGCGATGCCTGCCTCGGCGTCGACCAGGCCGACGCCGCGCAGTCCGGGCGTGTCGATCACCGCTCCCCCGCCGGGCAGCGGCACCAGCTCGCGCCGCACGGAGGTGTGCCGGCCGCGGCCGTCGTCGCGGATCTCCCGCGTGGCCAGCACCTCGGCCCCGACCAGGGCGTTGGTCAGCGACGACTTGCCGTGGCCGGAGGCGCCCAGCAGGGCCATCGTGAGCCGGCCGTCGAGGCGTTCCCGCAGGGCGTCGATCCCGGTGCCCGTCAGGGAGCTGACCACCACGACCTCCACCCCCGGCGCGGCGTCGGCGACGTCCTCGGCGACCTGCTCGGCGTCGCCGACCACGTCGGCCTTGGTCAGCACCACGAGGGGACGGGCCCCGCTCTCCCAGGCCAGCGAGACGAGCCGCTCGACCTTGGAGAGCACCGGCACCGGGTGCAGGGCGACCACGACGGCCGCGATGTCGATGTTGGCGCAGAGCACCTGGCCGTGGCTCTGCTCCCCCGCGGTCGCGCGCACCACCGCGGTGCGGCGGGGCAGGAGGCGCTCGACGGTCAGCCGGTGGTCGGGCCACTCCCGGACCACGCACCAGTCCCCCGTGCACGGGCCCTCGGTCGGGTCGTTCGCCATCCGGCCGAGCAGCGCGCCGCCGATGCCGGTCCGGTGCGGGCCGTCCTCGGTGAGCACCGACGCCAGCCCGCGGTCGACCCGCACGACGCGGCCGAGGTGCGCGTCGCCGGCAGCCGCCCACGCAGCCATCTCCGGCTCGTAGCCGATCGTCTCCAGCACACCGGGAATGTACGGCGCGGCGCCCGCTCCCCGCACGTGCATTTCAGGCCCGGCGACGAGGGAGCCGGACGGTCTCCTCGGCGGGCAGCGACGTCACGTCCTCGTCCGGGAAGCGGGCCTGCTCCTCCTCGTCACGACGCAGCCGCGGGATCATCGCCTGCAGCCGGAGCCGCCGTACGACCTCCATGCGGGCGCGGGCGGTCTCCTTCTCGGGGTACAGCCGGTCGAACGACGCGTTGACCGCGGCCCCGATCAGCACGGCGATCGAGAGCAGGTAGAGCCAGAGCATCACCACGATCGGCGCGGCCAGCGGACCGTAGATCGACGTCGACCCCTTCGCGGTCCCGGTCAGCACCCAGCGCAGCAGGTAGGACCCGAAGATCCAGATGACCATGGTCAGCGCGGCCCCGGGCAGGTTGTAGCGCCAGGACGTCCGGACCGGCACCGACACGTGGTAGAGCGTCGCGAGGAAGCAGATGCACAGCACGACCACGATCGGCCAGTACAGCTCGTTGAGGAAGTCCAGCCGGTCCGGGCACCATCCGGTGCACGAGCCGCGGACCGGCCACGACCAGCGGGATGGTGACGACGCCCGTGACCAGTCCCATGACGTAGAGCGAGAACGACAGCACCCGGGTCTTGACGATGCCGCGGTGGCCGCCGAGGCCGTACATGATCGTGATGGTGTCGACGAAGACGTTGAGCGCCCGGGAGCCGGACCACAGGGCCAGGATGAAGCCGACCGAGATGACGTCGAAGCGGCCGCCCTTGAACACGTCGTTGAGCGTCGGCCGGACGATCGCGTCGACGGTCTGCGGGGTGAGGGCCGCGCGAGCAGATCTCCAGGATCGAGCGGCGGACCTGCTCGACCTGCGCCGGGTTGATGTTGTCGAAGACGTAGCCGATCGACCCGGCGAGGCCGAACAGCAGCGGCGGCAGCGACAGCAGCGCGAAGAACGCGGCCTCCGCGGCCAGGCCGGTGACCCGGTTGCGGAAGCAGGTGCCGACCGTCGAGACGACCAGCCGCCACACGGTGTCGCGGGCCGCCACCAGACGTGCGGAGACCAGAGGGGGGATGCTCTCCGTCTTCGCCGACATGGCCCTACGGTATCGACATGGCCGCTGACATCCGGGCAAGCGCGAACCAGGCGCCGCCGCTGGTCGACCACAACACCGTCACCTCGGACGTGGCCCTCGTCGAGGCCGTCACCCGGCACGCGACCGCGGCGACGGTCGAGGACCTCGCCGAGGTCGGCGCGCTCGCCAGCACCGAGGAGGCCCGCGAGCACGGGATGCTCGCCAACCGGCACGAGCCGGAGCTGGTGTCCTACGACCGCTACGGGCACCGGGTCGACGAGGTGCGCTTCCACCCGTCGTGGCACTGGCTGATGGAGCGCGGGGTCGGCTTCGGCCTCCAGGCGGCGCCCTGGACCTCCGAGGACCCGCACGCGCACGTCCGTCGCGCCGCCGGCTTCTTCGCCTGGTCCCAGACCGAGCCGGGGCACGGCTGCCCGATCTCGATGACGTACGCCGCGGTGCCGGCCCTGCGCGCCGACGACGCGATCGCCAAGGAGTGGACGCCGCTGCTGGCCTCGACCTCCTACGACCCGGGGCTGCGGCCGCACGGCGACAAGGCCGGGGTGCTGGCCGGGATGGGGATGACCGAGAAGCAGGGCGGGTCCGACGTGCGGGCCAACGTCACGACCGCGACGCCGACCGCCGTCGACGGGGAGTACACCCTCGACGGCCACAAGTGGTTCACGTCCGCCCCGATGAACGACGTCTTCCTCGTGCTCGCGCAGGCGGCCGACGGTCTCAGTCCTGCTTCCTGGTCCCGCGCGTCCTCGCCGACGGGTCGCGCAACCGGCTGGACGTCGTACGCCTGAAGGACAAGCTCGGGCAACCGGTCGAACGCGTCGTCCGAGCTGGAGTTCCGGGGCACCTGGGCGCAGCGGCTCGGCGACGAGGGCCGCGGCGTCCGCACGATCATCGAGATGGTCGCGGCGACCCGGCTGGACTGCGTGCTCGGCTCCGCGTCCCTGATGCGGCGGGCGCTGGCCGAGGCGTCGTGGCACGTCGCGCACCGGTCGGCCTTCGGCGGTCTGCTCGCCGACAAGCCGCTGATGCAGAACGTCATCGCCGACCTCGCCGTCGAGTCCGAGGCGGCGACCGCGCTCGCCATACGGCTCGCGGCCGCGGTCGACGACGCGCACGACCCGCACGAGGCGGCGCTGCGCCGGATCGCGCTGCCGCTGGCGAAGTTCTGGGTCTGCAAGCGGACGCCGATGATGGTCGCGGAGGCGCTGGAGTGCCTGGGCGGCAACGGCTACGTCGAGGAGTCCGGGCTGCCGCTGCTGTTCCGCGAGTCGCCGCTGAACTCCGTGTGGGAGGGCTCCGGCAACGTCAACGCGCTCGACGTGCTGCGCGCGCTGTCCCGCGAGCCCGAGGCGCTCAACGCCTGGATCGTCGAGGTCGGCCGCGCCCGGGGCGTCGACCCGCACCTCGACCGCGCCATCGACACCGTCCTGGAGTCGCTGGCCGACACCTCCGAGCTCGAGGTCGGCGCCCGCCGGCTGGCCGGCCGGATGGCCGCCTGCCTCCAGGGCGCCCTGCTCGTGCAGCACGCCCCCGCCGCCGTCGCGGACGCCTTCTGCGCCACCCGCCTCGGCACGGAGTACGGCGGCACCCTCGGCACCCTCCCCCGCGGCATCGACCTCGCCTCCATCGTCACGCGCACGACACCCGCCCCTCGTAGACCGACGGGCACAACGCGGCGTCCGACGGGCGAGGAGCGCTGGCCGGCTGAGGTTCTGCCCGTCCGTCTAACGCCCTGTGGACGGCCGGATGCGGATCCGCGTTGATCGACGAGGCTGGCCAACCATGAACGTCGCTCAGCACCTCGCGCCGGCTCGGTGGGGTCGGCGCCCGGCGCGACCTGCGCCCTGCGTCGCGACCGGGCCGAGGTGGACCGGTCCCTGCGGTCGGGAGACATCGTCAGGGACGGGCGCGGGAGGTATGCCCTGCCGGTCGTCGACGAGGCGCTCGGGTCGCCAGCCGCCTCGACGGGGTGGTCTCGCACCGGAGCGCCGCGCTGTGGTCGGGGCTGGGCGCAGAAGTCCCGGACCACGACGTCGAGATCACGGTCCCGCGCAGGCGCAAGGTCGATCCGCGGCGCCGCGAGGGAGTCAGCGTGCACTGGGCCGACCTGAGGACCGCCACGTCGACGGCGGCCACACTTCACGCGAGCGCACCATCGTCGACTGCATGCGGTCGCTGCCGTTCGACGAGGCGCTCGCGATCGCCGACTCGGCCCTCCGGGCGGGCAGCTTTCTGCCCGACGACCTGGTCGCGCTCGCTGCGTTGAGCGCGCGGTCCCGGGGCGGCGCAGTGCCGTCGCGTGGCGCGGCACGCCGACGGCCGCGTCGACAACCCGTTCGAGTCGGTGCTCCGGGCGATCGCCCTCGACGTGCCCGGTCTCGGCCTGGTACCGCAGGTCGAATCGTCGGCCGCAGGCTCTGCGGCCCGACCTCGTCGACGTCGACCGCTGCGCTGGTCGTCGAGGCGGACTCGTTCGCCTGGCACGGCAGCCGCGGCGCGCTCCGGCGGGACTGCCGGCGCTACAACCGGCTGGTGCTGCTCGGCTGCGTCGTGCTGCGCTTCGCCTGGGAGGACGTGATGCACGACCGCCGTACGTCCGGGCGGCGCTCACCGATGCCGTCGCGTCGTAGGCCGACGGGCACAACGCGCCGTACGACGCAGAGCCGCCTGAGACGAGGCTGCCCGTCCGACGCGCGGGCGGCGGCTAGCTGAGCTCGAGGCCGGGGTAGAGCGGGTGCTTGTCGAGCAGCTCGGCCGAGGCGTCCTTGGTGCGGTCGGCGACGCCGTCGGCGAGGAGGTAGGTCGCCTTGGACGGCGCGCCGGCCTTGTTGGTGCCCGGCTGGGTGTTGGTGAGCACGTCGACCACGAGCTCGGCGACCCGGTCGAACTCGTCGTGGCCGAAGCCGCGGGTGGTCAGCGCCGGGGTGCCGAAGCGGATGCCGGAGGTGTACCAGGCGCCGTTGGGGTCGGACGGCACCGAGTTGCGGTTGGTGACGACGCCGGCGTCGAGCAGCGCGGACTCGGCCTGCCGGCCGGTGAGGCCGAACGACGAGACGTCGAGCAGCACGATGTGGTTGTCGGTGCCGTCGGTGACCAGCTTGGCGCCGCGCGACATGAAGCCGTCGGCCAGCGACTTGGCGTTGTCCGCGATGTTCTGGGCGTAGGTCTGCGAACGACGGCTGACGCGCCTCGGCGAGCGCGACGGCCTTGGCGGCCATCACGTGCGACAGCGGGCCGCCGAGCACCATCGGGCAGCCGCGGTCGACCGAGTCGGCGTACTCCTCGGTGGCCAGCACCAGGCCACCGCGCGGGCCGCGCAGCGACTTGTGCGTCGTGGTCGTGGTGACGTGGGCGTAGGGCACCGGGTTCTCCTCGCCGGTGAACACCTTGCCGGCGACCAGGCCGGCGAAGTGCGCCATGTCGACCATCAGCGTCGCGCCCACCTCGTCGGCGATCTCGCGCATCTTGGCGAAGTTCACCCGCCGCGGGTAGGCGGAGTAGCCGGCGATCAGCACCAGCGGCTTGAACTCCTGCGCGGCGGCCCGCACCCGGTCGTAGTCGAGCAGCCCGGTCTCCGGGTCGGTGCCGTAGGAGCGCTGGTTGAACATCTTGCCGCTGATGTTCGGGCGGAAGCCGTGGGTGAGGTGGCCGCCGGCGTCCAGGGACATGCCGAGCATCCGCTGGTTGCCGAGGTCCTTGCGCAGCGACTCCCAGTCCTCCTCGGTGAGCTCGTTGACGTTCTTCGCCGCGTGCTTCTGCCAGGGCCGGCGACTCGACGCGGTGGGCCAGGATCGACCAGAAGGCGACGAGGTTGGCGTCGATGCCGGAGTGCGGCTGCGCATAGGCGTACGGCGCGCCGAACAGCTCGCGCGCGTGCTCGGCGGCGAGCGCCTCGACGGTGTCGACGTTCTGGCAGCCGGCGTAGAACCGGTGGCCGACCGTGCCCTCGGCGTACTTGTCGCTGAACCAGGTGCCCATCGTCATCAGCACGGCCGGCGACGCGTAGTTCTCGCTGGCGATCAGCTTGAGCGAGGAGCGCTGGTCGCGGAGCTCGGCGCGTGTGGCCTCCGCCACACGGGGCTCGACGGACGCGATCACCTCGAGCATCGCGTCGTACGCCGTGCTGGCGGTCTTCGCGAGGCTCTCCCGGTCGGGGTCGCGCCTGGGGTGGACGTCTGGGGCCGGCGGTCTGTGACTCCGTCATGGCGCCCAGCCTAATGACGCCTCGCGCGACCGGCGAGGGGCAGTCCCGCGTATCACATGTGGACTGTCGTCTCACATCATAGGATTCGGGTTTGTGGGACCGGCGTCCGAGCCCTGAGACTTACGTCCATGATCAGCTCCGCAACGGCGACGCACCTCGTGGGACGACATCCACGTGGACCTCGGTCGCACGCGCAGCATGATCTGTCTGTCCTGGCCCGCCTGACCCGTCCGCGCTGAACTCAGCCGGGCGCGCGGCCGCCAGGAACCGCCTCGACAGTGTGGTCGACGGCATCGGCGTCGTGCGTCTCTCGTCTCCCAGGAGCGCATCTCCGTGACACCCCCCGCAGATCGTCCCCAGCACCCCCGCCACCACCCCGCCCTCGACCGGGCCGGGCCGGTCCGGTCGCACCCGCCCCAAGCGCGGCGAGGGCCAGTGGGCGCTCGGCTACCGCGAGCCGCTGAACCAGAACGAGCAGTCCAAGAAGGACGACAACCCGCTCAACGTGCGGGCGCGCATCGAGAACATCTACTCCAAGCGCGGGTTCTCCTCCATCGACGGCGCCGACCTGCGCGGCCGCTTCCGCTGGTGGGGGCTCTACACCCAGCGCAAGCCCGGCCTCGACGGCGGCAAGACCGGCGCCCTGGAGCCCGAGGAGCTCGACGACGAGTTCTTCATGCTCCGGGTCCGCTCCGACGGAGCCCTGCACGGCCCGGAGCAGCTGCGCGCCCTCGGCAGCATCTCCACCGACTTCGGTCGCGACACCGCCGACATCACCGACCGGCAGAACATCCAGTACCACTGGATCCGCATCGAGGACGTGCCCACGATCTGGCAGCGGCTCGAGGCCGTCGGCCTGGAGACCCAGGAGGCCTGCGGCGACTCGCCGCGCGCGTTCCTCGGCTCCCCGGTCGCCGGGGTGTCCGCCGAGGAGATCATCGACGGCACGTCGGCGCTGGAGGAGATCAAGCGCCGCTACATCGGCAACCCGGAGTACTCCAACCTGCCGCGCAAGTTCAAGACCGCGCTGACCGGGCACCCGAGCCAGGACGTCGCCCCCGAGGTCAACGACGTCTCGTTCGTCGGCACCACCCACCCCGAGCACGGTCCCGGCTTCGACCTCTGGGTCGGCGGCGGGCTGTCCACCAACCCGATGCTCGCCCAGAAGCTCGGCGTCTGGATCCCGCTCGACGAGGTCGCCGACGCGTGGGAGGCCGTCATCTCGGTGTTCCGCGACTACGGCTACCGCCGGCTCCGCTCGCGGGCGCGGCTGAAGTTCCTGGTCCAGGACTGGGGCGTCGAGAAGTTCCGCCAGGTCCTCGAGGAGAAGTACCTCCACCGGGCCCTCGTCGACTGCGACTCGCCGCCCGTCCCGACCCAGACCGGCGACCACATCGGCGTGCACCCGCAGAAGGACGGCAAGTTCTACGTCGGCGTCGCGCCGACCGTCGGCCGGATCTCCGGCACCGTGCTGACCCGTCTCGCCGACGTCGTCGAGGAGTACGGCGCCGAGGGCGCCCGCTTCACCGCCTACCAGAAGCTCGTCGTCCTCGGCGTCGAGCAGGACCGCCTCGCGGGGCTCGTCGACGCTCTCGACGAGATCGGGCTGTCCGCCCGCCCGTCGTACTGGCGGCGCAGCACGATGGCCTGCACCGGCATCGAGTTCTGCAAGCTCGCGATCGTCGAGACCAAGCAGCGCGCGGCCGACCTGATCGCCGAGCTCGAGCAGCGCTTCCCCGACCTGGACACGCCGATCACCGTCAACGTCAACGGCTGCCCGAACGCCTGCGCCCGCACCCAGGTCGCCGACATCGGCCTCAAGGGCCAGCTGGTCCTCGACGCCGACGGCCAGCAGGTCGAGGGCTTCCAGGTGCACCTCGGCGGCGGGCTCGGGCTGGACCCGCAGTTCGGCAAGAAGCTGCGCGCGCACAAGGTCACCAGCACCGGCCTCGACGACTACGTCACCAACGTGGTCACCGCGTTCCTCGACCAGCGCCACGAGGGCGAGACCTTCGCCCGCTGGGTCGGCCGGGCCGACGACGACGCCCTGCGCGGCGAGGTCGGCCACCGCCAGCTGGAGGCAGTCCGATGAGCGGCGGCCGCGGCATCCCGTTCCACTGCCCCTACTGCGGCGACGAGAACCTCCGCCCCAGCGAGGAGTCGCACGGAGCCTGGGAGTGCCACTCCTGTCTGCGCGCCTTCTCCCTCAAGATGCTCGGCATGATCGCCCGACCCACCCGGACCGAGGTTCCCAGATGACCACCGCCACCACCGAGGCCGCCCGCGCCTTCAAGGGCACCGACACCGTCGGCCGCACCGAGGCCGAGCTCAAGCAGCTCGTCCGGCACGCCGGCGCCGAGCTCGAGCTCGCCCCCGCCGAGGTGATCATCGAGTGGGCCGTCGCCACGTTCGGCCCCCGCTTCGCGATCACCTCCTCCATGGGCGACGCCGTGCTCGCGCACGTCGCCGGCCGGGTCGCGCCCGGCGTCGACGTGGTGTTCCTCGACACCGGCTACCACTTCGTCGAGACGGTCGGCACCCGCGACGCGGTCGCGGCGACGATGCCGGTCAACCTGATCAACATCACGCCCGTGCAGTCGGTCGCCGAGCAGGACGCGACCTACGGCAAGGACCTGTTCGCCCGCGACCCCGACCTCTGCTGCGCGCTGCGCAAGGTCAAGCCGCTCGAGGAGGCCCTCTCGTCGTACGACGCGTGGGCGACCGGGCTGCGCCGGGACGAGACGCACAACCGCGTCATCGCGCCGGTCATCGGCTGGGACGACAAGAAGCGCAAGGTCAAGGTCTCGCCGCTGGCCCGCTGGACGGCCGACGACGTCGACCGCTACATCGACGAGCACAACGTCCTGGTCAACCCGCTGGTCTACGACGGCTACCCGTCGATCGGCTGCTTCCCCTGCACGCGCCGCGTCGCACCCGGCGAGGACCCGCGCAGCGGCCGCTGGGCCGGCACCGGCAAGACCGAGTGCGGCATCCACCAATGAGTCACCCCACGAACTCCCCCGACAGCGCCGTCGGCCCCTCAGCGTCACGAAGCAGGAGGCCCCTCCCATGACCGCACCCGCCCTGGTGGCCCTCGCCCACGGCAGCCGCGACCCCCGCTCGGCCCAGACGATCAAGGCGCTCGTCGCCGAGGTCCGCGGCATGCGCCCGGACCTGCGCGTCGAGCCGGCGTTCCTCGAGCTGGCCAAGCCGTCGTTCGGCACGGTCGTCGACCGGCTCGTCAAGGCGGGCTACGACGAGATCGTCGTCGTGCCCCTGCTGCTGACGGAGGCCTACCACGCCAAGGTCGACGTGCCCGCCGCCATCGCCGAGGCCTCCGCGCGGCACCCGCACCTCGAGATCCGGGCCACCCACGTGCTCGGCCTCGAGTCGGTGTTCCTCGAGGTCCTCGACCGCCGGCTCCGGGCCGCGCTGAGCGACGCCCGGGTCCGCGAGCTCGACGCGCTGGTGCTCGCCGCCGCCGGGTCCTCGGACCAGCTGGCCAACCAGGCCGTCGCCCGGCTCGCCCGGCTCTGGGGCGCCAAGCACCGGCTGCCCACGGTGGCCGCGTTCGCCTCGGCCGCCCCGCCCACGACCGGTGAGGCGGTCCGCCAGTTCCGGGCCGAGGGCCGCCGGCACATCGCCGTCGGGTCGCTGTTCCTGGCGCCGGGCTTCCTGCCGGACCGGGCCGCCGAGCTGGCGCACGAGGCCGGTGCGGTCGCGGTCTCGGAGCCGCTCGGCGCCGACCCGGAGGTGGCCCGCACGATCCTCGCGCGCTACGCCGTCGGAGCCGTCGAGCTGGTCCCCGTCTAACGGTGTGACCGGCAGGCCTTCGCCGGGCCGAAGTAGTGGTCGAGCCCGTAGTCCGCGACCTGCCGGCCCATCCGGGCCGCCGCGGTGTCGGCGAAGCGGAAGTGGAGGCCGAGCCACACCCGTGCGTCGATGACCTCGTGGCGCACCTCGCCGGCCGGGTCGTAGATCCGCGCCTGCCGCGGGTCTGGGCCGGGAAGCTGGTCGAGGTCAGCGAGAGCTGCAGGTGCCGCGTGCCGAGGCTGTCCTGCAGCGCCTGGGTGTAGGCGCCGATCGACGCCGTTGTAGCCGCTCACGTAGTCCGGGTACGGCGGCGTGGCCGGCGGCATCAGCCGAGGTGACGCTGATGAACGGCGTCGAGGTCGGCGTCCGCGGTCGTGTCCGGGTTGCTCGTCCGTCGTCGGCCAGCTGGATCGCGGTGATCGGGCGCCAGAACGCCGTAGTGGTGCTTGGTCCACCAGATCGCGATCGACGCGTCCGCGAGGCTCATGTGCACGGCCGCGAACATCCGCGCCGAGTCCACGATGTCGAGGTGCCGCTTCGCCGCCTGGTCCACGCAGGCCCGCGCGTGAACTGGACGACCGGGTTGCCCGCCCAGAACACGGCCGGCTCGCGCTCATCGCGGCGCGTCCGCTTCGTCGAGTCGTGCTCGAGCCTAGTGCCTTCACCTCGTTGAAGTCCGCGTGTAGCGGCCCGACGTGAGGGCCGGCGGCGGTCCGGGGTCGAACTGCGTCGCCGCTGCGGATCAGCATCGGGCGCACGTAGCCCGAGCCACGGCGCGCTGAACGGAGCCATCGCCGGGCGGCGTCGGCCGCCACACCCCGGGCGCCGTCGGGCCGAGGCGTGAACAGGATGGTGGCGTTGCGCCCGTCGTCCGCCCGCTGTCGGCGATCAGGTCGGCCGCGGCGTGCTCGTCCGTACTCGATGCCGCGTGTCCTTGGCCGGCCCGTCGTCGATCGCGGCCAGTGACGTGGCGTACGCCGCGTCGAGCGAGCGCCTTCTTGCGCCGGGGAGTAGTTCACGCAGGATCCGGTGTGCGCCGCGGCGACGGCGGCCGCCTGCGACGAGGCGCCGCGCGGCGCGTGCGCGTGGAACCGGTAGGGCTGGTAGCCGCCCTCGATGCCGACCACCGCGTTGTACATCGGCCGCGTGCATGAACGCGAGTGTAGAGGTAGACCTCGATGGGCGCCTTGCGCGGCGGGACCGCCGCGTTGTCGGCCGCGATCGTGGCCGACCGCGATCTGGTTCCACGTCCGTGATGACCGTTGGAGTCGGCGCACCGCCGACCGGCCGGCGGTCGCCGTCGGGGCCGGGGTGAGGGCGAGCAGGCCGACGGCCAGCACCGCCGCGACGAGTGCGCGTGCGTACCTCATGGATCGCTCCTGTCTGTGGCTCTCAGCCCAGACTCGTGCGCGCCGCACGGGCGTCGCATCCGCAGATCCGCGAAACCTCAGCCCGCGATGCTGATCGCGGATGAGGGCCGCGGCCGCCGTACGGTTGGCGACTCCCAGCTTCCGGTAGGTGTGCTCGAGGTGCTTGCGGACGGTCGCCTCGCTCACCATCAGCTGGGCCGCGACGTCGTTGTTCGTGCCGCCCTCGGCCACCAGCGTGAGCACCCGGCGCTCCGCGCAGGACAGCACGCCGAGCCGGTCGGCGCAGGCTCCCGGCCGCAGGAGCCGGCCGAGCACGGGCTCGATCATGCTCGAGCAGCATCACGTCGCGCGCGTCGAAGAAGCGGCGGGTGCGGTCGAGGTAGAGCTGGACGACCCGTCCCTGTCCGACCGGGAACCCGACCCGCAACGTGTCCCGGATGCCCTGGCTGCGCAAGAAGGCCCGCTCCTCCTCGTCCTCGACGACGTGCTGGATGCCGACCGGCAGCGGGCCGTCGCACACCTGCGGGTCCAGGTCGTCGGCGACGCCGGCGGGCATCGACACGGCGTACTCCACGCAGCCGGTCCGGTCGGCGACCCCGATGCCGAGCCAGTCGCTCGGGATCAGCCGGGCGACGGTGCCCAGCACGGCGGCCCAGCGCTCCCGCTCGTCGGCGGCCTCGTCGACCACGAGCAGCTGTCGGATCCCGGTGACGTCGCACCGGCTCAGGCGGAGTTCTGGCACCAGCCCTCTCCCTCGTCGCCCCTCACGTTAGTAAAGGAACTCCGACCGACGTGTCGGCATGACCACGACTCGGGCCAGCACCGTCAACGGGTCGGCTGCGCAGCCACCCCCTAGGCTTGCCGCATGAGCTCTCACTACGACGTCGTCGTCCTCGGTGCCGGCCCCGGTGGGTACGTCGCTGCCATCCGCGCCTCCCAGCTCGGCAAGAGCGTGGCCGTCGTGGAGGACAAGTACTGGGGCGGTGTCTGCCTCAACGTCGGCTGCATCCCGTCGAAGGCCCTGCTGCGCAACGCGGAGCTGGCGCACATCCTGACCCACGAGAAGGACAAGTTCGGGATCACCGGCGACGCGTCGATGGACTTCGGTCCGACGCACGCCCGCAGCCGCACGGTGTCCGAGGGCATCGTCAAGGGCGTGCACTTCCTGATGAAGAAGAACAAGATCACCGAGGTCGACGGGTGGGGCACGCTGACCGGCGCGAAGTCCATGGACGTCAAGACCAAGGACGGCTGCACCGAGCAGCTGACCTACGACAACCTGATCATCGCCACCGGCGCCACCACCCGGCTGATCCCCGGCACGTCGCTGTCCGAGCGGGTCGTGACCTACGAGGAGCAGATCCTCGACGCCGACCTGCCCGGCCTCGCATCGTGATCGCCGGCTCCGGCGCCATCGGCGTGGAGTTCGCCTACGTCATGAAGAACTTCGGCGTCGACGTCACGATCGTGGAGTTCCTCGACCGGATGGTGCCGACCGAGGACGCCGAGGTCTCCAAGGAGCTCCTCAAGGCACTACAAGAAGCTCGGCGTGAAGGTGATGCTCAAGACCAAGGTCGAGTCGATCGACGACTCCGGCGACAAGGTCAAGGTCACCGTCTCCCCCGCCGACGGCGGCGACTCGCAGGTCATCGAGACCGACAAGGTCCTGCAGGCCATCGGCTTCGCCCCCCGCGTCGAGGGCTTCGGCCTCGAGGCGGCCGGCGTCGAGCTGACCGACCGCGGTGCCGTGGCGATCGACGAGCTTCGGCCGCACCAACGTCGACGGCGTCTACGCCATCGGCGACTGCACCGGCAAGCTGATGCTCGCGCACACCGCCGAGGCGATGGGCATCGTCGCCGCCGAGACGATCGCCGGCGCCGAGACGATGCCGGTCGCCTTCGACTTCATCCCGCGCGCGACGTACTGCCAGCCGCAGATCGCCTCCTTCGGCTACTCCGAGGAGCAGGCCAAGGAGAAGGGGTACGACGTCAAGGTGGCCAAGTTCCCGTTCTCGGCCAACGGCAAGGCCCAGGGCCTCGGCGACCCGGTCGGCTTCGTCAAGATCGTCGCCGACGCGGAGTACAACGAGATCCTCGGCGCGCACCTGATCGGCCCCGAGGTCACCGAGCTGCTGCCCGCGCTGACCCTCGCGCAGCGCTGGGACCTCACCGCCGACGAGGTCGCCCGCAACGTCTTCGCGCACCCGACGCTGTCCGAGGCGGTCAAGGAGGCCGTCGAGGGCATCGCCGGCCACATGATCAACCTCTGACACGATGCCGGGTCAGCGACGCACGTGCACGCAGTCGCGCCCCGAGGTGACGGCGACGACGGTGGGGCTGCCTCGGTAGACCCATCGGTAGCAGCGGTCCGGGCGGATCGCCCTGAGCCGGGCCGTGAGATACCCACCCGTGCTGGTGCGTGCGGTGGCGACGGTCGAGTACCGCCCGGTCAGGGTGCGTCGCTGCAGGAGCACGGGTGCTCCGGCGACGGCGACGTAGCGCGCGACTGACTCGTCGGTCGACGCCCGGGTCAACCGCCCCTTCACCGTCACCGGCCTGCCGCGGCGCACGGGCTCGCGGGACCGCGTCCACGCTGAGCCGGGCCCGGCTGGCAGGCCGGGGCGGTGACGCGCCGCCCGGGCCCGGGACCGTCGGAGGAGCAGGCGGGACGACCGACGGGGTGACGCTCGGGGTCACGCTCGGGGTCACGCTCGGGGTGACGGCCGGCGTGGTGGGAGGTGGCGGGGGCGGGGTGATCCCGCCGATCGACCTGGTGGACGGTCCGCACCTGGGTGGTGGACGGGTCGTCTGGCCAGCCACTCCACGAAGGCTGCGGAACCTCGCCAGGTCGATCGAGTAGCCCCCGCACCCGGTGCAGATGTGGTGGAACACCAGCGGCACCCAGCCACCCTGGTCGTTCTCGGCCTGGGTGACGTACTGCTCGAGCTGGTCCAGGGTGGTGTCGGACTGCACCGAGGTGTTCGTCCTGATGTCCCACCGGTCGAGCGGGCGGGATCGTGCTCTGCGGTCGAGCACGAGGTGCAGCCGTAGCCGGGCGAGCGGAGGTTGCCCACGCCGCGGGCGCTGGCTGTAGCCGCAGTCGGAGACCGTCTGCTCGACCGACGGCGTCGGTCGACCCGAACGGGTAGGCGAAGCTGGTCACCGGGAACCCCATCGCGACCAACGCCGCGCGGTCGTCGCAGATCTGCCGCCGCGCCTCGGTCGCGGGCACCGTGACCAGGTCGACGTGGGTCAGGGTGTGCCCGCCGATCTCGTGCCCGCCGCCTGCAGCGAGCTCGGCTGCGCCCGGCTCCAGTAGGTCGAGGAGGTGCCGACCCGTGGGCTGTTCACGAAGAAGGTGGCGTGCATCCCGAACTCGTCGAGCACCCCGGCCGCCGGCAGCTGGTCGGCGAACGTGTCGTCGAACGTGAACGAGACGGTCACCGGTGCGGCGCCGGAGGAGGGCCCGGCCGCCGCCACCCCGCCCGGGGCCGGTCTGGGTCCACACCAGCGCCGCCGGCACCGTCATCGCCAGCGCCCGCGCCTACGCCGACCAGTCGCTTCACCAAGTTCTGCTCATGACCTACGTCCCCTGCCGTCCGCAGTCCCCCCGGAGCGCGCCGACGTGCCTCCAGTCCAGCACCGGTACGGCGGCGGATCCATGGCCCGGGAGGGGGACGAGCGGACGGCACGCGACCTAGCGCCGTCGGCGAGATCGTCAATCTTTCTGCACCATCCCCGCTCAGCGGACCAGGCGGTCCAGCAGGTGCTCGAGCTCGGCGGCGGGGTCGGTCGTGGTGCCGCCGTGCACCGGGCCGGGCTGCACGACGGTGCTGCGCGGCGCCTTCACGAAGCCGAAGCGGGTGCCCATGGCGGCCTGCTCCCGCGGCCCCGGCGGACGGGTCGCCCGCGCAGACCGCCTCGACCGCCGCGAGGGCCGAGTCCACCGCGTCGGCGTCGACCTCGACGCTCAGCGCCGCCAGCCGGTCCCGGTCGACGTGGCAGGCCGCGGCCAGGAACTCGGCGGCCTGGCAGTAGACGACGACGCCCACGTTGACGAACTCCTCGCGGTCCACGCGCGGCACGCAGCGCAGGACGACGTACTGGAAGCGGCATCCGGGCGCTCATGCGGCACCCTCGACCGGGAGCCAGGACCGGGACCCGCCGACGCGGGCGGCGAGGAAGTCGACGTAGGCGGCGCGCAGGGCGTCCGGCGTCTCCGCTCCCGGCACCGGCTCGAGCCACTCGTCGGGGACCAGCGCCAGCACGTCGCCGAGCAGGTCGCGGGTGACCAGCGGGGCCAGCGCCGCGTCGGCGGCGGGCACGCCGGACCGGTGGGCGACGAGCACGTGGTCCGAGGCGTCGTAGGGCTGCGCGGCGAAGCGCTCGGCGGAGCCGACTCCCCCCGACCAGCCGTGGTGGAAGTACAGGCTGGCGCCGTGGTCGATGACCCAGAGGTCACCGTGCCAGACCAGCAGGTTGGGGTTGCGCCAGCTGCGGTCGACGTTGGCGGTGAGCGCGTCCAGCCAGAGCACCGAGGCGGCCACGGCCGGGTCCGGGGTGCAGCCGTTGTCGAACCCGAACGAGCCGGGCAGGAAGTCCACCCCGAGGTTCAGGCCGATGCTCGCGGTGAGCAGGTCCTGCACCTCCTCGTCGGCCTCGTACTTGCCGATGGCCGCCTCGAGCTCGACGGCGACGAGGTCGGGCGTGCGGACACCGAGCGCCCGGGCCAGCTCGCCGACCACCACCTCGGCCACCAGCACCTTGAGGCCCTGGCCGGCGCCGCGGAACTTGCAGACGTAGGTGCCGAGGTCGTCGGCCTCCACGATCCCGGGGAGCGAACCGCCCTCCCGGAGCGGTGCGACGTAGCGCGTCGCGGTGACGGTGCGGATCGTCACGCGTCCTCCGCGCGAGGCGGGCGCGCTGCTCGGCGACGTCGTAGTCGGGCGGCGGCCAGGTCGGGTCCATCGTCTGCAGGGTCTCGAGCAGGACCTGGGCGACGGCCAGCTTGCCGAACCACTTCCGGTCGCCGGGTACGACGAGCCAGGGCGCGTGCTCGGTGTTGGTGCGCTCCAGCGCCACCTGGTAGGCCTCGACGTACTCGTCCCAGTGCCGGCGCTCGTCGATGTCGCCGGGGTTGAACTTCCAGAGCTTCGTGGGGTCGTCGAGCCGGGCCAGCAGCCGGGACTTCTGCTCCTCGGGCGAGATGTGCAGCATGACCTTCACGATCGTCGTGCCCCCGTCGACCAGGCGCTTCTCGAAGTCGTTGATCGCGTCGTAGCGACGCTCGATCTCCTCCGGCGGCGCGAGCGCCGCGGACCCGGGCGATCAGCACGTCCTCGTAGTGCGACCGGTCGAAGACGCCGATGATGCCGGCACCCGGGCAGCTGGCGCTCGATCCGCCACAGGAAGTCGTGCCGCCGCTCGTCCTCGGTCGGCGCCTTGAACGACGTGATGTGCACGCCCTGCGGGTCGACGAGACCCACGGCGTGCCGCAGGATGCCGCCCTTGCCGGAGGTGTCCATGCCCTGCAGGACCAGCAGCAGGTTGCGGGTGCCGCCGCTCCTGCCTTCGGCGAACAGCCGCTCCTGGAGGTCCGAGAGCTCGTCGCCGAGCGCGTAGAGCACGGCCTTGCCCTCGGACTTCTTCCCGGGGAACCCGGGCTTGCCGTGCGGGTCCAGTGCGCCGAGGTCGACGGGACCGCGGGGCAGGGTGAGCGTCTCGGTCGTCGACTTCGCCATGGGAGGAACCTATGTCACGCGCGGTGCCGTCCTACGATGCACGGATGGATCTCCCCGTCATGCCGCCGGTCCAGCCGATGCTCGCCAAGTCCGTCAAGGGCATCCCGGACCCCGCCAAGCACGGCGGCCTGGTGTTCGAGCCGAAGTGGGACGGCTTCCGGTGCCTGGTGTTCCGCGACGGTGACGAGGTCGAGCTGGCCAGCCGCAACACCAAGCCGCTGACCCGCTACTTCCCCGAGGTGGTCGAGGCGGTCAAGGCCTCGGTGCCCGACCGCTGCGTGCTGGACGGCGAGATCTTCGTGGCCATCGGCGACCGGCTGGAGTTCGAGAAGCTGCAGGAGCGGATCCACCCGGCCGACTCCCGGGTGCGGATGCTGGCCGAGAAGACCCCGGCCGGCTTCGTCGCCTTCGACCTGCTGGCCCTGGGCGACGAGTCCCTGATGCGCGAGCCGTTCGAGGTCCGGCGGGCCCGGCTCGAGGAGGCGCTGGCCGGGGTGACCCCGCCGATCCACCTGACCCGGACGACGTCCGACCCGGCCGAGGCGGAGCAGTGGTTCAGCTCCTTCGAGGGCGCCGGCCTCGACGGCGTGGTGGCCAAGCCGCTGGGTGCGCCGTACTCCCCCAACGGCCGCACCATGCTGAAGATCAAGCACGAGCGCACCGCCGACGTGGTCGTGGCGGGCTACCGCGAGCACAAGACCTCGACGCCCGAGAAGCCGCTGCTCGGGTCGCTGCTGCTCGGGCTGTACGCCGACGGGAAGCTGCAGCACATCGGCGTGTCGGCCTCCTTCACCGCGGCCCGGCGGGCCGAGCTGATCGAGGAGCTCCAGCCGCTCGTCTGCCGGGACCTGTCCGAGCACCCCTGGGGCGAGTGGAGCGAGTGGGCGATAGCCAACCCGGACCGCGTCCCGGGCACCCAGAGCCGGTGGAGCGCCGGCAAGGACCTGTCGTTCACCCCGCTGCGCCCCGAGCGGGTCGTCGAGGTCGGCTACGACCACATGGAGGGCAACCGGTTCCGGCACACCGCGCAGTTCAAGCGCTGGCGTCCCGACCGCGACCCCGAGTCGTGCGGCTACGAGCAGCTCGAGGAGGTCGTGAGCTACGACCTGGCCGAGGTGCTGGGGGGCTGAACGACCCCGGCAGGACTAGGCTGTGCGCATGAACGAGCCGACGACGTACGACGTGGTCCTGCTGGTCGAGCAGCCGCTGTCTGCCGAAGATGCCGCGCAGGTCCGCAGCCTGCACGGCGACGTGGAGGACCCGGTCCGCTACCACGTCCTGCTGCCCGTCGAGGACGCCGCGGCCCGCGTCGAGTCGGCGATGGGGTCGATCGCCGCGAGCGAGGTGCTGGCGTCGCCCGCCCTCGTGATGGACAGCGAGAACATCCAGGAGGTCCAGCGCGAGCTGCTCGCGCAGGCCCGCTCGGACTGCGACGGCTGCGTCTCCAAGCTCAAGGGGCAGGGCGCCGACGTCAGCGGCGAGGTGGTCAGCGCCGACCCGGTCGACGCGCTCTCCGCCAAGGTCGCCGAGGTGCAGGCCGCCGAGGCGATCATCCTGACCCGCAAGCACGTCATCGCCGAGTTCTTCCACGTGGACTGGACCTCGCGGGCCCGCCGCCGGATCGGCGTCCCGATCCTCCACCTGCTCGAGCACGAGAACTTCGACCAGCAGGCCGACCACTACGGCGGCGAGGGTGTCACCGGGCTCTGAGCCCGCCCGACGGCCGATGCGGGCGATGTCCTAGATTCCCTGCGTGAGTGCTCAAGCCCCGTCCACCGTCATCCTGATCCGTGCGGATCGCTTCATCCCCAACCCCGCCACCGCGGCCGACAACGCCTTCCAGCGCGACGTGCCGGAGGGCCAGACCGACGACGCCACGTCGGCGCAGGCGCTGGCCGAGATGGACGCGGTCGCCCAGGCCCTCCGGGACGCCGGCGTCACCGTCCACGTCTTCGAGGACGAGGACCACACCCGCCCGGACAGCGTCTTCCCGAACAACTGGCTCTCCACCCACGCGGGCGGCAACATCGCGGTCTACCCGATGTACGCCTCCAACCGTCGCCACGAGCGTCGGGCCGACGTGCTGGAGCTGCTCAAGTCGAAGTACCGCGTCCAGACCATCGTCGACTACTCCGGCCTGGAGCCGGACGGCATCTTCCTCGAGGGCACCGGCGCGATGGTGCTCGACCACGTCTCGCGGGTCGCCTACACGGCCCGCAGCCACCGGGCCGACACCCACGTCCTGGAGCGGTTCTGCACCGACTTCGGCTACGAGCCGATGGCCTTCGACGCGGTCGACTCCGAGGGCGTGCCGGTCTACCACACCAACGTGATCGCCTGCATCGGCACCGACGTCGCGATGATCGCCCTGGGGATGATCGCGGACGAGCAGCGCCGCGAGCGAGGTCCGCGAGCGCCTGTCGGTCAACGGGCGGGTCGTCGTCGAGCTGACCGAGGAGCAGATCCGCGAGTTCGCCGGCAACGCCGTCGAGCTGTGCGGGCGTACGGCGGAGGGCCGGCGGCGCTACATCATGGCCATGTCGGCCCGCGCGCGCCGGAGCCTGCGTCCCGACCAGGTGGCGGCCATCGAGGAGTCCTGCGAGATCGTCGCCGTGGACATCCCCACGATCGAGCTGGCCGGCGGCTCGGTGCGCTGCATGATCGCCGGGGTGCACCTCGACCGGCGCCCGGCCGCCGAGACCGAGCCGACCGCCGCCGTCGAGGCGATCGACGAGAACCCGCACACGGCCGACGGCCAGGACGTCGCGATGTCCGAGGCCTGAGCCCGACCGCCCTTCGTCAGACCCGGAACCGCGAGGAGAGGGCGTAGCGCAGCAGCACCACGTCCCCGATCCGCCGGACCTCGGCCAGGGTGGCCCGGCGGTCCGGGTTCCACGGGAACGGGCCGTCGCCCACGAACCGCCGGCCGCCCGGGTCGCCGACGAAGAACGGCGCGACCACGAGGTGCAGCTCGTCGGCGAGGTCGGCGGCGAGGAACTGGGTGTGCACCGACCCGCCGCCCTCGACCATCAGCCGCCGCACCCCGCGGGCGTGCAGGTCCTCGCTCATCCGGCGGACGTCGACCCGCCGGCCGCCGTCGACGACGGTGGCGACCTCCCCCAGCCGGGACCGGGCCCGGGGGACCGTGCCCGTGGGGCAGTAGACGAGCTTGTCGGCGTCCCCCGCGGTGAAGAAGCGGGCGCCGGTGTCGAGGTCGCCGTGCTCGGTGAGGGTCACCTTCACCGGTGAGGGGCAGAGGCCCCGGGCGACCCGCTGCGCCCGTCGTGAGGCGGACCGGACGACCAGGCGCGGGTCGTCGTTGCGGACGGTCGCGGCGCCGACGAGGATCGCGTCGGACTCGGCCCGGACCGCGTCGACGCGGTCGAAGTCGGCCTCGTTGGAGAACAGCACGCGCTCCTCCCCCGGGCCGTCGAGGTAGGCGTCCAGCGACATCCCGCAGCTCAGCAACGTGTAGGGCCGGTCAGGCACGGACCACCTCCGGCGTCGGTTCCGGCGTGCTCTCGGGCGACCGCCGCCGCAGGCCCTCCACGACGAGCACGACCGCCCCGGGCAGGCTCGCGACGAGCACCAGCACGCCGTACACCACGGCGGTCTCGACGCCGGCGGAGGCGCCGAGCCCGGCCGCGGCGAACGACCAGGCGGCCACCCCCTCGCGCGGCCCCCAGCCGGCCACGTTGGCCGGCACCGCCATCGCGAGCAGCACCAGGAGGGCCAGCGGCAGCAGGCGGCCGGGTCCGACGTCGACCCCGGCGGCGCGGGCGGCGAGGAGGAACACCGCGACGTGACCGAGGACGACGAGCACCGAGAGGACCAGCACCCCGGGCAGCCCGGCCCGCGTGGCCCGCAGGTCGGACCGGACGACCGGCACGGTGCGCGGTACGACGAGGCAGGCGACCGCCACCGCGACGGCGGCGACGAGCAGGACGCGCGGCATCGAGGACCGGACCGGCGAGGGCAGCACCAGGAGGACGACGACCGCCACCGCGACCTGGGCCACCTGGCCCCAGAGCCGTTCCCACCCGACGGCGCGCAGCGCACGTCCGGTCTGCCGCACCTCGCGGCCGTGCCGGACGCCACGGTGCACGTCGCCGAGGACGCCCCCCGGGAGCGTGCTGTTGAGCAGCTGGGATCGGTAGGAGGCCGCGACCGCCGCCGGGAGCGGGAGGTCGAGGCCCAGGCCACGGGCGACGAGCCGCCACCGCCAGGCGCCGCACACGGTCGTGGCGGCGGTGACGCCGGCCACCACGAGCACCGAGCCGGCGTCGAGGGCGCGGAGCCCGGCGACGAACGGGCCGGTGCCGAGCCGCGCCACGAGCAGGGCGAGGACCGCGAGGCCGACGCCGAGCCGGAGCCGGCGCATCACGCCGCCACCCCGGCCAGCACCCGGGCCACGTGCCCGGTGGTCGTCTCCCAGCCCGCCAGCGACACGCGCCGCACCCGCGCCGCGTCCCGCAGCGCGGACCGCAGGCCGGGCTCCGTCAGCCAGCGGTGCAGCGCGTCGCGGAGCGCGTCGGCGTCGTCGGGCGGGACCAGCATCCCGGGCCGACGCCCGTCGGGCAGCACCCCCAGGGCCTCGGGCACGCCGCCGACCGTGGTCGCGAGCACCGGCAGGCCACGGGCGAGGGCCTCGGTCACCACCATCCCGTAGCTCTCCTCCCGCGTCGGCAGCACCAGCAGGTCGGCCGACGCGTAGGCCTCGGCCAGCGCGTCCCCGACGAGCGGCCCGGCCCACGTGACGCGCCCGTCGAGGCCGTCCCCGGTCGCCCGGCGCCGCAGCCCGGCGACATGGTCCGGGTCGCGGTCGAGGGAGCCGGCCATCGTGCACCGCCAGGGCGGCTCGGGGACCTGCGCGAGCGCCGACAGCAGCAGGTCGTGGCCCTTGGGAGGGATCACCGCGGCCACGCACAGCAGCCCGCCGCCGGACGGCGTCCCCGGCGCGAGCGTCGCGGCGCGGACCCCGGGTTCGGCCACGTGCACCCGCTCCGGGCACAGGCCGTGGTGCTGCAGCAACCGCCGCCGGGTCCAGCCGCTGGTCGTGAGCACGGCGGACGCGGCCGCGAGCAGCGCAGGCGGTCCGGACGGCTGGTGGGCGAGCACGACGAGCCGGACCCGTGCGGCGGCCTGCGCCAGCACCTCGGGGGCCGCCGAGGCGACCAGCCCGTCCACCAGGAGCAGGGCGCCGTCGGGCAGGCCGGCCAGCACGGCGCCGAGCGGTTCACCGGGCACGGCGTGCTCGTGCACCGACCAGCCCGCGGACCGGAGCCCGTCGAGGACCCGCCGGTCGTAGGTGTTGCCGCCGCTCGGGCGGGCCGGGTCGTCGAGCCCGTCGGGGACCACCGCGTGCAGCGTGCTCATGGGGCCCGCTCGTAGCCGGCCGACGCGACGTGCGACTCGTGCAGGGTCACCGCGACGGCCGCGAGCCGGCGAGCCCCGTCGCCGAGGGCGCCCGCGTGCACGCGCTCCACCAGTCGGTCCGCGACCACCCGCGCGAGCACCTCGGTCGTGGTGTTCAGCCCGGCGAGCGACGGGTCCTCGTCGAGGTTGCGGTAGGACAGCGCGCCGACGATCTCGTGGAGCGCCTCGGTGGCCTTCCCGATGTCGACGACGATGCCGTCGGCGTCGAGCTGCTCGGCCCGGAAGGTGGCGTCGACCACGAAGGTCGCGCCGTGCAGCCGCTGCGCCGGTCCGAAGACCTCGCCCCGCAGGCTGTGGGCGACCATCATGTGGTCGCGGACCGTCACGCTGAACAACGCCGTCACCCCGTCCCGTAGTCGATCGAGTGGCAGAGCGCGGGCAGGTCCCCGTCGGCCAGCCGCGGCATCACCTCGGGCAGGTCGTCGAACCGGGACTCGCCGGTCAGCAGCACGTCGTACGCCGGGTCGCGGAGCAGGTCCAGCGCGAGGACCAGCCGGTCCCGCGTCGTACGACGACCGCGCCGCGCTGCCGCCACGGAGCCGACCTGGCTGGCCCGGACCGCCAACCGCCCGGAGTGGAACGTCCCGCCGAGGGAGACCGTGGTCTGCGCGTCGCCGTACCAGCTGAGCTCGAGCACCGTCGCCTCCGGCGCGAGCAGGTCGAGCGACAGCTGCAGGCCGGCCGACGTCGCGGTGGTGTGCACGACCAGGTCGCGCCCGTCGGCGGCGTCGTCCGGCGAGGCGAAGTCGGCGCCCAGCGCGGTGGCGACCGCGGACCGTGAGCCGTCGACGTCCACGAGGGTCACCTCGACCCCGGGCATCCGGGCGAGCAGCCGGGCGACGCAGCAGCCGACCATGCCGGCGCCGACGACCGTGACCCGGTCACCGACGAGCGGGGCCGCGTCCCACAGGGCGTTGACGGCGGTCTCGACGGTGCCGGCGAGGACGGCCCGCTCCGGCGGCACGTCGTCGGGCACCAGGGTCAGGGCCTCGACCGGGACGACGTACGCGGTCTGGTGGGGGTAGAGGCAGAACACCGCCCGCCCGAGCAGCGCCGCCGGGCCCTCCTCGACGACCCCGACGCTGAGGTAGCCGTACTTCACCGGGCCGGGGAGCTCGCCGGCCTGGAACGGCGCGCGCATCACGGCGTACTGGCTCGCGGGCACCCGGCCCCGGAACACCAGCGACTCCGTGCCGCGGCTGACCCCCGAGCGCAGCGTGCGCACCAGCGCCTGCCCCGGTCCGGGGCGCGCGAGCACCTCGCGCCGGATCTCGCCGGCGCCGGGCTCCCGCACCCAGAACGCCCGTGCCTCTGTCTCCATCCGCCCTTCCCACCCGGACCCCGTTGAACCGGGACCGCCACCTGTCCGTACTACCTGCTGTCCCCATGAACGGAGCCCGGGTGCAGAAGGTTCAACGAGACTTGCTCCTCGGCCTGCTCGCGCAGGTCGTGCTGCTCGCGGTCCTCTCCGGGACGAGCGGGCTCGGGGCCCTCGGCTGGGCGGCGGGGCTGGCCTGCGGGGCCGTGACCTGCGTCGCCGTGCGGGTCGCCCTGGCGCGCCACGAGCAGGACCGGCTCGGCCCCGCGGACCGCGTGACGCTGGTGCGGGCGGTGCTGGCCGGCGGGGTGCTGGCCCTGGTGCTCGACGCGCACCCCGACGTCGCCGGCGGTCGTCGGGCTGGCGTCCCTCGCCCTCGTGCTGGACCGCGCCGACGGCGAGGTGGCCCGGCGCACCCGGCACGGTGTCGCGGTTCGGTGCCGCGTTCGACATGGAGGTCGACGCGTTCCTGATCCTCGTGCTGAGCGTGTACGTCGCCCAGGACGTCGGGCCGTGGGTGCTGCTCATCGGGCTGGCCCGCTACGCCCTGTGGCTCGCGGCCCGGCTGTGGCCGTGGCTGCGGGAGGCGGTGCCGCCACGACCCTGGGCCAAGATCGTCGCCGCGGTGCAGGGGGTGGTGCTCACCGTCGCGGCCGCCGGTGTCCTCCCCTCGGGCTGGACGGTGGCGCTGCTCGTCGGCGCCCTGGTCCTGCTCGCGGAGTCGTTCGGCCACCAGGTGTGGTGGCTGCGCTCCCACCGTCCCGTCCCGGCGGCCGTCCCGGTCGGTGCGGCGCCATGAGGACCCGCAGGCTGCTGGCCGCTGCGCTGACCGTGCTCGCCGCGGTGCTGGTCTGGTGCGGGCTCACCGCCCCGGACCAGCTGCCGCTGATGAGCCCGTCGGCGTTCGTGCGGCTGCCGCTCGAGGTGCTGGTGGTCGCCCTGCTGGTGCTCGTGCTCCCGGCGCGGGCGGCGCGGGTCACGGCCGTGGCGCTCGGGGTCGTGCTCGGGGTGCTGACGATCGTCAAGGTGCTCGACCTGGGCTTCTACGCGGCGCTCAACCGGCCCTTCGACTCGGTCATCGACTGGCGCTACCTGGGCTCGGCCGTCGGGCTGGTCGACGACTCCCTGGGCCGGGCCGCGGCGGTCGGCGCGGTGGTCCTCGCTGCCCTGGCGGTGGTCGCGCTGCTGGTGCTCATGCCCTGGGCCGTGCTGCGGCTGACCCGCGTCGCCGTGCGGCACCGCCGGTGGACGCTGCGGGCCCTGGTCGCCGCCGGCACCGCCTGGGCGCTCTGCCTGGTCCTCGGCGTGCACGCCGCCGACGGCGTGCCGGTCGCCTCCGCGGCGACGTCGGAGTACGCCTACGGACAGGTGGCCCGGATCCCCTCCGAGCTCCGCGACCAGCGGGCCTTCGCCCGGGCCGCGCAGGCCGACCCCCTCCGTCGTACGCCGGCGGGCGAGCTGCTCACCGGGCTGCGCGGCAAGGACGTGCTCTTCGTGTTCGTCGAGAGCTACGGCCGGGTCGCCGTCCAGGACTCGACCATGGCACCCGGCGTCGACCGGGTCCTCGACGACGGCACCCGGCGGCTCGACGCGGCCGGCTTCGGGTCGCGCAGCGCCTTCCTCACCTCGCCGACCTTCGGCGCGATCAGCTGGCTGGCGCACTCGACGCTGCAGTCCGGGCTGTGGGTCGACAGCCAGCAGCGGTACGACGTGCTGATGACCAGCCCGCGGTTCACGCTCAGCCAGGCCTTCGGACGCGCGGGCTGGCGCACGGTCAGCGACGTGCCGGCCAACACGCACGACTGGCCGCAGGGCGCGTTCTACCACTACGACCAGCTCTACGACTCGCGCAACGTGGGCTACCGGGGTCCGCGGTTCGGCTACCCGACCATGCCCGACCAGTACACCCTCGACGCGTTCCACCGCCTGGAGCTGGCCCGGACCTCCCGCCGCCCGGTGATGGCGGAGATCGACCTGATCACCAGCCACGCGCCGTGGTCGCGGACCCCGCACCTGGTCGACCAGGCCGCGGTGGGCGACGGCTCCGTGTTCGACGGGATGCCGGAGCAGGCGCCCTCCAAGACGGTCATCTGGCGCTCACCGTCACGGGTCCGGGCCGCCTACGGGCAGTCGATCGAGTACTCCCTCTCGGCCCTGGTGACCTTCCTCGAGCACTACGGCGACGACAAGACCGTGCTGGTGTTCCTCGGCGACCACCAGCCCGCCCCGGTCGTCTCCGGGTCCGGCGCCGACCACGACGTCCCCGTGACCGTGGTGGCCAAGGACCCGGCCGTGCTGCGCCGCATCGACGGGTGGGGCTGGCAGCCGGGGCTGCACCCGTCCCCCGACGCGCCGGTCTGGCGGATGGACGCGTTCCGTGACCGGTTCCTGTCCGCTTTCGGGCCGTGACGAGCCAGACTGAACCTCCGGGACCGTTTCCCCGTGTCATAGGCGGGAGGTCAGATGCCCGACCACGAGGTCGATCTCATGCAGCAGCTCCACGACGAGCACGCCGCTGCGCTGTGGCGCTACTGCCTGAGCCTCACCGGCCAGGACCGGGCGCCGCGCCGAGGACGTCGCGCAGGAGACCCTGCTGCGGGCCTGGCGCAACCGCTCCGTGCTCGACCGGCCCGAGGCCGCGGTGCGGGCCTGGCTGTTCACCGTCGCCCGCAACATCGTGATCGACGAGTGGCGCACCCGGCGCTCCCGCGCCGAGCTGACCGTCGCCGACGTGCCGGAGCCCGTCGAGGGTGACCGCACCGACCGGCTGCTGCAGTCGTGGGTGGTCGCCGACGCGCTCACCAAGCTGTCCGAGGAGCATCGCGCGGTCCTGCTCGACTGCTACTACCGCGGGCTGCCGGTGGCCGAGGCCGCCCGGCACCTCGGCGTGCCCGAGGGCACGGTCAAGTCCCGCACGCACTACGCGCTCCGCGCCCTGCGGCTCGCGCTCGAGGAGATGGGGGTGACCGCATGAGCTGCGACTTCTCGCACGAGGACGGCGCCTACGTCCTCGGTGCCCTGTCCTCGTCCGAGCGGAGGGCGTTCGAGGAGCACCTCGCCGGCTGCCCCGACTGCTCGGCCGCGGTACGCCGGCTGGCCGGTCTCCCCGGGCTGCTGGCCCGGGTCGACGCGAGCGTCCTCGAGGCCCCGCCCGGTGCCGAGCCGGTGCCCGACACCCTGCTCCCCCGCCTCGTCGCCGACGTACGACGGACGCACCGGCGTCGCGCCGTCCTCACCGGAGCCGTCGCGGCCGCGGCCCTGGTGGTCGCCGGGGTCGTGCCGGTGGTGGTCGCGAGCTCGCTCTCGGGCGGGACGTCGCAGACGGCGGCGCCGGCCGCCACGGCGACCCCTCCGGCCGGCCGCACCATGGTCCCCCTCGGCGGCGCCCCGGTCCGGGCCACGGTCGCGCTCGACCCGGTCGCGTGGGGCACCCGCCTGGACCTGGTCTGCACCTACGCCCCGCGCCCGGACCAGTACGAGCTGCCCCACGCCGCGACGTACGTCCTGGTGGTGACGCACCCGGGACGGTCGCAGCGAGCAGGTCGGCACCTGGACGCGCGATCGACGGCCGGACGATGCGGCTGGCCGCGGCCACGTCCGTGCCGCAGCGCGGACATCGCGTCAGTGGAGGTGCGCACCACGAGCGGCCGACGGGTGCTGGAGCTGACGGCGTGACCCGGCCGGCACCGTGCGGACCAGCAGGACCGCGCCGCCGACGATCGCGACCACCTCGCTGATGGCGGCGGTCCACACCGGCCAGCCCACCCAGTGCTCGTGCACGCCGAACAGTCCGACGGTCGCGGCCACGACGAACGCCCCGAGGGTCGAGACCCCGAAGCCGAGCGCCAGGAACGCCGGCACCCAGTGCCGCCACCGCACCAGGAGCACCGCGATGACCAGACCGCCCGCCGCGTTGAGCAGGAACGCCGGACCGATCACCTCCTCGCCGCTGAAGACGTCGAACCACAGGTAGAGGTGGACGGCCGCCGAGACCAGCACCGCTGCCGCCGTCACGAGTCGCATGTTCATGGCCTTCTCCGATCTCCGGGCGCCGAGCGACGCCAGGGCTCTACGGAGGGGTACGTCCCGGGCGGCCCATCGGTTCAGGCCCTTGACGTCGTGGACCGGAGCGGGTCCCCTATGGGAGGGGTTTTCCGAGACCGGGGGTGGCGAGCTTCGTGGAGGCGTCCGTCGGTGTCCGTGGAGGAGCCGCCCGGCAGCGGCTGACCTCGCCCGTCGGGCTGGCCTACCTGCTGGTCCTGGTCGTCACGGTGGTGGACCTGATCGGTGGGTACGACGCCGCGCTGGCCGACCTGTTCACGGCGTCGCCGTGCCTCGCGGCCGCGGGAGGCACCCGCCGCCAGGTGATGTGGGTCGGCGCCACCGGACTCCTCGCCGGGCTGGCCCTGGCGCTGGGGAGCGGCGTGGTCCTGACCGAGGACTACGCGATCGCGCTGCTGGGCCTGTGCGTGGCGACGGCCATCGCCACGTTCGTCGCGGGTCGACGCAGCGCGGTGGAGGAGCGCGCGTCGTGGCTGATCTCCATCGTCGAGCAGGCGCGGGCCGCGACCTTCTCGTTCGGCCTGGACGGACGGGTCACCGCCTGGAACGGGGAGGCCGTGCGGCTGCTGGGTCTCCCGGCCGACCGGGCGATCGGCGCCGACGTCCACGAGATCGTCCCGACGACGTCGCCCGGCGAGCTGGACCGGCTCCGCGACCGCGCCGAGGCGGGGCGCAGCACCGACGACTACGCCGCCGAGTGGCAGCGCGGGGACACGACCCCGGTCGCCGTGCTCGCGAGCGCGTTCCCCCTCCGCGACGCCGACGGGCACGTGGTGGGCGTGACCGTCGTGGCCAGCGACCGGTCCGAGCTCCAGGAGGTCGAGGCCGACCGCGACCGGCTGGCCAGGCGGGTCGTCCAGGCCGACCGCCTCGACAGCCTCGGCCAGCTCGCCGGCGGCATCGCGCACGACTTCAACAACCTGCTCGCGGTGGTGCTGTCCTACGCCGGGCTGGCCCGCGAGCGCACGGACGACCCGCGGGTCCGGGCCGACATCGACCGCATCATCGACGTCGCCCGGCGGGCGGCCGCGCTGACCCGCAAGCTGCTGACCTTCTCCAGCGCGACACCCGCCGGCAGCGAGGTCGCCGACGTCAACCAGGTCTTCGAGTCGCTGGGCGACCTGCTGTCCCGCACCCTGCCGGCCAACGTGACCGTCCGGACGCACCTCGACCCCGACCTGTGGTCGGTGCCGGTCGACGCCACCCTGGTGGAGCAGATGCTGATGAACCTCGTCATCAACGCCCGCGACGCGCTGCCCGAGGGTGGCCGCATCACCGTCGAGACGGCCAACGAGGTGGTCAACGGTCACGTGACCACCGCTCCGCCCACGCTGGCGCCCGGCCGCTACGTCCGGGTCGCGGTGAGCGACGACGGGACCGGCATGCCCCCCGAGGTGCGGGACCGCGCGTTCGAGCCGCTGTTCACGACCAAGGCGCGCGGCGAGGGCACGGGGTTCGGGCTGGCCACCGTCTACGGCATCTGCCGCCAGATCGGCGGGGTCGCGTCGATCTACTCCGAGCCGGGACAGGGGACGACGGTGCGCCTGCACCTCCCGGGGGTCGAGGACCAGGGGCCGGTGCCCCAGCCGGAGGTCGCGAGCGGCGTCGCCGAGGGCGCGCACGGGCAGCGCGTCCTGCTGGTCGAGGACGCCGACCTGCTCCGGGAGCCGCTCGAGGAGAAGCTCACCGAGGCCGGCTACCAGGTCCTGGCCGCCGCTTCCGCCGAGGAGGCCCTGGAGGCTCTCGGCGACGGCACGGTCGACCTCCTGGTCAGCGACGTGATGATGCCGGGCCTGTCGGGCCCGCAGCTGGCCGAGACGCTGCGGGCGCGCGACGCGGCCCTGCCGGTGCTGCTGCTGTCCGGCTACACCGCCCGCACCGTCGGGCTGATCCCCGCCGACGGGCACTACGAGTTCCTCGAGAAGCCCTTCAACCTCGACGAGTTCCTGGCCAAGGTGGCCGAGGCGCTCGCGGGTCGCTGAGCCCTACTCGCCGAGGTCTCCCCCGGCGAGCTCGACGGCGACGTCGAGGTGCCCGGCGTGCCGGGCGTACTCCTGCAGCACGTGGAAGCAGATCCACGCCAGCGTGGCGGGCTCGCCGCCCTCGAAGCGCGGGCCGGGTGGGGCGACCTCGTCCAGGGCGTGGCCGGCCAGCACCTCCGTCGTACGACGTCCGACCTCGCGCAGCCGCTCCCCCGCCTGTACGACGGACAGGTCGGCCGGCGCGTGCCAGCGGTCGTCGACGTCGTCGCCCCACGGGTCCTCGACGTGCTCGCCGAGGAAGCCCCACACGAACCACCGGCGCTCCATGTAGGCGAGGTGGACCACGAGCTCGATCGGCGTCCAGCCCGACGGCAGCCGGCTGACCCGGAGGTCGCGCTCCGACAGCGACGCGAGCTTGCGCAGCACCGTCTCGCGGTAGAACGCGAGGTAGCGCGCGAACAGCTCGCCGCTGTCGGAGGTGTCCCCCCGTGGCTCCGGGAAGTCGGTCACACGATGGCCCCGAGGATCAGCACGAACACCAGTCCCATCACGGAGATGACCGTCTCCATCACCGACCAGGACTTGATCGTCTGCCCGACGGTCAGGCCGAAGTACTCCTTGACCAGCCAGAAGCCCGCGTCGTTGACGTGGCTGAAGAACAGCGACCCGGCGCCGATGGCGAGCACCAGCAGGGAGAGGTGCTGGGCGTCGAGGGTCTGGCCGAGCGGTGCGACGATGCCGGCCGCGGTGACGGTCGCGACCGTGGCCGAGCCCGTCGCCAACCGGATGCCGACCGCGATCAGCCAGCCGAGCAGCAGCACGGAGATGTGCGAGCCCTGGGCGGCGTCGGCGATCACCTGGGCCACCCCCGAGGTGGAGAGCACGGTCTTGAACCCGCCGCCGCTGGCCACGATCAGCATGATCGAGGCGATGGCGGGCAGGCCCGAGCCGAGCGAGTTGTTGATCTGCGCGCGGTTCATGCCCGACGTGTGGCCGACGGCGTACATCGCCACCAGCACGCCGACCAGCAGCGCGATGGTCGGGTCGCCGACGAAGTCCAGGAAGGTGCGGGCGGACGAGCCGTCGTCGAGGGTGAGCTCCCCGACGGCCCGGATCAGCATCAGCACGACCGGCAGGACGATGCTCACGATGGCGGCGGCGAACGACGGCGAGCGCGTCACGCCGGGCGCACGGCGGGTGCCGTCGTCCAGGTCGTCCCGGTCGTCGGGCCGGTCGGCGGCACCGGCCCCGGCACCGCGGGAGCAGCCGTGCGCGCGGCGACGCCGGGCGCCGTCGCGTACACGGGGACCCACTTGTCGACGAGCGGGGCGAGCAGCGGTCCGGCGATCACCAGGGTGGGCACCGCGACGATCAGGCCGAACAGCAGCGTGTAGCCGAGGTCGGCGTGCAGGAACTCGATCGCGGTGATCGGTCCGGGGTGCGGCGGCACCAGGCCGTGCAGGATCGAGAGGCCGGCCAGCGCGGGGATACCCACCAGCATCAGCCGGATCCCGGTCTTGCGCGCGACCAGCACCACGATCGGCACCAGGATCACGACCCCGATCTCGAAGAACATCGGCAGCCCGATGATCGCTGCGATCCCGGCCATCGCCCAGGGCAGCCGTTTCGGCCCGACCCGCTCCACGACCGTGTCCACGATCCGGTTCGCGCCGCCCGAGTCGGCGAGCAGCTTCCCGAGCATGGCGCCGAGGGCGATCAGCAGACCCACCGTCCCGAAGGTCGCACCGAAGCCGGTCACGAAGGCGGCGAGGGCGTCCCCGGGTGGCACCTCGGCGACGGCCGCCAGGACGGCGGTGCCGAGGATCAGGCCGAGCATCGGGTGGAACTTCGCCCACACGATGAGCAGCACCACCGTGGCGATGGCCAGCACCGCCGCGAGGATCAGCTGGGTGTTCCCCACGTCGGACAGCGGCGGTGGAGTGTCGGCCGCCATCACGATCGTCCGGATGCTCATGACGTCGCTCCTTCTGTTCCCGAGGACAAGGCGGGACGAGGCTACCCCTCCAGAGGGGCCGGTCGAACACGCCCGACCGGGCCATTGCCGACCTGTGGCCGGCTGCCCAGACTGGAGGTGGCGGTGCCGGGGGGCGCCGGGTGGCTTCACGAGGGGGGCCCCGCATGCAACAGACTCACGAGCCGCACCTGCTGACGGCCACGGTCGCGACCTGCACGCCGTGCACGCTCGGCATCCACTCCTGCTGCGCCGCGCACGGCGCCTGCCGCTGCGACGTCGCCGGACACCGATCCCGTCGCCCACGCCGACCGGAGCGCACTCCTAGGGCTGCTCGACCGGGTTGCCGTGCTCGTCCCAGTGCGCGGCGACCTTCTTGCTGGGCTGCACGCGGGGCGGCTCGCCCGGCATCTTGGGGTAGTCGGGCGGGTAGTTCAGGTCGTCAGCACCGAGCCGCTGTCTCGTCGTACATCGCAGCAGCGGCGTCAGGTCGCCGAGGGTGTCGTCGATGGCGGCCATGCGCGTCGCCGCGCTCGGCGAACCGCTCCGGCACCGTGTGAGGTTGAGCGGTCCGCGGCGTCGACGTCCGCGAGCTCGTCCCACTCCACCGGCGTGGAGACCGGCGCGCCCGGCTTGGGTCGCAGGAGTAGGCCGACTGGCGATCGTGCGGTCGCGGGAGTTCTGGTTGTAGTCGACGAAGATCGTTCGTCGCCGCGCTCCTCCTTCCACCAGGTGGTGGTCACGCCGTGCGTGCGCCGCTCGAGCTCGCGCCCGAAGGCGATGGCGGCGTGGCGTACGTCGACGAAGTCCCAGCGCGGCTCGATGCGGACGTAGACGTGCACGCCGCGGTTGCCGCTGGTCTTGGGGAAGCCGACCAGACCGAGCTCCGTCGAGCAGGTCGCGGGCCACCCGCGCGACGCGGGCCGCGTCGGCGAAGCCGGTCGACCCGGCTGCGGGTCGAGGTCGATGCGCAGCTCGTCGGGGTGGTCGACGTCGGTCGCGCGTACCGGCCAGGGGTGGAAGGTGATCGTGCCCATGTGCGCGGCCCAGGCGACCGGCGACCGCGATCTCGGTCGGGCAGATCTCGTCGGCGGTGCGTCCCGACGGGAACGTGACGTCGACGGTCTCGACGTAGTCGGGCGCGCCCTTGGGCACCCGCTTCGGGTAGAACGCGTCGGCGTCGTCGGTCGTTGGTCCGCGTGGCTCAGCCGCATGCCCTCGCGGACGCCCTTGGGCCAGCGCTCCAGGGCGGTCGGCCGGCTCGCGCAGCGCGCGCAGGATGCCGTCGCCGACGACGACGTAGTACTCGACCACCTCGAGCTTGGTGACCTCGGCGGCCGTGCGCGGTCGCCTCGTAGATCACCCGGTCGGGGCTGGACACGCGGACGACGCGTCCCCGGCCTGGACCTCGGCCGCGGGCTTGGCTGGCATGCGGTGACTCTATCCGACGATTGGGCCCGGAAAGTACCGCTGGAGGCATGGGATACGCGGTGGAGAAGACCGACGAGCAGTGGCGCGAGCAGCTCTCGCGCGACGGAGTACCACGTGCTGCGCAAGGCCGGCACCGAGCGCGCGTTCACCGGTGAGTACACCGACACCAAGACCGAGGGCGTCTACCGCTGCCGCGCCTGCCAGGCCGAGCTGTTCCGGTCCGACGACGAAGTTCGACTCGCACTGCGGGTGGCCGTCGTTCTACGCGCCGCTGGCCGAGGACCGGGTCGAGTACATCGAGGACACCACGATGGGCATGAAGCGCGTCGAGGTCCGCTGCGCCAGCTGCGGCTCGCACCTCGGGCCACGTCTTCGAGGGCGAGGGCTACGACACCCCGACCGACCAGCGCTACTGCATCAACTCGATCAGCCTGACGCTGGAGCCGGCACGGTCGAGACTCGGCCTGAGGCTCTCGAACCTAGGGCAGGTCGGCGACCAGCGGTCGGCCACCGTGCGGCGCCGGCCGGTGTAGAACGGCACCTCCTCGCGGACGTGGCGCCGGGTCTCCGGAGCCGCGCAGGTGCCGCATCAGGTCGACGATCCGGTCGAGCTCGTCGGCCTCGAACGCGAGCATCCACTCGTAGTCGCCGAGCGCGAACGACGAGACGGTGTTGGCGCGCACGTCCGGGTAGTCGCGCGCCATCTGCCCGTGCTCGGCGAGCAGCGCGCGGCGCTCGCTCGTCGAGGAGCAGGTACCACTCGTAGGAGCGCACGAACGGGTAGACGCACACGTAGGCGCGCGGCTCCTCGTCGGCCAGGAACGCCGGGATGTGGCTCGGTTGAACTCCGCCGGGCGGTGCAGCGCCATCTGCGACCACACCGGGTCGAGGCGCGGCGCCGAACGTCGGTGCGACGGAAGCGGTGGTAGGCCTCCTGCAGGTCGTCGGACGATCGCGGCGTGCCACCAGACCATCAGGTCGGCGTCGGCCCGGAGGCCGGACGACGTCGTAGAGCCCGCGCACCGTCACGTCGGCGCGCCGAGCTCGTCGAACGAGCTTCTCGACCTCGCGCGGCCTCGCTCGCCCGGTCGCGCTCGCCGAGCACGTCGCGCAGCTGGAACACCGACCACATCGTGTAGCGGATGGTGTCGTTGAGGTCCTTGGCGATCTTGCCCTGGTTCGGGCGCTTGCTCGGTCATGCCTCATTGTCTCGGTCATGGGCTCATTGCTCCCGGTCCCGGCCAAGGCCGCCGAGGACCTGGGTCGGCCGCGATCTCCGCGGAGGCGATGCAGGCCGGGATCCCCAGCCCGTCGTACGCCGCGCCGCAGACCGCGAGCCCGCGGCGGCCGCGACCGCCGTGGCCCGGATGGCCGGACCCGGTCGAGGTGGCCGACGGCGTACTGCGGCAGCGCGCCGCCCCAGCGCTGCACGTGCGGTGTCGACCGGTCGCACGGCAGAGCCCGATCGCGTCGCGCGAGGTCCGCCAGCGCGAGCTGCGACGAGCTCGTCGTCGTCGACGCTGGAGGAGCTGCTCCTCGCGGTGCCGCCCGATCGAGCACGCGCAGCAGCACGACGCCGTCGGCCTCGCCCGCGCGCGCGCACCCAGTCCCACTTGGCGAACGAGAAGGTCGACGCCTTGACCGACGCGCCTGTCGACCGGCGGCACCAGGAACCCCGATCCCTGCGGTCTCGGGGAAGTCGCGCGTCCGGAAGGCGAGGGTGACGACCGCCATCGAGGCGTACTCGATCCGAGCCAGCTCCAGCGCGGCGTCCGGCACGACGTCGGCCAGCAGCCGGCTGGTCGCGGCGGCCGGGGTCGCGAGCACCACCGCGTCGGCGTGCAGCACCTCGGCGTCGCGGGTCGGAGCCGACGACGAGGTTCCAGCCGCCCTCGGCGGCGCGGGCCAGGTCGCGCACGGTGGCACCGGTGCGCACGTCGAGGCCCGCCGGCGCGACGACCGCCTGCGGCAGCTGGCCGATGCCGCCGACGAGCCCGGCGAAGACCGGCACGTCGGAGGTCGGCCTGCAGGGCCTGGCGCGGCCGCCTTCATCATCGACCGGTCGCGCTCCAGCAGGGCGACGACCTGCGGCACCGCGGCGCGCGCGGAGATCTCGCGGGCGTGCCCGGCGTAGACGCCGCCGAGCAGCGGCTCGACGAGCCGGTCGACGACCTCCGTGCCGAACCGCTCCTCGACCAGCCAGCCGACGCTGACGTCCTGGCCGTCGAGGTGGGTGGCGGGCAGGCCACGCTCGAGGGCGACGCGGGCCAGCCCCGACGCGGAGATGACGCCGCTCTCGGTGAGCGCGCGCGCGTCGGCCGGCACGCCCATCAACGTGCGGGGCATGGGCCGGAGCCGCCCGCGCGACCAGATGTTCGCGGTGGTGGTGGCCGGGTGCACGACCCGGTCGGCCAGGCCGGAGGCGCGGGCCAGGGCGACGGCCTCGGGCCTGCGGTTGAGCATCGCCTCGGCCCCGACGTCGACGGTCACTCCCCCGACCTCGGCGCGCGCGAGCTTGCCGCCGACGGCCGGGGCGGCCTCCAGCACCACGACCTCCACCCCCGGCGCCGTACGACGGATCGCGCGCCGCCGCGGCCAGGCCGGCGATCCCCGCGCCGACCACGACGACCCGCGGCGGCGCGGTCACGGCACGGGAACGGGAGGAGGTCACAGGTCACAGGTTGGCAAAGACCTGGTCACGGTCGCCACCGGGGTGGAACCGAGGGGGTGCGGACTGCGTCACAGTGACACTCGAGCGACGTGCTGCGTCGCCACCCACGAACGGGGACTCGCCATGGGGACAACGAAGATCAGGCACCTGGTCGCGGCGGGCGTGCTCGTCGCGCTGGGGTCGCTCACGGCGTGCAGCGGTGGTGGCGGCAACGACTCGAGCGCCGGCGGCAGCGCGGACATGGTGGCGCCCGCGCCTGCCGCCGGCGACGCGGGTCAGCGCGTCGTCGGAGGGCAGCCTGGACAGCGTCGACAAGGCGGCGCCGGGCGCCGCACGCACGGTCGTGAAGACGAAGTCGGTGATCATGACCGGCGAGGTGACGCTCACGTCGAAGGACCTCGAGAAGGTGCGCGGCGAGGTCGACGACCTGATGAGCCGCGCTCGGCGGCAGCATCGACACCGAGCAGACCTCCAACGACCGCAAGGGCCACGTCGAGCAGTCGACGCTGGTGCTGCGGGTGCCGGTCGACAAGTTCGACGTGGCCAAGAAGGCGCTGATGGGGATGGGCAGGCTCAAGACCTCGGACGCCAGCGCCAAGGACGTGACCACGCAGGTCATCGACATCGACGAGCGGGTGCAGACGCTGCAGACCAGCCTCGACAACCTGCAGCGCTACCAGCGCAGCGCCAAGGACGTGAAGGACCTGCTCGACTACGAGGAGAAGATCACCGCCCGGCAGTCGGAGCTCCAGTCGCTCAAGGCCCAGCAGGCCTACCTCTCCGACCAGACGTCGATGTCCACGATCACGCTGAACCTGTCGCTGCCGGACAAGTACGTCCCGCCGCCGGACGCGCTCGAGGACGCCGGCTTCCTCTCCGGGCTCAAGGCCGGCTGGAACGCCCTGGGCGACTTCGTCGTCGTCGGCCTGACCGTCCTCGGCGCCCTGCTGCCCTTCCTGGTCGCGGGCCTGGTGCTCGGGGTGCCGACGTGGATCGGCGTGCGGGCGCTGCTGCGCCGCCGGCGTGCAGCGGCCCGGTGGCTCCGGCCGAGAGTTAGAACTCTTGACTAATATAAGTGCAGCCCGGCATAGTGCGGTCCATGACCCGAGGACCCCTGGACCAGATCGGTGCCGCCGACCGGGCGGTGGAGACCGGCGAGCGCGACGGTCGCCCGACGCGCGTCCTGACCGTGCGGCGCACCTATCCGTCCGACCCGGCCGACGTCTGGGACGCGGTGACGACGGCCGAGCGCATCCCGCGGTGGTTCCTGCCGGTCACCGGTGACCTCCGGGTCGGCGGCCACTACCAGCTCGAGGGCAACGCCGGTGGGGTCGTCGAGGCCTGCGACCCGCCGCGCTCCTTCTCCGTCACCTGGGAGTTCGGCGGCGACGTCTCCTGGGTCGAGGTCTCGCTGTCCCCCGTCGACGGCGGCACCGAGCTGGAGCTGCGGCACGTCGCGCACGTCGACGACGAGCGCTGGACGGAGTACGGCCCCGGTGCCGTCGGGGTCGGCTGGGACCTCGGCCTGCGCGGGCTGCTGCTGCACCTCGAGTCCGGCGAGCCCGTCGACCCGGCGGCGTTCATGGCGTGGACCCTGTCCGACGACGGCCGCGCCTACGTGACCGGCAGCAGCGACGCCTGGGGCGCTGCCGCGGTCGCGGCGGGCGAGGACGAGGCCGCCGCGCGGGCGGCCGCGGACCGGACGACCGCGTTCTACACCGGCGCCTGAGGTGCACGCCTTCGACGTGCTCGGCGACCCGGTGCGGCGTCGCATCCTCGAGCTGCTCGTGGCCGGCGAGCGGTCCTCCGGCGAGGTGGTCGAGGTCGTCGGCGGCGAGTTCGGCATCTCGCAGCCGGCGGTGTCCCAGCACCTGCGCGTGCTCCGCGAGAACGGTTTCGCGACCGTGCGTCCCGAGGGCACCCGGCGGCTCTACGCCGTCGACCCCACCGGCGTACGACGGGTGGACGACTGGCTCGAGCAGTTCCGCGGGTTCTGGGACCAGCGGCTCGACGCCCTCGGCACCGAGCTGAAGCGCGGCCGTCGGCGCTGACGACCCGTCACCTCTGCGACGACACGCCGCGAAAAGTGCTGCACGAGTGACGGGTCGGCGTCAGAGGGCGTGGACGTGGTCGGTCAGGCGGGCGAGCTGGTCGGGATCGGTGGACGGGAGCACGCCGTGGCCGAGGTTGAAGACGTGGCCGGGAGCGGCGCGGCCGGCCTCGACGATCTCGGTGGCCCGGGCCAGCATCAGCTCGGTGGGGGCGAACACCAGCGACGGGTCGAGGTTGCCCTGCACGGCCCGGCCGGCCGCCCGTCGTACGCCATCTGCCAGCGGGACGCGCCAGTCGACGCCCACCACGTCGGCGCCGGCCTCACCCATCAGCCCGAGCAGCTCGCCGGTGCCGACCCCGAAGTGGATGCGCGGCACGCCGAGCTCGCCGGCCGACGCGAGCACCTGCGCCGAGTACGGCATCACCAGCCGGGTGTAGTCGCCCGGGGACAGCGCGCCCGCCCAGGAGTCGAAGAGCTGCACGGCGGAGGCGCCCGCCTCGACCTGCACGGCGAGGTAGGCCGCGGAGATCCCGGCGATCTTGCGCATCAGCGCGTCCCACACGTCCGGGGCGCCGAACATCATCGCCTTGGTCTTGGCGTGCTCCTTGGACGGCCCGCCCTCGACGAGGTACGACGCGACGGTGAACGGCGCGCCGGCGAACCCGATCAGGGGCGTCGCGCCGAGCTCGCGGACCAGCGTCTGCACCGACTCGGTGATGAACGGCACGTGGTCGGGGGTGAGGTCCGGGATCGCCGCCACGTCGGCGAGGGTCTCCACCGGCTTCGCGACGACCGGCCCGACCCCGGGCTTGATGTCCAGGTCGACCCCGACGGCCTTGAGCGGCAGCACGATGTCGGAGAAGAAGATCGCGGCGTCGACGCCGTACCTCCGCACCGGCTGCAGGGTGATCTCGACGACCAGCTCGGGCCGCATGCAGGACTCCAGCATCGCCACGCCCTCGCGGAGCTTGCGGTACTCCGGCAGCGACCGGCCGGCCTGCCGCATGAACCACACCGGGGTGTGCGGCACGGGCTCGGATCGCGCCGCCCGGAGGAACGCCGAGTCGTGGACAGCGGGGTCGGTGGCAGAGGCAGCAGGCACGGCGACATCCTCTCAGCCCGCGCCGAACCGGCCGACAGTGCGTGTCGGGACCCGACACGCCGGGTTCCGGCCTAGTCTGACCCCATGGCCGCACGTCAAGAGCCTCGTGTGGACCCCTCTGCGTTCCCGGAGGAGTTCCGGTTGGCAGTAGCGCAGCTCCGCGCCGCTCGACTGCGCCCGGAAGTCTTCTGCGAGGAGATGCCCGCACCCCAGCGCATCGCGCCCTACGCCTCCGCCCTGTCCGCCGACGTCACGGTCGACGGCGACGACGTCGGCACCGGGCGGCTGGTGCTGCTGCACGACCCGGCGGGCAACGACGCGTGGGAGGGCACCTTCCGGTGCGTGGCCTACGCCCGCGCCGACATCGACCCCGAGATGGCCAACGACCCGCTGCTGGCCGAGGTCGGCTGGTCCTGGCTGAGCGAGGCGCTGGCCGCGCACGGCGCCACCTACCTCGCCCCGTCGGGCACGGTCACCAAGGTCTCCTCCGAGAGCTTCGGCAGCATGGACGGCGAGGAGCCCAGCGCCCAGCTGGAGATCCGCGCGTCGTGGACCCCGGTCGTGGACCCGGACGACTCCGCTGCCGACGGGCCTGCTCGACCTGGAGCCGCACGTCGAGGCCTGGGGCGAGCTGCTCTGCACCGCCTCCGGCCTGCCCCCGGTGCCCGACGGGGTCGCGCCGCTGCCCAGCCGGCGTGGACAGCGCGGCCGAGGCTGATGGCGGACCCGGACACCGAGACGACCGACGTCACCTCGGCCCTCGAGGCGGAGGTCGAGGAGCAGACGCCCGAACCCGCTCCCCTGCTCGAGCTGCGCGACGGGCTGCCCCCGGTGGTCGACACCGAGGAGTCGCTGGCCGAGGTGGTCGCGGCCTTCGGCGCCGGCACGGGTCCCGTGGCGATCGACGCCGAGCGCGCGTCGGGCTACCGCTACTCCGCCCGCGCCTACCTCGTGCAGCTGCGCCGGGTCGGCGCCGGCACCGCGCTGGTCGACCCGATCGCGTTCGACGACCTCTCCGCGCTGCACGAGGCGCTCGGCGACACCGAGTGGATCCTGCACGCGGCCACCCAGGACCTGTCCTGCCTCGCCGAGGTCGGGCTGCGGCCGACCACCCTGTTCGACACCGAGCTGGCGGGCCGGCTGCTCGGCTACCCCCGCGTCGGCCTGGCCACCCTCGTCGAGACCGTGGTGGGACGCAGCCTGCGCAAGGAGCACTCCGCGGTCGACTGGTCGACGCGGCCGCTGCCGGAGCCGTGGCTGGAGTACGCCGCCCTCGACGTGGAGGCGCTCGTCGAGCTCCGGGAGGCGCTCGGCCTCGAGCTCGAGGAGTCCGGCAAGGCCGACTGGGCCCGCCAGGAGTTCGAGCACCTCGTCAACGCCGAGCCGCCCGGTCCCCGCGTGGACCCGTGGCGCCGCACGTCCGGCATGCACCGCGCCCGCGGCCGCCGCGCGCTGGCCGCCGTACGCGAGCTCTGGGAGACGCGCGACGAGATCGCCGCCCGCCGCGACGTGACCCCCGGCCGGATCATCCCGGACTCCGCCATCGTCGAGGCCGCCAACGCGATGCCCCGCGACAAGCCGTCGCTGCTCGCGGTGCGGGGCTTCCGCGGCCGCGGCGCCGAGCGCTACGCCGGCCAGTGGGTCGAGGCGCTGCGCGTGGCCCGCACGCTGCCCGACGACCAGCTGCCCCCCGTCGCCGCCCGGTACGACGGACCGCCGCCGCCCCGCGCGTGGGCCGACCGTGACCCGGTCGCGGCGGCGCGGCTGACCCTGGCCCGGGAGGCCCTGAAGGCGCTCTCGGAGGAGCACCGCGTGCCCCTGGAGAACCTCCTCACCCCCGACTACGTCCGACGCGTGATGTGGGAGCCGCCGGTCGCCGGCGACGGGGCGGACCTGCGGGCCGCGGTCGGTGCGCGGCTGACCGCGCTCGGCGCCCGGCCGTGGCAGGTCGGGCTGACCGCCGACCCGCTGACCGAGGCGATCCTCAGGGCTCAGGAGGACGGCGAGGCCGACGGGGTCGGCGGCGGCACCAGCAGTCCCGCGGAGACCTCGTCGATGCGGGGCAGCAGCGAGTCCAGGTCGAGCACCGGCGAGTAGAACATCCGGTCCAGCAACGGCTGGGTCTGGCTCACCACGTCCCGCCAGCCCGGGGCCGCGGGCATCGGGTCCGCCCGCCGGATCACGCTGTCGAACACCAGGCTGTTGCGCGGGAACCGGCTGGGGTCGAGGAACTCCGCGGAGTGCAGCGCGGCCAGGTTCGCGGGCACCACGGACCCCGACGTCGCCAAGGTCTTGGACGCCTCGTCCCCGCTGGCGTAGGCCAGGAAGTCGATGGCCTCCGGCAGGTGCTCGGTGCCCTTGGCCACGCAGTAGCCGGTCATGTCCGCGATCGTGCGGGCCCGGCCGAGGCTCGGCAGCGGGAACACGTCGAAGTGCAGGTCGGCCTTCTCGCGCAACCGGGGCACCAGGCTGCGGGTGCCGACCATCATCGCGACCTTGCCGTTCTCGAAGCGGGTGACCGCGTCCTGGCGGGCGAGCTGCCGGGCGGTGGGGGTCAGCACCGGGTCGCGGGCGACCGAGAGGATCTCCTCGAGCACCGGCCGGGTCGCGTCGTCGGCGAAGGTCAACGTGGTGGGCAGCCGGTCGTCGTCCATCACGTCCTCGCCGGCCGACCGCACCAGCGGGATGACGGTGCTCAGCTTGGGCGGCAGGTAGAGCCCCTTGACGCCGTCCTTGGACGCGCTCTTCGCGGCGGCCACGAACTGGTCCCAGCTCCAGCCGCGCTCCGGGCTCGGCGGGACCTCCCCCGGCAGCCCGAACGTCCGCGGCACGACCAGCCGCTTGTTGTAGTAGACGACGTAGGGCGACACCTCGTTGGGCATGCACTGCAGCGCGGAGTCGCCGGCGAACGCCTCGAGCCCGATCCGCTGGAAGTTGTCGCCGAACTGCACGCCGCGCTGCTCGAGCAGCTCGTCGACGGGCTGGACCCGGTCGTCGGCCATCAGCGAGGACAGGTCGGTCTGCCGGGCCAGGAACAGGTCGGGCGGGGTGCCCGCGTCGAAGCCGCGGTCCACGTGGTCCGCGGACGTGACGGCGTCCGCCGCGGCCTCCACCTTGACGATCACGTCGGGGTGCTCGGCCGTGTAGCTCTTCGCGATCTCCCGGTAGGCCGCGACCGCCCCCGGGTCGCCGTACGTCGCGAAGCGCAGCGTCACCGGTCCGGCCGAGCTGGACGCCGATGCCGGCGACGACGAGGGGCTCGGGCTCGGCGACGGGCCCGGGCCGGACGTCCCGGTGCAGGCGGTCGCGACCATCCCGACGAGGAGGGTGGCGGTGAGCGGGCCGGCGAAGCGGGTGCGACGGTCACGTCGGGGCCGTGCGGACACCGCTGCGTCCTCCTGGGTCGTCGGGGAGTCGTGGGGAGCTGGAGGGGCCGCGAACGGCCCAGGACACCGTATCGGGACACGCCCCCGCAGGTGTCGGCGACTCGGAGTCGCCAACCCTACGCTGGACCGGCCAGCCCGTGACAGTGAGGAAACCCGTGATCCCGACCCGTGCCCTGGCACGTCCGACCGTGGCCGCCGCGACCCTGGCGAGCCTTGCCGTGCTCGCCCTCGCCGGCTGCAGCCAGCCGACGACCGACGCGAACCAGCGGCCCGCGTCGTCGACGACGACGGCCTCGGCACCGGAGACCACGCCGACCGAGAAGGTCACCCCGACCGAGCCCGCCGAGAGCACCGGGACCACGACCACGGCCGCGCCCACCCCGACCGAGACGGCGACCACCGAAGCGGCGACCGGCACCCTGAGCGGCCGGCTGCTGGCCGCGGCGGACGTCCCGGGGTTCAACGACGAGTTCCGGTGGAAGGCCGGCGCCACCAGCACCCGCGAGCCGCGCGCGCCGTTCGGCACCTGCCAGCGCTTCGCGATCACGTCGATCGGGGCCACGGACGTCGCCCACCGCACCTTCGTGCCGGCCGGCCCCGGGGCCGGCAGCGACACCGCCGGCGAGCTCGTCGCGGAGTTCCCCGACACGGCCACGGCCCGCCGTGCCTTCGCGGTGCTGAGGTCGTGGCGCCAGCAGTGCGCCGACCGGCTGCCCGCCCGCGGCAAGGTCGGCGACCTGCAGGACGTGTCCGTCGGCGGCGGCACCGGCGGCTGGTACCTCCTCACCTACCCCGCCAAGGGCAACGCCGACGACGGCTACTTCGACGCCCAGGGCATGACCGTCGTCGGCACCCGCATCGCGATGGTGTCGATGCGGCTGCTCGGCCAGGACTACGACTACGAGCCGGGCCAGGAGCCGATGGTCGCGGCCCTGCAGCACGCGGCGGCCCGGCTCCCGTAGCCTTCGGGCCGTGACCGAGGCGAGCCCGCTGGACCGGATGTGGGACCGCGGTCGTGTGTCCTTCCGGGCCCGGCGGGCGCGGCTGCGCAGCAAGGCCTGGCACATCGGCCAGTGCTCGGTCGCCGCCGGCGTGGCGTGGTACCTCGCCCACGACGTGTTCGGGCACCCCAAGCCGTTCTTCGCCCCGATCGTCGCGGTCGTCTGCCTCGGCACGTCCTACGGGCAGCGGCTGCGCCGGGTGGCCGAGGTCACCATCGGCGTCGCCATCGGGGTGTTCCTGGCCGACCTGCTCCTGCTGCTGATCGGCACCGGCGCCTGGCAGGTCAGCGTGCTGGTCGCGCTGGCGATGACGGTCACCCTGCTGCTCAACGCCGGCACCCTGTTCGTCACCCAGGCCGCGGTGCAGGGCATCGTCGTGGTGACCTTCGCGGCGGCGCCCGGCTACGCCCTGACCCGCTGGGTCGACGCCCTGATCGGTGGGGCGGTGGCGCTGGTGGCCGCGGCCGTGGTGCCCCGGGCTCCGCTGCGGCGTCCGCGCGAGCAGGCCTCCCTCGTCGTACGCCGGATCGCGGAGCTGCTGCGGGCCGGTGCGCAGAGCGCCGAGGAGGGGGACGTGGAGCGCGGCCTGCAGGTGCTCGCGGACGCCCGCAACACCGACCGGCTGATCCGCGAGCTGCAGGACGCGGCGGACGAGGGCCTCTCGGTGCTGGCGTCCTCGCCCTTCCGGCGGCGGCACGTCGGCCACGTGCGCCGCATGGTCGAGCTGGTGGAGCCGCTCGACCGGGCGCTGCGCAACACCCGGGTGCTGGTGCGGAGGGTCGCGCTGTCCAGCTACCACCACCACCCGCTCCCGCACCCCTACCTGCTGCTGTGCGTCGACCTGGCCGGCGTCGCCGACGAGATGGCCGACGAGCTCGCCGCCGGGGAGATGGCCGGCTCGACGGGCGACGTACGACGCTCGCTGCTGCGCGTGGGCGTGGGCACCTCCGAGGTCGAGCGGGTCGCGGACCTGTCCGCCGACGTCGTGCTCGCCCAGATCCGGTCGATCATCGTGGACCTGCTGCAGATCACCGGCATGGACGTGCTCGAGGCCACCGACGCCCTGCCGCCACCCCGTCTCTAGGCATCCGGTCGTAGCCTGAGCGACGATGTCCGAGCCCTCCCGCCCCCGCCACCACCGGCCGATGCTGCCCGGAGCCTCGCGCTTCGAGGCGATCACCGACGACGTGGACCCCGCCCTGCGCACCGAGGCGGCCGACCGCTGCGCCACGCTGCTGGTCCGGGGCGCCCACGACACCTCCGACGAGCAGGTGGTGGCCCGGGTCGTGCACCTCGCCGACACCGAGGGCCTCGACACCCTCGCCGCCCTGTGGTCCGCCTCCCCTGCGGACTCGCTGGCCGGCTGCCTGTGGCGGCTCTACCTGCTCCGCGCCTGGGTCTACGCCGACCCGGCCGGCGCCGCCCGCGAGTTCGACGCGGGCCGGCGGCACACCCCGGTGCACGAGGTCGTGGCCGGCGTGGTCGACCCGCCCGGACCGGACGAGGTGCGGCTGCTCACCGACGACGTGCTGCGCGGGGTGGTGCAGGGTGACTTCGCCGACACGCTCTACCGGGCCGCGGCGTTCGCCCGGGTGGTGGCGGCCGGGCGCGCCCACGAGGGCGCCGGCGGCTCGTCGTCCTACGACTCCGACCTGTCGGCGGCGCGGCTGCTCACCCTCGCGGAGCAGCTGGAGCACGCCGCGCGGCTGGAGACCGACGGCCGGTTGGCCTGACCTGCGCCGCCGGGGCTTGCCCCGTTTGTACAATGGGGAGTGCGCCGGGCCGTGGCAGCCCCGGGTCCCGAAATAAGCCGCTACGAGCGGCCACGCGCCGTGAGGCGCTCCCGGTCCGGCGCACTACTTCCGGTCGCTGAAGGCGGTCGCCACCTGGGCGGCCAGCCAGGCGTTGGCCAGCACCAGCGCGACGTTGGCCGCCAGGCTGGTCCCGCCGGTGCGCTCGTGGAACCAGCCGAGCAGGAACGGCGTCACGTCCTTGCCGACGATGCCGCGGCGCTCCACCTCGGCGAGCCCGTCCTCGAGGGTCCGCTGGTGCAGACCGGCGTCCATCTCGTCCCCGGTCCCGACCGGCTGCGCGAGGACCAGGCCCTGCGTCAGCCCGAGCGCGTCGCGGGCCCGCATCACGTCGGCGACCTCGTCGGCGCTGTCGACCCGCCACGGCACCGGGCAGGCCCGCGTCGCGGACGTAGAACCCGGGCATCCGGTCGGTGCGGTAGCCCAGCACCGGCACGGACAGCGTCTCCAGCCGCTCCATCGTCGCGGCGGTGTCCAGGATCGACTTCACGCCCGCGCACACGACCGTCACCGGCACCGAGGCGAGGGCGGGCAGGTCGGCGGACTCGTCCCAGGACTCGCGCGCGCCGCGGTGCACGCCGCCGAGCCCTCCGGTCGCGAAGACGCGCAGCCCGCACCGGTGGGCGACGTACGACGTGGCCGCGACCGTCGTGGCCCCGGTCAGGCGCTTGGCGAGCACCGGACCCAGGTCGCGGATGCTGGTCTTCACCACGTCCGCGCCCTCGGCGACCTGGACGAGCTGGTCGTCGTCGAGCCCGACGTGGACCGTGCCGCCCACGATCGCGATCGTCGCGGGCACCGCTCCCCCGCGCCGTACGGCGTCCTCGATCTGTCGCGCGGTCGCGGCGCTCGTCTCGGTCGGCAGCCCGTGGCTGATGATGGTGGACTCCAGCGCCACCACGCCTTGACCTGATGCAATAGCGTCGGACACCTCGGCCGCGACGGCGAGGGACATGGCTGGCGCCCGGGTCGTCATGGGGGGATTGTGCCCGAACGACCGCGGACCGACGAGGGCGAGGGGTGGGAGCGTGCTGGTCGCGTGCCTGGGCGACGTGATGCTCGACGTCATCGTCGAGACGTCCGGAAAGCTGGTCCTCGACGACGACACCCCCGCGCGCATCAGCTTCACCGCCGGCGGCCAGGCGGCCAACGTGGCCACCTGGGTGGTGGCCCTCGGCGGCGAGGCGCGGGTGTTCGGACCCCGCGCCGACACGGGGCCGGGTCACCTGGTGGACAAGGCCCTGGCGGGGCGGGGCGTGGAGATGTGGGGCACGTCCACCGGGCGCACCGGGGCGGTCGTCTCGCTGGTCGACCACGCCACCCGGTCGATGGCCTCCGACCCCGGGGACCTGAGCTGGCTGGACGAGGTGCGCTCGGGCCCGTGGCTGGAGGGCGCGGACTGGCTGTTCGTGTCCGGCTACGCCCTGCTCCGCACCCCGGACCCGCAGCGGGTCGTCGAGACGGCGGCGGTGGCCAGGGCGCACGGCACCCGGATCGCCCTGGACCTCTCGTCGGCGGCGATGATCGCGGACTACGGGCCGGACGCCTTCTCGGCCCTGTGCGCCGCACTGCGCCCCGCCGTGGTGTTCGCGACCGACGGCGAGTGGGCCAGCAGCACGGGTGCCTTCGGCGCCGGCGACAACACCGTGCTGGTGCTCAAGCACGGCAGCCGCGGCGCCACGTTCTCGTCCGGCGGCGAGGCGGACCTCCGGCCCCCGTCACCCGGGGACGTCGTCGACGTGACCGGCGCGGGCGACGCGCTCGCGGCCGGCTACCTCGTCGGCGGTCCCGACCTCGCGATGGCCGCCGCGGCGCGCTGCGTGGCCCACCGCGGCGCGCAGCCCGGGGACGACGCGTGAACGGTCCGATCGCCTTCCGGGGCGTCGAGATCCCCGCCGGGGAGCTCGAGTGGCGGTTCAGCCGGTCGAGCGGCCCCGGTGGCCAGTCGGTCAACACCGCGGACTCCCGCGTCGAGCTGAGCTTCGACGTCGCCCGGTCGCCCGCGCTGCCCGAGAGCCTGCGCGCACGTCTGCTGGCCCGGCTCGCCCACCGGCTGGTCGACGGGGTGCTGACCATCGCCGCCTCGGAGTACCGCTCCCAGCACCGCAACCGCGAGGCCGCCCGGGCGAGGCTGGCCGACCTGCTCAGCGAGGCGAGCGCTCCCCCGGCCCCCAAGCGGCGACCGACCCGTCCGACCCGCGGCTCCAAGGAGCGGCGGCTGGCCGGCAAGAAGCGCCGCAGCGAGACCAAGTCCCTGCGCCGTCCCCCAGCCGACTGAGCCGGCTCAGACCTCCAGGTCGGCGACCACGCCCGCGTGGTCGGAGGGCCACAGCCCGTGGGGCGTGGTCCGGTCCTCCGGCCGGTCCCCGACGACGTGCGCGGCCAGGACCCGGACCCCGCGCACCCACACGTAGTCGATCCGCTCGTCCAGCGTGCTGGTCGCGTTGGCCAGGTCGGCGGCCTGGCCGCAGGTGAACCCGTCGCCGTCACCCCGGGTCCAGGCGTCGGTCCAGCCCTCCGGGAGGCCGACCTCGTCGGGGCGTGCGTTGAGGTCGCCGACCAGGACGACCGGGCCCTCGGCGTCCGCCTGCGCGGCGAGCAGCTCGTCGCGCTGCGCGTCACGGGCCTGGCCGTCGTACGCCTCGGTGTGGGTGGTGACGAACCGCAGCGGTCGGCCGTCGAGGAGCACGTCGACCGCGCCCCAGCCGCGCACCACCGGGAAGGTGACGCCCTCGATCCCGGTCACCACCTCCAGACGCCTGTCGAAGAGCCCGGTCGCCTCGCCGGTCACCTCGACCGGTCCGCCGCGCCGGACCAGGACGACGTTGGCGCCGACCAGACCCATCCAGCCGTCCTCGAACGGCAGGCCGCCCCCGAAGTTGGGGTTGACCGCGTGCACGTCGTACCCGCAGCCCGCCCGCTCGAGCTCCGCGACCAGCGTCGACAGGTGGTCCACGACCACCCGCTCCTCGTCCCCGGACGCGGTGAACGTCCAGTGCGACACCTCCTGGAGCCCGACCAGGTCCGGCCGCTCGCGGGCCAGGATCGCGGCCACCGCCCGGGCGCGCTCCTCGAAGCGCGTCGCCGTCAGCTGCCCGCGCACGACCCGCGCCTGCTCGGCCAGCGCGTCGAGGTCGGTCACGTCGAACAGCAGCGAGAGGTCGGCACCCAGGTAGAGGTTGTACGTCGCGACGCGCAGGCGGCTCATGGCGCAGAGCCTAGGGGCCGATCGGAACCCACTTATTCTTGACTGACTCAAGAAAGTGCACCAGACTCGGGCACGTGTCCACCGCCGTGCAGGACGAGCTCGACCTCCGGGGGGCCGGCCTGCGCGTGACCCGTCCCCGGCTGGCGGTGCTCGCCGCGGTGCACGCCCATCCGCACGCCGACACCGACACGATCATCGGCGCCGCGCGCTCCGATCTCGGCGAGGTGTCGCACCAGGCGGTCTACGACGTGCTGCGCGTGCTCACGTCCGCGGGCCTGCTGCGGCGCATCCAGCCGTCCGGCTCCGTGGCCCGCTACGAGTCGCGGCTCGCGGACAACCACCACCACCTGGTGTGCCGCTCCTGCGGCGTCATCGTCGACGTCGAGTGCGCGGTCGGTGACACACCCTGCCTCACCGCGTCCGACACCCACGGCTTCACGATCGACGAGGCCGAGGTCGTCTACTGGGGCCTGTGCCCCGCCTGCTCCACCCCGAGTTCCTGACCCACCGCAGCCCCTGGAAGGAAAGCCATGTCTGAGCACCACGATGCCGTCGTCGGCGAGATGAACGAGGAGGCCGGCGAGCCCAGCGCGAGCCAGTGCCCCGTCTCCCACGAGCGCGCCCCGCACCCGACGGAGGGCGGCAGCAACCGCGGCTGGTGGCCCAACCGGCTGAACCTGAAGATCCTGGCCAAGAACCCGGCCGTGGCCAGCCCGTTCGGCGAGGGCTTCGACTACGCCGCGGCGTTCCGGACCCTCGACCTCGCCGCCGTGAAGGCCGACATCGAGTCGGTGCTGACCACGTCCCAGGACTGGTGGCCCGCCGACTTCGGCCACTACGGCCCGTTCATGATCCGGATGGCCTGGCACAGCGCCGGCACCTACCGGATCAGCGACGGCCGCGGCGGCGCCGGTGCCGGCCAGCAGCGCTTCGCCCCGCTCAACAGCTGGCCCGACAACGGCAACCTGGACAAGGCCCGCCGGCTGCTCTGGCCGGTGAAGAAGAAGTACGGCCAGAGCCTGTCGTGGGCCGACCTGATGGTGCTCACCGGCAACGTGGCGCTCGAGTCCATGGGCTTCGCGACCTTCGGCTTCGCCGGCGGCCGCCCGGACGTGTGGGAGCCCGACGAGGACGTCTACTGGGGTCCCGAGACCGAGTGGCTGGGCGACGAGCGCTACACCGGCGACCGCGACCTGGAGAACCCGCTGGCCGCGGTCCAGATGGGTCTCATCTACGTCAACCCCGAGGGCCCCAACGGCAACCCCGACCCGCTCGCCTCGGCCCGCGACATCCGCGAGACCTTCCGCCGGATGGCGATGAACGACGAGGAGACCGTGGCCCTGATCGCCGGCGGCCACACCTTCGGCAAGACGCACGGCGCGGCCGACCCGGACGAGCACGTCGGCCCCGAGCCCGAGGCCGCCCCGCTCGAGGAGATGGGCCTCGGCTGGCGCAACTCCTACGGCACCGGCAAGGGCGCCGACGCGATCACCAGCGGCCTGGAGGTCACCTGGACCGCGACGCCCACGCGGTGGAGCAACAGCTTCTTCGACAACCTCTTCGGCTTCGAGTGGGAGCTCACCAAGAGCCCGGCCGGCGCCCACCAGTGGCAGCCCAAGGACGGCGCCGGGGCGGGCACCGTGCCCGGTCCCGACGAGGGCTCGGCCAAGCGGGTGCCGACCATGCTGACCACCGACCTCGCGCTGCGGTTCGACCCGGTCTACGAGCCGATCTCGCGCCGCTTCCACGAGCACCCGGACGAGTTCGCGGACGCGTTCGCCCGCGCCTGGTTCAAGCTCACGCACCGCGACATGGGCCCGATCGCCCGCTACCTCGGTCCCGAGGTGCCGCAGGAGACCCTGCTGTGGCAGGACCCGCGTGCCCGGCCGCGCCGCAGGACCTGGTCGGCGCCGACGACATCGCCGCCCTCAAGCAGGCAGGTGCTGGACTCCGGGCTCACCGTCGCCCAGCTCGTCTCCACCGCCTGGGCGTCCGCGTCGACGTTCCGCGGCAGCGACAAGCGCGGCGGCGCCAACGGCGCCCGGATCCGCCTCGAGCCGCAGAACGGCTGGGAGGTCAACGACCCCGACAGCCTCGCGACCGTGCTGCGCACCCTCGAGGGCGTGCAGCAGACGTTCAACGCCGAGGGCACGCAGGTCTCGCTGGCCGACCTGATCGTGCTGGCCGGCAACGTGGGCGTCGAGAAGGCCGCGGCCGACGGCGGGCACCCGGTCGAGGTGCCGTTCAGCCCGGGCCGCACCGACGCCTCCCAGGACGAGACCGACGTCGAGTCCTTCGCGGCGCTCGAGCCGACCGTGGACGGGTTCCGCAACTACCTCGGCAAGGGTCACCGGCTGCCGTCGGAGTACCTCCTGCTCGACCGGGCCAACCTGCTCACGCTGAGCGCCCCCGAGATGACCGTGCTCGTCGGCGGTCTGCGGGTGCTCGGCGCGAACAGCGGCCAGTCGTCGCACGGCGTGCTCACCCGGACGCCGGGCTCGCTGACCAACGACTTCTTCGTCAACCTGCTCGACCTGGGCACGACGTGGAAGGCGACCGACGACTCCTCCGAGACGTTCGAGGGCCGCGACGCCGCCACCGGCGAGGTCACCTGGACCGGCACCCGGGTCGACCTGGTCTTCGGGTCCAACTCCGAGCTGCGCGCGCGTCGCCGAGGTCTACGCCGAGCGACGACGCGCAGGAGAAGTTCGTGCGCGACTTCGTCGCCGCCTGGGCCAAGGTCATGGACCTCGACCGGTTCGACCTGGCCTGAGCACGAGCCCGACGCACCCGGCCGGCACGCCGGGTGCGTCGGGTGCGTCGGGTCAGCGCCGCCACTCGTACGGCGTGGTGGTGGACACCTTGACGAGCCCGGAGCGCTCGAGGATCGGGCGGGAGAACTCCGTCGAGTCGCTGTGGATCAGCGTCTTGCCCAGCCGCAGTGCCGACCGCGCGCGCTCGGCGGTCAGGGCCCGGTAGATCCCGCGGCCGCGCCACTGCTCCCGGGTCGAGCCGCCCCAGATCCCGGCGAAGTCGGTGTCGGGCACCGGCTCGAGCCGGCCGGCGCTGACCATCTCGCCGTCCGCCTCGGCCACCCACAGCTCCATCCCGTCGTCGGTGGCCAGCCGGCGCACGATCGAGTCCGCCCGCTCGTCGGAGACCGGGTCGCCGAACACCTCGTCGGCCATCGCGCTCATCGCGCGGACGTCCGCCTCCTCGGTGATCTGCCGCAGCGTCACGCCCTCCGGCAGGGGCACGTCGACCGCCAGCCCGCGGGCCTCGCCGAGCATGATCGACTCCGGCTCGTCCGCGACGAACCCGGCCTCCACCAGCGCGTCGGTCAGTCCCGGGGCGTGGTCGTGCCCGCGGGTCTTCCACTCGACCCGCGTGATCGACGGGTCCGCCTCGAAGGGCGCGAGCGCCGCACGCACCAGCGCCGGCATCTCCTCGGCGGTCGTGCCGTCGAGGTCCTGGTAGGTGATGAAGCCCGACCGCCCCGGAACGTCACCAGCCGCAGCGGGCCCTGCCGGGTCACGGACAGCGCGCTGGGCGTCTCCGCGTCGGTGCGCAGCTGGGCGTCGTAGGCAGCGAGGAGCTCGGTGGCGTTCATGCCGGTCAGGGTGCTGGGTCCCGGGGGCGAGCGCAAACGGATATCCACGACGGGACCTAGGGTGGCCGGCATGACGACGTCGTACGAGCCGAAGCCGGACGGACAGCCCGACCCCGGGGAGGTGGTGTGGGCCTGGGTGCCCTACGAGGACGACCCGAGCCAGGGCAAGGACCGGCCGGTGCTGCTGGTCGGCCGCGACGGGGACGACGTGCTCGGCCTCCAGCTGACCAGCAAGGACCACGACCGCGACGCCGAGGACGAGGCGAGGTACGGCCGCTACTGGCGCGACGTCGGCAGCGGCGACTGGGACCGCGAGGGCCGCGAGAGCGAGGTGCGCCTGGACCGGCTGCTCCGGCTGCCCGCCTCGGAGGTGCGCCGCGAGGGCGCCGCGATGGACCGCGAGACGTTCGACGCCGTCGTCGAGGACGCCAGGCAGCACCACGCCCTCTGGCCGCTAGAGCGCGTCGAGCGCCTTGCGGATGCGGGTGTCCGAGACGGTCTGCGCGGTCCCGCGGGACTGGTCCCAGAGGCTGACCCGGAGCTCCTCGAGCATCCAGCGCACCTTCACGAGCCCGGCGCTCGGCGGCCGGCCCTCGGGCAGCGCGTCGACCCGGTGCAGGTAGGACGCCTGCAGGTGCGCGACCTGGTCCATCAGCAGCCGGTCCTTGCCGAGTCCCGCGGCCAGCCGCTCGCGGCGGGTCCGGACCGCGGCCAGGTAGCGCGGCAGGTGGCGCAGCTGCTCGGCGCCCACGTCGGAGACGAACCCGCGGAACACCAGCCGGCCGACCTGCGCCTTCATGTCCGCCAGCGCCGGCAGCATGGCCATGTCCGCCGAGCCGGACAGCGCCTTGTCCACGTCGCGCCACTCGGCGAGCACCCGCAGCACGTCGTGCACGACCAGCTGCGTGGTCTCCGCCAGCCCTGCGCGTACGACGGTCCGCAGCCCGTCGTACGCCGCCTCGTCCCAGACCAGGCCGTGCCGCGCGACGAGGCTGTCGACGGCGGCGGCGACGCAGTCGTCGAGGAGGTCGGCCACCGACGGGTACGTCGAGGCGGCCAGCCGGAGCTTGTCGGCGTTGCCGAGGCCCTCGGCGACGGCCTTGGCCGGTGACGGCAGGCCCAGCAGGAGCAGCCGCCGCAGGCCCAGCCGGTGGGACGCCTCCTGCTCGGCCTCGGAGCCGAACACCCGCATGCCCACCGACGTGCCCTCGTCGACCGTCGCCGGGAAGCCGCGCACCTCGTGCCCCGCGCGGGTCTGGGTGAACGTCCGCTCGATGGTGCCGAACGTCCAGGTCGTCTGGCCGGTGACGTCCAGCCCGGACGCCGAGGCGGCCTCGGCCATCGCCTCCGCGAACTTCGGCCGCAGCGGCGCCTTCAGGGCCTCCAGGTCCTTGCCCTGCGCCACCACGCCACCGTCGTCGCCGACCACCCGGAACGTCGGCCGCAGGTGCTCGGGGACCTTGGCCCAGTCCCAGGCCTCGCGCGGCACGACGACACCGGTGACGCCGCGCAGGAACCGCTCGAGCGCGTCGAGCAGCGACTCCTCCCCCGGCGACGCGTGGGCCAGGAAGTCCTTGGCGAAGTTGGGCGCGGGCACGAAGCTGACCCGCAGCGGCTTCGGCAGCGACCGGATCAGCGCGACCACCAGGTCGTGGCGCAGCCCCGGCACCTGCCAGGTGAACGGCGAGGGCTCGACCTGGTTGAGCGTCGCGACGGGTACGTCGACCGTCACCCCGTCCGCGGCCGCACCCGGCTCGAACTGGTAGGTCAGCGGCAGGGAGAGGTCGCCCTCGCGCCACAGGTCCGGGTAGTCCTGCTCGGTGACCTCGTCGGCGGTGTCGTTGACGAGCATCGCCGGGTCGAACGTGAGCAGCTCGGGGTCGTCGTGGCGGACGCCCTTCCACCAGGTGTCGAAGTGCGCACCGGACACGACGTCGCGCGCCGACGCGGGCGTCGTAGAAGTCGAACAGCGTGTGCTCGTCGACCAGGATGTCGCGACGACGGGCGCGGTGCTCGAGCTCGACGACCTCGTCGAGGAGCTCGCGGTTCCTGGCCATGAACTTCTGCCGCGTGGACCACTCGCCGTAGACGAGCGCGTGCCGGATGAACAGCTCGCGGCTGACGGCGACGTCGACCTTGCCGTAGGACACCAGGCGCTCGACGGCCAGCGGGACGCCGTACAGCGTGACGCGCTCGTAGGCCATCACGGCGGCCCGCTTCTTGGACCAGTGCGGCTCGGAGTAGGTCCGCTTCACCAGGTGCGCGCCGAGCTCCTCGGCCCACTCGGGCTTGATGGCGGCGTTGACGCGACCCCACAGCTTGGAGGTCTCGACGAGCTCCGCGGACATCACGAACTGCGGCTGCTTCCGGAACAGGCCCGAGCCGGGGAAGATCGAGAACCGCGTGTTCCTGCGCGCCGAGGTAGTCGCGCTTCTCGGGGTCGCGCAGCCCGACGTGCGAGAGCAGGCCGGACAGCATCGCCTGGTGGATGCCGTCGCCGTCCGGCTCGTCGGCGGGGTCGCCGATGGTCAGCCGGAGCTGCTTGGCGGTCGTCCGGAGCTGGGACTCCAGGGACTGCCACTCGCGGATCCGGAGGTAGTTGAGGTACTCCGCCCGGCACATCCGCCGGAACGCCGAGGACGACAGCTCCTTCTGCTGGTTGCGGACGTAGCGCCAGAGGTTCAGCCAGGTCAGGAAGTCCGACGACTCGTCCTTGAAGCGGGCGTGCTTCTGGTCGGCCTGCGCCTGCTGCTCGACGGGGCGCTCGCGCGGGTCCTGCAGCGACAGCGCGGCGGTGATCACGAGCACCTCGCGCAGGCAGCCGCGCTGCTCGGCCTCGACCACCATCCGGGCCAGCCGCGGGTCGACCGGCAGCGCGACGAGCTGCCGGCCCGAGGCTTGGTGAGGCGCACCCCGTGGTCGAGCTCGTCGCCAGCGCCCCCAGCTCCTCCAGCAGCTGCACGCCGGCCTTGACGTTGCGCTGGTCGGGCGGGTCGACGAACGGGAAGCGCGCGACGTCGCCGAGCCCGAGCGCGGTCATCTGCAGGATCACCGAGGCGAGGTTGGTGCGCAGGATCTCGGGGTCGGTGAACTCCGGGCGGGACTCGAAGTCCTCCTCGCTGTAGAGCCGGATCGCGATGCCCGCCTCGACGCGTCCGCACCGGCCGGACCGCTGGTTGGCCGACGCCTGGCTGATCGGCTCGATGGGCAGCCGCTGCACCTTGGTGCGCACCGAGTAGCGGGAGATCCGCGCGAGGCCGGCGTCGACGACGTAGCGGATGCCCGGGACGGTCAGCGAGGTCTCCGCGACGTTGGTGGCCAGCACGACCCGGCGCCGGCCGTGCCGCTCGAACACCTTGTGCTGCTCGGCGGACGACAGCCGGGCGTAGAGCGGCACGACGTCGAAACCCGAACGCTGGTTGAGCTTGTCGAGACCACCGAGCTTGGACAGCACGTCGGCGGTGTCCCGGATCTCCCGCTCGCCCGGCAGGAACACCAGGATGTCGCCGGGCCCCTCGCCGACGAGCTCCTGGACCGCGTCGACGATCGCCTCGGTCTGGTCCCGGACGAGCGGCTCGCCCTCCTCGTCGTCGTACTGCTCCTCGACCAGCGGCCGGTAGCGCAGCTCGACGGGGTAGGTCCGCCCGGACACCTCGATGATCGGCGCGGGCGTGCCGTCGCGGTCGGCGAAGTGCGCGGCGAACCGCTCGGGGTCGATGGTGGCCGAGGTGATGATCACCTTGAGGTCGGGGCGCCTCGGCAGCAGCTGGGCGAGGTAGCCGAGGATGAAGTCGATGTTGAGGCTGCGCTCGTGCGCCTCGTCGATGATCAGCGTGTCGTACGCCGAGAGCGTGCGGTCGTGCTGGAGCTCGGCCAGCAGGATGCCGTCGGTCATCAGCTTGACCAGGGTGTCGCGCGAGGAGTGGTCGGTGAACCGGACCTGGTAGCCGACGGTCTCGCCGAGCGGCGTGCCGATCTCCTCGGCGATCCGCTCCGCCACGCTGCGGGCCGCGATCCGGCGGGGCTGGGTGTGCCCGATCAGGCCGTGCACGCCCCGGCCGAGCTCCAGGCAGATCTTGGGGATCTGGGTGGTCTTGCCCGAGCCGGTCTCCCCCGCGACGATCACCACCTGGTGGTCGCGGATCGCGGCCGCGATGTCGTCGCGGCGCTGGCTGACCGGCAGGTCGTCGGGGTAGGTCACCTGCGGCACGAGGGCCGCGCGACGGGCTACTTCCTCGGGCCCGAGCCGGCGGCTGCGCGCGGCGTCGGGGCGGCGGCCGGACCGGCGGCGCGAGGGCCGGCGCTTCGGCGTACGACGCTGCTGGCCGGCTTCAGACATGACCCGACGAGTCTAGAGAGGGGCGGCAACCGGATTGCGACACGCCCGGGCCCCGGCGCCCGGGTTGATCGAGGTCGGCCTTCTCGGCAGGGTGGGCGGCTGACCGAACGCCAGCGAGCAAACGAAGGAGGGCACCTCGTGCTCACCCTGACCGAGAACGCCAGCACCGTCGTCAAGACCATCGTCGAGCAGTCCGAGAGCACCCCGCAGGCCGGCCTGCGGATCAGCCAGGACGCCGTCGACTCCCCCGCCCTGCACGTCATCGCCAGCGAGGCGCCGCAGCCCGGCGACCAGGTCCTCGAGGAGGACGGCGCCCGGGTGTTCCTGGAGGAGATCGCCGCCGAGACGCTCGACGACAAGGTCCTCGACGCCCGGGTGGACGACAGCGGGGGCGTGGAGTTCACGATCTCCGTGCAGCCCGTCGGCTGACCCGAGGCTCAGGTCTCCCGCCCGTTGCCCGTGGTGGCGGGCGGGAGCTGACCGGGCAGCCCGTTCGTGCGCGGCGGACGTCCGCCGCCGGGGAACTGCCCGTGCATCCCGCCCGGACCGCCCGGGCCGAAGCCGCCACGGCCGCCCGGGCCGCCGCTGTCGCCGCCGTTGCCGGCCGCCGCCAGGGCGGCCCCGCCCGCGCCGCTGAGGGCCACCGTCGTGATGGCGACCGCAGCAAGCGTGCGCAGCGACCACATCCGCCCGACCTTGCTCGGCTTGGTCTCCTGGACCGGTGTCGTGTCGTCGTTCATGCGGATCACCCTCGGACGCCGGCCTGTGCGTGACCTGTGCTGCGGCTGGTGGCGCGCTGCGCGATGGTTTCGACAGGCTCAACCAACGGAGCGGCTCAACCAACGTCGGCGACTCTCACAGGATGCCCACAGACTTCTCCTAGGGAAGTCGGACCCCGCCGGGAGATGCTGCTGCCATGCCGCTCGCCAACTCCGCCCCCACGCTCACCCGTCCCGACGGGTCGCCGCTGCGCGTCCTGGTCGTCGACGACGAGGTCAACATCGCCGAGCTGATCAGCATGGCGGTGCGGTTCGAGGGCTGGGAGCCCAGCGTCGCGCACACCGGCAGCAAGGCGGTCAGCGCCGCCAAGGAGCTGCGCCCCGACGCGGTCGTCCTCGACGTGATGCTGCCCGACTTCGACGGCATGGAGGTGCTGCGGCGGATGCGCAGCCAGCACCCCGACGTGCCCGTCCTCTTCCTCACCGCCCGCGACTCCGTCGAGGACCGGGTGGCCGGCCTGACCGCCGGCGGCGACGACTACGTCACCAAGCCGTTCAGCCTCGAGGAGGTCATCGCCCGGCTGCGCGCCCTGATGCGGCGCGTCCGGTGCGACCGACGTCCGCGAGTCCTCGGTGCTGACCGTGGGTGACCTCCGGCTCGACGAGGACAGCCACGAGGTGTTCCGCGGCGACGACGAGATCCACCTGACCGCGACCGAGTTCGAGCTGCTGCGCTTCCTGATGCGCAACCCGCGCCGGGTGCTCTCCAAGCCGCAGATCCTCGACCGCGTGTGGAACTACGACTTCGGCGGCCAGGCCAACGTCGTCGAGCTCTACATCTCCTACCTGCGCAAGAAGATCGACGCCGGCCGTCCCGCGATGATCCACACGATGCGCGGCGCCGGCTACGTCCTCAAGCCGGTCGACGTGACCGTGCGCCGCTTCCTGCCCACGTCCCTGACCGGCCGCCTCGTCGCGACGCTGGTGGCCGTCGTGGTGCTCACGACCTTGCTGGTCGCGGCCGTCACCGCCGCTCGTGATGAGCGGCTCCCTCAACAACCAGCTCGACCAGCAGGTCGACGCCGCCCTGCAGCCCGGGCCAGCGGCTCGCTACGGCGTCCTGCCCGGTCGGACCGCCGCCCGGGTCGGACACGGACGGCGACGACGACGGCGACCGACCGGGTGCAGTTCGGCCGCGGGGACGCGGTCGGCACCCTCAACGCGCACGTTCGACGCGTACGGCGCACCGGGGAGCGTCGTGACCGACGAGCAACGACCGCAGAAGCTGTCGACCCGGCGCTCGGACGTGCTGCAGGACGTCCCGGCCGACGGCGAGCGCACGTCGTGAAGCTGCCGGGCGTCGGGTCCTACCGCGTCCGGCCATCGCGTCGACCGCGGTTCGGTCAAGCTGGTCGCCGGGCAGTCCACCCACCAGGTCGACGACACGCGTCGGCAACCTGGTGTTCGCCGAGGTCGCTGCTCGGGCTCGCGGCGCGTCGGCGTCGCCGTCGTCGCCGGGCCGGTTCCTGGTGCGCCGGCAGCTCCGTCCGCTGCGCGAGGTCGCGGCCACCGCGCACGAGGTCGCGGCCCTGCCGCTGTCCTCCGGCGCGATCGGCACGACGGTCCGGGTGCCGGACGAGCTCGACCGACGAGCGGACCGAGGTCGGCCAGGTCGGCGCCGCGCTCAACACCCTGCTCGCGCACGTCGAGCACGCCCTCGACGAGCGGCACCGCAGCGAGCAGCAGGTCCGCCAGTTCGTCGCGGACGCCTCCCACGAGCTGCGCACGCCGTTGACCACCATCCACGGCTACGCCGAGCTGAGCCGTCGCACCGGCCCGCCGACCCCGAGACCGCTGTCGATGGCGATGACCAAGGTCGAGGCCGAGGCCACCCGGATGTCCTCGCTCGTCGAGGACCTGCTGCTGCTGGCCCGTCTCGACGCCGGCCGGCCGCTGGCCTCGCGACGAGGTCGACCTGACCCGGCTGGCCCTCGAGGCCGTCGGCGACGCCCGCGTCGTCGGGCCGCGACCACCGGTGGCAGCTCGACCTGCCCGACGAGCCCGTCGTGGTCGCCGGGCGACGAGCAGCGGCTGCACCAGGTGCTGACCAACCTGCTGAACAACGCGCGCCGCCACACACCGCCCGGCACCTCGGTGACCGTCGGCGTGCGCCAGGACGACGGACCGCGTCGTGCTGTCCGTCCTCGACGACGGTCCCGGCCTGCCGCCGCAGCTCGCGGGCACCGCGTTCGAGCGGTTCACCCGCGGCGACTCCGCGCGCACCCGCGAGTCCGGCGGCGCCGGGTCTCGGCCTCTCCCTGGTCGAGGCGATCGCCCTGGCCCACGGCGGATCCGTGTCGGTCGACTCCGCGCCGGGGCGCACCCGGTTCGAGGTCCGGCTGCCCGCTCCGGCCTGACCCAGGCGCTCACAGGCGGCCGACAGACACACCACACGGTCGCCCCAGTTCGCGGTCGCCAGAGTCTGCTCCATGAGCATCGAGACCCCCACCCTCACGCCCCCGCCGTCCGCGCCGCCGCCCGTCGCCCGGCCGGTCACGCCCGCTCCCCGGACGCCGGTTCTGGCGGGGCCGGCCCGACGAACCGCGTGGGCCCGCCCGGCGCTGCTCGGGCTGCTCGCCACGACCGCGCTGCTCTACCTGTGGGGCCTCGGCGCCTCGGGGTGGGCCAACTCGTTCTACTCCGCCGCGGCGCAGGCCGGGTCCGCGCTCGTGGAAGGCGTTCTTCTTCGGCGCCTCCGACGCCGCCGGCTCGATCACCGTCGACAAGCCCCCGATGGCGCTGTGGCTGATGGCCCTGTCGGTGCGGGTGTTCGGCCTCTCGTCCTGGAGCATCCTGGTCCCGCAGGCGCTGCTCGGCGTCGCGTCGGTCGGCCTGCTGCACGCCACGGTCCGTCGTACGACGGGATCGGCGGCGGCCGGCCTCATCGCCGGGGCCGTGCTGGCGCTCACGCCGGTCGCCGTGCTGATGTTCCGGTTCAACAACCCCGACGCACTGCTGGTGCTGCTGCTCATCGGCTCGGTCTACTGCACGCTGCGGGCGCTCGAGTCGCCGCGCGCCGTGCGGTGGCTGGTCGCTGGGCCGGCGGCGCCTGGTCGGCTTCGCGTTCCTGACCAAGATGCTGCAGGCGTTCCTGGTCCTCCCGGCCCTCGCGCTGGTCTACCTGGTCGCCGCGCACACCCCGATCGGGAAGCGGATCGGCCACCTGCTCGTCGCGTTCGGCTCGATGATCCTGGCCGCCGGCTGGTGGATCGCGATCGTCGAGCTGTGGCCCGCGTCCTCGCGGCCCTACATCGGCGGCTCGCAGACGAACTCCATCCTGGAGCTGACCCTGGGCTACAACGGCTTCGGCCGGATCACCGGCAACGAGGTCGGCTCCGTCGGCGGCGGCGGTGGCGGCACCGGGACCGGGATGTGGGGCGAGACCGGCATCCTGCGGATGTTCGAGCTCGGAGATCGGCGGCCAGGTCGCGTGGCTGATGCCGGCGGCCCTGATCCTGCTCGGCGCCGGTCTCTGGTTCACCCGGCGGGCGGCCCGCACCGACCTGCAGCGGGCCGGCCTGGTCGTCTGGGGCATGTGGCTGCTCGTCACCGCGCGGCACCTTCAGCTTCATGGCCGGCATCTTCCACGCCTACTACACCGTGGCGCTGGCTCCCGCGATCGGCGCCCTCGTCGGCATCGGGCGCGACCCTGCTCTGGAGCCGTCGCGACTCGTACGCCGCGGCCCTGGTGATGGCCGGCACCCTCGCGTTCACCACGACCTTCGGCTTCGTCCTGCTCGACCGGACCACCGACTACCACCCCTGGCTCAAGTGGCTCGTCCTGGTCGTCGGGCTCGGCGCGGCCGTGCTGCTGGCCGGAGTGCGGCACCTCCCCCGCAGGCTCGCCCTCGTGGTCGCCGGTGCGGCCCTGGTCGCGGGGCTCGCCGGCCCCGCGTCGTACGCCCTCACCACCGCCGGCACCCCGCACACCGGCTCGCATCCCGAGCCGCGGGTCCGAGCACCGGCGCCGGGTGGGCGGCGGGCCTGGGGCGGTCGCTCCGGGCGGCGCGCCTTCCGCGGACAGCCCCCGGGCGGCACGACGACGGGCGGGGCCACGACCGGCGGCCTGCTCGAGGGCAGCCAGTCCTCGGCCGCGATCACCACGATGCTGCAGACCGACGCCGACTCCTACACCTGGGCGGCGGCGGCCATCGGCTCCAACTCGGCGGCGGGCTACCAGCTCGCGAGCCAGGAGTCCGGTGATGCCGATCGGCGGGTTCAACGGCAGCGACCCGAGCCCGACGCTGGCCCAGTTCCAGAGCTACGTCGCCAACGGCGAGATCCACTACTTCATCGCGGGCGGCGGCGGCCTCGGCGGCGGCGGCGGCTTCGGCGGAGGCGGCGGCTCCGACAGCGGCACCAGCACGGCGATCTCCACCTGGGTCGCGGCCGACCTTCACCGCGACGACGGTCGACGGCGTGACGATCTACGACCTGTCCACGGGTGTCCGGTGAGCGCCCCGGCGACCGAGCCCCGGCCGCACGGGCTGCCGCTCGACCTCGACGCCCCGGCGCTCGACGTGGTGATCCCCGTCCACAACGAGGAGGCCGGCCTGGCCCGGTCGGTGGCCCGGGTCCACGAGCACCTGACCCGGCTGCCGTACACGTTCCGCATCACCATCGCCGACAACGCCAGCACGGACGGCACGGCCCTGGTCGCGCACCGGCTCTCGCACGAGTACGACGAGGTGCGGGCGGTGTTCCTGCCGCAGAAGGGCCGGGGCCGTGCCCTCAAGACGGTGTGGTCGGCGTCGCGCTCACCGGTGCTGGTCTACATGGACGTGGACCTCTCCACCGACCTGAACGCCCTGCTGCCGCTGGTCGCCCCGCTGCTGTCGGGCCACTCGGACCTGGCGATCGGCAGCCGGCTGACCCGCGGCTCGCGCACCCTGCGCGGGCCGAAGCGGGAGATCATCTCGCGCGGCTACAACCTGCTCCTGCGCGGCACCCTGCGCGCCCAGTTCTCCGACGCGCAGTGCGGCTTCAAGGCGATCCGGTCCGACGTCGCCCGCGAGCTGCTCCCGCTGGTCGAGGACACCGAGTGGTTCTTCGACACCGAGCTGCTCGTGCTCGCCGAGCGGGCGGGTCTGCGGATCCACGAGGTGCCCGGTCGACTGGGTGGACGACCCCGACAGCCGGGTGGACATCTGGCGCACCGCCCGCGACGACGTACGCGGCATCGTCCGGCTCGGCTCGCGCCCTGCTCCGCGGCACCATGCCGCTGGCCGAGGTCACCGAGCGGCTCGGCCGCAAGACCGCCGCCGGTGCGGACGGCTCGACCGGCACGCAGGTCGCGCTGTTCGCGGTGATCGGGGTGTTCTCGACCGCGGCGTACGCCCTGCTCTACCTCGTCCTCCGCAGCGCTGCTCAGCCCGTTCGTCGCCAACGCCACCGCCCTGGTGGCCACGGCGGTCGCGAACACCGCGGCCAACCGGCGCTTCACCTTCGGCATCCGGGGCCGCCGCCACGCGCTGCGGCACCAGGCGCAGGGGCTGGCCATCTTCGCCGTCGGGCTCGGCGTCACCTCCGGCTCGCTGTGGCTGCTGCACTCCGGCACCGGCTCCCCCGGCCCGTTCACCGAGATGGTCGTGCTCACCCTGGCCAACCTGTTCGTCACCGTGATGCGCTTCGTCGCCATGCGCCTGTGGGTCTTCGCCCGCCCGGCTTCGGCTGGTCGGAGGCGAGCGCTGCGGAGCCGTCTCGAGACCTCCCCTGGTCCACGCGCTCCGACGCTGGTTGAGCCTGTCGAAACCACCCGCGACCGGGGCTGGTTCGCTCGGCCTCCGGACCGGGGGTGCTCGCCTCCGGCCGGAATGCTCCCCGGCTGAGCGGCCTCGAGCTGGGCGCTCGGCTCCTCGACCAACCGGGGTACGCTCGGCTCCTCGACCAACCGGGGGCGCTACTCCAGGGAGCGGCGGGTCAGCGGGGGGTGCAGGGACTCCTCGGTGCCGACGGTGAACAGCTCGGCCGGGCGGCCGCGGCCGACGGACTTGCGCCGGCCGGTGGGCGCCACGAAGCCGTCGGTCTTGGTCACCTTGCGGTGGAAGTTGCCGGCGTCGAGCGGGTGGCCCCACACCACCTCGTAGACCTCGCGCAGCTCCGCGATCGTGAACTCGTCGTCCAGGAAGGCGGTGGCGATGTTGGTGTACTCCAGCTTGGCGCGCGTCCGCTCCACCCCGTCGCCGAGGATGGTCCGGTGGTCGAAGGCGAGCCGCCCGCGCGCCGAGCAGCCAGCCCGGCCGGCTTCCAGGCGGCCGCGGCGGCGTCGGAGCCGGCCTGCGGTGCGCTCGGGTGCGGCAGCACCGCGAGCCAGGCGACGCTGACGGTGCGGTGCCGCGGGTCGCGTCCCGGTGCGCCGTACGTCGCGAGCTGCTCGAGCCGCACGGCGCCGGGGGTCGACCGCCGGTCTCCTCGCGCGAGCTCGCGCCGGGCCGCGGCCTCGAGGTCCTCGTCGATCTCCACGAACCCGCCGGGCAGCGCCCACCGCCCCTGGTACGGCGGCTCGCCCCGCCGGACCGCGAGGGCGCAGAGCGCGCCGTCCCGGATCGTGAGCACCACGATGTCGACGGTGACGTGGAGGATCGGGTGCTCGCTCGTGTACACCATCTCGCCAGCATATTGTGTCGGGTTGACAACTGCCCGTCCCGCGAGGCCGGGAGTTTGAGGACCCGGGCCCGGGGCACCCCTCCCGCCGAAGGGAGGTACACCCATGTTCATTCTCTGGCTCATCGCCGTCGTCCTGGTCATCGCGGGGATCGTCACGATCCTGCGCGGCAGCCTGCTGTTCGGCATCGTCCTGATCGTCGTCGGCCTGCTCGTCGGCCCCGGCGGCGTCAGCATCTTCAGCAAGTAGCGACACCCCGATCCACCCGATCGACCCGTTCCTCGGACGACCGGCTGGACCTGCCTCACTCGGGCAGGTCGAGCCGGTCGTCCTGCACGAGGCGGTAGACGTCCTGCTTGGTCACCGCCAGGTCGGCCACCGGCACGCGGGAGTTGTTGCCGAACAGCGGGTCGACCAGCACCAGGACCCGCTCGCCGTCGGCCTGCCGGTGCACCACCACGAACGAGCCTCGCTCGCCCGTCGCCGACCCGCATGGTCGCGCCGCCGACCCGCACCGTCCGCGGGCACGAGAGCCCGACGCTCGCCGCAGAGCGTCCTCGTCGTCGCCGCCCGAGGGTGCTGACCTCGACCTGCACCATCCCCTCGCCCGGGCGCCCGGGTCTGGTCCAGCCCAGCTTGATGCCGAGCGAGACGCCGTCGGTCCGTCGCTCCGCCGTGACCAGCCCGTCGCGTCGAGTAGTCCAGGTGGCCGCCCCGCGGGTCGAGCACGTCCGGCACGGTGCCGAACAGCCGGTGCCGCCACGGCGCGAACGGCGAACGCGGGCCGTCGCGACGTGTCGAGGACGTGCGCGGATCCGCGCGTAGGGCGTCGGCGATCCGCGTCGGTGGGGTCGCCGACGGCGACGGCGAGGGCGCGAACGCCGTGACCTCGGGCTCGTGGAAGGTGGCGACGGCGCTCGGCCCGCGTCGCGGCCGGCCCGGGCGCGCGTGCCGGGCGTGGCTCCGCCGCCCAGGACCAGCGCGGCCGCCGAGCACGACCGCCGCCGACGAGCAGCCCGCTGCCGCGCCACGCCCACCCGCCGGCGGAGCATCCGGCTCGCGGCCCCGCTCGAGGTCGTCGCGTACGTCGAACGGGCGCGCCGTCCTCGTGCTCGGCCAGCTCGCTCCAGCTTCTCGCGCCAGAAGGTCTCGGTCATCGCCGGTTCCTCTCGTCGTAGTGCGGGCGACAGGACCTGCCTCGAGCCGTCGCAGCGCGTGCGAGGTCTGGCTCTTGACCGTGCCGGTGCTGCACCCGCAGGTCGCGGGCGGTCTCCTCGACCGAGAGGCCCCAGTAGTGCCGCAGCACCACGGCCGCGCGCTGTCGCGGCGGCAGCCCGGCCAGCGCCGCCATCGGAGCACGTCGCGGTCCTCCGCCGGTGTCGGCGAGCGGCCTCGTCGACGTCGTGCTCCTCGACGCCGACCCGCTCACGCCGCCACGGCCGGCGGGTCTCGTCGATGTGCGCGTTGACCATCACCCGGCGCGCGTAGGCGTCGACGTTGCCGCCGTCGTCGTGCGGATCCGCGGCCACGCGACGTACACCTTCATCAGGGTCGTCTGCACGAGGTCCTCGGCGCGGTGGGAGTCACCGCAGAGCAGGTACGCCGTGCGGCGCAGCTGTCGACGCCGCCCGGCGACGTACTCGCTGAACTCCGCGTCCCGGACCGACCTGCGCATCCGTCACCCCCTCGGTCATCCTGTCAGGAAGTCTTACGGAGCGGCAGCCGCGATCGGTTGCACGGGTCGCGGCTGACGGCGCGCCCGAGAGCACGCCGGGCAGGGCGGCGGCGAGCATCGTCAGCAGGTCGTCGCGGGAGACGCCGCGCGGGTCGCGCACCCAGGAGATCACCACGTCCTCGACCATCGCGCTCCAGCCGCGCACCATCAGCCGGACCGCCGGGCGTGTCCTCGAGGGCGAGCAGCTCGCGAGGACGACCGTCGCCGGTCGTCGAAGATCCGGTCGGTCAGCGCGGCCCGGGCCTCCTCGTAGATGTCGCTGGAGGTCCTCGTCGCCGCCGGCCGCTGCCGCGCACCAGCGAGACGTAGGCCGCGCGAGTTCGCCTCGACGTAGCCGACGTAGGCGTCCAGCGACCGGGCCAGCCGCTCGAGCGGCTCGCCCTCCTGGACCGGCGCGGTGACCGCGGATCAGGTCGTCGGCGGCCTTGCGCACGCACGGCCCGGTGGAAGTCCTGCTTGTTGCGCGAAGTAGTGGTAGAGCAGCCCGCGCGAGATGCCGGCCTCCTCGGCCAGCGTCTCGATCGACAGGTCGTCCAGGCGACCGCGTCGAGAGCAGCCGCACGCCGAGGTCGAGCAGCTGCTCGCGGCGGGTCGCCGGGTCCAGGCGGACGCGGCCGGTCGGGGCGGTCGTCATGTGACGCACTCTACTGAACTTCGTTCAACAACGCTATTGACGCTCGTTCAATACCGTCGGTATGTTCGTGCCATGCCTCGGACGCCACCCCGACCGACCTGCCCGCCCACGTGCACACCTTCGTGATCGGGGCCGGCTTCGGCGGCCTGTGCCGCGGCGATCAAGCTCGACGAGGCCGGCGAGCGCGACTTCCTGGTCGTCGAGCGCGGCAGCGACGTCGGCGGCACCTGGCGCGACAACACCTACCCCGGCGCCGCCTGCGACGTGCCCTCGCAGCTCTACTCGTTCTCCTTCGCCCGCAACCCGGACTGGTCGCGCTCGTTCTCCCCCCAGCCGGAGATCCAGGCCTACATCCAGCGGGTCGCCGAGCGCTCGGGCGTGCTCGACCGGTTCCGCTTCGACACCGCCGCTCGAGGACGCCCGCTGGGACGAGGACGCCCAGGTCTGGCGGGTGCGTACGACGGGCGCGGCGGCAGCTCACCGCCGACGTGCGTCGTCTCGGCCGCCGGCGCCCTCTCGGACCCGAAGCTGCCCGACATCGACGGCATCGACTCCTTCGACGGCGAGGTGTTCCACTCCGCGCAGTGGCACCACGACTACGACCTGACCGGCAAGCGCGTCGCGGTGATCGGCACCGGCGCCTCGGCGATCCAGATCGTCCCCGAGATCGCCGAGCAGGTCGCCCACCTCGACGTCTACCAGCGCACCGCGCCGTAGGTCATCCCGCGCAACGACCGCGACTACACCGGCTCGAGAAGCTCGCGCTTCAAGCACGTGCCCGGCGTCCAGCAGGCCTACCGCACGGCGATCTACTGGGCCCGCGAGGCGTTCGTGCCCGGCGTTCGTCGTGGAACCCGAAGCTCGCGGCGCCGGCCAAGCAGGCTGGCGCTGGCTGAACATCCGCAAGGGCATCTCCGACCCGGAGCTGCGCGCGAAGGTGACGCCGGACTTCGAGATCGGCTGCAAGCGGATCCTGATCTCCAACGACTGGTACCCCGCCCTGGCCCGCGACGACGTCGACCTGGTCACCGACCGGATCGAGAAGATCACCCCGACGCGGCATCGTGACCGCCGACGGCACCGAGCGCGAGATCGACGTGCTGATCGTCGCGCACCGGCTTCCTCGCCACCGACCTGCCGATCGCCCAGCACCTGCACGGCCGCGACGGCGTCAGCCTGGCCGACCACTTCGCCGAGCACGGCATGCAGGCCTACAAGGGCGCGACCGTGCACGGCTTCCCCAACCTGTTCTTCGTCGTCGGCCCCAACACCGGCCTCGGCCACTCGAGCATGGTGTTCATGATCGAGTCGCAGGTCGCCTACCTCGTCGACGCGCTCGCCCGCATGCGGCGACGGCGGGGTCGCGACCGTCGAGCCGACGCGGCGAGGCGCAGGACGCCTGGAACGACGACCTGCAGCGGCGCATGAGGCGGACCGTGTGGAGCACCGGCGGCTGCGCGAGCTGGTACCTCGACGCGCACGGCCGCAACGTGACCCTCTGGCCGCGGACGACGTTCACGTTCCGCCGGCTGACCGCGCGCTTCGACACCGAGACGACGTACGTGCGCCACGACCCGGCCCGACGCACCCGACCGAGCCGAGGAGGTCTCCGCATGAAGACTCTCGACGGCAAGGTCGTCGTGATCACCGGCGCCGGCTCCGGCATCGGCCGCGCGCTGGCGCTGCAGCGCCGCCCAGCAGGGCGCGCTGCTCGCGCTGTCCGACGTCGACGAGGTCGGCCTCGCGGAGACCGCCGCAGCTGGTGCAGACCAGCACCCACCGCGAGGTCCGCACCGACAAGGTCGACGTCCGCGACCGCGCGGCGGGAAGGCAGTACGCCGCGTCGGTCGGCGAGGAGTTCGGCCGCGTCAACGTCGTCGTCAACAACGCCGGCGTCGCGCTGCACGGCGACTTCGAGGAGACCTCCTACGAGGACTTCGAGTGGGTCATGGACGTGGACTTCTGGGGCGTCGTCCAGGGCACCAAGGAGTTCCTGCCGCACCTCATCGCGTCCGGCGACGGCCACGTCGTCAACATCTCCAGCCTGTTCGGCCTGATCGGCGATGCCCGGGCCAGACGGCGTACAACGCCGCGAAGTTCGCCGTGCGCGGCTTCACCGAGGCGCTGCGCCAGGAGATGATCGCTGGCCAGGCACCCGGTCGCAGGTCACCTGCGTGCACCCCGGCGGCATCAAGACCGCGATCGCCCGCAACGCCCGCGCCGCCGGCGTCGCACGACCAGGCCGACGTGCGCGAAGCACTTCGACAAGCAAGCTGGCGCGGAGACCGCCCGAGCGGGCCGCCGAGATCATCCTCGACGGCGTGCTCGGCCGACAAGCCGCGCGTGCTCGTCGGCGCCGACGCCAAGGTGCTCGACCTGTTCGTCCGGCTCGTCGGCGCGCGCTACCAGCGCGTGTTCACGCTGGCCGCCCGCCGGCTGGCGCCGTAGCCCCTCCGCTCGCCCGGAACACCGCGGCCGCGGCCGCCGCCCCGAACGCGTTCGGGTGCCGGTCGGCGGGGCCGCGTCCGGTGTCCCACCAGCCCAGCGGCACGCCGAGCTGGTACCAGCTGTGCACCACGGGCGACACCCCGTCGAACACCGTGCCCCGGCCGCCGCCACCGGACGGCCGCCACTTCGCGGCCAGCACCTGGGTGACCTCCTCGGCCACCCGCCCGGGGGCGAACGTGCCGCTGCGCAGCACGGAGGCGGCGAGCACCCCGAGCACGTCGCGGTCGAACTCACGGGTCCACCGCGGAGCGGGGTCGACGACCGCCGCCCACAGCCGGCCCGGGTCCGCGAGGGCGCCGCGCCCCCGGTCGGTCACCGTCAGCCGGTCGCCCGTCGCGGGCCAGCAGGCCCTGGGCGGCGAGGTGGTCGTGCAGGAACCGCAGCGGCGGGATGTCCGCCTCGGTCCCGGCGCGCATCCACGGGAACTCCTCGGTCCACCGGAACCGGTCGTCGAGGGCGCGCACGGTGTCGTCGGGCAGGTGGCCCGCGGCGGTCAGCGCGACCCCGTCGCCGACGGCCTCGAGGAGCCCGCGGGCGCTGGCCAGCCCCAGGGCCGCCCGCGGCGGCGGCCCGGGACGCGGGCCGAGCGTGTCCCGCGCGGGGGCCCAGAAGGCGTCGGGCACGTCGGGGAACGACCGGGTCCACCGCCAGACCGCCAGGATCTCGTGGGTGGTCGTGGAGCGGCACAGCGCCGCCTGCCGGTCCAGGCCCGCCACGGCGAACCTCTCCCCCAGCTCCCAGGCCACCTCGTGCGCTCCTCGCGGGTCCGCTCCGGGCCGCGCAGGCAGCTCCCGCCACAGGAACTGCCGCAGGGACTCGGGGTCCATCCCCAGCAGGTCTCGGTCCACGGCAGGCACCCGTTCATTGTCCCCCGGACCAGCGATATCGTGAGAGGCAGCGCCCTGGAAGTGAGCTCCTGACATGACGAAGTTCTCCCTCCACCCGCGCATCCGGCGCGACCGGCGTGCGCCGGTCGCCGGCTGGCCCGACCCCGCCGGAGGGGTCCTGCGACCTGTACGCGCCCGGGCACCAGATCCACTACCGCCACCAGGGCCAGGCGGTGCACTCGCCCTCGGTGCCGGTCGCGGACGTGCTCGTCGACGGCGTGCGGCTGACCCTCGTGCTCCAGGACGACGCCGAGCTGCACTGGCACCACCACGACCCGGTCCGGCTGCGCCGGGTGCTCGACCTGGTGCCCACGCGTCGGGTGGCCTACCCGCAGTTCCACGCGCTGCGCGTCGGTCCCTACTGGTTCAACTGCGCGTCGGAGGCGGAGACCTGGCAGACGTGCGGGCTGACGGAATCCCCCCGCCGGCCGTGACCGCGTCCCGACCGGTGCGCCTGGTCGCCCGCAAGTGGCCCGACCGCCCGCACTGGGAGCACGACGCCGTGCTGCTCGGCCAGGACGACCACGGCGTCTGGCTCGGTGCGGCCGCCGGGACGCACATGTCGCGGCCCGGGGCGGCCTTCAGCACCGACCAGGCGCAGGTCTCGCTGGTGCCGCACGACGCAGCCGTTCGTGGCGACGTTCTACGCGCCGGGCGGGACCTCGCACTGCGACGTGTACGTCGACATCACGACCGTCCCGGTCTGGTCCGGCGACACCGTCACCGCGTTCGACCTCGACCTCGACGTGGTGCGCGGCTGGGCCGGCCGGGTGTGGGTCGACGACGAGGACGAGTTCGCCGCCCACCGGGTGCAGCACTCCTACCCCGCGGACCTGGTCCGGCTCGCCGTCACCTCGTGCCAGGGGTCCACGAGGCCGTCACGGCGGGCCACCCGCCGTACGACGGACTGCACCCGCGGACCTGGTTCGAGGCGCTCGACGCCGTGGCTCGGACATGACGGTCGCGCGCGACGTCGTCGTCCACGGCCGGGTGCAGGGCGTGTTCTTCCGGGACTCGTGCCGCCGGGAGGCCCGGGCCGCCGGGGTGGCCGGCTGGGTGACGAACGCCGCCGACGGCACCGTGCACGCGCACTTCGAGGGGGAGCGCCGACGCGGTGGAGCGTCTGGTCGCGTGGGTGCGGGAGGGTCCGCCGCACGCACGGGTCGAGCGCGTCGACGTCGCCGAGGCGGCGCCCGGCGGGGCGACCGGCTTCGAGGTGCGTTAGCGCGGGTCGGTGGTGCGGACCGGCCGCCGGCGGACCGAGCGGGCGCGCAGCGGTCCGACCAGCCGGGGACCGGACAGCCGGCCCTCGAGGCGACGTGCCTCGCGCTGGAGGGGCTGGGCGACGTACTCGCCGAAGATCACCCCGGCGGCCAGCGCGATGGCGATCGCGGCCGCGTTGATCATGGAGATCAGGCCGTTGCCGCCCTCCGAGAGCAGGTAGAGGCCGCGGTAGATCGACAGGCCGGGCAGCAGCGGCACGATCGAGGACACGACCACCACCAGCGGTGGCACCCGGACCCGCGCCGCCATCGAGTAGCTCACCAGGCCGACCAGCACCGACGCGACGGCCGAGGACCAGGCGACACCCAGCCCGCGGTCCAGGGTCGTGTAGAACACCACCTCGGCCAGGGCGCCGATCACGGCGATCGGCGCCAGGGACCGGGGCGGCGCGTAGGCCGCGAACGCGAAGGCGCTCGCGGTGATCGCGGCGCCGAGCGTCATCACCGGCAGGTGGCTGTAGGAGGTGAATCCCGGGTCGAGCCGTCCCAGGTCGACCCCCAGCATCCGGCCGACCGTGAGGCCGCCGCTGACGCCGGCGATGACGCCGGCGGTCGCCAGGATCGCCTCGAGGATCCGGGCCCCGGCCGTGAGCGGGAACCCGGTGAGGGCGTCCTGGATGGCGCCCATGAAGTTGATGCCGGCCAGCAGCAGGATGATGCCGGCCGTGACCACGCGGGACGGGTCGACGTCGACCCCGGCGGCCACCGTGCCGACCGCGATCAGCGTGGCCAGCAGACCGCCCGCGACCTGCTGGTAGAACCCGGGGAGCCGTCGACGCGACATCTGGCGCTGGATGAGGTCCACGCCGACGGCCGCGACGAAGGCGATCAGCGTGACCAGCCAGTCACCGCCCACCAGGAGACCGACGCCGGCGCCCATCACGCCGAGCCCGAGCGTCACCGCCCACCGGGGCAGCCGGTGGCCCGACGACACGATGCGGGCGAGCCGGCTGCGGGCCTCGTCGCGGTCGATGACGCCGCTGACCAGGTCGCGCACCAGGTGGTCGACGAGCGTGAGGTCCTCGTAGTCGATCTCGCGGTGCCGGACCTGCCGGATCTGGATCATCGCCGGCTCGTCGAACGAGCTCTGGTGGCTCATCGCCAGCTCGGTGAAGGTCACGTCGGCGGTCGCGCCGCGCAGGCCGCACCCGTGCGCCACGTTGAGCATCGTCGCGCCCACGTCCGCCGCACCGGCACCCGAGGAGAGGAGCACCTCCCCGATCCTCAGTCCGAGGTCGAGGGTCTTGTAGATGTCCCGGCTCGTGCCGTCCTTGCTGTCCACCATCGCGGGACCAGTGTGGCGGTGCGGACCCGGGCCACGCCAACCGGCGAGCGGCTGCGGCCGGGTGGCGTTGCTCACCCTCGCGACTGTGCGCCCGGTCACCTCGCGGCTCCCCATGGTTTGCCCGGCCGACCGGGCGGGCAGTGTGCGCGGCGGGAGGGAGGTTCCGCCGTACCCGCAAACCGAGAGGCCTGTACCTGTGCACGTGCTCGCACCCACCGAAGAACCTCGAGACTGGACGGTCGACGACGTCACGGTCACCGAACCGAGCGTGATCAAGCGAGCGATCGGCGCTGCCGCGATCGGCAACGTCACCGAGTGGTACGACTTCGGCGTCTACGCCTACTTCGAGCCCACCATCAAGGAGGTCTTCTTCGCCGACCTGCCCGACACGATGGGCACCATCGCGACGTTCGGCCTGTTCGCCGTCGCGTTCCTGGTCCGCCCGTTCGGCGGCCTGTTCTTCGGGCCGCTGGCCGACCGGATCGGCCGCAACAAGGTCCTCGCCACCACGATGATCCTGATGGCGCTGGGCACCTTCGCCATCGGCTGCATCCCCAACGAGAGCTCGATCGGCATCCTGGCCCCGATCCTGCTGCTGGTCGCCCGGCTCGTGCAGGGCTTCTCGACCGGCGGTGAGTACGGCAACGCGATGACGTTCATCGCGGAGTACGCCCCGGACCGCAAGCGCGGCTTCCTCGGCAGCTGGCTCGAGTTCGGCACCTTCACCGGCTACATCCTCGGCGCGATCATCGTGACCGTCGCCGGGGCCGCCCTCACCGACGACCAGCTGCTCTCGTGGGGCTGGCGCATCCCGTTCTTCGTGGCGCTGCCCCTGGGCATCGTCGGCGTCTACCTCCGGACCCGGCTGGCGGACACTCCCGCCTTCCTCGCGCTGGAGAAGGAGTCCGAGGAGCGCGAGAAGGAGCAGCGCTCGACGGGTGGCGAGCTGAAGAAGATCGCGCACCTGTGGCCGTTCATGCTGGTCTGCATGGGCCTCGTGCTCGCCTGGAACGTCACCAACTACATGCTGACCTCCTACATGCCGACCTACGTGACGGCCACCATGCCGGACATGCAGGGCGGCTCGAGCGTGTCGGAGACCACCTCGCAGATCCTGCAGATCGTGGTGATGGCCGTGGCCCTGCTGACCATCCCCCTGGTCGGACGGCTCTCGGACCGCATCGGCCGCAAGCCGATCGTGCTGGTCGGCTCGATCGGCCTGGTCGTGCTGTCCTACCCGGCGATCCTGCTGATCCGTGCGCAGACCGGCGTGACGATCTTCCTGGGCCTGCTCATCATGGGCATCCTGCTGATCTGCTTCAGCGCGACCATGCCCGCCACCCTGCCCGTCGCTGTTCCCGACCCGGGTCCGCGGAGGCGCGCTGTCGATCGCGTTCAACGTCTCCGTGTCCCTGTTCGGGGGTACGACGTCCGTGGTGGTCGGCGCCCTGGTCAGCAAGACCGGCAACCTGGACTGGCCGGCGTACTACCTCATCGCCACCGGCCTGATCGGGGCCGTCTCGATCTACTTCACGCAGGAGTCCAGCGGGCGGCACCTGTGGGGGTCCTCCCCCGCCGCCGACTCCGACGAGGCCGCCCGGGAGCTGGTGGACGCCTCAGCGCTGACGCACTCCCGTCGGCGTGGTCCAATCGGGTCGTGACCGACGCAGCGCTCTGGGCCGTCCCGGGTCTCAGCCCGCAGCGGGGGCGCGGTGGCGTGCCACCGCCGCCGCACCGGTGCTGGTCGCGGCGATCCTCACCTGGGTGTTCGCGACGTTGACGGCGGGCGTCACGATCCTCGTCGCCGCCCTGCTGCTGCCGTTCGCGGCAACGACCTTCGAGGCCTTCGGCTTCGAGCCGTCCAGCGTCACCCTGCCGTCCTCGCGGGCGCTGCGGCCGTCGTGGCGTTGTCGGGCACGGCCGACCTCGTCGCGGTCTTCGTGCTGCGCCGTCGACGATGGGCGCGGTGGACGCTGCTCCTGCTGTCCGTGGCCACGGTCATCGCCTCGGCCCTGGGGGCCTACTACGTCGTCCCGCTGGTCGTGACGGCTGCAGCCGTCGCCGTGGTGGTCCTGTTGCTCCTGCCGTCGACCGGCCGATGGTTCCGGGGAGCCGCGACCGGACCCTGAGCGAGCGTCGCTCAGGCGGCGAGGACGAGGCGGGCGAAGGCGCGTTCGAGGGCGCTCTCGGAGCGCTCGGCCGCGGTGAGGACGGGGCTGGTGTCGATGGGGTGGGTGCCGTGCTGGTCGACCCGGAACCAGTAGCCGTGCGGGGTCCGCCACAGGTACACACCGGGGACGGGTTGGTGGTGCCGCCAGCCGCGGCCGTGGGTCTTGACCCGGTGGGCGAACCGGGTCAGCGGTCCGAGGTTCTCGACCCGGGTCTGCCCCGGTGGACCGCCTCGGTCCGGTGGGACGATAGGGGATGGTGTGGTCGAGGTCCGGCTCGCCCGTCGTGTGGGAGAAGGGGAACACCGACGAGGGCCTGCTCAGCTTGAAGGCCTCCCGCATCGAGCCGCGGGCACCTCGTAGGCGTCGACCGGCAGCTGGTCGCGGAGGTCCAGCACCGGCCGGACCGTGACCCGGCAGTGCCCGAGCAGGTCCCTGACCTGCTGCACCGTGAGGACGCCGACGTTGCTGGCCGCCACCCCGGTCCCGGAGGCGAGGGACTCCTCGGAGAGCCGGACGAACAGGGTGGCGTGCGGGCGGAGCTTGTCCGGGTCGACCGGGAACGGCCGCGGGTCGCCGGCGCCGCCGCACGTCTGGCAGGCGGTTCGTCCGGCAACGGCTCGTCCGCGTCGGCCGGTGCGACGGCGGCATGCCGCTGCAGCAGGGCCAACGCGAGCGCCGGCTGGGCCAGGATCCCGACCGCCTTCGACCGGCGGACGTCCACCGGGTCGGTGTCGCCGTCAGCGGCCAGGCATGCGGCGATCCGGTCGCACATCGCGACGAAGAAGATCACGTCCCCGGCGTTGGCCTTCACGATCAGCGTCTTGAGCCCGAACTCGTCCGACTGTCCCGTGGACACGAACCGGGACAGCGCCTCCGCCACCCGCCGGGCCTCGGCCGCGGCCGGGTCGGCCTCGACGATCTTGGCCTCCACCAGGTTCGTGAACGGCCTGAACGCCAACGCATCCACATACGGCGCGACCGCCGCATCCACCACCCGGGCCTGCTCCAGGGTCAGCCGTGCGTCGTGGGTCATCCGCGCCACCCGCCGCGCCTTCCACACCCGACCCCGACCGGCACCCAGCGCCGCCCACAGGACCGGGTGCCGGTGCCGCAGATCGAGCGCGTCCCGGACCAGGTGCTCCGCCGCCACACAGCCGATGCCCATCAGCACCGCCAGCTCCGCACACGCGAACTCCGCCACCAACGGCGTCCCGTCCCCACCCAGCCGGACCGCCCGCTCCAGACCCGCGAGCACCGGACCAGCGGACACCGGGATCGTCTGCTCGTCGTGCAGGTCCGCCCAGTGCGCCGCCAGCGCCAGCTCGCGCCACTCCGCCTCCCGCAGATCCTGCTGGGTGCCCGCGACCGCCCGGCACGCGCCATCGGCGTCCAGGTCAGCGATCCACGAGGTGTCGAACATGTGTTCGATTCTACAGTCCAGCCACCGACACTGTCGAGCAGCGAATCCCCTTGTCCACAAGGGAATTCGCACGCAGGGTGGACCCATGATCACCTGCGTCGTGGACTACACGATCGACCCGGACAAGGTCGCCGACTTCGAGCGCTTCGCCGCAGGCCTGGATCCGTGACGACTCCGGCTGCGTGCTGCGCTACGAGCGCACCTTCATGCGTCCCCTGCTGCCGGAGGGCTAGGCGGCGCCATCTCGAGCCGCACCCCGACCAGCCGGACCGCCCGGGTCTCGTCGAACCGGCCCAGCAGGTCCAGGGCGGCGGTCGTGATCTCGCCGACGTCGGAGGTCGGCCCCGGCAGCGTGAGCGAGCGGGTCCGGGTCTCGAAGGGCGCGTACCTCAGCTTCATGCCCACCCGCACCGCCGGCCGGCCCTCGGCCTCGATGTCCGTGACGACCTGGGCGGCGAGCTCGCGCACCGCATCCGCGACGGCGGCCCGGTCGGTCTGGTTCTCCTGGAAGGTCGTCTCGCGACCGTGCCCCCGGGCGACGTACGGCGTCGGGTCGACCGGCGACGAGTCGACGCCGCGGCCGAGCCGGCGGTACCACGGACCCATCGTCGGGCCGAGCCGGTCGGCCAGCACCTGCGTCTCGGTGGCGGCGAGCTCGCGGACGGTGGTGATGCCGAGCTCGGCGAGCTTCTTGGCGGTCTTGCGGCCCACGCCCCACAAGGCGTCGGTCGGCCGGTCCCCCATCTGCTCGAACCACGTCTCGGTGGTGATCGTGAAGACGCCGCGCGGCTTGCCGAAGTCGGTGGCGATCTTGGCCTGCAGCTTGTTGTCGCCGATGCCCACCGAGCAGTGCAGGTCGGTGCTCTCGAGGACCGCGGCCCGGACCGCGTGCGCGAAGGCCTGCGGGTCCTCGGTCTCGACGGCCAGGAACGCCTCGTCCCAGCCGAGCACCTCCACGGGCACCCCGAGCCCGCGCAGGGTGTCCATCACGCCGGCCGACGCCGCGTCGTAGGCCGCGTGGTCGACCGGCAGGAACACCGCGTCGGGGCACTTGCGCGCGGCCGTGCGCAGCGGCATGCCCGACCCGACGCCGAACGTCCGGGCCTCGTACGACGCCGTCGCCACCACGCCTCGCTCGGTGGGGTCGCCCCGGCCGCCGACCACCACCGGGAGGCCGGCCAGCTCCGGGCGCCGCAGCACCTCGACCGCCGCGATGAACTGGTCGAGGTCGACGTGCAGCACCCACGTGCGCAGGCTCATGCCGCCATCGTCGCGCATAGGGTGGCGGCCATGAGCGATCCCGTGCTGCTGGTCGTCGGTGCCGGTCCCGGAGTGGGCGCCTCGGTCGCCCGCAGGTTCGGGCGCGACGGGTACGACGTCGCGCTGGTCGCCCGCTCGGCGGACCGGCTGACCGCGCTCGGGCGAGTCGCTGCAGGCCGACGGGGTGACGACCGGGTGGACGGCCGTCGACATCACGGACGCCGACGCGCTGACGTCGGCGGTGCGCCGGTTCGGCGAGCACGCCGGGCACCTCGACGTCCTGCACTTCAACCCCAGCGCGTTCCGGCACCAGGACCCGTTGTCCCTGACGCCCGACGAGCTGCTGGACGACGTACGCCTCGGCGTCGCGCCGCTGCTCACCCTCGTCCAGGCGGCCCGGCCGTTCCTGCGGCGCGGCAGCCGGATCGTCGCCACCGGCAGCCTGGCCGCCGACCGGCCCTGGCACGAGGCCGCGAGCCTGGGGGTCCAGAAGGCCGCGCTGCGCAACCTGGTCCGCAGCGTCGACGCGACGCTGCGCGACGACGGGGTCCGCGCGGTGACGCTGACGGTCGCGGGCACCCTCGAGGCCGGCACCGCCTTCGACCCCGACCGGGTGGCCGAGGCGATCCACGGCGCGGTGACCCAGCCGGAGGACCAGTGGCAGGTCGAGGTCACCTACCGCGGCTGACGCGTCAGATGATCGAGCGGTAGCGCGCGAGCACGGCGTCGACGTCCGCGTCGTCCCGACGCGCGAGCGGCACGACGAGCTCGGCCACGAGGTCGGTCAGCTCGGCGACCCGCCGGTTGAGGCGGCGGTTCTCCTGCGCCTCCGCCTCCAGCACCTGCAGCCGGGCGTGCACGCCGCTCCCCCGAGCGGCGCGGAGGCGGCGGACCGTGCTGGGTGAGATCAGGCATGGGTGGTCGCTCCTGTGCGGGGGAAGGTGACCTGCAGCCGGCAGGTCGACGGGTCGGGTCGGTCGAACAGGTCCGTGCCGGGCCGGTCGAGGCGGCGCTCGACCCGGCCGCCGTACGCCTCGATCTCGGCCACCACACCGTCGGCGTCGACCCGGCGGGCCAGGCCGGCCGGCTCGAGCCCGGCCTCGGCGTGCGTGGACGAGAACTCCAGGAACAGCTTGCCGTCGGTGCCGTGCAGGGCCATCCGGGCCAGCCGCCAGAGGTTGCGGCGGCCCTCGTCGTCGACGCAGTTGACGCACGCCCACGCGCGAAGAGGTGGTGGCGGCCGGGGAGCGTCGCGATCTCCGCGCCCGTCACGACCACGGTGCGCAGCTCCCCCAGCATCAGCCGGCGTACGACGGCCGTGGGATCCGACCTGCGCAGCCGCTTCTGGGTCCGCGACCGGGCGTCCGGTGACACGTCGTAGGCCCGGACCCGGTGACCGCGCCGCGCGAAGAAGGCGGCGTCCCGGCCGGTGCCGGACCCGATCTCCACGATCGTGTCGCCGAGCAGCACCCGGCGCGCCGTCCAGCGGGCGAAGTCGGACTTCTTCTTCGGGATCTCGGCGGCGCGGGGGCCGCGGAACAGCGCGTTCCACGCCGGCAGGTCGTCGCGGTAGCCGCGCAGCCAACCGTCGAGGCGGCGCACTCCCCCGGGCGGGTCGGTGAACCTGAACGACGGGTCCGGGACCCGCCAGGACGGGCCGTAGACGAAGGCCAGCATCGCCTCCGGGTCGGCCGGCGCGGGCAGCTCGACGCCCTCGAGGACGATCGTGGAGGTCGGCGTCACCGCGGAGCGCGGGAGCTCGCCGCTGCGGTTGCCGAGCTGGTAGAACACGCCCTCGCAGTAGAACGCCACGAAGACGTCGACGTAGCAGGTGCGGCCGTCGCGCGAGCCGCAGCAGCACCTTGAAGTCGCCGCCGGACATCCGCACGGTCGGCCAGCCGCGGTCGAGCATCGCGCGCTCGAGGGCGTAGGACTCGCGGATGACGTCCGCCGGGTGGGTCTGCTCGCTGAGGTAGCACACGTCGGCGTCGCAGTCGGTGCCGATCATCCGGCCCTCGCGCACGGCGCCGAGCAGGCAGCCGTAGTTGAGGTAGGCCTCGACCCCGCCGTGCTCCCGCAGGTCGTCGAGGACGCGGGCCGTGCCGGTGAGGATCTCGGTGCGCGAGGCCTGGTCGGTCTCGGCGAACACGCGTGTCAGGTTGCCCACCTTGTTGACCGCGAGCGGGTGCCCGTGGGCGTCCTCGAGCCGGATCCGGTCCTCCGGGCGGTCGCCGAACACGACCTCCCGGTCGACGTACGTCCGTCCCGTGCCGGGCTCGGCGAGCGTCAGCCGCGTGCGGCCGGCCAGGTGCGGCCGCAGCGACGGCGGCCAGGGCACCTCGCCGTCGGGCCCCGCGTCGCGCGCCGGCTGGAAGGACCACACGTAGCGCCCGTCGAAGGCGACCGTGACGACCCCGCGGACCGACGCCGGCAGCGCGAGTCCGCGTTCGTCGACCTGCATCAGGCGAGTGCCGGGACGGCCGTGGGCTGGGTCATGCCCGCGCGACTGCACGGCCCGCCGCAGCATCGTGCTGGAGGTGTGCATCGTGTAGGGGAAGTAGACGACCTCGACGCCGACCGCACCGAGGCGGACCTCGAGGTCGCGGCCCTTGGCGGTGCCGCGCCAGTCGTCGCCCTTGAAGATGCGGTCGAACCGCACCTCCTGCCAGGCGTCGAGCTTGTCGGGCGTCGTCTCGGCGTGCACGGCGTCCACGATGCCGATGCTGCGCACGATGTCGAGACGCTCCTCGAGCGGGACGAACGGCCGGACACCCTTGGTGAGCTCGCAGATCTCGTCGGCCACCACGCCCGCCACGAGCACGTCGCAGTGCTCCCGCGCCTGCCGGAGCACGTTGAGGTGACCCACGTGGAACAGGTCGTACGCGCCGGGTGCGTAGCCGATCACTGCGCTCATCAGCCCTCCTGGGTGCCAGTCAGGGCGTCCATCACGGACGCCCTGTCGAGTAGATCTGATCTTACTATACTGGCTTACTCGACAATACGGCGCATTCTTCGTCCCGTCGGGGGTTTGTCCCTCCGAGCCCCCGGGTACACCCGAGTCACCTGGAGGAGTGTGGGGATCTCCCCCGCCGGAATGGAGTGCTGCGATGAACGACGGAACACCCGACCTCGGCCTGTCGGACGACGAGCTTGCGTCGCAGGGAGCCACCGCGCTCCCCGACAAGGAGGTCGTCTCGATCCTCGACCTGAACGCCGACATCAACCTCGCCATCGACGCGGCCGCCCCGATCGACCTGGCCGTCGCGGCCAACGCCAACGTCGCCGCGCCGATCGACGCGGCCGTCGGCGCCAACGTCCTCTCGGTCGACTCGACGGCCCAGGCCCTCAGCGACCAGGGCGTCATCATCAACCAGGGCCTCGACGCCGACGCCAGCGCCCACGCGGTGCAGGACAGCGCCCTCGACCAGAGCAACGACGTCGTCGACGCCGGCAGCTCGGCCGACCCGGCCGCTGCCACCGACGCTCCCGCGGCGGCAGCCGCCGCTGCTCCCGTCGGCGCTGCACCGGCCGACGTTGCTCCGGCCGACGCCACCCTGGCCCCGGCGGACGCCACCGGCACCGACCGGTGACCTCGGCGGCACCGTCGGTGGCGTGGTCGACGGAGCCACCGGCACCGTCGGCGACACCGCTGGCACCGTGGGCGACACCGCGGGCACCGTGGGTGGCGTGGTCGACGGCGCGACCGGCGGCGCCACGGACGGCACGGTCGGCGACACCGCCGGCACCGTGGGCGGCACCGTCGGCGACACCGCCGGCACCGTGGGCGACACGGTGGGCGGCGCGACCGGTGACCTCGGCGGCACCGTGGGCGGCGCGACCGACGGTCTCGGCGGACGCGGTCGACGGCGCCACCGGCGCGGTGGGCGACACGGTCGGCGGCGTGACCGGCAGCGGCCTGCTCGACGGCAACCTGCTCAACGTGGACGTCAACGTCGACGCCGACGCCGACATCGCGGCGCCCGATCAACGGCGCCGTGGCGGCCAACGCCAACGTCGCCGCGCCGATCGACGCGGCCGTCGGTGCCAACGTGGGCTCGGTCGGCAGCGACGCCATCGCCGTCTCCCAGCAGGACGCGATCATCAACCAGGACATCACCGGTTCTGCCGACGCGACGTCGGACCAGGCCTCCGACATCAAGCAGTAGCACCGGATGACGGTCCTTCCGGGCCCGTCGACGGGACACGACGACGCAGCGACGTCGTCGGGTCCCGTCGCGGGCGCGCCCGTCCGCGCCGACAACGTCGAGCTCATCGGCGAGATGGTCGGCTCGGGCTACCGCGAGCCACCGGCCCTCGCCCGACGCGGCGACGGCCAGACGTTCCAGCTCACCCCGCTGCTGTACCTCGTGCTGGCCACGGTCGACGGCCGACGGTCCTACGACGAGGTCGGCCGAGCGGGTCAGCGCGGCCTACGGGCGCACCGTCACCGGCGACAACGTGCCGCCACCTCGTCGACTCACCAGCTGCGACCCCTCGGCCTGCTGGCCAAGGAGGACGGCTCCGCAGCCGGAGCGTCAAGAAGTCCAACCCGCTGCTGGCCCTGCGGTTCAAGTACGCCGTCAGCGACCCGCGAGCAGACCCGTCGGCTCACCGCTCCGTTCGCCCGGCTGTTCCACCCGGTGCGTCGTCGCGCTGGTGATGGCCGCCTTCCTGGCCGTGAGCTGGTGGGTGTTCTTCCACAAGGGCCTCGCCTCGGCGACGTACCAGGCGTTCGACAAGCCCGGCCTGCTGCTGCTCGTCGTCGCGGTCACCATCCTGTCGGCCGGCTTCCACGAGTTCGGGCACGCGGCGGCGGCCCGTCGCGGCGGCGCGACGCCCGGCGTGATGGGCGCCGGCATCTACCTCGTCTGGCCGGCGTTCTACACCGACGTCACCGACTCCTACCGGCTCGGTCGTGGCGGTCGCGTGCGCACCGACCTCGGCGGCCTCTACTTCAACGCGATCGTCGCCGTCGGCATCGCCGGCGTCTGGTGGCTGACCGGGTACGACGCCCTGCTCCTCGTCGTGGCGACCCAGATCCTGCAGATGGTCCGGCAGCTGACCCCGCTCGTGCGCTTCGACGGCTACCACGTGCTCGCCGACCTCACCGGCGTCCCCGACCTGTTCCACCGGATCAAGCCCACGCTGCTCGGCGCGCTGCCCGTGGCGCTGGAAGCACCCCGAGACGCGCAGATCCTCAAGCCGTGGGCCCGCGCGGTGGTCACGCTGTGGGTGCTGGTCGTCGTGCCGATGCTCGCGTTCTCGATGTTCACGATGATCATCACGCTCCCCCGGCTGCTCGGCACCGCGTGGGCCGGGCTGGCAAGCAGTCCGCGCTGCTCGGCCGCGCCTGGTCCGACACCGACCTCCTCGAGGTGGCGGCCCGCGGCATCGCGATCGTCGCCGTCGCGTTCCCGATCCTGGCGACCGCGGTGATCCTCGACCCGGTCTGCTGCGCCAGCTCGTCGGCACGACGCTGCGCCGCACGCAGGGCAGGCCGCTGCGTCGCGGCCTGGCCGCGCTCGTCGCCGCCACCCTGGTCGCCGGCCTGGCCTGGGCCTGGTGGCCGCACCAGGGCGCCTACCGGCCGATCCAGCCCTACGAGGGCGGCACCCTCGCGCAGGTCGCGCAGTCGATCCCGCTGCCCGCCGCGGTCCGTCCGGCTCCGGCCGGTCTCGTCGAGGGACAGCGCGGCAGCCTGGTGACCGGCTGGGCCGACGGCGACGCCCGCCCCACCCAGGAGCACCCGCAGCTCGCGCTCGTGCTGGTCCCCCGCGACACGTCCGGCGGCCACCGACCGGCACCGGCGACGAGCCGGTCACCGCGGCCGACGCGGGCACCGCCACGGACCCGGGCACCGGCACCGACGCGGCCGCCGACCCCGGCGCCACCGGCACCGGGCACGCGACGGCACGCCCCAGCCGTGGGTCTTCCCGTTCAACAAGCCGCTCGCCCCCGGCGCCGGCGACAACCAGGCGATGGCGGTCAACACGACCGACAACACCATCCAGTACGACGTCGCGTTCGCGCTGATCTGGATCGACGACGACTCCCCCGCGCTGAACACCAACGAGGCCTACGCGTTCGCGGAGCTGCAGCAACTGCGCCGCCGTGTCCGTCGGGCTTCCAGATCGTCCTGGTCACCGGCGACAACCACGTCGCGGTGCCGCAGAACATCTCGGCCGCGGTCAACTACGACTGCGTCAACTGCCTGTCCTACGCGCTCGCGACCCAGCTGTTCGTCACCCTCGACGGGCCGCTGAGCGACGCCGGCAACCAGCAGATCGCCGCCCTGTGGCAGCAGATCGCCGAGTTCGGCACGCACATCACCGAGGTGCCGCTCAGCGAGATCAAGGACCGGCTGACCGCCTACGAGCAGCAGATCCTCGACGTCATCGAGAAGGAGCAGGGTCCGCTCACGCCCGACGACCCCGCGGCGACGCCCTCGGGCGACTCGACGGCCGCCGTCGGAGAGCAGCGACGGCGCCTCGCCGACGGCCGGGGCCACCGACGCCGCCGGCCCCAGCGACGCGGCCTCGCCGACCGCGGGCAGCACCGGTGCCAGCGGCGACAGCACGTCGGCGGGCAGCACGGGCGGGAGCAGCACCGGCCGGCTGACCCGTCCTCGGCGACCGTCGACGGACCCGACGCCCGTCCCGGCCCAGCCGTCACAGTCGTCGGCCACGGACGTCTCGCCGACGGCCGACGCCGACGCCGAGGCCGCCGCGTCGGCCACGCCCTGAGGGCGGGTCAGCGGACCCAGACGGTGACGACGTTCGACGTGCGCGCCTTGTAGGCCGACGACGCGTAGTTCACGGCCTTGTACTTCATGGAGCGGCGCGGCTGGACCGTGGTGGAGTACCACCCCGTCGGCGACAGGCTCGTCGTCCGTCGTACGTAGACCCAGCGGCCGCCGCGCGCGGGCCGCTGGTAGAACTTCACGTAGCGACCGGTCACCGGCGCCGCCGCGGTCTTGAGGTGGCCGTAGATCATCACCCGGGTGCCCTTGCGGACCCGGACGTCTTGTTCTTGTGCAGGTAGATCGTCACCGTAGGCCGCCGGAGGGGCGGCGGCGCGGGCTCGTCCGATGCGGATCGATCGGGGAGGCCGAGGCGCGCCATCGTCCCGTCGCCGGGGTAGAGCAGCTGGAAGTCGTGCGGCGTCGTCGTGCTGACGGTCGCCCCGTAGTGACCGGCCGCGTCCGTCGTGACGGTGTCGCCCTGGCTCCAGGTGGCCGCGCCCGCCGGCCGGGACCAGACCTGCACGGGCCGACCGGGCAGCGCGGTGCCGTCGAGGGCGCGCCGCAGGTCGCCGCTGAAGGTCACCGGGGTGCCGGCGGGGACCGTGGTGGCGGACGGCGTCGCCGGTCAGGCTCGTGGTCTCGCCGCCCGGGACCGTCGGCCCCGGCGGCACCGGCGCGGACGACCCGCCGGTGGTGTTGGCCAGCGCGGCGAGCTGGGCCGTCGTGCCGTTGAAGTTGTTCATGTCGACGTTGCCGGAGATGCCGCTCACCGAGCCGCTGCTCGTGCGCTGCCAGAACGTCCAGGTCGGCCAGCCACCGGGGACGCGGGGCGAGCCCGTCGTGTAGTGCGCGATCCAGAGCGGGTAGCGCGTGAAGGCCGTGCTGTTGCCGAGGTTGGTCTCCCAGAACGACGGCGAGAAGTAGAGGATCGGCACCCGGCCCGTGAGCTGCTCGACGCGCGTCAGCCAGGTCTGCGACCCAGGTGCGCAGCGCGGTGACGCCGAGCCCGCCGGTGGCCTCGAGGTCGAGGACCGGGGGCAGCGTGCCGGCGCCCTGGAACGAGCCGACCCGGGAGACGAAGTAGTCCGCCTGCTTGACCGCGGATCCGGACGCCGTGCTCGGCCGGGCGAAGTGGTAGGCGCCGCGGTAGATCCCGACGGAGGCGGCCCCGGCCCAGTTCGTCGCGAACGCGGTGTCGGTGTACGTCGTGGACTCGGTCGCCTTCATGAACGCGAACTGCATGCCGGCGGCCTTGACCTTGGGCCAGTTGATCGAGCCCTGCCAGTGCGAGACGTCGATGCCGTCCGCGAAGGCGAGCGACGTCGCGGCCATCGCCGCGAGCGAGGTCAGCAGGACGACGAGCAGGCGCGACGGCCCGACGGGTCGTCCGGCGGCGCGCGCGGCAGCAGTGGTGCTCCTCACGGGTTCCTCCGAGTCTCCGAGAGGCCGCGGGTGACGGCCCCGTCCTCGTCTATGAGTCCTCGAAGGCTAGACGGCGCGATCCGGTCCTGTAAGTAAAACGCCGACATCAGGTCATGACGGATTCGTGCCTCCCGGCGGCTCCGGCCAGACTGTGCGGATGCGCGCCGTGCAGTTCACCCGCCCCGGCGAGGTCCCGTTCCTCGTCGACCTCCCCGAGCCGCCGTGCCCCGACGACGGGGTCGTGGTGCGCGTCGGCGCGACCGGGGTGTGCCGCTCGGACTGGCACGCGTGGGTGGGGCACGACCCCGTCGCCCTGCCGCACGTCCCGGGCCACGAGCTCGCCGGGACGGTGGAGCGCCGTCGGTGCGGACGTGCGCGGACTGGTCCGTCGGCGACCGGGTCACGGTGCCGTTCGTGTGCGGCTGCGGCCGCTGCTCCTACTGCCTCGACGGCGACACCCACGTCTGCCCCGACCAGACCCAGCCGGGCTTCACCGGTCCCGGGTCGTTCGCGGACCTGGTCGCGGTGCACGCTGCCGACACCAACCTGGTCCGGCTGCCCGACGGCCTGGACTTCGTCACCGCGGCGTCCCTCGGCTGCCGGCTCGCCACGTCCTACCGGGCCCTGGTCACCCACGGACGGGTCCGCCCCGGCGACTGGGTCGCCGTGCACGGCTGCGGCGGCGTCGGCCTGTCGGCGGTGATGGTCGCCGTCGCCCTCGGCGCCCGGGTCGTCGCGGTCGACGTCTCCCCGGTCCGCGCTCGACGCGGGCCCGCGAGCTCGGGGCGGTCGCGACCGTGTCCGCCGACGACCCCGCCGCCGCCGTCCGCGACGTCACCGGCGGTGGCGCCCACGTGTCGCTCGACGCCGTCGGGTCGCCGGCCACCGCCGTCGCGTCGGTCCGGTCGCTGCGCCGTCGCGGCCGGCACGTCCAGGTCGGCCTGCTGCTCGGCGAGCAGAGCACTCCCCCGCTGCCGATGGACCTGGTCGTCGCCCAGGAGCTCTCGATGCACGGTTCGCACGGGATGCCGGCGCACCAGTACGTCGACCTGCTCGACCTCGTCACGTCCGGGCGGATCGACCCGGCGCGGCTGGTCGGCCGCGTGATCGGGCTCGACGAGGCCGGCGCCGCCCTCGCGGCGATGAGCGAGCCGGCCGAGTCGGTGGGGATGACCGTCGTACGGCTCTAGCCTCGTTCGCCGACGGGGATCTCGACGCTGACGATGTTGCCCGGGCTGCGCGAGCGGGCAGGCCCAGTCCGGGTCGTAGGCGCACGACGGGTTGTAGGCGAAGTTGAAGTCGAGCACGAGCGTGCCGCCGGCCGAGCCCGAGGTCCGCGCCCTTCACGGTGTCGACGAGGTAGCGGCCGCCGCCGTAGGTGCCGCCGGGCTTGCCCGCCGAGGCGTCCTTGACCGGCACGAACAGGCCGCCGGCGTACGACGCGAGGCGCCACACGTCGAGCGAGCCGACGCCCGGGACCTCCACGACGCCGAGCCGTTCGAACGGCACGGTCCCGTCGGTCCCGCTGGTCACCTCGATCCGGCTCTCGGGCGGCCGGCGCGACCTCGACCTCGAACCGCCAGGCCGGGTCGTAGTCCGGCACCGGCAGACCCGTCGAAGGACTCCCGGACCTCCGCCCAGCAGCGGCGAGGCGGCGTGCGTGGCGCATGAGCTCGTCGCGCACCTGCGCGCCAGTGCCGCGTGCGCGGCCGCGACGTCCGGCGTCGCGCGCACCTCGGCGTAGAGCGCGAACACGCGCTGTCGCCAGTCAACGATGTCGTAGGCGTCCATGCCGCGAGCGCTACTGGGCCGCCTGCACAGTCGGGCATGTCGCCGGTTCTCCCGATTCGCCTGGCGGACTCGGTTCCGGTTGGCATGATCTCCCGGTGCCACGGGGGAAGCAGTGGGACGTCCGTGACCTTGGGTCCGGCGCGTCGCCGCAGACGCATGCATCGACAGCTGCGCGAGCTCGACCGCTGGTACGCCCAGGAGGCTCGGCCGTCTGTCGCGTCGGGCGACGGCCGCGCCGGTTCCTCGTCGGTGGCACGACGGCCGTCGTCGCCGTGCTCGCCACCGGTCACGTGCTGGACGTCCAGGGTCTCGACATCGGGCTGCACGGCATCCACGCGCGACACGGCGCTGGCCCCTCGACGCCGGTTGCCGGCTCGGGCAGCTACCGGTTCATCGCGCACCAACCGGGCCGTCCGGACGATCCGGTGACCTACGACCCGTGTCGGCCGATCCACGTCGTCGTCAACGACGCGATCGCCCCTCCCGGCGCCGAGCGCCTCCTCGCCGAGGCGCTGTCCGAGGTCTCCCGTGCCACCGGCCTGACCTTCACCCGCGACGGCCGCACCGACGAGGTGCCGCGAGCGGACCGTCCGCTGCGCGACCCGGCCCGCTACGGGTCCGGATGGTCACCGGTACTCGTCGCCTGGACCACCCCGGCTGCAGTCCCCGGGACTGGAGGGACGTCCGGTCGGACTCGCTGGCGGGAGTGCCCGCGTCGCCGACGGCCTGTCGGTCGTTGGACCTTCGTCACCGGCACCGTCAGCCTCGACACTCCCGTCATGCAGGGGATTCTCGCTCGCCCTGACGGCGCCGCAGGAGGTCGCGCCGTCCTCATGCACGAGCTCGGCCACGTCGTCGGTCTGGCCCATGTCGACGACTCCGGCGAGGTGATGTACGCCGACAACGTCGGTGTCACCCAGTTCGGTCCCGGTGACCTCGCCGGACTGGCGGCGCTCGGCCGCGGGCGCTGCGGAGGCTAGTCGGCGAACAGGGCGCGCACGTCGTCGGCACCGAGGGGCGCGGACATCAGGGCGTCGTCGTCGACGACCTGGGCGAACAGCGCGGCCTTGCGGGCCTTGAGCTCCATCACCTTCTCCTCGATGGTCTTCGTCGCGACGAGGCGGTAGACGTTGACCGGCCGGGTCTGGCCGATCCGGTGGGTCCGGTCGACGGCCTGCGCCTCGACGGCGGGGTTCCACCACGGGTCCATCACGAAGACGTAGTCGGCCTCGGTCAGGGTCAGCCCGACGCCGCCGGCCTTGAGGCTGATCAGGAACACCGGGTCGTCGCCGTCGCGGAAGGCCTGCACCACGGCGGGCCGGTGGCGCGTGGACCCGTCGAGGTAGGACGACGTGATCCCTTCCCGGTCGAGCCGGGCGCGGACGCGGGTCAGGAACGACGTGAACTGGCTGAACACCAGCGCCCGGTGGCCCTCGGCGGCGAGCTCGAGGAGATGGTCGACCAGGACGTCGACCTTGGCCGACCCGACCCCGTCGTACGCCTCGTCGACCAGCGCCGCGTCGAGGCTCAGCTGGCGCAGCTTGGTGAGCGACCGGAAGATCGCCATCCGGTGCTTGTCGAAGTCCTCGACCAGGCCGAGCACGGTCTGCCGCTCGCGCTGGAGGTGGGTCTCGTAGATCGTGCGGTGCCGCGGCGTCAGCGGCGACCTCGAGCACCTGCTCCTGCTTGGCCGGGAGGTCGGCGGCGACGACGCTCCTTGGTGCGGCGCAGCAGGAACGGCCGGATCCGGCGCCGGAAGCGCGCCAGCACGTCGCGGTCGCCGAGCCGCTCGACCGGGTTGGCGACGGCGTCGGTGAACCGCTGCGGCCAGGGGTAGAGCCCGGGCGCGACGATCGACAGCAGCGACCACAGCTCCATCAGCCGGTTCTCCATCGGCGTGCCGGTGAGCGCGAGCCGGAAGGGTACGTCGAGACGGCGGACCGCCTGGTAGGTCTTGCCGTTGTGGTTCTTGACCATCTGCGCCTCGTCGAGCACCAGGCCGCCCCACGTCCAGCGCGACGTACTCGTCGGCCTCCAGCCGGAACAGGGTGTAGGACGTGACGACCACGTCGGCCCCGTCGGCCACGGCGCGACCGACTCGCCGCGCCGGGCCTGCGACTCGGTCACCACCCGGACGTCGAGGCCGGGCGTGAACTGCGCCGCCTCGCTGGCCCAGAGCCCGACGACGCTGGTGGGGGCCACCACGAGGAACGGCTCGGCACCGCTGGTCGCGCGCGTGCGCGATCGAGCGCCAGCGTCTGGATCGTCTTGCCGAGCCCCATGTCGTCGGCGAGGATCCCGCCGAGCCCGCACTGCCAGAGGTAGGCCAGCCACCGGAAGCCCGCCAGCTGGTAGGACCGCAGCTCGGCCTTGAGCCCGACCGGGTCGACCTCCGGGCAGGGTGTCCAGGGTGCGCAGCGCCTGCGCCGACCGGACCCACTGGGCGGCCTGCGCGTCGACGATGCCCACCTCGGCGAGCTCGTCCCACAGCCCCAGGTCGTGGTGGCCGACCCGCACGCCGCCGTCGGGCTGCTCCGAGAGCTCGGCCGCGGCCTCGACGAGCCGGGCCAGGTGCGCGAACTCGGGCCGGTCGATGCGCACGTGCGTGCCGTTGCGCTGGATGACCCGGTCCATGCCCTTGGTCAGCGCCTCGAGCACGTGCGCCAGCGCGATGTGCACGCCGTCGACGGTCACCTCGACCTCGAGGTCGAGCCAGTCGGTGCGCGCCGGGTCGTCGGCCTCGCGCGTCGTGAAGTGGATGACGGGAGCGCCGTGCAGCTCGCGGTAGTCCGGCTGGTCGCCGATCTCGTCGACCTCGACCTGCCCGCGGAGCCCGGGCAGGAGCTGCTCCGCGAACAGGATCGCGTGGGCGTCGTGGAACACCTTGTCGTCCTCGAGCCCCATGCCCTGCTGGTGGCCGCGGCACAGGTGGTGCTCCTGCTCCTCGTCGAGCGTGAGGGCGTCGAGCAGGGCCTGCTCCAGGTCCGGACGGCGTACGCCGCGCAGGCCGCGCGTCTCGGACAGGGCGTAGACCCGGTCGTCGCAGCCGACCCGGTAGCGCCACGTCCACGCGGCGTGCACCTCGTCGGCCGCCACCCACGTCACGGTGAGGGCGAGCCGTGGCCTCGGGGGTCTCCGGCACCGCGACCGACCCGTCCGAGGAGACGACGGGGACGTGCCGCTGGAGACGGGGAAGGTACTCCGTCGACGAGGTCGTCCCGGTCCGCCGCCGGCACGACGACCGAGTCGCCGCGCTTGAGCAGCCGGCGGACCTCGGGTCCCGGCGGGGCGGTCAGGGCCGGCGAGCGTCACCGACCACGCGTCGCCCTCGGCCAGCCAGAGCGCGACCGCGTGACCGCCCTCGCCGAGCACGTCGAGGTCGGCCGCGGCGTACCACTCGCCCGTCGAGCGGGACGCCGAGCCGCAGCTGGGCGTCACGGTCCGGGCGCGGCGTTGACGTCGAGCTGGAGCGTCACCGGGTCGGCCAGCGCCACGTGGGACAGGCCCGCGCCCGGCGAGCAGGGGGATGCCCGCCTCGACCGCCCGGCGGACCAGCGACACCTCGTCGGGACCGAACGACCCGAGCGCGATGCTGCCGTCGGCGCCGAAGTAGATCTGCCGCATCGCGGTCCGGTGCCCGGAGAGCAGGTCGTTGAGGGCGAGCACCTGGGCCTGCGGGTGCACGCCGTTGCGGTCGAGGTAGGGCACGTCGGTCCACGAGATGCCGGTGCGCACCCAGTTGTCGCGTGCGCCACGCCTCATCGGCCGCATCCGCAGCGTCCCGCGGGCGCTCGGGCAGCTCCTTGGACCAGCCCCGGAAGCCCGTCGACCGGGTCGGCGGCTTCAGCTCGACCTGGAGCGCCAGCGGCTTCTCGGTCCCGGCTTGACGACTTGCGTGGCCCGGTCGTCGAGCTCGTCGAGCAGCGAGGACAGCTGCCGCTCCCAGCGGCGCGCGGCCCCGGGCGACGCGCGCGCCTGCTCGTCGCGCACCGTGATCAGCAGCGCGACCGCGTGCTTGCAGCCCTCGCCGACCGGGCAGCTGCAGCGCCCGAAGACCCAGACGCCCTCGCCGTCCACGCCGACGCTCAGGGTGACGACGTACGGCGCGCTGGTCGACCCGGCCACGGTGCCGCGGATGTCGAGGTCGCCGTCGGAGTCGAGGTCGTGCTCGACGCTCAGCACGTGCCCGCGGCGGACGTAGTCCCAGGCGCGGTCCAGGGTCGGCGTCCCGTAGCGGCGACGCAGGTCCTCGTCACCGAGCAGCGAGGACAGGTCGACCATGGAGGCGAGCCTACGAGGCGGCCGACCGACAGGCAGGATGTGCCAGGTGGAGAAGCCGTCGTTCGTCCTGCACGAGCACCACAAGCCGCGCCACCACTTCGACCTGCGGCTCGAGGAGGGCGGCGTGCTGCGGTCGTGGGCGCTGCCCAAGGGCGTGCCGACCGACCCGAAGCAGGACCGGCTCGCCGTCGCGGTCGGCGACCACGAGCTCGACCACCTCCGCTACGAGGACGACGACAAGTCGATCGCGGACATCGGCTGGTGGGAGGACGAGGACCGCACCGAGCGGCGGATGCTGTTCGTGCTGCACGGCCGGGAGTCCTCGGTCCGCTACGCGCTGATCGACACCGGCCGCGACTGGCTGCTGCACCGCACCAAGGACCAGCCCGTAGATTGACCAGCGGCGGGTCTGGCACCGGTCACCCGCGGCGCCGCCCCCGAGCGAAAGAGCGCATGGATGCCCACACCGATGGACCCGACGTCGACGGGCTTCCTGTTCGCCGAGAACCGCAGCCAGCCGATGCACGTGGGCGGTCTGCAGCTGTTCCACAAGCCGGAGGGCGCCGGGGCGCAGCTTCGTCAAGGACATGTACGAGGAGATGCTGACCCACGACCAGCCGGCGCCGCTGTTCGGCAAGCGGCCGACCCGGTCGGTGTCCACGGCCGGCCAGTGGTTCTGGACCGAGGACGACCAGTTCGACATCGAGTACCACGTGCGGCACAGCGCCCTGCCCGAAGCCCGGCCGGATCCGCGAGCTGCTCGAGCTGTGCGGTCGCCTGCACAGCACCCGGCTCGCGCTGGAGCGGCCGCTGTGGGAGATCCACGTCATCGAGGGCCTGCGCGACGGCCGCGTCGCGATGTACTCCAAGATGCACCACGCGCTGATCGACGGGGTCTCCTCGATGCGGCTGATCCAGAGCGTGCTGTCGACCGACCCGGACCGTCGCGACATGGCGCCGACCTGGTCCGCCGAGCACGACCGGCAGCCGGTCCACGGCGCCCGAGCGACGAGCGCAGAGCTCCGTGCTCGGGTCTCCCCCTCGGGCGCGCTTCGCTCGGCGCTGGCGATCAGCTCCGACGCGGCCGGGCTGCCCGCGGCGCTGGTGAAGACGCTGTCGCGCGGCGTGCGCAACGAGACCTCCGCGCTGTCGCTCTACGCCCCGCGCACGATCCTCAACAAGCGGATCACCGGGTCACGCCGCTTCGCCGCCGAGGACTGGCCGCTCGAGCGGCTGCAGGCGATCGGCAAGGCCACCGGCACCACGCTCAACGACGTCGTGCTGGCCATGTGCAGCGGCGCGATGCGCAGCTACCTCGACGAGCTCGACGCGCTGCCCGACTCGTCGCTGGTCGCGATGGTCCCGGTGGGCCTCAAGGCGAAGAGCTCGCAGAGCGCGTCGGCGTCCGGCGGCAACGCCGTCGGTTCGGTGATGGTCAAGCTCGGCACCGACCTCGCCGACCCCGCCGACCGGCTCCAGGGCATCCACCACTCGATGGTCACCGGCAAGGAGGCGCTCGGCACGATGACGCCGGCGCAGATCCTCGCGATGAGCGCGCTGGGCCTGGCGCCGGCCGTGCTCGCCCCGATGCTCAAGCTGGACGGCATCACCCGGCCGCCGTTCAACCTGATCATCTCCAACGTGCCGGGCCCGCAGGAGCCGCTCTACTTCAACGGCGCGCGCATGGAGGGGATGTACCCGCTGTCCATCCCGATCCACGGCATGGGCCTCAACATCACCTGCACGTCGTACGCCGACAACCTGGGCTTCGGCCTGACCGGCTGCCGGCGCACCGTCCCGCGGCTGCAGCGGCTGCTCACGCACCTGGACGACGAGCTGGTCGCGCTGGAGAGGGCGGCCGGGATCTAGCCGGACCTAGACGGGGGCGCGGTGGTCGGCGTAGGGCACCGGCGCCCGGCCGTCGTCGCCTGCTCGACCATCTCGACCTCCACCCAGTCACGCCACTCCTGCACGGGTGCGGCCGCGCGGCATCGTCATCAGCAGCCCCTCCTCGGCCATCGCCTCGGCCCGCAGGACCGCCTGCCGCAGGGCGGCGACGCGACGCGTCAGCTCCTCCGGGTCGGTGGCGATCGCGATGTCCACCAGGCGTTCGCCGTCGTGCACCGCCTGCTTGGCGACCACCCGGGCGGCGTCCCAGGACAGGGCGGAGAGCCGGACGATCTCCGAGATCCGCTCCGCGATGGCGCGGGCCTCGGGGTCGCGGTGGCTCGCGCCGTACAGCCGCAGCTCCCGGGCGATGTCGGCCAGGTTGTCGTCGTGGGCGAGGAGGAGGTCGGGCGGGCAGCCCAGCAGCTCGATGACCTCGGTCCGCTGCGTCCGGCGCCGTACGCCGCGGCGGCCGTCGCGGAGACCAGGGGCTGGCGGGTCAGGTGGGTGTCCTCGCTGCCCTCGACGGCGAAGTCGGCCCACACGCGCGTGCCGCCCGGCAGGTCGTCGATGCCCCAGCGGCTGGCGAGTGCCGACACGATGAACAGGCCACGGCCGGTCATCGACTCGTAGTCCAGGTCGGGGTCGTCGGCGGCCTTGCTGTCCGGACCGACGCGCAGGGCGATGGACTGGGCGGGCATCGCGCCCGCGTCGACGACCTCGACGTGGACGGCCCCGGAGACCAGCCGCAGCCCGACGTCGAAGAACGTGCTCTGGCTGTGCAGCGTGGCGTTGGTGGCGAGCTCGGTCACCGACAGGGCGATGTCGTCGACCAGGTCGTCGCGGCGCCAGGTGGTCAGCACCTCGTCGACGAACCGGCGGACGGCGGGGACGCTGGCGGGCTGGGCGACCATGCGCACGCGCGCCTCGGTGGCCGCTTGTCCCCCGGTCGCGCTCACGCGGACATTATTGACGGATCGGCCGAAGGTTGTACGTCGAACGCGCCGGGAACGGCTACGCGACCGCGGACTCGTCCTGCTCGATGGCGGCGTTCCACTCGCGCTTCGACGCCCGCCAGCCCTCGTCGTCGACGCCGAGGCGCCAGTAGCCCGAGATCGACAACCGGTCGAGCCCGAGGCCGCGCTCGACGCGGAGGTACTGGCGCAGCTCCTTGACCGCGGCGGCCTCACCGTGCACGAAGGCGTGCACGTCGTCGCCGGTCCAGGGCAGCGCCGGTCACCGCCTCCACCAGCCGCGTGCCCGGCCGGGCGTCGCCCGCGTGCACCCAGACTAGCTCGACACCCGGCGGCACCGGCAGGTCGATCTCGTCGTCCGCGTCGTGCACCTCGACGACCACGTGGCCGGTCGCGTCGCGGGGCAGCGCCTCGAGCGCGACCGCGATGGCCGGCAGCGCGCTCGCGTCGCCCGACGAGCAGGTGGCGGCCGGCGGCCGGGTCGGGCGCGTAGCCGCCGCCCGGCCCCATGAACACGATCTCGTCGCCGGCCTGGGCGCCGGCCGCCCACGGACCCGCGACGCCCTCGTCGCCGTGCACCACGAAGTCGAGGGTGAGCTCCTGGGCCGTCGCGTCGAACGACCGCACCGTGTAGGAGCGCTGGCGTGGCGCGTGCTCGGGGGCGACCGCGTCGCGGACGGTGTCCAGGTCGACCCGGCCGTCCGTCGTCGAGCGGCAGCGGGCGCGGCGTGTCCGGGTGGACGAACACCACCTTGACGTAGGAGTCGGTCGACTCCGAGGCCACGAACGAGGCGAGCCCCGGTCCCCCGGCGACGACCCGGACCAGCGACGCGGACAGCCGCTCGGTGCGCACCACGTGGGCGACGAAGGCGGTGCGGCGACGGCGGGGCTCGGGCATGGGACTCCTCGGACGGGATCGACAAGTTAGGCAAGCCTAAGTCAGAGCCGGCCGTGCAGCGCCCGTACTTGACGGGACGCCGCCCAACCGACAGCGTCCGGTCATGCCTCTGCCTCCCCCTGGACCGGTCCCGGCTCGCCTCGCTGCTCGCGGCCGAGCAGGCGACGTACACCGAGCGGCACCCGCGCTCCGCCGAGCTCTACGCCGCCGCCGACCACCTGTTCGGCCGGGTGCCGATGACCTGGATGAACATGTGGAGCGGCGGCTTCCCGCTCTACCTCGACCGGGCGTGGGGCAACCGGGTCGTCGACGTCGACGGTCACGAGTACGTCGACTTCGCGATGGGCGACACCGGCGCGATGGCGGGTCACACGCCGCAGGCGACGATCGACGCGGTCACCCGGCGGCTCGGCGAGACCGGCGGCATCACCACGATGCTGCCGACCGCCGACGCGGAGTGGGTCGGCGCCGAGCTGACCCGGCGCTTCGGGCTGCCGCTGTGGTCGTTCACGCTGACCGCGACCGACGCGAACCGGTGGGCGATCCGGATCGCCCGGATGGTGACCGGGAGGCCGAAGATCCTGACGTTCGCCTACTGCTACCACGGCTCCGTCGACGAGGCCTTCGCCGTGCCCGGGCCGGGCGGGCGAGGCGGTCGCCCGGGCCGGGCCTCGTCGGCGCACCCGTGGCCCTGGCGGAGACGACCCGGGTCGCGGAGTTCAACGACCTCGCCGGGGTCGAGGAGCAGCTGCGCGCACGGCGACGTCGCGGCGATCCTCACCGAGCCGGCGCTGACCAACATCGGCATCGTGCTGCCCGAGCCGGGCTTCCTGGCCGGGCTGCGCGAGCTGGCGACCCGGTACGGCGCCCTGCTGATGATCGACGAGACGCACACCTTCTCCGCCGGCCCGGGTGGCGCGACCGCGCTGTGGGGCCTCGAGCCCGACATCTTCGTGATCGGCAAGAGCATCGGCGGCGGCATCCCCAGCGGCGCCTACGGCCTGACCCGCGAGGTCGCCGCGCGGCTGCCTCCGCCGACCCGGACGCCGACCTGGTCGACGTCGGCGGCGTCGGCGGGACGCTCGCCGGCAACGCGCTGTCGGTGACCGCGATGCGGGCCACCCTCGAGCACGTGCTGACCGCGGAGGCGTTCGAGCGGATGGTCGACCTCGCCGACGGCGTTCACCGCCGGCGTGCAGGCGACGCTCGACCAGACCGGGGTGCCCTGGTCGGTCAGCCGGCTCGGCGCCCGGTCGGAGTACCGCTTCGCCTCCCCCGCGCCCCGCACCGGCAGCGAGTCGGCCGCGGCCGCCGACGACGAGCTCGACGAGTACCTCCACCTCTTCCTGGCCAACCGGGGCGTGCTGGTCACGCCGTTCCACAACATGGCGCTGATGTGCCCCGACACCACCGCCGAGGACGTCGCCCTGCACACCCGGTTGTTCTCCGAGGCGGTTTCCGCCCTCGTGGCGGGATGACCTGACAGACTGCGCGGCGTGACGGCACCAGGTTGGCCCCGGCCCAGCGCTGAGGCCCGGCGGCTCGCGACGCTGCACGGCCTCGGCGTCCTCGACCAGCCCCAGGACGCGGAGCTCGACGGGCTGACCCGCCTCGCGTCGTACATCTGCGGGACGCCGACCGCGGTCCTCAACCTGATCGACAGCGACCGGCAGTGGCAGGCCTCGGCGTACGGCGCCGAGCGCGGCGAGGTCACCCGCGACGAGTCGATGTGCGGCTACAGCATCCTGTCGCGCGACGTGACCTACACCCCCGACGCGTCGCTCGACGCCGTGTTCGCCGAGAACCCGCACGTGACCGGCGAGCTGCTCCAACATCCGGCTCTACGTCGCCGCGCCGCTGATCGTCGGGGCCGACCAGGTGGTCGGCACCATCTGCGCGTTCGCGCCCGAGCCGTCGGCAGCTGAGCCGCGTGCAGATCGAGCGGCTGCGCGACCTGGCCGCGACCACCGTCCGGATGCTCGAGCTCCGGCAGGCCGCCGGCGAGCTGGCGCAGGCCGCGACGCGCGACGCACTGACCGGGCTGCCCAACCGCGCCCTGTTCTCCGAGGCGCTCACCCGCGCCTTCGCCCGGCAGGACCGCTCGATCAGCCAGCCGTCGCTGCTGTTCATCGACCTCGACGGCTTCAAGCGGGTCAACGACGTGCACGGCCACGCCGCCGGCGACGAGGTGCTGCGCACGGTCTCCGAGCGGCTGCTGGGCTCGGTGCGCGCCACCGACCTGGTCGCCCGGCTCGGCGGCGACGAGTTCGTCGTGCTGGTCGAGGAGGCGAACGACGGCACCGACGGCCTGGAGGAGCTGGCGGCCCGGGTCCGCGAGGCCCTGGGCCGTCCGCTGACGCTGTCCGACGGTTCGGTCCTCCCCGTCGGCGGCTCCGTCGGGCATCGCCCGCACCAGCGGCCCACGACGACTCCCCCGAGGACATGCTGGCCCGCGCCGACGCCGCGATGTACGCCGACAAGGCGTCGGTGCCGCGCGGCGCCTCCCAGCCCGCCTGACCCTGTGGACGACGGCCGACGCCGCGCGTCGGATTCGCGCAGAGTTGAGCCATGGACCAGCTCAGCCCGCGACCTCCCCGTCGTGCGCACCCAGTCCGACCTCGACGCCCTGTGGCGCACCCTCATGGGTCCGCTCGGGTTCGGCTACCCGCGGCTGTACGTCGTGTTCATCCCGCCCGACGGCCGGTGCGTCCCGCACATCACGGAGGTCAGCGACCTCTCCGGAGCTGCCCGACCCGTTGGTGATCGGCAACCTGCTCGGCATCTGCGCGACGCCTGCTCGACCGGACCCTGCCGACGGGGTCGCGGGTGGCGTTCCTGCACGCCCGGCCCGGCGGCCGCGGGATCACCGCCGCCGACCGGGCCTGGGGTGCGGCCCTGCTGGCCGCCGCCGACCGCGCACTCGTGCCGGTCTGGCCGGTGCACCTGGCCAACGACCGCGAGCTCCGCGTGCTCGCCCCCGACGACCTCGCCGAACCCGCCTGAACACACCCACGTTGGTCGGAGCCTGTCGACCGCCGACACCAGCCGCAGCGCGGCGCGTCGGCGAGCCCCAGCGCGACCGGCTGGTCGAGGAGCCGAGCGCCCAGCGCGAGGCGTCTCGAGACCACTGCGACGCTGCGTGCCCGGGGTGGTTTCGACAAGCTCCACCAACGTGACCGGCTGGTCGAGGAGCCGAGCGCCCAGCGCGAGGCGTCTCGAGACCACTGCACGTGCGTGCCGGGTGGTTTCGACAAGCTCAACCAACGCAGTGGTCTCGACACGGGCTCCCGCGGCGGCTACCAGGTGCAGGTCTCGTCGGGGCCGGCGAGCAGGGCGTCGACGTCGAAGCGGGCGAGCATCGGGACCAGCGGCCGGCCGGCCTCCTGGTAGTGCCGGGCCCCGGACTCCAGGACGGCCCACACGTGGCCGTGCCGTCGAACGCCAGGTCCTCGGCCCCGGGCGCGAACGCGACCCGGCGGCCGCCCGGCGTGACGAGCAGGCCGCAGGTCGAGGTCGACGAGGTCGACCAGACACCACCGGGGCCGCGGGTCATCCCCTGCACCCGGCGGATCGCGGACGACGTCCGCACCGGGGCGACCGACGACCGGGCCGGCGACCGCGGTCGGCACCAACGTGGTGACGCCCGGGGCGAGCAGGTCGCGGTAGGCGAAGGTCCGCGTGACGCCCGCGCGCCGGTCGGCGAACGACGCCAGGCCGAGCTCGCTCCTCGACCCGTCGAGCAGGGCCGAGCCGCGCACCGGGCGCACCGTCCGCCAGACCCGGAGCACCTGGTCCTGCCTGCCCACGCGCGCCGGGTCGACCAGCCAGAGCCGGTCGGCCTCGGCCAGCCAGAGCCCGTGCCGGTCCAGGGAGAGCGCGCCGCCGTGCCGGCAGAACGTCGACCTGCGGTCCCCCACCGAGCCGGTCAGCCGGGTCGTCGACGCGAGCACCTTGCCGGTGCGCAGGTCGACGCGCATCAGCCGGCAGGGCCGGTCGCCGTACGCCTGCCGCCACCGGTAGCCGCTCACCCAGGCCGTGTCACCGTCGAGCGCCAGGCCCTGCGGCACGAACCACCGGTCGGCCGCCGGCCAGCCACAGCCCGCGGCACATCGCACCCGCCGCCGCGAAGTCGGCCAGCGGCTCCTCGGCGTACGACGGGACAGGTCCGCGGACGTCGTCGAAGTGCACCCCGGGCAGGCCGAGTACGCACGGAGCCGCCGGTGCCTCGGACCGCGTGCAGGCCGCGACGAGCAGCAGGCAGAGCAGGGCCAGGACGCGCATGCAGGCATCGTCTCAGCCGACGGGCGCCCGAAGCAGCGGCTCGGCCGCGGCGAACAGCACGCGATACCGGCCGGAGGGAACCTCCACGTGATAGCTGGTCCGGCCCACCTTGACCACGCGTCCGACCTGGCCGCACAGCGGACCGGGCACCAGCAGCCGGACCCGCGAGCCGACCGGCGCGATCCCGAGCCGCCGACCGCGGGCCAGCTCCTCGAGCTCCAGCAGGTAGTTGGGGTGCATCACCGCCGGGACGCCCGTGCCGGGTCCACTCCAGCAGGTGGTCGACGGAGAAGGCGCGGCTGCACCGGGCGCACGACTGCACCCGCTCGGGACGCCGGTGCCGCTCGGCCGTGTGTCCCTGCGGGCAGACGCCCAGCCACGCGGCGGTCGGCGTCGGCAGGTCGGCCGGGACGCAGCGCTCGCCCGGCCGCCGATCGACCGGCCCGGGCCGCCCACACCGCGTCGTGGCCGTGCTCGGGCCGACCAGCGCGTGCGCGATCTCGTGCAGCACGGTCTCGCGCACCTCGTCGGCGTCGTGGAGCCGGGTGAGCGGCGCGGACAGACCGAGGGTGCGGCTGTCGTAGCGGCAGACCCCCGCCCGCCGCTTCGCGTTGTCGAAGACGAGCCGCCAGCCCGCGAGGCCGTGCCGCGCCATCAGCGCGCTGCCCATCCGGTGCGCCTCGCCCAGCTCCATGCCGCGACCTTAACCACCAGCGCCGACAGGTCCCGCGAACGGCGTGACCCCGTAGGGCAGACTCGTCGCAGGAGGGTGGCCGATGCTCAAGATGACGTGGCGCAACCTGTTCGCGCGCAAGGTCCGGCTGGCCCTGAGCGCGTTCGCGGTCGTGCTCGGCGTGGCCTTCGTGGCCGGGTCGTTCATCTTCACCGACGCGATGGGCGACGCGTTCGACGGGATCATCGAGGGCTCGACGTCCGACGTCGAGATCGCCTACAAGGGCGCGACCGACTTCGACTCCCAGCAGGACCTGCGGACCATCCCCGCGTCGGTCGTCGACGAGCTCGACCGGCTCCCCGAGGTCGGCTCCGTGCACCCCAGCATCCAGCTGCAGTCGGTCTACGTGATCGGCCGCAACAAGAAGGTCGTGGGCGGCAACGGCCCGCCCGGACTGGCGTTCAACGACACCGGCGCCACCTCGATCGCCGGCAACCCGATCATCACGCTGACCGACGGCGCCTACCCGGCCCGGACCGGGCAGGTGGCGCTCGACGTGGACACCGCTCGCAAGGCGGGGTACGGCGTCGGCGACACCGTCACCCTGGTGACACCGGGTGACCCGCCGACGATCGAAGGCCGAGGTCGTCGGTCTCGTCGAGTTCGGGTCCGGTGGCCTCAACGGCGCGACGCTGACCCTGCTCGACCTGAAGTCGCTGCAGGACGCGTTCTACGGCGGCAAGGACGTCTTCACCGTCGATCTCGCTCGACGCCGCCCCGGGCGTCTCCCAGAAGCAGCTCGCGACCGCGGCCCAGAAGGTGCTGCCGACCGGCGTCGTCGCGCCCGGACCGGCGACGCCCTGGTGAAGAAGAACAAGGCCACGCTCGACGAGATCCTGGGCTTCCTCAACACGTTCCTGCTGGTGTTCGCGGCCGTCTCCCTGGTGGTCGGCACGTTCCTGATCATCAACACCTTCTCGATCCTGGTGGCCCAGCGCAGCCGCGAGCTCGCCCTGCTCCGGGCCCTCGGCGCGTCCCGTCGCCAGGTCAACGTGTCCGTGCTCGTGGAGGCCGTGGTCGTCGGGCTGTTCGGGTCGACCGTCGGCCTCGCGGTCGGGCTACCTCCTCGCCCGCGGCCTGCAGCTGCTCTTCGGCGCGATCGGCTTCGACCTGAGCCGGGCGTCCTTCCCCGTCAACCTCCGCACGGTCGTCGGCGTCGTACCTCGTGGGCGTGCTCGTCACCGTCGTGGCGGCGTACCTGCCGGCCCGCCGCGCCTCGGCGATCCCGCCCATCGCCGCGCTGCGCGACGACGTCGCGCTGCCCGAGTCCTCGCTGCGCCGCCGGGTGCTGGTCGGCTTCGGGCTGATCGCGCGTCGGCATCGTCGGCATGGTCACCGGCTTCGCCCGCAACGGCAACCTCGGCCTGACGCTCATCGGCGGCGGGCATGCTCGCGATCCTCGTCGGGGTCTCGCTGCTGAGCCCCTGGGTCGGCCGGCCGCTGACCCGCGCCTTCGAGATCGTCTACCGCCGCGCGTTCGGCACGGTCGGCACGTTGGCCGCGCAGAACTCCCTGCGCAACCCGAGGCGTACGGCGGCCACCGCCAGCGCCCTGATGATCGGCCTCACCCTCGTCGTCGATGATGTCGATCCTCGGCGAGTCCGCGACGGCCAGCACCGACGCCGCGGTGAAGCGCAGCCTCACGTCGCAGTTCGTGGTCTCCAACGTCGTCGGCACCCCGTTCTCGACCAGCATCGCGAAGCAGATCCGCAAGGTCGACGGCGTGCGCAGCGTCGCGGAGTTCCGCACCGCCAGCGGCGAGGTCAAGGGCGACCGGGCGCTACCTCGGCGCCGTCGACGCCCAGTCGCTGGGCCTCGCGGTCGCGCTGCCCGGTCGACGCCGGGCTCGATGTTCGCGCTGAGGCCGGGCACGATCGCGGTCAACACGCAGTCGGCCGAGCGTCGCGGGATCAAGCTCGGCGACACCGTGCCGGTGAAGTTCCAGGCCGCCACCGTCCGGCTCAAGGTGATCGCGCTGTTCGGGCAGTCCGGCGTGCTGCCCGACCAGCTACATCGTCACGCCCGACGCGTTCGTGAAGGGCGGCCTGGCCCCGCTCGACACGCTGCTGTTCGTCACCAAGGACGCCGGCGCCGACGCCGACCGCGGTGCGCACCCAGGTCGACAAGATCATCAAGCCGCTGCCGACCGTGACCGTCAAGGACCCCGGCGAGCTGGCCGCCGAGGCGCGGCAGCAGGTCAACATCTTCCTGTACTTCATCTACGCCCTGCTCGGCCTCGCCGTCGTCATCGCCGTGCTCGGCATCGTCAACACGCTGGCCCTCTCGGTCATCGAGCGGACCCGCGAGGTCGGCCTGCTCCGGGCCGTCGGGCTGTCGCGCCGCCAGCTGCGGCTGATGGTCCGGCTCGAGGCCGTCGTGGTGGCCGTCCTCGGGGCCGTGCTCGGCGTCGGGATGGGCCTGGTCTTCGGCATCATGCTGCAGCGCGCGATCGCCGACCAGGGCGTCGACGTGCTGGCCGATCCCCTGGCCGCAGCTCGTGATCTTCGTCGCGCTGGCCGCCGTGGCCGGGGTGCTCGCCGCGGTGTTCCCCGCGCGGCGAGCGGCCCGTCTCGACGTGCTGCGGGCCATCGGGGCGGAGTAGACCGGTCGGTCGTCCGATTTGCCTTTTCGGCCCCGGTCCGGGTTACCGTCGAAGGACCTCGCGGGGGGCGCGCACACCGCGTCGCGGGGAAGCCCCCGCCGGTCGACGGCGGGGCGGTCCGGTCCACGCCGAGGCTCACCAGGGAGCCGGACGACACCAGCGAGACATCGCAGCAGTGGTGAGCACGGACGACCCAGCACGACGACGGCGCTCCTCCGGGAGGGCCGTCTTGGGGTGAAGCCACCAGCACTGGTGGCCGGGCATTCTTCGGTCCCGAATCCGACAGGTCATCGTTCGCAGGCGTCGCCGAAGGGTTTCCATGTCCGCGACGATCCGTCGTTCCCTGCTCCATGCCCTCGTCCTGGTGCTCACCGTGCTCGGCGCCCTCCTGGCGTCGCTCTCCCTCTCCTCTCCCGCCGAGGCGATGTCGGCCCAGGCCCGCAACCACGTGGTCCACGTGGCCGCCTCCAAGGCGGGCACGCCCTACCGCTACGGAGCCGACCGGCCCCCGCGCCTTCGACTGCTCCGGGCTACACCAAGTGGGTGTTCTCCAAGATCGGCCGCCACCTGCCCGCGTACGTCGAGCGCGCAGGCCGGCGCCGTACGCCACGTCAGCCGGGCCAACCGGCACCGCGGCGACCTGGTGTTCTTCCGGTCCGGCGGGCACGTCTACCACGTGGGCATCTACGCCGGGCACAACAGCGTGTGGCACGCCCCGCGTCCGGGCCAGCGCGTCCACCGCGAGCACATCTGGACCCGCTCGGTGTCCTACGGCCGGGTGCGCTGACCCGACCGGCACGGCAGCACCGATCGGCGCGCAGGCACTCCCCCACGGGAGGGCCTGCGCGCCGACCTGTGTCCGGCTACCGTGGCGCCGGGGACGCAACGACGCGCCCCAGGGAGAGGGAGTCCCCACGTGCTGTCCGACATCGAGATCGCGAACGCCGCCACCCTGCACCGGATCACCGACGTGGCCCGCGACGAGCTGGGCATCGCCGAGGAGCACCTGGTGCCCTACGGCCACCACAAGGCCAAGGTGGACCTGCGCTACCTCGCCTCCCTCGAGGACCGGCCGACCGGCCGGCTGATCCTGATGACCGCGATCTCCCCGACCCCGGCCGGCGAGGGCAAGACGACCACGACGGTCGGCCTGACCGACGCCCTGCACGGCCTCGGGCACCGCTCGATGGCCTGCCTGCGCGAGCCGTCCATGGGCCCGGTGTTCGGCATGAAGGGCGGAGCCGCGGGCGGCGGCTACGCCCAGGTCGTGCCGATGACGGACATCAACCTGCACTTCACCGGTGACTTCGCGGCCATCGCCGCCGCGCACAACCTGCTGTCCGCGCTGATCGACAACCACGTGCACCACGGCAACGAGCTCGGCATCGACGTCCGCTCGATCACCTGGAAGCGGGTCGTCGACCTCAACGACCGGGCCCTGCGCGGGATGGTCGTCGGTCTCGGCGGGGTCGGCAACGGCTACCCGCGCGAGGACGGCTTCGACATCGTCGTCGCCTCCGAGCTGATGGCGATCTTCTGCCTCACCGAGTCCTGGGCCGACCTCAAGCGCCGCATCGGCGACATCGTCGTCGGCTACACCCGGGAGAAGAAGCCGGTGACCGCCCGCGACCTCGAGGCGCACGGCGCGATGACCGTGCTGCTGCGCGACGCGCTCGCCCCCAACCTGGTGCAGACCCTCGAGCACGCGCCGGCGTTCGTGCACGGCGGCCCGTTCGCCAACATCGCGCACGGCTGCTCGTCGGTCGTCGCGACCCGGGCCGCCCTGCGGCTGGCCGACTACGTCGTCACCGAGGCCGGCTTCGGCGCCGACCTGGGCGCCGAGAAGTTCGTCGACATCAAGTGCCGCAAGTCCGGGCTGCGTCCCGACGTCGCGGTGGTCGTGGCGACGATCCGGGCCCTGAAGTACCACGGCGGCGTCGCCGTCGCGGACCTCGCAGGAGAGGACCTCGGCGCCCTCGACGCCGGCATGGCCAACCTGCGGCGGCACCTGCGCAACATCCGCGAGGTCTACGGCATCCCGTGCGTGGTGGCCGTCAACCGCTTCCCCACCGACACCCAGGCCGAGGTCGACCACGTCGTCGAGCTGGTCGCCGACGAGGGCGTCAAGGCGTTCCCGGCCACGCACTTCGCCGACGGCGGCGTCGGCGCCGAGTCGCCTGGCCAAGGGCGTGCTCGAGGTGCTCGACGAGCCGTCGCCCTACGAGTTCTCCTTCACCTACGACGACGACGCTGTCGCTGACGGAGAAGGTCGAGACCCTCGCCGCCGCGCGTGTACGGCGCCCGCGAGGTCACCTGGGACGGCAAGGCCCGTCGGCGCCTCGAGCGCATCGAGGCCGACGGCTACGGCGCACCTGCCGGTCTGCGTCGCGAAGACGCAGTACTCCTTCTCCACCGACCCCACCCTGCGCGGCGCCCCGACGGGCACGAGCTGCACGTCCGCGAGGTGCGCCTCGCGGCCGGCGCCGGGTTCGTCGTGCTCGTCTGCGGCGACGTGATGACGATGCCCGGCCTGCCGAAGCGGCCGGCCTCGGACCACATCGACCTCACCGACGACGGCGTGATCCTGGGCCTCAGCTAGGGGTGCTGTCCTCGTCCGCGGGTCCTCGTCGCGGCGGCTGGAAGCTCGACCCGGACCCGCTGGAAGCCCTTGTGGCGCTGGGCCTTCGCGTAGTCCTCGTAGGCCCGGCGGTCCGCGTCGGTCAGGTCGACGTCGTCGGTGAACGGCGCCAGCAGCGCCCGCGGCCACAGCCGTCGGGCCAGCACCACGTTGAGCTCGATGCCGATCACGCCCATCACCGACGCGATGTAGATCAGCGCCGACGAGCCCGAGCACCAGGGCGAACACGGCGTTGAGGTCGTCGGCCCGCGAGACCACCCGTGCGACGTACGCCCCGCCGACCCACTGCAGCAGCTGCCACATCACGGCGATGGCGAGGCCGCCGGGCAGCACCTCGCGCAACTTCTCGCGCTGCGGCGTGGCCAGTCGCAGCATCAGGCTGATCACCACCGCGTTCAGCGCAGACCGAGAGCAGCAGGAACAGCGCGCGGATCCCGTCGTGCGCCTCGGCGCCGAACATGCTCAGGTGGCTCGCGGCGCTGGACAGCATCGCGACCAGCAGCACCGTCGACCCCGGCCAGGATCATCAGCACGAAGCTGCGGAGCCGGCTGACGAGCGGGTTGAGCCGGCTGTTGCGCGGCACCGCCCACGCGACGTTGACGGCGTTCTGCGCGGCCTGGCCGAGACCCAGCACGCCGTACAGGGCGGCGAGCGACCCCGACGACCACCGCCGACGTGCTGCCCTGCAGGCCCTTCGGCGCGCCCGAGCTGGGTGCCGACGATCGGGAACTGGCTCAGCGCGGAGGTCAGCACCGCCTGCCGCAGCTCGGCGTTGCCCTGGAGCAGGAAGCCGAGCACGGACGAGGCGATCAGCAGCAGCGGGAAGATCGCGATGAACGCGTAGTAGGTCACCGTCGCGGCCAGGTAGTTGCCCTGGTCGTCGAAGAACTTGTAGGTGACGGCGAGCGGGAACCCGATGACTCGGTGTCGTCGCTGGAAGTCGTCGACCCGGTCGACGAGTGCGGTCATACGAGCACGCTACGGGGCGGACCCGCGCGAGGCGCCGTCGCCGACTCAGCAGACGGGCGACTCGAGCGCCGGGGTGCGCGCGGCCGCGGCCGCCTTCTGGTGCTGCCGCTTCTTGCGGGCGTCCGGCCTTGCGGCCGGACCGCACCGCTGGCCGTGGCGCCGGCTCTTCTTCGCGGCGGCCTTCTTGCTGGCGGCCTTCGACGCGGCCGGGACGAGGGTGGCCGGCGCTGGTCGGGGCGGACGCCGGAGCGCACGCGCTGGCCGACCCGGACTTGCCGTTGAGCTGGGCCCACAGGTCGGGCCCCCAGGTGTCCGGCGGTGGTGACGAGGTGCGGCCCGTTGAGGGCCAGCACCCCGACGACGGCAGCCGCGACGAGCAGCTTGACGAGCTTGCCGACCCGTGCCCACGGCCTTCGGCTTGGCCGCGACCGTCGGCCGAGCCGTCCTTGCCCTGGAGCTCGGCCAGCTTGGCCGCCTGGGCGTCCGCGGGTCGCCATCGCCTCGGCGACGCGCTTGGCCCGGCCGGTGCAGCTCGACCTCGGGCTCGGCGGGCTCGACGGGGTCGGCAGCCTCGGCGGCCTCGTCGGGGACGGCTCGACGACCGGGGCCGCACGGGGCGGCTCGGGACGGGGCGCGGGCGTCGCGATCATCGGCACCGAGATCGGCGGCAGCGCCGGCTCCTCGGGCTCACCGCCCGGGCTCGTCTCCGGCTCGGGCTCGAGCGCCCGCGGCACGCTTGCCGCGGGGTCGCCTCCGCGGGCTCGACGGCGCGACGGGCTCGCTGTCCGGCTCGACCACGCCGGGCGCGCTTGCCGCGGGGAGCGGCCGGCTCGCGACGGGCAGCGGAGCGGTCTCCTCCGCCTCCGGCGCGCCGCCGAGCAGCGCGACGGCCTCGTCGGCCTGGGTCCGCGGCCGAGGACCACGGGGGCCGAGGTCAGGGCGGTGCCGAGCGTGGCGGTGCTGCACACCAGCACGTCGAGCGCCTGCTCGAGCAGCTCGGCGTCCCCGACGATGCACAGCACCGGGCGGACGCGGCGCGCGTAGGCGCCGGCCATCTCGGCGACGACGTCCGCGGCGGCCGAGCAGGCGAGCGGTGTCGTCCTCCCGGGCGCAGCGCGTACGCCGGGCCCGGGCCGGTCGCGCACGGAGACCAGGAAGATGCCGCCGGGACCCACCACGACGTGGTCCGCGTCGGCGGACCCGGGGTCGAGCCGTCGTGGACGACGGTCCAGTCGGTGGGGAGTCCACGCAGGACGGCGCTCGCGTCGGTCTCCCGGTCCCCGCCGTCATCACGCCTCCACCCGATAGATGTCCGAATTGCGAGGATACGGAGGTGGGAGCGGCGGCGGGCCGAAACGCCCGAAACCGCCCTCCCGGGGGCTCACGCGGGAGCGAGCTCGGGGGTCTCGCCCGCCGACGCGTCGCCGGCCTCCAGGAGCATCCGGGTGATCTCCTCGGGCGGCACCGGACGGGAGAACAGGAAGCCCTGCCCGAGCTCGCAGCCGAGCGCGCGGACGGTCTCCCACTGCTCGACGGTCTCGATGCCCTCGGCGATCGACTGGAGGTCGAGGGACTCGGCCATGTGCATCACCGAGCGGACGATCTTCTGCGTGTGCACGCTGTCGACGACGTTGGCGACGAACGAGCGGTCGATCTTCACGACGTCCGCGTCGAAGCGGTCGAGGTAGCGCAACGAGGAGTAGCCGGTGCCGTAGTCGTCCACCGCGACCGAGACCGACCCGGCGCGCAGCTCCGCGACCACGGCGGCGACGCTGTCGAAGTCGACCGCCAGCGCCTGCTCCGTGAGCTCGAGCACGACCTGGTCCGGGGCCACCCCGTGCGACTCGATGAGCGTCGAAGAGCCGCTGGGCGAAGCCCGGCTCGTCGAGCTGGCGAACCGAGGCGTTGACCCCGATCGCGAGCCGGTGCCCGGGCAGCTCGGCGGTCCAGCGCGGCCACCTGCGCGCAGGCCTGGTCGAGGACGTACCAGCCGAGCACCTGGATCGAGCCGCCGTGCTCGGCCATCGGGATGAACACGTCGGGCGGGACCGACCCGACGTCCGGGTGGTTCCAGCGCAGCAGCGACTCGACGCCGCGCATCTGTCCCGTCGACGAGGTCCACGATCGGCTGGTAGACCACGAAGAACTGCGACAGGTCGGGCTGGGCGATCTGCTCCTTGAGCTGCACCTGCTTGGCCGCGTCGTCCCGCTCGGCGCCCTCGATCAGCACGATGCCGCCCTTGTCCGCGGGCCTTGGCCTCGTAGAGCGCGATGTCCGCGTGCGACAGCAGCGACTGGGCGCTCTCGGTGTCGCGCGTCGCCGGCGACCACGATGCCGATGCTGGTGCGCACGTGGAAGCGGCGGCCGCCCACCGCGACCGGCTCCTCGATCGCCTCGACCAGCCGCTCGGCGACGGCCCGCAGGTCGTCGGCGGTGCCGTGCACCAGGTACGCGAACTCGTCGCCGCCGAGCCGCGCGACGGTGTCGCCGCTGCGCGCCAGGCCCGCCAGCCGCTGCCCGATCACCGTCAGGACCACGTCGCCCGGCGGCGTGCCCGTGCCGGTCGTTGATCACCTTGAAGTCGTCGAGGTCGAGCAGCAGCAGGCCGAACTGCCGGTCGCGGCCGGCGAGCTCCTCCTCGAGCCGCTCCATCAGCAGCGCGCGGTTCGGGCAGGCCGGTGAGCGTGTCGTGGTGGGCCTGGTGGCGGAGCCGGGTGGTGAGCTCGCGGCGCTCGCTCACGTCGTGCAGCGTGAGGATCGCGCCCTCGAGAGCCCGCTCGGAGAGCTGCCCGACCACGGAGACCTCGAACCAGCCGTAGCTGCCGTCGGCCCGGAGCACCCGGCACTCGACGAAGCCGTGCCGCTGCCTGCCCGAGCACCACCGGGGTGATCGTCGCGACGACCTGGTCGTGGTCGTCGGCGTGCACCTGGGTCTCGAGCTCGGCGGCGTTCTCGATCAGCGGCCAGTGGCCCAGCGCGTTGCTCACCGACGGGCTGCAGTAGAGCACCGTGCCGCCGCTGTCGATGACCATCACGACGTCCGAGAGGTTCTGCACGATGTCCTGCCACCACTGCTCGCGGTGCTTGAGCTCGGCGGTGCGACGGTCGACCGCCTGCGACAGGTCGCGGGCCAGGGTGACCTGGTCGGCGACCACGACGAGCTGGCGCAGCGACGACGCAGACGGCGACCGGGACGAGCAGCCACCAGAACAGGTGCCGGCCGCAGGGCCGACGGGGTCCGAGATGCAGGCGGTGACCGCGAGGCCGATCGCGACGGACGGGCAGAGCTGCCGGGTGAACCCGGGCGTCTGCCGGGCCGCGACCAGGTCCTGCCGCCGCCGTACGACGGGCGGGGCGGTGCCCGCGAGTCCGACCAGCGCGAACGCGGCGTAGCCAGCCGACGTCGAGCGCCCCACCGGGCGTGAACTGGCCGAGGAAGCTGCTCGCGACGTACACGCTGTCGGTCACCGACAGCACCAGCAGGCCGAGGCTGAGCGGGATCCAGACCATCCGGCGGATGTCCGGCAGCACCACGCAGCGCGAGAGCACGATCGAGGAGACCGCCACGTCGGCCAGCGGGTAGGCCAGGGCGTCGACGCGGGTGAAGGTCAGGTCCGTCGCGTTCAGGATCGGGTCGAGGACCCACACCGCGCTGGTGAGCAGCAGGCAGCCGGCGATGACCAGGCTGTCGAGCCCGGAGCGCCACCGGGACCAGAGGTTGCCGTTGGACCGCGGGAAGCGCAGCACGCCGATCGCGACGGGCAGGGCGTAGCCGACGTACCCCAGGTCGGCCAGGGACGGGATCGGCGCGACCCGGCCGGTGACCACCTGGTAGCCGGCGAACCAGGCCGACCCGGCGGCCCAGAGCAGGCAGCCCATCGAGATCCACCACCAGCCGGCGTGCCGCTCGCGGTCTCGGTGGTGCGCCTGCCAGCAGGTCCAGGCGGCGAAGAGCGGCGCGGCCACGAACACCAGGTCGCTGACGAGCACCTCGGTGTCCGGCGAGCCGAGGTCGCTGACCAGCCAGAGCAGGAAGACCGTGCCCACGGCGAGGGTCCCCGAGGCGGTGCGTGCGAACCGACGGGTCGACGTCTCGTCCGGCTGCTCGGCCACGCCCCACCCTTCGATCGGCACCTCCCCCGATGGAGGGATCGACGAGAAGCATCCCCCAGAGCGTTCCTATTTGTCCGAAATACCGGCAACCCGGCGGCGACACGACCGGAAATCTTGTCGCCGGGTCTTGGAGGACGGCGCTTCATTTGCCATCCTGTTCCCGTCAACGGGGAGTCAGGGTCTTCTCGTGATGAACGGGGGGATCCACATGGAATTCACGTGCGACGTCTGCCACTGTCCGGTCGGTCTGGACGAGGGCTTCTTCAGGTCGGTGAACCTGCGGCCGGTGGCGTGGTGCCGGGCCTGCTGGCTGGCCCGGCACAGCGAGCTGGGGATCCCCCAGCAGCGCCAGGTCCCGGCCGAGGAACGGCTGCGCGAGCCGGCCCGCGAGCGCGCCCAGCGACGCTGGCTCATCCGCCGCTGACCCAGCCGCCCCGGCGGGTTGGGCGGCGCGGCACACTGGCGACATGACCTTCCGCCTCGTCGCCCTCGGCGACAGCACGGTCGAGGGCCTCATGGACCCCGGCCCCGACGGTGCGTACGTCGGCTGGGCCGACCGCTTCGCCGCGCACCTGGCCCGCGAGCACCCCGGGCTGCTCTACGCCAACCTCGGGGTCCGCGGGCAGACCACCGCCGACGTCCGCGCGACGCCAGGTCGACCGGGCGCTGTCCCTGGGGCCCGACGTCGTGCTGCTCGTCGCCGGCGTCAACGACCTGCTCCGGCCCCGCGTGGACCGGGTCGCCCTGCGCGACAACCTGCTGTCGATGCACGCCGCCTTGCACGGGGCGGGCGCGCGGGTGCTGTCGTTCACGATGCCGGACATGGCGCGGGTCGCTCCCCTGGCCCGGGCCCTGCGGCCGCGGATCGACTACCTCAACGAGGTCGTCCGGGAGGCCCGGGACACCTACGGCACGACCGTCGTGGACTTCGCCCGCGGAGCCGGTGGCCGGCCACCCGGCCCTGTGGCACGACGACCGGCTGCACGCCAACAGCGAGGGGCACCGCCGGATCGCGGCGGCCCTCGCCGAGGCCTACGGGCTGCCGGCCGAGGACTGGCGGACCGAGCCGGACGAGCCCGTCTCGACCGGCATCGCCCGCATCGTCGTGCGCGAGGCCGGCTGGATCGCGACGCACGCGGCGCCCTGGGTGTGGGGACGGGTGCGCGGCCACGAGTTCGCGACCGGCGGCGAGTGCAAGCGGCCCGACCTGCTGCCCGTCGACGAGCCCACCCGGGTGACCTGAGGGCTGCTACTCCGGCTGCTTGCGCGGATGCCGCACCTTGGCACTCGCGCGCCGGACCCGGGCCCGGACCTGCTGCTCGCGGACCTGCTCCGGGGTGCGGCGCTGCGAGAGGTCGCGCTTGGCCACCAGGTCGGCGAGCGGCTGCTCGGTGGCGGGGTACGCCGCCACCGGCTCGTCGCCGGCGAACACGACGAAGAACGTCTCGCCCTTGTCGACCACGCGGAGCACGGTCCCGTCCTGCGTGCTCGCGGCCTGCTCGACCGCCGTACGCCTGGAAGCGGCCTCGTCGAGGCGGGCGCGCACGGCCGACTGCACGTGCTTGCCGCCGACCTCCCACGCGACCTTGGCGTGCGGACCGTACTTCGCGCCGTACTTCGCCGCGTTCTTCGCGACCGGACCCACCCAGGACATGCGGCCAGGTTAGCCGTCGGGACCGCGGCGCGGCCGCAGGCTACCGGTGGGTCACTTGTTCACGTCGTTTGCCATGATGAGGAAGCCACCTGACGAAAGGTACGTCGATGCAGCTGGAGCTGTCCGCCGAGGACGCCGCGTTCCGCGACGAGATGCGCACGTTCTTCACCACGGAGGTCCCGCAGGACATCCGCGACGCGGTGTCCGAGCGCCGCGAGCTCACCAAGGACCAGATCGTCACGGCCCAGCGGGTGCTCAACGAGCACGGGCTCGCCGTGCCGCACTGGCCCGAGGAGTGGGGCGGCCGCGACTGGACCCCGCTGCGCCGGCACATCTGGCACGAGGAGATGCAGCGCGCGTCCGTGCCGCCGCCGCTGGCGTTCAACGCCTCGATGATCGGGCCCGGTGATCGCCGCGTTCGGGTCCCAGGAGCAGAAGGAGCGCTTCCTGCCGAAGACCGCGAACCTCGACATCTGGTGGTGCCAGGGCTTCTCCGAGCCCGACGCCGGCTCCGACCTCGCCTCGCTGCGCACCACCGCCGTCCGCGACGGTGACGAGTACGTCGTCAACGGCCAGAAGACCTGGACGACGCTCGGGCCAGTACGGCGACTGGATCTTCTGCCTGGTCCGCACCGACCCCGACGTGAAGAAGCAGGCCGGCATCTCGTTCCTGCTCATCGACATGACCTCCCCCGGCGTCACCGTGCGGCCGATCGAGCTGATCGACGGCGGCCACGAGGTCAACGAGGTCTGGTTCGAGGACGTGCGCGTCCCGGCCGAGAACCTCGTCGGCGAGGAGAACAAGGGCTGGGACTACGCCAAGTTCCTGCTCGGCAACGAGCGCGTCGGCGTCGCCCCGGTCGGCGCGACCAAGCGCGTGCTCGCGCAGGCCAAGGACTACGCCCGGTCGGTGACCGTCGCGGGCGGGCTGACCCTGCTCGACGACCCGCTGATCGCCGCCCGGATCGCCGAGCTCGAGAACGAGCTGCTGGCCCTCGAGCTGACCGCGCTGCGCGTGGTCGCGCACTCGGCCGACGGCAAGCCGCACCCGGCCTCGTCGGTGCTCAAGCTCAAGGGCAGCGAGCTCCAGCAGGCGGTCAGCGAGCTGGTCGTCGACCTCGCCGGTCCCGCCTCGCTGGCCTCCGGCGCCGGCGACGACTCCGACCTGCGCGGGCTGGGCCCGCCGGGCGACCCCGGTCTACCTCAACCTGCGCAAGGCCTCGATCTACGGCGGATCCAACGAGGTCCAGCGGCAGATCATCGCGAGGACGATCCTGGGACTCTGAGAGGCGACTGGCATGGACTTCACCTATGACGACGAGCAGCAGGCGCTGCGCGAGGCCGTCCGCGGCCTGCTCGGCAAGTCGTACTCCGACTTCGAGAACCGCCGCAAGGCCGTCGCCGACGACCCCGGCTTCGACGAGAAGCTGTGGATGCGGCTCGCCGAGATGGGCGTGCTCGGCCTGCCCTTCGCCGAGGAGCACGGCGGCATGGGCGCCGGGTCCCGTCGAGGTCGGCATCGTCGCGCAGGAGCTCGGCCGGGTCCTCGCACCCGAGCCGTTCCTGACGTCCGTCGTGCTCGCCGGCGGGGTGGTCGCCGCGGCCGGCACCGACGAGCAGCGGACCGAGCTGCTCGGGGCCCTCGCGTCGGGCGACGTCGCTCGCTCGCGTTCGCGCACGCCGAGCCGGGCACCCGCTGGTCGGCGAGGCGCCGCGGCGGTCACCGCGACCGGGTCCGGCGACGGCTGGACGCTGTCCGGCGTCAAGGAGCCGGTGCCGCACGGCGCCCGCGCCGACCTGCTCGTGGTCAGCGCGCTGCTGGACTCCGGCGCGACACGGGGCTCTTCCTGGTCGCCGGCGACGCCTCCGGCCTGACCCGGACCGGCTACGCCACCCACGACGGCGGCCGCGCGGCCCGCGTCGCGTTCGACGCGACCCCGGCCATCCCGCTCGGCGACGGCCGGTGCCGACGCCGCGCGCGGCGATCGCCGCCGCCCTCGACGCCGCGCGCATCGCCGCCGGCATGGAGGCCGTCGGCGCGATGCAGTTCGCGCTCGACGCCACCTCGGAGTACCTCAAGAGCCGCAAGCAGTTCGGCGTGCCGCTCAAGACGTTCCAGGCGCTGACCTTCCGGGCCTGCGGACATGTACGTCTCGCTCGAGCTCGCGCACAGCGTGGCGCTCTGGGCGACGATGGTGCTGGCCGAGGGCTCGGCCGAGGAGGTCCCGAGGCCGCCTCGCGGTCGGGCCTGCAGGTCAGCCGCGCCGGTCGGCACATCGGCCAGGAGGCGATCCAGCTGCACGGCGGCATCGCGATGACCGCGGAGTACAGCGTCGGCAGCTACACCAGCCACCTGACCGCGCTCGACCACCTGCTCGGCGACGGTCAGTTCCACCTGTCCGCGCTGGCCGCGGTCGTGGGCGACCACGTCGAGGTCGACCCGCTGGCGTAGAAAAAGCCGTTCGTCCGATTTTCGCTGATTTCTCCCCGAGCCGGCGATCGTCGGCTACACACTGGTCACGACCAGCCACCGGCAGTGTTCTCGGGACACGCACCGCCCACACCCCACAGGGGGAGCACATGTTCGAGACCGACGACACCACCACGCCCTTCGTCTCCGCGAACTCGCAGGCCGCCGCCCGACTCCTGGAGATGGCGGCCAACAACGCCGACCAGCTCCTCGCCGAGGCCAAGGCCGAGGCAGCCGCCCTGCTGGCCGCCGCGACCCGGACGCCGACCAGGTCACCTCCTCCGCGGTCGCCGAGGCCGACCAGCTGCTCGCCGCGGCTCGCGACGAGGCCCAGCAGGTCACCGACGAGGCCGAGCAGGCCCGCGTCCAGCAGGCCGCGGAGCTCGAGCGTCTCCGCGCGGTCACCCTGGCCGACCTGGCGAACGAGAAGGCGCACCTCGGTGCCGCCGTCGAGCGCCTGCGGAGCTCGAGCGTGACCACGTCGTCCCGCATGCGGACGTACCTCACCGACGAGCTCGCGCACCTCGACGAGCTCGACCGCGGCGGCGACGTGGCCGCGGTCTCCGACGCAGCTGCCTGAGCCCATCACGGAGGGTCCGCTGGCCCGCGGCAACCGCCCACGAGCAAGATGGCGGCATGCACCGATGGTGGCGTCGCAGCGTCGACCGCGAGCTCACGCGCCTGCGTGACGGCGGTCGCGCTGGCCTGCTCTGGTCGTTGCGGATCACCGTCGCCGCGACGGCGAGCTACGTCGTGGCCCTCCTGATCTTCCCGGGCACCCAGCCGCTGCTCGCACCGCTGACCGCGATGCTCGTGGTCCAGGTGACGCCGGTGAGCCTGCTGGCCAGCGGCCTCGACCGGGTGGTCGCGGTCGTGGCCGGGGTGTCGCTGGCGGTCGCGTTCTCGGTCGTCGTGCCTCTGCACTGGTGGAGCCTGGCCGTCCTGCTGTTCGTGTCGCTCACGATCGGCCAGGCGCTGAGGCTGCGGTCGAACCTCATCGAGGTCGCGATCAGCGCGATGCTGGTCCTGGGCGTGGGCACCCTGGGCGCCGAGGATGCCGCGTGGCAGCGGCTCACCGTCACGCTCGTCGGCGCCGCGGTCGGCATCGCCGCCAACCTGCTGTTCCCGCCCAAGGTCGCGAGCGCCGACGCCGGGCAGGCGATCGACGATCTCGCCGACCGCGGTCAGCGACCTGCTGACCCGGGCCGCCGACGAGCTCACCGATCTCGTCGAGCACGGACGGCGACGTCGGCGACCGCGCGCGCTCGAGTGGCTGGACGACGCGCGCCGGATCACCCACGAGGACGTGCCGCGCGTCGGTGCGGCCCTGCTGCGCGCCGAGCAGGGCCGGCGCTTCAACGTGCGAGCCGTCGGCACGGCCGACGTCGGTCCCGGGTCTCCGCCAGGGGGTCGAGGCGCTGGAGCACTCGACGGTCGCCGTGCGCGGCATGTTCCGGGCGGTGGCCGACGCGACGCACGACGCCCCCTGGCTCGACGACGAGAGCGCACCCGACGTGCTGCTCGGCCTGGCGCTGACGTTCCGGGACCTCGCGGCCGGCGTCGACGCGTTCGGCCGGCTGGTCCGGAACGAGGCCGACCCCGCCTTGCGGCTGAGCTCCGAGGAGGTGCAGGAGCTCCGCAGCGCGCTGGACGGGTTGCACGAGGCCCGGTCCCGGCTCGACGAGCTCTTCCTGTCCTCCGACGCCCACGAGCTGCTCGAGCTCCACGCGGCCGTGCTCGCCACCGTGAAGCGGCTGCTGCAGGAGATGAACCTCGACGAGCGGGTACGCCGGCAGGTGCGGCTGCTCCGCCGCTGGACGCCCGGCCCGGCCGGCTCCCCCGCGCGGACGTGCCCGACCGAGCCCAGCCGCCGACGCCGAGACCCAGCTGCTCCCCCAGCAGCCGGCTCCCCGTCACAAGCAGTCCGGCTAGCCGGCGACGTCCGCGGTGTAGTGGAACACCTCGGTGCCGTTGACCTCCTCGCCGTTGTCCGGCGCGGCCCACAGGTCGAGGCGGCCGCCATCTGCGGCGAGCTTCAGCGGGTTGCGCGTCATCACGTGCCCGGCCGACGACCACTGCTGGAACGGCAGCTCGCGCCGGACGGCGTGGGTGCGCAGGTCGATCATCGCCATTCCACCCAGCTCGTACGTCGACGCCGGCACCACCGGCCGACGGGGGTCTGCGGCAGGTTCGTGACGCCGCCGCAGATCATCTTCGCGGTGGGGACGTACTGGCAGTCCTGGTAGTCGATGAAGAAGCTCGTGTTGTCCCAGGAGTCGACCTGCCGACCGTCGGGGCGCCACTCGTAGAACGTCCGTGACCCCCAGGTGTTGCCGACCAGTCGGCCGGTCGTCTTGTCGAGCACGATGCCACCGATGTGGTCGGCGACGTCGAACTGCCGGTGCACCTTCAGCGTCGTGGCGTCGACCCGGTAGATGATGGCGGCGCTGTCCGGGCGGTACTCCGCGACCGGGACCCAGACGTTCGTGCCGTCGAAGTCGATGCCGCCGGGGTGGTAGCGGTCGCCCTCCCCCAGCACGATGTCCTTCTGCAGGTGGCCCTGACGGTCCATGACGAACAGGTGCCCGACGCCCTTGCCGGGGGTCCGGTCGTAGCCGTCGACCGGGCACGGGTACTTCTGCGTCGGCTCGAGGATCTCCACCGCGGACAGGAACAGGTGGTCGCGGGTGACGGCCAGCCCCTCGGTGTGGAAGGTCTGGAAGTCCAGGTGGAGCTTGTCGGCCAGCTTCCAGGCCGTGTTCCGGTCGACGTGCGAGAAGTCGCTTCGCCAGGTCCCCGTCGTGCGGGGCCGAGGTGGCCGCCGTACGTCGCGGGCAGGGCCGAGGCGGTCACACCTCCCGCGGTCAGCAGCAGCGTCGAGTCCGGCGGCGAGGGCGGGCAGGGTCGGTCGTCTCATGGGGCTCCTCCGAGTGGGGCGGGACGCCCGGACCGTAGAGAGCGCTGGATGAACGGACGGCCACCCGAGTGAGCGCTGACGCAGCGTCGCGCAGTTGTCACGACTTGTCAGCGCATGCCGGAAGCCCGGTCTGGTCCAGCGCCGGCATGATTCGCGCGGGAGTGTCGGTGGCGTCGGCAAAGGTTGGCCGTGACGGGAAGCAGCGGCACGTCGGGCTCGGTTGACGTGGAAGCACCGTCGCCACCGCCGTCATCGTCGACTGCAACCGGGAGCCATCGTGTCCGACCCAGCCACCTCCGCCAGCTTCCAGTCCGGCAGCACCCCTGCGCAGGAGCCCGACCCGAGGCGGTGGTGGGCGCTCACCGTGCTCGCCGCCGCGCAGCTGATGATCGTGCTCGACGCGTCGATCGTGAACATCGCGCTGCCCTCGGCGCAGGAGGACCTCGGCATCAGCAACGCCGACCGGCAGTGGGTCGTCACGGCCTACACGCTGGCCTTCGGCGCCCTGCTGCTGCTCGGCGGCCGGATCGCCGACTACACCGGCCGCAAGCGCACCTTCATCATCGGCCTGCTCGGCTTCGCCGGCGCCTCCGCCCTCGGCGGCGCTGGCCGCCAACCAGGAGCTGCTGTTCGCCGCCCGCGGGCTGCAGGGCGCGTTCGCCGCGCTGATGGCCCCGGCCGCCCTGTCGCTGGTGACCGTCACGTTCACCGAGCCGAAGGAGCGCGCCAAGGCGTTCGGCGTCTTCGGCGCGCTCGCCGGGCGGTGGCGCCGCGATCGGCCTGATCGTCGGCGGCGTGCTGACCGAGTACGCCTCCTGGCGCTGGTGCCTGGGCGTCAACGTGCCGGTGGCGATCATCGTGGCGCTGGCCGCGATCCCGCTGGTGCGCGAGAGCAAGGCGCACGGCGACACCCGCTACGACATCCCGGGCGTCCTGCTCGCGACGGTCGGGCTGTTCTCGCTGGTCTACGGGTTCACCGAGGCCGCCCGGGCCAAGCACCCCGAGGACCCGTCGTCGACGCGCCGTGCAGGGCTGGGGCGACCCCAGCACGGTGACCTGGCTGGTCCTCGCGGTGGTCCTGCTGGTCGCGTTCGTCTGGTGGGAGACGCGCAGCCGACGAACCCGATGCTGCCGCTGCGCGTCGTCCTCGACCGCAACCGCGGCGGCTCCTACCTGGTCTTCCTGCTCGTCGGGCGCCGGGCTGTTCGCGATGTTCCTGTTCCTGACCTACTACTTCCAGGTCAACCTGGGCTGGAGCCCGCTCAAGTCCGGGCTTCGCGTTCCTGCCGTTCAGCGTCGGCATCATCGTCACCGCCGGCGTGGTGGCCCAGCTGCTGCCCCGCGTCGGGCCGAAGCCGCTGATGATCGTCGGCCTGGCGCATGGCCATCGCCGGCATGCTGCTGCTCACCACGATCGGCCAGGACACGGCGTACTGGAGCCACGTGCTGCCCGCCGAGCTCCTGATGAGCATCGGCCTGGCCGGGGTGTTCATCCCGGCGTCGCAGCACCGCCCTGTTCGGGGTGGGCGCGCACGACGCCGGCGTGGCCAGCGCGGTGCTCAACACCTCGCAGCAGATCGGCGGCTCGCTGGGCACCGCGCTGCTCAACACGCTGTTCGCGGGTGCCGTCACCGGCTACCTCGCCGACAACCTCCGCAGCCCGGACGACGCGGCCAAGCTGACGCCCGCTGGCCTTCATCCACGGCTACCACGTCGCGTTCTTCTGGGGTGCGGTGCTCTTCGCGGCGGCTGGCTGGTCGCGGTCCTGGTCGATCAACGCCGCGCAAGGACGACCTCCCCGCGGCCGTGCCCCGGACGCCGCGGCTACCCGCCCTGGTCTGAGCCTGTCGACCACGATGAGTGGCAACGGCGCTCGACCGCGTACGTTGGGGCATGCCCTCCTGGAACGCCGTCCACAGCGAGCACGTCCTCAGCGCGATGGGCGAGTGCGACGAGCTGGGGGACGACGAGTTCCTCTCCCGTCACGGCTTCGATCGCGCGAAGTCCTACGTCCTCTGGCACAAGGGCCGTGCCTACGACTCCAAGACCGTCCTCGCGCGTCGCCCACGGCTACGCGACCGGCACCGTCGCCACCTCCGACGAGTTCTCCGGTGACGAGGACGAGGCCGCCAAGGTGCTGACCCATCTCGGGTTCGACATCGAGCCGACCGGCGACGCCGGTCGACGACGACGAGCCCGACGCCGGTGTCCGACGAGTCGATGCGCGCGCAGTGGGCGGAGGCGGCCCGCGAGCACCTCGCTGGAGGTCGCCGAAGCAGTACGGCGGCCTGGTGACCTTCAAGGAGCTCGCCGAGCACGTGCAGGCGACCACCGGGCTGCGCACCCGCAAGCTCGCCCACCACTGGATCGGCGACGTGCTGAGCCGGACCGTGGTCGACAGCGCCGCCCGCAAGGAGCCGATCCTGTCGGCGCTCTGCGTCAACGCCGCGGGCAGCGTGGGCGAGGGCTACGCCGTGACCGTCGCGTCGGTCCTCGGCGAGACGCCGGCCGACGGCGACGACCACGCCGCGCAGCAGCGGTTCGAGTGCTACCGGTTCTTCGGCGCCACGATGCCCGCCGGCGGCGGCTTCCCGGCCCTCTCCCCCAAGCTCACCACCGCCCGCAACCGCGAGGCCAAGGCCCGGATGGTCGCGCGGCCCGTCGCGGTCTGCCCGAACTGCCAGATCGCCGTGCCGGCGTCGGGGATCTGCGACAACTGCGACTGACCTACCCGGGCAGCGCCAGCAGCAGGAACGTCTCGACCGGCTCGGTCTTGCCCTTGAGGTCCAGCGCGCCGAGCGGAGCCGTGACGGCCTCGGGCACCGCGTCCCGCGTCGCCGCGCTGATCGCGACCCCGCCGGCCGGGGCCTTGCCCTCGATCCGCGACGCCGTGTTGACCGTGTCACCGATGACGGTGTGCGTGCGCCCGCCCCCGGTGCCGAGCACGCTGACGGTCGCCGGGCCGCTGTTGATGCCGACCCGGAACCTCGGCCACCCGTCGTGCCGTTCGGCCACCCGAGCGGTCGCCTCCTGCATGGCGAGCGCGGCCGCCGCTGCCCGCACCGCGTGGTCGTGCTGGTCGCCCCGCTTGTTGAACGTGACCATCAGGGCGTCCCCGATGATCCGGTCGACGTCGCCGCCGTACGTCGAGACGACCGCCGGCACGGCCACCGAGAAGTACTCGTTGAGCATCGCCGTCACCTCCTCGGGCCGGTGCGCCTCGGAGTACGTCGTGAAGCCCTGCAGGTCCGCGAAGAGCACGCTGATCGTCGCGGTTGCCGGCCACGGTGTCGTGCAGGTAGAGGTCGGCGAAGCGTTCCTCGTGCCAGGACTGGCGGGCGCCGACGGCGACGAGGACGAACGCCGCCAGCATCAGCACGTGCCACTCCCACCACGACAGGTGCCAGTTGCGGGCGAAGGCGATGGCGACGAGGGACTCGGCCAGCAGCAGGAACGCGGCCATCACGGCGACGAGCATCGTCGACCCCCTGCCGGCGCCAGAGCGGCGAGGTAGCGGGCGGCGGCGTACCCGTAGAGCAGCACCGCCGGCACGGCCAGCACCGCCGGCATGCGACTCGACGTCCTCGACGGAGCCGTCGAGCGGCGGGAGGTGCCCGATCGAGAGCACCGCCCACAGGACCATGAGCCCGAGCAGCCCGACGCAGGACCCAGCGGCCGACTCGGACCGCCCGCACCGCCCGCTCCCCCGTCAGGTCGACGGTCGACCAGGCGGCGAGCACCGAGCCGAGTGCCAGCCCGACCGGTGTCGCCACCACGAAGCCCGGGTTGGGCTCGTCGAGCAGCACGCCCGGGGTGGCCAGGGCGTGCAGCCCCAGGAAACCCGCCGACGACAGGAACGTCAGGGACACGAAGAGCACCCGCGCGTCGCCGCGGCGCAGGGCCGCCACCCCCATCGCGTAGGCCAGCAGCGCCGACACCGCCGCCGTGCCGAGCACCAGCCAGAAGTGCGTGGGGTGGTGCTCCCACGCCAGGTCGAGCTCCGGCTGCCAGAGCAGCAGCGCCAACCCGGCCAGCGGCAGGGCGAGCGCGACACCGGTCACCGCGGTGCGGACCGGCTCGGCCTCACGGACCTCAGTCATGGGTCACCGTGGCGAAGTACTGGTGCAGCTGCGACACCACCACGGATCCCTCGCCGACGGCCGAGGCCACCCGTTTCACCGACCCGCAGCGCACGTCGCCGACGGCGAACAGTCCCGGCACCGTCGTCTCGTAGGGGTGCGGCTTCCGCTCGATCGCCCAGCCGTGGCCGGCCGCGTCGGCGCCGGTGAGCACGAACCCGTGCTTGTCGCGCTCGACCGCCACGGGCAGCCAGTCGGTGCGGGGCTCGGCGCCGATCATCACGAACATGCCGTCCGCGCGCAGGGTCTCGGTCGTCGCCGGTCAGCCTGGTTCCGCAGCACCACGCGTTCGAGCCGGCCGTCCCCTTCGCCGGCGGTCACCTCGCTCGTCGTACGCACCTCGACCCGGGGGTCCGCGTCGATGGCGCCGACGAGGTAGGCCGACATGGTCGACGTCAGGGACTCGGAGCGCACCACGACCGTCACCCGCTCGCAGTAGCGCGCGAGGTGCAGGGCCGCCTGCCCGGCGGAGTTGCCGCCGCCGACGACCACCGCGTGCAGGCCCGGTCAGCGCGTGCGCCGCGGTCACGTTGGCGCCGTAGTAGACGCCCTTGCCGGTGAGCTCCTCCAGGCTCTCCACCCCGAGCCGCCGGTAGGAGACGCCGGTGGACACGATGACCGACTTCGCCCGGACGGTGCCGACGCCGGACACGTGTACGGCGAAGTGCCGGCCCTCGCGGACGATGCGGTCGATGTCGCGCATCAGCACGAAGTGCGCGCCGAACACCCAGGCCTGCTGGTAGCCGCGCTGGGTCAGCTCGGCACCGCTGATCCCGCGCGAGAAGCCGAGGTAGTTGCGGATCAGCGAGCTCGCCCCGGCCTGGCCGCCGATCGACTCCCGCTCGACGACCAGCGTGCTGAACCCCTCCGACGAGGCGTACACCGCCGCCGCCAGCCCGGCCGGGCCGGCGCCCACCACGACGACGTCGAACTCGCGCTCGTCCTCGGCCAGCGTCGTCGGCACGCCCCAGGCCTCGACCACCTCGGCGTCGGTGGGGTCCACGAGCGTCTTGCCGGCCAGGGCGGGCATCCACACCGCGACCTCGGCCCGGTCGGAGCCGGTCCGCTCGAGGACCTCGCGCCCGAGGTCGGAGTCGCGGTCGCGGAAGGCGTGCGGGATCCCGTTGCGGGTGAGCAGGCTGCTGATCGCGTAGGCCCGCGCCGACCGCGGGGCCGCCACGACCACGACCTCCCGCAGGTTCGACACCGCGCTGCGCGACCACTCCTGCACGAACTCCGCGACCGTCCGGTGGAACAGCTCGTCGCGCTGGATCCAGGGCTTGAGCACGTAGTAGTTGATGTGCCCGACCGCCATCGCGTGCAGGATCGTCTGCGCCGACTCCCGGTCGGACCAGGCCCCCCAGTCGACGAGCAGGGCCCGCCGCGCGTCCGGGTGCAGCCGGCGCGCCAGCTCGAACAGCTCGCCGCGCTCCTCGTCCGGGAACGAGTCGGCCAGCAGGACGACCGCCACCAGGTCGCCCCGGTCGTCGGCCGCGCTCAGCAGGTCGCCGGCGGCCGCGACGCTCAGCTCGCCGCGCACCCGGAAGTCGCCACCGAAGGACCGCTGCAGCTCGGCCTCGATCCGGTCCAGCTGGGCAGGGTCCGCGTCGACCGCCAGCAGGAGCGGTCGCCCGGGGAGCGGGGGTGGCATCGACACCCTCTGAGGCTAGGAGCGGCGAACCGGTGCCGCACCGGGTATCAGTCCGGCAAACGGGCGAAGTCCGCGCAGACCGAAAGACAAATCTGGGCCGATGTCGCTATGGCTCGGCCGGCGGCAGGTGTCGCAGGATGCAGAGGTCATGCACCTCGAACGACTGACCACCCTGGCGCTGGCCTACGTCGGCGACTTCCACTACGTCACCCGCACCGACGGGACGTCGGGCGTCGGCTGGGGCCGCGGCGAGGGTACGGCGTCCGGCGAGCGGCTGAGCGGCACCGTGCAGTGGTCGAACCATCCCAGCGGCCGGGCCGACGGCGCGATGCTCCCCGGGGCACGCGGGGTGATCAGCACCGACGACGGCGGCGAGGTGCTGTTCGACCTGACCGGGCGGACGGTGTTCGTCGAGGTCGACGGCGAGACCGTCGGGCGGCAGCTGCTGATGACGTTGTTCGAGGCCGATGCCGACGACGAGCGCTACGCCTGGCTCAACCACACCGTGTGCATGACCGAGGGCAAGATCGACCCGGTGCGCAAGACGATGCGCCTCGAGGTCCATCGTCTGCCACCCCGACCTGACCTGACCGTCGCGCAAGGATCGCCGCCCGTTCACCTCGCCGTCGCGCCGGGAGCCACGTCGTCGCGGCGACCGTGGTGGCCGTGAACGTCCTCACGGCCAACGTCGCTCACCGGGGAGCCAGCGGCCTCGCCCCCGAGAACACCCTCGCCGCGATCCGCGCGGCCGTCGCCGCCGGCGCCGACGCCGTCGAGGTCGACGTGCGACGCACCCGGGACGGTGCGCTCGTCGTGCTGCACGACGCGACGCTGGCCCGCACCACCGACATCGACGACCGGCTTCCCGGGGCGCAGCCGCGCGCGGGTCTCGGAGCTGACCTACGACGAGGTCCGGGCCCTCGACGCGGGCTCGTGGCACTCCCCGTCGTACGCCGGGGAGCGGGTGCCGCTGCTGGCCGAGGTGCTCGACCTGCTCGGCGGCGCGGGCACCGGGCTGCTGCTGGAGGTCAAGGACCCGGACGCCTACCCGGGGATCGAGGACGACCTGGTCGCCGAGCTGCGGGGCGTCCGGCCCTGCTTCTCCGGCGCCCTGACCGACCGCCAGCTCGTGGTGGAGTCCTTCGACCACCGCAGCATGCTCCGGCTCAAGCGACTCTGCCCGAGCGTCTCGGTCGGCCTGCTGGGCGCACCGGCCCGCCGGAGCCTGCCGAGCCTGGCTGCCTGGGCGGACCAGGTGAACCCGCACCACCGTCGCCTCCGGCGGTCCTACGTCGACGCCGTCCACGACGCCGGCCTGGACGTCCAGGTGTGGACCGTCGACAGCGCCGCCGAGATGAACCGACTGGTCGCGATGGGCGTCGACGGCATCATCACGAACCGCCCGGACGTGCTGCGGGGCCTGCTGCCGCGCCGCGTCGCCCAGGCGGCCTGACCCGCGGACGGAGGGGCACCCGGGCGGCGAGCCTCTGGCCCCGATGCCCGCGAGCGGGTACGCATGGGGCGTGAGCACCCGCGAACTCGCCCCCCGGCCCGACCGGCTCCGTGACCACTGGGCCTCACGACCGGAGTGGGGACCGGAGCGCACCTGTCTCTACTGGTACCTCACCTTCCGGGACGACGAGATCGCCGACGCCGTCGGGCGCGACGTGCTGGAGGTCGTGGGCGGTGCACCCTGGCTGGACGCCGTGCCTCCCCCGTGGTTCCACGTCACCGTCGCCGACGTGGGGTTCACCGACGTGCTCGAGCCCGCGGACGCGGACGCCGTGCTGGCCGCGGTGACGGAGGAGCTGGCCGGCCAGCGCGCCTTCCGGCTCGCTCTCGGTCCGGTGCGGACGTTCGCCACCGCGGTGGTGCTGCGCGCCCGGCCGCGGGACCGCCTGGACGAGGTCAAGGACCGGGTCCGGCGGGCCACGTCGAGGACCATCGGTGCCCGGCACGCGGACTTCCACCACCACCCGTACCGGCCGCACCTGACGCTGGGCTACGCCAACACGGAGGTCCCCGAGCGCGACCTCACCGCGTTCCGGGAGCGGCTGCCCGCCGTCGACGGGCACGTGCAGGTCGACGCGCTCCGCCTGGTCGCCGTCACCCGACGCGACCACGGCTACCGGTGGGACGAGGTGGCGCGCGTCGGGCTCGGCTGACCGCGGTCCGCGTCAGCCGCGGGCGGCGCCGTACCCGAGGACGGCGGCGAGGCCGAGCGCGCTGCGGGGTGCGTACGCCGTGCGCCAGAGCCCGCCGTGCACGGCCGCGAACGCCTCGTCCTGCCAGGGCTCGTCGTGGCGCGGGCCACCGCCGGTGTGCAGGTCGTGCACCAGCAGGGCCGCCATCAGCACGTTGGCGGTCGCCGGCTCGAACACCTCCACGCCGAACCGGTGGGCCCCGGCGTAGGCCGCCGCCAGGGCACGGTTCTTGACGACCGAACGGGTGCGTGTCGGTGGTGCGACGTTGAGCGAGACCGTCGTGCCCGCCTCGCGCGCGACCGCCGCCCGCCAGCGCTGGAGGCGCTTGGCCAGTGCGTAGTTGGGTCCCTGCTGCGGGACCAGGCTGTCGTTGACGCCCGGTGCGACGCCGGGGACGTACTGGCGTCGCAGCAGCCGTCCGCCCGACACCGTGCGCAGCGGGCGGCCCAGCCACCGCGAGCGGGCCGAGCGCCCGTCGTACCTGCTGGTGGACTCCGCCACCGCCTCGCCCGGCACCGCGAAGACGTCGGTCGGGGTGGCGAGGAACGCGAGGGCCACGTCGTCGCGGGCAGCCAGCAGCCGTCGGCTCAGCTCGTCGACCGCCATCGAGACACGCACGTTGGTCGCGCCGTCGGCGTACACGTAGTTGCCCACCACCAGCCGGCCCTCCTGGCCCGCCAGCAGGTCCGCGACGGCTGGCGCGTCCGCCAGCAGGTCGACCCCCGGCTCTCCCGGTGCGCCGGCCGGGTGCGGCACGACGACGGTGCCGGCGCCCTCGTGGGCCAGCTTGAGCACGCGCTCCCAGATCGGGGACGCGCCAGGTCGACCGCCGCCACCCGGGCGCCCCAGCGCAGCAGCGACGGCAGCGGACCCATCTCCGCGCCCGCGCCGAGCACCGCCACGGTGTGGCCCTCGAGTCGCAGCCAGTCCGGGTTTCGCAGGACCGCGTCGACCGCCTCCGCCAGGCTCGGCTCCGCCACCCCGTCGGCGACCCAGGCGTCGACCCGGCGGCGTACTCCGTCCCCGCTCAGCCGCTCGCCGTGGTACGGCAGGGTCAGCTCACGCTCCGGCGCCGCGGTCCCCCGGACCTCGTGGGTGTCCAGCTTTGGTCGAGCGCCGCAGCCGGCGAACCACTCCCCGAGCGGCCCCTCGCCCTCGTCGCTCAGCACCCGCATCCGCGCGTGCAGCGACGCCAGGCCGGCGTCCGCGATCGCCAGCGCGTCGGCGCGCGACCCCAGCCCGGCCTCCAGGGACCGCCGGAAGTGGACGAGGTACGACGACCGCCAGCCGGTCTCCTGCGCCGCGGCCCGCGACCCCACCGGGTCGACGGGCGCCAGCGCGTCCGCCAGCACCGCCCGCCCGACCGCGGTGGTGCTCCGCTGCCCGGTCTCGCTCACCGGGAAGACGACTCCGTGCTGCTCCTCGCTGGTCATCCGGCCATCCTGCCGGACGTGCGACGATGAGCGCCGAGGAGGGGAACCGATGGACTGGGTCTGCGAGCCTGCGGCAGCGACGGCGCGTCATCGACGAGCCCGTCGACGAGGTCCAGTGCCCGACGTGCGGCGAGCCGGTCACACCCACCCGGTGATGCGCATCGGGACCTGGTCGCGGGAAAAGCGGGAGGCGATCCACGCAGCGAACCGCCTCGTCGACGGTTCAACTGCCTCGTTCGGCCATCCTGCCGACGCCATCCGGGCAGGCGTCGTTTACGTCGCCGCCGACCGGGCCGACGCGGCGCTGCTCATGCAGCGCTCTGTTCGCGAGAACATCGCCCTGCCGAACGCCGCGCGGATCCCCGGCTGGGGCCTCATAAACCTCGGTCGCGAGCGCGACAAGGTCAACGAAAGCGTGGACAGGCTGCAGATCGATGCCCGCGCCGGCGCAGAAGTCAGCCGGCTATCAGGCGGCAATCAACACAAGGTGACCATCGCGCGCTGGGTGGCGCGTGGCGTGCACGTGATGCTGTGCTTCGACCGCCACCGGGGCATCGACATCCGCACGAAACAGCAGATCTACCTGTTGCTGCGTGACCTGGCAGACGCTGGGGCGGCGGAATCATCTCTACACCTCGGAGCTCAAGGAGATCCAGCTCGCCTGTGACCGAGCGATCGTGATCTTCCGCGGCAAGGTGGTGAACGAGGTAAACGCCGCCCGATGCAGACGAGCCGACGCTGCTGCGCATGGCGTAACAACCTGCGACCGGACGCAATCCTGCCCGAAGAGATAGCGGCACAGGCCGTCGCCGCCGAGCCGACTCGCCCAAAGTCAGCTCGGTGCGCCATGACCGCGGCTGACATGAGCGTCGAGCCCGAGGACGCGCCAACCCCGCGGGAGCCGCCCTCGCCTTCGTCCGCCGTGAAGGGTGGCTGGTGGGGCTGGCGTTCGCGCTGCTGATCGGACTTCTGATCTTCACGAAGCTCATCCAGCGAGGCCTACGACGCCACCGGACTGCAGAGCCTCGCCATCAACGTGCTACCGATCGCTTTGGCTGCGGTTGCCCAGGCGATCGTTGTCCTGTCCGGTGGCATCGACCTGTCGATCGGTTCGATGATCGCCCTGACCAGTGTCATCGCCGCTACGCAATTCCAGGGCAAGAGCCCCGAGGTCACCGTGGCCGTCGCCATCGGCGTGCTGCTCGTTGGCCTGGTCATTGGCGCCATCAACGGTGGGGTCATCGTCCTCACGCGGGTCGCCGACATCATCGTCACCCTGGCCATGGCATTCGTCTGGGGCGGGGCGGCTCTGCTCGTGCTGAGGTCACCCGGCGGATTTCGGCTCCGCAGTGGCTCATCTGGGTCGTGTCTGGGTCGTTCCTGATTGAATGGATACCAAAGGCAGCGGTGGTGCTGCTCCGACGTCATCGTCGCGGTCGTCTGGATACCGATCAAACGGTCGCGCACAGGCCTCGCCCTGTATGCGATTGGGAGCAATCAGCTCGCGGCGTTTCGGAGCGGCGTGTCAGTCGGCCGCACCGAGACCTCGCCTACGCGCTGGGCGGCCTCTTCTCGGCCTTCGCCGGCCTGGCCGTCGTTGCCACACAGACGCAGGGAGACCCGCTGCCGGGTGGCTCACACTCACCAGCGTTGCCGCCGTGGTGCTGGGCGGTGTGAGCCTCGCCGGCGGACGCGGCGGCGTGCTGGGCCCAATCCTCGCCGTGATGATCCTCTCTCAGATAAAGACCGACCTGACGTTCCTGAACGTGAACTCCAACCTGGCCACCGTGGCCCAGGGCGTGATCCTGATTGTGGTCGTGATGCTCGGCAGCATCGCGCAGCTACGTAGGACGCGGGCGTGACGGCCGCGCAGCAGACCGCAAGCTCGAGTGGCGGAACCTCGCGCTTCCTGGTGGCGTTGCGCGACCGACCGCTGCTGCCGTTGTTGGCGCTTCTTGCGCTGCTGGTTCTGACATTTGCTTCGCTCAACCCTCGCGCCGACCTCCAGGACTGGGTCGCCGCCACACTTCGCGCGGCAATTCCTCTCGCGATCCTCGCCGCGGCGCAGACGCTCACGATGCTCACTGGTGGTATCGATCTATCTGTGGCCGCGACCGCGTCGATGGCGGGCTTCGTGGCCGCGTCGCTGTACACCGGCCCTGGGACAGCGGCTGGGGTTGTGGTCGCCCTGATCTTCGCGGTGGTGATCGGGGTCATCAACGGCATCGGCGTGGGCGTCTTCCGGGTCCACCCGCTGATCATGACCCTCGGGATGGGGCTCGTGATACTTGGCGCAACGAACGCCTACCAGCTGGCCACGGTCCGAACATCGAGCGGCGTCCCGCCCGAAATTCGCTGGATCGGTTCGACCATCGTGTTCGACATCGTCCCGGTCAGCCTGATCGTCTTCCTTCCAATCTCCGCGATCATCCTCCTTGCCCTTCGACGGACGGGATACGGCCGACTCTTGTTCGCGATCGGCGATAACCCGGTCGCGGCGCGCCTTTCCGGCGTGAAGAGCTGGCAGGTTCTGCTGCTCCTCTACGTGTTGTCATCGGTCCTGGCAGCGATCGCTGGCTTCCTGATTTCCGGTCTGACCAACGTGGCCAGTGTCACGCTCGCAGATGTGTATCTGCTGCCTTCCGTCGCGGCGGCCGTGATCGGCGGCACTTCGATCCTCGGCGGTCGCGGAGGCTACGCGGGGACCATCGTTGGTGCCCTCATCCTGACGGTGCTGACCGCAATCCTGTCTTCGCTCGGCTATCCCGAGGCCGTCCGCCAGATCCTGTTCGGTGCGATCATCGTCCTCGTCGCCGCGGGTTACGCCCGGGTAACGTCTCAAAACTGACCAGGTGAGCCGGCACCTCGGCATCGATCTCGGCGGGACATTCATCAAGTGGGCGGTGGTGTCCCGCGCCGTCGGCGACGCCGGCTCTTCTGCCGCCGACAGTGCCGACGACCCGTGGGAAGTTCTCGACCGCGGAGAGGTGCCGACTCACGCCGATGAGGGCCCGGCGGTGGTCATCGAGCGCCTCGCGGAGATAGGACGGCAGGCGATCGAAGCCGACCACGCGATCGCCAGCATCGGCATCGCAATCCCGGGACGTTACGACCCATCCAGTGGCGCGACCGGTCTGCTGCCCAACTTTCCCCACGATTGGACGGGGGTTCCCGTCGCCCAATATGTGGGGCTCCACACCGGCGTCCCGACTATCTGATCAATGACGCGCGGGCGTTTGGGCTGGCCGAACTGCGGCTCGGTGCTGGGCGCGGCGCTTCGTCGATGGTTGGCCTGACGCTGGGGACGGGCCTGGGCGGAGTCATCGCGATGGATGGTCGTGTGTACCAGGGGCACGACGGTGCGGCGGGAGAGATCGGCCACCAGACCCTGGACGAGGACGGTCCCCTGTGCGGCTGCGGCAATCGGGGCTGTCTCGAGGCGTACGTGCGAGCCGACCGAATCGCCGAGGCGTGTGGTGCGGCCACTGCCGACGAAGTGGTCGCGCGTGCTCGCGGCGGTGACTCGCTTGCGCTGGGAGTGCTCACCGAGGTTGGCCGCTACCTGGGGATCGGCCTCGCCAACGCGATCACGATCATCACACCGGACCGCGTCGTGATCGGAGGCGGCCGCGCCCCGGCGCTGGACCTGTTCGAGGTTCCGATGCGCGACGAACTGCGCCGCCGCGTGACGATGACGGACCTAAACAAGGTGGAGATCGTCATAGCCGAGCTCGGCGTCTGGGCCGGAGCGATCGGCGCCGCAATCCACGGCGCCGAGGCATCCGCCGCGACCGTGGAGCACTAGCGCGGGGGCATGGCCGCATAGGTTCGGTCGATGTCGTCCAGGACGCGGATCGTCGCGGCGGTCATCACAGACAGGAACCGCTCCCCAAATTCGGGCGCGGCGTCACGGCCGTCGCCCCACGAGCCTGATTTGGTCGCGCGGTAGACGGAGCCCGGGTTCGAGAAGAAGAACGCCGTGTGCACCGGCGGCGTGTTGGTGACCTCGGGGAACGGCGGCATCTCGGCGTTGGCGTTCTCCAGGTCGACCAGACCCGGGTTGATTGCCATCACAGCCGACGTCTCGCCTCGGTTCGCGTGCAATCCCGTGGTCATGCTGAAGTACTCGGCCGCCTCCTCGGGCGTCAGGCCGTCCCAGTAGTTGATCGGGAAGCAGACGACGTCGTCGGGCAGGCCATTCGCCCGGGCGTTTGCGCACGCGTATGCAATCGCGTAGGTGTTGTCGTAGTGGCCGTTCAGAAAGACGATCCGCTTGAAGCCGATCGACGCCAGCGACGCCGCGAGATCCTCGATCAGCGACATGAATGTCGCGACGCGGATGTGCACCAATCCGACAAAGCCGACGTGCGGGTATGACAGCGCGTAATTGACCGGCGGCGCAACGAGCGCCTTTAGCTCCTCAGCGGCGCGGCGCGCTACTTCGTTCGAAATCAGCACGTCGGTGAGCAGCGGCCCGTGCGGTCCGTGCTGCTCGGTCGAGCCAACCGGCACGATGACCGTTTTGCTCGTCAAAAGGAACGCCTCAACTTCCGGGCTGGTCATCTCCCCCATGAATACGGTCGCTGGCTTCATGACTACCCCTCTCCTCCGTCGGCATCCGGCTTCTCCCACACAGAGATGATGTTGCGGCTGTCACTCGTAAACGGCTCACCCTCCCAGCCCGACCAACGCTCGCGCAACCGCATGCCAGCCATGTCGGCCATGAGATCCATCTCACTCGGCCAGACATAGCGAAACGGCCCGGACGAGTAATCCCACTTGTCGCCGCGCTTGGTGAAGTGGTGCGAGACCAGTCCCTGGTTGGCGACGTCGTACTCGTCCACGCCGACGTGGTGATCGGTGAAGCTGAACGGTACGAACCTGTCGCCAGGCGGGAGCCGCTGGAGATCGGGCATTCCCACCTCGATGACGAACACGCCGCCCGGTTCCAGGTGAGCAGCCGCGTTCCTGAACGCCGCGACCTGCCCTGCCTGGCTTGTCACGTTCTGGATCGTGTTGTAGACGAGGTAGACCAACCGGAAGGTCCCGTCCACACGGGTTGCTGTGTAGTCGCCGATGGTCACCGGGATGTCCGATCCACCGCCCTTCGCCTGCATTTGGGCGACCATCGCCCGCGACAGATCGATCCCGTGGACTTCGACTCCGCGCGCCTTGAGCGGCAAGGCGATCCGACCAGTGCCGATGGCGAACTCGAGCGCTTTGCCGTCGCCTGCCAGCCTGGTTAGGAAATCGGCGGTGGGATCAATGACCTCCTGGGAGAACATCGGGTCCCGATATTCGTCGTATGTCGCGGCGACTTTCTCGCCGAAGTGCCCGTCCTCATCCATCACCCGAGTCTAGGAGGTCGGCAATTCCCTTATCCTCGCGGCGTGACCGCGAACAACGAGCTCGACCGCTTCCGCCTCCACGGTCGCGTAGCAGTCGTGTCCGGCGGCACCGGCGCGATCGGGCATCGGCTGGCCCTCGCATTCGCCGCCGTGGGTGCGAAAGTGGCCGTGCTTGGCAGATCGGCCGGGGATGCGGCAGACGTAGAGAGGTCCATCAGCGACCTCGGGTCGGAAGTCCTCCTCGTTACCGCGGACGTGACGAAGAAGGAGGACGCCGACCGCGCGATCGACGAGGCCATGGCCAAGTTCGGCCGGGTCGACATCATCGTCAACGCCGTCGGCGGTGGCGCGGGCACTGCGCTCTATCCGGCGGACGAGTATCCCGAGGAAGAGTTCGACCGCATCATGGACCTCAACCTGCGCAGCGATCTCTTGCCCACGCAAGCCGCGGCAAGGGCGATGATCGCCGGCGGCCGGGGCGGTCGGGTGCTGCACATCTCATCGGTGCGCGGACAGCTCGGCATCAACAACGGCTATCTCGCGTATGTGGCCGCGAAGGGCGCGATCAACGCCATGACTCGCCAGCAGGCGACCGAGTGGGCCAAGCACGGCATCACCGTCAACGCCATCGCGCCCACGTTCGTGGCAACGCCGCAGGTGGAGAGCCTGCTTGCGGACGAAACGTTCAAGGCCAACCTGCTCGCTCGAATCCCGCTCAACCGGATCGCCGAGACCGACGACCTCGTCGGTGCGGTGCTCTTCTTCTGCTCAGACGCTTCGTCGTTCGTGACGGGTCAGATCCTGACCATCGACGGCGGCCTCACCGCTACGCAGTAGGAGGCCGAGACGCGCGTGGCCTTCGACAACGTCACCCCAAACGTCTACACCGACATCACCATCCGCGGCTGCAACCCGTCGTACGTGGTCACATCTGACGGCGTGGTCGTGGTCGACACCGCGCAGCTACCCACCAAGGCGGTTGCAATGCGCGCCGAGGCCGAGTCGCACGGCCCCATCCGCTACGTGATCAACACGGAGCATCACGTCGACCACATCTTCGGCAACTACTTCTTCAGGGACGCGGGCACGGTCATCCACCACAAGGGCGTGGCGGACAACTTCATGGTGCCGACGCCCCTGCTGGACCCGTTCGATTACGCCGCCGAGGCCATCCCGATGAGCGACCCCGATGGCGCCGCGATCATGCCCGCCCGCGACGTCTACTTCCAGGATCCGAACCGCGCCAAGATCACCTTCACCGGCGACGTGGTGCTGAACGTGGGCGACCACACGTTCAACCTGATTCACACGCCCGGTCACACGCCGGGCCAGATCGCGGTCCACGTGCCTGAGGAGCGCGTCGTGTTCACCGGTGACACCGTGTTCAGCGAGGTTCAGACCTGGGTGATGGCCAGCGATGTCGACCAGTGGATCGAGGCGCTCAACACGATCTCGCGGCTGGACGTTGATCGGGTCGTGCCCGGGCACGGACCGGTGACGGACCTGCTTTATCTGCAGACCCAGAAGGCCGTCCTGCTCGAGTGGAAGTCGCGCGTCGCCTCAGCGGTCGCAGCAGGCTGGACGCGCGAGGAAACGATCGAGCGAGTCCACATGCGCGATCGCTACCCGGTCGACATCGGGCAGGAATACATGATGGATTACATCCAGGCGCACAACGCCGGGATCCTCTGGGACAAGCTCAGCACGAACCAGGAGTAGCGCTCGCGCCGGGATGAGCGACTACCACCTGCACATTCATCCTCATCGCGACGTACCGGGTGCGCCGCCACCCGGCGAGTTTCCCGCCGACTACATCGACCGTTATGTCGAGGTGGCGTTATCGCGTGGCTCACAGGAAGTCGCGTTCGTTGAGCACCTCTATCGCTGCGTCGAGTCGGTGCCCGTTCTCGGCCAGTGGTGGAAGAACGACCCGAATCCGCATCTCGTCAGGGAGATGGACGGGATCATGGCCCGCGAGCTGGACATGTCGCTCGACAAATACGTCGAGGCGATCCTCGCCGCCAAGGCCCGCGGGCTGCCCGTGAAGCTGGGCTTGGAGGTCGACTTCGAGGCGGGCACCGAACAGAAGGTGATGGACCTCATTGCGCCCTACCCGTGGGACTACCTCGTGGCCTCAGTGCACTGGATCGGGGCGTGGTGGTTCCTTCGGCCGTCCGGTCCTGACGAGTTCGCGCGACGCGGTGTCCGACGCGCCTTCGAGGAGTACTTCGAGCTGGCAACGGCCCTGGCAGTCACCGGCATGGCGGACAGCCTCGGGCACATCGACGTGATCAAGGTCGCCGGCCTCGTCCCGGACGGCAGCCTGAACTACCTGTGGGAGCCCGTTGTCGAAGCAACCGCGAATACCGGAATGGCGGTCGAGATCTCGAGCCAGGGCCTCCTTCGCCCAATCAGGGAGATCTACCCGGCGCCGGCATTCCTGGACCTATTCAACGCGGCCGGCGTGCCGATCACCCTGGGAAGCGACGCCCACACGCCCGAAGAGTCAGCGTTCGGATACGCCGAGATCGTCGCCGAGGCGCGCCGCGCCGGCTACTCCGACTACCTCAAATTCGACGCCCGTCGTCGACTGCCTACTCCGCTGCCGACTCCGTAGGCGGCGGCCCGTCGCGGTAGGCGATCGTGGCAACGTCGATCTCGTTGCCGTAGGCGTCGGCGAGCGTCCACCAGGCTGGAGCGAAATCGTCACGCACCATGTGACCGCCGGCGGCCAGCGCCGCGTCGACGCGCTTCTGGGGCTTCCTCGATCGGCATCCACATCGCCAAGTGGATCGCGCCGAGGCCGTCGCCGCGTGGCTCGTCCATCGTCTCGAACCAGAAGGGATTGGTCATGTCGTGGGGATCGACTCAGATCCTCGTCCGGGCTGTCCGGCCGCGGCATGTAGCCGAGCACGGCCTGCCAAAACGGCATGATCTGTTTGATGTCCGGCGCTCCGGGGATGATCAGGAGGTTCTGGATCTTCGACGGATCGGACGTCAGACCCATCTCCCGCGCGACGGCCGAGACCTGGAGTGCGGCATCGAGATCACCCTGCGTCAGGCCGAAGACGTCCTCGCGAACGGTCACTGTTCGGATGGTCACGCCGTCGCGGCGAACATCCATGCCATACGCCTGACCAACAAGCGCCGGCGTCTCGGCAAGCGCCGCGACCAGCTTCGCCGACTCGGCCAGAGATGACGTCCGATAGAACGCGCATGCGCCGTCGCTGACGATGCGCCAGTCCACAGCCTGGGCAAGAAAGTCGGTTGTCTTGATCACATCGCTCATGGATCGATCGTATCCGCGATGTCGTCAACAGCTGTCAGGAATTGGCTCCCAGCCAGCGCTTGGCGGCGTTGAGAGTCCGCATGTGCGGCCCGAAGCTGCGCCACGGGTCCGCAACTTTGTCCAGCCGATCCGCGATCGTCCGCACCGTCCAACCGTCGGGCTGCGAGGCTTCGAGCTCGTCCCAATCCAGAGGCACGGCAACCGGCGCGCCGGGCTTCGGGCGAACGGCATAGGCGGGCACGGCAGTTTGCGCCCACGCGTTCCGGTTGCAATCCAGGAACAGCCGGCCGGCACGGTTCTTCTTCTGGAACTCGGTCGTGAGGCGGTCTGGCGCACGGCGCGCGAGGGCCTCGGCAAGGCCAAAAGCGACGGCACGAACGTCATCAAAGGACTCGACCGGCCGAATTGGCACCACGACGTGATAGCCGCGTGATCCGGTGGCCATCAAATACGGGAAAAGACCCGCCTCCGTCAAGACCTCGCGCGCCAGAACCGCGGCGAACTTGGCGTCCGCAACGCCGCCCTCCCCGGATCGAGGTCGATGATCATCCGATCGGGCAGTTCGAGCTTCGGCACGCGACTGAGCCAGACGTGAGCGTGATGCAGCCCTGGTTGGCGAGATAGACCAAGGTCGCCGCGTCATCACAAATGACGTGAGTCACGGTCCCGCCGACCTTGGGCACGGTCACCCGATGGATCCACTCGGGAAAAGCGACGGAATAGCCTTCTGGTAGATCGGCGGACTGCCGTCAGGCCCAGGAAACCGCTGGATCGACACTGGCCGGCCATGCAGATGCGGCAGCATCACCTTCGAGACACGGTGGTAGTGCTCGACGATCTCCCCCTTGTTGATGTCCGAAACGAGAAGACCAGCCGATCACCGTGCGTGACGGTGATCGTGCGTCTACCAGCACGAAGTGTGTCGGTCATGGCGTCGCACCCCCTTTCTCGTCTCGGTCTCGAAGCGCCTGCCAACACGCTTCGGCGAGAGTGGCAAGTCACGAATCGTGACACCAGTAGCGTCCCGAACGGCGGCGGCCACGGCCGACGCGACAGGCAACAACGCACCCTCGGACATGCCCTTTGCGCCGTATGGACCCGGGCCGTCCAGGTTCTCGACCGTATCGCTGACCATTTTTTCGGGCAGGTCCATTGAGGTTGGGATGCGGTAGTCGATGGCGCCCAGGTCCGTATGCGGCCGGTCGCGTCGAAGATGTAGTGCTCCATCAATGTGTGGCCGAGGCCCATAATCGCGGCGCCTTCGTCCTGCATCTGGACCTGCAGTCGGTTGATCGACTTTCCGACGTCCGACACCGCGACGTGCTTGTACATCGTGATGTCGCCCGTCTGCTCGTCAACCGATACCTCGACCGCCGTCGCGTTGAACTCGAAGAACAGCGCCGAGCCGCCGAGCGGATGATCATCATCTGCGACCTTGCGCGATTCGCCGGTGCCGATGATCTCGCCGCCCTGGGCACCAAGCGCCAGCCCCACATGCCAGGAGACAGCCTGATCCGCGTCGTAGTCGTCGCCCAGTTTCTCCATGAGCTTCTTCCTGATGTCGCGGCAGGCAAGGATGATCGCGTTGCCCATCAGGACGGTCGAGCGCGAGGCGGAAGTCTGCTGGTCGTAAGGCACGGTGGCCGTGTCGCCCATGACCACCGAAACGTCGTTAATGGCCACGCCCAGCTCCTCGGCGCAGATCTGGGCAAAGACCGTTCGAGCGCCCTGGCCGATGTCCTGCGTTCCCGCGTAGACCACCACGCTGCCGTCAGCCAGCAGGCGGACCAGCGAGTGCGACAGGCCGGTCGTCGGGCCCGATTTGATGCCCAGAGCGATGCCTCGCCCATGCCCTTCCGGTTTGGCCGACTTCCAGCCGATCAGCTCTGCCGCCCGAATACCACCGTGTCCGACCACTCTCCGTCTGCGGGGGTGTCGAACGGTATGAAGCGATCGCCGCGTCTGGCCAGGTTCTTCATGCGCAGATCCAGCGGATCGATGCCCGAGCCCGGACTGCGGCCTCCGTGATGTTCGACTCGACCGCCCAGTTCACCTGCGGGTTGCCGAAGCCGCGGAAGGCGGTCGATGGCACGGTGTGGGAAAGAACGCTGCGCGCGACGATCCGCGCCGACGACCAGTTATACGGCCCGTTGCCGATGTATGAGCCCTTGCCCACGACGCGATCGGCAATGTCGGCGTACGCGCCGATGAGGTAGTTCGCGTCGATGTCCTGGAACGCGAACGTGCCGTCGCGATGACGCCGGTGCGAACGCGAATCTGGGTTTCCGTTCGTCGAACGGCCTGGAACGTCTCCTCGAGCGACAACACGAGGCGTACCGGCCGGCCCGTCGCCAAAGCCATGAACGCCACCAGCCGCTCGTACTTGGCGTGCTGCTTGCCGCCGAACGCGCCGCCCGGATCCGGCGCGTGATTCGCACCTTGGCGAGCGGCAGGCCAACGGCGCGTGCCAGGACCCGCTGCAGCCAATATGGGTGCTGGATCGAGGTCCAGATCGCGAGGCCGTCACCCACGGGCGCCGCGATGAATGCATGCGGCTCGATGGCGAAATGGGTGACCATCGGGAAGTCGTAGGTGTTTTCGATGACAAGATCGGCCGTCGCTGCGGCAACGGCGCCCCAGGCCACGGCGTGCTCGCGAAGGACATTCGTGCCGGCGAGCGGATCGTCGGGGCGGAGCGACGGGTCCTGCACGAGTGGGGCATCGGGTGCAAGCGCGCCGTCGATGGTGAAGACAGCCGGCAGCTCCTCGTAGTCGACCACAACCAGAGCCACGGCTTCTTCGGCGGCGTCCTTGGTCTCCGCGGCAACGGCCGCAACGGGGTCGCCGTGGTACTTGGCCTCGCCCGTGGCGATGACCGGCCGGTCGCTGAACTGCGGGCCGAAACGCGGCACCGGTTGCGACAGGTCGGCGGCGGTTATCACGAGGCGCACGCCCGGAACCGCGAGAGGCACGTGATCGTTCGATCGCGCGAATGCGCGCGTGGGCTACAGGCAAGGTGACGAGCTTGACGTGCAGCTCCTTCGGCAGATGGATATCGGCGACGTACTTCTGCTCACCGGTGACGCGGGGCTCGCCCCCGATCCGCGGAGCCGATGCGCCGATCGTCATTGGTCGACCGGAGGGCTGGGGACCGATGACAGCTCGCGAACAGGCTGTGTCGCGACCACGGCGCGCTCGCCGGTGGCAACCAATTCGACGGCCTCAATGATCTGGTAGTAGCAACCGCAGCGGCAGAGGTTGCCGGCAAGACCTTCCTCGATCGCCCCGTGTGACGGGTGCGGCAGACGACGCAACAGGTCGTCGGCGGCCATGAGCTGGCCCGGGATGCAGAAGCCGCACTGCACGGCGCCCTTATCGACGAACGCCGTCTGGAGTCGCGTCAGCGTCTGAGCCTCGGCCAGACCTTCGACCGTCGTGACGTCGGCGCCGTCCACCTCGACCGCGAGGACGAGGCACGAATCCACGATGCGGTCGTCGATCCGCACTGTGCAGGCGCCGCACTCGCCAACGAGACAGCACTCCTTCGTGCCGGTGAGGCCGAGGTCGTCTCGGAGAACGTCGAGCAAAGTGTGGTGCGGCTCCACCGATACGGTCCGGGGCAGGCCGTTGAGGCGGACGTCGATCGTGATCACGCGTGCATCCTGTCCCGCGCCGCCTGCGTGGCCCGCTCTGTGAGTGCATGGAGCATGGCCAAGCGGTAGTCGGGTGACGCTCGCATCGATGACGGCGACGGGCTCGCGGCTGCAAACCATTCATCAAGAGGCGCCGAGCCGGGTTCGTCGAACGCAAACACGAGTGGACGAGGCCCAAGGCTGCCGTAGGAGAAACGAATGCCGTCCTCGGACATCAACACGGCCACCGTCACGGACGCCAGATCGTGTCCGCGCCGTCGGGTTCGGCGCTGGAACGCCGAGCCCGCCCTGCCCGCCGGGAGTGGCAGCTCGATGGCCGTGACGAGCTCGCCCGGCGCGAGCGCCGTGACGCCCGAGCGGACGAAGAAGTCGTCCAGGGCCATTTCGCGCGTGCCGCCGCCCGGCGTCGCGATGGTCAGCCGCGCCCCGTAGACCAGCAGCGGCGGCGCCGTGTCCGCGGCCGGAGAGGCATTGCACATGTTTCCGGCTAGCGTCGCGCGGTTGCGGATCTGCACCGAGCCGACGAAACGCGCCGCCTCGGCGAGCGCGGG
>CAVZTB010000001.1:0-65804 GCA_963778095.1 uncultured Actinomycetota bacterium | reverse complement strand
GCTCGGCGGAACATCGGTGACGATTCGCGGCAAACCCGCGCCGCTCGTCGTTCGTGAGCCCTGGCCAAATCAATGCGCAGATACCTTATGAAGCGGTATTAGGGGAAACAGCGCCTGTAATCGTTACTGTAAATGGCGTGGCAAGCCCCGCAGGCAACGTTTCGGTTGTGGAGCTGCGCCCGGGATCTTTCAGTTCGGCGAAAAACGCGCGGTTGTACAGAACGCGGATTATTCGGTCAACACAGCGGAAAACGGAGCAGCGCCGGACAGCTTTGTCATCGCATACCTGACGGGCGCAGGCGAGGTCGATAACGCTGTGCCAACGGGTACGATTGCGGCGAACTCTCCGCTGGCACGGCACAAGTGAAACGTGACCGCCGCGATCAACGGAACCATGACGGAGATCGCATTCGCCGGATTGACCCTGTTCGATCGGTCCGACCCAGGTGAATCTGAAGATTCCGAATCTGCCCGCCGGGACGTACCCACTCGTCATATCAGTCAATGGCCAAGCCAGTGCTCCCGCGACGATCACAGTCAAGTAATCTCATCAATTCGCTCGACAATCGGGGAGGATCGGTAATTCGATTCTCCCTCGATTGTTTTTAAGGCGACCTTTAGGGTTGTGACCTTACTTGGCGGGAGTGTCTTCTGGCGATCGTCTTCCCTGCAACGGAACGGGGTCAACTTTCAGGCCTTCGCGAGCGACATCGCCCGGGTCAGCAATGATCATCTCGCCTGGTTGTAATCGGCCGCTGACCTCGAGACGATCGCCTAGACGTGTCCAACTTCAACTCTCTGGAGATGAACAACATGATCGGTACGTACAACAGCCACTTGCGCTCCGTCAGCTCAAACGATCAGCGCGTCGCTCGGGATAACCACGGGCGCAGCAGCGCGCACGTCATTCAAGACGAATTTGCGCAGACTCCCCGCGAAGCAGCGCATTGCCCCGTTCGGCACGCTGAATCGCCAGCAACGTGCGACTGCGCGGTCAGAGCGCTGGCGCTACGACCACCGTAGCCTTGAATTGCCGCCCGGGAAGATTGGAGACCTCCAACATGGCCGTTTGGCCCACATGGACGGAACTGGGATAAGCCGGGGAACGTTCACAAAAGCGCGAAGGGTGCCCGTCTGCGCGATCCGGAACAAAGTGCACTGCCCAGGTTACGAGCGCCCCGGAATCCACATTGCGTAAAGTAACCACCCCGTCGAAAAAGGAGCTCGGACGGTACGATAACTTTGGATGCTTCTCAAGGCGCGCTACGTTTGCTTCGGCCGCCGCGATGTTGCTGCGCTGAACGAGGATGGCCTTTTCCAGAGCCTCAACGTTTGCCGCCTCCGAGCGGAGACCGAGCCTGGTACTGATCATTATCCTGCCGTGAGACACTCCCTGGCTAGCCAGCTTCGTCCATCGCTCCGATGTGACGCGGGCAAGTTCGGATCCGTCTTGCCCTCGTCGAGATTTGCGCGGGCCGCTCCAGGGCGGCCTGCGCCTGCTGCAGATTGCCTTCGCCTGGTGGAACTGGCATCCAGTTCCGGAGCTTCGATCTCGGCGAGAGGCTGACCGGCCTTCACCCGGTCGCCGATATCTACCAGGCGCTTCCCAAGACACCCATCGCGCGAGCAAGAATCGAAGTTCGGTGATCGCTGGATGTTTCCGGGGACCTGCAGTCCACTGTTCGCTGTCGAACGGCCCATCGCCAGAACGTCTACACGTGGCAAGGCTTGCTGCTTGCTCACCGCGCTTCGCTTACGACCTGGCCATTGTTTTCGGCGTGGAACGTGGCCGTAGAAAAGGCGATCACGATGAGAACGCCCGCGCCTAGCAGAATGGCTCCGATCGTTACGCCCGAAGGATGCCAAAGCTTCGCCGGGGCCCCGTGATGCGACGCTCCCCTCAGTTCCTGAATCTGCCGCCTTAGCTCCTGATTCTCCTCGCGTAATCGGTCTTCCAGGGTGGAGGCGGTGTCGGCCGGTGTGGAAAGCTTATCGGACTCGCTGTATCGCATCAGTTGTTCGGCAGTAACTCCTGCTCCCGTTCTATAAGCAGGCGTTCGTGATCCACGGGTGGTTTCCTTCGCAGGTAACTATAGATAATCGGAACTACGAACAGCGTCGTCACGGTAGCGAACATCAGGCCTCCGATTACCGCGCGGCCGAGAGGCGCATTTTGCTCGCCGCCTTCACCGAGGCCAAGCGCCATCGGAACCATGCCCAGAATCATCGCTGTCGCTGTCATTAGCACGGGCCGCAGGCGAGCCTGCCCGGCCGAGAGCATGGCGTCGCGTGGGGAAGGCAAGCTCGCCCGCTCGTCATTGGCGAACGTGACCATCAGGATGCTGTTCGCGGTCGCAACTCCGACACACATGATTGCGCCCATCAGTGACGGAACGCTAAGCGTGGTACCGCTCACAAATAACATCCACAAGATACCGGCCATCGCGCCTGGCAACGCCGTAAGGATGATGAAAGGATCCAGCCAGGACTGGAAATTCACCGTCATCAGCAGGTACACCAGCGCGACAGCGAAAATCATGCCCAACCCCAGTCGGACAAAAGAAGACTGCATCGTCTCAACCTGTCCGCGAAGCTCGAATGTAGTCCCGCGCGGCATGTGGGGCTCTTCTTCTCGCATGATCTTCCGCACTTCGGCCCCGACACCGCCCAGGTCCCGCCGGTCCACGTTTGCATAGACGTCAAATACCGGCCAGACATTGTAGTGATTGACAATGACCGGAGTATAAGTTCGCTCGACGCTGACGAGGTTGGAGAGGAGTTGCGTGGAACCGGATAGCGCGCCGGGATTTCCATACGCCTGAGACGAGCCGCTCGGGGATGCGGAAACGAAGCTATTCCCGGCCCCGGCAACACCAGCCTGCGACCCTGGAGTCGTAGTGCTTACGACATTATTCGCTACCGAAATCGGCGTGCGAAGCAACGCGTCGAGTGAGTCCACCCGGTACTGCGGAGTTTGGACGCCAATACCGTAATTGATGCCATTCGACCAATTCAGCCAGAAATTCGGCGCGACCGTAGCGCTCCCGGTCAACGAGATCAAGCATATTGCTGGTGACATCGCGTTGCGTCAAACCCAATTGAGAAGCTTTAACCCGATCTACGTTCAGTCTTAATTCCGGTTGTTCCGCCACCTGATGCACGTGAACATCCGCGGCTCCGGGGATCCGCGCAATCCGCGCCGCCAGCTTTTGCGCAATCTTGTAATTAGCCTCCGCGTTTCTCCCGACGATCTGAAGATCGATGGGAGCAGGAATGCCGAAATTCACAATTTGCGTCGTGATGTTTGCCGGCTGGAAGAAGAAGGTCATGTCCGGAAATTTCTCGCGAAGCCGCTTCCGGAGCAGTACTTCGTAGTCTCGAGTCGAGCGATGCTTTTCTTTGTTTAACGAGATCAGAATCTCTCCGTCAGCCGCGGAAATCGTCGGGATATCGCCTTGCGCGATGGCCGGCCAGCTGTTGGGGATGCCTATGTTGTCGATCAGCATCTCCAGTTCGTTTGCAGGAATGACATCCCGGATCTCACGTTCCAGCGCAGCGAATCGGGCTTCTGTTTCCTCGATGCGGGTGCCGGCCGGACCACGGGCATGAAGCCGCATCTGTCCGGAATCGACATTGGGAAAGAAGTCCTCTCCAACCAGCCACGCCAGCCCGAGCGAAGCAATCGAGAACGCCATGAACACCGTCAGAACGGGCCCGCGATGTCGTAACGACCAATCGAGCAGACCAACGTAACGAAAGCGTAGCCGCTCGAACAGGTTGTTGAATCGGTGATGAGCGCGCCAAAGCAAGCTCTCTCCTGCCGGCTCAGCTTCGCTTCCCTCCTGGTAAAGGTGGAGTTCCGACCGCAGCAGGTAGGCCATCATCGTCGGAACCAGCGTTCTTGACAGCAGATAGGAGGCGGCCATCGCGAATACCACGGCCATTGCAAGTGGCGTGAATAGAAACCGAGCAGTTCCGGTCAACAGCAGCACTGGGACGAACACGATGCAGATCGACAGCGTCGCGACAAACGTCGGAACAGCGATCTGCGAGGCGCCATCGAGCACTGCGCGAACCAGCGGCTTTCGCATGGCGAGGTTTCTGTGCGTATTCTCAATCTCGACAGTGGCATCATCCACCAGAATGCCGACTGCGAGAGCCAGGCCTCCCAGAGTCATCACATTGATGGTCTGTCCGAGCAGACTCAAGACAAAGAGCGATGTCAATATCGACAGTGGAATCGAGATACAAACGATCAGGGTGCTGCGCCAGCTTCCCAGGAAAAGCAGGATCATCAGTCCGGTGAGACAGGCGGCGATCAGCGCTTCGTGTACGACGCCTTTGATGGAGGACCGCACGAAGATCGACTGGTCCATCAGCGGCACTACCTTCAATTCCGGAGGAACATTGGCGAGAATCCTGGGAAGAGCAGCCTTCACCGCGTTCACGATCGCCAATGTAGAAGCCTTACCGTTCCGCGTGATGGAGATGAGCACGCCTCGCGTGCCATTCGTGCGGACGATGTTGTTCTGAACCTGGAAGCCGTCCCGAACCTGAGCTACGTCTTTGATGTAGACCGTCGCGCCATTTACGGTTTTGATCGGTAGATTATTCAGGTCATCCAGAAGAATCGGGCTGCTGTTCACACGCACCTGATATTCGGTGCCGGCAAGCTTCGCCGTTCCGGCTGGAAGAATCAGGTTCTGAAGATTCAGCGCATTCGAAACATCAATCGGCGATAGCTGTTTCGCATATAACTCCTCCGGATTCAAGTCCACCATCACGGCGCGGGCTTTCCCGCCAAACGGATAGGAGACCGAAGCGCCTTGCACGGTACCAAGCGGTGTTCGGATGAAATTGTTACCGAGGTCGAAGATCTCCTGCTCACGCAGAGTTTTGCTGACGAGGCCGAGTTGCAGAATCGGAACACTCGCGGCGTCGTACTTCAGGATATTGGCCGGAAACATTCCCGGCGGCATCTGGCGAAGCGAAGTCTGCATCGTTGCAGTAACCTGGGCGACTGCCATATCCACCTTGACGTTCGGATGGAAGTAAATCCGAACCGCGGCGTACCCGTTGTACGATTGCGATTCGATGTGTTCGATATCGTTTACGTTGGAAGTGAGGCTTCGCTCGAAATTCGTAACGACGCGCTTCTCCATCTCTTCGGGCGAGAGGCCGTTGTAAACCCACAAAACGCTGACGATGGGAATATCGATATAGGGGAAGATATCGACGGGCATCGTAACGATTGCTGACCCGCCAAGAATGGCTATCAGGATAGCCATCACGACAAATGTATATGGGCGGCCTAATGCTAGCCGGACGATCCACACGGAGGAACAACTCCTTGGAAGTTACTCGGGTAAAAGTGTTTAGAGAATTACTCCGATAAATGCAGTATACATCCTCGTATGTACGACAAGCCGCGTCTGGTAGTTGTACGCTTATGTCCATGAAGAGATGCGTAGGGCTGCTGATGCTGCTGACTTGCACGTCGATGATGGCTGCAGACCGGAAGACGTTGTTCAACGGCAAAAATCTGGACGGCTGGGCGAGAATTCCACGCCACGAAGGCGCGCCTTCCGACGAGAAGCCCGGTTTCATCGTGGAAAAAGGTCTGCTTGTGTCGATTCCGGATGCGCCTGAAGATGACTTGTGGTACACACGCCAAAAAATCGGGAACGCAACTATCCGAGTTGTTTACAAATCTTCAGACAAAACGGCCAATTCGGGCGTTTTCATTCGAATTCCCGACAGGCCCAAGTCTGAAGACGATGCGATCAATCGCGGGATCGAGGTTCAGATCGACGAATCTGGCGATGACTGGCACACGACCGGCGTACTGTACTCAATGACACAGGCCAAGGCCCGGCCTTCGAAGCCGGCGGGAGAATGGAACACGCTCGAAATCACGATGGATGGACCTCGCACGATCGTGAAGGTCAATGGAACGCTCGTCACCGACTATGACGGCGTCTCGCCGGTTCCTCCCAAACGCGGCCGCTATGAACCCGAACGCGGCCCACGGCCTGACACCGGATACATCGCGATTCAGCACCACGGCGGGGCCGCCACAGTCTGGTTCCGGGAAATTAGTCTTGTACCCGCGAAGTGAGTTCCTCAAGCCGGATTACAAACTGATTTATGATCGCAGGTTACGGTTTCTCTGACCATCAGACCCGATCAGGTTACAGTATTGAGAGGTCCAGATATGACACTCCGCTCAGCAGTGACTCTTCTCATTCCGGCGATACTTATGGCAGCCTCAAGCATTCACGACTTTTCACTCACTACGATTGATGGCAAACCCGCGCCACTATCTGCGTATAAAGGTAAGACTGTGCTGCTTGTCAACGTCGCAAGCAAGTGTGGATACACCCCCCAGTACACGGGACTACAAGCCCTCTATGAGAAATACAAGGACAGAGGACTAGTTATCGTCGGGGTCCCCGCGAACAACTTCGGAGGTACAGGAGCCCGGGACGAACGAAGAGATCAAAACGTTCTGCACTCGCCCGGGTCCCAGTGCATGCCCGGGATGTTGGCCGTGGTGATGCCGGGGACCTGGTCGTGCCCGATGACGTGGGCGCGGTCGAGCGGGACGCCGTACTTCGCGGAGAGGTACTTCACCAGCGTCGCCGAGCTCTGGTACATCGACTCGGTGTACCAGGTCGCGCCGGTGGCCGCGAAGCCCTCGTGCTCGATGCCGATCGAGTGCATGTTGACGTACCAGTTGCCGGCGTGGAACCCGACGTTCTTGGGGTTCACGTGCTGCGCGACGTGGCCGTCCGAGGACCGGATCGTGTAGTGCCAGGCGAGGTACGTCGGGTCGGAGACGAGGTCGAGGGCCGTGTCGTAGTAGCCCTCGGTGTCGTGGATGACGATGTAGTCGATGCTCAGCCCGTCCTTGGGACGGTTGGCGATGTCGTGGTTGCCGTACTGGCTCGGGGTCGAGCCGTACTGCTCGTAGGGCGCCGGCAGCGACTCGCAGGCCAGCGTCACCGGGCAGTCGACCACCTCGTTGCCGGTCGGGATCGGGGCGACCGCGGCCGCCGCGACCTGGGCGCCCGGCGTGGCCGCCAGCGTCACGCTTCTGGCCGTCGTTGGTGGTGCGCGACTGTCCCGGAGCGGATCGTGGTGAAGACCTGCTTGGCGAAGTCGAGCCGGTCCTGGGCGTCGGCGGTGCCGGCGTAGGTGCCGACCGCCTTGCTCCAGGCCGCGGGCGCGCTGGACGTGGTGTCCGGCTGGTAGGACGCGAGGACGGCCGCACCGCCGCAGACGTTGGCGACCTCGTCGGAGCGCAGGGTGGCCCGGTCGATGCCGGTGATCTTCGAGGCGGCGCTCAGCGTGCCGGTGGCGAGGGCCGCGGGTGCTCCGTCGCCCTTGGCCTGCGCGACCTCGCGGGCGTGAGCCGCGGCCGCGTCCTGGGTGAGGTGCATGACGCCGTAGCCGCCGGAGCTGCTGACCTGGCTGCCGTGGTCGTCCCAGCGGGACTCGTTGTAGGAGACGCCGAGCAGGATCTTGACCGGGACGCCGCTGACGTCGCTGGCCCGTTGGAAGACCGCCTGCCGGTCGGTCGGTCCGCTCAGGCAGCGGTTCCAGTCCGCCGCCTGGGCCTGCGGGGTGGCGACGAGCGTCAGCCCCCCTGCCGCGAGGGCGGCCGCGGCTGCGGCCGACGCCCATCTGATTCTGTGCACCATGGAGAAGGCCCCTTGTTCCCGAGAGCGGCCCGGGGGGTTCCGGGCCAGGGACCAGCCAACCCCGATCCGACGGAGCCTGTAAAGGCCACCTGCCCGATACGTGACCCTTACGCTCTCCTCGTGGACGTGCTTCCCCTCGTGGTGACGAGCGGCTGGGCGAGTGGGGTGAACTCCTACCTCGTCGTCCTGGTGCTGGGCATCGGCGGCCGCCTCGGGGTCGAGGGCGTGCCGCTCGTGCTGACCCGCACGGACGTGCTCGTCGTGGCCGGCGGTGCTCTACGCGATGGAGTTCGTGGCCGACAAGATCCCGCTGCTCGACTCGTCGTGGGACGCGCTCTCCACCGCGGTCCGGCCGACCGTCGGCGCGGTCATCGCGCTGATGCTGTCCGGCGACGTGGGGACGCTGCAGCAGGCGACGTACGCCGTGCTGGGCGGTGGCACCGCGCTCGCCTCCCACGCCGTGAAGGCGGGCCTGCGGCTCGCGGTGAACACCTCGCCCGAGCCGGTGACGAACGTGGGCACCAGCGTGCTGGAGGACGTCGCCGTGGTCGGCGTGCTGCTGCTCGCCGTCGCGCACCCGTGGCTCGCGCTGGCCGTGTGCCTGACGCTGCTGGCGGTCGGGGCCGGCCTGGTGTTCGTCCTGGTGCGCCGGATCCGGCGCGGCTGGCGGCGCTGGTCGCGGCGCGGGAATCCGGTCGCGGAGGACGCCGCCCGTCCGTAGCGTCTGCGCATGGACCTGAGCGACGAGGCGACCCGGGAGGCCTGGCGGCACCACCTCGGCGGGCTGGTGCGCGACCGGCTGCGTGGTCTGCGGCATCGCCCCGCTGGCGGCCTACCCCGACCTGGTCGCGCTCCTCGAGCAGGCGGGAGCCCGCCGGCCGCTGCTGGTCGCCTCGGCGGTCGGCGCAGGCGCCGTGCCCCGCCCCGAGCAGGCCGAGGTCGTGCACCTCGAGGTCGAGTCCCGCGACACCATGACCGAGGACCTGCGCCGTCAGGACGCGATCGCGCACGCGCTGCCGCAGGAGGTCCGGGACGCGGTCGACGCCTACGACCCGGGGCGCGAGGCGCTGTGGCTGGTCGGGCCGTTCGTCGGCACCGACCCGATCGACGGGCGTCCCGTCGTCGGCGGGCGTCCCGCTGCCTGGACCGCCCTGGAGGACAAGCTCGTCGCGGACGACATCTGGGACGCCGTCGGCGGCGAGCGAGCACCGTCCACGGTCGTGCCGGTGGACCTCGCCGCGCTGCGAGCCGGCCTCGCGCTCGCTCGACCGGGGCGCCGGTGTCGTCTGGGCCGGCGACGCCCGCGACGGGTTCAACGGCGGCGGCGACTTCGTCCGCTGGGTCGTCGACGCCGCCGACGAGGCCGCGGCGCTGGCGTTCTTCGTCACCCGGTGCGACCGCGTGCGGGTGATGCCGTTCCTGGAGGGCGTGCCCTGCAGCATCCACGGCCTGGTGCTGCCCGACGGCACGGCGGTGTTCCGGCCCGTGGAGCTCGCGATCCTGCGCGGCACCCGCCGCCGGTTCGTGTACGGCGGCCTCGGCACGACCTGGGACCCGCCGGACCGGGACCGGGACGAGATGCGGTCGCTGGCCCGTCGTACGGGAGAGCACCTGCGGGCGACCGTCGGCTACGCCGGCGCGTTCGGCATCGACGGCGTGCTCACCGCGGACGGCTTCCGGCCCACCGAGCTCAACGCCCGGATGTCCGGCGGCATCGCGACGATCAGCCGCGTCGTGGACGGGCCGCTGTTCTCGCTGCTGCAGCTCAACCTGCTGGCCGGCCGCGACCCCGGTGTCGACGCCGCGACGCTGGAGGCGTGGGCGCTGCCGCTGACGGACGCGACCCGCGTGGCCAAGCCGATCGCGATGAGCCCGCTGCAGGTCGGCAGCGACCCGTTCGACGTGCACGTCACCTGGGACGGCTCGTCGTTCGCGCGGTCCTGGTCGGAGACCGGCTGGTCGGTGTCGCTGGGCCCGAACGCCGCCGGCACCTACTGCCGCGTGAACGCGCCGCCGGGCAGCCTCGACGGGCGCCGGGTCGGGGACGTGAACGTGGCGCTGATGCGGTTCCTGGACGCGGAGGTCGGCACGGACTTCGGCGAGGTCGCGGCCCCTCCCGACGTACGACGATGAGTTCCCGGGCCCGACCGGGTCCACCCTTCAAGGAAGCAGAGAAGGAGACGGACATGGACCAGCAGGAGTTCGACGCCACGCTGCAGAAGAGCCCCGCCACCGGTGGCTGGACCTACGTGGTCTGGCCGGGGTCGGCCGAGTTCTTCGGGACGCGGGGCCTCGTCAAGGTGCGCGGCACCGTCGACGGGCACCCGTTCCGCAGCTCGTTCATGGCGCTCGGCGACGGCACCCACAAGCTGCCCGTGAAGGCCGAGGTCCGCAAGGCGATCGGCAAGGGCGAGGGCGACACCGTCACCGTGGTGCTCGAGGAGCGCCTCGAGGAGTAGCCGCGCTCAGTCCTGCCGGCCCGCCCAGGACCAGTGCGGGATGCGGAGACCGTCGGGCACGTCGTCCGCGACCGTGGTAGGCCGACATCGTCGTCGTCGTGGCCCACGCGAAGTAGTCGTGCAGCACGGCCCGGACGGGGACGCCCTCGACCAGCCCGACGTCGGTCAGCGCCTGGTCGAAGCAGGCGACCGCCCGGCGGTCCATCTCCTCGTGCGGTCCGTTGCCGCTGTGCATCCGCACCACCGAGGTCTCGTCGCCGTAGCGGTCCGTGTAGTCCGTCGGACCGCCCAGCGCCTCGGCCCAGTAGGCCGCCAGCCGCTCGGTGTGGTCGGGCTCGAAGCCGTGGCTGAAGGCGTGGCTGACCACCTCGTCGGCCAGCACCCGCTCGTGCCAGGCCGCGGCCAGCCGCAGCACGCCCTCGCGTCCACCGGCGGCGTCGTAGACGGTCTCCATGTCGCTCCCCCTACTCGAACCGGCTCGGGTCGCCGGCGCCCACCCGGACGACCTCCGGGTAGCCCTCCGACCAGTCGACCACCGTGGTCGGCTCGAGCCCGCAGTCCCCCGCGTCGACGACCGCGTCGACGACGTGGTCGAGCTCCTCCTTGATCGTCCAGCCGTCGGTCATCGGCTCCTCCGCGTCCGGCAGCAGCAGGGTGCTGGACAGCATCGGCTCGCCGAGCTCGGCGAGCAGCGCGTGCACGACCCGGTGGTCGGGGATGCGCACGCCGACGGTGCGCTTCTTGGGGTGCGCCAACCGCTTCGGCACCTCGCGGGTGGCCGGCAGGATGAACGTGTAGGGCCCGGGCGTCGCGGCCTTCACCGCCCGGAAGGCCGCGTTGTCGAGCTGCACCAGCTGGCCGAGCTGCGCGAAGTCCGCGCACATCAGCGTGAAGTGGTGCTTGTCGTCCAGCTTGCGGATGCGCCGGATCCGCTCGGTGCCCTCGGGGTTGTCGAGCCGGCTGCCGAGCGCGTAGCAGGAGTCCGTCGGGTAGGCCACCAGGCCGTCCTCGCGCAGCATCTGCACGACCTGCGCGATGCTGCGCGGCTGCGGGTCGTGCGGGTGGACGTCGAAGTAGCGGGCCATGGCGACGAGACTACTGTCGTCGGCATGTCGCGCGTCGTGGTCGTCGGAGGTGGCTTCGGGGGTACGGCGTCCGCGGCCCGCCTGGCCAAGCAGGGTCACCAGGTCACCCTCGTGGAACGGCTCGACCGGCTGGGCGGCGCGGTCGGGTTCGTGGAGCGCGACGGCTACCGCTGGGACGCGGGTCCCACGTCGACCGCCCTGCCCGCCGTCGTACGCGACCTGTTCCGGAAGTCCGGCCGACCGCTCGAGCGCGAGCTCGACCTGGTGCCGGTCGAGCCGATGCGCGAGCACCGCTTCGCCGACGGCACGGTGCTCGCGATGCCGTCGGGCAGCCGGTCGGCGCAGCTCGAGGCGGTCGACGCCGCGCTGGGTCGCGGCCGCGGCCAGGAGTGGGTCGACCACGTGCACTCCTTCGCCGGGACGTGGGACGTGCTGCGGCGGACCTACCTCGAGCGGCCCTGGTCCCCCGACCACGTCGACAAGGACGCGAACGCCTTGCTGCGCACGCGGTCCACGCTGCACAAGGTGGTGACGAAGACGTTCAAGGACGAGCGGCTGCGCGAGGTCGCGCTGCTGGGGGTCCGGATGGACGGCCACGACCCGCGCAACGTGCCGGCCTGGATGGGCATGTGGTCCTACGTCGAGCAGAACTTCGGGGTCTGGACCGTGCCCGGCGGGATGGGGCTGCTGGCCGCGGCGATGACCAAGCGGCTCGGCGAGCGCAAGGTCGAGGTGCTGCTGGGCACGACGGCGGTCGACCTGCGCGTCCAGGGCGGCCGGGTCGTCGGCGTCGACACCACCCGCGGCCCCTTGGACGCCGACGTCGTCGTGGTCGCGGTCGACCCCCGCGTGCTGCCCGTGCTGGCCCCGCACGTCTCGCGCACGATGCCCGCGATCCCGCCGGTGGTCTGCCACGTCGGGCTCTCCGGCGACGTCCCCGACCTGCCCCCCGAGGTGGTGCTGCACGGCGACCCGACGATCGTGATCCGCACCAACGGGACGGCCCCCTCGGGCGGTGCGGCGTGGACGATCCTGGCCCGCGGCCGGCTGGCCGAGGACGTGCTCGTCGCCCTGGCCCGCTTGGGGATCGACGTGCGCCGGCAGGTGGAGGTGCGCGTCGACCGCTCCCCGCTCGACCAGGTCGAGGAGCTGGCCGGGTCGGCCTACGGCATGCTCTGGCAGGGCCGGGCGACCATCGACCGCAAGCGCGAGGCCACGCCGTACGCCGGGGTGTACGGCGTCGGCGCGCACGCCGCCGCCGGGGCCGGGCTGCCGTTCGTGGGCCTGTCCGCCGCCGTCGCCGCCGAGCGCATCGGCAAGGCCACCGCTGGTTGAGGCCTCGAGCCGCCGCGGTTGGTCGAGGAGCCGAGCGCGAAGCGCGAGGCGTCTCGAGACCACGCCGGACATGGTTTCCGACAAGGCGGTCTGAGACCATCGCCGGTGGTTCGATCGACCAACGCGGACCGGCTCGACCAACGAGCGTCAGGCGACGGTGGTGCGCAGGCCGGCGTAGATCTCGCGCGTCGCCTTGGAGCGGTTCAGCGTGTAGAAGTGCAGCCCGGGTGCGCCGCCGGCGAGCAGGTCGTCGCACAGCTCGGTGGCGACGGCGATCCCCTCGGCGCGTACGGCGGCCGGGTCGCCGTCGAAGCGACCGACCCGCTCGCACGACCTCGTCGGGCAGCGCGGCGCCGGAGAGCTCGGCCATCCGGGTGATCTGGGCCAGGTTCGTGATCGGCATGATGCCCGGGATGATCGGGATGTCGACGCCGAGGGCGCGGACCCGGTCCACGAGGGCGAAGTAGTCCGCGGGCCGGAAGAACAGCTGGGTGATCGCGAACTCGGCCCCGGCGCGCGCCTTGGCGGCCAGGTAGCGGGCGTCGGAGTCGGCCGACTCGGCGGCCGGGTGCACCTCGGGGAACGCCGCGACGCCGACGCAGAAGTCGCCGAGCTCCCGGGTCATCTCGACCAGCTCGACGGCGTTGTGCAGGCCCTCGGGGTGCGGCACGAAGTCGGCGGTCGGGCCCTCCGGCGGGTCGCCGCGCAGGGCGAGCACGTTGCGGACGCCGGCCGCGGCGTAGGCGCCGATCACCGACCGGAGCTCGTCGCGCGAGTGGCCCACGCAGGTCAGGTGCGCCATCGGGGTCAGGGTGGTCTGCGTGGCGATGTCCGCGGTGATGTGCACGGTGCGGTCGCGGGTGGTGCCGCCGGCGCCGTACGTCACGGACACGAACGTCGGCTGCAGCGGCTCGAGCTCGCGCAGCGCGGTCCACAGCTGGCGCTCCCCCGCCTCGTCCTTGGGCGGGAAGAACTCGAAGGAGATCGACCGCTCGCCGGCGGCGATCAGCTCGCTGACGCGACGTGAGCCGTCGACCGGGCTGGTGGACTGGGATCCGAGCGTCATACGCAACAGCATAGGTGGACCGATGCCCGAGATGCCCGGCGTGCCGCGGGTCGGACGGCGACCGTAGGCTCGGCGCGTGACGTCCCCCGCCGACTCGTCCGCCCCGGCCCACTGGGACGCGGACGCCTTCCGCGCCGCGATCCAGTCCGCGCTCGACGTCTTCGTCGACGAGCAGGCCGGCCGGCTCGCGCCGCTCGGGGACGACGCGGCCCGGCTCGTGGACGCGGCCCGCGCGTCGGTGTCCGGCGGCAAGCGCTTCCGGGCCGCCTTCTGCCTGTGGGGCTTCCGGGCCGTCCGCGACGAGGGGCCGGACGCCGAGGCACTCGTCCGCGCGGCCGCGTCGCTGGAGGTGCTGCACGCCAGTGCGCTCGTGCACGACGACTACATGGACGCCTCCGACACCCGCCGCGGCCGGCCGGCGACCCACAAGGCGTTCGAGGCGCTGCACCGGGAGCGGGGCTGGTCCGGGGACCCGGAGCAGTACGGCGCGTCCGCGGCGATCCTGCTGGGCGACCTGCTGCTGTCCTGGTCCGACGAGCTGCTGCGGCGCTGCGGCATGCCGCACGACGTGGTCCGCGACGCCCTCACCTTCTTCGACACCACCCGCAGCGAGGTGATCGCCGGCCAGTTCCTCGACGTCTCGGTGCAGGCCCGCGGCGAGTCCGACGTCGAGCAGGCGATGCGGGTGCTGCGCTACAAGTCCGCGAAGTACTCCATCGAGCGCCCGCTGCACATCGGGGCCGCGCTCGCCGGCGCCTCCCCCGACCTGCTCGCCGCCCTGACCGCGTTCGGCCTGCCGCTCGGTGAGGCGTTCCAGCTCCGCGACGACCTGCTCGGGGTGTACGGCGACCCCGAGGCCACCGGCAAGCCCGCCGGGGACGACCTGACCGAGGGCAAGCGGACCGTGCTCGTCGCGCTGGCCCTCGACCACGCCGACGCCGCGGACGCCAAGCGGCTCGACGAGTCGCTGGGCTCGCGCGCTCGGACGACCGAGGTGGCCGAGCTCCGCCGCATCATCGACGACTCCGGCGCGCACGCCGAGGTCGAGCACCGCATCGACGTGCTCACCACCGAGTCGCTGGCCGCGCTCGACCGGGCACCGGTCACCGACGCCGCGCGCACGGTGCTCCGCGAGCTGGCCGCCGCCGCGACCCAGCGCACCCTCTGACCGAGCTGTCAGGCGGTGGCGTCGCCCCGGCGACGTGAGCGCCTGACAACTCGGCGCAGGTCAGGCCTTGGCGGGCAGCTCGGGCACGTCGACCGTGGGGCCCTCGCCGCGCAGCAGCACCGCGAACGGGCAGCCCCGGTCGGCGTTCGCCCGGCCACCGAGCACGCTGAGCGCGACGTGGAACGCCTGCTCGTCGTGCCGGGCCAGCGGGCTCCAGCCGTCCCACAGCAGCACCACGCCGCCGCGGTCGCGGGGGTCGACCTCGGCCAGGCCGTCGGAGAGGGCGTCGAAGCTCGCGCCGCGCTCGTCGGAGAGACCGAACGACGCGACGGCCGCCTTGAGGAAGGCGTCCTTGTCCTCGACGATCCAGCCGTCGAGGTGCACGAAGGACCAGCCCGCCTTGTCGACCGCGTGCTCCACGTCGGGGACGTGGGCCGCGCTGTGCCACCGGTAGACGTCGGGGCGGTTGTGCCCCGCGAGAAGTGCTGCGAGTCCGCTCATGACTGCGAGGCTAGTCCGACGGGCACGGGTGCCGAACAGCCCTAGAACGCCATCGCCTGGGCGCGCCGCTTGATCTCCGAGCCGCGGTTCTCGCGGAGCGCGTCGATCGGCCGGCCCGGGATCGTGTCGTCGGCGGTGAACAGCCAGGTGAGCGCCTCGCGGTCGTCGTACCCGCCGTCGTGCAGCACCGTCAGCACCCCGGGGACCCCCTTGACGACGAGGCCGTCCTGGATGAGCGCGGCGGGCACCTTCTGGCCCTCGCCCGGGACGGGTACGGCGGCGGCGAGCTGGTTCTCGCGGATCAGCTGGCGGACCTTGCTCACGCTGATGCCGAGCAGCTCGGAGGCCTGGCTCCAGTCGATCCACTCGTCCACGAGCTGGGCCAGGTCGGCGGTGTCATCGGTGCGCGTCTCGTCCACCCGACAACTCTCCCACGACCGTCCCCGTACGATGACATCCCTTCCCCCAGCAGCAGAGACGGAGCCGCCGCATGACCCGAGCGCTGGCCCTGGTGGCCGCGGGGGTCCTGCTGGTGCTCGGCTCGGCGGGTGTCGCCACGGAGGCCGACGAGCTGGGTACGTCGACGGGCTCGCCCGTCCCGGTGGCCGCGACGCCGACGCCGCCGGTCACCCCGCAGGACCCGCACGCGTCGCGCCGTACCGTCTCGGTGGCCCCGCTGACCGGACGGCTCGACCGGCCCAACGTGCTGGTGATCATGACCGACGACGCCCGCGACGACGACCTGCGCTTCATGCCGCACGTGCGGCACCTGATCGGCGACCAGGGCGTGACGTTCACCAACACCTTCTCGCCGCAGCCGCTGTGCTGCCCGGCGCGCGCGTCGTTCCTGACCGGGGAGTACTCCCACAACCACCACGTCTGGTCGCACGCCCCGCCCTACGGCTTCCAGGCGCTGCACGACGGCTCGACCCTGCCGGTGTGGCTGAACCGCGCGGGCTACGACACGTCGTTCCTGGGGAAGTACCTCAACGGCTACGGCATCCAGAAGCTCCGCAACGGCGAGCCCTCGCTGCGCTACGTCCCGCCCGGCTGGAACGACTGGCGCGGGTCGGTCGACGGCGGCGCCGAGGCCGAGCCGGCGCTGGACGGCGGCACCTACCGCTACTTCGACACCACCCTCAACGACAACGGGCGGCTGACCCCGCACCAGGGCGTCTACCAGACCACGCTGCTCGGCGGCCTGACCCGCGACGAGCTCCGCCAGCAGGTCGCCTCGCCGGACCCGTTCTTCACCTGGGTGTCCTACGTCGCGCCGCACCACGGCGGTCCCGCGGAGGCCGACGACCCGAAGCCCGTGCTCCGCAGCGACGGCACGACGCAGGTGTTCCAGAACCCGGCCCGCCCCAAGCGCGTGTGGGGCCGGTTCGACGCGGAGATCCGGCACGCCCCCGGCTACGAGGGCGAGAAGCGACGTCGCCGACAAGCCGTTCTTCATCCGCGGCCTGCCGCAGGCTGACGCCGGCCGAGCAGCGCGGGGTGCGCGAGGACGCCCGGCAGCGGGCCGAGGCGCTCTCGCTGGTGGACCGCCAGGTCCAGCTGACGATCCGCACGCTGCGGCAGACCGGCGAGCTCGACAACACCTACGTGGTGTTCACCTCCGACAACGGCTACTTCCTCGGGCGAGCACCGGATGCGGCAGGGCAAGATCCTGCCCTACGAGCCGTCGCTGCGGGTGCCGCTGATGATCCGCGGCCCGGGCCTGCCGAAGGGCGAGGTCCGCACCGACCCGTTCACGATGATCGACTTCGCCCCGACGATCGCCGCCGCCGCGGGCGTGCAGCCGCCGCCGACCGTCGACGGCGTCAGCCTGCTCGACGTCGCGAAGCACGGCGACCGCGGCTGGACCCGCGGCATCCTCACCGAGACCGGTCCGCGGGCGGTGAGCCAGGACGAGGAGGAGAGCGACAACTTCCTGGTCAGCGGCTCCGGCCCGTCACCGCTGCGGTTCTCCCAGGGCGTGCGCACCGGCGACTACCTGTACGTCGAGCACGCCAGCCGGGAGCGCGAGCTCTACGACCTGCGGTCCGACCCCCGCGAGGTGACGAACCTCGTCGACCGGCCGGCGATGCGGTCCGTCGTACGACGGCTGGCGCACGAGCTCGACGTGCTGCGCAACTGTCGCGGCACCGGCTGCCAGCGGCCGCTGCCCCGCTCGCTGCGGACGCGGGTCACCCGCGGTGAAGCTGCCCGCCGGTCAGCCCGACTGAGCGCCCGACTCCTTGACCCTGGCCCGTCCCATGGGTCACAGTCGTTGCTTTGCGTCTCGCGCTCACCACCCGTGACGAGCGCTGCCGTCCCCTCCGGAAAGAGACCCGCAGGTGCCTTCCCTCGCCGGCCGACCGACCGACCCGCCCGCGCGCCGCTGGCTGCGCCGGTGCACGGCCGCGCTGACGGTGACCACCGCCGGGGCCGTGCTCGTGCTCGGGGCCCCGGTGACCGGTTCCTCGAGCCGCACCCCGGCGCCGGGGGCCGTCGACGACGCAGGACGGGCTGTCGCTGGTCGCCGCCGACCCGCACCGCTGGCCCGGCCACCCGGGCCGCCGCCTGGTCCGCTACACCGTGCGGCCCGGGGACACCGCGACCGGCCTGGCCGTCCGCTTCCACGCCTGGACCCGCGAGCTCCGCGCCCTCAACCACCTCGGCCGGCACGGCACCCTGTACGTCGGGCAGCGGATCCGGATCCCCGTCGTCGTCGCGGCCGCCCGCACGGCGCACCACCACCACACGAAGCCGAAGCCGAAGCCCAAGCCGGGTCCACAAGCACCCGAAGCCGCACGCCAAGCCGCACCGGGTCACCCACCCCTGGAAGCTCGCCGACGTCAGCCAGGCCAAGGTCCGCCGGGTCGTGGTCAGGATCGCCCGGGCCCACGGCGTCGACCCGCACCTCGCGCTGGCCGTCGCCTGGCAGGAGTCGGGCTGGCAGCAGCGCCGGATCTCCTCGGCCGGGGCGATCGGCGTGATGCAGGTGCTCCCGGGCACCGCCCGCTGGATGGCCGAACGTCTCGGCCGTCCCCTGAACCCCTACGGCCTCTACGACAACGTCACCGCCGGGGTCGCCCTCATCAAGGTGCTCCGCTCCCAGGCCCGGCCCAAGGTCGCCGTCGCGTCGTACTTCCAGGGGCTCGGCTCGGTGCAGGACCGCGGCATGTACACCTCGACCAAGGCCTACGTGAAGAACGTCGACTGCCTCCGCACCCGCATGGAACGCGGCTGGAACCCGGTCTGACCCCGGCCACCCGCGGGTGAGGCTCGCCACGCCGACCGCCGCCCACGGACTCCCGGCACCGCCCCGCCCACCTAGAATCGGCCCACGAGCCAGGTCCTTCCCCTCGCCTGGCCGACGATGGAGGACGACCGGCGTGGACAGGACTGTCGCGGACCCGATGATCGGGCGCGTGCTCGATGGTCGCTACCGCGTCGGCCCGCGCATCGCCCGGGGTGGCATGGCCACCGTCTACGAGGCCACCGACCTGCGCCTGGACCGGATCTGCGCGCTCAAGATCATGCACTCCGGCCTCGGCGACGACGACGAGTTCGCGGCGCGCTTCGTCCGCGAGGCCCGCTCGGCCGCCCGCCTCTCGCACCCGCACGTCGTCGGCGTCTTCGACCAGGGCGACGACAACGGCACGCTGTTCCTGGCGATGGAGTACATCCCCGGCCACACCCTGCGCGACCTGATCCGCAAGGAAGCCCCGATGTCGCCGGCCAAGGCGCTCGCGGTGATCGACCCCGTGCTCTCCGCGCTCGCCGCCGCGCACGCCGCCGGCATGATCCACCGCGACGTGAAGCCGGAGAACGTCCTGCTCGCCGACGACGGCCGGGTCAAGGTCGCCGACTTCGGCCTGGCCCGCGCGATCAGCGCCGAGACGCAGCACACCGCGACCGGCGGCGTGCTGATCGGCACGGTGTCCTACCTCTCCCCCGAGCTGGTCGTCGACGGCAAGGCCGACGCCCGCTCCGACGTGTACGCCGCCGGCGTGGTGCTCTACGAGATGCTCACCGGCCGCAAGCCGCACGAGGGCGAGTCCCCGATCCAGGTCGCCTACAAGCACGTGCACGAGGACGTCCCCGCCCCGTCGCAAGGTCGTCCGCGGACTCCCGGCGTACGTCGACGCGCTGGTCGCCCGCGCCACCGCCCGGGACCGGGAGCTGCGACCGGCCGACGCGCGGGTGCTGCTGCACCAGGTGCGCCGGGTCCGCGCGGCGCTCGACGACGACCTGGTCGACGACCCCGAGCTGACCGCCGACCTGACGCCCGACCCTGCCGGTGCAGCACGGGACGCGACGACGACTACATCGACTACGTCCGCGAGGACGTGCCGACGATCCTGACCCCGGCCCAGGCCGCGCACGGCGGCCGCACCGACGACACCAGCATCTTCGGGGCGTCGCGGCCACCGGTCGCGCCCGCCCGGCCGGCCCGCGGCACCGCGACCGGTCCCCCGCGCCCCGCCGTTCGCGACGGGGTCCGATCCTGCTGGTCCTCGTGCTGCTGCTCGCCGTCGGCGCGGGCGTCGGCGGCTGGTGGTTCGGGGCCGGGCGCTACGTCAACACCCCCGGCGTGATCGACCTGACCGCCGCGCAGCGCCCGAGACCGAGGTGGAGAAGGCCGGCCTGTCGTTCCGGGTCGGTGGCCGGGCGTACTCCGAGACCGTCGCACCCGGCTCGGTGGTCAGCACCGACCCGCGCGGCGGCCAGAACGTGCTGCGCGAACGGCACCGTCACCGCCGTGCTGTCCGAGGGACCCGAGCGGCACGAGGTCCCGGCCCTGCGCGGCATGAGGCTCGACGCCGCGCAGGCCGCAGCTCGACCAGGCCTCGCTCGACCTACGGCGACGCGACGTACCGCTACTCCGAGACCGTCGCCAAGGGCGTCGTGCTCGCCTCGGACCCGAAGCCCGGCACCGAGCTCAAGCGCGGCGCCGCCGTCGACCTCGTGGTCAGCAAGGGCCAGCGACCGATCAAGGTGCCCGACTACACCGGCAAGAACGCCGACGCCGCGACCAAGGCGCTGAGGAAGCTCGGCTTCGAGGTCGACCGCACGCGCCGAGGAGAACAGCGACACGGTCGACAAGGGCGACGTGATCTCGCAGACCCCGTCCAGCGGCACCCTCGTCAAGGGCGACACCGTCAAGCTCGTCGTCTCCAAGGGACCGGTGCTCGTCGAGGTGCCCAAGGTCGAGGGCAGCGGCACCGCCGCGGCGACCCAGACCCTCCAGGCCGCCGGCTTCGAGGTGAAGACCGAGAAGACGCAGTACTACGTCGGCCTGGAGTACGTCGTGAACCAGAGCCCCGGCTGCCGGCGACAAGGCCCCGAAGGGCAGCACGATCACCATCTACATCGTCTGAGCGATGCCGCCGCCGAGGTCTAGCCGCCACGCTGCCGCCGCACCCGATGATCAGGCCGACGATGGCACCGCCGTACGCGTCCTCGGCGTGGTCGATCCCGGTGCCGTTGGAGGACAGGCCCTTGGCGCTCATGTTCGGGTTGTTCTCGGCGATCACGCCGCCCTGCCCCTGCGCCTGCTTGGCGCCGAACACGAACGACGTCGGCACGCCGGCGCCCGGCGCCGCCGCGGCCACGCAGTCGGCGACGGCTCGCCGACTGGCCCAGGAACAGGGTCACCACCTGCTGGACGGTGTAGGTCTCCCAGGCCTGTGAGTGGGTTCCCGCCATCGCGTTCCCCTGGGCGGACCTGGACGCCACGTAGCACTCGTGGGCGAAGGCGCCGGCCGAACCGCCGACCGTCAGCGCGGCAGCGGCACCCACCACCGTGAACGTGCGGGCAAAGGTGTGATGGACAAGGACGTCATGGTCGTCCCTTTCTCGGATGTATGCGGACAACTGCGGACCCGCCCAACCTCCACCCGTCGCCGGCCGGTCCTCAATGACGTCGGAGGACCATTCGCGTCCTGGTTCGGTCGTGCACCTGCTTGGCCCGTTCCGACCGACCGTAAAGAGGGCGTCATCGCTGCCAGGGCGGTCGGTCGGCCCACCACGATTCGGTGACCCGGCGGGGCGAACCGTAGGGTTCCTCCGGTGAGCCTCGACGACCTGCGCAACCCGGTCGGCACCCACGTCCGGGTCGGCAAGGGGCTGGTCGCGGGAGCCCTCGCCGACGCCGCGGCCGTCGGCGCCGAGACGATCCAGGTCTTCGTCGGCAACCCGCGGGGCTGGGCCGCCGCGGCCGGTGACCCGCGGACCGACGCGGCGTTCCGGGCGGCCTGCGACGCCTCCGGGATGCGGGTGTTCGTGCACACGCCGTACCTCGTCAACCTGGGCTCGCCGACGCCGTCGACCTACGAGAAGTCGGTGGCCGCGGTCGATCCACAACTTCAAGCGGGGCGCGGAGATCGGCGCCGAGGGCGTGGTCGTGCACACCGGGTCCTGCGTGGACGAGGGCGCCTTCGACACCGGTCTGCGCCAGGTCCGCGAAGGCCTGCTGCCGCTGCTCGACGCGCTCGGCGAGCCCGGCGACGGCGTGCCGTGGCTGCTCCTGGAGCCGACGGCCGGCCAGGGACGTTCGCTGTGCGCCGGGGTCGAGGACCTGGCGTCCCTACCTCGACGCGCTCGACCACCACCCGGCCGTCGGCATCTGCCTGGACACCTGCCACGTCTTCGCCGCCGGCGCCCCGCTCGACGAGCCCGGCGGGACGACCGCGACCGTCGACCGGGTCGTCGAGATCGCGGGCGAGGGCAGGCTGCGGCTGGTGCACGCCAACGACTCGATGGACGTGCGCGGCGCGTTCAAGGACCGCCACCAGAAGATCGGCGACGGCTACATCGGGCTCGGCGCGTTCGAGGAGCTCTTCGCCCACCCGGCGACGGACGGCGTGCCGTTCGTGCTGGAGACCCCCGGCTCCTGCGACGTCGGCGACCCGCAGGTCGCCCTGCTCCAGAAGCTCCGCGAGCGGTGAGCGACCCCGACCGTCGCACGTCCCTGCTGGCCGCGCTGGCGCTGCTCGCCGTCACCGCGATGTGGGGCTCGACGTTCTTCCTGATCCGGGACCTGCTCGACCGGCTGCCGGTGCTGGACTTCCTGGCGCTGCGGTTCGCGATCGCCAGCCTCGCCCTGTTCGCGATCGCCCCGAGGTCCGTGCGCCGGCTCAGCCGGGCGTCGCTGCGGCACGCGGTCGTCCTCGGCCTCCTGTACGGCGTCGCGCAGATCCTCCAGACCGCCGGGCTCGCGCACACGCCGGCCAGCGTCTCGGGGTTCATCACCGGGACCTACGTGGTCGCCACCCCGCTGTTCGCGGCCGCCCTGCTGCACAGCCGGATCACCCGGGTCACCTGGCTGGCCGTCGGGCTCGCGATGGGTGGACTCGCGGTGCTGTCGCTGAGCGGGCTCAGCGTCGGCTCCGGGCAGGCGATCACCTTCGTGGCCGCGCTGCTCTACGCGCTGCACATCGTCGGGCTCGGCGCCTGGAGCGACGCCCGCGAGGTGCTCGGGATGGCCGTCGTGCAGCTCGTGATGATCGCGCTGGTCGCGTTCGTCGCCACCGCCCCGGACGGGATCGTGCTGCCGTCGACCACCGGCGACTGGCTGTCCGTCGTCTACATGGCGCTGTTCGCCGGTGCGCTGGCGATGGTGGCCCAGACCTGGGCGCAGGCCCACCTGGCCCCCACCCGCACGGCGATCATCATGAGCATGGAGCCGGTGTTCGCGGCCCTGTTCGCGGTGCTCCTGGGCGGCGAGTCGGCGACCGGCCGGATGCTGGTCGGGGGCGCGATGGTGCTGGCCGCGATGCTCGTCGTCGAGCTCGCCCCGCGCCGCCGGATCGAGGCCGAGGTCCCCCACCTCGTCGTCTGAAACCCGGTGACGTCACCGGCCGCGATGCCCTAGCCTCGCGGCCATGTCCCGCCTCGAGGTGCTGCCGTTCGACGCGAGCCACCTGCCCGACGCCGCCCGCCTCCTCGCCGAGCGGCACCGCCGGCACCGGCTCGACGAGCCGCTGCTGCCCGCCCGCTTCGAGGACCCGGCGGCCTGCGAGCCCGAGGTCGCCGCGCTGCTCGGGACCGACGACGCCTCCGGCTCGGTGGCGGTGCGCGACGGCCGGGTCGTCGGCTACCTGCTCGGCGCCCCCAAGCCGAGCCGCACCTGGGGCCCCAACGTCTGGGTCGAGGCCGCCGGCCACGCCGTCGAGGAGGCCGAGGACGTCCGCGACCTGTACGCCGCGGCGGCCACCCGCTGGGTCGACGAGGGCCGCACCGCGCACTACGCCCTGGTGCCGGCGCACGACGACGCGCTCGTCGGTGCCTGGTTCCGCCTCGCCTTCGGCCACCAGCACACGCACGCCGTCCGGCCGCCGCTGACCGAGCGGTCGCCCGGCCGCGCGTGCAGGTCCGCCGCGCCGGTCCGCGCGGACATCCCGGCCCTGGCCCGGCTCGAGGTCGAGCTCCCCCGGCACCAGGCGCCTGGCGCCGACGTTCTCCTCCGGCGACCCGGGCTCCTACGAGGAGTCGCTCGCGGAGTGGACCGACGACTTCGACGACCCCGACTTCACCACCTTCGTCGCCGAGCACGACGGCCGCGTGATCGGCTCGGCCGTCGGCTGCCTGCTCGAGAAGTCCGGCAGCCACGCCGCCCTGACCCGCCCGGACGGCGCCGGGCTTCCTGGGGTTCGCGGCGGTGTTCGCCGACGACCGTGGCCACGGCGCCGGCCGCGCCCTGGCCGAGGCGGTGCTGGCCTGGTCCCGCGACGAGGGGCAGCCCTGCGTCGCGACCGACTGGCGGGCCACGAACCTGCTGTCCTCCCGGGCGTGGCCGGCCCTGGGGTTCCGTCCGACGTACCTGCGGGTGCACCGGATGCTCGGCCACTGAGGCGGTTCCGCAATCCTCGCGATGATCCGGATCGGCCACGCCTCGGACGGCCGGGGCTACGGTTCTCCCGTGCAGACCACGTGGACGTATTTTGCGACCTTCTCGCCCGGGGCACCCGAGCGGGACGGCCGCTAGGTCCTTCCCGCCCACCGACACCAACGCCCCTGGCCATCCGGCAGGGGCGTTTCGCATGGAGCGCCCGGCCGTCCGGATCACCCAGGTCGCGGGGCACACACCGAGAGGAACACCATGGTCATCGTCATGACACCCGAGGCCACCGCCGAGGACGTCGAGCGCGTCGTCGAGAAGGTCGAGAGCGCGGGCGGCGAGGCGTTCGTCAGCAAGGGCGTCGTCCGCACGATCATCGGCCTGGTCGGCGACCTGGACACCTTCCACGGCCTCAACCTGCGCAGCATGCCGGGCGTCGGGGACGTGCACCGGATCTCCGACCCCTACAAGCTGGTCAGCCGCCAGCACCACCCGGACCGCAGCACCGTCTGGGTCCGCGGCGTGCCGATCGGCCCGGACACCTTCACCTTCATCGCCGGGCCGTGCGCCGTGGAGTCACCGGCCCAGACGCTGGAGGCCGCCGAGATGGCCAAGGCCGCCGGCGCGACCCTGATGCGGGGCGGCGCCTACAAGCCGCGCACCTCGCCGTACGCCTTCCAGGGTCTCGGCGAGGCCGGCCTGGAGATCCTGTCCTCCGTGCGGGAGGCGACCGGCCTGCCCGTCGTCACCGAGGTCGTCGACGCCCGCGACGTGCGGGTGGTGGCCGAGCACGCGGACATGCTCCAGGTGGGCACCCGCAACATGGCCAACTTCGGGCTGCTGCAGGCGGTCGGCGAGTGCGGCAAGCCGGTGCTGCTCAAGCGCGGCATGAACGCGACGATCGAGGAGTGGCTGATGGCGGCGGAGTACATCGCCCAGCGCGGCAACCTCGACGTGGTGCTGTGCGAGCGGGGCATCCGGACCTTCGAGACCGCGACCCGCAACACCCTGGACATCTCCGCCGTGCCGGTGGTGCAGGCGACCAGCCACCTGCCGATCATCGTCGACCCGTCGCACGCCGCGGGCCGCAAGGACCTGGTCGTCCCGCTGTCGCGCGCCGCGATCGCGGTGGGCGCCGACGGCGTGATCGTCGACGTGCACCCCGACCCGGAGAGCGCGCTGTGCGACGGGCCGCAGGCGCTGCTGCGGCGCGCGACCTGCGCGCGCTGCGCCGCAGGCGGTGCGGCAGCTGCCGCCCGGTGGTGGGTCGGCGTGGACGCGAGCACGCTGGCGCGCGGACGACGCGCGGCTGGCGATGCCGACGCGCCTGACGGGCCGGACGCGCGCGTTGAGACGTCCTAGGCCCAGACGCGCGGGGTGCCCGCGATGGCCTGGAGGTCGCCGAACCGGTGCTTCTGCGCGGGCTTCTTGCCGTTGACCTTGCCCTGGGTGACGTAGGGCAGGAACACCTCGATGGCCACGCCGTCACGGTGCTCGAGGGCCACCGCGATGGCGTCCCCGTCACCGCCGCCGACGTTGGTGACGACGGCGACGGTCCGCAGCGTCGCCGCGTCGGCCTCCAGCGCCACCCAGCAGAGCTCGTGCACCTCGGCCACGTCGGCGACGCCCTTGCGGTCCGGGAGGTCGGGCTGGACGACGGCCGACTCGCCGTCGTCGGACATCACGACCGCGAAGGGGTAGAACTCGCCCTCCGCGTCGAGCTGCTCCTGCGCGGTGCGCAGCGCCAGGTCGAGCAGGTCGTCGAGGTCGGACTGCGTCTCGTCGCTGGTCTCGTCGCGCCAGGTGGTCACGAGAGCACCTTCCGCAGCACGGCGGCGGCGGTGTCGGTCTGCTCGCGGCTGACGTCGAGGTGGGTGACCATCCGCAGCGCCCGCGGACCGACCGCGGACACCAGCACCCCGTGCTCACGGACCGCGTCGACCACCGCAGGCGCATCGGGTACGTCGACCACGACGATGTTCGAGTCCACGGCGGAGGGCTCGACGCCGCACGCCTCCGCGAGGACCCGGGCGTGCTCGTGGTCGTCGGCGAGCCGCTCGAGGTGGTGGTCGAGGGCGTGCAGCCCCGCCGCCGCCAGCACCCCGACCTGGCGCATGCCGCCACCGAGCCGCTTGCGCCACACGCGCGACTCGTCGATGGCGTCGGCGGACCCGACGACGAGCGAGCCGACCGGTGCCCCGAGGCCCTTGCTCAGGCACACGGCGAGCACGTCGGCCACCGCGCCGTACTCCTGCAGCGGCGTGCCGGTCGCGACGTGCGCGTTCCAGATCCGGGCGCCGTCGACGTGCACGCCGACGCCCGCGCTCGTCGGCGAACGCGCCGGACCGCCTGCATGTCCTCGATCGGGGTGACGGCGCCGCCGCCGAAGTTGTGGGTGTTCTCCAGCGAGATGGCGCGGGTGGAGACGAAGAACGGCCCCATGTCGGGGGCGAACATCCTCTCGATGGTGTCCAGCTCGACCGGCCGGCCGACCCAGGTGCGCATGGTCAGCCCCGTGAACGCGCCGTGCGCCCCGAGCTCGGCGCGCGCGATGTGCGCCGACGCCTCGCAGAGCACCTCCTCGCCCGACCCCGACGAGGGTGCGGACGGCGAGCACGTTGGCCATCGACCCGGTGGGCGTGAAGAGCGCGGCCTCCTTGCCGAACAGCCCGGCGACCCGCTCCTCGAGCGCGCGGACGGTGGGGTCCTCGCCGTAGACGTCGTCGCCGACCTCGGCGCTCGCCATCGCGGCGCGCATCGCCTCGGTGGGACGGGTGACGGTGTCGCTGCGGAGGTCGATCACGCGTCGGTCCTCGGCGTCACGGCCAGCATCTCGGCGACCAGGAAGGCCAGCTCCAGCGACTGCACCCGGTTGAGCCGCGGGTCGCAGACCGACTCGTAGCGGTGGCCGAGGTCGCCCTCGAGCAGGGCCTCTCCCCCGCCGACGCACTCGGTGACGTCGTCGCCGGTCAGCTCGACGTGCACGCCGCCGGGCCAGGTGCCGAGCGCGCGGTGCACGTCGAAGAAGCCCTGCACCTCGCTGATCACGTCGTCGAAGCGGCGGGTCTTGTAGCCCGACGAGGCCTCGAACGTGTTGCCGTGCATCGGGTCGCACACCCAGGCCACCGAGACGCCGGCGGCGGTGACCTTCTCGACCAGGTTGGGCAGCGCGTCGCGGATCCTGCCGGCGCCCATCCGGGTGATGAACGTGAGCCGGCCGGGCTCGTTGTCCGGGTTGAGCCTCTGCGCCAGCGCGATCGCGTCGTCGGGGCTGGTCGTCGGGCCCAGCTTCACGCCGATCGGGTTGCGGATGTGCGAGAGCAGCTCGACGTGGGCGCCGTCGAGCTGGCGGGTGCGCTCACCGATCCAGACGAAGTGCCCGGACACGTCGTACGGCTGGTCGGTGCGCGAGTCGATCCGGGTCAGCGCGTGCTCGTACTCCAGGATCAGCGCCTCGTGGCTGGAGTGGAAGTCGACCCGGTGGAACTCGTCGGGGTCGGCGCCGATCGCCTGCATGAAGGTCAGCGCGCGGTCGATCTCCTGGCCGACGCTTCTCGTAGCGCCGGCCGACCGGCGAGCTCCGCACGAAGTCGGTGTTCCAGGTGTGCACCTGGCGCAGGTCGGCGTAGCCGCCGGTGACGAAGGCGCGCACGAGGTTCAGCGTCGAGGCCGACGAGTGGTAGACCTCGACGAGCCGCTGCGGGTCCGGGACGCGGGACTCCGGGGTGAAGTCGAAGCCGTTGACGGCGTCGCCGCGGTAGGCCGGCAGGGTCACCCCGTCGCGGGTCTCCAGGTCCGACGAGCGCGGCTTGGCGTACTGCCCCGCGATCCGGCCGAGCTTCACGACCGGGACCGACGCCGCGTAGGTGAGCACGACCGCCATCTGCAGCAGCACCCGGAGCTTGTTGCGCACGTTGTCGGCGGTGACGCCGTCGAAGGTCTCGGCGCAGTCGCCGCCCTGGAGCAGGAACGCCTCGCCGCGGGCGACGGCGGCCAGCTTGGTCTTGAGCTCGTCGCACTCACCGGCGAACACCAGCGGCGGGACGCTGCGCAGCTTGCCCACCGCCGCGTCGAGCGCCGAGGAGTCGGGCCAGCTCGGCTGCTGGGCGGGCCCCAGCGCGCGCAGCGCGGCCAGGTCGGGGACGGGCGAGGAAGTCACGCGACCCAGCCTACGGCCCTCGCTATCGTGGTCGCGTGCCCGAGGTGACCGTGCGAGACGCCCACCCAGACGACGCCGCGGTGATCGCCGAGGTCTGGGCCGCCGCGACCCCTCTCCTGGTCCGGTCGGCGGCCCGGGCAGCAGCGGACCTGGTCGAGGACCCGGTCCCTGGGGCGACACCGGTGGGTCGGCCTGCTCGACGACGTGGTGGTCGGCACCGCCACCGCCCGGCGGACGGGTGAGGACATCGCGTTCGTCACCGTCGAGGTCGACCCGGCGCACGGCAGCCGCGGCGTGGGCGCGGCGCTGCTGCGGGCCGCGGTGAGCGCGGCTGCCCGACGTCAACGGGCTCTCCTCGGTGTGCTCCGACGACCCGATCTCCCTGGCCTTCGCGATCCGCCACGGGTTCCTGCCCGTCGGCGAGCACCAGCTCTCCGGGGTGGACCCGGCCACCGTGCCGCCCGTCGGGCTGCCACCCCCGGGCGTGGCCCCGGTGCGGCTCGACGTGCTCGACGACGTCGACGCGGTGCTCGAGACGCACAACCGCTGCGCGGTCGACGACCCGAGCGGGCTGAGCCGGGTCTACACCCGCGAGACGTTCCTGGCGGACTGGTGGGACAGCCCCGACAACGCACCCGAGCTGTCCTGGGCGCTGCGTCGACCCGACCGGGCCGACTCCCGTCGTCGCGGCGTTCACGAGCGTCCAGGTGGACCGGGCCCGGCACCGGGCGTGGAGCGCGATGACGGCGACCCACCCCGACTACCGCGGCCGGGGACTGGCCCGCTGGGTGAAGCAACGGGCGCTCAACGAGGTCGCCGCCGCCGGGGTCACCGAGGCCCTCACCGCCAACGACGCCACCAACGTGCCGATGCTCGCCGTCAACGAGGCCCTGGGCTACCGGCCGCGGGCCCGCACGATCCGGGTGGAACGACGCCTCGGCCAGTGACCGTGCGGCTGGCCACCTTCAACATCCTCAGCGGACGCGCCCCCGACACGGCCGTCGTCGACCCCGGTCGCTTCGGTGCGGCGATCGCCGCGCTCGACGCCGACGTGCTCGCCCTCCAGGAGGTCGACCGCGGGCAGCCGCGCTCGGGAGGGCTGGACCTCACGGCCGCTGGCCGCGGAGGCGATGGGGGCGACCGACCACCGGTTCGCGGCCGCGCTCGCCGGTCGGCCCGGGACCTGGGTGCCGGCCACCGGCTTCGAGCCGGACGACGGGCCCGCCTACGGCATCGCGCTGCTGTCGCGGCACCCCGTGTCGGCCTGGCGGGTGGTGCGGCTGCCCCCGCTGCCCGTGCGGGTGCCCTACCTCTGGCCCGGCGCCCGCCGGCCGTCCTGGGTGCGCGACGAGGCCCGGGTCGCGCTCGTCGCCGACCTCGCGACCCCGATCGGGCCCCTGCGGGTGGCCGCGACCCACCTGTCCTTCCTGGCGGTGTCGTCCGGGCGCCAGCTGCGCCGGCTCCTCGCCGCGGTCGACGACGCGGACGTGCTGGTCGGCGACCTGAACATGCGTCCCGCGCGCGCGGCCCGGCTCACCGGCCTGCGCGCCCTGGCCACCGGCCGCGACCTTCCCCGCGCGTCGTCCGGTGCGTGCAGATCGACCACCTGCTCGCCCGCGACGACCGGCTGGTCGCCTCCGGTCCGCGGGTCGTCGCGCTGCCCGTCTCGGACCACCGGGCCCTGGTCGTCGACCTCAGCCGCTGAGCTTCTCGGGGTCGCGGAAGCCGGTCTTCTTCGCGCGCACGCCGCGGTTCCACAGCCAGGTCAGCAGCCACAGCACGACGCCGACGGCCAGCAGGTAGCCCGCGATCTCGTACTGCTGCAGCTGGTCCGAGCTGCGCGCCCACGGTCCCGCGAGGAACGCGCACGTCAGCGCCCCGACCACGGGCACGAACGCCGGCGCCCGGAAGTGGTCGTGGTCGACCGGCCGGCGCCGCAGCACGAGCAGCGCGACGTTGACGACCGTGAACACGCACAGCAGCAGCAGCGACGTGGTGCCGCCGAGGAGCGCGATCGCGGTGGCCCCGTCCGCGGACGCGCTGGCCCGCACGACGTACACGATGAGGCCGAAGGCGATCGCGGTGGTGAACAGCGATCGACACCCACGGCGTACGCCGGGTGGGGTGCACCTTGCCCAGGGCGCGCGGGCAGCACGTCCTGGTTGGCCAGGCCGTAGAGCAGCCGGCTCGCCATCAGCATGTTGATCAGCGCGGAGTTGGCCACCGCGAACATGCCGATGAACGGGAAGATCGTGTCGAAGGGCAGGCCCGGGCGCGCCGGCCGCGACGACCTGGGTCAGCGCCGACCCCTTGGACTCGTCGCTGAGGTCGCCGACCGGCACCAGGGCGACGGCGGTGATCGAGACCAGGACGTAGATCAGGCCGGTGACGCCGAGACCGGTGAGCATCATCTTCGGGAAGTCGCGGCGGGGGTCGTGGCACTCCTCGGCCATGTTGACCGAGTCCTCGAAGCCGACCATCGCGAAGAAGGCCAGCGAGGTCGCCGCGGTCACCGCGAAGAACACGCCCTTCTCGCTCGCCGGAGGAGAACACCACGACCTCGGTGAAGTCGGCGCGGCCCTGGGTCACCGCGCAGAGCCCGACGAAGATCACCAGCAGCAGGCCGGACAGCTCGACCAGCGTGAGCACCACGTTGGCCTTGACGCTCTCGCCGACCCCGCGGAAGTTGACGGCGGCGACCAGCAGCATGAAGCCGAGGGCGATCGCGGTGATGCCGACGCCGCCGACCGGGAGGTCGAACCCGAAGCCGTCGTTGACGAAACCGGCGAACGCGTTGGCCGCGGTCGAGGCCGAGGTGATGCCGGAGCACATCACGGTGAACGCGACCAGGAACGTGAAGAAGTGCACCCCGAACGCCTTGTGCGTGTAGAGCGCGGCGCCGGCCGCCTGCGGGTAGCGCGTCACCAGCTCGAGGTAGGAGAGCGCCGTGATCGTGGCCACCGACGAACGCGACCAGGAACGGCGCCCAGGCCGCTCCCCCGACCTCGCCCGCGACCTGGCCGGTCAGCGCGTAGACGCCGGTGCCGAGGATGTCCCCGACGATGAACAGCAGCAGCAGCTTCGGACCCATCACCCGGCGGAGGTCGGGCTGGTCGCCGTTGTCGTCCTGCTGGGCTTCGTCGGTCTGGGCGGTCATGGTGCCTCCCTTCGGCTAGTGACGAAGGTATCCCCGGCGACCGTCCGGGGCGAAACATCGCTTGGTCCTGTACAACGCGACCGACGTCCTAGGGACGGCGGTGCAGCAGCAGCGGCAGCACCGCGACCGCGCCGGCCCGCCGCAGCACCGCCGCGGCGACCGTCACCGGCCACAGCGACGACGACGCGTCGACGACGAGCAGCACCGACCGGCCCGGCACCGCCTCGGCGACCGACGAGGCGTCGAGGTGGTCGCGCCAGAACGCCGCCTCGTCCGACGAGCTCAGCTCGCGCAGGTCCGGCGGCGACACCGGCCCGGGCAGGGTCGCCCGGTCGAGCCGGCCGACCGACGCGAGGTGGTCGGCCACCGAGCCGGTCATCACCGGGCAGGCCGCCGGTCGTCAGGTCGACCACGACCTCGGGACGCGAGCGCCACACGGTGCGCCACTGGCTGCAGCAGCCGCACGCACGCCTCCCCGACCTCGGCCGGCGCCGGGGCGTCGCGGGCGAACAGCGCCGCCACCGTCTCGCGCCACTCGGGCGCGTCCGCGAAGACCAGCGTGCGCCCCTCGTCGTGCGCCTCCTCGGCGGGGATCCGGCCGCGGGACCCGAACGCGCCGCCGGGCCACATCTTGCGGGGCTCGAGCACGTGCACCTGCCCGCGCAGCAGCGCGGTCACCGTCGCGACGGTCTCCGGCGGACGGCGTCGCCGGCGAGCGCGTCGGGCAGGCCGCCCCGGCACACCGAGCACCGGCCGCACGGCTCCGCCGCCGGGTCGTCGAGCGACTCCTGGAGCAGCTCCATCAGGCAGCGCTCGCCGCGGACGTAGGCGCGCATGATGTCGGCCTCGCGACGGCGGACCGCGACCACGCCGTCGTAGTGCTCGGCGTCGTAGGACCACTCCTTGCCGGTCGCCTGCCAGCCGCCCTCGACCCGGTCGACCACCCCGTCGACGGCGAGCTGCTTGAGCATCAGCTCGACCCGGCCGCGGCGTACGCCGGACTGGGCCTCGATCGCCGGCACGCTCATCGGCTCCTCGGGCGAGCGGTCGAGCACGTCGAGCACGGACGCGGACCTGCTCGGGCACCGGGATCGTCGCGGTCGCGAAGTAGTCCCAGACGCCGGAGTCCGCGTCGGAGGGCAGCAGCACCGCGTGGGCGTGCTCGATGGCGCGCCCGGCGCGGCCGACCTGCTGGTAGTAGGAGACCGGCGACGGCGGCGCGCCGACGTGCACCACGAAGCCGAGGTCGGGCTTGTCGTAGCCCATCCCCAGCGCCGACGTGGCGACCAGCGCCTTGAGCCGGTTGTCGCGCAGCGCGTCCTCGAGGGCGTGCCGCTGGCCGGCCTCGAGCTGGCCGGTGTAGGCCGCGACCGGGACGGTGTCGCCGTGCACGTCGCGGATCGCCGTCGGCCAGCCGCTCGGCGTCGGCGACCGTCAGGGCGTAGACGATGCCGGAGCCCTCGAGCCGCGGCAGGTGGTCGACCACCCACGCGTAGCGCTCCAGCGGGGACAGCCGCGGCACCACCGAGAGCTCCAGGCTGCGCCGGGCGAGCTGGCCGCGCAGCACCAGGGTCGCCTCGCCCAGCTGCTGCGCGACGTCCTCGGTGACCCGCTGGTTGGCGGTCGCCGTCGTCGCCAGCACCGGGGTCGCCGGGTTGAGCCGCTGCAGCACGTCGGAGACCCGGCGGTAGTCGGGCCGGAAGTCGTGGCCCCAGTCGGAGACGGCGTGCGCCTCGTCGATGACCAGCAGGCCCAGCCGGCCGGCGAGGCCGTCGAGCACCCGGCGGCCGAAGCCGGGGTTGGCCAGCCGCTCCGGCGAGACCAGCAGCACGTCGAGCTCGCCGGCCCGCAGCGCGCGCCTCGATCGCCGACCACTCGTCGATGTTGGAGGAGTTGAGCGTCGCGGCCGTCAGCCCGGCCCGCGAGGCCGCGGCGACCTGGTCGCGCATCAGCGACAGCAGCGGCGAGACGACCAGCGTCGGGCCGGCGCCCTCGGAGCGCCGGACGGCGGTCGCCGCCCAGTAGACCGCCGACTTGCCCCAGCCGGTCGCCTGCACGACGAGCACCCGGGAGCCGTCCTCGCACAGCGCGGCCACCGCGGTCGACTGGTCCTCGCGCAGCCGCGCGTCCGGGCCGGCCATCGCCGCGATCACCCGGTCGGCGACCTCGGCGCGGGACCCGGTCAGGAGCGGACGACGTCAACTGGCATGTCCCCACCGTAGGTGCGGCGTCCGACAGCCGCGCCGGCCCGTCCCCAGCCGCGGCGCTCAGCCGAAGAAGACCTCGGCCTCGGCGTACTGCTCCGGCTTCACCAGCTTGAGCTCGCCGGTGCCCTCGGCCAGCGGCACCCGGACGATGTCCGTGCCGCGCAGCGCCATCATCGTGCCGTAGTCCTTGCTCCGCGACCGCGGTGACGGCCTGCAGGCCGAACCGGGTCGCGAGCCAGCGGTCGAACGCCGTCGGCGTGCCGCCGCGCTGCACGTGGCCCGAGCACGACGGCCCGCGCCTCCTTGCCGGTGCGCTCCTCGATCTCCTTGGCCAGCCGGTCGCCGATGCCGCCGAGGCGGACGTGCCCGAAGGCGTCCTTCTCCCCGCTGACCAGCGTCATGTCGCCGCCCTCGACGGGCGTCGCGCCCTCGGAGACCACGACGATCGGCGCGTAGTGCGACTCGAACCGCTTCTCGACGTAGCTCGCACACCTTCGTCGATGTCGAAGGGCTGCTCGGGGATCAGCACGACGTTGGCGCCGCCGGCGATGCCGGCGTGCAGGGCGATCCAGCCGGCGTGCCGGCCCATCACCTCGACGACCAGGACGCGGTGGTGCGACTCGGCCGTCGTGTGCAGCCGGTCGATCGCCTCCATCGCGATGTTCACCGCGGTGTCGAAGCCGAAGGTGAAGTCGGTGCCGGACAGGTCGTTGTCGATGGTCTTCGGCACGCCGACGACGTTGACGCCGAGGTCGGCGAGCTTGGTGGCGACCCCGAGGGTGTCCTCGCCGCCGATCGCGATCAGCGCGTCGACGCCGTTGGCCGCCAGGTTGTCCTTGATCTTCTCGACGCCGTTCGTCGATCTTGAACGGGTTGGTGCGCGAGGACTTCAAGATGGTGCCGCCGCGCGGCAGGATGCCGCGGACCTGGTCGACGCCGAGCGGCGTGGTCAGGTTCTCCAGCGGACCGCGCCAGCCGTCGAGGAAGCCGACGAACTCGAAGCCGTACTCCTCGACGCCCTTGCGGACGACGGCGCGGATCACGGCGTTCAGGCCGGGGCAGTCGCCCCCACCGGTCAGGACTCCCACGCGCATGTTGTCGACTCCTCGGCTGCTCGGGTGTGACGGTCGTCAACGACCCTAGCGATGACCGGCCGTGGAAGCCCGGTCGATCGTTCCAACGTGAGCGCACCACGACACCGGCAGTCACGCCCGTCGCGATCCGTCCTCGGCGACCCGGTGCCGGTCGCGTGCTGTGGACGGCACGGTCACGCCGATGCGACACGATCGACGGCGCAAGGTCACCGCGGCCCGCCGCCACGGCGTGCGCCTGGTCTACGCCGACCTGGCGTGCCCAGCGAGGTCGCACGGGCCCGGCCACCACGCCGCTGCGCACCGTCGCTGGACTGCGCGTCGCGGCTGCCGTTCGACGAGGCCCGTGGCGATCGCCGACGCGGCGCTGCGCGCCGACGCCCTGACCTCGCGCGCGTTGCGGCTCGCGGCGGAGCAGCGCGCCTTCGTGGTCGCGACGGGCTGGCGGCGGTGGGTCGCGGTCCAGCGGAGCAGGCTGATCCGTTCGACGACCGGGCCTACGTCACCGAGGTCCTCGACCCTGACGGCAGCGAGCCACCCCGACCGGCAGTCGCCCGGTCGTCGGAGACCAGGCCGCCGCCTGATTCGCACCGCGAGTGCCGGTCGACCTGGTCGGGTCGTCTGCTTGGATGCACGGATGAGCGTGCTGGCCATCGACGCAGGGACGACCGGTGTGACGGCGGTCGTCGTGACCCCCGAGGGGACGATCGCCGCGAAGGGCTACCAGGAGTTCGCCCAGCACTTCCCGCGGCCCGGCTGGGTCGAGCACTCCCCCGAGGAGATCTGGCAGGCCACCCTCGAGGCCACCCGCGCCGCGCTCCAGGCGTACGACGCGGCGACGTCGACCGCCGATCGGCATCACCAACCAGCGCGAGACGGTGCTGCTCTGGGACCGCGAGACGCTCGGGTCCCCCCGGCGCGCGATCGTGTGGCAGGACCGTCGTACGGCGGCCATCTGCACGCGGCTGCGCGAGGAGGGCCACGAGGACCGGGTCGCCGAGCTGACCGGCCTGCGGCTCGACCCGTACTTCTCCGGCACCAAGCTGGTCTGGCTGCCAGGAGAACGAGCCGAACACCTGGGCGCTGGTCGAGGACGGTCGCTACGCGATCGGCACCGTCGACTCCTACCTGATCGCCCGGATGACCCGCGGCACCTGGCACGTCACCGACGTCTCCAACGCCTCGCGCACCCTGCTCTTCGACCTCGAGCGGGGCGAGTGGAGCGACGAGCTGTGCGACGCTGTTCGGCGTGCCGCGCGACGCGCTGCCCGACGTCGTGCCGTCCTGGGGCGAGATCGCCACCACCGACCCGCGCTCGTTCCTCGGCCTGGAGCTGCCGATCGCGGGCATCGCCGGCGACCAGCAGTCGGCGCTGTTCGGGCAGACCTGCTTCGACGTCGGCGACTCCAAGTGCACCTACGGCACCGGGTCGTTCATCCTCACCAACACCGGCACCGAGGTGGTCCGCTCCGACGCCGGCCTGCTCTCCACGGCGGCGTGGAAGTCGCCCGGACGGCGAGCTGACCTACGCGCTCGAGGGCGCGATCTTCGTGACCGGCGCGGCCGTGCAGTGGCTGCGCGACGGCATCCAGATCGTCGGGCTCGGCCGCCGAGACCGCCGCCGATCGCCTCCACCGTCGACGACTCCGACGGCGTGGTGTTCGTGCCGGCCCTCACCGGGCTCGGCGCCCCCGACTGGGACCCGCACGCCCGCGGCCTGATCGTCGGCATCACCCGGGGCACCACGCGCGCGCACCTCGTCCGCGCGACGCTGGAGGCGATCACGTTCGAGGTCCGCGACGTCGTCGACACCCTGCCGTCGCAGACCGCCCTCACGTCGCTGACCGTCGACGGCGGCGCCAGCGCCAACGACCTGCTCTGCCAGCTCCAGGCCGACCTGCTCGGCGTGCCCGTCGAGCGGCCGCGGATCGTCGAGACCACCGCCCTCGGCGCCGCCTTCCTGGCCGGGCTCGGCACCGGGGTCTGGGAGTCGACCGAGGACCTGCGCGAGACCTGGCAGCTCGACCGGCGCTTCGAGCCGTCCGGCGACCGGGACAAGGCCGACGCCGCGCACGCCCGCTGGCGGGACGCGGTCGAGCGGTCGAAGGGCTGGGCCGACTAGACTAGTCGACGTCGCGCCTGCGCCTGCTCGAGCGCGTCCTGCGCCGCGGCGTACCTCTCCTCGGCGCGCTCCTTGCGCTCGTCCGCGTCGACCGCCTCCTCGTCGAGCGTCTCGAGCTCGTGCTCCAGCTCGGCGACCCGGCCGCGGGCCTCCTCCAGCTCCTCGGCCGCCTGCAGCGTGCGGGCCTGCACCTTGGCGACCCGCTTCTCCGCCTTGCGGACCTTGCGGCGCGCCTCGTCGGCGGCCGCCCGGGCCTGCTCGACCACCTGGCGTGCCGCGGCCTGCGCGGCCTCGCGCTGCTGCTTGGCCTCGTCGGGCGCCGGCTCCAGGTCCGGTACGACGGACAGCCCGGCGCGCTTCGGCGCGGGCAGGGCGCGGGCCCGCGCGGTGAGCCCGATCGCCCCCGGCACCGCGACCGCGTCGACCACGTCGGCCACCCCGACCCCGGTCGCGGTCAGCGACCCGACCAGCAGCCCGCTCCGCACCGCCGCCGCGGCCTGCTCGTCGACCATCGCGGCGTGCAGGGTGCCCTGGACCTGGTCGGCGACCGCCTCGGTCAGCCTCTGACCGAGGTCGCGGGCCAGCTCGCGGCCCTGCTGGGTGACCGCCGTGGTGAGCGGCGCGGCGCTGCCGGGTCAGCTCGCGCAGCGCCTCCCCGTCGAGGTCGGCCTGGGCCTGCCGCAGCGAGGCGCCGAGCTCGAGGACCTGGGTCATCTGCTCGCCCTGGTGCCGCATCATCATGTTGACCACCCAGGCCGCCACCGACGGCTTCTTCAGCTCGGTGACCCGCTTGGCCAGCTCGGGGTCCCCGTCGGTCTTGGCCTGCTTGGCCCACTGGTTGCGGGTGCCGGTGAACTCCGCCGGGGCGAGGGAGTACAGCTCCTCGGCGATGCCCAGCAGCGGATCCGTGGCCACGGCCCTCAGTCCTCCTCGTCGTCGAGGCCCTGCTCGATCGCGTAGCGGACCAGCTGCACCCGGTTGTGCAGCTGGAGCTTGCGCAGGGTGTTCTGGACGTGGTTCTGCACGGTGCGGTGGGAGAGGAACAGCCGCTCGGCGATCTGCTTGTAGCCCAGCCCCTTGGCCACCAGCCGGAGCACCTCGGTCTCCCGCTCGGTCAGCCGCGGGGTGGCGGGGTCGGTCGAGGCCTGGGGGGTGTCGGAGAGCCGGCGGTACTCCCCCAGCACCAGCCCGGCCAGCCCCGGGGTGAAGACGGTGTCGCCCTCGGCGACCCGGCCGACGGCCGAGACCAGCTCGGCCCGCGACGCCGACTTCACGAGGTAGCCGGTCGAGCCGGCCTTCACGGCCTCGAGCACGTCCTCCTGCTCCCCGGACGCCGAGAGGATCAGCACGCGGCAGGTCGGGTCCTCCTTGACCAGCCGCGCGGTGACCTCGACGCCGTTCGGGGCGGGGATCTGCAGGTCGAGGACCACGACGCGGGGGCGGCAGGCGGCGGCACGGGTCAGCGCCTCGGTCCCGGTCGACGCGGTGGCGACGACGTCGAAGCCGGCCTCGGTCAGGTCGCGGGCGACGCCCTCGCGCCACATCGGGTGGTCGTCGACGACCATCACGGTGACAGTGCCGGTCGCTCCAGGCTCGCTCATGCGGTCCCCGTCCTCGCGCCCGGGCGGGCGGTCCAGCGAAGGCTACCGAGACCCGTCCGGGCGCACGTAGCGTCCACGCCGGTGCAGGAGCGGGTCGCCCTCCTCGGTGAGCTCGACGTGCTCGACCACGCCGGTGACGAGCAGGGACCAGCCCACCTCGGACGGGTCCCCCTCGAGCCGGACCCCGGCCCAGGCCGTCGTACCGTCCAGGACCGGGCCCCAGTCCGTGTCCGTCCAGGTGCCGAGGCGGAAGACGCCGCCGGGCGCCGGGGCGACCCCGGCGAAGGCGTCGGCGAGGTCGCGGTGCTCCCAGGAGAGCAGCTGCGACGACCGCCGTCCGCGTCTCGCGGAGCGCGTCCACCAGGTCGGCGTCGGGGTCGAGCAGGCCCAGCACCCGGGCCGGCTCGCCGTGCGCGACCACGACCGAGGAGACCGTCAGACCGGCGCGCGCGGGGCCGCTCCCGGTGGTCCAGAGGCTGACCACGCCGCCCAGCCGGCCGCGCAGCCGCCGGGCGGGGTCACGCTCGGGCTCGGGGTCCGCGAAGGGGTGCTCACCGTGGATCGTCACGCCGGAAGGCTAGACCGCGGGGCCGGGCGACCCGGCCCCGAGACCACCCCGGGAACCAGCCGTTTCCAAAATTTCCGATTCACCCCATAAGAAAGTTCAACTTCTTGGCGATCGTGGCCGATACTCATTGCGGAGGGGAGTGACAACTCATGGGAACGCTGGGGAGCATCGCATATCTGCGGGCGTGCACGGAGGCCGACGACGCCTTCGTCTACGACGTATTTTGCACGACCTGGGAGAGCGAGGTCGCGGCCCTCCCCAACCAGAACCTCGCCCAGCACGTCCTCCGCATCCAGCACATCGCGCAGGAGCGTCGCTTCGCCGCCCGCTACCCGCAGCACCAGCGCTACGTCGTCCTCGAGGACGGTGAGCCCGCGGGCCGCCTCTACGTCCACGAGACCGCCTCGATGATGCACGTCGTCGACCTCACGCTCATGCCGCAGTTCCGCGACCGGGGCATCGGCACCCGGATCTTCCACGACCTGTTCCGGCACGCCGAGGCCTCCGGCCAGTCGATCACGCTGCGCGTCGAGCGCCGCAACGAGCGCGCCACGATGCTCTACAGCGCCCTGGGCTTCGACCTGGTGACCGTCGACGACCTCGACAACTACTTCGAGTGGCGCCCGCACGGTCGGCCACCAAGGAGGACGCGACGGCGTTCACCAAGGAGGACCGCGTCGGCCTCCTGCACGACCAGACGCACGCCTGACGCGTCACGAGCGGTCGGCGACGACCAGCTCCCACTCGGTCCCCTGGCCGGGCGCCGTGGTCAGCCTGGCCTCGCCGCCGAGGTCGCGCATCCGCCCGCAGATCGACTCGGCCACCCCGAGCCGGCCCTCTCCCCGGGCCTCGTCGATGCGGCCCGCGCCGATGCCCGGCCCCTCGTCCCGCACGCTGACCACCACCTGGTCGCCGACCTCCTCGACCAGCACCCACGCCGGGGCGTCCGGGCCGACGTGCCGCGCGACGTTGTCCAGGCAGGCGCGTACGACGGACGCGAGCTCGTCGACCACGCCGCCGTCGAGGAGCACCGGGTGCGCCGGGCCCGAGACCGTCACCGTCCGGGACTGCAGCCGGCCCAGGGTCTCGGCCAGGTCGGCCCGTCCCGTCGAGCCGAGGGCGGCCGTCGCGTCGCCCTGCACCAGGGCCCGCAGCGCGACCTCCTGCTCCCCCGCCAGCCGGCCGAGCTCCGCGGCGTCCCCGCCGAGCTCGGAGCCGCGCCGCTGCACCAGGGACAGCACCTGGAGCACGCCGTCGTGCACGGCCCGCGCGAGCCGGGCGCGCTCGGCCATCCCGGCGGCGATCCGCTCGGCCTCCGCACGCGCCTCGGTCTCCTCCCGGATCAGGCCGGTGGAGTAGCCGACCACGCCCGGCCGCCAGGAGCAGCAGGAAGATGTTGCCCCACGTCGTGCCGGTGAGGTTGGTCCGCACGGACAGGTCGAGCAGCGACATCAGCACGGCGGCGGCCATGCCGGCCTTGCCAGCCCCGGAGCACCGCCCACGCGAGGACGGCCGGGCATCACCCAGAACGACGGCATCGTCGAGGCGTGCCGCTCCAGCATCGCCTCGCTCTGCACGTAGGGCGTGGACAGCAGCGTCGCCGCCGCCACCGCGAAGTCGGCGACGAGCAGCGGCAGGCCGCGCCGGCGGGGTGCGTCGTACGCCCAGGTCGCGACGAGCGTCCAGACGACGATCACGCCGACGACGACCCAGCCGGCGGCGGGGTGCTCGAACTCCCGCCAGCGGGCGGCGTTGAGGGCGACGGCGTAGACCGCGACGACGAACCGCAGCACCGCGAGCGCCCGGAACAGGGTGTTCTCCACCTGCTCGGACACCGGGTCCAGCAGCCCGGTGCGGGACCCCGCGCGCGCCATCCTCAGGAGGCTTTGAGCCCGGATGCGCCGGTCGGCGGGGTCGTCGGCCGGCGTCTCCCCGGGACCGGTGCCGGGCTTCTTCGACTCCTTGTCGAGGGCCTTGGCGCGGGTGGCGTAGAGGTCGACGTACTCCTGGCCGGAGAGCCGCATGATCTCGTACATGATCTCGTCGGTGATCGACCGCAGGATGAAGCGGTCGTTCTCCAGGCCCTCGTAGCGCGAGAAGTCGAGCGGCTCGCCGAAGCGCACGATCGGGCGGGTGACGGCGCCGAACTTCTTGCCGGGGGGCGCGACCACGTCGGTGCCGACGACGGCGATCGGGATCACCGGCACCTTGGTCTCGAGCGCCAGCCGGGCCACGCCGGTCTTGCCGCGGTAGAGCCGGCCGTCGTGCGACCGGGTGCCCTCGGGGTAGATCCCGAACAGCCCGCCCTCGCCCAGGATCCGCTTGGCGGCCTTGAGGGCGCCCTCGGCCGCGGTCGCGCCGGAGCGGTCGATCGGCACCTGCCCGGCGCCGGAGAAGAACTTCTTCTGGAACCAGCCCTTGACGCCCGGCGAGGTGAAGTACTCCGCCTTGGCCACGAACGTGACCCGCCGCGACAGCGTCAGCGGCATGAACATCCAGTCGACGTAGGACAGGTGGTTGCTGGCCAGGATCGCGGGGCCCTCGGTCGGGACGTGCTCGACGCCCTCGGTCTGCGGACGGAAGACCAGCTTCAGCAGCGGTCCGAGCAGCACCCACTTGAGCAACCAGTAGAACAACCCGGACCTCCTCCTTGCGCTCGACCCGCCTGCGAACCCTAGCCTCGTCCCCCGCCCCGTGACACCATGCGTACGGCGGTCGAGCCGGCGGGACCACGTCCCGGTCCCGGCTCATTCAACACCACCGACGCACCGGCCGCGCACTGTCGAGGAGCTCTCCGTGTCCATCGCCCCCACCGCGGAGCCGTTCTTCGCCGACGCCACCCCCGACCCCCGCGACGGGCAGCGCGTCGGCGTGCTGCTGATCCAGGGATTCACCGGGTCGCCGGCCTCGATGGTCCCGTGGGGCCGCGCCCTCGCCGAGCACGGCCTCGGCGTCTCGGTGCCCCGCCTGCCCGGGCACGGCACGACCTGGCAGGAGCTGCAACCGCACCCGCTGGTCCGACTGGTACGGCGAGGTCGAGCGGGCCTTCGAGAAGCTCCGCGCCGACTGCGACCAGGTGGTGGTCGGCGGCCTCTCGATGGGTGGCTCGCTGGCCCTCCAGCTCGCCGCCGACCGGGGTCGCGAGGTCGCCGGCCTGGTGCTGGTGAACCCGGCCGTGAACACCGAGCGCAAGGACGTGCTCGCCCTGCCGGTCCTCAAGCACGTCGTCGGCGGTCTTCCCCGGGATCGCGAACGACATCAAGAAGCCGGGCGTCGACGAGCACGGCTACTCCAAGACGCCGCTGAAGGCCGCGCACTCGATGATGACCGCCTGGAAGACGGTGCGCGAGGACCTGCCCAAGGTCACCCAGCCGCTGCTGATGTTCCTGTCCGAGGAGGACCACGTCGTCGACCCGTCGTCGGCGCGGATCATCCGCGGCGCGGTGTCGTCTCGGGATCTGAGCGAGCACGTGCTGGTTAACAGCTACCACGTGGCTACGCTCGACAACGACGCCCCGGTCATCTTCGAGGAGTCAGCCCAGTTCATCCGACGAGTGACCGGACCATGACCTTTCCCGACGACGGCCGCGACGACCCCGGCAAGGACGCGCCCCACGGCAGCGACCTTCCGCTGGACGAGGACGCCGCGTGGCGGGCCATCGTCGAGAACTACGGCGCCCGCGCCTCCCTGGTCGAGCCCGTCGCCCCCGGTGGTCGACCCCCCGTCGGTCGAGCCGCCGTCGTTGGTCGAGCCGCCTCCGTTGGTTGAGCCTGTCGAAACCACCGAGCCCGTCGAGACCAACCCCTTCGACACCGCCTTCCTCGACGCCCAGCGCGCCGAGCAGGAGCGCGCCGCGGCGGCGTGGCACGACGAGGGCCACTTCGTCCCGCCGGAGCCTCCCCCGGTGCCGAGCACCACGCCGGCCCGCCGGCTGGCCTGGATCGGCCTGTTCGGCGCCCCGCTCCTGATGCTGGTCGCGGTGGTCTTCCCGATCACCTACCCGATGTGGGTGTCGATGGGCCTCGTCGCGGCCTTCGTCGGCGGCTTCGTGTTCCTCGTCGCCACCATGGACCGCCACGAGGACGACGGCTTCGGTGGCGACGACGGCGCGGTTGTGTAGGGTCCTGCCCGCTGGTTGAGCCTGTCGAAACCACGCCGTCGAGACCGCCTGCAGACGCTAGGAGCACCCGTGCACGTGAGCGAGACCGTCGAGATCTCCGGACACCTGATCGACACCGGGATCCTGTCCCGGGTGCTCGACGACATCCGTGAGTACGGCGGCGACTGGGTGATCGACAAGTTCGACGTCGGCCACGAGGCCGCCGACCTGTCGAGCGCCCGGATCACGATCTCCTCCGAGGACGACGAGGCCCTCCAGCGGCTGCTGATGCGGCTGCAGACCCGCGGGGTCAACCAGGTCGACCCGGGCGAGGCGGAGACGTCCCTGTGCGAGCAGGACGGCGTGTTCCCCGACTTCTTCTACTCGACCACCAACCTCGAGACCCGGGTGCGGCTCGAGGGTCACTGGGTGAAGGTCGACAACCCCGAGATGGACTGCGGGCTGATCGCCGAGGGCGCCGGTGCCGCGCTGCGCGTCTACACGCTGCCGATGGCGGACGTGAAGGCCGGCATGCAGGTCGTCTGCGGCGCCTCGGGCATCCGGGTCGACGTACCCGTGATGACCAAGGCCGAGGGCTCGTTCGGGTTCATGGAGTCCGACGTGTCCAGCGAGAAGCCGCAGGCCGTGCTGGTCCGGCAGGTCGCGGAGGGCATGCGCGAGGCCAAGGCGGCCGGCAAGAAGGTGCTCTGGGTCGGCGGCCCCGGCGTCGTGCACACCGGTGCCGCGCCGGCCATGGTCGCGATGGTCGAGGCCGGCTTCGTCGACGTGCTCTTCGCCGGCAACGCGCTGGCCACCCACGACATCGAGTCGGCCCTGTTCGGCACGTCGCTCGGCGTGGACCTGGCCCAGGGCCGCGGGGTCGAGCACGGCCACGAGCACCACATCCGGGCCCTCAACACGATCCGCAAGGCCGGCTCGATCCAGGCCGCCGTCGACTCCGGCGTGCTCAGCGGCGGCATCATGCACGCGCTGGTGACGCGCGGCAAGGAGTACGTCCTGGTCGGCTCGGTCCGCGACGACGGCCCGCTGCCCGACGTCTACACCGACGTGATCGACGGCCAGCGGGCGATGCGGGCCAAGCTCACCGACGTGGGCTTCTGCCTGATGGTCGCCACCATGCTGCACTCGGTCGCCACCGGGAACATCCTGCCGGCGTCGATCCCGCTGGTCTGCGTGGACATCAACCCGGCCACCGTCACCAAGCTCGCCGACCGCGGCTCGTCCCAGGCCCGCGGCATCGTCACCGACGTCGGCCTGTTCCTCGAGCAGCTGGCCGGCGAGCTCGTCGACGGCTACACGACCCGCCGCTCCTGAGGTCCGCTCAGCCGCCCCAGCGCAGGACGGACAGCACGGACGAGTAGTCGTCGGTCCAGGCGACCCGGTGCCCGGGCTCCAGCGGCCGCCACAGCGGTCCGGCGCCGAGCCGGTCGACGGTCCCCGCGTCCCGGCTCATGGCCACCCACTCGGTCGGGGTCGCGCCCTGCTCGTGGGAGCTGCTCGTCCCGAGCACCGCGTGCAGGTGCAGCCGTCGCGGCGGCGGCGCCCAGCACCGGCTCGAGGTCGAAGACCCGGTTGGAGATGTGGAACATCAGCACTCCCCCGGGCCGCAGCCGCGACGCGTACAGCGCGACCGCCTCCTGGGTCATCAGGTGCACCGGGATGGCGTCGGAGCTGAAGGCGTCCAGCACCAGCAGGTCGTACGTCGCCCGGGGCTCACGGGCCAGGGCCAGGCGGCCGTCGCCGGTCACGGTCCGGACGTCCGCGGGGCTGTCGGCGAGGTAGTGGAAGAACCGCTGGTCGCGGGCGATGCGCACGACCTCCGGGTCGATCTCGAAGAACGTCATGCGCTGCCCCGGCTCGCCGTACGCCGCCACGGTGCCGGCGCCGAGCCCCACCACCCCGACGTCCTCGGCGCGGGTCCCGAGCCGGTCGAACACGTCGCCGAGGGGGCCGCTGCGGGCGTAGTAGGTCGTGGGTAGGTCACGGCGTGCCGCGTCCGTGTACTCCGTGCCGTGCACCGTCGTGCCGTGCACGAGCAGGTGCCGCCCGCCGTCCTCCAGGACGCGGTAGGTGCCGTAGAAGCTGCGGGCCTCGTGCAGCCGGCCCTGCGTGCCGCTCACGGCACCGCTGGCGGTCAGCGCCACCACCACGACCAGGACCAGGGCCGCGCTGCGGCCGAGCGCCCCAGCCGGCGGCGACCGCGACCAGCAGCAGCACCGTCACCAGCACGAGCGCGGATGCCGGGCCGGGTGAGCAGCCACCGCAGCGCCGAGCAGGGACGAGCACGGCCACCAGGGCGGCGCTCGCCACCCGCACCCGGTTGGCCAGCAGCGCCCCGGCGACCCGGCCGGGCCCCGGCGACGAGACCCCGACCAGCAGCAGCGGGACCGCGAGCAGGGCGAGGGGGTACTCCCAGCACGGCGGGCGAACACGCTCGGGGCGACCAGCCCGTTGAGCAGCCCGCCCAGGGCGCCGCCCGCCGCGATCACCAGGTAGAACGTCGTGAGGTGCTCGGTCGACGGCCGGTCCACGGCGAGCTGGGAGTGCGCGGCGAACGCCACCAGGCCGAGCATGAGCAGGCTGCTCGCCACCCCCACGGCGATGCGGTGCCTCGGTGCCGCGCAGCGACAGCAGCACCTCGACGACCCCCAGGCGCCACCGCGGCGCGGATGGCGGCGCGGGCCGGCGTGCCGGCTGCGGCGGGCGAACGCGAGCACGAACGTCGCGAGGTAGACCGCGAGCGGCACCACCCACAGCAGCGGGATGGACGCGACGTCCGTCGACAGGTGCGAGGTGGCCGCCGAGCAGCAGGGTCGAGGGCAGGAACGCCAGCGCCAGCCAGCGCAGCACCCGCGGGCGATCCGGACGGGGTCGCGGGCGACGGGTCCGGTCGACGCCGTCGACCGGCCGGTCCCTGGCGGGCCGCGATGACCGCGCAGCACGCGCCGGTGAGCAGCACGAAGCCGCCGTACGCCACGGACCACCAGATCCGCTGGTCGACCAGCGATCAGGCGCGACTCGACCAGCGAACGGGTAGGCCAGCAGGCCCAGCCGAAGCTGCCCAGGTTGCTGGCGGCGAAGAGGAAGTACGGGTCGTCGGCGCCGGCTGCGCGGGTCCACGAGTACCACTTCTGGAGCAGCGGACCGGTCGTGGCGACCACCACGAACGGCAGCCCGACCATCACCGCGAGGGTGCGCAGCAGCCAGAGCGGCCGGCCACCCGCCTGCGGGCGGTGCCGCGTCGGCGGGCAGCGCGAGGGGCAGGGCGAGCAGCGGCGCGAGCAGCACCAGCAGGTGGGTCCTCGGCTGCCAGCGGGCGAGCACCCGGCTGGAGACGTGGCAGTAGGCGTAGGCGACGAGCAGCAGCAGCTGGAAGAACAGTGAGCTGGTGCTCCACACGGTGGCGGATCCGCCGAAGGAGGGCAGCAGGAGCTTGGCGACCAGCGGCTCGACCAGGAACAGCAGGAAGGCGCCGAGGAACCCGGTCACCCCGAACAGCACCGCGACACCCCGGGGCGCCCGAGCGGGTTCGGCGGTGGGCGGAGGAGCCGGCTCCCGCAGGGCGGGACGGACGGCGTCGGTGGTCGTCATGTTCGTCCTTCGTCACGACCGGCAGGGACCCTGAAGATAGAGAGCGGTCCTCCCTGCGCGCAGTCGAACGGCCCGGGTCTGACCGAACGGCGGCTCAGAGCTCCAGCCGGGCCAGCACCGGCCGGTGGTCGCTGGCCGCCGCCAGCAGATCGGCCGGCAGACCCGGGTCACCGTGGGACAGCACCCGCACGTCCCCGCGCACCAGCAGGGCGTCGAGGCGCTTCGCCGGCCGGTCGGCGGGAAAGGTCCGCCACGACCGGTCGCCCTCGTCGGCGAACCCGGCCGCCCGCAGCCTCGCCCACGCGGGGCCGTCGGGCGTCTCGTTGAGGTCGCCCGCGACGACGACCGGGCCGCGGAGCGAGCGGGCCACCTCGACCACGCGGTCGACCTCGACGCGGCGCCGTCCGGCGTCGAGACTGAGGTGGCAGGAGACGACGCCGAAGAGGCGGCCCTCGACGTGCAGCTGGGCCGACGACGATCCCGCGGCGCGGCGAGCCGAACGGCTGCGGCAGCACGACGGCGTCGCTGGACTTCACCCCGGTGCCGGGCGCCACCGCGACGACGTTGGAGCCGGCCGACCGTCCGCCGTCGACGTAGCGCAGCCCGGCCCGGGCGGCGAGCCGGCGGCAGTCGCGCCGGGCGAGCAACGGCCGCTTCGGGCTCTCGTTGACCAGCAGCACGTCGGGCGCGACGGCCCGCAGCACGTCGTACAACGGCTGCCCGCGGCGTCCGCCGAGCAGGATGTTGTAGGTCATCACCCGCACGACCGTCACGGCTGCGCGGGACCCGCCGTCAGGTACACCCACGCGCCGTCCGTCGCCACCCGCCGCCAGCCGAGCTGGTCCTGGAGAGCGGCGGCCACCGGGGCGTCCCGGCGGACGACCGCGACGCGCGCACCGCTGCGGTCGACGAAGTCCTGCCAGCCCGGCTGGAGGTCCCGGAAGTCGAAGAAGTCGCGGATGTAGCCGACCGGGTAGGCGTCCAGCATCCCGTCGATCACCGGGTCCACCTCGGGGACCGCCCACTCCATCCAGGCGCCGATGCCGTCGTCGACCAGGACGACGCTGCCGTCGGGCAGCGCGGACGAGTCGTCCCTCGAGGCGGTCGGGCACACCGGCAGGCGGCGTCCGCGGTCGTGCGGCACGAGCAGGGCCAGCACGACCAGGTAGCCGACGGCGCCCAGCGCCCAGCACCGCCGCGTTCGACGCGCCGCTCGATCCGGCGGGTCGGGCGCGGGCGGCGTCGCCTGCGCCACGGCGCCTCGCCAGCAGCGGGGCGAGCGTGACGGCCGCCAGCGGCACCATCCGGGTGACCAGCAGCATCTCGCCCGCGGCGAGCAGGAGCAGCAGCAGCGGGGTCCACGCGGTGCCGCCGCGCCGGGCCCACAGCACGGCCACCCAGGCGAGCATCGCGGCGACCACCAGCGCCGACGATGCTCCGGAACGAGGTCGGCCCCCACTCCGGGATCAGGGACGGAGCGGTCGGACACCGCGAACTGCGAGGTGAGCAGGCGCGGACCGACCGGGGTCGAGGGCGGTGGCGAGCAACGAGAGCAGGGGCACCGCGAACGCGAGGGCCGCCCGCCTGCCGGTCACCCGGCGGTCCAGGACGAGGCCGACGCACGGCCACGAAGCCCACCAGGACACCGGCGGACCACAGGCCGTGGGCGGTGGCCCAGACCCAGGTGAGGGCGATCAGCCACCAGCGGATCCGGCCGTCCTCCCAGGTCCGCAGCCAGGCGTCGACCGTGACGGCCAGCAGGACGAGGCTGACGACCTGCGGTCGGGCCGAGAGCGCGGTGGCCGACCCGAGCACCACCAGCGTGGTGATGACGGCGGCCGGCAGCGCGGCGCCGCGACGGCGGCAGACGACGTACGTCGTGAGGACGAGCGCGAGGTAGAGGGCCCCGAACAGCCAGGCGACCCCGGGCAGCCCGAACCAGCTCTCGGCCAGGCTGGCGGCGATCTCCGTGGACCACTGCGTCGGCAGCCAGTCGCTGGTGGCGAACGGCGTGAGCGCTCCCGGGTGGGCCAGCGACCAGTCGCCGCGGAAGTGGTCGCCGAGCGTCAGGTGGAACCAGGTGTCGGTGTTGTCGAGGTGCAGCGCGGAGTACTCGAGCACGACGGTGAGCAGCAGGAGCATCAGCACCAGGGGCGAGAGCCGCAGCGCACGGGTGACCAGATCGGCCTCGTCCCGAGGTGGGGTCTGCTCGACCCGGTCGCCGGTCCGGGGCTCCTCCACGTGCACATCCACCCCACCAGTCTCGCCGGGAACGCCCGCGGGCGGCGCGCAATGGCAAAATCGTGGCGCGCTGCCGATCGTCGGACGGCGGCGGGACGGGTCGGGACCGGTGCGCTTTGCTAAATTCTACAATTCGGGCATGGCGCCGGCCCCGGGTGCGTCATCATCAATGCGTGAACCGATCGAGTCGACCCCAGCGTGCGCGGAACGAGGGCGGCGCTGCCGCCGTCGAGTTCGCCCTGGTGAGCTCGCTCCTGTTCACGCTGCTGATCGCGATCATCCAGTACGGCCTGTACTTCAACGACTCGATCAGCGCCCGACAGGGCGTCCGTGAGGCCGCCCGGGCGGGCGTCACCAAGACGTTCCCGACGGCTGCACCACGGCCCGCCGCCACCGACATGGACAAGCTCCGGTGCAACGCCAAGGTGCAGGTCGGTGCCCTGATGGGCACGACCTACATCAAGGTCTGGTACCCGACGGCGGCCGCGACGCCGTCCACGCCGGCCTGGGTCAAGGGCAACGCCCTGAAGGTGTGCGCCGCGGTCAGCTTCAACGGCCCGATCAACCTGGTGCCGATGCCCAACCAGGGCTGGATCCGGACGCAGACCACGATGGCCGTCGAGCAGGACGCGACCCCGTTGCCCACCGGCGCCTCCGTCTCGAGGACACGCTGCCCGCCGGCCAGAACTGGAACTGGTGCAAGCAGCCGTGGCAGCCATGAGCCTCGTCCGGTCCCGCCGCCGCACCGAGCGCGGCCTCGTGTCGGTCATCGTCGCGGTGAGCTCCCTCGCCCTGTTCGTCGTGGCCGCCATGGTCATCGACCTCGGCGTCGCGCGGGACACCCGGCGCACGTCGCAGAACGCGGTCGACTCGGCCTCGCTGGCCGGCGCCAACATGCTCTACCCCAAGAGCAACGCCTGCACGATCACGACGAGCCAGTCCGTCCCGCCCTGCTTCTCCGACGCGATCAAGGCGGTCAAGGACTACGCGAACGCCAACCTCTCCACCACCGACGCCCTGTGGCCGTCCTGCGTCGACGCGGACAAGGACGCCGGCGGCTACAACGTCACCGGCGCAGTCCCCGTGCATCACGTTCTACGGCCAGAACGCGCCGTACTCCCTCGGCCGACAGCACGACCGCGCCCTACAAGGTCCGTGTGCGCGTGCCACCCAAGACGTTCAAGACCGGCCTGGCGCCGGTCGCCGGGGTCCGGTCGATCTCGGTCAACAGCCACGCCCGGGCCACCCTGAAACCCGGCACCGGCCGCTCCTGCGGTCTCTGCGTCATCGGCACCGGCACCAGCGACCTCGGCAACGGTGACGTCACTCGTCACGGGCGGGTCCGTCCACCTCAACGGCTCCGCCTCCATCGGGCCCGGCGGAGGCCTGACGACGACACCGGCCGGCATGTCGATCACCGCCACCGGCACCTGCCCGAGCGGCTGCAGCCCCGCCGCCGTGCACGCCGACCTGATCGCCGACCCGCTGGTCGACCTCGATGACCCTGCCGCCGGCGAACACCTACTCGGGGCTGAAGACCGCGCCGTGCACCCAGGGCCCTGGCATCTACGCCGGCGTACTCGTTCCCCAACGGGACCTGCACCCTGCAGCCCGGCCTGTACGTCATCACCGGCACCTGGCAGCTGGGCAACAACACCCTGCTCAACGGCAACGGGGTCACGCTGTACTTCACCTGCGCGGCTCCGGCGGAGTGCCGCGGGTCTGCGGCAACGGCTCCGGCAACCCGTCGCCCAACCCCCCGGTCGCCGAGGTCGGCGGCGGCCTTCGACGCGAAGAACGGCGACGTCGCGACCACGGCGGCCTCGGGCTCCACCCCGGCCGTGGGACCGGGCCTCGTGGCGCCGGTCGCCCCGGTGGCGCCCGCCACCACCGTGTCGTTCGGCGTGCCGGCGCCGTCATCCTCTACGACCGCTACAACAAGGCCGACCTCACCATGCAGGGCAACGGCAACACGTTCTACACCGGCACGATCTACGCCCCCAAGGCGCTCATGACGTTCCCCGGCAACTCCTGCATCAACGTGACCAACGGCCCCGTCATCGTGGACCAGCTCTACGGCAACGGCACCCAGGGCTGCGTCAACCTGACCAGTCGTCAACGGTGCCTTCATCCCGACGCCGCCCGAGGGCGTCAGCCTCGACCAGTAGGCCCGGTCGCCGCCGGTCAGGGGCGACGGGCCAGGTCGGCCGCGCCGATCATCCCGGCCTTGTTGCCGAGCAGCGCGGCCCGCACCTCGAGCTCGGGACGGTAGTGCCGGCCGGTGAGGTTGGCCTTGAAGTGGCTGCGGACCGGCTCCAGCAGCAGGTCGCCGGCCTCGGAGACGCCTCCACCGATCACCACGACCGCGGGGTCGAGCACCGCGGTGAGGCTGGCGATGCCCTCGCCGAGCCACTTGCCCAGCGAGGCGAGCTGCTCCTGGGCGAAGGAGTCGCCGTCGCGGGCCGCCTCGGTGATGAGCGGTCCGTCGATCTCGTCGACGCCGCCGGCCCGGTCGACCAGGGACCGCGCGATCAGCGAGCCCTGGCGGGCCTGCTCCTTGGTGTCGCGGACCAGGGCGGTGCCGGAGGCGTACTGCTCCCAGCAGCCGCGGTTGCCGCAGCCGCAGATCCGGCCGTCGGGCACGACGCGCATGTGGCCGATCTCCGCGGCGACCCCGAAGGCGCCGCGGTGCAGCTGCCCGTTGAGCACGATCCCGCCGCCGACCCCGGTGCCGACGGTGACCAGCAGGGTGTCCTGCACGTCCTCCCCCGCCCCGAAGGTGAACTCGCCCCACGCCGCGGCGTTGGCGTCGTTCTCGACGACGACCGGCAGGTCGATGCGCTTCTCGAGGTCCGAGCGCAGCGGCTCGTCGCGCCAGGCGAGGTTGGGCGCGAACAGCACGGTCGACCGCTTCGAGTCGACGAAGCCGGCCGCACCGACCCCCACGGCCACCACGTCGTGGTCGGCCCGGAGCTCGGCGACGAGGTCCTCGACGTCGCGCTCGATGGCGTCCGTGTCGGTCGCGGGCGACTCCCGGCGTGCGGTCGCCAGGATCTTGCCGTGCTCGTCGACCACGCCCCCGGCGATCTTGGTCCCGCCGATGTCGATCCCGACAGCCAGCCCCATCAGTCGTCCTCCCACTCGTCGCTCGGGTCGTCGTTCAGGTCGATCTTCTGCACGGACGCCCTCGGACCGTCGGGACCGGTCGGGCACGTCGGTCGCGAGCATCCCGGCGGCCGCGTGCATCAACGACGTCGCCGCCGTCGACAGGTGCGCCCGGACCTCCGGGCTCGTGCCGCGGACCGCCGAGATCACCCGGCACACCGGGCAGTAGGTGCACTCGGCGCCGCCGGTCGCGACGTGCTCGTTGACCCGGTGCATCGCGGACGCGGCGCCCTCGGCGGCCGATGCCGCCGCTCCGGCGTACTCGCGGCCGTTGTCCTTGGCCCAGTCCTGCAGCGCGCCCAGGAGCTTGACGGCCTCCTCGGTGACGCTGCCGACGGGCTCGTCGCCGCCGCTCGTCGCCCGGGCCCGTCACGACGGCTCCTCCGCCCGGAACCTGACCTGCAGGGCGCCGTCCTCGATGCGTGCGCCCACGACCGTGTGCCGGCTGAGCGCTGCGGGCAGCGCGATCAGCCGACGGTAGGAACCCACGGTCACCACGAGCTCGTCTCCATGTCGTGCCAGGTCGATGTCGGACTTGGCGACAAACGGTAGTGCGATCCGCAGGGTGGCGCCCGACCGGGTGCGGGTGATGGTCATCGGCCGCTCCGCGGTCGGTGCCGCGAGCGGGTCGTCCCCGGCGTACGCCGCCTCGGCGAAGTCCGCGAGCGCGTCGACGCCGACGGGCTCCGCCGGCTGGTACGTCGACCGCCAGACGGGCAGCCCGGTGAAGGACTGCTCGACCTCGAACAGCACCCCTGCCTGCGCCTTGGCCCAGGTCGAGCGCCACTCGTCCGCGTCGTCGCCGTCGGGGAACACCCGGTTGGCGACCACGCCGTCGACGCGGTAGCCGAACAGGGACAGCGTGGTCAGCGAGCGCCGCGCCTCCGCGACGACCACCGCCTCGGGCGTCAGCACCAGCCGCACGCTCGCGTCGTCCCCGGTGAGGAGCGCGTGCACCTCCTCCAGGTCGCCGTGCAGCCGCTCGACCGCGTCGAAGACCCCGTCCTGCGGCATCGGCACACCGGCCGCCTTGGCCAGCACCGGCCGGAGCGCCTTGACGATCCGCCGCTCCGCCGGGAACACCCGGTCCATGTACCACCCGAGCGCCTCCGGGAGCGCGAGCAGCCGCAGCGTCTCGGCCGTGGGGGCGCAGTCCACCACCACGACGTCCCACTCCCCCGACAGCACCTGCGCGCGGACCTCGAGCAGGGCGAGGACCTCCTCGGCCCCCGGGATCACGGTCAGCTCCTCGGCGGTGATCGGGTCGACGCCGGCCGCGTCGAGGACCGAGAGCAGGTAACCCTGCGATGTCGGTCCCACGAGCGCTCGAAGCGCCGTTGCACGTCGACCTGCTGCACGAACAGCCGCTCGGCGACCGGCGTCGGCTCCGCGCCGATCGGCACCCCGAACGCGTCCGCGAGCGAGTGCGCGCCGTCCGTCGACAGCACCAGGGTGCGGTGACCCGCGCGGGCGGCCAGCATCGCCGTACCGGCCGCGGCCGTCGTCTTGCCGACGCCACCCTTGCCGGTGAACAGGACGATCCGCACGGGCCGGGGCGTCAGGAGACCGACTCGACGCGCTTCTTCAGGCCCTTCAGCGCGGTGTCGATGATGACCTTCTCGGCCTTGCGCTTGAGCATCCCGATCATCGGGATGGAGATGTCGACCTTGAGCCGGTAGGTGACCTCGGTGCTGCCGTCGCCGCGGTCCTCGAGGACGTAGGCGCCGTCCATCGCCTTGAGCATCTTGCCCTCGACCAGGCTCCAGGCGACGGACTCGTCGCCGGACCAGTCGTAGGCCAGCGTGTAGGCGTCCTTGATCGGGCTGGCGTCGAGCTCGAAGTAGACCTGGTCGGGCCGGCCGTCCGCCCCGGCTTCGACGGGCTCGGCCTTCTTCACGCCCTGCGCCCAGACGGGGTAGGACTCGAAGTCCGCGATCACGGCCATGACGGCCGCCGGGTCGGCGGAGATCACGATGCTCGAGGTGGTCTGCTCAGCCACGTTGCCTCCGACGTACGCGGGTCCTGGGTCGCCAGCGAGACTAGCCGACCGGCTCCGCCGGTGAGCCACCAGAGCCTCGCCCGGGGTCGATAGGGTGTGCCCGACCGATCGACCCATTCGATCGCCCAATCGAGCACACGGAGGCGGTGCATGCGGGAGTACGCCACCCCCCTGGCCGCGCCACCCGCGCGACCGGCTCGCTCACCGACGACGTGGTCACCAACGCGCGCGAGCACCCCGACCAGCCGGTCCTCGCGTTCCGGGACGGATCGGACCTGGTCGCACCGCACCGCGGCCGAGTTCCACGGCGAGGTCGTCGCGGTCGCCAAGGGCCTGATCGCGTCCGGGGTCGGACGCCGGGCGACCGGGTCGCCCTGCTGTCGCGGACCCGCTACGAGTGGACGCTGCTGGACTACGCCATCTGGTTCGCCGGCGCGGTGTCCGTGCCGGTCTACGAGACGTCCTCCCCGGACCAGCTGGACTGGGTGCTGCGCCGACTCGGGAGCCGCCGTCGCGGTCGTCGAGACCACGGACCACGCGGCCGGGTCGCCGCGACCGGCCGCCCGCTGCGGCACGTGTGGTGCCTCGACGACGGCGCCGTCGCGCAGCTCGCGGCCGCGGGCGCCGGCGTCGGCGACGAGGCGGCTGGAGGCCACGGCAGGTCCGGCCTCACCCCCTCGTCCCTGGCCACGATCATCTACACCTCCGGCACGACCGGTCAGCCCAAGGGCTGCATGCTCACCCACGGCAACTTCATGCACGAGCTCTCCGCGGCCGTCGAGGAGCTCGACGAGCTGTTCGCCGGCGAGGACGCCTCGACCCTGCTGTTCCTGCCGCTCGCGCACGTCTTCGCCCGGGTGATCCAGGTGGGCGCCGTACGCCGGCGGGTGCTGCTCGGGCTACTCCCCCGACATCCGCCGGCTGACCGGCCGACCTGGAGGCGTTCCGCCCGACGTTCCTGCTCGCCGTCCCGCGCGTCTTCGAGAAGCTCTTCAACTCGGCCAGCCAGAAGGCCGCGGCCGACGGACGGGGCCGGCTGTTCGACCGGGCCGTGGTCACCGCCATCGCCTACAGCCGGGCCCTGGAGACCGGTCGTCCCGGACGGGTCCTGCGCACCCGGCACGCGCTCTTCGAGCGACTGGTCTACTGCACGGCTGCGGGCCGCGCTCGGCGGCCGGTGCGCGTACGCCGTGTCGGGAGGGGCGCCCCTCGGCGAGCGGCTCGGCCACTTCTACCGCGGCATCGGCGTGACCGTGCTGGAGGGCTACGGCCTCACCGAGACCACCGCGGCCGTCACCGTCAACGTGCCGGACGCCCTCAAGATCGGCACGGTCGGCCGCCCCCTGGGAGGCACCACCGTCCAGGTGGCCGAGGACGGCGAGCTGCTGGTGCGCGGCGGCCAGGTGCAGTCCGGCTACTGGCAGGACTCCGCGTCGACCGGGGAGTCCCTGGACGGACGGCTGGCTGAGGACCGGCGACCTGGGCGAGATCGACGACGAGGGCTTCGTGCGGATCACCGGGCGCAAGAAGGAGATCCTGGTGACCGCGGGCGGCAAGAACGTCGCGCCCGCCGGGCTGGAGGACCAGGTGCGCGTCGCACCCGCTGGTCAGCCAGTGCCTGGTCGTCGGCGACGGGCAGCCGTTCATCGCCGCCCTGGTCACCCTCGACCCGGACGCCGTCTGCGCCCCTGGGCGGAGGCCCGCGACAAGCCCGCCGACGTGCGCGACCTGGTCGACGACCCCGACCTGCGCGCCGAGGTGCAGAACGGCGGTCGACGAGGCCAACCGGACCGTGTCCCAGGCGGAGTCGATCCGTCGGTTCACCGTGCTGCCGGTCGACTGGACCGAGGAGGCGGGGCTCCTGACGCCGAGCCTCAAGCTGAAGCGCACCCTGGTCATGCAGGAGTTCCGGCGCGAGGTCGCCGCGCTCTACGAGTCCTAGCAGATCCGGGCGCATCGGGCGACATCTCGGACCAACCGAACAGCCACCTGGAGTGGGCCATCCGGACTATTTCGACCATTCGCGAGACGCGGGTGGCCCGGGTGTACAACCCTTAACTTCGGACCGATTTCGGTCCACCCTGGGAGAACGACCGTCGCGCCTGCATTCGGGCGTGGGTCGGCTGCTTCCCAGAGCCACTTGAGCACTCGAGGGAAGACTCGCATGGGACGCAGGACAGTTCTCCTGATCGTGGCGGCGCTCATCGCAGCGCTGGGCACCGGCATGGTGTTCCTCTACGTGAGGGGCGCCGACAACCGGGCCGAGGCGAACCAGGCGCCGGTGCAGGTGCTCAAGGCCGTCGTCCAGATCAACCCGGGCGAGACCATGGCCGCCGCGCAGGCCGCGGGCAAGATCCAGGTCGGCACGGTCCCCCGTGCCCAGGTCCTGGCCGGCGCGGTGAACTCCGCCAGCGGGCTCGAGACCAAGGTCGCGCTCGGCCGCGATCTACCCCAACGAGCAGATCATCACCGCCAAGTTCGGCGAGTCCGGCGAGCAGAGCGCGCTGACCATCCCGGACGGCGACATCGCCATCTCGGTCACGCTGTCCGACACCGGCCGCGTCGCCGGCTTCGTGACGCCGGGCTCGTCGGTCGCGATCTTCATCGCCAGCCCGAACCCCAAGGACGACGGCGCGACCCGGCTGCTGCTGCCGGCGGTCAAGGTGATCGCGATCGGCACCACCACGGTCGTCCCCACCACGACCACGAACCCGGCCGGCGCCCAGACCACCGAGGCGCTGCCCAAGACCCTGTTCACCCTGGCCGCCTCCCAGAACGACGCGGAGAAGATCATGTACGCAGCGACGCAAGGGCGCGCTCACGTTCGCCCTGGCGAACGACAAGGCGACCAGCTCAAGTCCGGTCCCGGCGTCAACACCAACAACCTCTTCCGGTGATCCGGGATGCCCATCGTCGTCGAGAACAACCGAGCCAACGCGGACCTCTTCACGTCCGTCACCGGCGAGCGACTCGCAGGTCGTCGGCAGCCTCGAGGAGCTCAAGCGCTTCCTCGCCGACTCCCCCAACGAGTACGCCATCGTCCTCGGCCCGGCCGTGGACCTGGAGGCCTCCGCCGCCCTCGCCGACACGCTGCGGGTCACCCGTCCCGTCGGTCAGCGTCATCCTGATCCGTCGCCGGGTCGACACCAGCGTGCTGGCCGAGGCCCTGCGCTCCGGCATGCGCGAGGTCGTCGACGAGCGCGACCTCACCGGCCTGGGCGCCGCGGTCACGCGGGCCCAGCAGGTCTGGCAGGCGCTCAACGGCGGCGTCCCCGTCGCCAGCGGCACCCGCGGCCGGCAGGTCACCGTCTTCTCCCCCAAGGGTGGCGTCGGCAAGACCACGATCGCGGTCAACCTCGCCCTGGCCCTGAGCGAGAAGGGCGCCAAGCGCGTCGCCCTGGTCGACCTCGACCTGGCCTTCGGTGACGTCGCGATCACGCTGCAGCTGTTCCCGGCCCGCACCATCGCCGACACCGTGCACCTCGAGAGCGGCCTCGACTTCACGGTCCTCGAGCCGCTGCTCACCGACTACCGCGGCGAGCTTCTCGGCCCTGGTGGCGCCGGTGCAGCCCGACGCCAAGGACAGCATCCCGCCGAGCCTCGTCGGGCAGGATCCTCAACCTGCTCAAGTCGAACTTCGACTACGTGGTGGTCGACACCAGCCCGTCCTTCGACGAGTACGCCCTCCAGGCGTTCGACGAGACCGACGAGATGCTGCTCGTGACCACCCTCGACGTGCCGACCCTGAAGAACGTCAAGGTCGCCGTCGAGACCCTCGACCTGCTCAACTTCCCGAAGCCGCGCCGTCGCCTGATCCTCAACCGGGCCGACGACAAGGTCGGACTCACCCCGGAGAAGGTCGAGACCACGCTCGGGCATGACCATCTCCCAGGCGATCCCCACGTCCTCCCAGGTCGCCCACGCGACCAACTCCGGTGAACCGATCATCAGCGCCCAGCCACGGCACCCCGTGAGCCAGGCCATCAACAAGCTCGCCCGCAGCATCGCCGTCTCCGGGGCGACCGCCTCGGAGCCGACGCGACGGGGACAAGAAGCACGCCACGCCCGGCACCCAAGCGATCCCTTCTCCGTCGGAACGGTAGATAAGCCATGAGCAGTCTCGCTGACCGGCTCGCCGCCGCGTCCCGCGATCGGGTCACCCTCCCGACCTCGAACGACGCCATGGCGACGATGAGCAAGAACGAGCGTCGGGGCAAGGAGGAGGTCAAGGCCGAGAACGACTACGGCGACCTCAAGTCCCAGGTCCACAACACCCTGCTCCAGCAGCTCGGCCCGAAGCTGTACGACGCGGAGCTGACCCAGACCGAGCTCGAGCACATGGTCAAGGGCGCCCTGCAGGAGGCCATGCAGGCCGAGGACATCCTGCTGACCACGGCCGAGCGCACCCGCATCTCCCAGGAGATCGCCGACGACATCCTCGGCTACGGCCCGATCGAGCCCTTCCTGCGCGACCCGGACCTCACCGAGGTCATGGTCAACGGCCCCAACAGCATCTACATCGAGCGTGGTGGCCGGCTGGTCAAGGTCGAGGGCCACTTCACCGACGAGGCGCACCTGCGTCGCACGATCGACAAGATCGTGTCCCGCATCGGCCGTCGCGTCGACGAGTCGAGCCCGATGGTGGACGCCCGCCTCCCCGACGGCAGCCGTGTCAACGCGGTCATCCCGCCGCTCGCGGTCGACGGGTCGCTGCTCACCATCCGTAAGTTCTCGGCCGACCCGTACACCACCGACGACCTCGTCGCGTTCGGCACCTACTCGCAGCGCACCGCCGACTTCCTCTCCGCCTGCGTCAAGGGACGGCTGAACATCATCGTGTCCGGCAGCACCGGCTCCGGCAAGACGACGACCCTCAACGTGCTCTCCTCGTTCATCCCGACCGACGAGCGCATCGTCACCATCGAGGACGCCGCCGAGCTCCAGCTCCACCAGGACCACGTGCTGCGGCTCGAGTCCCGCCCCTCCAACATCGAGGGCAAGGGCGCGATCGACATCCGCGACCTGGTCAAGAACACCCTGCGCATGCGACCCGACCGCATCGTCGTCGGCGAGGTCCGCGACGCCTCGGCGCTCGACATGCTCCAGGCCATGAACACCGGTCACGACGGCTCGCTCTGCACCGTCCACTCCAACGGCCCTCGCGACACGCTCTCCCGCATCGAGACGATGGTGCTGATGGCCGGCATGGACCTGCCGATCCGCGCGATCCGCGAGCAGGTCGCCTCCGCGGTCGACCTGATCGTGCACCAGAGCCGCCTCAAGGACGGCTCGCGGCGCATCACGCACGTGACCGAGGTCGAGCGCATGGAGGGCGACGTGATCACCCTCCAGGACGTCTTCATCTACGACCACTCGGCCGGCTTCGACGAGAACGGCAAGACCCTCGGCCGGCTGCGCGCCACCGGTCTGCGCCCGAAGTTCATCGAGAAGCTCGCGCACGCCAACGTGCAGGTCGACCCGATGCTGTTCGCGATGGACGGTGTCTGAGCGATGCGTCTTCGGCCTGCTCGGCGCCGAGCTCGTGTGGACGCGCGGCGATCTGCGCGACCGTCGCCGTCCTGCTCACGGCGGTCGCCTTCCCGGCGTCCGCCGCGCGAGGGCAACATCGACCACGTCGAGACCAAGGACGGCAAGCTCCAGGTCCTCTACTCCCTGCCGGGAGCCGGGACACCGCGCCCGACCTCGAGTCGCTCAACGTGTCGCTCGACGGCACCGACGCTCGACGCGACGGCCGCCCTGGCCTCGACGACCAAGACCGTCCGTCGTACCGCGATCCTGGCCATCGACGTCAGCGAGAGCATGGCCGCCAACGGCAAGTTCACCGAGGCGAAGGCCGCCGCACAGACCTTCCTCGACTCGGTCTCCCCCGACCTCTACGTCGGCATCGTGACGTTCGCCGGCAAGGTGACCGTCGCGCAGGAGCCGACGACCGACCGGGACGCCTCCAAGTCCGTGATCGACGGGCTCGAAGCTGTCCTACGGCACCTTCCTGTACGACGGCCTCACGCAGGCCGTCGCCGACGACGGGCAAGGAGGGCCAGCGCAGCATCATCGTGCTGTCCGACGGCCGGGACACCTCGACGACCAAGCTCGACCGACGGTCACGGCCGCCATCAAGAAGGCGGACGTCAAGGTGGACGTCGTCGCCCTGGCGCAGTCGGCCGGCGACGAGACGCTGCTCCAGCCGCTCTCGGACGCCGGTGGCGGCACCGTCATCAGCGCCACCGACCCGAAGGCCCTCGGCGACGGTCTTCGCGAGCGAGGCGCAAGTCGCTGGCCAAGCAGATCCTGGTGACCGCGACACCGCCCGCCGGCGAGCGCCAAGGAAGGCACCCTGTCGGTCTCGGTCGACGCCGGCGACGAGAGCTACACCGACGCCGCGTTCGTGACCCTGCCCCGCGAGTCGGCCGCACCCGCCCGCGGTGAAGCCGTCGACGCACGCTGACCGCTCCGCCCACCGGCCTCGACCCTCACCAGCAACGTCATGAGTGGCCGGGCTGCTCGCCCTCGGCGGCGGTGTGCTGGTCCTGCTGGTCATCCTCTTCGGCGGGCTCGGCAAGAAGCCGGAGGGTCTCGAGACCACCATCGCGCCGTACACCCGCAAGGGCGCCGGCAAGCGCGTCGCCGACGCCGGGCCCGCAGGGCGTCACGGCCCAGGCCGTCGGGCATCGCGTCCAAGGCGCTCGAGAGCAACAAGGGCCTCGAGGTCCGGCTCGGCGACAAGCTCGAGGCCGGCGGCATGGCCATCAAGCCGGCCGAGTGGCTGCTGATCCACGCGGGCATCGCCGTCGGCGCGACCGCGGTCGTGCTTCCTGATCACCGGCGGTTCGCTGATCTTCGCGGCGGTCGGGCTCGCTGCTCGGGCATCCTGGTCCCGTGGATCTACCTGGGCCGCAAGCAGTCCAAGCGGCTCAAGGCGTTCAACGAGCAGCTCGCCGCCCACCCTTGCAGCTGATGGCGGGCAGCCTCCAGGCCGGCCTGTCGCTGCCGCAGGGCATGGACACCATCGTCCGCGAGGGCGCCGAGCCGATGGCGACCGAGTTCCGCCGCGCCCTCGTCGAGACCCGGCTCGGTGTCTCCATCGAGGATGCGCTCGAGTCCATCGGTGAGCGGATGATGAGCGACGACTTCGAGTGGACCGTCATGGCGATCCGCATCCAGCGCGAGGTCGGTGGCAACCTGGCCGAGCTGCTGCTGCAGGTCGCGGCCACCCTCCGCGAGCGTGACTACCTGCGTCGCCAGGTCAAGTCGCTCTCGGCGGAGGGTCGCTTCTCGGCGTACATCCTGCTGGCGCTGCCGCCGGGCATCATGGCCTACGAGTTCTTCACGAACCGTGACGTACCTGCGTCCGCTGTACACGACCGGCATCGGCTACGTCATGCTGGGCGTGATGTGCATGATGATGGGCCTCGGGTACTTCATGATGAGCCGCATGATCAAGCTGGAGGTCTGATGACCGTCACCACCGTCCTGCTGATCGACCGGCATCGTCGGGATCTTCGCCGGCATCTTCCTCGTCCCTCACCGCCGTCGGGGTGTTCACCAACGAGGCCCGCGGCGTCTCCAAGTCGCTGGCCGTCGTCGAGGCGTTCTCGGCGGCGCCCCAGGCGCTCCAGGACGAGATCGAGCCGGGGTTCCAGGACCGGGTCCTCGACCCCTTCATCGACCGGTTCACCGCGCTCGGGCGGCGGCTGACCCCGTCGGACTACAACGAGCGGATCCTCGCCAAGCTCAACGTGGCCGGCAACCCGCCCGGCTGGACCGTCGACCGCGTGCTCGTCGCTCAAGGCGTCGGCATCGGCGTCGGCCTCGTGCTCGGCGTGCTGTTCGGCGTCCTGCTCGGCAAGGGCATCGGCTTCACCGCCGGCGCCGGGCGTCATCGGCGTGCGTCGTCGGCTACTACGGACCGAACCTCTACCTCTACCAGAAGGGCTACGACCGCACCGCGAAGATGGAGCGCGCGCTGCCCGGACGCCCTCGACCTGCTCACGATCTCGGTCGAGGCCGGGCCTCGGCTTCGACTCCGCGCTCTCCCAGGTGGCGCGCAACACCGACGGTCCGCTGGCCAACGAGTTCGCCCGCGTGCTGCAGGAGATGCAGATCGGCCTCGGCCGCTCCAACGCCCTGCGCGCGCTCGGTGAGCGCAGCAACCTGCCCGACCTGCGCAGCTTCTGCTCCGCCATGGTGCAGGCCGACGCCTTCGGCATCCCGGTCGGCCAGGTGCTGCGCGTGCAGTCCAGCGAGATGCGCGTCAAGCGCCGCCAGAAGGCGGAGGAGGCCGCCCAGAAGATCCCGGTCAAGATCATGATCCCGCTGGTGCTGCTTCATCCTGCCCTCGCTGTTCGTCGCCGTCATCGGCCCCGCCGTCATCGGGATGATGGGCGTCTTCGGCGGAGGCGGAGCGCTGAATTGAGCCAGCGCGAGCAAGTCGCCATCACCAGCCGCGTCTTCTGCCTCGCCGCCATCCTCGGCCTGAGCGTGGTGGCCGGTGACGCGACGACGATCCAGACCGTCATCGCGGTCTGCGTCATCGGCGCCATGTCGGCGTACGTCTCCTACGCCACCGGCCGCACCACGCTGCTCGTCCCTGACCGCCGAGACCGTCCTGGTCGGCCTGGTCGATGGCGCTGACCTTCCCGTCGTCGGTCGTCCTGATGCCCTACCTGGTCGTGCTGCCGCTGCTCGCCGGCCTGTTCCGCGGCCTCCCCGGGGTCGCTGGTCGCGATGCTGGCGCAGGTCGTCGCGATCCTGGTCGTCCCGCTCGCCTCGTCGGGCTTCGTCGACGCCGGCGAGCGCGCCGTGAGCCTGGCGCCCTGGCTGCTGACCAACTTCGGTGGCGGCCTGCTCGGCATCTGGGCGCGGAGCCTCGGCATCTCGCAGGGCCCGGTCGACCGGGACAGCCACTACGAGTCCGCCCGCCAGCTGCTCACCCAGCTGCGGAGCGTCACCCGCCGCCTGTCCGCGGGCCTCGACTCGGACGGCATGGCGGCCCAGCTGATGGCGTCGATGCACGAGACGCTCGACGACAGCTACAGCGCCGTCTTCGTGAAGATGAAGGGCTCGATCCTGGTGCCGCTCGGCTACCGCGGCATCGGCGCCCAGCAGATCCTGGTGCCCAACGACCCGATGGTCGAGCAGTGCTGGGCGGAGATGGAGCCGGTGCAGGGCGTCGTCCCGTCCGGCAACCGCGAGGCCCGGCACCGCATCGTCCTGCCGCTGCGGATCGGCAACCGGATGATCGGCGTCGCCGTCTCCTCGGGCGTCGCGGCGCCGGACCCGGGCGCGGTCGTCGCGCGCTGATGCACGAGGTCGACGCCCACAGCATGCGCCTCGACACCGCCCTGGTGTTCGACGAGATCCGCACGATGGCCACCGCCGACGAGCGGCAGCGGCTGGCCCGCGAGATCCACGACGGCATCGCCCAGGAGGTGGCCTCGCTCGGCTACGTCGTGGACCACATGGCCTCGACGACCCGCGACCCCGTGGTGGCGCAGGGACTGCGCGACCTCCGGGGCGAGCTGTCCCGGGTCGTCGCCGACCTGCGGCTGTCGATCTTCGACCTGCGCAGCGACGTCTCCGCCACCAACGGCCTCGGATCGGCGCTCTCCGACTACGTGCGCCAGGTCGGCGCGAAGTCCGACCTCACCGTGCACCTGACCCTCAACGAGGCGCCCACCCGGCTCGTCGCCCGCCGTCGAGGGCGAGCTGCTCCGCATCGCCCAGGAGGCGATCACCAACGCCCGCAAGCACGCCTCGGCGCGCAACCTGTGGGTGGACTGCTGGACCGACCCGCCGCGCGCGAGCCTGACGATCCGCGACGACGGACAGGGCATCACGGGCCGCCGCGACGACTCCTACGGCATCTCGATCATGCGCGAGCGCGCCCAGCGCATCGACGCCAGTCTCGAAGTCACCAGCGAGTCCGAGGCGGACAAACCCCGCGGAACCGTCGTTCAGGTTAAGGTTGCCGAGAAGAGTTCCCTCTCGACCGAAGGCCTGTAAGCCCATGACCGAGGTGCCGACGCGTGTCCTCCTGATCGACGACCACGACCTGATCCGCCAGGGGCTGGCTCGCGCCTTCGAGCGCGCAGACGACTTCGTGGTCGTCGGCCAGGCCGCATCCGTCGCCGAGGGGCTGCGCCTCTTCGCCTCGCTCAAGCCCGACGTGGTCATCACCGACGTCCGGCTCCCCGACGGCACCGGCCTCGACCTGGTCAAGCAGATCCGCTCCGAGGGCCACGACACGGGCATCGTCGTGCTGACCATGTACGCCGGCGACGAGCAGCTGTTCGCGGCGCTGGAGGCTGGCGCGTCGGCCTTCGTGGCCAAGGACGCCCCCTCCGACGAGGTGGTCGCCGCCGCCCGGCACGCGCTGGTCTCCCCGCGCTCGTTCACCGCCGCCGACCTGGCCGGCGCCATGCGGCGCCGGATGACCCCGGCGGGCCCGCAGCTGACCCAGCGCGAGTCCGAGGTGCTCAGCCTGCTGGCCCGCGGGTTCAGCGTCTCGGCCATCGCCCGGTCGATCTTCGTGAGCGACTCGACGGCGAAGACGCACATCTCCAAGATCTACGAGAAGCTCGGTGCCTCCAACCGTGCGGACGCCATCATGAAAGCCGTGCGATCCGGTCTTCTAGCGGACGATCTCGCAGAGTGACGACAAACGGGACTGAATAGTCCTTTCGGGTAGACCCGCGCTCACCCGACCGGCGACCGGTTAGCGACCGTTCGCCCGATGTCTCCCACCGCGCCCGATGTCATTCTTTAGTTGTCGGATCCACCTGCGGACCGGCGGACCAGACATCACCTTGGGAGACACACGCAATGATCGAAGCAGTCGAGTACCTCCGCATCCAGCTCGCCGCCAAGTGCAAGACCGAGCGCGGTGCGTCCGCCGTTGAGTACGGCCTGCTGGTCGCCCTCATCGCCATCATCATCATCGTCGCCGTCACGCTGCTCGGCAAGAACCTGTCCGGCGTCTTCAACAAGACCGACGAGCAGCCTCGCTCCTGATCGACTCAGCTTCGGTGGTCGTCACGTGCAACGTGGCGACCACCGACCATTTTTGGGTGGCACCATGAAGTCCCCGGACCAGCCCGGGACCGTGCACGCACCGGCACCGAGCGAGGCGCGAGCTCGGTCGAGTACGCCCTGCTCGCCGCGCTCATCGCCATCGTCATCGTCAGTCGGTCACCGCCTTCGGCAAGGCGACCACCGGCATGTTCCAGATGACCTGCAACTCGGTCGCCGCCCCCCGGCGACACCTGCTAGCCCACCCCCGTGGCCGCTGCCCAGCATCGGTCTAGCAGATCAGTGTCCGATTTGCGGAGTTCACGGGCTAATAGCCCTTCGGACCCTCCGGGTGACTCGATCGGGAACCGACCGGAGCCCGTTCGACCGATGCGCGCTGCCTCTCCCCGGCTGCCTCATAGAAGGTGCCGGGGCTGGCCATGGGCCGGCAACCAGACATCACCATCTGGGAGAAGCCACCATGTTCGACGCATTCGAGTACCTCAAGATCCGCCTCACCGCCATGACGAAGACCGAGCGCGGCGCCTCGGCCGTCGAGTACGGCCTGCTGGTCGCCCTCATCGCGATCGCCATCATCGTCGCGATC